>NZ_JASXTA010000012.1:0-264078 GCF_032290525.1 Bradyrhizobium cosmicum | reverse complement strand
CCAGCCAGCATGGTGAATCAGAAATACACTGATTTGGGAATCCCAAATCGATTCAGACTAAACTCATCCCGCTTTAGGCGCGAGCTGCGCGAAGAAGCGGGCGGTATCGCCGGCGGTGGCGACGAAGCCCGCGGCTGATGCCATCGCTTGGGCCGGATTGTCACCCGGGATCACGCAGCGCTCGCCCAGCGGCACCTTTCGCGTATGGCCGCGCGCGAACGCCGCGCTCTTGGGAAGCGGCGCGTCCGGCTCGGTCTCGCGCAGGCCTGCCGGCTCGATGATCTCGCGCTTGATCCAGGCGGAGTAGGGCTCCTTCGTCACGGCTTCGATGACGAGGCCGATCAGGCCAAAGCCGTGATTTGAATATTTGAAGCGCGTGCCGGGCTCGATCGCGGTCGGCAGCTTCAATTCCGCGAGCAGCTCCCTGGCGTCGAGATAGGGACGGCTGTCAATGAACTGGCCGGAATCGGCGCCGTCGCGCGTCAGCCCGGCGCTGTGCGAGAGCACTTGCGCAATCGTCGTCTCGGCGACGCGCGGATGCAGGCCGCCGACATATTGGCCGATGGGATCGTCGAGCCGGAGCTTGCGCTGCTCGCGCAGCTTCATGATGGCGGCCGAGGTAAAACTCTTCGAGTGCGAGGCGATGCGGAAGCGGTGGCGCGGGGTGAGCTTTTCGCCGGTGTCGAGATTGGCGAGGCCGAACGCACGCTCGGCGACGACCTCGCCGCGATGGACGAATGCGACGATCACGCCCGGCTGCTGGATTGTCGTGTGCTGGAATTCGATCCAGGAGCCGATGTAGTCGATCGCGGATCGCAGCCACGTGTCCATTGCGCACCAGTTTGCAGGGGGAAGATGGTGCGAGAGGCTAACCGAGAAAACCGAACGGGCACAACCCGAAAGGTCGTGCCCGTTCGTTTCGTTCGAAGATGCGATGTCTTCAGTAGACCAGCGTTGCGCCAGTTGGCTTGTCGAGCGCCGCGGCGAGCGAGCGATATTCGGAGCTGTCGGTGCCGGCGAGTGAGGCGATCTTGTTCAGATGATACTGCGCCTGTTCGCGGTTGCCCTGCTCGAGCTGCCAGAGGCCGTAATACTGCCAGGTGCGGACATGGTTCGGGTCGTCCTTCAGCGCCAGCTCGTAATAGACCTTCGAGGACCGGTAGTCGCCGAGCTTGCGATAGGAGTAGCCGATCAGGTTCGCAACATCGGCGACGTCGTCGCGCTTGAGCGACTTCAGTTGGCCGATCGCGCCGGTGTAGTCGTGGTTGTCGTAGATCGTGGTGTAGGCTGTGCGATAGGCCGCGAGGAATTTGGGATCGCTGACGGAGGAGCTCTTCTTCTTTTTTTCCTTCTTCGTCGAACTGTCCGACTTCGGCGGCGAGGGCTCGTCGCTGCCCGCGGCATAGGCGCTGGTCAGCACCGGCCCGGCTGCCAGCGTCATGGAAACGAGTCCCGGCACCAGAAGCATTGAGAATTTGCGCATCTAAGTTCTCCCGTATGAAACGTGGCGATCCTACACGATTGCCCGAATACCGGAACACCCATCGGGCGAAAACATTCCCGGCTGGCCCGGTGTATTCGCCTGCCGTCAGATGACAAACGTGTCATCGAGATGAACGGAAGCCTGCTAGAGGCTTCAGACTGGGTTCAGTGCGCGCCGCCTAGGCTCCGACCCATGATCGAAGGGATGGCAAAGGGCGCCGCCTCGAGATCCTTCACAGAGGAGACCACCATGTTGAAGACCATTTCCGCAGCCTTGCTTGCAGCGTCCGTCATCGCAGCCCCGGCCTTCGCGGCCGAGACCGGCAAGACCACCACGACGGCGCCGGTGATCAAGGCGGACCAGAGCCAGACCAAGGCGTCGACCACCGCCGCGAAACCCGAAGCCGGCGTCAAGGCCGACACGAAAGCCGCCGACGTCAAGGCGGATGCCAAGGTGGACACCAAGACGGATTCCAAGTCGAAGGCGATGAACGCCAATGCCGCGGTCACGCCCGACGAGCACAAGGCCGTGCGCACGCATCGCCATCACCACAAGCATCTGTCGGCCAAGAAGTCGCTGAAGGCGCAGCCTGACGTGACCAAGCCGGCGACCACCGACAAGCGCAGCTGACGACTGATCCCGCGCGGCGGCGTCCAGCATTGCCCCGCCGCCGCGTGCGGAATCCAGGCCCGGCCCGTCCGTCATGCCCTGTGCGTAAGCGCGAGGTATCGACGGCGGGCCGGGTACGCCATTGGCCTCCGTGCGGGCATCGCAAGCGAATTCACTTCGCGCAACCTTGGGGCTAGAACGTCTCCGAGTCTGATCGGTGGAGTGAGGCCTGTGGGGCGGTTCGTGAGATATGCGGTGGTCCTGGCACTGCCGCTGGCGCTGGCGGGATGTTTCGGCGGCGAGGGCGATCGTCCGACCCTGATGGGCGGGGGCCAGGCCGGAGGGCCGCAGCCTTATCCCGACAATGTCCGCAGCGACACGCTCGCCTTGATGCGCGCCTATCTCAACAACCCGGTCGGGGTGCGCGAGGCTAGCATGGCCGAGCCGGTGCAGCGCGAGGTTGGCGGGAGACAGTTCTACGTGAGTTGCCTGCGCTTCACGCCGCGCGAGACGGACGGCAGCTACAAGGGTATGCGCGAGCGCGCCGTGGTCTTCGTCAACGGACGGGCGGATCGCGTCCTCGATCGCGCCAGCGAGCTCTGCGCCGGCGCGGTTTACGCTCCCTTTCCGGAATTGGAAAAGATGACGCGGTAGGGCAAAGCCCGCCTTCATGGCTTGCTGTTAGGACAGAAGGCGCCGGAGCCGCTGGATCACATTTTGGCGAGCTTTGAACGGGGCGGTGTCGCCTTGCGACAGATCGTTACGGCAGGTCTTGCGCCAACGACAAATCGGTCGGCGCAAGCAGCGGTGACGGAACAAGATCGCGATGTTGCCGTCCCGTCACAGTATCGAACGATCAACGTTCCGGCATCGCCGCGAAGCAACCTAATTCACGCCACGTTGTTTCCTGAGTGTCGATTTGAAAGAACGGGGATGACCATGAAAACGATTTTGCTGGGCGCTGTCGCTCTGCTGACGCTGGCTGCCCCGGCCGCGGCAGCCGACGTAAAGCCGCGCCCCTACACCAAGGCACCCGCCTATACGCCGCCGCAGGTGATCTACAACTGGACCGGTTTCTACATCGGCGGCCATGTCGGCGGTGCGTTTGCCGGCGACAGCAGCTTCCAGTCCAGCGACGCCCGCTTCCTGGGCGGCGTGCAGGGCGGCTTCGACTACCAGTTCGCGCCCAACTGGGTTGTGGGTATCGAGGCCCAGTATTCCTGGCTGCCGACCAATAATAATGGTGTCACGTTCCCGCTGGGCACCCAGGTGACGTCCAATACCGACCAACTCGGGTCGGTGACCGGCCGCGTCGGCTATACCTGGGGACCGGCGCTGCTTTACGCCAAGGGCGGTTATGCCTGGCGCAATGGCGGCCTTGGCGTGAACGTTGCCGGCGTGCCGCAGACTTTCACCACCACTGGCAATAGCAAGGACGGTTACACCGTCGGCGCCGGCCTCGAATACATGTTCGCGCCGAGCTGGTCGGCCAAGGCCGAGTACCAGTACTACAACTTTGGCAGCACGACCTTCACCTCCGGTCCGGCCGACATCGTCGGCGTCCGGGGCCGGGAGGACGAGCATACCGTCAAGGTCGGTGTGAACTACCGCTTCGGCTGGGGCGGTCCGGCAGCCTCGCGCTACTGACCGTCCGCGCATGACCACGATCTGACAAAGGCCGGCTTCTGCCGGCCTTTCGTTTGCCTGCCGCTTGTTAGCCTTGCGTGAACCATCTGGCGCGTCATTTGCAGGCAAACAGCCGGGCGCGCGCCCTTCTCACGGGCGTCATGGGACTGCCGTAAAGCAAAAATAATTTTTGCCGCTTACGGAACTGGCGCTCCGGAACACGTTATATGAGAATTACCGGGCTGGTGGGACGACGGACATGCGTATCTTGGTGTCGGCAGGTGTGCTCTCGTGCTTCATTTCCATGCCGTGCTCTGCACAGACAATCCTCAAATCCGAGCCTCTGATGTTGGCACCGTATGAGGTCGCCTTCGTCAAGGACGCCGCCTGCCCATCGGGCAAGGTGCTGAAGGTGACCGGCGCGATCCGCGGGCTGCACCGCCGCAAGGCCTGCGTGGCGATGGCCGGCGAGCAGGCTTCGCTCGCGACAGCGACTCCCTGATATTCCCTTCCCAGATCGCTCGGGTTGGCCAGATCGCTCGCGCTTGCCGGCCGGGCCTCAAGAACTCAGCTCAAGCTCCATCCTGGATTGCTGTTCGGCCTCCGCCTTGTTCTTGGCGGGATCTTCGCCTTGGGCTGCCCGGCAGGGCTTGATCTCGTAATCATTGTCGAGCACACGACGCGGCCCGGGGCGCTCGTCACCGTCGGCGCCGATGTCCACGACCAGTCCGCTCCGCTGCGCGAGCTTCCAGATGTCGGCCTCGTCAGGATAAGCCTTGCTGATTTGGGCGTCGTTGCAGAACAGGGCGTACGGCATTCTTTCCGCTCCGGGAGAACGCTTTAACGAGTTCTCGGGGCAAGGGGTTCCGACCGAGGAAAGGGGATCACGGGGCAGTGATCGGGCGACTGGACTCTGAGTCCTTAACGAGTCCTGAATCCTCCAAAAAAGAAACCCTGGGACTCCTTCGCCGGAATCAGCGGATGTTTCCGGCCATGACGACCGACCTCAAAACCTGCTGCGGGCACATGCTGCTGCCACTGACGCTGGCACTGTTCGGCGCCTGTGCGGCCAATCTCTGGCTGGTCTGGTCCTGGCTATAAGGCCCGTGGCCATAGGGCCTTGGTTATTGGCCTGGTTGCGAGGCGATAGCCGCCTCACTTCTTCGCTGCGGGACGGGGGGCGACGTCGCGGATGGCGGCTCGCAACTTGGTCAGAGTGGCCGCGCAATATTCTTCGCGCTCGCGCTCGAACCGCTCCTGATGCCTGCGGAAATTGGCGATGCGGGCCTGCATCTCGGAGCGGAAATCGCCGCTTGTCCGCGCCGGCGGAATCATGACGGGCGAAGGCGGGGCAGCCTGCCGCGGCTGGACCTGGATCGCGAAGGTCTCGACGGCAACGGTCTCGACGGTGACGCTTCCCACCGAGACTTCCGGTACGGCCGTAGGGGTCTCCGGTGGATGGAAGCCATCCTTTTTGCCGGTTACCGATTGGACGAAGGCCATTGTTTGCGCGATCAGTGCGTCGCGCTCTCTGATCCACTTCATGGTCCACCTCTGTTCGACCTATTCCAGCAAAGCCGGCCGGCCGAATCAAGAAGATCTCCGATGGGGATTGCATAATTTTCCCGCTCGCCCGACAGTGAGGAATGGACGCCAAAAGCAACCAGTCGGAGGAAGCGCAGGGCCTGAGGCTCGTCCGCGCGTTCTTGTCGCTGTCGCCCGAGAAGCGGGCGGAGGTCATCGCATTCGTCGAGGAATTGGCGCGTGCCCAGGGCCGGCCCGAAGCGGGCACGGAGGCATCGCCGAGGTGAGCGCTATCGCTCGCGCGGGTTGACGTTGGGCGCGAACGGCGCCCCGACCACCCGGACCGCTGTCGGAGCCGTCGCGTCGGCTGCCGCCCGCTCGGCGACCTGTGTTGCCGGAGCTTGCTCGAATGCCGGTTCGAACAGCGCAATGGTGCAGGCCACGGCGGCACAGCACAGCGTCACTGTCGCCAGCAGAACCATGTTTCGGTTGTCTTCCTTGATCCGCATGGGCCGGCAACGGCCGACGCCGGCGACCGGTTCCGGCCGTCCAGGCCGGATCTCGCCCCGAAAACAGGCCGAAGCTTACGCGAAGCTTACGTCGGCGCCCCAAATGGTTAGTTTTCCGTAAGACTACTCGGGGCATTCGGCATCAGATCTTAACGTCCGCCGGTTCCAATGCACGTCGCTAGGATTATGCATCGGCAGAAAATCGTTGAGGCGGCTGGAATGGGCTTTTTGAACAATCTGAAAATCGTCTGGAAGGTCGCACTGATCGTGGCCGTGATGGGCTGTGCGATGGTTGCCGTCGCCGCCTTCGGTACGCGCGAACTCTCCGCGACCGCCGACAGCTTCGCCGAGCTCTCCGCCTCGCAATCCTCGGCGCTCAACCTGGCGCGGGCCCAGCGCCGCGCCGAGACCTATCATGCCGCCCTCTATGCGGTCTTCACCGAGGCGACGGAGGCGGGTAACGCCAACCGCCTCAAGACCGCGACCCAGAACCGCGACGAAATCCGCCAATTCCTGGATGCCGCCGAGCAGGATGATCCGTCGCGCGCGAGCCAGATCAAGAGCATCGGCGACCAGTTGAAAGCGGTGTTCGCCGGCTGCGACCCGGTGCTGAAGGCCGGCTCGCAGGCGAGCAGCCCGGAAGAGAATGCCAGGGCGGCCGACCGCGCGCACAAGGAGTGCGATCCGCTGATCGACGCGGCCCTGGTGCGCATCGCCCAGTTCACGACCGAGACCGGCAAGCTGGTCGCCAAGCGCAAGGACGCCATCGAGCGGGATGCCAAATCCGCGACCTGGACCGTGGTCGGCGTCAGCGCCGGCGGCCTCATCGTCGGCATCGCGATTGCGCTGTTCGTCGGCCTCAAGGCAATGTCGCAGCCGGTCGCGCGGCTCAAGCTCGCCATGGAAAGCCTCGCCCGCAACGATTTCAAGATCGAGGTGCCCGAGAAGGATCGCCGCGACGAGATCGGCGACATGGCCAGGACCGTCGAAATCTTCAAGACCAACGGGATCGAGGTCGAACGTCTCAAGGCTGCGCAGCTCGAAGCGGAGAAGCAGGCCGCCGAGCAGCGCAAGCGCGACATGTTCAATCTTGCCGACGGCTTCGAACGTGCGATCGGCGAGATCATCGAGACGGTGGGCTCCGCATCCACCGAGCTCGAAGCTTCCTCCTCGACGCTCGCCACCACCGCGCAGCGTGCGCAGGAGCTGACCTCGGTCGTGGTGATGGCTTCGGGCGAAGCCACCGGCAACGTGCAGTCGGTCGCGACCGCCACTGAAGAGCTGTCTTCCTCGGTCAACGAGATCAGCCGGCAGGTGCAGGAATCCGCGCGGATGGCGGGCGAAGCCGTCACCCAGGCCCGCACCACGACCGAGCGCGTCAGCGAGCTCTCGGTCGCGGCAACGCGCATCGGCGACGTGGTCGAGCTGATCAACACCATCGCGGGCCAGACCAACCTTCTGGCACTGAATGCCACCATCGAGGCGGCACGTGCCGGCGAGGCGGGCCGCGGTTTCGCGGTCGTTGCCTCCGAGGTGAAGACGCTGGCCGAGCAAACCGCGAAGGCGACCGGCGAGATCAGTCAGCAGATTTCCGGCATCCAGACCGCGACCCAGGAATCCGTCAGCGCGATCCGCGACATCTCCGCGACGATCGAGCGGCTGTCGGAGGTCTCCTCCACCATTGCCGCGGCCGTGGAGGAGCAGGGCGCCGCGACCCAGGAGATCTCGCGCAACGTGCAGCAGGCCGCCCACGGCACCCAGCGGGTCTCCACCAACATCACCGACGTGCAGCGCGGCGCGGCCGAGACCGGCTCGGCCTCCTCGCAGGTGCTCTCGACAGCCAAGATGCTGGCGAGCGACAGCAACAGGCTGAAGGACGAAGTCGGGAAATTCCTGCGCACGGTGCGAGCGGCGTAAGGTTGCGCGGCGGCGATCGCCCGCCGCGCGTCCTATCGTGCCAGCAGGAAGCCGAGCGCGAGTACCAGCAGCACGGCGGTCATGACGACAGCCGTCACCGCTCCGGCGGCGATCCTGGCCTTCTCCCTGGCGGTGGTCGAGCGCATCGGCGCAATCTACCTCATGTTGAACTCTGGTCCAATCTGTGGTCAGTAGCGCGCCCGCGAGACGCGGCGCACATCAATTTCCGAAGGTGAATTCATGAGCGAGGATGTCAGCGACGGCTGGGCCGCGTCCGCGGCCGCCTGGATCGTCGAGCAGGGGGAGGACGGCGACTATGGCCGCCGTTTCGTGCTGGATGCGCCGATGCGGAGCCGGATCGAAGGACGCGGCTTTCGCAATGCGCTCGATGTCGGCTGCGGGGAGGGGCGCTTCTGCCGTATCATGCAGCGCGCCGGCATCCGCACCACGGGCATCGATCCGACTGAAGCGCTGCTCGCGCGTGCCAGGGAGTTGGACCCGAACGGCGATTATCGGCTCGGCCACGCCGAGACGATGGAGGCCGATGCGTCCTATGATCTCGTCGTCAGCTATCTCAGCCTGATCGACATTCCCGATCTCGCTGGGGCGATCGCGAAGATGGTGGCGGCGCTACGGCCTGGCGGCACGCTGCTGATCGCCAACCTGACCAGCTTCAACACCGCCGGTCCGCCCGAAGGCTGGATGCGTGACGGGGACGGCGCCTTGCGCTTCATCATCGATCATTACATGGACGAGCGGCCGAACTGGGTCAGCTGGCGCGGCATCCGCATTCAGAACTGGCATCGTCGGCTCAGCACCTACATGACGCTGCTGCTCGATCACGGCCTCCAATTGCGCCTGTTCATCGAGCCGCAGCCCACGGGCGGCGACCCCGACAGGAATGCCCTTCATCGGCGGGTGCCTTACTTCCACATCATGGAGTGGCAGAAGCCGGCTTGAGGAGGGGACGAGATTTCGGATCCAAAGCATGAGCTGTTAGTGTGCTCACGACGGAATGTTGAGGTCCGCCCGATGATCGCCAATCGTCCTCCCGTGCTCGCTCATGAACGCTTCGTCGCCGACCGCGACAATTTCGCCGGCCTCGACCTCGCCGCGCGGTTCGAGCGGATCCAGCGGACCAACCTGTGGGGCGCCGCCACTTCGGTGTCGGGCCTCGGCTCGGAGCACGGCGCCACCGCCGCGATCGGCGAGGCGCTTCCTGCACTGCTGCAACGGCTCGGCGCGCGCTCGCTGCTCGATGCGCCCTGCGGCGACGCGGGCTGGATCGCCCGCTTGAAGCTCGATCTCGATTACACCGGCATCGACATCGTGCCGTCGCTGATCGCGGCCAACCGTCAGCGTGTCGCGGACGGCGGAGCTTCCGGCCGGTTTCTCATCGCCGACGTCACGCGCGATGCGCTGCCGCGCGCGGATGTCATTCTCTGCCGGGACTGCCTGGTTCATCTGAGCTTCGACAATATCGCCCGCGCCGTCGCCCGCTTTCGGATCAGTGGCGCGCGCTTCCTGCTGGTCACGACGTTTCCCGAATGGCCCGACAACGGCGATTGCGAGGACGGCGACTGGCGCGCGCTCAACATGGAGAAGGCGCCGTTCAACTGGCCACCGCCGCACGCGTTGATCAACGAGCGTTGCGAGGAAGGCGGCGCCGGCTGGCACGACAAGAGTCTTGGGCTGTGGCGGCTGGATGAATTGCCCGATCGCGCCCGCATCGCCACGGCTATGTGGCAGACGCAGGCGGAAAGTCCGTTGCTTCGATAATAGCGGGCGCTGTATACTTATGGTTGTGGAAAGCCATCGCGCATTGCGATGACGATGGGAGCACGCCATGAGGCCGAGTGTTGTCGTAGCCGCCATGTTGATGTGCTGCTTCGCGCCGGCACTCGCGCAGCAGGACGGTGCTGCGCTCTACGCAACGCACTGTGCGCAATGTCACGATGCCGGCAGTGCCCAGAGCCGGGTGCCGGGCCGCAGCGCCATGCAGGCGATGTCGTTCGATCACGTGCTGGGAACGCTGACCTCCGGCAGCATGGTGGCGATGGCGAAGGAGCGCAGCGACGACGAACGCCGCGCGATCGCTGCCTTCGTCACCGGCAAGGCCGCAATCGGCGTCGCCGCCGACGTGAAGGGCCGCTGCACGCAGCAGGCCGGCGGCTTTCCGCAGCCGCTCGATGGCCCGCGCTGGAACGGATGGGGCGTCGATGTGGCCAACAGCCGTTTCCAGACGGCCGACATGGCAGGGCTGACCGCGGAGCAGGTGCCGCGCCTGCGGCTGAAATGGGCTTATGCCTTTCCCGGCGCCTCAGTGTCCTTTGCGCCGCCGACGATCGTGGGCGGCCTGTTGTTCATCGGCGGCACCGACCGCAAGGTGCACGCGCTCGACGCGCGGAGCGGCTGCACGCTATGGACGCTCGCGATCGACGCCGCGGTGCGCGCCGCGATCAGCTTCGCGCCGCTTCCCGGCTCCGATCAGTTCGCAATCTTCTTCGGCGATCTGCGCGCCAACGCCTACGCCGTGAACGCGCTGACCGGCGCACTGATCTGGAAGACCAAGGTCGAGGAGCACGCGGCCGCGCGCATCACCGGCGCGCCGACGCTGCATTCTGGCATCATCTACGTGCCGGTATCCTCGCTCGAGGAGGCCGCCGGCTCGCAACCCTCTTATGAGTGCTGCACCTTCCGCGGCAGCGTGGTGGCGCTGGAGGCTGCGACCGGTAAACCGGTCTGGCAGACCTATACGATCCCCGAACTGCCGCATCCAACCGGCAAGAACGCCAGGGGTACGCAGCTCCATGGTCCCTCCGGAGCCGCCGTCTGGTCGGCGCCGACGATCGATGTGAAGCGCAGTGCGATCTATGTCGCGACCAGCAATTCCTATTCCAACCCGCCGTCCACGACGAGCGACGCGATCCTCGCTCTCGATCTTGCGACGGGAAAGCTGCTCTGGAGCCAGCAGGCCACGCCGAAGGACGCCTATGTCGTCGCGTGCTACAGCGCGGACAAGACCAATTGCCCTGATGACCACGGACCCGACCACGATTTCGGCCAGTCACCGATCCTGGTGACCTTGCGCGACGGCCGACGCATTCTTGCCATCGCGCAGAAATCCGGCGTCGTGCACGCGCTCGATCCCGACGACGGCGGCAAGATCCTATGGCAGACGCGGGTCGGGAAGGGTGGTGCGCTTGGCGGCAGCGAGTGGGGCTCGGCCGCCGATCAGGATCGCATCTATGTCGCGAACTCCGACGTGCGCTTCAAACGCGACGGCACGCGTCAGCTCGATTCCACTCAAGGCGGCGGCCTGTTCGGCCTCGATCTCGCCAGCGGAAAGATCGCGATGGAGGTGCCTCCGGTCGCCTGTGGCGATCGCCTGCAATGCAGCCCCGCGCTTTCGGCGGCGGTCAGCCTGATTCCGGGAATCGTGTTCTCCGGCAGCGTCAGCGGCTTCCTGCGCGCCTACGCCACGGCCGACGGCAAGCTGTTGTGGGAGTTCGACACTGCGCAGGACTACAAGGCCGTCAACGGCGTGGCGGCCCATGGTGGGGCGATCGACGGTCCTGGGCCGGTCATTGCCGGCGGCATGCTCTACACCAATTCCGGCTACGGCCAGTGGAGCGGCGTCGCCGGCAACGTGCTGCTGGCCTTCGAGGTGGGAACGGAGTGAAGGCCATCACGCGTTCGCTCTCGTGTCCCGAACGCCACGCTTCCCCATCGAAACGAGAGAGGAGCGAATCCCGATGATCAATGCCCAATGCAACTGCGGCGCTCGAGCGCTCTCGTTGCCGGGACCATCCCGCCTCGTCGTTGCCTGTCATTGCATTGACTGTCAGCGACGAACCGGCGCGCCGTTCGGCGTCGGTGCCTTCTATCCCGCGGACGTCGTCACGGTCAGGGGAATGCCGAAGGAATACACTCGTGCCGCTGCGAGCGCCGGCACGGTCCATAACTGTTTCTGTCCCGACTGCGGCTCGACGGTGTATTGGACGGCGGACAATTTGCCTGCGATGATCGGTGTTGCCATCGGCGCGATAGCGGCCGCAGACAACCCAGCTCCCGTCAAAATCGGTTTTCGAGCACTCGAAGCATGCCTGGGTAGAGATCCCCGGCGCAGAGCACTTTCAGCAAAGCAGCGCGCCGAAGAATTCGAGTTGAAGCCGCGGGTCAAAAGCTGGTGCCGGCTGAGGGGATTGAACCCCCGACCTTCGGTTTACAAAACCGCTGCTCTACCGCTGAGCTAAGCCGGCGACGCCTGGAAGCGGGCAGGGCCGGCACGCGCCGAAGCCGTCAGTCCGCTCGCGCATCGCAATACCAGACTTGATCGGAAAGTGCCAGAACCCGCGATCACGGTCGCCGACATGAATCAGGCGGCCCCGAAGGGCCGCCTGACGTGTTGCGTTCGAGCTAACCCGCCTTACTGGCAGATGTGCCGGCGGCCGTCTGCACCCTTGAAATAGGTGCCTGGCTCGCAGACGAAGCCGTTACGCTGGGCGTAGGTGCGCGTGTCCCAGCTGCGATTGTCCCAGCCGCGGTTGTCCCAGGAATTATCGTAGGCATAGGAATTGTCCCAGGCGCGGAACGGCGCGGTAGCGATCGCGCCTGCCGTTCCGATGGCGGCACCGGCTACACCCGTTGCGACATCGGTCGGCCAGAAGCCGGTGCGGCTCCTGTTCCAGTCGTTATTCCAATCGCCATTGGTCTGGCGGTAGGAGACGCGGCGCTGGCGATAGCCGCTGTCGGTGTACGGGTTTCCCGCACCGAGATTCTGGCAGTTGGCGTTGGGGAATTGTGCCGAGCAGCGCGCCGGATTGTTCACCACGGCCTGCGCCATGGCGGGGCCTGCGAGAGTGGTCGCTGCGATCGCGGCCGCACCGAGGAGCTTCAGCTTTGTCATGGTTGTCTCCCTTCTGTTTGACGGGGAGCTAAACACTGGAGGCGCTCGCCGTTCCGGTGAAACAAGGGGATTTTCGCGACTCGAAGGTCAAACGGATGTGAGCGCGTGGAACGAGTTCCGGGCGCGAGCCGCGCACGTTAACGCTTCGCTAGCGCCTCATGCAGCATTTGAACGACGCGCAATCCTTACACATTAGGCTTACCGGAAGTTGGTGAGCGGGCCTTAACCCTCTCTGCGTCGCAATCGGATAGGTTGCCCCCGCATAATCGGGGTCCCTCTCATGCGCGCATTGGCGCTCGCCGCCTTTCTGATCGGATTGCCCGCGACGGCGTTTGCCGGCGGCGGCTTCGATATCGTCGTTCCCGGCCGCCCGGGCGTGCCGATCATCATCAACAATATCGATGCGTCCTACAGCGTGGTCGAGGGTGTCTGGGGCCTGGGGAAGAACGTCCAGGTACAGCCGACGATCTATGGCGGCCGTTACATCGCCGAGCGTCAGCCCGACGACGTCGGCCATTATTACCCCACGATGGGCCTGCGGCCCGGCTACGGCCGGCTCGAAGTGGAGCCGCCCGCGAACCGCAAATTGCCGAAGCCCGCCGAGAGCTACTACCAGAGCTGGGGCGCGCAATCGGCGCCGCTGCCGCCGCAGATGGACGTGCCCGTCAATCCGCCGCCGGTGATTCTCGCGCCTGAGATCTACGACCATCCGCGGCGGCCTCGGCCGCGGCCGCGTGCAGAAATGCCCGGCGGGCCGCCGGGATAAGAAACGTCAACGATCCAAGCTAAAAATCCAAGACAAGATCCAAAAATACGAAAATCAACAGGAGAGAGTAATGCGTCAGATGATTTCGGGACTGGTCGCGGCGGCTGCCGTGATGTTCGTGGGGGCTGCGCCCGCCGCGGCTTGCGGTTTCAACCCGTGCCAGCCGGTTGCGCCGGTCTATTCCGGCTGCAACACCGGGTGCGGCGGTTATGGCTACGGCGCCTATGAGCGTCTCGCCGAGCCGACCACGCAGTATTACTACGTCAACCAGGGCCCGACCTATACCGGTCCGGGCGCCTTCGCGCCGTATCCGACCTACCGTGAGGACGCGGTCGTTGCGCCCGCCAATTACGGCTACGGTCATGGCTATCGCGCCGCTGCGGTCGAAGCACCGGCGGCCTATCCCTATCGCCACCCGTATTACCGTCCGTATCGCTACGGCTATGGCCCGCGCGCCGGCTATCTGCCGCGCACGCATTACGGTTACGGTCCGCGCTATGGCTACGCCCAACGCCGCGCGCCGGCGCCGTACTATTACGGCGGCCACCGCGTGCTGCGCCGCTATTACTGATCTCTGATCGGCTGAGCCGACGAGACGCCCGTCCGCGCCATGCGGGCGGGCGTTTTGTTTGTTATCGCTTCATCAGCCCGAGCCGGCTCGCGCCGACATAGAGCGAGAGCACCGCGGCGTTGGACACGTTGAGGCTCTTGATCTCGCCGGGCATGTCGAGCCGCGCCACGACGCTGCAGGTCTCGCGCGTCAATTGCCGCAGGCCCTTGCCTTCGGCGCCCAGCACCAGCGCGAGCGGCTCGCGCAGCGTGACATCCGAGAGGTCCTCGGTGCCTTCGCTGTCAAGCCCAACGGTCTGGAAGCCGCGCTCGTTCAGCTCGGTGAGCGCTCGGGCGAGGTTCTGCACAGTGACCATCGGCACCAGTTCGAGCGCGCCCGAGGCGGCCTTGGCCAACACGCCGGTCGCTTCCGGACTGTGGCGCGCCGTGGTGACGATCGCCTTCACCGCGAACGCTGCTGCGGATCGCAGGATGGCGCCGACATTGTGCGGGTCGGTGATCTGGTCGAGCACCAGCACGATCCCGTCTTGCTCCAGGTCCTCGATATCAGGCGAGGGCAGGGGATCGGCCTCGGCGAGCAGGCCCTGGTGCACGGCGTCGGGCGACAGCAGGCGGTCGATCTCCGGGGGCCGAACGATCTCGGGGGTGACGCGGGTCTCAATGTTCTCGTCCGCCAGACGCCTTGCGGCGTTCTCGGTCAGCGTCAGCTTGCGGATCTGCCGCTGGGGGTTGGCGAGCGCCATGGTGACCGTGTGCCAGCCATAGAGGATGACGGGCCCGTCAGGGCCCGAATCGCGTTCGCGCCAGGCCGGCCGGCCTGTCGATTTTCCGGGCTTGTTGAAGGGCTTAGCCCCGCTGCGGGACCCCCTCGGGGTGAATTTTCGATCCTTCATGGGCTCGCTTGTGTCACGGGTCCCGGAATATGGCAATTTGGGTGCGACCGGGGGCGATTTTAGCTGTTCGCCTCGGTTGACTTTACCCCACCGCTTCGCCGATAACCGCGCCCGGTCGCGCCCCCATCCGGGCTGTCGCGGCCTTCACGTTCCATGGCCGTCTTCGGTCCGCCGGCAAGGTCCGGCCCGATTGTGCTGCCGTCGAGCGGGGGAGTGTCCCGAGTGGCAAAGGGAGCTGACTGTAAATCAGCCGCCTCATGGCTTCGCAGGTTCGAGTCCTGCCTCCCCCACCATCCTGCTTCGCGCTGACGCGCTTCGCAGGATTTGCAGCCTTTCACTGCGCGAAGCAGGATGCCCTCCGAAGCCTTGGCGAAGGAGGGCGGCGTCCATGCACTATGTCTATCTTCTGGAAAGCGAAGCTTTCGGAGGTCAGCGCTATATTGGCCTGACGACGGATCTCAGGCAGCGACTGGCGGATCACAATGCCGGTAAGTCTCCACACACCTCAAAGTACACTCCTTGGCGCCTGGTTACGTATGTGGCCTTTTCCGACATCGAGAAAGCGCGATCTTTCGAACGTTATTTGAAGTCCGGCTCGGGACACGCCTTCGCGAAAAAGAGACTCTGGTGAGCCGACGGACTGCCGCTCACCCCATCATCTCCCGCACCATCGGCACCACCTTCCGCCCGTAAAGCTCGATGCTCTGCATCAGCTTCTCATGCGGCAGCGGCCCCGCCGAATACTTCAACTGGAAGCGCGCAACGCCAAGCGCCTTTGCGGTTGCAGCGATTTTTCGCGCGACGGTTTCCGGCGAGCCGACATAGAGCGAGCCGTGCTCGGCTTCCCTGACGAACTCGTCGCGGCCCATCGGCGGCCAGCCGCGCTCCTTGCCGATGCGGTCACGCATCGCCTTGTAGTCGGGCCACAGCTCTTCGCGCGCCTGCGCATCCGTTTCGGCGACGTAACCGGGCGAGTGCACGCCGATCGGCTGTGCCGGGCGGCCGAATTCCTTGAACGCGCGGTGATAAAGATCGACGAACGGTGCAAAGCGCGCGGGATCGCCGCCGATGATCGCGAGCATCAGGGGCAAGTCGTAATGCGCGGCCCGCACCACCGATTGCGGGCTGCCGCCGACGCCGATCCAGGTTTTGAGCTGGCCGTTCTCGACCGGCGGATAGACCAGCTGGTCCTTCAGCGGCGGGCGCAGCTTGCCTTCCCAGGTCACCGGCTTCTGCGACAACAGCGCTGCAAACAGGTCGAGCTTCTCCTCGAACAGCGCTTCGTAGGCGCGCAGATCAAAGCCGAACAGCGGAAAGGACTCCGTGAACGAGCCACGGCCGAGGATGACCTCGGCGCGCCCGTTGGACAGTGCATCCAGCGTCGCAAAGCGCTGGAACACGCGGATGGGATCGTCCGAGGAGAGCACCGTCACGGCCGAGCCGAGATGGATGCGCCTGGTGCGCGAGGCGATCGCCGCCAGCACGGTCTCGGGCGAGGAGATCGCAAAATCAGTTCGGTGATGCTCGCCGAGCCCGATGAAATCGAGGCCGAGCTCGTCGGCCAGCACCGCCTCGTCGACGACGTTGCGGATCACCTGCGCATGCGCAAGCATGGCGCCGGAAGCGTCCTTGGTGACGTCGCCAAAGGTATCCAGTCCGAATTCAAGCGGTGCGGTCATCGATCAGGTCTCTGTGGGAGGATCGACCGGATTTAATGGACCGCAGCCTCGCGACAAGATGGCTTTCGGAAATGCTCGGTTTCCATTTTACCGCCACATCCCCCGCATCTTCGCCCCGATGTCGATCTTCGGCCCCTGCGCTGCATTGCGCGCTGCGCCGGCCGCGGCCTTCGGCCAGGCGGTACGCTCGAACAGATAGACCAGAGATTCCGGGATGAAGCGGGTGCGCGAGGCGTAGACATGGCGATCGCCCCTGGCGGCCTGGCCGTGGATGAAGAAGCGCTGCGGCACGACGAGGTGGAGATCGTCCTTGGCGCGGGTCATCGCGACATACAGCAGTCGCCGCTCCTCCTCGAGCTCGGCACTGGTGCCGGCACCGAGATCGGAGGGCATGCAGCCATCGACGACATTGAGCACGAACACCGACTTCCACTCCTGGCCCTTGGCCGAATGGATGGTGGAGAGAATCAGATAGTCCTCGTCGCGCAGGGGCAGTCCGGATTTGTCGCTGGTCGCATCCGGCGGATCGAGCGTGAGCTCGGTGAGAAACTTCTCGCGCGAGGCATAGCCGCTCGCGATCTGCTCGAGCTGCATCAAATCGGCGCGACGCGTCTCGGAATCCTCATGGATGCGGTCGAGATGCGGCTCGTACCAGAGCCGCACGCGCTCGAGATCGGCCGGCCATTCCGAATAGCGCAGATTCTGGGTCGTGCGGACGAAGTCGGTCCAGTCGGCGCCGGTGCGCGCCGGCACCGGAAGCTGGCCGAGCGCGGCGAGCGGATCGGCGCTCTCCGCCATCTGGTCGAGCACGCGCTGCGCGGTCGCAGGTCCAATGCCCGGGAGCAGATGCAGGATGCGGAAGCCGGCGACGCGGTCGCGCGGATTTTCGGCAAAGCGCAGCAGCGCCAGCACGTCCTTGACATGCGCGGCGTCGAGGAATTTCAGTCCGCCGAATTTTACGAACGGAATGTTGCGGCGGGTGAGTTCGATTTCGAGCGGGCCCGAATGCGACGAGGTGCGGAACAGCACCGCCTGATGCTTCAGCAGTGCGCCTTGCTCGCGGTTGGCCAGCACCTCCTCGACGATGTAGCGCGCCTGGTCTGCCTCGCCGTGCACCGTGACGAGCTGCGGCTTGTGCGAGGAGATGCGGTCGGTCCAGAGGTTTTTTGTGAAGCGCTCGCGGGCAAGACCGATGACGCCGTTGGCCGCCGCCAGCACGGGCTGCGTCGAGCGGTAGTTGCGGTCGAGCGTGATCATCTCGGCCCGCGGCGAGAAGCTTTGCGGGAAGTCCAGGATGTTGCGCACGGTGGCGGCACGGAACGAGTAGATCGACTGTGCGTCGTCGCCGACGACGGTGAGGCCGCGTCCGTCCGGTTTCAGTGCCAGCAGGATCGAGGATTGCAGGCGGTTGGTGTCCTGATATTCATCGACCAGCACGTGGTCGAAGCGGCCGCCGATTTCTTCCGCGATCAGCACATCGCCCATCATCTGCGACCAGTACAGCAGCAGGTCGTCGTAATCGAGCACGTGCTGGGCCTGCTTGGCTTCGACATAAGCGGCGAACAGGCCCTTCAGTTCGGCGGCCCAGCCCGCGCACCAGGGATAGTGCGCCCCCAACACCTTTTCGATCTCCATCTCGGCGTTGACGCAGCGCGAGTAGATCGACAGGCAGGTGCCCTTGGCCGGAAAGCGGCTTTCCGTTTTCGACAACCCGCGCTCGTGCCGGACCAGATTCATCAGGTCGGCGGAATCTTCGCGGTCGTGGATGGTGAAGGCGGGATCGACGCCGATCCGCTCGGCATATTCGCGCAAGAGCCGCGCGCCGATGCCGTGGAAGGTGCCGGCCCAGGTCAGGGCATCGCGCATGATCGCGGCGTTGTTCTCGCCCAGCACTTTTCGGGCGATGCGCTCGACCCGGCCGGCCATCTCGGCGGCGGCACGGCGCGAAAACGTCATCAGCAGGATGCGGCGCGGATCGGCGCCGGCGACGATCAGATGCGCGACGCGGTGGGCCAGCGTGTTGGTTTTACCGGAGCCCGCGCCGGCGATGACGAGCAGGGGGGCGCCCACGGTCGCGCCATCGGCCACGCCATGCTCCACGGCGCGGCGCTGCTCCGCATTGAGCGTGTCCAGATATGTCGCCACGAATCGCCCCGGTGAAAGGACGAGAGTCGGCTATCCCGTTGCGAATCGCAATGCGGCTGGACGGAACCGGTGTTAAGACCTAGGGACAAGACGACCGCAGGTTCCAGCCCGCAAAGTGACCCGGCATGACCGAGCTCAAACCCGACCAGTTCGAGATGCGGCGTCTGGAATCGCTCAGCAACACCATCTTCGGTGTCGCGATGACGCTGTTGGCCTACGATCTGCCCAAGGCCGCAGTGTTCACCCGCGCGCCCGACTGGAGCGATCTCGCCCATGTCTATTCCGGCAAGCTCGCCGGCCTCGCGCTCAGCTTCATCATCGCCGGCGTGTTCTGGATCAGCCATCACCGCCGGCTGGCGCGCCAGCCGGTGGGGAGCCGCGGCGCGGTGATTCTCAACCTGTTCTTCCTGCTGTCGATCGTGCTGCTGCCGGTGACCAACGGCCTCTACACCAACTACCCCATGAGCAGCGCGGTCGCCGTGCTCTACGGCCTGCACCTGACCGCGATCGCCGGCCTCAATGCCTGGCTGTGGTGGAGGATCCTTGGCGGCTGGCGCCACGAGATCATGGCGTCGATGTTTCCGCTGCTCGTGTTCATCCCGGGCACGATTGTGGCGGCCTTCGCACCGCATGTCGCGCCCTTCGTCTGGTTCATCGCCTTCGGCGGGCTCCTGATCCAGCGCTTCTATGTCGCGCCGGCCGGGAGGGATGCATAAGGCTTCAGCTCACGCTTTTGTCGCGCCAAACCCGTCGGCCGGCACGTAAAGCTTGACCGGGCGGATTTCGTAGACCGCCGACGGGTTGACCTGGCGCAGCGTCCGCGCCGCCGCGATCGCCTCTTCCTCTGTGTCGTATTCGACGAGGTGGAAGCCGAGAAGCTGCTCCTTGGTTTCGGCAAACGGTCCGTCCAGCACCATGCCCGCGCCGGGGCCGCGCAGGGTGCGGGCCTTTCGGGTCTCATCGAGGCGGGCGGCCGGCCCGAAATGCCCGCTTGCCCGCAAGGGCGCCTGAACCTCGATGACCTTGGCCACCACGGCGGCGTCCTTCTCCGGCGTCCAGGACAAGACCTCGTCTTCCACATGATAGGCCAGGATGGCGTAGAGCATCGTCACCTCGTTGATTTTGGCGCTCGTTGATTTTTTGTCGCGCACGTCCAAAGGACGTATCACGGCGGCCGCAACCGACAATCCCCCTCCGGAAAATATTGCGTCGCGCAGGCCTCGACGAAACCATCCTGAAACCCGATTGCAGCCCGGCCGGGTGAACGCCGCCGGAAGCGGTCGCGACTGATGACCACTGAGAACAAGGTCATGCTGGAGGCGGCAATGTCGGGTCAGACCACCAAGATCATCTGCGACGCGCGGCGGGCGGCACAATCGGAGCCTGCCGATCTGCACGATCAGAGCGGCCACCACCGCTATTACGGCAGCTCAGCCGAGAACGGCGGCGAGCGCATCGTTGAAAGCCGCCGCGGCAAACGCCCGCGCGCGCAGAACATCTGCGGCTTTTGAGATTTCGCGCGACGAACATGTTTTCGACAATGAGCGCCTTGCAAATGTCGATCGCCGCACTGCCGTTCCTGCTCTCGCTCGTAAGCCGGACGAGCAAGGCGATCGCGCCGTGCCTGATTGCGAGCCTCTTCACCGTGCTTCTCGGCGGCGAGCCGCCACGGGCGGCCGTGGCCTGGTGCATCGGCCTGCTGATCGCGGCTGTTGCGGTGCGCGAACGGCTCCGCGCGACCTGAGACAGTCCTCCCCATCAAGGCGAATCCCAAAAGAAAAGGCGCGGCGGGGAAAACCCCGTCGCGCCCGATTTCTTGCTCGCTGGTCCAGGGCTGAGAGCGCCCCGATGCCAAGCCCTACTCAAAGCTCAGCGGGCGATCCCAGCGAGGTGACAGCGCTTGGTAAGAGACACTGGATCACCTCCTTTCGTTGGTTGCGGAAGATTCCAATATAGGCCGGGAGGCCGCGCCTGTTAAGGGGAGGCGTCGAGCGGCGGAACCGGGCTGTGCGCAAGAGGTCTGGAGGCCCCCGAATGCCTCAAGATGCCGCCCTTGGGGCAGTTGAGACCGCCGCCCGGCCGTGTTAGGGAGCCCCAGACGCGGGTGTAGCTCAATGGTAGAGCAGCAGCCTTCCAAGCTGAATACGAGGGTTCGATTCCCTTCACCCGCTCCAACGATTTCGCGCGATCGCGCTCGCCAAACCGCGTTTTTTATACCTCAAAGAGTAATCCCGCAAAACCGATCGGTGTCGGCTTCGGCCAACTGCCAGCAGGCGACCGGCAGATCCGCAGCGCTCATCAGAGCACAACATCTCGGTTGACGTTCTTGTACAACAGATAGATCGACTGGCTCGCACCCGTGGGATAGAACTGTTGCGGACAGAACGATCCCATCCAGATGAAGTCATCGACCCAGATTTCGTGCCAGCTATCGCCGAGATAATACAGACCTTGCCCCTCCAGCATGAGCAATCCGTGCTCCATGATGTGGGTCTCGACGGCCGGAAAACAGACGCCGGGCTGGAAGAACATCAGGTTCATCTCGAAGTCGAACCGGAGGTCGCCCATTGGCAGCAGGTGCTTGAAGCCGCGCCCCTGCAGTCCGGTATGGTTCGTCATCGGCATCGCTTGCTGTTGACCGACGATGGCCGTCGGCGCCGCTACGCCCTCAGCCGTCTCATAACGTTTTTTGACCGCGATGACGCGGGCGGGCGCAGCGGGATGGCAGGACATCGTGAACGACGTGCCCGGCGGAACATAGGCAAAGCCACCTTCCGTCAGCGAGGTCGGAGCTTCGGTGCCAATGCCGATGCTGACGGCTCCCGTCACGACGTAAAAGAAATGCTGAAGATCCACGCAGATCGGGTTGGTGGTGCCGCCCGTGGGCTCGATTTCCAGCATGAACTGGGCAAACTCGGCTCCGAGCGACGGCGCCGCCAAAAAACGTACGGTGGTTGACGACCACGCCGGCAGCCGGCTCTTCAACACGCCTTCAGGCGGCATGAACGCGAAATTGCGGCCGACGACTGCGCGGCTGTGGCCGATCGCGCCAGGACGAACGACGCCGGCTTGGGCGGGCAGGTCGGTGGGGTGCATTTGGGATTCCATGGTCAGTTCGCAACGTTGGTAGCCGCGAAGCGTTAGCTGAACCGGAAGGGTTGCGACACAGGCCAGTTGTGGCTCTGTTCATGCCGGCTTCTTGAAATTTGATAAATGAGAGCGAGTGGCATCGCAACGGCGGTCGGCCGATGCCTGCCATACCGGGTTGACCCCGGCGGCCGTTCTGTCAAAGAAGGCGGGGTTCGGTCGGAATTCCAGCCGCCGTTCCTTTGGCAGTGTTGGGAGCAAATGCGGACATGGCTGAGCGGATCGCTCTGATCACCGGCATCACGGGCCAGGACGGCGCCTATCTCGCCGAATATCTGCTGTCGCTCGGCTATGTCGTGCACGGCATCAAGCGACGCTCGTCCTCGTTCAACACCGCGCGGGTCGATCATCTCTACCAGGACCCGCATGTCGGCAACGTGCCGTTCCTGATGCACTACGGCGACATGACGGACTCGACCAATCTGATCCGCCTGGTGCAGCAGATCCGGCCGACCGAGATCTACAATCTCGCCGCCCAAAGCCATGTCGCCGTCAGCTTCGAGAGCCCGGAATACACCGCCAACGCCGACGGCATCGGCGTGCTGCGGCTGCTCGAGGCGATCCGCATCCTCGGCATGGAGAAGCAGACGCGGTTCTACCAGGCCTCGACCTCGGAGCTCTACGGTCTTGTCCAGGAGATCCCGCAGAAGGAGACGACGCCGTTCTATCCGCGCTCGCCCTACGGTGTCGCCAAGCTCTACGGCTACTGGATCACGGTGAACTACCGCGAGGCCTACGGCATGTTCGCGTCGAACGGCATCCTGTTCAACCACGAGAGTCCGATCCGCGGCGAGACGTTTGTGACCCGCAAGATCACCCGCGGCGTGGCGCGGATCGAGGTGGGACTCGAGGACACTCTTTATCTCGGTAATCTCTCGGCCAAGCGCGACTGGGGCCACGCGAGGGACTATGTCGAGGGCATGCACAAGATCCTGCAAGCCGACAAGCCCGACGATTTCGTGCTCGCCACCGGCGAGATGCACTCGGTGCGCGAGTTGGTCGAATTGTCGTTCGCGCAGGTCGGCCGCCGCATCGCCTGGCGCGGGGCGGGCGTCGAGGAGGCCGGCATTGATGAGAACAGCGGCAAGACCGTGGTGAAGATCGATCCAACTTATTTCCGGCCGACCGAGGTCGATCTTCTGGTCGGCGATGCCGGCAAGGCGCGAAAAGTGCTCGGCTGGACGCCGAAGCGAACGTTCACCCAGCTGGTCGAGGAGATGATGGCGAGCGATCTGGCGGAAGCAAAACGGGACGCGGCCAGTGGCAAGCGCAGCGTTTGAGCTCAAGGGCAAGAGCGTCTACGTCGCCGGCCATCGCGGCATGGTCGGCAGTGCGCTGGTGCGCCGGCTGGCGCGCGAGGACGTCAGGCTGCTCACCGTGGACCGGCGCGAGGTCGACCTCTGCAACCAGGCCGCCGTGTTCGACTGGTTCGCCAAGGCGCGGCCGCAAGTGATCTTTCTCGCCGCGGCGAAGGTCGGCGGCATCGTCGCCAACGACACGCTGCGCGCCGAGTTCATCTACGACAACATCGCGATCGCCGCCAACGTGATCCAGGCGGCGCATCAGACCGGCGCCGAGAAGCTGATGTTCCTGGGCTCGTCCTGCATCTATCCGAAGCTGGCCGCGCAGCCCCTGCGCGAGGACTCGGTGCTGACAGGCCCGCTGGAGCCGACCAACGAGCCCTATGCGATCGCCAAGATCGCCGGCATCAAGATGGCGGAGGCCTATCGCAGCCAGTACGGATCCGACTTCATCAGCGTGATGCCGACCAATCTCTACGGCCCCGGCGACAATTATCACCCCGAGCTGAGCCACGTCGTCGCCGCGCTGATCCGGCGCTTTCATGAGGCGAAACTTTCGGGCGCGACGAGCGTCGTGGTGTGGGGCACCGGCACGCCGCGGCGAGAGTTCCTCTATGTCGACGACATGGCGGATGCCTGCGTGCATCTGATGAAGAGCTATTCCGGCGCGGAGCTGATCAACGTCGGCACCGGTGAGGACATCACCATCGCCGAGTTCGCGCGCGTCGTCGCCGAAATCGTCGGCTATAGCGGCGAGATCAGCTTCGACACCTCGCGGCCCGATGGAACGCCGCGCAAGCTGCTCGACGTCAGCCGTCTCGAAAGGCTCGGCTGGCGCGCGACGACGTCGCTTCACGAGGGCTTGAAGCGAGCGTATGCGGCGTATCAGGCCGACGCGCAGGTTCCTCCGCACCGCTAGGAACCATCATTTCCAGCGCGAGTTTGCCGGTCGGGCAGGGTGAAAGTCACACGAGGCCGACCGTGCAAGAAGACGTGCACGCACGTTCCAGCGCGCAAATCGCGGATCATCCAATTCATCCGATGCTGGTGCCGATACCGATCGCGTGCTTCATCGGAGCATTGCTGACCGACATCACCTATGTCGTCAGCACCGAAATCATGTGGGCGAATTTCTCCGCCTGGCTTCTGCTGGTCGGCGTCATCTTCGGCGTGCTCGCGGCGATCGCCGGCCTGATCGATTTTTTCGGCAACCGCCTGGTGCGGACGCGGCCGCCAGCCTGGCCGCATCTGCTCGGCAACGCCCTGGCGCTGATCCTCGCCACCGTCAATGCGCTGATCCACACGCGCGACGCCTGGACCTCGGTGTGGCCGACCGGGCTCATTCTCTCGGTGATCACCGTCCTGATCCTGCCCGTCACCGGCTGGCTCGGCTGGGCGATGGTATACCGCCACGGCGTGGGAGTTGCGCGATGACGTCCTTGCTTCTCCGCGCGTTGCTGTGCTCTTCGCTGCTCTGTCTTGCCGGTTGTGATGACGGCAGCGGCGATCCCAAGGCGCAGATCGGCGCCAATCCAAAGCTGCCCGACATTCAGCAATATTGGCTGCCGCCGGTGCACATCGCGCGCATCGTCGGCTGGAAGAAGGACGAGACGCCGACCGTGGCACAGGGTCTGCAGGCCAAAGCCTTTGCGACCGGCTTGCAGCATCCGCGCTTCCTCTACGTGCTTCCCAACGGCGACGTGCTGGTGGTGGAATCCAAGGCGCCGCAGGGCGCCCCGATCAAGCGGCCCAAGGAAATCGTGATGGGCTACATCGAGTCCTGGGCAACATCAGGTGGCGATGATACGGGCCCGAGTAACCGCATCACGCTGCTGCGCGACAGCAACGGCGACGGCGTGCCGGATACGCAAAGCGTCTTCCTCGACCATCTCAACTCGCCCTTTGGCGTCGCGCTGGTCGGTAACGATCTCTATGTCGCCAACACCGACGCGATCGTCAGATATCCCTACACGGAAGGTGACGCGAAGATCACCGCGCCGGGCACGGTGCTGACACCGTTGCCGGGCGAGCCGATCAATCATCACTGGACCAAGAGCCTGGTCGCCAGTCCCGACGGTTCAAAACTCTATGCCGGCGTCGGCTCCAACAGCAACATCACCGAGAACGGGATGGAGGCCGAGCACAATCGCGCCGCGATCCTCGAGGTCGAT
This sequence comes from Bradyrhizobium cosmicum, assembly GCF_032290525.1. GTDB lineage: Bacteria > Pseudomonadota > Alphaproteobacteria > Rhizobiales > Xanthobacteraceae > Bradyrhizobium > Bradyrhizobium cosmicum_A. The sequence goes on along the minus strand of NZ_JASXTA010000012.1, from coordinate 238,829 downwards.
CGCGCCAGCGGCCGCTGGCGGATCTTTGCGAGCGGCCTGCGCAATCCGAACGGCCTCAGCTTCGAACCGCAGACCGGCGCGTTGTGGACGGTGGTGAACGAGCGCGACGAGCTCGGCCCCGATCTCGTGCCCGACTACATGACGTCGGTGAAGGACGGCGGCTTCTATGGCTGGCCCTACAGCTATTACGGCCAGCACGTCGATCCCCGCGTCAAGCCGGAGCGCCCAGATCTCGTCGCCAAGGCGATCGCGCCGGACTACGCCCTGAGCTCGCATGTCGCTCCGCTCGGAATGGCTTTTTACACGGGTACCAGCCTGCCGGCCGCCTACCGCGGCGGCGCCTTCGTCGGCGAGCACGGCAGCTGGAACCGGCAGGTGCTGAACGGCTACAAGGTGGTGTTCGTGCCGTTCACGGACGGCAAGCCGAGCGGCCCGGCGCAAGACGTCGTCACCGGATTTCTCAATGGCGACAACCAGGCGCGCGGCCGCCCCGTCGGCGTCGCCATCGACAAGACCGGCGCGCTGCTGGTCGCCGACGATAGCGGCAACACCGTGTGGCGTGTGAGTGCCGCGCATCCGCAGCTCACGCAGCAATAGACATCGAGGAGTCGAACGATGGGCCTTGCTCAATACACGATCGTGCCGGTGCAGGACCAATGGGGCGTGCTGCACGACGGCAACGTCAACAACAAATACGCCACCAAGGAAGCGGCGTTCGAGTCGGCGGTCGCCGCAGCATCGCTGGCCCTTCGCGAGGGACATGAAGTCCATGTCAGCGTGCCCGGCCGCGAAGCCGGGGAAAATGCGCTCGGCGTATAAAGCGCCGGGCTACGGAACAGCATTGAGCGAAGGAGGCCATGATGACCAAGCCTCGCGAGCCAAACGGTGTCGAGCCGCCTCGGTCCGAAGACGACATCCAGCGCGATCAGCTCGGTCCGCGCGGGGTGCCCGGTGCGCCGGATCCGGCCAAAATGACGCCCCAGCGCGACAAGAAGACGCCGAAGCATATCGATCCCGGCCACACCTCCTGAGTGGGCTGAGCGAAAAGCTCCGCTGCGCTTGGTCCGCCGGTGGATAACGTCGCGGTATGGGCAAGGGAGCAACTTAAGCTGCCCCTGCAATATCCGTCCTTGCAAAGTCGTCACCGACATAGAGTAGTGCGCAGCCGTGCTCCTTGGCGACGTCGTATGCGAAACAATCGCCAAAATTGAGGCCGGCAAGATGAATACCCTTGCCCCAGCGCGCGTAGATTTGCGCCACGCGTTCGGCGGTGGCTTGGGTCACTGGAATCACGTTCAAGCCGAGATCGCCGATCAGGCTCTTGACTTCGTCGTTCACGCCGCGCCGTCCGGCGACGACTAGGCTCTCTGCAACGCTGGCGGCGGAAATCAGAATTTCGTCGGCGGCCTCGAGCGCGGCGATGCAAGCGTCGGCTTGCGGCTCGTCGAGCACGATGGCCATCAGCGCGGTCGTATCGACCGCGATCATTCCGGCAGTCCATCGTCGCCAAAAAGAAAGTCCTGACTGCGCGCCGCGTCCGGACCGGGAAGAGCCTTGGCCGCGCCGTTTTTGCGCGCCGCCTCGAGCACGGCGCGCCGGGTTGCGCGGTCCGGTCGAAGCTTGATCGGAACGAGCCGCACCGCGGGATGTCCGTGCCGCGTCAAGATCACCTCGTCGCCAGCTTCCGCACGGCGGACGAGATCGGTCAGTTGCCCCTTGGCGTCGCTGACGGAGACCCGCATCTCTTTGTCCCTTTTGCGCCCCTTAAAATGGACCATTGAATGGTCCATGTCAATCGTGCAGGGCTCTCCGCTCTGCGGAGGAGGCCTCCAAGCTATTCGGAACTGGCATTCCTCGACTCTGCGAACGGCCGCTAAGACATGTGGGCTGGCGCGCTCTGCGTCTGGCCGGGCGGGCATGGAATGCGGTTTCTGAAATCTGACGGCAGGCTCATCGGGGTCCTGCTGGTGCTTGCGATCACCCAACTCATCGGATGGGGTACGATTGGCCTTCCGGCCGTCGTCGCGCGCGAGCTTGCGGACGGCCTCGGCATGAGCCTGCCGGCGGTGTTCGCGGGCAGTTCGGTCCTTTATGTCACGATGGGACTGTGCGCGCCCTGGCTCGCTAAGGCCTTTGCGCGACACGGCGCGCGCAAGGTGATGATGGTGGGCACGGTCGTATCCGCGCCGGGCTACGTTGTTCTGTTTTTCGCGCGTGAGCCGATGCTGTATTTCGCTGGCTGGGTCATTCTCGGCATAGGCGGCAGGCCCACCTTGTCGACCGGCGCCTACATCATGCTCAACGAGGTCGCGGGGCGGGGCGCCAGGAATGCCATCGGTGCTCTGATGCTGGTGACGGGCCTGTCCAGCAGCATCTTCTGGCCGACCACGTCGTTCCTGAGCGGCTTGCTCGGCTGGCGCGGGACATGCCTCGTATACGCGGCCATGTTGCTCGTCATCAACCTTCCGCTTTATGCGTTTCTCGCACCGCGCCGACAAACTGTCGGGGGTGATGGTGGTGAGCCGGTCAAGGCTGCGGCTCCGCCGGCAATTCCAAGGAGCACCTTCAAACTTGTCGTCTGCGCGATCGCGCTGAATGCTTTCGTCAATTTCGGCATCGGTGCCATCTTGATCGAGCTGCTTCGGGCGGAAGGGCTGGCGCCGGCCCAGGCCATCGCCTTCGGCTCGATGCTCGGCGTGATCCAGGTCAGCGCCCGCGGGCTCGACTTTCTCGGCGGTGGGCGGTGGGACGGGATCACGACCGGGCTTGTCGCCGGTACGGCGCTCCCCGTCGCCATGCTGCTGCTGGCGCGACCTGGGCGGTCGCGGTCTTCATCCTGCTCTATGGCGCGGGCAGCGGAGCGATGGCGGTGGCGCGGGCAACGATTCCGCTCGTGTTCTACGACCAGGCGGAGTTCGTCAGGGCGATGTCGATGATCGCGCTGCCGCTCAATCTCGCGTCCGCGATCTCGCCGCCGCTCCTGGCCGGCCTGCTGACCCAGTTCGGCAGCCGCCGTGCGCTGGGTCTGACCTTTGTCTTCTCCTGCGCGACGGTGCTGATCCTGGTCCTGCTCGGCCGCCGGCGGCCGCAGGTGGCTGCGGCGGCCGCCACCTGAGTCTGACCAGGTAAATATTCGCAGCGCGGAATTCGCCGTCGCGGGCTGCCGCCGCTGCGGGACAGCAGATAGCCTTATGCCCAGCTTGCAGTGCTCAGCACCCGAAAATGGTGTATCCGCAGGGAGCGCGGTCCGGGATCTCGCCGCCCGCGCCAATTCCAGTTCCCGGAGGAAGCTACATGTCGGCCCTGCCGCTTTCAGGCATCAAGATCCTTGACCTCACCCGCGTGCTTGCCGGACCCCTGTCGGCCCAGATGCTGGGCGATCTCGGCGCGGAAGTGATCAAGATCGAGCGGCCGGGCACCGGCGACGACGCGCGCGCGTTCGGCCCGCCCTACCTGACCGATCCCGAGGGCAAGGCGAACAACAACAACTCGTTCTACCTCTGCGCCAACCGCAACAAGAAGTCGGTCACGGTCAACATCGCCAAGCCCGAGGGGCAGGCGATCATCCGCGAGCTCGCCAAGGACGTCGACGTCTTCATGGAGAACTACAAGGTCGGCGATCTCAAGCGCTACGGCCTCGACTACGAGACGATCAAGGCGATCAATCCGGGCATCATCTATTGCTCGGTAACCGGTTTCGGCCAGACCGGGCCTTACGCGCCGCGTGCCGGCTATGATGCCATCCTGCAGGCGATGGGCGGCCTGATGAGCGTCACCGGCCATATCGACGGCGAGCCGGGCGAGGGCCCGATGAAGGTGGGCCCGTCGATCGTCGATTACATGACCGGCATGAACACCTCGATCGGGATTCTCTCGGCGCTCTACCATCGCGACGTCAATGGCGGCACGGGACAGCACATCGACGTCTGCCTGTTCGACACCGTCATCGCATCGTTGTCGCACTGGCTCCAGATCTACCTCGTCAACGGCAAGACACCGCCGCGCCGCGGCACCTGGGGCAATGGCGGCATGCCGGCCGGCGTGTTCCGCTGCACCGACGGCGAGCTGATGCTGGTGGTCGGCAATGACGGCCAGTTCCAGCGCACTTGCGCCGTGCTCGGCGCGCCCGAGCTTGCGAGCGATCCGCGCTTCATCAAGAACAACGACCGCGTCGTGCATGGCAAGGAGATCATGGCGATCTTCGCCGGCCTGTTCTTGAAGCAGCCGGTGGCCTACTGGCTGGACAAGCTGGAGGAGGCCGGCGTGCCGTCGGGTCCGATCAACAATTTCGAGCAGGTGTTTTCCGACCCGCACGTGCAGTCGCGCGGCATGCGGGTGAAGGTCAACCACCCCTTCGAGCCAGATCTCTCGCTGATCCGCAACGCCCTGACCCTCTCGGAGACCCCGATCAGGGATTACCGCGCCCCGCCGCTGCTCGGCGAGCACACCCAGGAGGTGCTCGGTGGCAAGCTCGGCTATGACGCCGGGAAGATCGGGGAGCTCAAGCAGCAGGGCGTGATCTGACGCTGGCGGGCGCAATAGGTTGGTGGCAGCAGTGTGACGCTCGCGTGGCCTTGCGCGGGGCTTGCGCGCAATCCCCAGATAAACCCTGTCCGTACTCGCACAGGCTTCCGCTTCGCGCGCGACTCTGATTCGATCCTTCGCACTCAAGTCCGGGAGGGAACGAATGTCCTACACGATCGGGTTTCAGGCCAAGAACCAGAAGGCAGTTCTGGCGACCGAGGCGGCAACAGCCAATCAGGCCGTCGCCATCATTGCCGCGCTGCGGCAAAGTGCCGACGAGATCAAGTTCATCCGCTCGCCCCAGGAAGGCGAGATGGGCATCGAGATGCTGTTGCTGCTCGCCAAGGAAGAGGCTGAGGAGATGCCGCAGCGGGCCTAACCCGCCGCCACGTCCACACTTCGACCAGAAGCGAAGCATGCCGGCTGCAATATCATGTAGCAAGGCGGCACTCCTGCTCGAACCGAAGGTGGCCGCCCATGAAAGGCGAAATGAAACGCGAAGCACTCCGCGTCGAACCGATCTCGTCCTTTCTCGACCGTGTGAAGGCGCCGACCTCGCCGGTGACGCGCGCCGGCAACATGATCTTCGTCGCCGGCCTGCCGCCCTTCGACCCCAAGACGGGCGAGATCGCGGAAGTGCCGATCGAGCGGCAGAGCGAGCTCATCATGGAGCAAATGAAGCTGTGCCTGGAAACCGCGGGCGCGTCGCTGGATAACGTCATGAAGTGCAACGTCTACTGCACCTCGACGAAACATTTCTCCGCGTTTAATACGGTCTATGCGCGCTATTTCCCCAAGGATCCGCCGGCGCGGATCTTCGTCTGCACGCCGGAATGGTTCGGCCCCTTCGACGTCGAGATCGACTGCATCGCGATGATGTGACGTTAGCGCGCCGCCATCTTTGACGGCGCGTTCGTCTCTGTCCGTCCCGCCGTCAGCGCCATCGTCGCGACGCTGACCACGCGCGCGACCACGTCTTCGACGTCGTCGAGGTCGCATTTGCCTTCCGACAGTTTCGTCAGCCGTTCGCTCTCGCGGATGGTGTGGTGCGCCATGGCGAGTGCGAAGTTCAGGCCCCAATAGATATCGACATCGCTGCGGTCGGGCAGGGACCGCCGCATCGCGCCGGCGAATTTCCGCAAATGGTCAATCTCGCGGTTCTTGATGCGGCGGATCGGCGGCACGGATTCGATCGAGGCGCGGATCATGAAGCGCGCCGCGGTGGAGCGCTGGTTCTCGGGACCCAGGCAGCCGCGCAAGGTCGGACCGACTAGCGCGCGCAGGATCACCTCGATCGGCGCGCGCCCGCCGCCGTTTTCTTCCGCCGCCTTCAGCTCGCGCAAGCGTTCGCGATTGGTCGCGATCGAGCGCGTGACGAACAGCTCCGCGATCAGCTCATCCTTCGAGCCGAAATGATAGTTCACTGCCGCGAGGTTGACGCCTGCCTCCGCGACGATGTCGCGCAGCGTCACGTCGCCAAAACCGCGATCGGCATAGAGCCGTTCGGCGGCGGCGAGAATGGCAGACCTCGTATGATCGCTGGCCATGGATGCCCTCAGGGAGGGAGTTGCAATTCAAACACTTGTATGAAACTATCGTTTGAAGGCCGGAGAAAGTCAATCCGCAATCGGGACTCGTTCGCAGCTGCGATCTGGTCCCCCGCGGCTCGCGAAGCGCATGCATTCGCGCTTGCAGGCGGTGCGCGGCGGGAGGACAGTCCGGCGCAAACAGTTTCGCAAAGAGAGAAACGAGGAGCGTCCCATGGATTTCGATCTGTCCCCCAAGCAGAAGGAATGGCTCGACCGCGTGCGGTCCTTCATGGCCAAGCACGTCCGTCCGGCGGTGCCTGTTTATGACCAGCAGGATCGCACCGGCGAGCGCTGGAAGGTTATTCCCGTGCTCGAGGACCTCAAGAAGAAGGCCAAGGCCGAAGGCCTCTGGAACATGTTCATGCCGCCGAACGAGCATGAAGACGATGAATTCCGCGGCGCGGGACTGACCAACCTCGAATATGCGCTGCTGTCCGAAGAGATGGGCCACATCACCTGGGCCTCGGAAGTGTTCAACTGTTCCGCGCCCGACACCGGCAACATGGAAGTGTTCATGCGCTACGGCTCCAAGGAGCAGAAGCGCAAATGGCTGCGGCCGCTGATGGAGGGCGAGATCCGCTCCGCCTTCCTGATGACGGAACCGGCGGTGGCCTCGTCGGACGCGACCAACATCGAGACCCGGATCGAGAAGGACGGCGATCACTACGTCATCAACGGCCGTAAATGGTGGTCGTCCGGCGTCGGCGATCCCCGCTGCAAGATCGCGATCCTGATGGGCAAGACCGATTTCAAGGCGGCCAAGCACCAGCAGCAGTCGCAGATCCTGGTTCCGCTCGACACTCTCGGCATCAAGGTCGAGAAGATGCTGCCGGTGTTCGGCTTCGACGACGCGCCGCACGGCCACGCCCAGGTGCTGCTCGAGAACGTGCGCGTGCCGAAGGAGAACATCCTGCTCGGCGAAGGCCGCGGCTTCGAGATCGCACAGGGCCGCCTCGGTCCCGGCCGTATCCACCACTGCATGCGCACCATCGGCAAGGCCGAGGAGGCACTGGAGAAAATGGTGAAGCGGCTCACCTCGCGCACCGCGTTCGGCAAGAAGATCGTCGAGCACTCTGTGTGGGAGCAGCGCATCGGCGAGGCCCGCACCAACATCGAGATGACGCGCCTGCTCTGCCTCAAGGCTGCCGACATGATGGACAAGGTAGGCAACAAGACCGCGCAGGCCGAGATCGCCATGATCAAGGTCGCCGCGCCCAACATGGCGCTGAAGATCATCGACGAGGCGATCCAGTCCTTTGGCGGCGCCGGTGTCTCCGATGATGCGGGCCTTGCCAAGGACTATGCCCACATCCGCACGCTGCGCCTCGCCGACGGTCCGGACGAGGTGCACAATCGCGCCATTGCAAGGCTCGAAGTTCGGAAGTATGCAAACTCTCCCAGTCATTAAGAAGGGCGGAGAGGGCGAGCGCGCTCTCCTCACCGTCATTCCGGGGCGATGCGCAGCATCGAACTATGGTGCGCAATTGCGCACCTGAGAATCTCGAGATTCCGGGTTCGCGCTTTGCGCGCCCCGGAATGACGGACAATGAAAAAAGAGGGAGCGTCACATTGGCTGACGGCGTCAGGAAAGACGAGGAGTTCTCGGGCACCAAGCCGGTCGAGGAGCGTCACCGTATCGACGAGATGCGGCTCGAAGCCTGGATGCGCGACAACGTCGAAGGCTATCAGGGCCCGCTGGTGGTCCTCCAGTTCAAGGGCGGCCAGTCCAATCCGACCTACCGGCTGGACACGCCGAACCGTTCCTACGTGATGCGCAGAAAGCCGTTCGGCAAGCTGCTGCCATCGGCGCATGCGGTCGACCGCGAATACCGCGTCATCGCAGCCCTTGGAAAGCAGGGCTTTCCGGTCGCGCGCGCCTATGCGCTGTGCCAGGACGACGGCGTCATCGGTTCGGCCTTCTACATCATGTCGATGGAAGACGGCCGGGTGTTCTGGGATCCGACGCTGCCGAGCCAGGATGCCGATGCGCGCCGGAAGATATTCACCAGCAAGATCGAGACGCTGGCAAAGCTCCACATGTTCGATCCCGTCGCGATCGGCCTCGGCGAGTTCGGCAAGCCCGGCAATTATTTCGCGCGCCAGATCGACCGCTGGACCAAGCAGTATCGCGCCTCCGAGACCCAGCACATTCCGGAGTTCGAGAAGGTCGCCGAATGGCTGCCGCGGACTGTGCCGGAACAGGCCCGCGTCTCGATCGTTCACGGCGACTACCGGCTCGACAACATGATTTTCCACGCGACGGAACCGCGCGTGCAGGCCGTGCTGGATTGGGAGCTGTCGACCCTCGGCGATCCCATGGCCGACTTCACTTATCTGTTGATGCAGTGGGTGATGCCGGGCCTCGACGGCGCCGACCTCAAGGCGCTCAACATCCCGAGCGTGGAGGAAGCCGCGCAGATCTACTGCAACGTCACCAACATGACGGTGCCAGACCTCAACTGGTATTTTGCCTACAATTTGTTCCGCCTCGCCGGCATCACCCAGGGCATCGCCGGCCGCGTCCGCGACGGCACCGCCGCCAACGCCAAGGCGCTGGAGTCAGCCAAGCGCACCGTGCCGCTGTCAAAGGCCTCGTGGGAGTACGCGCAGAAGGCGGGCGCGGTTTAAGCCGCTCTCGTGTCCCGGACGCGGTGCAGCACGAAGTGCTGCTCCGCAGAGCCGGGACCCAGTCACGTCGCCAAGGTATTCAGCTCGTCCGTAAGATCGCGCCAATCTGGATTGAGCTCTTCGATCAGCTTGAGCTTCCACGCGCGCCGCCACCGTTTCAGCGAATGCTCGCGTGCACGTGCTTCGAGGATGAACTCGAATGTTTCGAAGTAGACCAGCATTGTAACGTCGTACTGCCGCGTGAAGCCGGGGATGAGCTTGGCCTTGTGCGCCGTGATGCGTCGGGTGAGATCGTTCGTCACTCCAATGTAAAGAGTGCCATTTCGTTTGCTCGCTAAGATGTAAACGAAGTAGGGCATGGCTCCGCGATCAGCATTTTCGATTTTATCGACTTAAGATTGCACAATTGAACGAGTTCGCCAAGCACCTCTGGGTCCCGGCTCAGCGGTGCATCACTTCGTGCTGCACCGCGTCCGGGACACGAGATCGGATTTGCACGTGTACGATTTCGCCTCCGAGGGCGACCAGTGTCCCGGACGCGCTGCAACGCCTTAATCGTTGCTGCGCAGAGCCGGGATCCAGTATTTGCGAACTCGGGTCACCCCCTCACACAATGCGCGATCAGCTTCTCCACGAACCCCGCGCATTTCTCCAGCTCCGCCATCGCCACGAACTCATCCGGCGTATGCGCCTGCGCGATCGACCCCGGGCCGATCACCACCGACGGCACATCGGCCATGCTGGCGAACAAACTCGCCTCGGTGCCGAAGGCGACCTTGGCGTGGTCGTTGCGGCCCGCAAGGCTTTTGGCCAGGGTGACGATGGTCGCGTCGGCGGCGGTGTCGAGCGCGGGATAGTCGAGAATCTCCTCGAAATCGATGCCGCAGTCCGGATGCCGCGCCTTCATCGCCGGCTCGATCTCGGCCTTGGCCCAGGCGACGATCGCATCCGTCACCTCGCGCGACTCGGTGATGCCGATGCCGCGGCATTCAAAATCTACCGTGCAGGTGTCCGGCACGATGTTCAGCGCGGCGCCGCCATGCACGATGCTGGTCAGCAGCGTCGAATGCGGAACGTCGTAGAGACTGTCGGTCGCACGCACGGCTGCGAGTGCGACAGCGCGGCGGCGGATCTCGACGATCAGCTCGGCGGCATATTCGATCGCGTTGACGCCGTCGGGCGCGATCGAGGAATGGCGCGCGAGCCCCCGGAAGGTCGCGCGGACGCCGTGCTTGCCCTTGTGGCCGATGATGACTTTCATCTCCGTCGGCTCGCCGATAAAGGCGCCGAGCGGTTGGATCGGTTTCTTTGCGACCTCGCGCAGCATCGGCCGGACGCCGACGCAGCCGATCTCCTCGTCATAAGAAATCGCCAGATGAATCGGCGTTGCCAGCTTCGCCTCCAGCATCTCCGGCACCATGGCGAGGCACACTGCGACAAAACCCTTCATGTCGGTGGTGCCGCGGCCATAAAGCTTGCCGTCGCGCTCGACCAGCTTGAACGGATCGTGGCTCCAGTCCTGGCCGATAACAGGCACGACATCGGTGTGGCCCGACAGCACGAACCCCGGGCGATCCTCCGGCCCGATCGTGACCCAGAGCGAAGCCTTCTGCTTGGTGTCGTCGGTGATGCGCTCACCCTTGATGCCGAGCGCGGCGAGATAGTTTTCGATATGCGCGATCAGGGGCAGGTTGCTGCGGTCGCTGACGGTGTCGAAGCCGACGAGGTCGGCGAGGAGCTTGCGAATCCGGTCGGGTCTTGAGCTTGGCATTGTCACGTTCTTGTCAGGAGAAGAAGGAGGCTAGGTCGCCTGCATGAACCATACCAACGTGGCGGTCCGATGGGCAAATCAACACAAATCCGTAGTCCGTAGCCCGCTTCGTCCGGGCTACAAGATATCGCGTTGCCCGACGGGCAAAACACCCATTTGCCGGTCAATGCGCGACGCCAAAAATATTCGCCTTTACAGAAATTCGGAATAGGCGGATATTGCGCGCAACCCGGCCCAAGGAAGAGGGGCGTATCGCGATCGTCACGAACGCGGGTCGGACGGCGGTGGACGCAGGCCACATCGGCGCGAAGGGTTTCGCAGGGCGGGGAACCGTGAGCGAGGACGTCGCGCGCACGACCGGTGTGATCGGCGTACGGCAAAATCGTGTGGTCCTGACGCCCGGGGTCTGTGCGTCAAGTCTTGCGGTGATGTGGCGGCCCGACCGGGCCCGCGCATCAGTCATCTGCACGGCAACGGGGGCAATAGTGCATCGCTCCCCGGGGAGATCACGACATAAGCCGTAAAGCCACTGCGCAGGGAAGGCCGGATGTTTTGGCTACACCTGTATGCCGCTGTGCAAATTTTTCGACTGCAACGTCGCACAGTGGACCGCGGGTGCCAGCCGGCACCCGGTCTTCCCTGCGCCCTCTTTCATTTGAGGGTGAAGCGACGAAGCAAAGCTCGGGCGAAACAAGCCGCGAGGATGCGAGCCCATGTCAGTCGTTCAACAACACTCTCGTGCCCCGGACGCTGCGCAGCACGAAGTGATGCGCTGCAGAGCCGGGGCCCATGCAGCAGCGGGTGCCGTGGCCTGCTGGGTCCCGGCTCTGCGCCGCAACGCCATAGCGGGTCGAAGACGCGCGTCAACGCGCTTATGAGCGTTGCACCGCGTCCGGGACACGAGAGTGCGCGTGCTAAACTGGCTTGCCCGTATACGGCATCGACGCCGTCAGGCCGCCGTCCACGGGGAACGCCTGGCCGTTGACATACGAGGCCTCGTCGCTCGCCAAAAACAGTCCCATCGCCCCGAGCTCGTGCGGCTGGCCGGGACGCTTCAACGGGTTGAGCTGGCCGATCTTGTCCTGGGTGCCGCGCTCCTTGGCGCGGTCGAAGATCGGCTTGGTCATGCCGGTCTCGATCAGGCCGGGACACACGGCGTTGATGCGCACGTTGGTGCCGGTGAGCGAATAGGCCGTGGTCTGCACCAGGCTGATGACGCCGGCCTTGCTCGCCGCGTACGGATGTCCGCTGGCGCCGGCCTTGAGGCCTGCGACGGACGCGGTCAGCACGATCGCGCCGGACTGCTGCTTCACCATGTGCGGCATCGCGTGCTTCACCGCGAGAAACGGACCGATCAGGTTGACGCGCAAAACCTCCTGCCAATGCTCTACGGTCTGCTCGCCGAGCGGAACGAGCCCGCCGCTGACGCCGGCATTGGCCCAGATCACGTCGAGCCGGCCGTGCGTCTTCACCGCCTTGTCGATGACGGCCATGACGTCTGTCTCCGAGCCCGCGTCCGCGATCATCGCTTCCGCGATGCCGCCGGCCTTCTTCACCTCGTCGACGGTTTCCTTCACCGCCTCGGTGCGGTCGACCGCGATCAGCTTTGCGCCTTCCTTGGTGAACAGCAGTGCTGCGGCGCGGCCGATGCCGCTGCCGGCGCCGGTGATGATGACGGATTTGCCTTGCAGGCGGCCCATGCGTTTCTCCCTTTGTATGTGCGCGACGCTTGCCGCGCGACGGAATTTCAAACAGAATTTGAAACGGTAAAGTGTCTTGAGACACGTTCATACCTGACGTACAGCGACATCAAACGGGATGGAAGGGTTTCGATGGCAGGCGCAGACAAGCCCAATGTGGTCACGACACGCTGGTGGTGGGTCCGTCACGCACCGGTGCGCAATGACGGCGGCAATATCTACGGACAGTCCGACATCGCCTGCGACACCACCGACACCTATGTCTTCAATGCTGTTGCCAAGGTGCTGCCACGCAAGGCGGTCTGGTATTCGAGCAATCTGATGCGCACACACCAGACCGCCGAAGCGATCTGGGCGACCGGCTTCCCGCGGCCTGCATCCATGAAGTGGGAGCCGGACCTTGCCGAACAGAATCTCGGCCGCTGGCAGGGCATGAACCGTGCCCAGTTCATCGCCAGCCGTTCCGTCGGCACGAATTGGTTCGCCGACATCAACGAGCCCGCACCCGGCGGCGAAAGCTTCATGGATCTCTACAACCGCGCGCGCCGCGTCATCGATCGGATCAACGTCGAGGCGGCAGGCCAGGACGTGATCGCGGTCGCCCATGGCGGCACCATCAAGGCAGCGATCGGGCTCGCGCTCGACGGTCAGGTGGAGAAGGCGCTGTCGTTCGACATCGACAATTGCTCGATCACGCGGCTCGATTATTTCTCAAGCGCCGAACGCACGGTGTGGAGGCTGCCGATGGTGAACCAGCAGCCGTGGATCGCGGACGATGCGCATGCGGCAATGCACCAGCCGGCGGGTCCGGAAGTCAAGAAGCTCGCGTGACTGAGCCGTCATTCCGGGACGGTCCGCAGGACCGGACCCGGAATCTCGAGATTCCAGGTTCGGCTTCGCCGCCCCGGAATGACAATGAACACGAAGATCAATCTGGGAGAGAAACATGACCTTGTTCGACATGAAGGGGAAAGTCGCCGTCATCACCGGATCGACGCGCGGCATCGGGCTTGCGATCGCCGAGCGCATGGCCGAGCACGGCGCCAAGGTGGTGATCTCCTCACGTAAGGCGGATGTCTGCGAAGAAGTTGCCAAGGGCATCAACGAGAAGTTCGGCAAGGGCACCGCGGTCGCGGTCGCCGCCAACATCTCGTCCAAGGAGAATCTGCAAAACCTCGTCGACGAGAGCAACCGCGCCTTCGGCAAGATCGACGTGCTGGTCTGCAACGCCGCGTCGAACCCGTATTACGGTCCGCTCGCCGGCATCTCCGACGATCAGTTCCGAAAGATTCTCGACAACAACATCGTCGCGAACAACTGGCTGATCTCGATGGTGGTGCCGCAGATGATCGAGCGCAAGGACGGTTCGGTCATCATCGTGTCCTCGATCGGCGGCCTGAAGGGTTCGACCATCCTCGGCGCCTACGCCATCTCGAAGGCCGCCGACATGCAGCTCGCGCGCAACTTGGCTTGCGAATACGGCAAGCACAATATCCGGGTGAACTGCATCGCGCCCGGCCTGATCAAGACCGATTTTGCCAAGGCGCTGTGGGACAATCCGGAGAATTTGAAAGCGTCAACCTCGCGCTCGCCGCTGCTGCGCATCGGCATCCCCGACGAGATCGCCGGCGCCGCGGTGTTTCTGGGGTCGAAGGCCGGGGACTTCATGACCGGCCAGACCATGGTGATCGACGGCGGGGCTACGATCAGCTGAGCTCGCGCACGGATAGGGAAGATGGTGGGCGCCAGTCTGGCGCGGAACCAACCACTTCCCGGCCCGTTGGTCCTCGCATCGTCGTCACGGCGCGGCAGGCGAGGGCCGGAAGCGAGACAGATGATCCCTACGGTGATCAAGCCGCAATCTCCCGACGACGTCTCCGCGATGGTTGTCACGGTAGGCGCTGCCATCCTCAGCATCATCATCGTCGCCGCTCTTTATCTGGGCCGGGAAATCTTCGTTCCGGTCGCGCTCGCCATTCTGCTGAGCTTCGTCCTCGCCGCTCCCGTCAGGTTGATGCAGCGTCTTCACGCTCCGCGCGCGCTGGCGGTTGTGGGCGTCGTGATGTTTGCCTTCGCGATCATTTTCGCCCTGGGAAGCGTGATCGCGACGCAGCTCAATGGCCTGGCCGGCGATCTGCCCAAGTACCAAACGACGATCCTGTCCAAGATCCAATCGGTGCGTGGCGTGGCAGGCAGCAGTTCTACGCTCGAGCGTGCCGCAGAGATGCTTCAGGACCTTGGCAAGGAGCTGGACAAGCCCAAATCGGTCGCGCCCGCCAATCCGCTGACTTCCGGCACCCTGGCCCATTCCGGCGTCAAGCCGGTTCCGGTGGAGGTCTTGCAGCCTGATCCCGGCGCGCTGGAGAGCCTGCGCTCGCTGATCGCGCCCCTGGTGTCGCCGCTGGCAACGACCGGGATCATCGTCATCTTCGTGATCTTCATCCTGATTCAACGCGAAGATCTTCGAAACCGTCTGATCAGGCTGGCCGGCTCACACGATCTGCAGCGCACGACAGCGGCACTCGACGACGCAGCGGCGCGCCTGAGCCGGCTTTTCCTCAATCAGCTGATGCTCAACACGGGTTTTGGCGTGCTGATTGGTACCGGCCTTTGGCTGATTGGGATTCCCAGCGCGGCGCTGTGGGGCATTCTTGCGGCCGTGCTGCGCTTTGTACCCTATATTGGCTCGATCATAGCCGCCGCGTTTCCGCTCGCGCTCGCGGTCGCAGTCGATCCGGGCTGGTGGATGCTGGTGTGGACCGCAGCGCTATTCTTCGTCATGGAACCGCTGGTCGGGCAAGTGGTCGAACCTCTGTTGTACGGTCGCACCACTGGCCTTTCGCCCGTGGCAGTCGTCGTCTCCGCGACCTTCTGGACGGCGTTGTGGGGACCGATCGGGCTCGTGCTGGCCACGCCTCTCACCGTCTGTCTGGTCGTGCTGGGCCGCCACGTTGAAAGGCTGTCCTTCCTGGACGTCATGTTCGGCGATCGCCCCGCGCTCTCGCCTCCAGAGATTTTCTATCAACGCATGCTGGCCGGGGACCCGACCGAAGCCGCCGAGAAGGCCGAGCAATTTCTCAAGGAGAGGTCACTCGCGGCCTATTACGATGAAGTGGCGCTCAAGGGTATGCAACTGGCCCAGTCGGACCTTGACCGCGCTGCTCTGGACCAGACGAGGCTCGCCCGCATTCGCGACACCGTGGTCGAATTCGTCGATGATCTCTCGGACCAGGACGATGGCCGTCCTGTCGGAAATGAGCGGACCGTGGACGCCGAAGCGGTCGATGCCGTTGAAACCGTTGCGCCAGCCAATGACCAGCCGGACGTCCCTGTGCTCGATGCAGCGGCCCTCGGCGAGCGATTTCGCGGCGAAAATGCCGTGCTCTGCATCGGAGGCCGAACCATGCTCGATGAGGCCGGGGCCATCATGTTCTCACATCTGTGCCGCGCGCATGGCGTCGGCAGCCGTGTCGAAGGACCGGCGGCCTTGTCCACTGGCAATATTTTCCGACTTGAAACGTCAGGCGTGGCTTTGGTCTGTTTGAGTTATATCGGCATCACGAGCCCGGCGCATCTGCGCTACGCGGTGCGCCGGCTTCGCCGCAAGCTGCCGCAGGCATCCATCATGGTTGGATGCTGGGCGGAGGGCGTCGCAAACATCGACGAGTTGCGTGAGACGGCGAAGGCCGATCTGTTTGCCACCTCGCTGCGCGAGGCGGCGCAAATCGTCGTCTCCATGGCACAAGGCCAAGATGGCTCCGCGCCG
Source organism: Bradyrhizobium cosmicum (assembly GCF_032290525.1). Lineage (GTDB taxonomy): Bacteria > Pseudomonadota > Alphaproteobacteria > Rhizobiales > Xanthobacteraceae > Bradyrhizobium > Bradyrhizobium cosmicum_A. The sequence continues at coordinate 222,851 of NZ_JASXTA010000012.1, read as the reverse complement.
CCTTTCGCAGAGCCTGCGTTGTTGGCGCGTGCCTGAAAAGCTATTCAACCGCCGCGTAAACCAGATCCCGCACCAAGGTCCGCGTGAAGTCGCGCTGGCCCGGGCCCTGGCTCATGAACACCGTGAACAGATCCTCCTTGGGATCGATCCAGAAGAACGTCCCGGCAATGCCGCTCCAGAAATACTGGCCGACGCTGCCTGGGAACGGCGCGATACCGGCTTCGCGGCGGACCGCGAAGCCGAGACCAAAGCCGTGGCCTGGCGAGAGCAGCGTGCCGTTGGTCACGACATCAGGCCCCAGGTGATCGGACGCCATCAGCTCCAGCGTCTTGCGGCCGATGATCCTGTTGCCGTCAAGCGTGCCGCCATTGCGCAGCATCAGGCAGAAGCGGGCGTAATCCATCGTGGTCGAGACCAGACCGCCGCCGCCCGACTCCATGATCGGCTGCTCGATCATGTTGAACAGCGCGACCTTGTCGCCGGTCCAGGGATCGGCCGCGAACGGCTCGGCGAGCCTGTTGGCATTGGCCTCTGAGGTCGAGAAGCCCGTCTCGGTCATCTGAAGCGGCGCGAGGATGCGCTCGGTGAGGTACGCGGCGAGCGACTTGCCGCTGACGACCTCGATGATGCGCCCGAGAATGTCGGTGGAGCGGCTGTAGTTGAACTCGTCGCCGGGATGGCAGACGAGGGGGAAGCTCGCCACCAGCGCAGCGTGCTCGGCATTGGTGATCTTGCGGCTGCGGACGCGGGACTCCTGGTAGAGCTTGTGCACGGGGCCGTCGCCCTGGTGCTCGTAAGTCAGGCCAGAGGTGTGGCGGAGCAGGTCCTGCACCGTCATCGGCCGCTTCGGTGGAACCAGCTCCAGCCCGCCGCCGCTGACCACGCCGACCTTCTGGTCGGCGAACTCCGGAATGAACTTGGCGACGGGATCGCCGAGCAGGAGATGGCCGTCCTCGACCAGCGCCATGATGCCGACCGACACGATCGGCTTGGTCATCGAGAAGATCCGGAAGATCGAATCAAGCGCCATCGGCGTGGGGCCCGCCGGGCTCTGCTTGCCGAGCGCCTCGAACCAGCCGACCTGGCCGCGCCGCGCCACCAGCACGGTCATCCCGGGAACGGTTCCCTTGTCGATCTCGCGCTTGAAAGCATCCGACATCGCCTGGAGGCGGAGCCGCGACAGGCCGAGCGTTTCTGGCGTGGCCTCGGGCAGGGGCGGGGTCGCGGGGCTGTTGGCGGGCTTGGCGGCGGTTTGAGCGGTCATGGGCACTCCCGGTTGCTTTTCATTATTCGGAGCGGAGAGTGGCCCAGAAAGTGCGGCACAAACAAGCGAAGCCGGCGCGCTTCACCCTTGCAATCCGTCCTTGCAAACCAGCCGTCCCCTGTGCTTGAAAGCGCCCCTGATCCGCGCGGTGACGTGAGGGTCCGTAGGAGTGTAGCTCAATTGGTAGAGCACCGGTCTCCAAAACCGGGGGTCGCAGGTTCGAGCCCTGCCACTCCTGCCAGCTATCCCAGACGATCAGGATCAACAGGCAGGACAGCGCCGAGCAAAAGCTCGGACCGAGGGTCATGAGGACCGGGTAAGCCCTTGATCCCGATCGGGTCCGTTGGCCACAGTCGCGGGTACCCCGGCCCGGTCACACCTTGACCTTTGGCCCCATCCGCAGTATCTACCCCGCACTCGCAGCCGGCCCGTTAGACGCGGATCTCCGGCGCGGCTTTGAAATCCCCGAACAATCGAGCCCGGTTTCCGGCTCATCCTTCGAGACAGAGGGCTGGGCCAACGGCGGCTGTTCGGGTCCCTGAAATTCATTCGCGTCTGGCGACGGACGTTGGACATCAAACGATGGCAGTCAGCCCGTTCAAGTTCTTGCAGGAAGTCCGCTCGGAGACCGCCAAGGTCACCTGGCCGACCCGTCGTGAGACCACGATCACCACCATCATGGTGTTCGTCATGGTCGCCGTGGCCTCGATCTTCTTCTTCGCCGCCGACCAGATCATCCGCGTCCTCATCACCTTCCTTTTGGGCATTCACTGATGGCTACAGCCGCTGCAACCCAATCGTCCGACAAGCGCTGGTACATCGTCCACGCCTATTCGAACTTCGAGAAGAAGGTCGCCGAATCGATCCGCGAGCAGGCCAAGCAGCGCGGGCTCGAGGAGCTGTTCGAGCTGGTGCTGGTTCCGACCGAGAAGGTCACGGAAGTGCGCCGCGGCCGCAAGATCGACGCCGAACGCAAGTTCTTCCCGGGCTACGTGCTGGTGAAGATGAAGCTGACCGACGAGGCGTTTCATCTGATCAAGAATACGCCGAAGGTGACGGGCTTCCTCGGCGCCGAGAACAAGCCGATGCCGATCTCTGAATCGGAGGCCATGCGGATCCTGCACCAGGTGCAGGAGGGCGTGGAGCGGCCGAAGGCGTCGGTGTCGTTCGAGATCGGCGAGAACGTGCGCGTGGCCGACGGCCCATTTGCCTCGTTCTCGGGTGTGGTCGAGGAAATCGACGAGGCGCGCTCGCGCGTGAAGGTCGCGGTGTCGATCTTCGGCCGCGCTACGCCGGTCGAGCTGGAATTCGGTCAGGTCGAGAAGGTCTGATCGAGACGCGGGAAGCGAAGCTTCGCGCGAAAATAGGCTGTGGGAGGAAGAGGGCGGTCGCCAGCCGCGCTCGATCCCAACCACGGAACCTGAAACCGCCGGCAATCGCCGGCACAACAGGAGTGATACATGGCAAAGAAAGTGACCGGATACCTGAAGCTTCAGGTCCCGGCCGGTGCGGCGAATCCCTCGCCCCCGATCGGTCCCGCGCTTGGTCAGCGCGGTCTCAACATCATGGAGTTCTGCAAGGCGTTCAACGCCCAGACCCAGAAGGAAGAGAAGAACACCCCGATTCCCGTCGTGATCACGATCTACGCCGATCGTTCGTTCACGTTCGAGATGAAGACCCCCCCGATGTCCTTCTTCCTCAAGCAGGCCGCCAAAATCCAGTCCGGCTCCAAGGCGCCGGGCCGCGACAAGGCCGGCGCGGTGACCAAGGCGCAGGTGCGCGAGATCGCCGAGAAGAAGATGAAGGATCTCAATTGTGATTCCATCGAATCGGCCATGAAGATGGTCGAGGGCTCTGCCCGTTCGATGGGTCTGGAAGTGGCGGGGTAAGCGGTCATGGCAATCGGAAAGCGTTTGAAGAAGGCCCGCGAAGGCATTGATCGCGAAAAGCTTTACCCGCTCGCGGAGGCCATCAAGATGGTCAGGGAGCGCGCCAAGTCGAAGTTCGACGAGACCATCGAGGTCGCGATCAATCTCGGCGTCGATCCGCGTCACGCCGACCAGATGGTCCGCGGCGTCGTGACCCTGCCGAACGGCACCGGCCGTACGCTCCGCGTCGGCGTTTTCGCCCGCGGCGCCAAGGCCGATGAGGCCAAGGCTGCGGGTGCCGATGTCGTCGGCGCCGAGGACCTGGTCGAGAAGGTGCAGAACGGCACGATCGATTTCGACCGCTGCATCGCTACTCCCGACATGATGCCGCTGGTCGGCCGCCTCGGTAAGGTGCTCGGCCCGCGCGGCCTGATGCCGAACCCGAAGATCGGCACCGTGACCATGGACGTCACCGGCGCGGTGAAGGGTGCCAAGGGCGGCTCGGTCGAGTTCCGTGTCGAGAAGGCCGGCATCCTGCAGGCCGGCGTCGGCAAGGCCTCGTTCACCGAGGAGAAGCTGGTCGAGAACATCAAGGCCCTGGCTGACGCTGTCTCCAAGGCCAAGCCGGCCGGCTCCAAGGGCACCTACATCCAGCGCGTTGCGGTGTCCTCGACGATGGGCCCCGGCGTAAAGGTCGAGCCGGGCACCATTCTCGGCTGAGGTTTGGAAATTGCATGAGGCGAGGGGCGGAATCGGGCAACCGATTCCGCCCCTCGTCGTTTGTGGCGGCGTTCACCGGAAACAAGAACAATGGCTGACAAGGTCCTGATCTACTCGCGCTTCCCGAAGACGATGATGGCGCGCTTCGCCGAGCGGTTCGAACTGCTCGACACCGGCGGCAAACCGCCGCGGGAGGTGTTTCCGGCGAAAGAGTTGAGCGGTGTCCGCGCGATGCTCACCGCGGGCGGCTCGCCGCTGGATGCCGAGGCGATGGACCTGTTTCCGAAGCTCGGCACTATCGTCTGCTACGGCACCGGCTATGACGGCGTCGACCTCAAGGCCGCTGCCGCCCGCAACATCGCGGTCGGCCACAGCCCTGGCGCCAATGCGGCCTCGGTCGCCGACATCGCCATGACCCTGATGCTGGCGACGACACGGCGGATCCTGGTTGCCGACCAGTATGTCCGCAGCGGCGATTGGGCCGCATCGAAGCCGTCGCCGATGATGCGGCCCCAGGCCGGCATGCCCGGCCGCCGCATCGGCGTCTACGGCATGGGCGAGATCGGCCGCAAGATCGCCGCGCGCTGCGCCGCGTTCGAAAGCGACATCGGCTATTTCAGCCGCAGCAAGTACGATCTGCCCTATCAATATTTCCCGACGCTCGAGGCGCTGGCCGACTGGTGCAGCGTGCTGATGATCGCGGTGCGGGCAGGGGCCGAGACCCAGCATGCCGTCGACGCCGATATCCTCAGGCGGCTTGGCGTGGACGGCTATGTGGTCAACATCTCGCGCGGCTCGGTGATCGACGAGAAGGCCCTGGTTGCGGCGCTCACCGACAAGACCATTGCCGGCGCCGGCCTCGACGTCTTCGAGAAGGAGCCGCACGCCCCCGACGCGCTGACGGTGCTGCCGAATGTGGTGTTCGCCCCGCACATTGGCGGCCACACCCTCGAATCGCACGTTGCCATGCAGAATTGCGTGCTGGCGAACCTCACCGCGTTCTTCGAGGGCAAGCCGCTGCCTTACGGGGTCAAATCGTCCTGAATCGGACCTTATCGGCCCAGGTCAAGCCCAGCCGGCAATCGATTGGAAGTGGTGCGAATTTTGCCCTTGGCAAGAGGGCTCCGAGCGGTTAAAGAACCGCTTCCGGACGTGCCGGCCTCGGCTGGCGCGTTCGTGCACGCATTCCGAAAACTCGACAAGACAGGAGATCATTCCTTTTCAGGACGTCCGTGAGGATTTGCCGGAAAAGGAAGGAAAACCCGTCGGTTGGTGGAATGCGGGCAGGGGTCGGACGGTTCGCCGGCTGACCTTGTCCTGTCCAAGACTGCAGGCGCCCGCGCGAAATTTCGATTTCTCAACGGCTTAATCGCATGGCCTGCATAGACGGGTGAAGACCGGATTTCACTTCGCCTTCCACCTTAAGGGTGGCTGCGGAACGGGTCTGGTTCGGACCTCGACACGCCGTGGGCCTTAACGGGCTCCCGGAGGGCAGGCTTTGAATTGTCGTCTCGCCCGGCGCGTGTCCGAAGGGTTTTGCCCCGAGGTTCAGGTTTTGGGTGGGACGATGGGTGCAACCCGGCGGTCCCGCTTCTTGCGATGACCGCCAACCGGAAAGAGCTTGCTGTGGAACGAGCGGCAAAAAAGGAAGCGGTCGAACAGCTCAATGGGGTCTTCAAGACCACGAGCGTCGCGGTCGTTGCCCAATATTCCGGCCTGACCGTTGCCCAGATGCAGAAGCTGCGGACGCAGATGAAGCAGGCTGGCGCCTCGGTGAAGGTCTCGAAGAACCGTCTCGCCAAAATTGCTCTTGAAGGCACTGACGTCGTTGCCATCGGCCCCATGCTGAAGGGACCGACCGTGATCGCCACTTCGAACGATCCGGTAGCGGCGCCGAAGGTCGCCATCGAATTCGCCAAGGCGAACGAAAAGTTCGTCATCATCGGCGGCTCGATGGGCAAGACCGTCCTGAATGTCGACGGCGTGAAGGCGCTTGCCTCGCTGCCGTCGCTTGACGAACTGCGCGCCAAGATCGTCGGCCTGCTTGTGGCCCCGGCGACCAAGCTCGCTCAGCTCGCCAATGCGCCCGCGGGCAAGCTCGCGCGCGTCATCCAGGCTCATGCCTCAAAGGGCGAAGCGGCCTGACGCCCTTCGCAAAACTCAAACCCGAACCAGACTTACACGTAAGGAAACTGAACAATGGCTGACTTGCAGAAGATCGTTGACGACCTCTCGAGCCTCACCGTGCTCGAAGCTGCCGAACTGGCGAAGCTCCTCGAAGAGAAGTGGGGCGTTTCGGCTGCCGCGGCTGTCGCCGTGGCCGGCCCGGCTGGCGGTGGCGCTGCCGCCGCCCCGGCGGAAGAGAAGACCGAGTTCACGGTCGTTCTGGCCGCTGCCGGCGACAAGAAGATCGAGGTCATCAAGGAAGTCCGCGCCATCACCGGCCTGGGCCTGAAGGAAGCAAAGGACCTCGTCGAGGGCGCGCCGAAGCCTGTCAAGGAAGGCGTAAACAAGGACGAGGCCGAGAAGCTCAAGGTCCAGCTCGAGAAGGCTGGCGCGAAGGTCGAGCTCAAGTAAGCGCAAGCTTGCCGGCACGAGATCCCGGGGCGCGCATCGAGCGGGGCCCGGGATCCTGGTCCTCCCTCAAGAGGGCGGGTCAGATGCAAAAGGCGTGCGACGGGACGTCCCGACGCAGGCCGAACACGAAAAAGTGTGGGGATTTGAGGGTTTGTCCCTCGAATCTGCACTATTGTCGCCCCATATCGGGTCGACAGCACGAAAGCGCGGTGGGCAGGGATGCCAGTTTCCCTGTAAGCCGTTGGGAGAGCAAGCTATTTCGGGCTTTTGCAGTCCGTAAGACAATCGTTGTGACGGGCGGGAGTGCCTATGCGCCCCGCGCGTCGTTTTGCGTTTTGAAGGTCTGAAGAACAGATTCAGGACATGACGGCCTGAAACTGGATTTTCGGTTCCCAAAAAACGGGTTCGAAAAATTCAACCCGGGGAGCGGTGGCAACCGCGTCCTGGACGGCGCGCCCAGAGCGGGCGACGAAATGAGAGGCCACGATGGCGCAGCAGACATTCACCGGTCGCAAACGCGTTCGCAAGTTCTTCGGACATATCAAGGAAGTGGCCGAGATGCCGAACCTCATCGAGGTTCAGAAGGCGTCCTATGACCAGTTCCTGATGGTCGACGAACCCCAGGGTGGTCGTCTCGACGAGGGTCTGCAGGCGGTGTTCCGTTCGGTGTTTCCGATCTCCGACTTCTCGGGCACCTCGATGCTGGAATTCGTCCGCTACGAGTTCGAGCAGCCGAAATATGACGTCGACGAGTGCCGCCAGCGCGGCATGACCTTCGCTGCGCCCCTCAAGGTGACGCTGCGCCTCATCGTGTTCGATATCGACGAGGAAACCGGCGCGAAGTCGGTGAAGGACATCAAGGAGCAGGACGTCTACATGGGCGATATCCCGCTCATGACGATGAACGGCACCTTCATCGTCAACGGCACCGAGCGCGTCATCGTTTCGCAGATGCACCGTTCGCCCGGCGTGTTCTTCGACCACGACAAGGGCAAGACCCATTCCTCGGGCAAGCTGCTGTTCGCTGCCCGCGTCATCCCGTATCGCGGCTCCTGGCTCGACATCGAGTTCGACGCCAAGGACATCGTCTATGCGCGTATCGACCGTCGCCGCAAGATTCCGGTGACGTCGCTGATGTTCGCCCTCGGCCTCGACGGTGAGGCGATCCTGTCCACGTTCTACAAGAAGATCCTCTACAAGCGGACCAAGGAAGGCTGGCGCGTTCCGTTCGACGCCAACCGTTTCCGCGGCTACTCGACCATCAACGACCTGATCGACGCCGATACCGGCAAGGTCGTGCTCGAGGCCGGCAAGAAGCTCACCGTTCGCGGTGCGCGTCAGATGCAGGAGAAGGGCCTGAAGGCGCTGCGTCTGTCGGATGAGGAACTCGTCGGCAACTATCTCGCCGAGGACCTCGTCAACCCGAAGACGGGCGAAATCCACGCCGAAGCCGGCGAGGAGATCACCGACAAGTCGATGAAGGCCCTCAACGAGCAGGGCTACAAGGAGCTGCCGCTGCTCGACATCGACCACGTCAATGTCGGCGCCTACATCCGCAACACGCTCTCGGCCGACAAGAACATGACGCGCGAGGACGCGCTGTTCGACATCTACCGCGTGATGCGTCCGGGCGAACCGCCGACGCTGGATTCGGCGCAGGCCATGTTCCAGTCGCTGTTCTTCGACGCCGAGCGTTACGACCTCTCCGCGGTCGGCCGCGTCAAGATGAACATGCGTCTCGACCTCGATGCGCCCGACACCCAGCGCACGCTGCGCAAGGAAGACATCCTCTCCGTCATCAAGACTTTGGTGGATTTGCGCGACGGCAAGGGCGAGATCGACGACATCGACCATCTCGGCAATCGCCGTGTGCGCTCGGTCGGCGAGCTGATGGAGAACCAGTACCGCATCGGCCTCCTGCGGATGGAGCGCGCGATCAAGGAGCGCATGTCCTCGGTCGACATCGACACGGTCATGCCGCAGGACCTGATCAACGCGAAGCCGGCGGCTGCCGCCGTGCGCGAGTTCTTCGGCTCCTCGCAGCTCTCGCAGTTCATGGACCAGACCAACCCGCTGTCGGAGATCACCCACAAGCGCCGCCTATCGGCGCTTGGACCGGGCGGTCTGACCCGCGAGCGCGCCGGCTTCGAGGTGCGCGACGTGCATCCGACGCATTACGGCCGCATCTGCCCGATCGAGACGCCGGAAGGTCCGAACATCGGCCTGATCAACTCGCTCGCGACCTTCGCGCGCGTGAACAAGTACGGCTTCGTCGAGACGCCGTACCGCAAGGTCAAGGACGGCCGCGTCACCGACGAGGTCGTGTACCTCTCGGCGATGGAAGAGGGCCGTTACACGGTCGCGCAGGCCAACGTGCCGCTCGATCCGAAGGGCCGCTTCACCGAAGACCTCGTGGTCTGCCGTCATGCCGGCGAAGTCTTGCCGGTGACGCCGGACAAGGTCGACTACATGGACGTGTCGCCGAAGCAGCTCGTGTCGGTGGCCGCGGCGTTGATCCCGTTCCTCGAGAACGACGACGCCAACCGCGCGCTGATGGGCTCGAACATGCAGCGCCAGGCGGTGCCGCTGGTTCGCGCAGAGGCGCCGTTCGTCGGCACCGGCATGGAAGGCGTCGTTGCCCGCGACTCGGGTGCCGCGATCGCGGCGCGCCGTTCGGGCGTGATCGACCAGATCGACGCGACCCGCGTCGTCATCCGCGCTACGGAAGATCTCGATCCGACCAAGTCGGGCGTCGATATCTACCGTCTGATGAAGTACCAGCGTTCCAACCAGTCGACCTGCATCAACCAGCGTCCGCTGGTCAAGGTCGGCGACATCGTCAGGAAAGGCGACATCATCGCCGACGGTCCGTCGACCGATCTCGGCGAGCTCGCGCTCGGCCGTAACGTGCTCGTCGCGTTCATGCCGTGGAACGGCTACAACTTCGAAGACTCGATCCTGCTCTCCGAGCGGATCGTCAAGGAAGACGTGTTTACTTCAATTCATATCGAAGAATTCGAGGTGATGGCCCGCGACACCAAGCTCGGGCCCGAGGAAATCACCCGCGACATTCCGAACGTCTCGGAAGAAGCGCTGAAGAACCTCGACGAAGCCGGTATCGTCTATATCGGCGCGGAAGTGCGCGCCGGCGACATCCTGGTCGGCAAGATCACGCCGAAGGGCGAAAGCCCGATGACGCCGGAAGAGAAGCTCCTGCGCGCCATCTTCGGCGAGAAGGCTTCCGACGTTCGCGACACCTCGCTGCGCGTTCCTCCGGGCGTGCAGGGCACGATCGTGGAAGTGCGCGTGTTCAACCGTCACGGCGTCGACAAGGACGAGCGTGCGCTGGCGATCGAGCGGGAAGAGATCGAACGTCTGGCCAAGGACCGCGACGACGAACAGGCGATCCTGGACCGCAACGTCTACAACCGTCTTGCCGAGCTGCTCGAAGGGCGGCAGGGCATCGCCGGTCCCAAGGGCTTCAAGAAGGACACCAAGATCACCCGTGCGGTGCTCGAGGAGTACCCGAAGTCGCAGTGGTGGCTGTTCGCTTCTCCGAACGACAAGCTGATGGCCGAGATCGAGGCCATGCGGAAGCAGTACGACGAGTCGAAGAAGGGGCTGGAACAGCGCTTCCTCGACAAGGTCGAGAAGCTTCAGCGCGGCGACGAATTGCCGCCCGGCGTGATGAAGATGGTCAAGGTCTTCGTCGCGGTGAAGCGCAAGATCCAGCCCGGCGACAAGATGGCCGGCCGCCACGGCAACAAGGGCGTGGTGTCCAAGATCGTGCCGATCGAGGACATGCCGTTCCTCGAGGACGGCACGCATGCCGACATCGTGCTCAATCCGCTCGGTGTGCCCTCGCGCATGAACGTCGGGCAGATCCTCGAGACCCATCTCGGCTGGGCCTGCGCCGGCCTCGGCAAGCGTATCGGCCAGACGGTCGATGCGTACCTGTCGAAGCAGGACATCAAGCCGCTGAAGGAAACCTTGAAGAAGGTCTACGGCGACGACGAGACGATCAAGTCGCTCAACGACAACGAATTGATCGAGCTCGGCCACAACTTGAGCCGTGGCGTGCCGATCGCGACGCCGGTGTTCGACGGCGCCAAGGAAGCCGACATTGAGGAGATGCTGAAGCTTGCCGGTCTCGACGCTTCGGGTCAGTCGACCGTCTATGACGGCCGCACCGGCGATCCGTTCGATCGCAAGGTGACGGTGGGCTACATCTACATGCTCAAGCTGCACCATCTCGTCGACGACAAGATCCATGCGCGTTCAATCGGTCCGTACTCGCTCGTCACCCAGCAACCGCTGGGCGGCAAGGCGCAGTTCGGCGGCCAGCGCTTCGGCGAAATGGAGGTGTGGGCGCTCGAGGCCTACGGCGCGGCGTACACGCTCCAGGAAATGCTGACGGTGAAGTCGGACGACGTCGCCGGCCGCACCAAGGTGTACGAGGCGATCGTGCGCGGCGACGACACGTTCGAGGCCGGTATTCCGGAATCGTTCAACGTGCTGGTCAAGGAAATGCGCTCGCTCGGCCTCAACGTCGACCTGCACAACTCCAAGATGGGTCCGGCGTCGACGTCGGAAGCGGCCGAGTAATTCGACCTTTCATGCCCGGCCGTCACGGCCGGGCATTGGCGCCCCTCCCGAGGCCTTGAGGGCAGGGCGCCCCGCTCGAGTGATTTTCGAATTTGCGGCCGGAGGCGACCGGCACGCGAGGAGAAGACGATGAACCAAGAAATTATGAATCTCTTCAACCCGACGACGCCGGCTCAGGTCTTCGACCAGATCCGGATCTCGATCGCGTCTCCAGAGAAGATTCTGTCCTGGTCCTACGGCGAGATCAAGAAGCCGGAGACCATCAACTACCGTACCTTCAAGCCCGAGCGCGACGGCCTGTTCTGCGCCCGCATCTTCGGGCCGATCAAGGACTACGAGTGCTTGTGCGGCAAGTACAAGCGCATGAAGTACAAGGGCATCATCTGCGAGAAGTGCTCAGTCGAGGTCACGCTGTCGCGCGTCCGGCGCGAGCGCATGGGCCATATCGAGCTCGCGGCCCCCGTCGCCCACATCTGGTTCCTGAAGTCGTTGCCCTCGCGCATCGGCCTTCTGCTGGACATGACGCTGAAGGATCTCGAGCGGATCCTCTACTTCGAATACTACGTCGTGCTCGAGCCGGGCCTCACCGCGCTCAAGGACCGTCAGCTGCTGTCGGAAGACGAGTATCTGAAGGCGCAGGACGAGTACGGCCAGGATTCCTTCACCGCCATGATCGGCGCGGAAGCGATCCGCGAGCTGCTCAAGGGCATGGATCTCGAGAAGCTCGAGGCCTCCTTGCGCATCGAGATGCAGGAGACCGACTCCGACATCAAGCACAAGAAGCTCGCCAAGCGCCTGAAGATCGTCGAGGCGTTCCGCCACTCCGGCAACAAGCCGGAATGGATGATCATGACCGTGGTCCCGGTGATTCCGCCGGACCTGCGTCCGCTGGTGCCGCTGGACGGCGGCCGCTTCGCGACCTCGGACCTCAACGACCTCTACCGCCGCGTCATCAACCGCAACAACCGCTTGAAGCGGCTGATGGAGCTGCGCGCGCCCGATATCATCATCCGCAACGAGAAGCGCATGCTTCAGGAGGCCGTCGACGCGCTGTTCGACAACGGCCGCCGCGGCCGCGTCATCACGGGCGCCAACAAGCGCCCGCTGAAGTCGCTCGCCGACATGCTCAAGGGCAAGCAGGGCCGCTTCCGTCAGAACCTGCTCGGCAAGCGCGTCGACTATTCGGGCCGTTCGGTGATCGTGGTCGGTCCCGAGCTGCGCCTGCATCAGTGCGGCCTGCCGAAGAAGATGGCGCTCGAGCTGTTCAAGCCGTTCATCTATTCGCGGCTTGACGCCAAGGGCCTGTCCACCACCGTGAAGCAGGCCAAGAAGCTGGTCGAGAAGGAGCGGCCCGAGGTCTGGGACATCCTGGACGAGGTCATCCGCGAGCATCCGGTGCTGCTCAACCGCGCGCCGACGCTGCATCGCCTCGGCATCCAGGCGTTCGAGCCCGTGCTGATCGAGGGCAAGGCGATCCAGCTTCACCCGCTGGTCTGCGCCGCGTTCAACGCCGATTTCGACGGCGACCAGATGGCCGTGCACGTTCCGCTGTCGCTTGAAGCGCAGCTGGAAGCGCGCGTCCTGATGATGTCGACCAACAACATCCTGCATCCGGCGAACGGACAGCCGATCATCGTGCCGTCGCAGGACATCGTGCTCGGTCTCTACTACGTCTCGATCATGCGCGAAGGCCTGCCCGGCGAGGGCAAGATCTTCGGCGACATGGCCGAGCTCGAGCACGCGCTGCACGCGAAGGTCATCCACCTCCACACCAAGATCAAGTATCGGTGGCAGGGCATGGATGAGACCGGCAAGGTCTCGACGCGGTGGATCGAGACCACCGCAGGCCGCGTCATGCTGGGCAATCTGCTGCCGAAGAACCCGCGCATCTCGTACGAGATCATCAACAAGCTGATGACCAAGCGCGAGATCTCCGGCGTCATCGACCAAGTCTACCGCCACTGCGGCCAGAAGGAGACGGTGATCTTCTGCGACCGCATCATGGCGCTCGGCTTCTACAACGCGTTCAAGGCCGGCATCTCGTTCGGCAAGGACGACATGGTCGTTCCGCACTCCAAGTGGAAGATCGTCGACACCACCCGTACGCTGGCGAAGGATTTCGAGCAGCAGTACAACGACGGCCTGATCACCCATGGCGAGAAGTACAACAAGGTCGTCGACGCCTGGTCGAAGGCCACCGAAGAAATCGCTAAGGCGATGATGAAGGAGATCTCCTCGACCAAGAAGACGGCGAGCGGGGCGGATGCCGACATCAACTCGATCTACATGATGGCTCACTCCGGTGCCCGCGGTTCGCCGGCCCAGATGCGCCAGCTCGCCGGTATGCGCGGCCTGATGGCCAAGCCGTCGGGCGAGATCATCGAGACGCCGATCATCTCGAACTTCAAGGAAGGCCTCTCGGTGCTCGAGTACTTCAACTCGACCCACGGCGCCCGCAAGGGTCTCGCGGACACCGCGTTGAAGACCGCGAACTCCGGCTACCTGACCCGTCGTCTGGTCGACGTGGCGCAGGACTGCATCATCACGCAGAACGACTGCGGCACCAAGCTCGGCATCAAGATGCGCGCCATCGTCGATGCCGGCACCGTGGTTGCTTCGCTCGGTTCGCGCATCCTGGGCCGCACGGCCTGCGAAGACGTGCGCGACAGCTCGGGCAAGGTGATCATCAAGCGCGGTACGCTGATGGAAGAGAGCCATCTGGACGCCATCCAGCAGGGTGGCGTGCAGGAGGTGAAGATCCGCTCGGCTCTGACCTGCGAGCTCGTCAACGGCATTTGCGGCATGTGCTACGGCCGCGACCTCGCCCGCGGCACGCCGGTCAACCACGGTGAAGCCGTCGGCGTCATCGCGGCGCAGTCGATCGGCGAGCCTGGCACCCAGCTGACCATGCGCACCTTCCACATCGGTGGTGCGGCGCAGCTCAACGAGCAGTCGTTCGTCGAATCCAACTTCGACGGCAAGATCGTGATCCGGAACAAGGCCATCGCCCGCAACAGCGAAGGCCACCTGGTCGCGATGGTGCGCAACATGGTGATCGCGATCGTCGATGCCGACGGCACCGAGCGTGCGACGCACCGTATCCAGTACGGCTCGCGCCTGCATGTCGACGAGGGCGACATGGTCAAGCGCGGCCAGCGCATCGTCGAGTGGGATCCCTACACCCGTCCGCTGCTCACCGAGGTCGAAGGCACCATCGGCTTCGAGGATCTGGTCGAGGGGCAGTCGATCTCGGAAACGCTCGACGAGGCCACCGGTATTGCCAAGCGCGTGGTCATCGACTGGCGCTCGACCCGCGGCGGCTCGGACCTGCGTCCGGCCATCGTGGTCAAGGGCAAGGACGGCAAGGTGCTCAAGCTCGCGCGTGGCGGCGATGCCCGCTACATGCTGTCGGTCGACGCCATTCTCTCGGTCGACGTCGGAGCAAAGGTCAATACGGGCGACATCCTCGCCCGTGTCTCGACCGAAAGCGCCAAGACGCGTGACATCACCGGCGGTCTGCCGCGGGTGGCGGAACTGTTCGAGGCACGGCGTCCGAAGGATGCGGCGATCATCGCCGAAATCGCGGGCACCATCCGGTTCGGACGCGACTACAAGAACAAGCGTCGCATCTCGATCGAGCCGATGGACAAGACCGACGAGCCGCGCGAGTACCTGATCCCGAAGGGCAAGCACATCCACCTTCAGGACGGCGACGTCGTCGAAAAGGGCGACTTCATCGTGGAAGGCAACCCGGCGCCGCACGACATCCTGGCGGTCAAGGGCATCGAGGAGCTTGCGGCCTATCTGGTCAACGAAATCCAGGAGGTCTACCGGCTCCAGGGCGTGCTCATCAACGACAAGCACATCGAGGTGATTGTCCGTCAGATGCTCCAGAAGGTGGAAGTCACCGACCAGGGCGACACGGACATGATCTCGGGCGAGCAGGTCGACAAGATCGAGTTCGACGCGCTCAACGAGAAGGCCAAGGAAGAGGGCAAGAAGATCGCCACGGGCACGCCGGTTCTGCTCGGCATCACCAAGGCGAGCCTCCAGACCCGCTCCTTCTTCTCGGCGGCCTCGTTCCAGGAAACCACCCGCGTCCTCACGGAAGCGGCGGTCAACGGCAAGGTCGATCCGCTCGAAGGCCTCAAGGAGAACGTCATCGTCGGCCGGCTGATCCCGGCGGGTACCGGCGCCTCCATGGCCAAGATCCGCGAAGTCGCCGTGAAGCGCGACAAGATGATCCTCGACGAGCGCGAGAAGCAGGCGGCGGTCGTGTCGCCCGCGCCGGAAGCGGAGCTTCCTGCGCTGCCGCCTGCGGAATGATCGTTCATCCGTAGGAATACCGAGGACAATGAAAAGGCCGGCGCGAGCCGGCCTTTTTGCTGCTTTGGTTACCTGTTGCGGTGCAGGATCAACCTTTGTTCATCTTTCCTTCAGGCGCAAAAGAGCTTCTGCTAGGAGAACTTAGACCGGTGGTCCCGCCACCGGGGGCAGGGCCGGAGACCACGGAACTCTCATGCTTGATCTCGCAATCGTAGGCGGCGGCCCCGGCGGGCTGATGAGCGCCTGGTACCTGAAGCGCAAGCTCGGCGATCTCTGCCGCGTCACCATCTACGAGGCGTCCGACCGGCTCGGCGGCAAGATCGTCACGCGCAAATTCGATTCCGCGCCCGCGATGTATGAGGCCGGCGTTGCCGAGATCTACGACTACTCGATGACGGGTCCCGATCCGCTGCGCGAGCTGATCCAGCATTTCGGGCTTCAGACCATCCCGATGGACGCCGAGCAGGTGCAGTTCGGCGGCGAGCTCCTCAACGACGTCGCCGGCATGCGCCGCAAATACGGTGCCAAAACCGCGGTCGCGATCGAGGCGTTCCGCAAGCGCTGCGCTGAAATGATGTCGCCGGTGGAGTATTACGAGGGCGTCGGCGCGCACGACAACGAGAACCCGTGGGCCTACAAGACCGCGGAGCAGGTGCTCGACGAGGAAATCGAGGACGAAACGGCAAAGCGTTTCTTCAAGGTGATGGCGCGGTCGGACCTCGCGACCGAAAGCCACAACACCAACGGTCTCAACGCGCTCAAGAACTATCTGATGGACGTCGACGGCTACATCGGCCTCTATTCCATCCAGAACGGCAACGAGCAGCTGATCGAATGCCTCCAGTCGGAGGTCAGCGCCGACATCCAGCTCAATCACCGCGTGCTCACCGTCGGCAAGGCGCCGACCGGCCGCTACCAGCTCAAGATGATGAACGGCAAGGGGCCGGAGACGCGCGACTTCGACCTCGTGCTGATGTGTCTGCCTCACTCCTGGCTCGCCACCGTTGGCTGGGAAGGCGAGCAGCTCCGTAAGTCGATGGTCAAGCATGTGTCGTATTTCGACCGTCCCGCGCATTATCTGCGCGTCTCGATCCTGTTCGAGGCGCCGTTCTGGGGCGACAAGATTCCCGGCGCCTGGTTCATGTCGGAAGCCTTCGGCGGCTGTTGCGTCTACAACGAAGGCGCGCGCCACGACGTCGGCAAGCACGGCGTGCTGAACTGGCTGATTCCCGGCTCCGACGCGTTGGCCTTCGCCAACCTCTCCGATCAGGAGCTGATCGATGCCGCGCTGAAATCGCTGCCGGCCTCGCTTGGCGATGCGCGTTCGTATTTCGTGGAAGGCAAGATCCACCGCTGGCTGTCGTCGGTGAATGCGATTCCGGGCGGTCTGCCCGTGCGCGACGTCATGACCAACCATCGGCCCGAGCCGAAAGAACATCCCGGCATCGTGGTGGTCGGCGACTATCTGTTCGACTCGACGCTGAACGGCCTGCTCGACTCCTCCGATGCTGCGACCGACATCATCCTGACCGAGATGATGCGCTTGCGCCGCGAGCGCGCGCAGCAGGAGGGTAAGCCGGTCTCGGACAAGATCGACCGCGATTATTTCGAGAACTATCGCGGCCTCGGTCCCTACAGCGAGGTATGGCAGCACTTCACCGATCCCGATTATCTTGCCAAGCTGATCGGCATCGTCTGGGGCAAGCCCAAGGGCGCCAGGCTGCTGGTCGCGGGCTCGGCCAGCGGCGAGCTGGTCGGTGCGCTGCGCGATCGCGGCATCGATGCCTTCGGTATCGAGAACAACCGCGCCATCCACGCCAGGACGCCGAAAGCGCTGAAGAAGTACAACAAGCTCGGCTCGATCACCGACATGCCCTTCAAGGACGGCAGCTTCGACTTCGTGTTCGAGACCAGCCTGTGCCATGTTTCCCCGAAGCAGGTGGTCCGCGCGATCCGCGAGCTCAACCGCGTGGTCAAGACCGGCCTCGTGTTCGGCTCCGTTACCTCGGACATGGCTTCGGTGGTGATCGACCGCTACGACCTGCTGCGTGGGGTCAAGAAGCTCGGGACCTGGTGGGAATGGTCCGAACTGTTCTTCGGCAACGGCTTCGACCTGTCGATGCACCGCAAGGACTGCGCGGACGCGCTCTGGGAGGCGACGCTCGCCGCCAACAAGGGGCCCGGGCAGTGGTATGCCGACGCCGACAGCTTGCGCTATTCCTTTTTCGACAAGGTCGAGGATGAGGACGACGACTAGACGCAGGGGTCGAACCGGCCTGGCCAATTGCTTTGCCGAATTCATCGTGATCGCATAGAATCGGTGCAATAGCGGTTACC
This sequence comes from Bradyrhizobium cosmicum, assembly GCF_032290525.1. Taxonomy (GTDB): domain Bacteria; phylum Pseudomonadota; class Alphaproteobacteria; order Rhizobiales; family Xanthobacteraceae; genus Bradyrhizobium; species Bradyrhizobium cosmicum_A. Next base: position 205,154 of record NZ_JASXTA010000012.1, on the reverse strand, counting down.
GCTATTTCCTGCTTTCTCCGCGGTCATGCCGGCCGTCAGCATCGGTTGGTTTCATGGCGTCCAAGCCCCTCCCGCCCGACAAACAGAAGCTCGCCGCGGAAGAGGCGGCCGAGCTCGAGGACAAGCTCGTCCCCGCCAAGCCGGACCTCGAAGACGACGAGGACGAAGGCGAGGAGGATGACGAGCTGGAACTCGATGACGACGATGAGGACGAGGACCTTGTCGTCTTTACCGCGCGCGAAGCCGCCGGCGCGCTCGCGACCATCCTGGGCTTCGTCAAACCCTTCCTGACGAACTACAAGCGGATGCTGTCATTCGTGGCGTTCGGCGTCTTCGTCGAGACGCTGTTCAACGTCATCATGCCGCTCAGCCTGAAGTATCTGATCGACGACGCGCTCGGCGAAGAGGATTTTCAGGCGCTGTACAAGATCCTCGGCGTGCTCGCGGTCGCCGGTATCTTCACCTCGATCGTCGCCGTCTGGTACGAGCGCTGGGACGCGCGGCTCGCTGCCTGCATCATCTCCGACGTTCGCAAGCGCCTGTTCGAGCACGTCCAGGACCTGCCGGCGGCCTATTTCGGCCGCACCAGGCGCGGCGAGATCCTGTCGCGCTTTTCCGTCGACCTCTCGGCCTTCGAGGGCTCGGTCAAGACCTTCGCCAACAGCGCGGCGCTGCCGTTCCTGGAACTGATCGCCGGCATCATCCTGATGGTGTTCCTGAACTGGCAGCTCGCCGCGGTCGCGCTGCTGGTGTTCCCGATCACGCTGATCGGCCCGCGCATCCTCACCCCGAAGGCGGTGCAGGCCAATTACGAGCAGAAGCAGAACGAAAGCGCGCTGCTCGGCATGGTGCAGGAGAATGTGGCGGCGCAGGCGGTGATCAAGGCCTTCAGCCTGCAACGCAGGATGTTCGGCTTCTTCACCTTCCGCAACGACGAGACGCGCCGCAAGATCGCCTCAGCCACGTTCCTGTCGACCATGGTGGAGCGGACCGTCACCATCTCGGTGCTGTTGCTGCACCTCGTCGTGCTCGCGATCGGCGCGTATCTGGCGACCAAGGGCCAGATCACGATCGGCACATTCGTCACCTTCGAGAGCGCGTTCTGGGAGGTCTCCTACAACATCGCCCATGTGATGCACTTCATCCCGGTGTCGATCTCCTCGGCCGCCGCGATCCGCCACATGCAGGAGCTGCTGGACGAGCCGACCCGCGGCGCCGATCGTCCCGGCGCGCCCGACCTGCCTCGCGTGACCCACGACATCACCTTCGACCGCGTGACGTTCCAGTACGAGGGCGGCCAGGCGCCGGTGCTGGACAATCTCAGCCTCAAGCTCGACGTCGGCAAGCGCATCGCCATCGTCGGCCCCTCAGGCTCCGGCAAGAGCACGCTGCTCAACCTGATCCTGCGGCTTTACGTGCCGAACGAGGGGCGCGTCACCATCGATGGCGTCGACGTCCGCAAGGTGACGCTGGATTCGCTGCGCCGGAGCATGGCGGTGGTGTTCCAGGAGAACATGCTGTTCAACATGTCGATCCGCGAAAATATCCGGCTGGGCAAGGAAGGCGCGACCGACGAGGAGGTGGAGGAGGCCGCCAGGAAGGCCGAGATCCATCGCTACATCATGAGCCTGCCGCAGCGCTACGACACACCGGTCGGCGAACGCGGCGATACGCTGTCGGGCGGGCAGCGCCAGCGTATCGCGATCGCGCGCGCGATCATCCGCAATCCATCGGTGCTGCTGCTGGACGAAGCCACCTCGGCGCTGGACCAGACCACGGAAGCCGCGATCAACCGCACGCTGCTCAAGGTCGCCAAGGGCCGCACCATGATCTGGTCGACCCACCGCCTGACCTCGGTGGTCGAGATGGACGAGATCATCGTGATCTCAGGGGGCAGGGCGATCGAGCGCGGCTCGCATGCCGAGCTGCTCGCCAGGAACGGCACCTATCGCAAGCTGTGGAACGACCAGATCCACCAGCCGCATGGCGCCGTGGCTCAGGCCGACGGCGACGATGACGACGGGGATGAAGACGACCTCGACGAGGATGATGAGGACGACGAGGAGAAGTGACCGAAGAAGTCGAGGAGGTGACCAAAGCGGGCGATCCAGTTCTCGCCGGCAAAGGTCGCGCGGCGCGGCACCGATTCTCCGATTCCGGTCGTCAAGAATCGCTCGACCTGGGCGTGACCGCTGAGTTTTCGACTCGGAAATTCGCCGGATAGCTCTCCTGCGGATCGATCAACACCGTCGAAATGCCGACATGGCCGAGCATTGCGGCGGCGGTTGAGCCGGACAATCCCCCGCCGACCATGGCAATATCGGCGTACCGCATGATGCAAATATCTGCCGAAAGAGGCAAGCTGACGCATTAACGGGAAGGAAAGCCTCAGCAGGGGTAATAAAAGTATATTTCACCCGGTATAAATGTGTTTGAGCTGGCGGAAGATGGGGCCCATAGCCTTATCGGCGAGGCGCGGTGAGTGTGGGCAAACGGCGATTTTCACAGGCGCCAGAAGCGCTTTGTGACTGTCGTTTCGCCTTGACTTGATCGACTCTCACTTATAGAAAGCGCCTCACTTAACGACAGGCGGTGAGCATCGCCAACGTCGGAACGGGCCACCCGTTGATCCCCAGGGATTTGATCCCGAAGGATCGGATCCTCACGGATCGCTAAAGACGGGCACCAAACCTCGACGAATGCCGCTCAAACGCTGTCGATCATAGCTAGGCAATGCCAGTGCGATTCTAGTTCTCTTGAGCTTGGTCTCTTGAGATCGAATTCGGATGCATGACCTCGGTGCGCAGGCCACAGCTTTACGCTGATTGGCCTGGAGACTGCGGTCCTCTGTGGCGTCGTAACGCTTTCCGCTCGGTGATGGAGCGGTTGGCGCAATTTCGCTTTGCGCGGATTGTTCCGTGCGGAGCGGCCTCGTCGGGCGGGTAGCCTCGAAAAAAATTGCGGCCCGGCAGCGGGCCGCGGCAAGACAGCGGGCCCGGAAGGGGCCGCGGCAGAACAAAGGGTAAGGCCAGGATGCCGACGATCAACCAGCTGATCGCTCAACCGCGTGAAGTGCAGAAGTCGCGCAAGAAGGTGCCGGCGTTGCAGCAGTCGCCGCAGAAGCGTGGTGTTTGCACCCGCGTCTACACCACGACCCCGAAGAAGCCGAACTCGGCGCTTCGTAAGGTCGCCAAGGTGCGCCTGACCAACGGCTTCGAGGTGATCGGCTACATTCCGGGTGAAGGTCATAACCTTCAGGAGCACTCGGTGGTCATGATCCGCGGCGGCCGCGTCAAGGACTTGCCCGGCGTGCGCTATCACATCCTCCGCGGCGTTCTGGATACCCAGGGCGTCAAGAACCGTAAGCAGCGTCGTTCGAAGTACGGCGCGAAGCGTCCGAAGTAAGCGGGAACCAGCTCCATGTCTCGTCGCCACTCAGCGGAAAAGCGCGAAGTTCTCCCGGATCCGAAGTTCGGGAACATCATCGTCACGAAGTTCATGAACTCGGTGATGTACGCCGGCAAGAAGTCGGTCGCCGAAGGTATCGTCTACGGTGCGTTCGGCATCATCGAAGCCAAGACCAAGCAGAGCCCGCTCGGCGTGTTCGAGCAGGCGCTCGAGAACGTCATGCCGACGATCGAGGTGCGCTCCCGTCGCGTCGGCGGCGCGACCTACCAGGTTCCGGTCGAAGTTCGTTCGACCCGCCGGCAGGCGCTGGGTATCCGCTGGCTGATCTCGGCTGCGCGCGAGCGCAACGAGAAGACGATGACCGAGCGGCTCTCCGCGGAGCTCCTGGATGCGTCGAACAACCGTGGCAACGCCGTCAAGAAGCGTGAAGACGTGCACCGGATGGCGGAAGCCAACCGTGCCTTCTCGCACTATCGCTGGTAACGGCGAAACAAACGGACACGCAAGGAACACCCTATGCCCCGCCAACATGCCATCGAGGACTACCGTAACTTCGGTATCATGGCGCATATCGACGCCGGCAAGACGACGACGACCGAGCGCATCCTCTATTACACCGGCAAGAGCCACAAGATCGGCGAAGTGCACGAAGGTGCCGCGACGATGGACTGGATGGAGCAGGAGCAGGAGCGTGGCATCACGATCACCTCGGCTGCGACCACCGCCTTCTGGGCCGGCAAGCGCCTGAACATCATCGACACTCCCGGCCACGTCGACTTCACCATCGAAGTCGAGCGTTCGCTGCGCGTGCTCGACGGCGCCGTCTGCGTGCTCGACTCGAACCAGGGCGTCGAGCCTCAGACCGAGACCGTCTGGCGCCAGGGCGACAAGTACAAGGTTCCGCGCATCGTCTTCGCCAACAAGATGGACAAGACCGGTGCCGACTTCTTCAAGTGCCTGGCCGACATCGTCGACCGCCTCGGCGCCAAGCCGATCGCGATCCAGCTTCCGATCGGTGCCGAGAACAACTTCAAGGGTCTCGTCGACCTCGTGAAGATGAAGGGCATCGTCTGGAACGACGAGTCGCTCGGCGCGAAGTTCGACTATGTCGACATTCCGGAAGATCTCGTCGACCAGGCCAAGGAATACCGCGAGAAGATGGTGGAAGCCGCCGTCGAGCTCGACGATGACGCATTGGCTGCCTTCCTCGACGGCAACGAGCCGGACGAAGCGACGCTGAAGCGCCTGATCCGCAAGGCGGTGCTGACCGGCGCGTTCTATCCCGTACTGTGCGGCTCGGCCTTCAAGAACAAGGGCGTGCAGCCGCTGCTCGACGCGGTGGTCGACTATCTGCCGTCGCCGATCGACGTGCCCGCGATCAAGGGCACCGACGACCGCGGCAACGAGGTCGTGCGCAAGGCCGACGACAAGGAGCCGCTCGCGCTGCTCGCGTTCAAGATCATGGACGACCCGTTTGTCGGCACCATCACCTTCTGCCGCATCTACTCTGGCGTTCTCCAGAGCGGCACCGGCGTCGTGAACTCGACGCGCGAGAAGAAGGAGCGCATCGGGCGCATGTTGCTGATGCATGCGAACAACCGCGAAGACATCAAGGAAGCCTATGCCGGCGACATCGTCGCGCTGGCCGGCCTGAAGGAAGCGCGCACCGGCGACACGCTCTGCGATCCCGACAAGCAGGTGATCCTGGAGAAGATGGAATTCCCCGAGCCGGTCATCGAGATCGCGATCGAGCCGAAGTCCAAGGCCGACCAGGAAAAGCTGGGCGTGGCGCTGGCCAAGCTCGCCGCGGAGGATCCGTCCTTCCGCGTGTCGACCGACCAGGAGTCCGGCCAGACCATCCTCAAGGGCATGGGCGAACTCCATCTCGACATCAAGGTCGACATCCTCCGTCGTACCTACAAGGTCGACGCCAACATCGGCGCGCCGCAGGTGGCGTTCCGTGAGCGCGTCACCAAGAAGGCCGAAGTCAAGTACACCCACAAGAAGCAGACCGGCGGTACCGGTCAGTTCGCGGAAGTATCGATCGTGGTCGAGCCGAACGAGCCCGGCAAGGGCTATGAGTTCGAGTCCAAGATCGTCGGCGGTGCGGTTCCGAAGGAATACATCCCCGGCGTCGAAAAGGGCCTCAACAGCGTGATGAGCTCTGGTGTCGTCGCGGGCTTCCCCGTGGTCGACGTCAAGGTTCAGCTCGTCGACGGCAAGTACCATGACGTCGACTCGTCGGCGCTCGCCTTCGAAATCGCATCGCGCGCGGCGTTCCGCGAAGCCTTGCAGAAGGGCAAGTCCGTCCTGCTCGAGCCGATCATGAAGGTCGAAGTGGTGACCCCGGAAGACTACACCGGCTCGGTCATCGGCGACCTGAATTCCCGGCGCGGTCAGATCCAGGGTCAGGACATGCGCGGCAACGCCAACGTCATCAACGCGATGGTGCCGCTCATGAACATGTTTGGTTACGTGAATAACCTGCGCTCGATGAGCCAGGGGCGCGCAACCTTCACCATGCAGTTCGACCACTACGCAGAAGCGCCGGCCAACGTGTCGGCAGAAGTCCAGAAGAAGTTTGCCTGATTGTCGTCGGTCACGAACTGACGATTGAACGGAGAGTCAAATGGCCAAAGCAAAGTTTGAACGTAACAAGCCGCACTGCAACATCGGCACCATCGGTCACGTCGACCATGGCAAGACGTCGCTGACCGCGGCGATCACCAAGGTCCTCGCCGAAGCCGGCGGTGCGACGTTCACCGCGTACGATCAGATCGACAAGGCGCCTGAAGAGAAGGCGCGCGGCATCACGATCTCGACCGCGCACGTCGAGTACGAGACGCCGAACCGCCACTACGCCCACGTCGACTGCCCCGGCCACGCCGACTACGTCAAGAACATGATCACCGGCGCCGCCCAGATGGATGGCGCGATCCTGGTCGTGTCGGCCGCTGACGGCCCGATGCCGCAGACCCGCGAGCACATCCTGCTCGCCCGCCAGGTCGGCGTGCCCGCGCTGGTCGTGTTCCTCAACAAGTGCGACATGGTCGACGATCCGGAGCTTCTCGAGCTGGTCGAGCTCGAAGTCCGCGAGCTGCTCTCGAAGTACGACTTCCCCGGCGACAAGATCCCGATCATCAAGGGCTCGGCGCTGGCCGCTCTCGAAGATTCCGACAAAAAGCTCGGCCACGACGCCATCCTCGAACTGATGAAGAACGTCGACGAGTACATCCCGCAGCCGGAGCGTCCGATCGACCAGCCGTTCCTGATGCCGGTTGAAGACGTGTTCTCGATCTCGGGCCGCGGCACCGTCGTGACCGGCCGTGTCGAGCGCGGTATCGTCAAGGTCGGCGAGGAAATCGAGATCGTCGGTCTCCGCGCCACCCAGAAGACGACTGTCACCGGCGTCGAAATGTTCCGCAAGCTGCTCGATCAGGGCCAGGCCGGCGACAACATCGGTGCGCTGCTCCGCGGCACCAAGCGCGAGGACGTCGAGCGCGGCCAGGTGCTGTGCAAGCCGGGTTCGGTCAAGCCGCACACCAAGTTCAAGGCTGAGGCGTACATCCTCACCAAGGAAGAGGGCGGTCGCCACACCCCGTTCTTCACCAACTACCGTCCGCAGTTCTACTTCCGCACCACCGACGTGACCGGTGTCGTGCACCTGCCGGAAGGCACCGAGATGGTGATGCCGGGCGACAACATCGCGATGGAAGTGCACCTGATCGTGCCGATCGCGATGGAAGAGAAGCTCCGCTTCGCGATCCGCGAAGGTGGCCGCACCGTCGGCGCCGGCGTCGTCGCCTCGATCATCGAGTAATCACGAGAATAGGGATCGGCGAGTAGCGAGTGGTGACATTCGCTATTCGCTATTCGCCACCCAACGAAGAGAGACCACGGCAATGAACGGCCAAAACATTCGTATCCGTCTCAAGGCGTTCGACCATCGTATCCTCGATACGTCGACCCGCGAGATCGTGAACACGGCGAAGCGCACCGGCGCGCAGGTCCGCGGACCCATTCCGCTGCCCACCCGCATCGAGAAGTTCACCGTCAACCGTTCGCCCCACGTCGACAAGAAGAGCCGCGAGCAGTTCGAGATGCGCACTCACAAGCGCCTGCTCGACATCGTCGATCCGACCCCGCAGACCGTCGATGCTTTGATGAAGCTCGACCTGGCCGCCGGTGTCGACGTCGAGATCAAGCTCTAAGATTTTTGGATCCCGTTCGCCCAAAGCGGACAGAAAGAACAGGAAGCAAGCCGATGCGCTCCGGAGTGATCGCACAAAAGGTCGGGATGACGCGGGTCTTTACAGAGGCCGGCGAACATATTCCCGTGACCGTGCTGAAGCTCGGCAATTGCCAGGTCGTAGGCCACCGTACCGAAGAGAAGAACGGTTACGTTGCGCTCCAGCTCGGTTCTGGCAGCCGCAAGACCGTCTACATGCCCAAGGCGGAGCGCGGCCAGTTCGCGGTCGCCAAGGTCGAGCCGAAGCGTCAGGTCGAGGAATTCCGCGTCTCCGCGGATGCCATGATCCCGGTCGGCGCCGAGATCCTCGCCGACCATTTCGTCGTCGGCCAGTTCGTCGACGTCACCGGCACCTCGGTCGGTAAGGGCTTTGCCGGCGGTATGAAGCGCTGGAACTTCGGCGGTCTGCGCGCGACGCACGGTGTGTCGGTCTCGCACCGTTCGATCGGTTCGACCGGCGGCCGTCAGGACCCCGGCAAGACCTGGAAGAACAAGAAGATGCCCGGCCACATGGGTGTCGACCGCATCACCACGCTCAATCTTCGAGTCGTTCAGCTCGATGTCGAGCGTGGCCTGATCCTCGTCGAAGGTGCCGTTCCCGGCTCCAAGGGCGGCTGGATCCGCGTGCGCGACGCCGTCAAGAAGCCGCTGCCGAAGGATGCTCCGAAGCCCGGCAAGTTCAAGGTTGCTGGCGAAGCGGAAGCCGCTCCGGCTGCGCAGGAGGCGTGAGATGGAATTGAAGGTCACGACCCTCGAAGGTAAGGAAGCCGGCTCGGTCCAGCTTTCCGACGCCATTTTCGGCCTCGAGCCGCGCCAGGACATCATTGCGCGTTGCGTGCAGTGGCAGCTCAACAAGCGTCAGGCCGGCACCCACAAGGCTAAGGGCCGCGCCGAGATCTGGCGTACCGGCAAGAAGATGTACAAGCAGAAGGGCACCGGCGGTGCTCGTCACGGCTCGGCCCGCGTGCCGCAGTTCCGCGGCGGTGGCCGTGCCTTCGGTCCGGTGGTGCGTTCGCACGCCACCGACCTGCCGAAGAAGGTCCGCGCGCTTGCCCTGAAGCATGCGCTGTCGGCCAAGGCCAAGGACGGCGATCTGCTGGTGATCGACAAGGCCGCGCTGGAAGCCGCCAAGACCAAGGCGCTGCTCGGTCACTTCTCGGGCCTCGGCTTGACCAACGCGCTGATCATCGACGGCGCCGAGCTCAACAACGGCTTTGCCGCTGCGGCCCGCAACATCCCGAACATGGACGTGCTGCCGATCCAGGGCATCAACGTCTATGACATCCTGCGCCGTCAGAAGCTCGTTCTGACCAAGGCCGCCATCGATGCGCTGGAGGCGCGCTTCAAATGACGAAGAACATCGAGCCTCGCCACTACGACGTGATCCTGTCGCCGGTCGTGACCGAAAAGGCGACGATCGCCTCGGAGCACAACAAGGTGCTGTTCAAGGTGGCCGCGAAGGCGACGAAGCCGCAGATCAAGGAAGCGATCGAGAAGCTGTTCGACGTCAAGGTCAAGAGCGTCAACACGCTGGTCCGCAAGGGCAAGACCAAGATCTTCCGCGGCAATCTCGGCTCGCAGTCGAACTCCAAGCGCGCGATCGTGACTCTCGAAGAGGGTCACCGGATCGACGTGACCACCGGTCTGTAAGGTCGTACGACGATGGCACTGAAGACATTCAATCCTACGACGCCGGGCCAGCGCCAGCTGGTCATGGTCGATCGTTCGGCCCTGTACAAGGGCAAGCCGGTCAAGGCGCTTACCGAAGGCAAGCACTCCTCGGGCGGCCGCAACAACACCGGTCGCATCACCGTGCGTTTCCGCGGCGGCGGTCACAAGCGGACGCTGCGCACCGTCGACTTCAAGCGCGACAAGGTCGATGCGCCCGCGACGGTCGAGCGGCTCGAATACGATCCGAACCGCACCGCGTTCATCGCGCTGGTCAAGTATGAGGACGGCACCCAGGCCTATATCCTGGCGCCGCAGCGCCTGGCCGTCGGCGATTCCGTGGTTGCCGGCAACTATGTCGACGTGAAGCCGGGCAACGTCATGCCGCTCGGCAACATGCCGGTCGGAACGATCATCCACAACATCGAGGTCAAGATCGGGAAGGGCGGCCAGCTCGCCCGCTCCGCAGGCACCTACGCGCAGCTCGTTGGCCGCGACCAGGACTACGTGATCATCCGCCTGAACTCGGGCGAGCAGCGCCTGGTGCACGGCCGTTGCCGCGGCACCATCGGCGCGGTCTCGAACCCGGACCACATGAACACCTCGATCGGCAAGGCCGGCCGCAACCGTTGGCTGGGCCGCAAGCCGCATAACCGCGGCGTTTCGATGAACCCGATCGACCATCCGCACGGCGGTGGTGAAGGTCGGACCTCGGGCGGTCGCCACCCGGTCACTCCGTGGGGCAAGCCGACCAAGGGCAAGAAGACCCGCTCCAACAAGTCGACCAACAAATTCATTCTCCTAAGCCGCCACAAGCGGAAGAAGTAAGGAACGCCGGACATGGTTCGTTCAGTCTGGAAAGGCCCGTTCGTCGAGGGTTCTCTGCTCAAGAAGGCAGATGCCGCCCGCGCGTCCGGCCGTCACGACGTCATCAAGATCTGGAGCCGTCGCTCGACGATCCTGCCGCAGTTCGTCGGCCTGACCTTCGGCGTCTACAACGGTCAGAAGCACGTGCCGGTGGCCGTCAACGAGGAAATGGTCGGTCACAAGTTCGGCGAGTTCTCGCCGACCCGGACCTTCCATGGCCACTCCGGGGACAAGAAAGCCAAGAAGGCTTGAGGATTAAACGATGAGCAAACCTAAGCGCGAACGGAGCCTCGCCGAGAACGAGGCCAAGGCGGTCGCCCGGATGCTGCGGGTGAGCCCGCAGAAGCTCAATCTGGTCGCCCAGCTGATCCGCGGCCGGAAGGCGGCTGCTGCGCTCGCCGATCTGCAGTTCTCGCGCAAGCGGATCGCCGTTGACGTGAAGAAGTGCCTGGAATCGGCTATCGCCAATGCCGAGAATAACCACGACCTCGACGTCGACGATCTCGTCGTGGCGCAGGCCTTCGTCGGCAACGGCCTCGTGATGAAGCGCTTTGCCGCCCGCGGTCGCGGCCGTTCGGGCCGTGTCTACAAACCATTTTCGCAGCTGACGATCATCGTTCGTCAGGTCGAAGCCGAAGCAGCGGCTTAAGGGCGCAGGAGAACACGATGGGTCAAAAGATCAATCCGATCGGTCTGCGTCTTGGCATCAACCGGACCTGGGATTCCCGCTGGTTCGCCGGCAAGCAGGAATACGGCAAGCTCCTCCACGAGGACGTCAAGATCCGCGAGATCCTGCACAAGGAGCTCAAGCAGGCGGCCGTCGCTCGCATCGTGATCGAGCGTCCGCACAAGAAGTGCCGCGTCACCATCCACTCGGCCCGTCCGGGCGTGGTGATCGGCAAGAAGGGCGCCGACATCGACAAGCTGCGCAAGAAGGTCGCGGACATCACTTCGTCCGACGTCGTCATCAACATCGTCGAGATCCGCAAGCCGGAGCTCGATGCGACGCTGGTGGCCGAATCGATCGCGCAGCAGCTGGAGCGCCGCGTGGCGTTCCGCCGTGCCATGAAACGCGCCGTGCAGTCGGCGATGCGTCTCGGCGCCGAAGGCATCCGCATCAACTGCTCGGGTCGTCTGGGCGGTGCGGAAATCGCGCGTATGGAGTGGTACCGCGAAGGTCGCGTGCCGCTGCACACGCTGCGCGCCGACATCGACTACGGCGTCGCGACCGCGTTCACGACCTTCGGCACCTGCGGCGTCAAGGTCTGGATCTTCAAGGGCGAGATCCTCGAGCACGATCCGATGGCCCAGGACAAGAGAATGGCCGAAGGCGAGACCGGCGGCGGTGGTGATCGCGGTGGTCGCGGGCGCCGTGACAACGCTGCGGCCTGACGCCAGCACAGAGAATTTGAGGGCTTGAAGCCATGATGCAACCTAAGAAAACGAAGTTCCGGAAGGCGCATAAGGGCCGTATCCACGGCGTTGCGTCTTCGGGCGCGACGTTGGCCTTCGGCCAGTTCGGCCTGAAGGCGACCGAGCCGGAGCGCGTCACCGCGCGCCAGATCGAAGCGGCTCGCCGCGCGCTGACCCGCCACATGAAGCGCGCCGGCCGGGTCTGGATCCGCGTGTTCCCCGACGTTCCGGTGTCGAAGAAGCCGGCCGAGGTCCGCATGGGCTCCGGCAAGGGCGCGCCGGAACTGTGGGTGGCGCGCGTCAAGCCGGGCCGGGTGCTGTTCGAGATCGACGGCGTCAACACCCAGACGGCACGTGAGGCGCTGACCCTGGCGGCCGCCAAGCTGCCGATCAAGACGCGCTTCGTCGAGCGCATTGCGGAGTAATGGCCATGGCCCAGATGAAGATCGAAGATATCCGCGCGATGAGCCCTGATCAGCAGGATGACGCCATCCTGAACCTGAAGAAGGAGCGCTTCAACCTGCGCTTCCAGCGCGCCACCGGGCAGCTCGAGAACACCTCGCGCCTCCGCGAGGCTCGCCGTGACATCGCCCGCATCAAGACCGTCGCCGCGCAGAAGCGCGCGAAAGAGAAGTAAGGGGCTTACGAATATGCCGAAACGTACTTTGCAAGGCGTGGTCGTCAGCGACAAGACTGCCAAGACCGTCGTAGTGCGCGTCGATCGCCGCTTCACGCACCCGATCTACAAGAAGACGATCCGCCGTTCGAAGAATTACCACGCGCACGACGAGGACAACCAGTTCAAGCCGGGCGATATGGTATGGATCGAGGAATCGAAGCCGATTTCGAAGTTGAAGCGCTGGGTCGTGATCCGGGGCGAACACAAGAAAAGCGCCTGATCTGTTGGCTTTAGCGACTGACTTCAGGGAAATGTTGAGCGCCGGCTGGGCTGGCGCAAGAGAGAAGAGGACGAGGTGCATCAATGATTCAGATGCAGACCAACCTCGACGTGGCCGACAATTCTGGCGCACGCCGTGTCATGTGTATCAAGGTGCTCGGGGGCTCCAAGCGCCGCTACGCCACGATCGGCGACATCATCGTCGTCTCGATCAAGGAAGCGATTCCGCGTGGCAAGGTGAAGAAGGGCGACGTGATGAAGGCCGTCGTGGTGCGCGTCCGCAAGGACATCCGCCGCGCCGACGGTTCGGTCATCCGCTTCGACCGCAACGCCGCCGTTCTGATCAACAACCAGTCCGAGCCGGTCGGGACCCGTATCTTCGGGCCCGTGCCGCGCGAGCTGCGCGCCAAGAACCACATGAAGATCATCTCGCTCGCGCCGGAGGTGCTGTGATGGCTGCGAAGATCCGCAAGGGCGACAAGGTCGTCGTGCTGACCGGTCGCGACAAGGGCCGCACCGGCGAAGTGTTCGAAGTGCGTCCCGACGCCGGCACGGCGCTCGTGCGCGGCATCAACATGGTCAAGCGTCACCAGAAGCAGACGCAGGCCCAGGAGGGCGGCATCATCTCGAAAGAGTCGCCGATCCAACTGTCCAACATCGCGTATGTCGGCAAGGACGGAAAGCCGACCCGCGTCGGATTCAAGATTTTGGCGGACGGCAAGAAGGTCCGCATCGCCAAGAGCTCGGGAGCTGAGATCGATGGCTGAGGCCGCTTACACGCCGCGCCTGCGCGCGGAATACGACGCGAATATCCGCACGGCGATGACCGAGAAGTTCGGTTATGAGAACGTCATGCAGGTTCCTCGCCTGGACAAGGTCGTGCTGAACATGGGCGTTGGCGATTCCGTCAACGATCGCAAGAAGGCCGAGACCGCCGCTGCCGAGCTGACCCAGATCGCCGGCCAGAAGGCGATCGTGACCTATTCGCGTGTCGCGATCGCGACCTTCAAGCTGCGTGAGAACCAGCCGATCGGCTGCAAGGTCACGCTGCGAAAGGCCCGCATGTACGAGTTCATCGATCGCCTGGTGACGGTCGCGCTGCCGCGCGTTCGCGACTTCCGCGGCCTGAACCCGAAGAGCTTCGACGGCCGCGGCAACTACTCGCTCGGCATCAAGGAGCACATCATTTTCCCCGAGATCGACTTCGACAAAGTCTCGGAAGCCCGCGGTATGGACATCACCGTCTGCACCACGGCCAAGACCGACGAAGAGGCGAGGGCCTTGTTGACCGCTTTCAATTTCCCGTTCCGGCAGTGAGACGCTGACCTAAAGCCTCTCAAACGCGGATACCCAGGAGCCAAGCATGGCAAAGAAGAGTTCAGTCGAGAAAAACAACCGGCGCAAGCGGATGGTGAAGAACGCCGCCCCGAAGCGCGAGCGGTTGAAGGCGATCATCGCCGACAAGACGCTGCCGATGGAGGAGCGGTTCGCCGCGACCCTGAAGCTGGCGGAAATGCCGCGCAATTCGTCGGCGACCCGCATCCGTCTGCGGTGCGAGCTGTCGGGGCGCCCGCGCTCGAATTACCGCAAGAACAAGCTGTCCCGTATCGCGCTGCGCGAGCTTGGCTCCAAGGGCATGGTCCCGGGCCTCGTGAAGTCGAGCTGGTAAGGAGGGTCGTTTAGATGTCTACGCACGATCCAATCAGCGATCTGATCACCCGTATCCGCAACGCGCAGATGCGCTCCAAGAACAAGGTTTCCACGCCTGGCTCGAAGATGCGCGAGAACGTCCTCGAGGTGCTGAAGAGCGAGGGCTACATCCGCGGTTACGCCACGCTCGAGCATTCCTCGGGCCGCAGCGAGATCGAGATCGAGCTGAAGTATTTCGACGGCGAGCCCGTCATCCGCGAGATCGAGCGGGTCTCCAAGCCCGGGCGTCGCGTTTACGCCTCGGTGAAGAACCTGCCGCGGGTCAACAACGGACTCGGCATTTCGGTGTTGTCGACGCCGAAGGGGATCATGGCCGACCACAGTGCGCGTGAAGCGAACGTGGGCGGTGAAGTTCTCTTCACGGTGTTCTGAGAAGGATTTTTGATCCATGTCACGTGTTGGCAAAAGGCCGGTTCCGGTGCCGTCGGGTGTTACCGCGACCGTCGACGGGCAGACCGTCAAGATGAAGGGGCCGAAGGGCCAGCTTCAGTTCGTCGTCCATGACGACGTCGAAGTGAAGCTCGAGAGCGGCCAGATCAAGGTGAACCCGCGGGTCGAGACCAACCGCGCGCGGGCGCTGTACGGTACTGCTCGCGCCCAGGTCGCGAATCTGGTCGAAGGCGTCACCAAGGGCTTCGAGAAGAAGCTCGAAATCACCGGCGTCGGTTACCGCGCGGCGATGCAGGGCAAGAACCTGCAGCTCGCGCTCGGCTACAGCCACGATGTGGTCTACGCGATCCCGGAAGGGATCACGATCACCGTGCCGAAGCCGACCGAGATCACGGTGACAGGCAGCGACATCCAGCGTGTCGGCCAGGTCGCCGCCGAGATTCGCTCCTATCGTCCGCCGGAGCCCTACAAGGGCAAGGGTGTGAAGTATGTTGGCGAATTCATCTTCCGCAAGGAAGGCAAGAAGAAGTAACGGAGCCGGTCATGTCCAAAGCCAAGGTTACGAATGCCCGGCGCAAGCGGAGTGTGCGGCTGAAGCTGCGCCGCTCCGGTGTCGGCCGCCCGCGTCTGTCCGTGTTCCGCTCGTCGAAGCACATCTACGCCCAGGTCATCGACGACCTGAAGGGCGAGACGCTGGCCTCTGCCTCCTCGCTCGAGAAGACGATGCGCGACGGCGGCAAGACCGGCGCCGACATCGATGCGGCGAAGGCGGTCGGCAAGCTGCTGGCCGAGCGCGCTGCCGAGAAGGGCGTCAAGGAAGTCGTGTTCGATCGCGGCAGCTACCTCTATCACGGGCGCGTCAAGGCTCTTGCCGACGCGGCGCGTGAGAGCGGGCTGAGCTTCTAACAGAATTTGAGGATTGAGGCGTAAGCCTCTGAAGGATTGGAAAAATGGCAGAACGCGAACAACGTGGTGGACGCGATCAACGCGGCGGACGTGACCGTCAGCAGCGCGAGGAGCGCGACAGCGAGTTCGTCGACAAGCTGGTCCACATCAACCGCGTGGCCAAGGTCGTCAAGGGCGGCAAGCGCTTCGGTTTCGCAGCGCTGGTCGTGATTGGCGATGAGAAGGGCCGCGCCGGTTTCGGTCACGGCAAGGCGCGCGAAGTGCCCGAGGCGATCCGCAAGGCAACCGAGTCCGCCAAGCGCAACCTGACCCGCGTCTCGCTGCGCGAGGGCCGCACGCTTCACCACGACATCGCCGGCCGTCATGGCGCGGGCCGTGTCTATCTGCGTGCAGCTCCGGCCGGTACCGGCATCATCGCCGGCGGCCCGATGCGCGCCGTGTTCGAGACGCTCGGCGTCCAGGACGTGGTGGCAAAGTCGATCGGCTCGTCGAACCCGTACAACATGGTTCGCGCGACCTTCGATGCGCTGAAGCATCAGGATTCGCCGCGTTCGGTCGCAGCCCGCCGCAACATCAAGGTCTCCACCCTTCAGGCCCGCCGCATTGGCGGCGATGCCGAAGTGGCTGCTGACTAACGGAAGCTTTCGGAGTAGACCACGATGGCCAAGGCCGCAAAGACGATCAAGCTCGAGCAGACCGGCAGCGCGATCCGCCGCCATCACTCGCAGCGTTCGACGCTGATCGGGCTCAAGCTCAACAAGATCGGCCGCACCAGCGAACTGCCGGATACCCCGGCGGTCCGGGGCATGATCTTGAAGGTTCACCATCTCGTTCGCATCGTCGACGAGAAGTAAGCAAGAGCGCAGGATCCCGACCAGCGGACGTCCGTTGTCGGCGAAGATCATGCGCAAGACACAAGGAGCAGGGCGATGAAGCTCAGCGATATCGCCGACAACGCCGGCTCGCGCAAGAAGCGTATGCGCGTCGGCCGCGGCATCGGTTCGGGTAAGGGCAAGCAGTCCGGCCGCGGTGGCAAGGGCCAGACCGCGCGTTCGGGCGTGCGCATCAAGGGTTTCGAAGGCGGCCAGATGCCGATGCATCGCCGTCTGCCCAAGCGCGGCTTCAACAACATCTTCCGCATCGAGTTCGCCGAGATCAATCTCGACCGGCTCCAGGATGCGGTCGATGCCAAGAAGATCGACACCGGCAGCGTCGTGAACGTCGAGGCTCTGGTGAAGGCGGGCGTGCTGCGCCGCGCCAAGGGCGGCCTGCGGCTGCTCGGCCGCGGCGAGCTCAAGTCCAAGCTCAACATCGAAGTGCACGGCGCCACCAAGACCGCGATTGAAGCGGTCGAGAAGGCCGGCGGTTCGGTAAAGATCCTCGCCCCTGCCAAGGAAGAAGGCGAGGCGGCGTAACAACTGCGTCATCGGCCCGCGGCTCGCGGGCCTTTACGCATGCGGGACGTGGACTTATCGAAGCCGAGCCCCAGATAATGTCCGGCGTCCGCTAAAGTAGCCCGGCCGCGGGCATAACGGCGCAAAAGGCGGCGGGAGAAAGTCCAAGATGGCCTCTGCAGCGGAACAACTGGCAGCCAATCTCAATTTCGGTGCGTTTGCCAAGGCTGACGAACTGAAGAAGCGCATCTGGTTCACCCTGGGTGCGCTGCTCGTTTATCGGCTCGGGACCTATATCCCGCTGCCCGGCATCGATCCCAACATCTGGGAGCAGGTGTTCCGCTCCCAGGCGGGCGGCATTCTCGGCATGTTCAACATGTTCGCCGGCGGCGGCATCCACCGCATGGCGATCTTCGCGCTGAACATCATGCCGTATATCTCGGCCTCGATCATCATCCAGCTCCTCACCACTGTCTCGCCGCAGCTCGAGGCGTTGAAGAAGGAAGGTGAGTCCGGCCGCAAGCTGCTGAACCAGTACACCCGTTATCTCACGGTCATCCTGGCCGCGTTCCAGTCCTACGGCATCGCGGTGGGCCTCGAAGGCGCCGGCAACGTCGTCAGCGACCCCGGCATGTTCTTCCGTCTGTCCACGGCGATCACGCTGACGGGCGGCACTATGTTCCTGATGTGGCTGGGCGAGCAGATCACCTCGCGCGGCATCGGCAACGGCATCTCGCTGATCATTCTCGCCGGCATCGTCGCCGAGCTGCCCGCCGCGCTCGCCAACATGCTCGAGCTCGGCCGTCAGGGCGCGATGTCGACCGGCCTGATCTTGGTCGTCATCATCATGGCGGTCGCCGTGATCGCCTTCATCGTGTTCGTGGAGCGCGCCCAGCGCCGGCTGTTGATCCAGTACCCGAAGCGCCAGGTCGGCAACAAGATGTTCGAGGGCCAGTCCTCGCATCTGCCGCTCAAGCTCAACACCTCGGGCGTGATCCCGCCGATCTTCGCGTCCTCGCTGCTGCTGCTGCCGACCACGGTTGCGAACTTCAACGCGGGCAGCGGGCCGGAATGGTTCCAATGGATCAACACTCAGCTCGGCCACGGCCGTCCGCTGTTCCTGATCATGTATCTCGCGCTGATCGTGTTCTTCGCGTTCTTCTACACCGCGATCGTGTTCAACCCGACCGAGACCGCGGACAATCTGAAGAAGCATGGCGGCTTCATTCCGGGCATCCGCCCGGGCGAGCGCACCGCGGAATATATCGACTACGTGCTGTCGCGCATCACCGTGCTCGGGGCGGTCTATCTGGCGATCGTCTGCCTGATCCCGGAGATCCTGATCTCCTATGCCTCGGTGCCGTTCTACTTCGGCGGCACCTCGCTGCTGATCGTCGTCAGCGTCACCATGGACACGGTGGCGCAGGTGCAGGGCTATCTGCTGGCGCATCAGTACGAAGGTTTGATCCGGAAGTCGAAGCTGCGCGGCCGCCGTAGATGAGCAGGGAGCTCGCGCGCCGGATCGCTTTCACGATTGGCGCGCTACTCCTTTTCAGGATCGGCACTCAGATCCCGGTCGCGGGCGTCAACACCTCGGACCTGCCGCCGACGTCCGACCTCATCGGGCGGCTCTCGCTATTCGCACTCGGCCTCATTCCCTATCTGACTGCGGCGATCCTCGTCCGGCTGCTGTTGGTGGTTTGGCGCCGCCTGATTGCGCTTGAACGGTCGGGCGAGCGCGGCCGACGCAAAGTGGCCCGTGCCACACTCGGTCTCACATTGGTTCTTGCTGCCTTTCAGGCCTTCGGCATCGCCACCGCGCTGACGACCGTTCCGGGCTTCGTCAGGAATCCCGACGGCTGGTTCGTGTTGACGGCCACGGCCACGATGGTCGGCGGGGTGTTCGTGCTGGTGTGGTTGAGCGAGCAGATCACCCGCTACGGTATCGGCAACGGTCTCGCGCTGATCTTGAGCGTCGGCATGCTCGTCTCCCTTCCGCGAGACGTTGCCGACATCATGGAGCTGGTGCGGAGCGGGGCGGTCCCGGGCAGCCTGGTGCTCGGTCATGCCGTGTTCTGGGTCGTGACCGTTGCCGTGATGGTGCTCGTCGAGGGCGCGCGGCGAAATATCCGCGTCGAGTTCGCTCCACTCAGCGTTGGCACGCGGCAGTTGCCGGTGCGCGATGCGATGCTGCCGATCAAGCTCAACAGCGCCGGATTCCTGATTCCGGTCACCGTGGCGCCGTGGCTCTTCTTTCTGCCGCTCGCCCTTGCAGGCTTCCTCCTGGGCGGTGATCACTCCCTGGTCGCCGCGGCCTACCGGCATCTCCAGCTGGGGCAGCCGGCGCACCTCATCCTCATCTCGATCGCCGTGTTCGTGCTCGCCTTCGTCTACACCGCCTATGTCGCGGACCCTGAATACACGGCGAAATCCCTGGCGCAGCGTGATGGCACAATTCCCGGTGTCGCTCCCGGCGAAGCCACGGCCGACTATCTCGATCGCGTGGTGTCATTGACGACGGTCGTCGGAGCCGTCTACCTGACATTGTTGCAGTTGATTCCGGAGGTCTTCGAGCTTTACGGGATCGGTCTGCCTTATAGTATGATCGTCAATGGTGGTGCGGCGCTGGTTGTGGTTTGCACCGCTCTTGATATCAAAACGCAGGTGCGCGACGTATCGCTCACCAATCCGGGGGGCGTACGCCGATGAGAATTATACTTCTGGGACCGCCGGGATCGGGCAAGGGGACCCAGGCGCAGCTGCTGGTGCAGCGCTATGGCATCGTCCAGCTCTCGACCGGCGAGATGTTGCGCGCGGCCGTGGCGGCCGGAACGCCGGTCGGGCTGAAGGCCAAGGAGATCATGGCCAGCGGCGGCCTCGTTCCTGATGACGTCGTGGTGGGAATCATCTCGGACCGCATCGACCAGGCGGATGCGAAGAACGGTTTCATCCTCGACGGTTTCCCGCGCACCGTGCCGCAAGCCGAGGCGCTGGACGACCTGCTCAAGCAGAAGCATCTCAAGCTCGACGCCGTGATCGAGCTCCGCGTCAACGAGAGCGCGCTGCTGAGCCGCGTCGAGACCCGCGTCGCCCAGATGCGGGAGCGCGGGGAGGAGGTCCGGGTCGACGACACCCCCGAGGTCCTGACCAAGCGGTTAGCCAGCTACCGGAATCAGACGGAACCGCTGATTCACTACTATTCCGAGCGTCGGAAGCTCTCCACCATCGACGGCATGATGGCTATCGACGAGGTCACCCGCGCCATTCATCGCCAGCTGCTGGCGCTGGGAGCGGTCGAACCCAAGACGCATGCTCGCAGCGCGGCCAAGGCGGGTCCTGCCAAGACGGGGACAACAAAGGCCAAAACAGCCAAGAAGCCGACGAAAACGGCCAAAAAGGCCGCGAAAACCGCTAAAAAGGCCGCCAAGAAGGCAGTGAAGGGCCCCAAGAAGGCTGCCAAGAAAACCGTCAAGAAAGCAGCAAAAAAGTCCGCCAGGAAGGCCGTCAAAAAGGGTGCCAAAAGGGCCACAAAAAAGGTCACGAAAAGGCGAGCCAAGCGCTAGCAGCGGTTGACGAAAGCCCCTGGAATCCCCTAATAAGCCCGCATCCAAGTCGGATAGTTTCAAACGATGCCGGGCCCCAGGAAGACCAGGGGTGGGCGTCGTGTTCGCGTTTGTGAACACCTGCCCGAGAAACCAAGCACTTAAAGACCGGTTCCTGACGAGGGGTCGGCAACAGGAGAGAAAGCCGTGGCCCGTATTGCCGGCGTGAACATTCCGACCAACAAGCGCGCGCTGATCGCGCTCCAGTACATCCATGGCATCGGCCAGAAGATCGCCGGTGAGATTCTGGAGAAGGTGAAGATCCCCGTGGATCGTCGCGTCAATCAGCTCAGCGATGCCGAAGTGCTGCAGATCCGCGAAGTGATCGACCGCGATTATCTCGTCGAGGGCGATTTGCGTCGTGAGGTCGGCATCAACATCAAGCGTCTGATGGACCTCGGCTGCTACCGCGGCCTGCGTCATCGTCGCGGTCTGCCGGTGCGCGGTCAGCGTACCCACACCAATGCGCGCACGCGCAAGGGCCCGGCCAAGGCCATCGCCGGCAAGAAGAAGTAAGTTTTCGAATCCAATCGCGGCGTGTGGCGAAAGGCGAGAACCCGTTCGCCACACGCCTTTCGTTCCACAGGTGTAGCCGCTGGCACTACGGCGGCGTTTGAGATCTTCAGGAAAGGTACTCTATGGGCAAGGAAGCCACCCGCGTTCGTCGTCGTGAGCGCAAGAACATCGCCTCCGGCGTCGCGCACGTGAATTCGTCGTTCAACAACACGACCATCACCATCACCGACGCGCAGGGCAACACGATTGCCTGGTCCTCCGCCGGTACGATGGGCTTCAAGGGCTCGCGCAAGTCGACCCCGTACGCCGCGCAGGTTGCCGCCGAGGACGTCTCGAAGAAGGCGCAGGAGCACGGCATGCGCACGCTGGAAGTCGAAGTTGCCGGTCCCGGTTCGGGCCGCGAGTCGGCGCTCCGCGCGCTCCAGGCTGCAGGCTTCACCGTCACCTCGATCCGCGACGTGACAACGATCCCGCACAACGGTTGCCGTCCCCGCAAGCGTCGGCGCGTTTAATACGAGGTCGCGGGCGCCATCGTCGCCCGCGATAACTTTTTTTAAGAAGCCGCAGGTGCGACCTGCGGCCTTTCTCCAACGCCAGAATCTGCAGTGGCAGTTTGACTGGCCTGTATGGGTGAAAACAGTGACGATCCAGAAAAATTGGCAAGAACTGATTCGGCCGAACAAGCTCCAGGTGACCCCCGGCAGCGATTCGAACCGCTTTGCGACCATCGTCGCCGAGCCGCTTGAGCGCGGTTTCGGCCAGACGCTCGGCAACGCGCTGCGCCGCATCCTGCTCTCCTCGCTCCAGGGCGCGGCGGTGCAGTCGGTGCACATCGACGGCGTGCTGCACGAGTTCTCCTCGATCGCGGGCGTCCGTGAGGACGTCACCGACATCGTGCTGAACATCAAGGACATCTCGATCAAGATGCAGGGCGAAGGCCCCAAGCGCATGGTCGTGAAGAAGTCCGGCCCGGGCGTCGTCACCGCCGGCGACATCCAGACCGTGGGTGACGTCGTGGTGCTCAATCCGGACCTCCAGATCTGCACCCTCGACGAGGGCGCCGAGATCCGCATGGAGTTCACGGTCGCCACCGGCAAGGGCTACGTGCCCGCCGAGCGCAACCGCCCCGAGGACGCGCCGATCGGCCTGATCCCGGTCGACAGCCTGTACTCGCCGGTCCGCAAGGTCTCCTACAAGGTCGAGAACACCCGTGAGGGTCAGATCCTCGATTACGACAAGCTGACCATGACGATCGAAACCAACGGCGCGCTGACGCCGGATGATTCCGTGGCCTATGCCGCGCGGATCCTCCAGGATCAGCTCAACGTGTTCGTCAACTTCGAAGAGCCGCGCAAGGAAGTCGCCCAGGAGATCATCCCGGACCTCGCCTTCAACCCGGCCTTCCTCAAGAAGGTGGACGAGCTCGAGCTGTCGGTGCGTTCGGCCAACTGTTTGAAGAACGACAACATCGTCTACATCGGCGACCTCGTGCAGAAGTCGGAAGCCGAAATGCTCCGCACCCCGAACTTCGGCCGCAAGTCGCTGAACGAGATCAAGGAAGTGCTGGCCCAGATGGGTCTGCATCTCGGCATGGAAGTGCCGGGCTGGCCGCCGGAGAACATCGACGAGCTCGCCAAGCGCTTCGAGGATCACTACTGATCTGAACTTACAACAAGCGAAAGCGCGACTTCATCGCGCTCTCGCGGGCGAACGCAGGCAGCCCACCTGAGCAACAAGTCCGACGAACCGTCGCGACGAATGGAATCTAGGGAATACAAACATGCGTCACGGCAAGGTTCATCGTAAGCTCAATCGCACCGCCGAGCATCGCCGCGCGATGTTCGCAAACATGTGCGCCGCGCTGATCAAGCACGAGCAGATCGTCACCACGCTGCCGAAGGCCAAGGAATTGCGCCCGATCGTGGAGAAGCTGATCACCCTCGGCAAGAAGGGCGGCCTCGCCATGCGCCGCCAGGCGATCTCCGAGATGCGCGACAAGGATCAGGTCAGGAAGCTGTTCGACACGCTGGCGCCCCGCTACAAGGACCGCCAGGGCGGCTACACCCGCATCATCAAGGCTGGCTTCCGCTACGGCGACAACGCCCCGATGGCGGTGATCGAGTTCGTCGATCGCGACGTCGACGCCAAGGGCCAGGATTCCGGCCCGGTGCAGGAAAAGGAAGCCGAGGCGGCGTAAGCCGTTTCAGCAGGTACGGAATTGAAAGCGGCGCCCTCGGGCGCCGCTTTTGTTTTCGGACTGGCGAAGATCCGCGAGATCATTCCTCCTTGATTCCCGCCTTTTGTGCGATCTCCTTCATTTCGGCGGTCTCCTTGCCGACGGCTCCCGCCCAATCGGTGTATCGGGCGAAGCCGGGCTCAAAGCCGACCTTGCCGAACCGCTCGATGACGGAGGGGTTGTTGATGATCTCCTCCAGCGTCGCCGACAGCTTGTCGCGAACAGCCGGTGGCAGTCCCTTGGGAGCGACGACGGCGCCCCATGACGCGAAGTCGATGTTGCCATAGCCGAGTTCGGCGAGCGTCGGCACGTCGGGCAGGAACGGCGTGCGCTTGCCCGAAAACACGGCGAGCACTTTGACAGCGCCAGCCTCGATCTGCGGCTTGACGGCGATGACGGTGTCGACGTGGTACTGGATGTGCTTGCCGATCAGGTCGTTCATCGCCGGCGCGCTGCCCTTGTAGGGCAGGTGGACCATCTTGATCCCGGCGACCGATTTGAACAGTTCGCCCGCAAAATGCGAGACGGTGGCGACGCCGAAGGACGCCAGCGACAGCTTGTCCGGATTGGCCTTCGCCTCGGCGACGAGCGCGGCCACGTCCTTGACCGGGTTGTCCTTGTAGGTGACGAGGGCCAGCGTGATCTTGCCGACCTGGCCGAGCGGCTCGAAATCCTTGGCGGCATCGTAAGGCACGCTTTCCTTCACGGCCGCGGGCAGGGTGAAGCTCGAATTCGAGCTGAAGAACAGGGTGTAACCGTCGGGCGCCGAGCGCGCGACTTCCTTGGCTGCGATCGTGGTGCCGCCGCCGGGCCGGTTCATGATGACCACGGACTTGCCGAGCCGAGTCTCCAGTTCGCCGCCGATGATGCGCGCCACCACGTCGGAGGCGCCGCCGGGCGGGAAGGGGACGATCAATTGCAGCGATCTTTCGGGATAGACCGCTTGAGCCGGCGCGAGCGAATTACCGCCCATCAGACCAAGCAACCCGAGCGTAAGAGTAAGGGCTGTTCTCTTCATCGCGCGGTTCTTCCCGTGTTCACTTGAGCAAAAAGGCCTCAGTCCAGCTTTGCAATAATCGTTCCAGCGGCGACAGGGGCACGTGAGGTGTTGCGTTGCTGCTGGACCAGTCCTGATCGTCTCACTGATTGGTGAGCGCCAATTGCGGCCCAATCCGCCGCCTCCGATATGCTCGTCATCGCTCTATTGGAGACACGACATGAACATCGACCTTTCCGGAAAGACTGCCCTCGTGACCGGCTCGACCGCCGGTATCGGCCACGCGATCGCCAAGGGCCTCGCCGCCTCCGGCGCCAGCGTCGTGATCAACGGGCGCGGCCAGGACAAGGTCGATGCCGCCGTGCGAAAGCTGGAAGGGACGGGCGCCAAGGTCCGCGGCATCGCTGCCGACGTCTCGACCGTTGCGGGCTGCAAGGCGCTCGTGGCGGCGCTGCCGGAAGTCGACATCCTCATCAACAATGCCGGCATCTTCGAGCCGAAGGACTTTTTCGAGATTCCGGACGAGGACTGGAGCCGCTTTTTCGAGGTCAACGTGATGAGCGGCGTGCGGCTGTCACGCGCTTACCTGATGGACATGATCGAGCGCAATTGGGGCCGCATCGTCTTCATCTCCTCGGAATCCGGGCTCAACATTCCCGTCGAGATGATCCATTACGGCATGAGCAAGACCGCCCAGCTCTCGGTGGCGCGCGGGCTCGCCCAGCTCACCCGCGGCACCGGCGTCACCGTCAATTCCGTGCTGCCGGGCCCGACCATGTCGGAGGGCGTCGAGACCTTCGTCAAGGATCTCGCGAAACAGAACGGCCAGTCGGTCGATGAAGCCGCCGCCAACTTCGTCAAGCAGCACCGCCCGAGCTCGCTGATCCAGCGTTTTGCCAGCGTCGAGGAGATCGCCAACATGGTGGTCTATGTCGCCTCGAAGGAAGCGTCCGCGACCAACGGCGCGGCGCTGCGGGCCGAGGGCGGCATCGTCAACACGATTGCATGAGGCTGTGTTGTAGGGTGGGCAAAGCGAAGTGTGCCCACCGCTCGTTTTGTCCTCGCTGAGCGATAGTGGGCAGGCGCGAGTGCGCCTTTGCCCACCCTGCGCACCAGCGCTGTCGCTCCTACCACCCCTCCAGCACGATCTTGCCGCGCGACTTGCCGCTCTCGAGCAGCGCATGCGCGCGCTTGAGGTTGGCGGCGTTGATAGTGCCAAAGGTCTGGTCGAGCGTGGTACGCAAGACGCCCTTGTCGATGAGGTCGGCGACGTCGTTGAGGAGATGATGCTGCGCGATCATGTCGGGTGTCTGAAACGAGGAGCGCGTGAACATCGACTCCCAGTGCACCGAGATCGCCTTGCCCTTGAATGCGCTCACGGTGAACTCCGGCGGATCGTCGATCAGGCCGAACCGGCCCTGCGGCACCATGAAGTCGGCGATCGCCTTGTAGTGCTGGTCGGTGAAGGTGAGGCTCGCCACCAGCGCGACCGGCGGCAGCTTGAGCTTGTCGATCTGCTCCTTCATCGGCTTGCCGTGGTCGATCACCGCATGTGCACCGAGATCGAGACACCATTTTTGCGACTCCGGCCGCGTCGCGGTCGCCAGCACCGTGAGGCCGGTGAGGCGGCGCGCGAGCTGAATCAGGATCGAGCCGACGCCGCCCGCGCCACCCGTGATCAGGAGCGTGCGCGGATCGACGCTCTTGCCGGGCACCGCGCCGAGCCGGTCGAACAGCAATTCCCAGGCGGTGATGGAGGTGAGGGGCAGGGCGGCGGCCTGGGCAAACGATAGGCTCTTCGGCTTATTGCCGACGATGCGCTCGTCGACCAGGTGGAATTCGGCGTTGGTGCCCTGGCGCAGGATCGAGCCGGCGTAAAACACCTCGTCGCCCGGCTTGAACAGCGTGACCTCGGGCCCGACCGCATCGACCACGCCGGCCGCGTCATAGCCCAAAATCTTCACCTCGCCCTCGGGCGGGGCGGCGCGCTTGCGCACCTTGTAATCGACCGGATTGGCCGAGATCGCCTTCACGGCGACGCGGATATCGCGCCCCCCGGGCTCGGGCTTTGCGGTCTCGAAATCGATCAGCGCGTTCTGATCCTCGATCGGAAGCGATTTTTCGTAGCCGACGGCTTTCATGGCTTGTCTCCATCAGATGGCGTGCTCGCTCGCTGCCCCTAACTGTCGCCCTGGGTCCGGTTTTTGCAAGTCCTGTAAACCAACAAGCCGGCACGCGGCGTAAGTATCCGGGAGCGCGCCGTGTCGCTCCCGGAAGAGTTCGCATCAGAACGCAAACTGCGTGCGCATCGCGACCGCGTCGAACTTCGAGCCGACATCGGCGGTTGAAACCGGCGAGGCCTGCCGCGACACGGTGCCGTGCAGGTAGTCCAGCATGAAGCGGACGTTGCCGTTGACGTACCAGTTGAGCGCGGCCGTATAGACCGTCTGCCGTCCGCCGGCGATGCCGGTTGCCGTTCCCAAATGGTCGTTCAGGTCGATCGTGGAGAACCGACCCGCGATCTCCCAGGCGCCCCAGCCACCGCCCTCGAGCGAGAAGGGATGCGCCGGCTTGACGCCGCCATAGGCGGCGTTCGCCGCATTGTAGCTGCGGCTCTCGCCCGTCAGCACGTAGCCGGCTTGCGCGTAGCCCCCCTGGAATTTGACGCTCGGAGCGCCCAGCGGGGGCAGGCCGGTATTCGCGGTACGATCGATATTGTACCAGAAATACTCGCCTTGCAGGATCAGTGGCCCATAGGTGGCTGCGGCTTCGACGCTGTAGACCTGTGCGCCCGAGGCATTGGCAATCGCGCCGGTCGAAGCCAGCGCCGTCGGATCGATGCGTAGTTCCGGACGATCGTTCAGCGTGACCGTCTGCGCGCCCGTCACCAGATTGCGCGTCGGCTGGATCAGCCATTCGGCATTGCCGCCGAGATGGACCGAGTAGTCCTTGCCGCTGACGACCTGACCTGCGACGCGGGCGACCGCCCCGTACTGCTCGGTGGTGCCGTTCGGCGCGACGCTGGAGGCCGAGTGGATCGCCCCCGTGGCTGGACCGGTGACATAGGCGCCGGCCCAGAACACGTCATTGTACCAGCGCGTGCCGATGGCCGAACGGAAGTCGCCTGCGGCGATGCTGGTGGCGACGATGCCGGCCGAGGCGCGCTCCATGAACATGATGTCGTTGGAGCTCGTGGCCTCGTCGAGCGTGTAGGGCAGGTCCATGATGCCGCCCTCGATGGCCATCTTGCCGCCGAACGGTTTCAGACCGGTGTAGCTGAGATAGGCGTTCTCGACACCGGAGACGCCGCCGCCGGGCAGCGATCCCGGCGCTGCGCCGCCAAATCCGTCGGAGGAGCCGCCGAAGTCGTAGACCAGCGCGAAGTTCCAGTCGTTGAAGAATTTGCCGGTGACGCCGATCCGCGCGCGGCGGACGTTCTCGCCGCTGTCGAGCTTCTGCGGCACGGTGGCCGCCGTGTTGGGGCGATAGTTGTATCCTCCGACGTCCCAATGCACGCGGCTGGTGATGGCGACGCAATTCGCCTGGTCGGCGGTACAGATGGTCGGACGGTTGTTCGGCATGGTCACGATCACGCCGGAGGCCGGCGCGGGGCCCTTCACCGGGATCGCCGCGTTTGCATTGGCCACGACCGCCTTCGCCTCCGAGCGCGCTTCGGCTTTGGCCTCGGCTTTTGCTTCGGCTTTGGCCTTCGCGGTCGCCGCCGTGTTCGCGGCGGTCTGGCTCTGGAGCTTGTCGAGCTTCTGCTCCAGCATCTTCAACTGCTGCTTCAGCAGCGCGATCTCCTGCTCGCTGCTGCTTGCCGCCTGGGCCAGCGCCTGCGAGGCCGACAGCGCGGCGGCAACACCAATCGCCGTGGCTGCAAGTCTTGTTCTGCTCACGTTACGCCTCCATCGTTTGACGAACTTCCCCAAGTCGCAACAGCAGAGCGTAAGCGTGATCGATGACTGCCCCGCGACGCTGCGCCCGGTTGCGCGGTTCCCACTGATGCTAATTCGCCGCAACCGAATCCGCCTTGCATCACCATGCAAGATGACGCGCACCATGCCAATCCGCCGCTCAGGCAAATTGCCGATTCGCACGCCCGGCTTGCAGGCCGGACACACCGGAAACGGGCTCAATATTGCCGCCTGGCGCCCTTCTATTGGCGGGCGAACGCGCCTATATTCCGGCGTCTTTTCCAAGAGGTAGGAATGTTTCGATCGACCCGGACCGCCGTCGTCACGGCATTGTGTATGGCGTTTTCGGCCCACTTCAATCCGGCTGCCGCGCAGGACCGCCGTGTCCCGTCCTCGCCGGCCGAGCTGCGGCTGTCCTATGCGCCGATCGTGCAACGGGTGCAGCCGGCGGTCGTCAACGTCTATGCCGCCAAGGTGGTGCAGAACCGCAATCCGCTGCTCGACGACCCGATCTTCCGCCGCTTCTTCGGCGTTCCGGGCCAGCAGCCCGAGCAGATGCAGCGCTCGCTCGGCTCCGGTGTCATCGTCGATGCCTCCGGCCTCGTCGTCACCAACGTTCACGTCATCGAGGGCGCGGACCAGGTGAAAGTGTCGCTGTCGGACAAGCGCGAGTTCGAGGCCGAGATCCTGCTCAAGGATCCGCGCACCGATCTCGCGGTGCTCCGCCTGAAGGACAGCAGGGAGAAATTTCCGACGCTCGACTTCACCAATTCCGACGAGCTGTTGGTCGGCGACGTCGTGCTGGCGATCGGCAATCCCTTCGGCGTCGGCCAGACCGTGACCCAGGGCATCATCTCGGCGCTGGCGCGCACGCAAGTCGGCATCACCGACTACCAGTTCTTCATCCAGACCGATGCGGCGATCAATCCCGGCAATTCCGGCGGCGCGCTGGTCGACATGAGCGGCAAGCTCGCCGGCATCAACACCGCGATCTATTCGCGCTCGGGCGGATCGCAAGGCATCGGCTTTGCGATCCCCGCCAACATGGTGCGCGTCGTCGTCGCCTCCGCCAAGAGCGGCGGCAAGGCCGTGAAGCGGCCGTGGCTCGGGGCAAAATTGCAGGCCGTGACGCCCGAGATCGCCGAGAGCCTCGGCCTGCGTTCGCCGACCGGTGCGCTGGTCGCGAGCGTGGTCTCGAACGGCCCCGCGGCGAAGGCCGGCCTGAAATCCTCCGACCTCATCACCGGGATCGACGGCCAGACCGTCGATGATCCCAACGCCTTCGACTATCGCTTCGCGACGCGACCGCTCGGCGGCTCCGCGCAGATCGACGTGCAGCGCGGCGGCAAGCCGCTCAAGGTCACGATCGCGCTCGAGACCGCACCCGACTCCGGCCGCAACGAGCTCGTCATCACCGCGCGCTCGCCGTTCCAGGGGGCGAAAGTCTCGACCATCACGCCGGCGGTTGCCGACGAGCTGCATCTGGATGCCGACACCGAAGGCGTCGTGGTCACCGATCTCGGCGGCGACAGCGCGGCCGCCACTGTCGGCTTCCAGAAGGGCGACATCATTCAGGCCGTCAACAACCAGAAGATCAGCAGGACCGTCGACCTCGAAAAGGCCGCAGGCGAGCGCCCGCGCATCTGGCGCATCACGCTGGTGCGCGGCGGCCAGCAGATCAACGTCACGCTGGGCGGATGAGTCCGAAACGACCACAGCAGACGCCAACTCTCTTCGCTGCGGCGGGGCTCGATCACGACGCGCCGCATCCGCTGCCGGACCGGCTGCGCCCGCGCGCGCTGTCGGAGGTCGTGGGCCAGGATCATATCCTCGGTCCCGACGGCGCGCTGACGCGCATGCTGGAAACGCGCACGCTGGGATCGCTGGTGTTCTGGGGGCCGCCGGGTACCGGCAAGACCACCGTGGCGCGGTTGCTGGCGGATGCCACCGACCTGCATTTCGAGCAGATATCCGCGGTGTTCTCCGGCGTCGCCGATCTCAAGAAGGCGTTCGATGCCGCGCGCGCCCGCCGCGAGATGGGCAAGGGCACGCTGCTGTTCGTCGACGAGGTGCACCGCTTCAACCGCGCCCAGCAGGATTCGTTTCTGCCTGTGATGGAAGACGGCACCGTGGTCATGGTCGGCGCCACCACCGAGAACCCGTCCTTCGAGCTCAACGCGGCGCTTCTGTCGCGCGCCCGCGTGCTGGTGTTTCGCTCGCTCGATGCCGCCGCGATCGAAAAACTGTTCGCGCATGCCGAGGCGGTCGAAGGCAGGAAGCTGCCGCTCGATGACGAGGCGCGCGCGGTGCTGGTGCGCATGGCCGACGGCGATGGAAGGGCATCGCTGACGCTCGCCGAAGAGGTCTGGCGCTCGGCGCGAGCCGATGAGATTTTCAATGCCGCGCAATTGCAGGACATCCTGCAGCGCCGCGCCCCGATCTACGACAAGTCGGCCGATGGCCACTACAATCTGATCTCGGCGCTGCATAAGTCGGTGCGCGGCTCCGACCCCGATGCCGCGCTGTATTATCTCGCCCGCATGTTAGATGCCGGCGAGGATCCGCTGTTCCTGGCCCGCCGCGTCGTGCGCATGGCGGTCGAGGACATCGGCCTTGCCGATCCGCAGGCGCTCGTCATCGCCAATGCGGCCAAGGATGCGTTCGACTTCCTCGGCCATCCCGAGGGCGAGCTCGCGATCGCGCAGGCCGTGGTCTATCTCGCCACCGCGCCGAAATCGAATGCCGTCTACACCGCCTTCGGCGCGGCGATGCAGGCCGCCAAGCAGGCCGGCTCGCTGCTGCCGCCCAAGCACATTCTCAATTCCCCGACCAAGCTGATGAAGTCGGAAGGCTACGGCGCGTCTTACGAATACGACCACGACGCCCCCGACGCCTTTTCGGGACAGGACTATTTTCCGGAAGCCCTCGGCCGCCAGACCTTCTACGACCCGCCCGAGCGAGGTTTCGAGCGCGAGATCCGGAAGCGGCTGGATTACTGGGCCAAGCTGCGGAAGGAGCGGGGCGGCGGAGGCTAAATTGCCGTTTCGTCGTGACGTAAGGGCACTTTTGAGCTAGGCAGGCATCATGAGCCGCCGCATCAAGAGAATGAACCCAAAGCCCCGTTCGCGTGACGAGCGCGATGAAGCGCGCCCGTTCAAGGCGCGTAGCGCCAAGAAGGCGGGCCCGCGTCCCGGGGCCAAGCCGGGTGCGAAGCCGCCGCGCTTTGTGGCCGAACGCACCGAGCGGCGCGCGCCCAAGGCTGCCGTGCCGGAAGCGCCTGCCGCTGCAAAGCCGGTCGAGGCGCTGCTGCCGACCAAGGTGCAGACCGTCAAGGTGACGGCCGACGAGAACAACATGCGCGTCGATCGCTTCCTCGAAGCGCGCTTTCCCGGCCTGTCGTTCTCCCACATCCAGCGCGTCGTGCGTAAGGGCGAGCTTCGCGTCGACGGCAAGCGCGTCGACAGCAAGGACCGGCTCGAGGAGGGCCAGAGCGTTCGCATTCCGCCGCTCAAGCTCGATACGCCGAAGGCCGCCAGCGAGCTCTCGGAGGCCGCGCAGAAGACGCTCAAGGCGCTCAAGGAGATGACGATCTACGAGGACGACGACGTCCTCGTGCTGAACAAGCCCGCCGGCCTTGCGGTGCAGGGCGGCTCGGGCATGACGCGGCACATCGACCAGATGCTGGAGGTGATGCGTGATTCCAAGGGCCAGAAGCCGCGCCTCGTGCACCGCATCGACAGGGAGACGTCAGGCTGTCTGCTGATCGCGAAGACGCGCTTCGCGGCCTCGCATCTGACCAGCGCGTTCCGCTCGCGGTCGGCGCGTAAAACCTATTGGGCGCTGGTGCCGGGCCTGCCGAAGCCGAAGCAGGGCCGCATCTCGACTTTTCTCGCCAAGGAGGAGAGCGAGGACGATACCATCATGCGCATTGCCCAGCATGGCGACGAGGGTGCCAGCCACGCGGTGACGTACTATGCGGTGGTCGAGACCGCCGGCAACAAGCTGACCTGGGTGTCGCTGAAGCCGGTGACGGGCCGCACCCACCAGCTGCGCGCGCACATGGAGCACATCGGCCATCCCATCGTCGGCGATCCCAAATATTTCAACATCGAGAACTGGCAGCTCCCGGGCGGCCTGCAAAACCGGCTGCACCTTCTGGCACGCCGCATCGTGATTCCGCACCCGCGCGGCGGCTTCATCGATGCCACCGCGCCGCTGCCCCAGCACATGCAGCAGTCGTGGAATTTGCTCGGGCTGGACGCAAGCCGGTTTGATCCGATCGAGAACGCGCCGGAAGAGTAATTGGACTGAATGGGGATAGGTGATGCCTGCCTCATTTCAGGTGTCATCGCCCGCGAAGGCGGGCGATCCAGTATTCCAGAGACAGCAGTGATTGAGCCGAGAAGCCGCGGCGTACTGGATGCCCCGCCTGCGCGGGGCATGACAGCTGTGAATGTGGTGGCGATCGACAACCAGAACGCTCAGTTCCGAAACTGCTCCATAAACATCCGCAAGGAGTCATGCGGGCTCTCGACATCCGTGATCAGCCAGCCCTCGGGCCCGCTGACCAGCACGAAATTCAGCGCCACCGGGCGGCCGCGATTATCGAAATTCGCGGCGACATAGGTCTTGTCGTATTGCCTGCGGACGACCGCGATCGTGACGGGGCCGAGCTTCCAGCTCGGGCTCTGCACCAGGAAATCATACGGCTCGACCCTCGGCGTGCTCCAGGCCTTGCGCAGGGCGAGATCGAAGAATTGCCGGGCGGTCGCGGCATTCCGCGGCAGGCCTTTTGACAGCTCCGGCGCGCCCTCGCCGTAATAGGCATAGACGTTGCGGACCAGCGATTCCGGGGTGCGAAAGCCGGCCTCCGCCGAGGCTAGCCAAAGCCCGGCGAACATGGCCACAATGCCCGCAAGTTCCCTCATGCCTGCCGCCCGCTTTATCGGCCACCGGTCTTGGCTTAAAAGCCTAGCATTCAGCGGCGGAGACCGAAAACTCAAGATGCGCGAATTGTTCGATGAAGCCGCGGGGCAGGCCCCGCGCGATCCGCAAGCGGCTATCCGTCAGGCCGCACGCACGCCACAGCGCAAGCGCTTTTACAAGGAAGCCGCTGTCGCCGAGGCCGAGGGCGGCTTCGCCATCACGCTTGACGGCAAGCCGATCCGCACGCCGTCCAAGCGCCAGGTGGTCATCCCCTCACGCGCGCTGGCCGATGCGGTGGCCGCCGAATGGGCGGCCCAGCGCGAGACGATCGATCCCGTCACCATGCCGCTGACGCGGATCGCCAACAGCGTGGTCGAGGGCGTCGTCGACTGTGTCGAGCTCGTGGCCCAGGATCTTGCGAAGTATTTCGAGTCCGACCTGCTGTTCTATCGCGCCGGCCACCCGGAAGGGCTGGTCGCCCGCGAGGCCGCGCATTGGGACCCCGTGCTGTTCTGGGCTGCGGAGACGCTGGGGGCGCACTTCATCCTGTCCGAAGGCGTCATGCATGTGAAGCAGCCGGACGAGGCGGTTCAGGCCGTCCGCGCCGCGCTGCCCGGCGATGCCTGGCCGATCGCCGCCCTTCATGTGGTCACGACCCTGACCGGCTCGGCGCTGTTGGCGCTGGCGCTGGCCTATGGCGCGCGCGATGCCGATCAGGTCTGGGCCGCTGCCCATGTCGACGAGGACTGGAACGCCGACCAATGGGGCGTGGACGAGGAGGCAGCCAGCCGCCGCGCCGCCCGCCTGAAGGATTTTCAGGCCGCGGTGACGGTTTTGGCGACTGTGAAGCCGCTGGCGGCCAAAGGTCCTTAACGAGAGGTTTACGAGGACGGCCTTAGGGTGAGGCCAGCGTTCCCTGGGCCCCCGAGATGCCGACGCCGATAAGCTCGATCGTTCCGGTCAGTGCCGCCAGCTCTGTAGTTGATGCGGCGACGCCCGATCTTGTGCTCCAGCCCGGCAGCGTCGTGGACGCCAGGGTCGTCAGTGTGATGGCCGACAATCTGGTGCGCATCGCGATCGCCAACCTCTCGATGGACGTGATGTCGGAGGTGTCGCTGACACCTGGGCAAAATCTCCAACTCGCCGTATCGCAGAACGACGGCACCATCCGGCTCGCCGTCATGAACGGGGCAGGCGGGACAACGGCCGATCAGATCACGTTGACGCCGGCTGCCGCCTCATTGGTGGAGAGCCCGTCACTCGCGCCGACCGCGGGCACGGCACGCAATACTCTGACGCCTTCGGAACAGGTTGCCGTGACCGTGGCTTCGGCCGAAGCGGTCACAAAACAGGGCAGCCAGGCGCCGTTGTTCGCCAATCTCGCCTCCGTCGTCACCGGCAGCGATCTGCCGGCGGGGCTGAAGCAGGCGGTGCTGGACGTGCTTGCGCAGCAGACACCGCTCAACGCCGGGCTCGATGGCGGCGATATCGAATCCGCCTTCCAGAAGTCGGGTCTGTTCCTCGAGGCTTCGCTTGCCACAGGCGCGGCGCCGCCCTCGGGCACCATGCCGGATTTGAAAGCGGCGTTGCTGGTGCTGCGGCAGACATTGGCCACGCTCGAGACCTCGCCACAGGCGCAAGCTGCTGCGCCTCCGACTGCCACCACGGGGACACCGCAGGCCGCTGCCGCGCCAGTGCAGGCTGCATTGCCGTCAGCGGAATCCGAGATCCCTCAATCGCCGCAACTACCGCGCAACGCCACTCTCGCGGCCGCCGTGCTGGCCGACATCGCCGGCGGCGCTCCGCAAGCCGTGCTGCCGCGTACGATGTCTGCGGGCCTTGCCGCAAGCCTCCTGCAAGAGGTCATGCAAAACCTGCCGCGCCTGACCGGCAATTTGCCGGGCTCGAACAAGGCCGTACCCGACGGCCACATCTTCGAGGCAGCCACGCGCGCGACGCCACCGCCGTTCCGCGGCGCATTGCCAGCGCCGCAGGCCATCGCCTCGCCATCGCTCGCGCCTGATACACCGCTCTCCGCAACGGTGCATCGCCTGCTCGACGACACTGATGCCGCGATCGCACGGCAGACGCTGCTGCAGGTCGCCTCGCTTCCCGATCGCGGCGGCGCCGGCGGGCACCGCACTGATCCGGCTGTGCCGCAGTGGAATTTCGAGATTCCCTTTGCGACCCCGCAGGGCACCGCGATGGCGCAATTCGAGATCTCGCGCGACGGCGGCAACGAATCCGCCGATCCCGCCAAGCGGGCCTGGCGCGCGCGCTTCACGCTCAATGTCGAGCCGGCCGGCCCCGTGCACGCGCTGATCACGCTCAATGGCGACAAGACTTTCGTGCGGATGTGGGCCGAGCGGCCGGTGACCGCGCAGCAGCTCCGCGCCGGAATCGGCGAGCTCAACCAGGCCCTGACACGCGCCGAGCTCAAGCCCGGCGACATCATCGTGCGCGACGGCACGCCGCCGCAGCCGGCGCCGGCCCGCGCCGGCCATTTCCTGGATCGCGCCACATGAGCGATCCCTCCAAACTCGCGATTGCGCTGCACTACGAGCGGGGCACCAATGCGCCCGTTGTCGTCGCCAAGGGCAAGGGCACGATCGGCGAAAAGATCGTCGAGATCGCCAAGGCCAACGACATCCCGATCGAGGAGAACGAGATTCTGGCCGGCGCGCTCTCCAAGGTCGAGCTCGGCGAGGAGATCCCGCCCGACCTCTACAAGGCGGTCGCCGAAGTGCTGGTGTTCGTGCTGCGGCTGTCGGGCCGGGGGCGCTAGAGCATGATCCGGACCCGAAGGGCCGCGTTAGCGCAAAGTGTGCAGCGGTTTTCCGAAGAGATCATGCTCAAGATATAACCTGTCATCGTTTCACCACGTAGCGGCTGCATGCTCGTGCCGCTTTCATTGCTCAACGGATACCGCCCGTGCTGACCCGCCGCTCCACCCTCGGCCTTCTCGCCGCTACCGCGATCCTGCCCTCGCGCGCGCTCGCCCATGTCGCGCCGCCGCGCAGCGAGATCCGCGACAGCCTGGCAAAACGCTTCAGTGATCTCGGCACCTCAGGCACCTTCGTCGGCTATAAGGTCGAGGATTATCTGATCGTCGCGAGCGACAAGGAACGGTCGGGCGAGGGCAAGCTGCCGGCCTCGACCTTCAAGATTCCGAACTCGCTGATCGCGCTGGAGACCGGCGTCGTCGCCGACCCCGATAAGGACGTGTTTCCCTGGGACGGCGTGAAGCGCGGAATCGAGGCCTGGAATAAGGATCACACGCTGCGCAGCGCGATCGCGGTCAGTGCGGTGCCGGTCTATCAGGAGATCGCGCGGCGCATCGGCCATGAGCGCATGCAGAAATACGTCGACCTGTTCGACTACGGCAATCGCGACATCGGCGGCGGCATCGACCAGTTCTGGCTCACCGGGAATTTGCGCATTGATCCGGTCGAGCAGATCGATTTCGTCGACCGCCTGCGCCGCCGCGCGCTGCCGATCGGCAAGCGCAGCCAGGATCTCGTCGCCGACATCCTGCCGGTGACGAAGGTCGGCGACAGCGTCATTCGCGCCAAGTCCGGCCTTTTGGGCGCCGAGCGCGGCGAGCCGTCGCTCGGCTGGATGGTGGGCTGGGCCGAGAAGGGCGAGGCGCACACGGTGTTTGCGCTCAACATGGATTGCAAAGAGCCGCGCCTCGTCGGCGAGCGCATGCCGCTGACGCAAGCCTGCCTTGCCGAGATCGGCGCGATCTAGCGCATGATCCGGAAAAGTGTGGAGCGGTTTTCCGAATAGATCATGCGCAAAAGGAATGTGCGCAGCCGCGTGCGGACCTGCTAGCATCTTCCGACCAAGCAAAAGAAAAGGTCGGGAGGACATAATGAACGCAACGCCACTCTGGCTGTCATCGCTCACGTTGGCCGCTGCCGGCGGCTGGCTTGCCGCCACAAAACAACGGACCCGCGTGTCAATTCGGCGCGCGGCGATCGGCTCCAGCGTCATGGCCGGGCTTGTCCCGGCCATCCACGACCTTCTCTGACAGTGCAAAGAACGTGGATCCCCGGGACAAGCCCGGGGATGACGACCTTGCCGCCTCAGGCCTTGTCGGCGGTCTTCTTCACCGTCAGCGCCTGGTCGATCGCGAAGCCGCCGATCTCGCTCATCGCCTGCGAGATCACGTCGCCCTTGCGGGCAAAGCCTTCGGAGAGGAAATCGAACTGGGTGCGCGCCAGCCGCAGCACCTCGATCGGCACCGAGACCACGGTCTCGTTGAAACTGTCGACGGAGGCGCGCAAGTTGTCGAGCTCGGCGGTGAGCTTGCCGATATGGCTTTCCGCATGCTGCATCAGGCCGAGCAGCTTGTTGCGCTCGGCATCGAACGCCGCGCGCTCGGCGGCCGCCGCCGCGGTCACCTCGGCAAGCTGGGCCCGCAGCGCTTCGATCTGGC
This sequence comes from Bradyrhizobium cosmicum, assembly GCF_032290525.1. Lineage (GTDB taxonomy): Bacteria > Pseudomonadota > Alphaproteobacteria > Rhizobiales > Xanthobacteraceae > Bradyrhizobium > Bradyrhizobium cosmicum_A. Next base: position 167,616 of record NZ_JASXTA010000012.1, on the reverse strand, counting down.
TGACCATGGCATCGGAGGCAAGTTCGGCCGTCTCGCGCAGCTCGACATGCCGCGTGCTCTCTTCCTGCGTCTGGTGATAGAGCCGCTCGGCCGTCATGGCCCGCTGGCTCAGCGACTCGATCAGGCTTGCTGCACGCAACAGCATCTCGCCGTTCCGCCCCGACACCATGCTGGCCATGCGCCGCAGGAAATCAGTGGTTTCAGACGATGAGTTCGGCGGCAGGGGGACGACCGTCGCGGACATGGTGATGCTTGAGCCAGGGCATAATGACCGCCGCCGTACCGACTGGGCTCACGCAACATTCGGCGCCTGATCGATGAACTCCGAGCAAGCCTGAATCGGCAGGCCGGGTCAACCGGGCCGAGTCGCCAAATTTGCGGCTCCGTCAGGCGTCCTTCTGCCGCCCGATCCGGCCCAGATGCGTGAAGCCGAACCCGGCCGAATATTTCAGGCCATAGCCCAGCGCCCGGTCAAGGCCGATATGAGCGAGCCAGATCAAGGCGATCGACAAGGTGAGGGGCGAGGCGAAGCCGAAACCGAGCGTCAGCAGCGCCACCGGGGCCATGTAGCTGTGGGCCGCATTGTAGATCATCGCCCCGAAGCGCACGTCTGAGAGATAAGCTAAAAAGCTCAGGTCGGGCACGAAGAAGAGCAGGGCGAACACTGCCCAAGAGCCGTCCCAGGCCGCGTAGAGCATCACCATCCCTGCGAACAGGGTCAGGCCCTCCAGGCGCAGCAGGATGTTGACGCCGCCGGTTGCCGCACCGGTCTCGGCCGTTCCTTGGTCCATCGTTGCCTCCTAGGCAAAACTTTGTAATTCCTTGCGCTTTGGCGCTGCGGCAAGGCAGCCCTGCGGCGCCGAAAGCCGCTTCCCGGCCCGCAAAATGCCGTGTTAGAACCCCCGGCAATCGCATTTAGGCTAAGAACTGGCGGGAGCAAATGAAGAACATCCTGGACGCCCTTGAAGATCGTCGCGCCGGAGCGAAGCTCGGCGGCGGGGAGAAGCGCATCGAGGCGCAGCATGCCCGCGGCAAGCTGACCGCGCGCGAGCGCATCGAGCTCTTGCTCGACAAGGGATCGTTCGAGGAGTTCGACATGTTCGTCGAGCACCGCTCGACTGAATTCGGCATGGAGAAGAACAAGATCCCCGGGGACGGCGTCGTCACCGGCTGGGGCACGGTCAACGGCCGCAAGACGTTTGTCTTTGCCAAAGACTTCACGGTGTTCGGCGGCTCGCTGTCCGAGACCCACGCGCTGAAGATCACAAAACTCCAGGACATGGCGATGAAGGCGCGGGCGCCCATCATCGGCCTCTATGATGCGGGCGGCGCGCGCATCCAAGAGGGCGTTGCCGCACTCGCCGGCTATTCCTATGTGTTCCGCCGCAACGTGCTCGCCTCGGGCGTGATTCCGCAGATCTCCGTCATCATGGGCCCCTGCGCCGGCGGCGACGTCTATTCGCCGGCGATGACCGACTTTATCTTCATGGTGAAGAACACCAGCTACATGTTCGTCACCGGCCCGGACGTGGTGAAGACCGTCACCAACGAGGTCGTCACCGCCGAGGAGCTCGGCGGCGCTAGCGTGCACGCCACGCGCTCCTCGATCGCCGACGGCGCCTTCGAGAACGACGTCGAGACGCTGCTGCAGATGCGCCGCCTGATCGACTTCCTGCCGTCCAACAACACCGACGGCGTGCCGGAATGGCCGAGCTTCGACGACATCGGCCGGGTCGACATGTCGCTCGACACGCTGATCCCCGACAATCCGAACAAGCCCTACGACATGAAGGAGCTGATCCTCAAGGTCGTGGACGAGGGCGACTTCTTTGAGATCGCGGATGCCTTCGCCAAGAACATCGTCACCGGCTTCGGCCGCATCGCCGGCCGCACCGTCGGCTTCGTCGCCAACCAGCCGATGGTGCTGGCCGGCGTGCTCGACTCTGATGCCTCCCGCAAGGCCGCGCGCTTCGTCCGCTTCTGTGATGCCTTCAACATCCCGATCGTCACCTTCGTCGACGTGCCGGGCTTCCTGCCCGGCACCGCGCAGGAATATGGCGGCCTGATCAAGCACGGCGCAAAACTGCTGTTCGCCTATTCGCAGTGCACCGTGCCGCTGGTCACCATCATCACCCGCAAGGCCTATGGTGGCGCCTTCGACGTCATGGCCTCCAAAGAGATCGGTGCCGACATGAACTACGCCTGGCCGACCGCGCAGATCGCGGTGATGGGCGCCAAGGGCGCGGTCGAGATCATCTTCCGCGCAGACATCGGGGACCCCGACAAGATCGCTGCCCGCACCAAGGAATACGAAGACCGCTTCCTGTCGCCGTTCATCGCCGCCGAGCGCGGCTACATCGACGACGTCATCATGCCGCACTCGACGCGGAAGCGCATCGCGCGGGCGCTGTCGATGCTGAAGGACAAGAAGGTCGAGACGCCGGCCAAGAAGCACGACAATTTGCCGTTGTGAGGACGTGTAGCCCGATGAGCGCGGCGATATCCGGGGTCTTGCCTTTGGGCCCGCATGCCGCGTCGCTCATGCGGGCTGCCGGTTCCGTCTCTGACTTTTCACCTTCGATCTAGACTCGAATGACCGAAAACGATCCGACCGACGAGATTTCCGATATCGAAGCGCGAATCGAGCGGCTCGCCGAGATCGCCGAGCGCTGCCGAAAGTACATCCTCGCGTCCAAGATCGCTATCGGCGGCGGCGGCGCGCTGCTGTTGATCATGATCCTCGGTCTGTTCGGCGCAGGTCTGACCGCGGCACTGGGATCGATCGCCTTGGTGCTGGGTGGGATCGTGTCCCTCGGTTCGAACATCAGCACGTTGCAGCAAACCGAAAGCGCGATTGGTGATGCGGAAGCGCTTCGGTCTCAACTGATCAGTCGCATCGATCTTCGCGTGGTCGCGGATGCGCCGATGAAGTTGGTGTGACGCGCCGCTTGTCGGCCAACGTCACGCCGCAGCCCTGCGCGTCAGGATCTGCAACTCCTCGCGGCATTCGGCTGCGAACGCCTGAAGCTGCTCCACGGTGTGCCGGTCGAGGATCGCCTTTGCCAGCCGTTCGGCGCGGGCAAGCTGCTCTCTGAGATATGCGATGCGGGCCATGTGTCACCTTCCGCAGGGGTTATTTGCTGGCGGGAAACCTATCGCTAACACCGGATTAATTATGTGAGGCACGTCACGCTCCAGCGCGCCCCGCATCCGCCGCAGCGAAATGCGCCATCTGGTCCGCGTGGGCCTTGGCGAAGGCGGGGCGGGCGGTAGCGCGGGCGACGTAGGCGCGGCAGGCAGGACTGTCCGTCAACCCGTCGAAGCTATCGACGACGCGCAGCACGTCCGACATCAGGATGTCGGCGACAGAGAACGTGCCTGCCAGCCATTCGCGGTTGGCCAGTACCGCCTCCATGTGCTTGAGGCGGAGCTTGAGGAAGTCGTCCACGAATTTCCACGCCGCCGTATCGCTCGGATGACCCATGAACTTCGACATGGTCCAGGGCAGGCTCGCCATCTCCACCGAATTGAGCGCGGCGAACAGCCATTCCGTGGCTTCGTTGCGGCCGCGCGGATCGGCGGGCATGAGCTTTGCGCTGTGGCCGCCGAGATGCAGCAGGATCGCGCCGCTCTCGAAGATCGAGAGGTCGCCATCGGTCAGCCACGGCACCTGGCCGAACGGCTGGTGCGCGAAATGCGTAGGCCCGCGGTCGCCGAACGGCACGCTCGCGACGCGATAGGGGAGCGCTGCCTCTTCCAGCGCCCATCGTACGCGAAGATCGCGCACGAAACCGCGCGGCATTTCGGGAACCCAATCGAAGGTCGTCAAGGTGAGTTCGGCCATGGCTCGTCTCCGTGCTGTCTTGAGCGTAGGACGGATGAAGGGCGCGCGTTCCGACACCGCTGCCGACTATTTTGTCGTCGGTGCCGCAAGCGGTTAGTCTGACGCCAAACAACAGGAGGAAACCAAAATGCCCGCCGCTTACTTCGTCGTTCGTGCCATCGTCACCGATGCCAGCAAGCGCGCCGCCTTCGACAGATGGTACGAGACCGAGCACACGCCGGACGCGGTGAAGGCGTTCGGCGTCGCCAAGGCCTGGCGGTTCTGGAGCCTGGACGATCCCTCGCTGCATCAGGCGATGTATCAATTGGAGAGCGAAGTTGCGCTGCACGCCATGCTGAAGGGCGAGGCGCTGAAAAAGCTCGTCGCCGATTTCAACCGCGACTGGCCCGAGGTGACGCGCACGCGCGAGCTGTAGGTGCTGGCCAGGAATTCGCGAAGTAAGCACCCCTCCATGCCGCTTTCAATAAACCTGAATGCGCGATTCAGCTTTGGTTCATGTCGCGACCGCGACACTTCCTTTGCATCACTTGCTCGATAGCCAGAGGGACATGTCATGGAACGCCGCAATTTTCTGAAACTCGCAATCGGTGTCGCGGCGGGCGCCGCCGCGTTCACGACCGCGGCACAAGCCGCGCCGTTGGCGCCGCAGCCGCTCGGTGATCCCCGCATGCCGCAAGGCAATCCCGACGCGCATCCCGCCGTCACCAGCCGCGAGGAGGCCGCGCAGCTCAAGCCCGAGGAGGTGCACTGGCACGGCCGTGGTCGCTGGCATCGCCGCCATTGGGGCTGGCGCCGCCGGCGCTGGCATCGCCGCCACTGGTAAGCTTCGCGCAAGCCAGACACGAACGGGGACCGCGATTGCTGTCCCCGTTTTGATTCTCGGCCCCGGTATCAGACGCGCAAAAAGAAAATGGCCGCGCCAGCCAACGCTGCGCGGCCATTTCGCAATGCGAAAAGACGAGATCAGAACGGACGGCAGCGGCCGGCGTACCAGCGGAAACCATAGGGGCAGACGCGCGCGCGGGGCACGACGACGACAGGGGCCGGCGCGACCACGATCGGACGCGGGCGCACGACGACCGCACCGCGCATCGGACGGCAATTGCCGTAAGCGCCGCGGTACCAGCCGGGGCCGCAGCCGCCGGCGGCGCTGGCCGCCTCGCTGAAACCGACGACCGCGCTGGCGAGCATGACGGCGGCAAACAGGTATTTCATTTGATCTTCCTTCTCGTCCTTGGGACAGACTGTTGGGGTTAGACTCTTGGGGCCGCGCCTCGCGGCGCACAATGAATCAAAAGACACGATTCGACACGTTAAATCTGGGGAAGACACGTGCCGATACGTCGCGATCCAAATCTGCCAATCATGACCTGAATGCGGCATGAACGTTGCTCGCATCCTGCTTGAGGCGACGCGCCGGCGTCGCTAGCGGCCGAGAAAGCCCAGCACCAGCTCCCGGTACTTCTCCGGCGCCTCGAGGAAGACGAGATGGCCGGTGTCGGCGATCACCTCGGCCCGAGCATTCGGCATCTTCGCGGCGAGCGCCTTCGCGAGCTCGGCGTTCTGGCCCATCTTGGCGCGGAGCGCTTCCGGCGCGTTCGGACGGCCCGGCGCGTTGTGATCGTCGGCGCCCATCACGAACAACGTCGGTTCGGTGATCAGGGGGATCTCGTGTGCGACCGGCTCGCGATAGATCATCTGGCCGGAGCTGACGAAGGCGCGCAGCCAGCGCGGATAATCCGGGCTGCCCTTGATGTTGAAGCGGGCGTCGATGAACGGCGTGATCGCCTCGCCCGGCAGCTTGATCGCGTAATTGGTCTGGAGCTGCTTGCGATAGCCCTCCGCCGTGAGCTTGTCCTCGCTCTCGATGATCTTCTCGGTCGGCACCGGCGGCACGTAGAGACGGTAATCCTCGAGCCCGATCGGCGCGGTCAGCACGAGATGAGCGACGCGATCCGGATAGGCGCGGGCGATGCGGACCCCCAGCATGCCGCCGAGCGAATGGGCGACGATCTCCGCCTTGTCGATCTTGAGATGATCGAGCAACGCGATGGTGTTACGCGCCAGGTTGTCGAAATGCAGCTCGCCTTGCGGCTTGGAGGATTTGCCGAATCCGATCTGGTCCGGCACCACGACGCGATAACCGGCCTCGCTCAGCATCTTGATGACCGGCGCCCAGTAGCTCGAGGGGAAATTGCGCCCATGCAGCAGCACGACGGTGCGTCCATTCGGCTGCGCAGGAGCGACATCCATATAGGCCATGCCGAGCTGCTCGCCGTCGTTGACGACGGGCAGCAGGTGCACGGGATAGGGATAGGCAAAGCCTTCGAGCGCGATGCCGTAGGGCTCGCGCGGGGCCGTGTCGGCGGCGCGGGATGTAAGAGGAGCGGCGAGAAGAGCGGTGCAAAGCACGGCCGGGAGGAGGCGGATCATTGAAGGCTCTGAGTCATGTTGGCGCTAGGAGAGACATTCTCCGTCATGCCCGGCTTGACCCGCCTGCGCGGCCGAAGCCGCTTCGGCGAGGCGAAGGCCCGGACATCCACGTGGTGTCGCGCAAACTGCACTAAAGACGTGGATGGCCGGGTCAAGCCCGGCCATGACGAGAAGAGACGCTTACACGCGCTTGTGTTTAGTCCCGACCGTCGCCGAACAGCACGGCAAACTGCTTCTCGCCGGTGCGGGTGAAGTTCACCACGCGGCTGCCCGGAGTGGGGTCGCGCGCCGCCCATTTCAGCTCGTTGAAGCGCTGCATCATGGCGGCCCCCAGCGTGCCGGCGAGATGGTGGCGCCGCTCGCTCCAGTCGAGGCAGGCCTTGCACACCGGGCGGCGCGGATGGGTGAGCATCTCGAGCGAGATCTGCAGATGTTTGGCGAGGAAGCGCGCGCCCTCGGCCGTCAGCTCGATGTCCTGCTTCTTCTGCCTGATCAGGTTTCGCGTGCGCAGGCTGTCGAGCATCTGCACGCCGAGATCGCCGGCGAGATGGTCGTAACAGATCCGCGCGCGTCGCAGCGCCGGATCCTTCGGCCCGGTGCGCACGCGCATGTGGCCGGTGCGCGCGGCAAGGCCGGCAAGACCTTCGAGCACACCGGCGACGTCGTCGTCGGTGAGGCGATAGTAGCGGTGGCGACCCTGTTTCTCCGGCTCGACCAAACCGCCGGCCTCGAGCTTCGACAGATGCGAGCTTGCGGTCTGCGGCGTGATGCCGGCTTCCTGTGCCAGCTCGCTCGCGGTGAGCGCGCGGCCGTTCATCAGCGCCGTGAGCATGTTGGCGCGGGCGGGATCGCCAACCAGAGCGGCGACCATGGCGATGTCGGGTCCTGATTTCATGCTTCGATGGTAGCCGAAGCATTGTGGTCGGGCAAGGCGTAGCGTGCTGCTACATCGTCGTTGCGAACGAACGGCGAAGCAAATCCGGAAGCCAGATCCCACCCTGAGGAGCGCGCTCTTGCGCGCGCCTCGAAGGGCGAGGCCGAGAGCCGGGCCTTGCATCCTTCGAGACGCGCGTTCCGCGCTCCTCAGGATGAGGGGACAAACACAGGAGCCCATCATGTCCGTCACCGTCTTCATCCGCTACCAGCTCGATCCCTTCAAGCGCGCGCAGTTCGAGGAATACTCGAAGCGCTGGCTCACCATCATCCCGAAATGCGGCGGCGACCTGATCGGCTATTTCATGCCGCACGAAGGCACCAACAATATCGCCTTCGGGCTGATCACCTTCGAGAGCCTCGCCGCCTACGAGGCCTATCGCGCCCGGCTGCGTCAGGATTCGGAGAGCATGGCCAACTTCCACTTCGCCGAGGAGCACAAATTCATCCTGGCAGAAGAGCGCACCTTTTTGCGCAAGGTGGTATTGTAAGCCACCCACGAAAAGGAGACGCCCATGATCGCCGTGATCTTCGAGGTCTGGCCCAAGCCGGAACACCGCCAAACCTATTTTGACCTCGCGGCCGATCTGAAGCCGATCCTGCAAACCATCGACGGCTTCGTCTCGGTCGAGCGCTTCGAGAGCCTGAGCGAGAAGGGCAAGATCCTGTCGGTGTCGTTCTGGCGGGATGAGGCCGCCGTGCAGGCCTGGCGCAACACGGTGGAGCACCGGCGTACCCAAGCCAAGGGCAGGGCGCAGATCTTTGCCGACTATCATCTGCGCATCGCCAGCGTCGTCCGCGACTATGGCATGAATGATCGCGACGAGGCGCCAAAGGACAGCCGCGCGGTGCACGATTCGGACTGGCGCGCTTGAGATCGCGTGCCTATCTCTGCGCGGCCAACAAGGGAGAGAAACATGCACGTGACAACCGCGGACAAGCGCGCGACGTTTAGGAAGCTGCACGAGAGCGGCTGCTTCATCCTGCCCAATCCGGTCGACATCGGCGGCGCGAAAGCCTTGCAGCATCTCGGCTTCAAGGCGATCGCATCATCGAGCGCGGGCTTTGCCTGGACCATCGGCAAGGCCGACAACCACGTCACCGTCGAGGACGTCTGTCAGCATCTGGCAGCATTGAGCTCGTCGGTGGACATCCCGGTGAACGCGGACTTCGAAGGCGGCTTTGCAGTCGAGCCGGACAAGGTTGCTGACAATGTCGAGCGCGGTGTGCGCACCGGCGTCGCAGGCCTCTCGATTGAGGATTCCACAGGCGACAAGGACAAGCCTCTCTACGACCGCGCGCTCGCGGTCGAGCGCATCAAGGCCTCGCGCAAGGCGATCGGCGACAGCAACACGCTGTTGGTCGGCCGCTGCGAGGCTTACCTGTGGGGCGTGACCGATCTCAAGCTCGTCATCGACCGGCTCACCGCGTATGCGGACGCCGGCGCCGACTGCCTCTACGCGCCGGGCCTGAAGACCCGCGAGGACATCACGGCTGTGGTGCAGGCGGTGCATCCAAAGCCGTTCAACCTGCTGATCGGCGGCTCCGGCCTGTCGCGGCAGGAAGCCGAAGACCTCGGCGTGCGCCGCATCAGCGTCGGCGGCTCGCTCGCCCGCGCCGCCTGGGGCGGCTTCATGCGCGCGGCAAAGGAAATGGCGGAGAAGGGCACCTTCGTAGAGCTCGCGGGCGGCTATCCCGGCGGCGAGCTCAACAAGATGTTCAGCTAGAGCCAAACCAACAGCGGCGGGATGTGAGGTCCCGCCGCCGTCGCATGTTGCTGCAAATCGTTACTTCGAGCCGTCAGACGGCGTCTGCGTATCCGGTGCCGCCTTGCTTGGCGCCGCACCTGTGGTCACGCCCGCTCCGGTGTTGCCGCGCGGCGTCACGTCGCGCATGCCGGGAGGCGCGGCCGGATTGGCAGAGGGCGCCTGCTGCGCGGTCTGCGATGTCGGCGGATTGCTCGCCTGGTTGTTGCCGGTGGTCGTATTGTTCAAGCCGTAGAACACGGCGCCCAGCACCAGGGCGACCGCTACCGCAAACAGCGCGACCTTGCCGCTGGAGGCGGGGCCTTCGCCAAGCTCGGGATCCGGCTGCAGGTCGGCATCCCGGCGTGCCGCGCGAAGATACTCATCGTCGGCGAGGTTCGGGCGATACGGATCGTTCGTAAAACGGTCGTCGGCCATCGATTGGTCTCCTCGGGTTATGACGGCGAGACAACCTCAGGTGCGAGATTCGGTTCCGCGCTCCCACTGCTTTCGTCGCATGTTGCCCTCGTGCCGGGAATCGGGAACCGTCCACCCGGGAACTGGCCGCAAGTTCCGTGGCCACCGAGGGATCAATCGATGTGGAGCCTGCCGCCAACTGACAGTGTGTTGCATTTGCTGGCGTTCGTCGCCCTCACGGCGGAGGGCATGACGGCAGCGTTGGCCGCTGGGCGGCGCAGCATGGACTATGTTGGCGTCTGTCTTCTCGCCTGCATCACCGCGCTTGGCGGCGGCACGCTGCGTGATCTGTTCCTCGGTCACTATCCGCTGGTCTGGGTCGCAAATCCGGTCTATCTCGCGCTGCCGGGCGGCGCGGCACTGCTGACGATCCTGATCGCGCGACTCGTGCATCGGCTGCACGTCGCCTTCATCGTGCTGGACGCCATCGGTCTCGTCGTCTTCACCATGATCGGCTGCAACGTCGCCTGGCAGATGGATGCCTCGCTGCCGATCGTGATCGTCTCGGGCATGGTGACGGGATGCGCCGGCGGCGTATTGCGCGACGTGCTCTGCAACGACGTGCCGCTCCTGTTCCGCTCAGAGCTCTACGCCAGCGTCTCGGTGGTGACTGGGCTGTTCTACGCCACCGCCTTCGGCCTCAATCTCAACGCCGAGCTCTGGACGATCTTGACCTTCGTGCTCGGCCTCGGCTTCCGCCTGCTGGCGGTGCGCTACAAATGGGAGATGCCGAAATTCGTGTTCACGGGCGAGGAGAAGTAGCTACGGCTCCTGCTTCCGCGCCTTGGCCACCTGCGCCGGCGTCACCAGCGGCGCGGCGTTGCCCCAGGAATTGCGGATGTAGTTGGTCACCGCCGCGATCTCCCCGTCGGACAATTGCCTGGCATAGGGCGGCATCTCGCCGGTGTTCGGCGCGCGCGGTGTCGTCACGGTGTGGGCGCCGTCGAGGATGATGCGCAGGGTCGAGGACGGATTGACCGATTGCAGCAGCGCGTTGCCCGGCAGCGGCGGATAGATCCGCGGTGCGCCCGAGCCGTCGGCCTCATGGCAGGCGATGCAGAACTTCGCGTAGACGGCTTGGCCCCCCTTCATCTCGGTACCGTCAAGCGGCGTCACGATCGTCTCGCGCCGTGCCGGCGGCAGGCTCTTCAAATAGACCGCGATCGCGCGCACGTCTGCATCGCTCATCTTCGAGGTCGAGTTCACGACCACTTCCGCCATCAAGCCGCCGGCATGGCTTTTGGCGTTGCGGCCGCTCTGAAGATATTCGGTGATATCCTCGACGCTCCACGATTTCAGCCCGGTGCGGGTGGCACCATCGAGCCTTGGCGCGTACCAGTCGCCGACCTCATTGCCCGATAGCGCCTGCGCTTGCTTGTCTGCGCCAAAATAGTTCTTCGGCGTGTGGCAGGCGCCGCAATGGCCGAGCCCGGTAACGAGATAGCCACCCCTGTTCCACGCAGCGCTCTGGCTCTGGTCCGGCTCGAACAGGCCAGGCTTGAAATACATGCTGTTCCAGACCCGTATCAGGCCGCGATAGCCGAACGGCCAGCGCAGCTCCGGCGGCTTGTTGCGGTTCACCACAGGCGTCAGCGTTCCGAGATAGGCCCGGATTGCCAGCGTGTCGTCCTTCGTCATCCGCGTGAAGTAAGGGTAGGGGAAGGCCGGATAATAGTTCGACCCGTCAGGGGCGATGCCGGTGCGCACCGCGCGGGTGAAATCGGCGTCGGTCCAGGCGCCGATCCCGGTGTCGCGATCCGGCGTCAGGTTCGGCGCATAGATCGCGCCGAACGGCGTGTCGATGCGCTTTCCGCCGGCGAACGGCTTTGCCGGGTCGGCGGTATGGCAGCCAGCGCAGTCGCCGGCCTCGACCAGCGTCTTGCCGTAGGCGATCAGCTCCGGCGACGGCTCAGCAGCGAGGGCTGCGCTTCCAACTGCACTGCACAACGCAAGACCAGCCAGAATCGTCCGCATCGAATGCTCTCCTGCGACCAATCGAAGTCGTCCCGGATAATGGGAGCGTCAATTCATTTCGCGACGGCCGGGGTATGGTGACACAAATTGAAAATGGCCGGGCACCTTCCGGGCACTAAATTGCGATTTTTACCCGGCGCCGGCCAAGCGGCAGATTTGTGATGCGGAGCGTGAAATATCCGACATAGAGTGGCGAAGATGGTCGGCGCGCCCTAGCTAAAAACGACGGGCAGGCAACGGCTTAAGTGGCCAGGCGCCAAAAAGGGCGGAAGAGGACAGAATGGGCATCAACCAGGGTCCGATCAGTCTCGATCAGAAATACACCCAGGAAACCGGACACGTCTTCACCACGGGCATCCAAGCCCTGGTCCGGTTGCCGATGGCCCAGATCCGGCGTGATCGCGCCAATGGCCTCAACACCGCGGGCTTCATCTCCGGCTATCGCGGTTCGCCGCTCGGCGGCTACGACCAGCAGCTCTTCGCCGCGCGAAAACATCTCGAGCAGTACAACATCAAATTTCAGCCCGGCGTGAACGAGGATCTGGCGGCGACCGCGGTCTGGGGTTCGCAGCAGCTCAACCTCTCGCCCGGCGCCAAATACGATGGCGTGGTCGGCATCTGGTACGGCAAAGGGCCCGGCGTCGACCGCTGCGGCGACGTTTTCCGCCACGGCAATGCCGCAGGCTCGGCCAAGAACGGCGGCGTGCTGTGCCTTGCCGGCGACGACCACGGCGCAAAATCCTCCACCGTCCCGCATCAGTCCGACCACGCCTTCATGTCGGCGCTGATGCCGTATCTTTATCCATCCAGCATCCACGAGATGATCGAGATGGGTCTGCTCGGCATCGCGATGTCGCGCTACTCGGGCTGCTGGGTCGGCATGAAGGTGATCACGGAGACGGTGGAAACCACCGCCGAGATCGACCTCACCGACGAGATGAAGCCGTTCATCATCCCCCCCGATTTCGAGCTGCCGCCCGGCGGCCTCAATCTGCGCTGGCCGGACGATCGTTTCGAGCAGGACCGCCGCCTCCAGGACTACAAGGGCTTTGCCGCGATCGCCTTTGCGCGCGCCAACAAGGTCAACCGCGTCACCATGGATTCGCCGAACGCCCGTTTCGGCATCATGGCCTCAGGCAAGAGCTATGAGGACCTCCGGCAGGCGCTGCGCGAGCTCGGCATCACCGAGCAGGTCGCCGCCAAGATCGGGCTTCGGCTTTACAAGATCGGCATGCCCTGGCCGCTGGAGCCGGAAGGCGTGCGACAATTCGCGGTCGGCCTCGAAGAGATCTTCATCATCGAGGAACGGCGCGAGATCGTCGAGAACCAGGTCAAGCAGGAGTTGTTCAACTGGCGCGACGACGTCCGCCCGCGCATCGTCGGCAAGATGGACGAGCACGACAAGCGATTCCTGACGTTCTCCGCCGAGCTCAGCGTCGCCTCGCTCGCGACCTCGCTGACCGAACGCCTGCTTCGACTTGATCTCAACCCCGAGATCGCGGAGATGCTCCGCGCCAAGGCCGACTGGTTCAACGGCCGTCAGGCGACCCAGATGCAGGCGGTCGCGCCGGTCTCCCGCACCCCGTATTTCTGTTCCGGCTGCCCCCACAACACCTCGACGAAAGTCCCCGAAGGCAGCCGCGCCATGGCCGGCATCGGCTGTCACTTCATGGCGCTGTGGATGGACCGCTCGACCGAGACGTTCACCCATATGGGCGGCGAGGGAGTGCCCTGGGTCGGCATCGCGCCCTTCACCAACGAGAACCACATCTTCGCCAATCTCGGCGACGGCACGTATTTCCATTCCGGCCTGCTGGCGATCCGCCAGGCGGTCGCCTCCAAGACCAACATCACCTACAAGATACTCTACAACGACGCCGTCGCCATGACGGGCGGCCAGCGCCATGACGGCGATCTCTCGCCGCAGCAGATCACCTTCCAGCTCCACGCCGAAGGCATCCGCGAGATATACCTGGTCTCGGAGACCCCCGACGCCTATCCGGCCAGCACAATCGCGCCCGGCGTGAAGAAGTATCATCGCGACGAGCTCGACAACGTCATGAAGATGTGCCGCGAACACAAGGGCACCTCGGCGATCGTGTTCGTGCAGACCTGCGCCGCCGAGAAGCGCCGCCGCCGCAAGCGCGGCCTGATGGAAGATCCGGCGCGCCGCGTCATGATCAACCCGGCCGTTTGCGAGGGCTGCGGCGACTGTTCGGTGCAGTCGAACTGCATCTCGGTCGAGCCGCTGGAGACCGAGTTCGGCCGCAAGCGCGCCATCAACCAGTCGTCCTGCAACAAGGACTATTCCTGCGTGAAGGGTTTTTGCCCGTCCTTCGTCACCGTCGACGGTGGCAAGCCGCGCCACCGCGCCCCGGCCGATCTCTCTGATATCGGCGCGATTGCCGAGCCGGCGTCGCGCCCCAATCTGGACAAGCCCTACAACATCGCCGTCGGCGGCGTCGGCGGCACCGGTGTTCTGACCATCGGCGCGCTGCTCGGCATGGCCGCGCATATCGAGGGCAAGGCCTCGATGATCCTCGACATGTCCGGCCTTGCGCAAAAAGGCGGCGCGGTGCTCAGCCATGTCCGCCTGTCGGACCATCCGGCGGAGGTGACCTGCTCGCGCATCGTCACCGGCACGGCCGATGTCGTGCTCGCCGCCGACGAGGTGGTGGCGGTTGCCAAGGATACGATCTCGCTCTGCGACACCAGCCGCACCCGCGGCATCATCAACAGTCACGTCATTCCAACCGCGGACTTCGTGCTCAACCGCGATTTCAACTTCCAGACCCGCAAGCTAAACGGGCTGCTGGAGACGGCGCTGCACAAGGACTCCGTGTTCTTCGATTTCACAAAGCCGGCCGAGCAGCTGCTCGGCGACAGCATCGCCACCAACATGATGATGATGGGCTACGCCTATCAGAAGGGGCTCTTGCCGCTGTCTGCGGAAGCGATCGAGCAGGCGATCGAGGTCAACGGCGTCTCGATCAAGATGAACAAGGAAGCTTTCCGGCTCGGCCGCCTCGCGGTCGCCGATCCCGCACGTCTTGCTGGCATGCTGAAGGGAACGGACGAAGTTGTCGCGCCGAAGGCACTGGACGCAATGACGCTGGACGAGGTCATCGAGCATCGCACCAGGCACCTGACCGCCTATCAGAACGGTCGTCTCGCCAGGCGCTATCGCAAGCTGGTGGATCAAGTCCGCGATGCCGCTCTGAAGGGCGGCTATGACGATGCACTGCCGCGCGCGGTCGCGATCAATTACGCAAAGCTGCTGGCCTACAAGGACGAATACGAGGTCGCGCGGCTCTTCACCGACGGCGCCTTCGAAAAACAGCTCCGCGACCAGTTCGAGGGCGATTTCAAGTTCAGCTTCAATCTGGCGCCGCCGATTTTGTCATCCGGCGTCGATGCGCTCGGCCGCCCGAAGAAGCGCGCCTTCGGCCCGTGGATGCTCGGGGTGTTCGGCGTGCTGGCGAAGTTCAAGTTCCTGCGCGGCACCCCCTTCGACATCTTCGGCCGCAGTGCCGATCGCAAGCTCGAGCGCGATCTGATCGCCGGCTACGAAAAGGACGTCGCCACCGTGCTCGGCCTGTTGTCGCCGCTCACGATCGACACCGCGGTCGAACTGCTCTCGCTGCCCGACCGCATCCGCGGCTACGGCCCGGTGAAAGAGAAGGCTGTCGCCGACGCCAAGGCCCGTTACGCCCAACTCGCCGCCGACCTGGCGAACCCGCCGCCTGCGCCGCGGCAGATCGCGGCGGAGTAGCGGTGGTCTCGTGAGGTGGGCAAAGGCGTAAAGCGCCGTGCCCACCGCCTTCCCGAGATCGTAGGAAGGTGGGCACGCTTCGCTTTGCCCACCTTACGAATTCCTGTTTGAAATCAACCTCCGTTCTACTGTGCATGGGGTTGTTTTCGATGAATCTGGTTGTTTCGGTAAAACGAAATCGTTTGTGTCGTCGGGCAAAACACCTTTAGGATTTTTGCTGTCGCCCCCGTCTTTGGGAGCCCCACTTGCCCCAACCCGCCGCCCTCTCGCCCGACGGAATATTTCCGCGCTTGCCAATCACGCCACCGCGGTTCAGAAAAACGGAGCAACAAGAAGCGCGAGCGGAGACTTTATTTGACCATCAAGGGCAAAGCCTACATCGCCGGGATCTACGAACACCCGACCCGGCATGCGCCGGACAAATCCACCGCCCAGCTCCACGCCGAGGTCGCCAAGGGCGCGATCGAGGACGCCGGGATCAGCAAGGACGATGTCGACGGCTATTTCTGCGCGGGCGATGCGCCCGGCGGCGCTTGGCCGATGGTCGATTATCTCGGCCTCAACACCAAGAAACTCCGCCACGTCGATTCCACCGAGACCGGCGGCTGCTCCTACATCATCCATCTCGGCCATGCGGCTGAGGCGATCGCCGCCGGCAAATGCTCGATCGCGCTGATCACGCTCGCCGGCAAGCCGCGCACCGGCGCGATGCCGCCGCGGGCAGCCGGCGCGGAGGCCGATTTCGAGACCGCTTACGGCGCGACCACGCACAATGCCTATGGCATGTGTGCCATGCGCCACATGCACGACTATGGCACCACGAGCGAGCAGCTCGCCTGGATCAAGGTGGCGGCCTCTCACCATGCGCAATACAATCCGCATGCGATGCTCAAGGACGTCGTCACTGTCGAGGACGTCCTGAACTCGCCGATGATCTCCGATCCCTTGCACCGCATGGATTGCTGCGTCGTCTCCGACGGTGGCGGCGCGCTGATCGTGACCACACCGGAGATTGCCAAGAGCCTGAAGAAGCCGCTGGTCAAGCTGATCGGCCATGGCGAAGCCATGAAGGGCCCGCGCGGCGGCAAGGATCTCGACCTCACTTACTCCGCCGGCATCTGGTCCGGCCCGCGCGCCTTCGAAGAAGCCGGCATCACGCCGAAGGATATCAAATACGCTTCGATCTACGACAGCTTCACCATCACCGTGCTGATGCAGCTCGAGGACCTCGGCTTCTGCAAGAAAGGCGAGGGCGGAAAATTCGTCGCCGACGGTAATCTGATCTCGGGCGTCGGCAAGCTGCCGTTCAACACCGACGGCGGCGGCCTGTGCAGCAACCACCCCGTCAACCGTGGCGGCATGACCAAGATCCTCGAGGCCGTGCGGCAGCTGCGCGGCGAAGCGCATCCGAAGGTGCAGGTCAAGAACTGCGATCTCGCCATCGCCCATGGCACCGGTGGCCTTCTGGGTGTTCGCCACGCCGCCTCGACGGCGATTCTGGAGCGCGTGTGATGAGTGAAGCCAAGAAATACCCGGCCCCGGTGACCAACCCCGAGACCGCCGCGTTCTGGGACGCAGCGAAAGAGGGCAAGTTCATGATCAAGCGCTGCACCGCCTGCGGTGAGGCGCATTACTTTCCGCGTTCGATCTGCCCGTTCTGCTACTCCGACAAGACGGTGTGGGAAGAGGCTTCGGGCGAGGCCACGATCTACACCTGGAGCCTGATGCGGAAGTCGCCGACCGGGCCCTACGCGATCGGCTACGTCACGCTGAAGGAAGGCCCGTCGCTGCAGACCAATTTCGTCGATTGCGATCTCGAGAAGCTGAAGATCGGCCAGAAGGTGAAGGTGGTGTTCAAGCCGACGGATGGCGCACCGCTGCCGTTCTTCACGCCTGCTTAGGACGGTCCTCATCCTGAGGAGCTTGCGAAGCAAGCGTCCCAAAGGATGGTTACGACGAAGAAAGCGTTTCGGGCATCCTCGTGGTTCGAGACGGCGCGAAAGCGCCTCCTCACCATGAGGATGAGAACCACCGGGAGGAAACAAACAAGATGTCCGCCAGATACGAAGAACTCAAAGGTCTGAAAAACATCGGCCAGAAATATGCCTACACCGACCGCGAGGTGATGCTCTACGCCTACGGCATCGGCCTCGGCGCCGATCCGATGGACGAGAACGAGCTCGCCTTCGTCAACGAGGGCACGCTGACGCCGCGACCGCTCAAGGTGGTGCCGACGTTTGCCTCCGTCGCGGCGTGGGGGGCGGGGCCGGGCGAGATGAACCTCAACCGCGTGATGGTGGTTGACGGCGAGCGCGACATTACCTTTCACCAGCCGCTGCCGGTCGCGGCCAACATCACCGCCGACTCCTCCGTCGTCGAGGTCTACGACAAAGGCAAGGACAAGGGCGTGGTCATCAGCCACCAGACCGTGCTGAGGGACGAGAAGGGCGAGAAGCTTGCGACGCTGGTCGCCTCGCGCTTTGCGCGCGGCGATGGCGGTTTCGGCGGGCCGAACCTGACCCAGCCCGATCCACACAGGATCCCGTCGCGCAGCCCCGACAAGACCATCGACATCGTCACGCGTCCGGACCAGGCGCTGGTCTATCGGCTCTGCGGCGACCGCAACCCGCTGCACAGCGATCCCGAATTCGCCAGGAAGGCCGGCTTTCCGCGGCCGATCCTGCACGGCATGTGCACCTACGGCATCACCTGCCGGGGCGTGCTGCAGACCTATGCCGACTACGATGCGAGTGCCTTCCGCCAGCACGTCGCGCGGTTCTCCTCGCCGGTCTATCCCGGCGAGACCGTGACCATGGACCTCTGGAAGGACGGCAACGTGGTCTCGTTCGAAGCCAAGGTGAAGTCGCGGGGCGTCACTGTGATCAAGAACGGCAAGACGGTGCTGGGTTAGCAGCACGCGACGGCCGTCGTCTCCCTCGCCCCGCTCTTGCGGGGAGAGGGCGGGGTGAGGGGCTCTCACCACCAGCCGTGACGGTATTGAGACCTGTACCCCCTCACCCGATCGCTGCGCGATCGACCTCTCCCCGCAAGCGGGGCGAGGTAAGAAAGAAACAAAAACAAACCAGGGAGACGCCACCATGGGACTGCTCGACGGCAAGGTTGCGCTGATCACCGGCGCGGGCGGGGGGCTCGGTGAGGCCTACGCAAGGTTGTTCGCGCGGGAAGGCGCCTCCGTCGTGGTCAACGATCTCGGCGGGCCTCGCGACGGCTCCGGCGCCGACAAATCGATGGCGCAGCAGGTCGTGGACGCGATCAAGGCCGAGGGCGGCAAGGCCGTTGCCAATGGCGCCGACATCTCCACGATGGAGGGCGGCCAGTCGGTGTTCGATGACGCCATCAAGCACTTCGGCCGCGCCGACATCCTCGTCAACAATGCCGGCATTTTGCGCGACCAGACCTTCGCCAAGGCCTCCGAAGCCGACTGGGACAAGGTCATCAAGGTGCATCTCAAGGGCACCTTTTGTTGCACTTTGCCGGTGTTTCGCTGGATGCGGGAAAACGGCGGCGGTGTCATCGTCAACACCTCCTCGACCTCAGGCCTGATCGGCAATTTCGGCCAGACCAATTACGGCGCGGCCAAGGGCGGCATCTGGGGCCTGTCCAACGTGCTGGCGATCGAGGGGCGCAAATACAACATCCGGATCTGGACGCTCGCCCCGGGGGCGCTGACCCGCATGACCGCAGACCTGCCCCGCTATAAAGAGAACCCCGGCGCGGCGCTGGGGCCGGACGGCATCGCGCCGGCCGTGCTATACATGGTCAGCGACTTGTCGGGCGACCAGACCGGCAAGGTGCTGGGCGTGTCCGGGCCCCGCGGCGTGCGCGAAATGCGGATGATGGAAATGGAAGGCTGGAAACCGCCGCACACGGGCTGGAAGGCCCAGGACATCGCCGATCATGCCAAGGAGATATTCTTCTCCGAGGAGCAGATCAAGATGGGGGCGCGCCGGTTTTAGGCCATGGTCGTCCCGGGGCGCGCAGCGCGCGAACGCGGGACCTCGAGATTCCGGGTTCGATGCTGACGCATCGCCCCGGAATGACGAACAAAAGGATAGAGATTCCCGATGAAACTTACCGCCGACGCCAAGGGCACCTTCGCAATCGCGCCGACGCCGTTCCACGATGACGGCCGGATCGACGAGCGCTCGATCGACCGCCTGACCGATTTCTACGAAGAGGTCGGCTGCGACGGCGTCACGGTGCTGGGCATCCTTGGTGAGGCGCCCAAGCTCGATGCTGCCGAGGCCGAGCAGGTCGCGGTTCGCTTCGTCAAGCGCGCCAAGACAATGCAGGTGATCGTCGGCGTCTCCGCGCCTGGCTTTGCCACCATGCGTTCGCTGGCGAAGGCGTCGATGGACGCGGGCGCGGCCGGCGTGATGATTGCGCCCCCGCCCAGCTTGCGCACCGACGACCAGATCGTCGGCTATTTCAAGCAGGCGGCCGAGGCGATCGGTCCCGATGTGCCCTGGGTGCTCCAGGACTATCCGCTGACGCTCTCGGTGATCTTCACCCCCGCGGTGATCCGCAAGATCGTCACCGACAATCCGAACTGCGTGATGCTCAAGCACGAGGACTGGCCGGGGCTGGAGAAGATCACGACGCTGCGCGGCTTCCAGAAGGAGGGCTCGCTTCGTCCACTCTCGATCCTCTGCGGCAATGGCGGCACGTTCCTCGATTTCGAGATGGAGCGCGGCGCCGACGGCGCCATGACCGGCTATGCCTTCCCCGAGTTGTTGATCGACGTCGTGAACCTCTCCAAGGCCGGCAAGCGCGACGCCGCGCATGATCTGTTCGACGCGCATCTGCCGCTGATCCGCTACGAGCAGCAGCCGGGCGTCGGCCTGACTATTCGCAAATTCGTGCTCCAGAAGCGCGGCATCATCGCCTCCAGCGCGCAGCGCAAGCCCGGCGCCACCATCACGGCGACGGCGAAAGCGGAGGTCGAGTATCTGCTGTCGCGCGTTGCCCGCTTCGACAAGCGCGCCAATCTTGGCCCGCAATCCAGCGCCGCAGGTTAGCTGAATGCCCGAGACATCAGCATCGCGTCCGGCCTCGACGATCCTCCTGCTCCGTGACGGTGCCAGGGCCGACGGCAAGGGCCGCGGCGAAGTCGAGGTCTTCATGATGGTTCGCCATCATCAGATCGAGTTCAACTCGGGCGCGCTGGTGTTTCCCGGCGGCAGTGTCGATGCCGGCGATCAGGAGATCGTCAAGCGGTCCGACCTGTATTCGGGCGGCGAGGGCTTAAGTGAATCGGACCGCGGGTTTCGTATTGCCGCGATCCGCGAGACCTTTGAGGAGAGCGGCATCCTGCTGGCGCGGTCGAGGGAGACGGGCGCGCCAATCGACGCCAAACGCGCCGGCGAAATCGCCGACGCGCATCGCGTCGCGCTCAACGAGCACAAGGTCAGATTCCTGAATATCCTGGCCGACAACAACCTTCAGCTCGCGCTCGACACGCTCGTGCCCTATGCGCACTGGATCACGCCCGAGGGCATGCCGAAGCGGTTCGACACCTGGTTCTTCCTCGCCGCCGCACCGCCCGATCAGCTCGGCGCGCATGATGGCCGCGAGTCCACCGATTCGATTTGGGTCTCGCCGCGCGAGGCAGTGGCGGGCGGGCAGAGCGGCCGCTTCAAGCTTCCGTTCCCGACCACGCGCAATCTGATCCGTCTCGCCAAGCAGCCGACAGTGCAGGCCGCAATGGACCATGCCCACGGCATGTCGATCGTCACGGTGATGCCGGTCATGACCAAAACCGAAACCGGCCGCCAGCTCCGCATCCCCAAGGACGCCGGCTATGACGGCGAAGTGTTCGAGGTGGGAGCGGTCGGCTAACACACTTCGACGCTCGGCGAAGTATCGGGGATCGCGGCCGCGCTAGGTTCCGTCCAGAAGCACGACGGTACGCGCCATGGACCACCGGCAGGACACCAACATCGCCGTCGAGCTGGCGCTGCTGGTCGCGCTCGCAACGCTCTGGGGCGGCTCCTACACCTTCATCAAGCTCGGCGTCGCCACCATTCCGCCGATCACGCTGATCGCGGCCCGCACCACAATCGCGGGTCTGTTGCTGCTCGCGATCATGTGGGCGCGGGGCGTCAGGATGCCGATGGACGCCGCGACCTGGCAGCGCTTCGCGTTCCAGGCCGTGCTCAACAGCGTCATCCCGTGGACGCTGATCGCCTGGGGCGAGTGCCATGTCGACGCGTCGCTTGCCACCATCCTCAACTCGGCCGGCCCGATTTTCACCTTCCTGCTCACGGCGATCGTCACCCGCCACGAGGTGACGAGCCCGCGAAAGCTGTTCGGCGTGGTCGCCGGCATGGCCGGCATCCTGCTGATCGTTGGCGTCGATGCCTTTCATGACGTCGGCAGCGGCCTCGTCGCGGAAGCCGCCATCGTCGCGGCCACGATCTGCTATGCCTGGGCCGCGATCTTCGGCCGCAGCTTCAAGGGCCTCGATCCCATGGCGCCGGCGGCCGGCTCGCTGCTGGCGGGCGCCGCCGCGCTGATCCCGGCCTCGCTGGTGTTCGAGCAGCCTTGGACGCTGTCGCCGTCGTTGAGTTCCGTGCTGGCGCTGCTCGCGCTCGCCGTGTTCTCGACCGCGGCGGCGTTTGCGATCTATTTCCGCCTGATCCAGACCCTGGGCTCGGTCGGCACCACCGCGCAGGCCTATTTGCGCGTCCCGATCGGGGTGGCCATCAGCGTCGCCTTCCTCGGCGAAAGCCTGAGCCGGACTGCCTGGATCGGCCTTGCCTGCGTCGTCATCGGCGTCGCCGCCATGACCATCCCGGCCCGGCGGCCGGCCAGCGTCAAAACGTCGTAATTCGGGAGGGCCGCGGACCAGCAATATTAAGGATATTCGGCGGCCCGAGGCATGTTCCCCCGGAGGGGCAATACGTCGTATATTGGGCCTCCAGCAGCCCGGTCCTCAAAACGCACCAATGTCCGCCGAATTGACGCCGACCCCTGAGAAAAAGCGAACATTCTCGCTCTCCATCGGCCAGCTCACCTTCGGCAGCTTCCTCCTGGTGCTGGCGGTGATGATCGTCACCTCCACCGCGAGCGTGATTGCGATCCGCCACATCGACACGACGTTTGCCGAGTTGCAGCGGCTCCAGAGCGTCGGCGACCTCGCCGAGGACATCGATCGCCGCATGAACGAGCTGCGCCTCGCCGCGCGCGACTTCGTCACCGATCCCGGCGCCGGCATCCAGTTCCAGCAGGTGGGCGAGGCGGCCTCGACACTCAGTGACATCCTGAAGAAGACCCGGATCGAGCTTGCCCCCGAGCAGCAGGACATGATCGACGGGGTCACCGAGCGCCTCGCAACCTATCGCAATGGCCTGGAACGGATCTCGACCCTGATCGACCGTCGCGCCCAGCTGCTCGCCGGCCTGCCGCCGCTGCGCGACCGGTTCGACGTGGCCGTCGGGGGCACGGCGGATCGCGAGCTGGCGTCCCGCCTGTCGGAAGCGCAGAGCCGGATTGCACTCGGGCTGCTCGCGCGCAACCCGTCCGCGGCCGAGCAGGCCGCGGAGGGAATGCGGCAAATGGACTTCGCCGATCCCAGGCTGAAGTCGGCCGTCAACGATTACGCCGAGGCGATCATGGCCGTGGCCGTCCGGGAGCGGCAGATCGCCGACATCGACCGCGAGGTGCTAGGAACCGAGGGCCGCCTGATCGGCCGCGTCACCGAATTGCTGCGCGAGGTCAGTTCGCGGCGCGGCCACGTGCTGTCGCGCGATTTCGCGCGCACGCTGACGGAAGCACGGTGGCAGAGCATCGTGCTCGGGTCCATCGGCGTGCTGATCGGCATGGTTGCAGCCGCTTTCGTGGTGCGGCGGACCGTCCGGCCGCTTGCGAAGATCGCAAGATCGATCCGCGCCCTTGCGGCGGGCGAGAAGAACACCTCGATCCCGTCCGCCGACCTCGACAACGAGATCGGCGACATCGCACGCGCGGCCGAAGTGTTCCGCCGCGCGCTGGAGGAGGCCGACACGGCGCGCGAGGCGGCAGTGCGCGCGCTCACCGAGCAGCGCCTCGCCGAGGAGAGCTACCGCAAACTGTTCGAGGGCTCGGTCGACGGCATCTACGTCACGACGCCGGCCGGCGACCTCCTCAACGCCAATCCTGCGCTGGCGCGGATGATGGGCTATGACAGCCCGCAGCACCTGATCGACAGCATCAACGACATCGCCCACACAATCTATGTCAACCCCGAGGCGCGCGTCGAATATCAGCGGCTGATGGCGCGGGACGGCATGGTGCGCGAGTTCGAGTACCAGGTGCGCCAGCGCAGCGGCGACATCCTGTGGCTTTCCGACAGCGCCACCGGGGTGCGGGACGAGCAGGGCAACATCGTCCGCTACGAGGGCACGCTGCGCGACATCACCGATCAGAAGCGGGCGGAGGACGCCATCGCCGAAGGCCGGCGCCTGCTCCAGCAGGTCATCGACACCGTGCCCGCGGTCATCAACGTTAAGAACCGCGACCTGCGCTATGTGCTGATGAACCGCTACATGGCCGGCATCTTCGGCATCGAGCCCGGCGATGCGCTCGGCCGCACCACGGCCGACCTGATGTCGCGCTACGGCGCGGCCAAGTCCGACGAGAGCGACAAGAGAGTCCTCAAGCTCCGCAAGGGGCTCGGTTTCTACGAGGAGGAGTACAAGGATAGCTCCGGCAACATGCGGCAATGGCTGGTCAACAAGCTGCCGCTGCTCGATGCCGAGGGCGAAATCGAGCGGATCGTCACCGTGGCGCTCGACATCGGCGAGCGCAAGCGTGGCGAGCAGGAGATGCGCAAGGCCAAGGAGGCCGCCGAGACCGCGCTGCGCAACCTCCGCGAGACCCAGGCCTCGCTGATCGAGGCCGAGAAGCTCGCCGCGCTCGGACGGCTGGTTGCCGGCGTCGCGCATGAGGTCAACAATCCCGTCGGAATCAGCCTCACGGTCGCCTCCGCGCTGGAGCGCAAGACCGCGATGTTCACCGCCGAAGTCGAGCGCGGCGAGCTCCGCCGCTCCACGCTGAACGACTTCCTCCACACCAGCCGCGACGCGTCCTCGCAGCTCGTCTCCAATCTCAACCGCGCCGCCGAGCTGATCCAGTCATTCAAGCAGGTTGCGGCCGACCGCAACTATTCGGACCAGCGTAGCTTCGACCTCGGCGATCTCACCGAGCAGGTGGTGATGAGCCTGCGGCCCGGCCTGCGCAAGCACAATCTGACGCTCAACGTCGAGTGTCAGCCGGATCTGACCATGAACAGCTATCCCGGCCCGTACGGCCAGGTGCTGACCAATCTGTTTCTGAACTCGGTGGCGCACGCCTTCCCGGACGGCCGGCCGGGAACCATCGATATCGAGGTGCGCGAGTCCGGCAAGGACAATGTCGAGATCATTTTCTCGGACAACGGCTGCGGCATGTCGCTCGACGTCCGCCGCCGTGCCTTCGATCCATTCTTCACGACGCGGCGCGACCAGGGCGGCACCGGTCTCGGACTGCACATCGTCTATAGCATCGTCACCAACCGGCTGGGTGGACGGCTCGATCTCGATTCCGAACCGGGCCGTGGCACACGCATCCAGATCATCCTGCCGCGCGTGGCGCCGCTCGAGCAGGCCGCCGAATAGTCCGCGCCCGGTTAATCGGCTTCGGCGAGCTTGTGCAGGGTGGCGCCGAAAATCAGGCTGGCCTTGCCGACGAGCGCCGTCCCCGTCATCTCTGCCTTGGTGTCCGTGTAGGTCCCGCTGACGCCGATGCCGACCGGCGCAGGGCCGCCGAACAGCGGATTGTCATCGCCCCGCGGCGACGTGTGCCGTTGCACCAGCACCTCACCCTTGAAGGTGTGGTCGTCCTTCACGACGTAGCTGCCGGTGTAATAGAGGTAGGCATCGCCGCCAAGGATCTTGCCGTCGCGAAAAAGAATGACGCCGCTGCCCTTGCCGACCCGACCATCGAGCAGGTTGACGTGAATCGAATAGAGGCCGTTCTTCATAACGTCCCGAGGCCGGCCGCCATCGCCCAATAACGTAACCGGTAGAGCTTTTATGCCAAAGCGCATCCCCTCGCGCAACGCGGCAGTTTGCCGGCCGGCCTCGCAAGCCGCCCGCCGCAAGCCGTATTTGTCCCGGCTTGTCTGTGACAGCGCTATGACCGTCTCATTGTGGGGCGAGGCCAGTCGGTGCGAATCAAAACTGGCCCGCGAAATGCATAACCATTGTTGCACTAGCCGCGGGGTGCTGGAGCAAGAGCAACGTGACCAACTGGATCGATTCCGGCGGCGATGAGCCGCGTCTGTACAGTGCGCGTTCCACGAATTGCAAAAGCGAAAACCGAAGGACTGGCAGTACGACACGCTGGCGACGCGTGGCGAGCCTCGCTTGCGTCCTCGCGCTCATTGCCCCGCTCGGGCACGCGCGTGACCGCGGTCAGTTCGTCAACACCAATGCCGATTTGAAGGCTTGGTTCGACAGCTTGCGCAGTGGCAAAGGGCCGTGCTGCTCCGATGCCGACGGCTCGGCGCTCTCGGACACCGACTGGGAGAGCAAGGACGGGCACTATCGTGTCCGCGTCCCGCGCTATGGTTATGCGCTCGACGGCCAGAAGCAGGAGCTCGTCTGGATCGACGTGCCCGAGGAGGCCGTGATCTCGGAGCCAAACCGGGTCGGCCGGACCATGGTGTGGCCGATCTACGGCTACACGGGCGTCACCATCCGCTGCTTTATGCCTGGCAGCATGACATAGCCGGGCAACGGCACGTCCGGCGTCGCGTCGGCATCGGATGCGGCACCTTGTCAGGTGTACTTCTTGTCGCGCTCGAGCAGCTCGATGGAAATACCTTCGGGTCCGCGGATGAAGCAGATGCGCACGCCGGGGCGGATCGTGGTCGGCTCGCGCGTGAAGGTGACGCCCTTGGCCTTGATCTCGGCCGCGACGGCGTCGATGTCCTTCACCGTGAGACCGAAATGGTCGAGGCCCTGATGCGGATGCGGCGGCGGCGGGTTGACGACGTTGTCGCCCTCGAGCGGTGCGATGAAGATTTTCGCGCCGCCAAGGTTCACGTCGATCCGTCCCGGTGCGTGCACGATCTCGCCGCCGAGGACGTCCCGTAGCCAGGCCGCGGTGGCCTCCGGATCGGGGCTGCGCAGATGGACGTGATCCCAAGTGACGACGACTGCCATTTCAATATTCTCCCAACGGGGGCTTCGATGTTGCAGCGCATGTTAGCGGCCTCGGGCGGTGATCGCCATCGTCCTTGCCGACTCGATGGCTGCGCGGGAACCTTAGTTCGTCTGCCGGATTAGGTAAGCAATGGCCGTGTCCGTCGTTGAAGATGCCGCCATCGGTGATGCACCCATGAACGCCAGGTTTGACCGAATCGGGTTGGCGCGCTTCGCGGGGCGCGGCGAACGGCTGGCACGGATCGTAACGATCGCGAGCGTCTCGTTCGGCCGCAGCCTGCTGTGGCTGCTGGCGGCCATCATCGTCGGCTGCGGCGTCTGGATGCTGCTGCCGCTCTCCAAAGGCAACAGCGCCGAGCCGGCGAAGTCCGACGTGGCAGCCGTCGAGCTGGCTGCCCCCGGCGATACGACAGCTGTGGTCTCCCCGATCCTCCAAGCTCAGGCCCCGGCTGCAGCAGAACTCGATCGTCTCAAAATTTCATCGCAGACATGGCGCCGCGGCGGCCTCGGCTCGAAGGCGCTGGTGACGTTCACGCTGCGAAACGACAATGACTATGCCGTAAAGGATCTGGAGATCGCCTGCGTATTCACGCGGCGCGACGGCAGTCATCTCACCGACCGCAGCCGCGTGCTTTCCGATACGGTAACGATGAAGAGCCGCAAGACCTTTGCGCGCATCCCCGTTGGCTTCGTCAACGTTAATGCCGATCAGGCGAAGTGCTCGCTGGTCGCAGCACGGCGCGCATAAACGGCGCTCGCCGATAGCGGAAAAGTTACCGTTCGCGGGCCTCGGCAGCTCTTGGCCAAAAAACCCGGCATTGCCATTTGAACCAAAGGCTGGGTGCAGGAACCAATTAGAGAATCGCCTGTTAAGGCGAAGAGCCCACGCGGGGATGCGGGGGGCGGAGCGTGGCCAATGCCCATCTTTCGGTATTTCATTTTTGTCGGTGGAGCCTTGCTCGCACTATTGTTCGTGGCGGATTACGGTCTGCCACCACAGCCCGTTGCGAAGGCCATTGCCACCGCAAGCAATGATCAGCCGCTGATCCGGATCCGGTCCGATCGCCATTTGCCTGAGCGTGTCGTGCTCGACACCAGCCAGCCGACGATTGCCGCTCCCGCGGTGAAGACCGCCGCGGTGGTTGCGCCGCAGCCGCCGGTGCAGGAGAGGGTGCACGAGAGCATGTCGCCGGCGCTGGCCGAGATCACGGCCAAGGCACGGGTGCGCGAGACCTTCGCCCAGTTCACGCCGGCCCCGAAGGCCGGTACCACTGCGGCCAGGAAGGCCGACGCCAAGCCGCAAGTTCAGGCGCAGGCCGAGCTTCCTCCGCAAAGCCCGGCTCCCCCGGCTCAGCCCAGGCGCAAGGTCGCCAAGACCCATCCGGCGCCGCAGCAGGGCCGGCCGATGGTGCTGGTGGCGCAGCAGCCGCATTTCGGCCTCTTCAACACGACCTGGTGACAGCACCTCTGACCCGTCTCGAAACGCGGCGGGGAGGGCTTTTTATTGGTCAGTCACTCTGCTAATTCGAACCCATCCGAACGCCGCCCGACGTGCTGGCTTGCCAGCTGCCGATCCGGCGCTTCTCGGTTGCGGCCCAATGACCGGGCCGGGGCGCTCGTAGCTCAGCTGGATAGAGCATCGGATTTCGATTCCGAGGGTCGGGAGTTCGAATCTCTCCGAGCGCGCCATTGCCGGGTCGGAGCTCGAGGCCTGCCCCGCACAATCCGCTAGATCCGTCCACTTTGCCCCGTCTACCTTATTTGCCCTGGATCTTCAGCCCATTGGGGCCGACATTGATTTGCAGGCCGTCGGGGGGCTGCTTCGCCTGGTAGAGATTGTAGCCAAGCACGGCTGCCGTGACGGCCAGAGCGCCAATGATCAGAAACAGGACATTGCGGTTGATCGACATGCTTTTCCCTGAATCGCTCGGTTGACGGCGAGAAAAAGCCCCGCGTGGACGCGCGGGGCTTTTCAGTACGCCACCGGGGCTGGCGGGCGGCGCACAACTCCGGCTGGATAACGCGGCTCTACGGAACTGGTTCCGCGACGATTGACGCGCAAATGCGGGCCGGCCGTCGCCGCAGCCGGCCAATATCAGCTTGCCGAAATACCGGCTTGCCGGGCCCGTGCCAGCGTGTCCGAGGGCGCTTCGTGGAAGGTCGCACGATAGGCGGCTGCAAACTCGCCAAGGTGATGAAAGCCCTGGGCGCGCGCGCAGGTGGCGACCGATGCGCCACAGCCCCTGAGGAGCTGCGTGCGGACGGCCCAGAGCCGCTTCAGGCGGATGTATTGGTGCAGGCTCATGCCGCGCACCTTGCTCACCGCACCGCCCAGCGTCCGGACCGAGACCCCGAACTCGCCGGCGAGATCGGCCGTATAGATCGGCGCGGACGGATAGGCTGTGACGTAGTCGTCGATCTGCTGCACGAGCCTGGCGGATCGCGCGCTTGCATTCGGGGCACTGCACTCCGACAGCGGTTCGATTTGAAACAGGTCGTCGAAGGCGAGCAGCAGGCCCTCCTGGAGATGCGCGGCGACCTCTGTGGTTTCGAACATGTGCGGCTCGACCGAGGCGGTCCGCAGGATGTCTTGCACCAGCTGCCGTGCATAGAGGTGAGCGGCGGGGTCCGCGAGACGAACGCACAACGTATCGGCGTGATCGAACCAGCCGCGATCCCTGAGCGCGGGCGAGAACATGATCAGCGCGTGGTAATTGGTCTGGTGCTCGACGAAATGGCAGTGATGATTGCCGCGCAAGGCGATGAAGACGCGCGAGTCGAGATCTATCCCGCTCGAGCTGGCGCGCAGATCGTCGGTCATCGGCAGGATCACCATGCCGCCCGGCGCGCGATATGCGGTATCGAGAATGCGCGCAAACGACCGCGCCACGATAATCCGGCACCCCGGCAGATTCACGACCGCACGGGCTGCTGCGAAATTGGCGACGTCGAGCGGAATGCTCCGGGCATCTTCCATCGACTCGGCCGGACGAAACGCGTCGACATCGGCGAATCGGATCAACTGGAGAGCGGAGGAGGGGGCGAGAGCCTCGAAGAACATGCGCCTGGCCGGATGCTGCAATGTGACAAACAAATGAAGGTCGATACATCGCAATCAATGGCGAAACACGACGATTCAGTAAACCGGATTCCTGGCCGTAGTATTGCGGACATCATGCCACGAGGCGCCGGTAGAGCTCTGGCAGATCGATGTCACCGTCAACGTTCACGGCTGATCGGTTGCCCGGAGGCAAGGTCGATGAAATGCAGACGCGTGCAGGCGGGACAGGTGAAGGACTCGAAGCTACGCCCTTCGGGTCGTCGCTGCTTTTCGAGATGCGTTTGCACGTTCATGCCCGTCTGGGGGCATCGGAAAACAATAAAATCCGCCATCGGCACAGCATGACGGGATCGCGCCCGTCGTCCTTGATCTAGATCAGCTTTGGAGCGGACCTCGATTGGAAGGCACATTGCCGCCTGCAATCTCGCCAAAGCGAAGGGGCGCTGTGGGCCCCTTCAGAAATCACCAGCCGCGATAACCGTAATAGCGTGGTCCGTAGACGCGCGGGCCATAGTAGCGTGGCCCAGACCCACCATAATATCGGGGCCCGTAATACGGCCGCGGCCCATAATACCCATAATAGTTCGGACGCCAGAAACAGCGCCCCCAGGCGTCGCAGACCATGCGGACCTGCTCGACGTCGGAGACCTGCGGTGCCGCTGGCGCCGGTGCGATGGGCATGGCGGACGCCGCCGACGATGCCGCCAATGCACCGACCAGGGATGCGGCGACGAGGCCAATCCTAAGCTTCATGATGTATTCCTCCACTTACGCAGGACAGAATATCGAAGTTGTTCTGATCAAATTGTGGCGGAACCGAAATGTAATGCTGATGAACAAATCTTCAGCCAGCCCGCCGCAGGCCCGATGCCTCACGCGCATCGCCGCATGCTTGATCCTGCGCATTCGCCCTCGCAGCTTCGTCCCTAGCTGGTGCCGCCGTCGCCAGAGGAGCAGGCGCGCGACGTTGCTTGGAGACTACACAAGGGCGACTGGCTGGTCGTCTGCGACCGGCGCAAGGCGCGCGCTGGCAGCCCTCAGTAGCAGGGGTGCCGGCGACGGTCCTGGCCGACATAGGCGGCCGCGCTCTGGTAGCAGTGGTTGGTCGAGGGACCGTCGTAAAAGGCGAAGGTGCCGGGGGTGATGCCGGGGCCGTAATTGTGCAAATAGCTGATCGGGTAGGGCAGCGGATTGGCGTAGGCGCGGTGGTACCGGTGGTGTCCCCGCGCCTCCGCAAGGCTGGGGGCGAGGATTGCGGCCGACAGGGCAGCAACCGCGGCTGCAAGCTTCAACGTGCTCATTTCGATTCTCCGGAACCCGCGCGAATAGGTCAGCCGCTTTATAGCCATTTCGGGCCGCCGGGGCATCCGTCCGTCGCCCGGAAATTGGGGCTAGTCCCGCAGATTCCCGGATGGGTGTGACAGAATTGCCGGAAGCGGGGTCAAAGGCTGCCCATTTTTGGCCTTTTCGGGATGCTTAACGAATTCCCCACACAAGTATGACCAAGAAGAATTCGGTTAAAGATTCCCGTCGGCCGCTTGGGGTGCTTGAGGCCGGCTCGTTCCTGCAAGGTTTTCACCGTCACGCCGCCATGCGCATCACGCCTCTGAGCCTGTTGTTGCTCTGCCTAGCCGCCGCCACGCCGGCGCGCGCGGAGCTGCATATCACCCGCGACCATGGCGGCTACGTCGAGGAGTACAAGGCCAAGTACAAGCGCGTCCGCGAGAAGGGTGAGCGCGTCATCATCGACGGGATCTGCAACTCGGCCTGCACGCTGGTGCTCGGCATCGTGCCAATGAACAAGATCTGCGTGACGCCGCGGGCCAGCCTCGGCTTCCACCAGGCTTACTACGACAAGGCCTTCACCTTCGGCATCAAGGTCACCAGCGCGGAAGGGACCTCGGATCTGATGTCCTACTACCCCGATACGGTAAAGGACTGGATCCGTCGCAACGGCGGGCTCACCACGGACATGAAGAAGATCAAGAACGGCGTCGAGCTCTGGAAGATCATCAACCCCTGTCCGGACGAATGGTGAGCGGCTGAGCTGAGCCGCGCCGTCGCTCGCAGCGCAACATCGCTCAGGTCGAAATTCGCATTGCCGCACAGGCCCCGCTGGGGCAATGAGGGCGGCAATGAGCCACAATCAAGAAGCCCTGTCCGCCCGCGCCGCGCCGATCCTGTTCGTGCTGCTCTGGAGCACCGGATTCATCGGCACCAAATACGTCGTCGACAACGCCGATCCCTTGACCTATCTCGCCATCCGCATGGCGATCGTGGTCGGCCTGATGACGGTCATCGCAGGCATCGTGCGACCGAAATGGCCGGACCGTATCGGCATCGCGCACAGCGCGGTTGCCGGCATCCTCGTCCACGGCTTCTATCTCGGCGGCACCGCGATCGCGATCGCGCATTCGATTCCGGCCGGGCTCTCCGCGCTGATTCCGGGCCTGCAGCCGATCCTGACCTCGACCATCGCCAACCGCTGGCTCGGCGAGAAGGTGACGCCGGTGCAATGGGCGGGACTCGTGCTCGGTCTCGGCGGCGTCGTGCTGATTCTCCACGGCCGCCCCATGAGCGGCGAAGCCGGACTCGGCTGGCTCGCCTCGGTGGTCTCGCTGATCTCCATCACGCTCGGCACGCTCTATCAGCGCCGCTACTGCAATCACATCGACTGGCGCGCCGGCAATCTGGTGCAATATGTCGCCGTCACGATCTTCTTCGCCGTCGGCGCCTTCCTGTTCGAAGACCGCGTGGTGCACTGGACACGGGAGTTCGTGCTCGCACTCGCCTGGCTCGCCGTGGCGCTCTCGATCGGATCGATCGGACTGTTGTACTGGCTGATCCGCCACGCCGCGGCGACGTCGGTCGCGAGCCTGTTCTACCTGGTCCCAGCGGTCACCGCGCTGATGGCCTATCTGCTGTTCGGGGAAAAACTCGACGCGCTGGCGATTGCCGGCATGGCGATGTGCGCGGCGGCAGTGTTCGTGGTCAACCGGCGCTTCTAGAAAGGCCGCAGCGAGGAAATACATCCCTGACGTGCACGGCGCGGCGTGTTACGCTGACCGCATTTCAGCTTCCCTTTCAAACGGTGATTTCATGAAGAAAGCGCGGCGCGCACTGCTCGGCAGGTCGCTGAAGCCGGTCCGGATCGCCTGCATCAATTATGCGGAAGAGATGATGAGCGACCGGATGATGGCGAGGCTCACGGCCGCGCTTCAGAAGTGCTACGACGACCATTTCCTCCCGATCTGGGGCTATCCCGTCGATCTCGACGTCACCCGCAAGCCAAAACCGACCGACTGGCAGCTGGTCTATTTCGACGATGCCACCCACAAGAAGTTCCTCGGCCGGCATGAGCTGACGCATCGCGGGCAGCCGATCTCGAAGATCTTCCTCAAGGCGCTCGGTGAGAACGATCCGGTCAGCCTGGCGGCCTCGCACGAGCTGTTCGAGATGGTGCTCGATCCCATGGCCAATCTGTGGGCCGACAAGACCCGGCACACCCAATATGCCTATGAGGTCTGCGACGCCGTCGAGGAAGAGGCGTTCCTCGTCAACGGCCTTCCGATGTCGAACTTCGTCTATCCGTCATGGTTCGAGCCGTTCAAGCACCCCCGCGGCACCAAATTCGACCACATGGGATCGCTGAAGGCGCCGTTCTCGATGACCGAGGGCGGCTACGTCATCAAGAAGGTCAACGGCAAGAGGGTGATCAAGCAGTTCGGCTCACCCGAGAAGCGGCGGCGCTTTGCCAAGGAGGACCGGCGCGGCCATCGCAGTGAATTTCGCGATCCGCAAGGCGAGCATCACGCCGTCCGGCGTGCCGCAAGACCGCGAGGATAGGGCGCAAGCGAAGTCTCCGGGCGCGCTCGCCCCCGGAGACTTGCGCGTTGCGATCAGCGCTTGGCCTTCTTGGCCTTCTTTTTCGATTTGGCAGCCTTGGCCTTCTTTGCAGACTTCTTGGCCGTTTTCTTCGACGACTTTTTCGAAGTTTTCTTCGAAGCCTTCTTGGCGGTCTTCTTCTTAGTGGCCTTCTTCTTGGCGGCTTTCTTCGGCGCCGTTTTTTTCGCGACCTTCTTGGCGGCTTTCTTCACCTTCTTGACGGCGGCGACAGCGGCTTCCTTGGTCGCTTCCACGGCGGTGGTGATCGTCTCCATCGCCTGTTCGGTGATCGGCTTATCGTCGTCCATATCGTCCCCCACGGTTTGTATGGAGCGATGACGATAGCGGGTTTCAAAATTGTGTCAAAGCAACGCTCAACCCTTTGCGGCTCGTTGCGTAGGGCGGCGAGCGCGCGCTCGCGTCCTTCGGTATGATCGACATCGGTCGCGGATGAGTCCTGCCGAGCGTGACGCCGGCGCTCGCAAGGTCGATCGGTGTCGCCTGCCAGGGGGCTGCTGGATCAGCCTGGCCGGCACGTCTTTCAGCCCCGGCACCCGGCGCCGGACATAGGCCCCATCGCGGCGCACTGTTCGCTCTGGCGTTGCGGATCGAACAGGTGGAAACGGGCGCGGCGTCAGCGCCGCAGCCGGCGCCCCATTGCCAGCTGGCCGGACTGCTGCCGGCATCCGCCTCGCCCGGCGGCGATGAAGGGACAGGGTGGGCGGACAGGCGGAGGTCATCGCGAAGCCAGGCGCCGACGGGCGATGCGCTCGGCGGGGGCCGGGATATCCCCGTTTACGATCTGGTAAGCATCCCGCGCGTGATGCTGGAACCACCATTAATGGGACCGTAAGGCGATTGCACGAATATGCAGGGATTACGGAGATGCATTGATGTCCAACTTTCTAACGGCGAAAATCCTGCCGCAGTTCAAGCTCGGTACCAAGGCCGTGCTGTGCGCGGTGCTGCTGATCGCCGTGAATACTGCGCTCGTGGTCGGCGCCGGCTACTGGTCGCTCACCTCGGCATTCAACGATCGTGCGCTCCGCGAGATCGAGATCAGTTTGCGCACCCTGGCGTTGGCCTTTGCGGAGGTCGTTCCCGACGCGAAGATCACGATGCGGGACGGCGCGGTGGCCCGCGCCGAGCTTCCCAGGATGCCCGACTTCAGGGATCATGCCATCGTCGATCGCGCCGTATCCTATGTCGGGGGCAACGCCACCCTGTTCGTGTTCGACGATGCGAGCGGGCAGTTCGTGCGACGCTCGACCAACGTGAAGAAGGAAAATGGCGACCGCGCTGTCGGCACCCAGCTGGCCGCCGACCATCCGGCGCAGGCTCCGCTGCGCCGTGGCGAGGCCTATAAAGGCCCGGCCGTGTTGTTCGGCAAATCCTTCATGACCGCCTATTTGCCCATCGCCGACGCAACGGGCAAGGTCACCGGCATCCTCTATGTCGGCATCCCGATGGCGCAGTTCGAGAGCATGCTGACCCAGGCCATCGAGAGCATGGCCGTTGCCGCCGGCATTGCCGCGCTCCTGGTCCTTGTCCTCACCTTGCTGGTTGTCCGCCGTGTCACCAAGCCGCTCACCTCGGTCACGCGCTCGCTGACGGCGCTGGCCGAAGGCCAGAGCGACGTCGCGATCGATTGCGAGGATCGCGCCGACGAGATCGGTGAGATCGCCCGGACGGTTGCGGTGTTCAAGAGCAATTCGCTGGAGCGGGCGCGCCTGCGCAGCGAGCAGACTGCGGCCACCGCTGCCGCGGCGGAGCAGCGCAAGGCCGAGCTGCGCAATTTCGTCGAGGAGTTCCGCGGCAGCGTCGGCGGCATTCTCGACAAGGTGCTGAGCTCCTCCGGTGAATTCGAGCGGGTGGCGCGGCAGCTCACCGATGCCGCGCGCTCCACGGCCGATCTGTCGGCGCAGTCGGCCGGCGCTTCCGAGGACGCCTCCGAGCACGTGCGCTCGGCGGCCTCGGCCTCCGACGAATTGTCCCAGTCGATCTCCGAGATCACCCGCCGGGTGCAGGAATCGAATGCGATCTCCGCCGAGGCCGTGCGGCAGGCCGAGGCCACCGACCAGCGTATGGCGCAGCTCTCCGAGGCGGGCGCGCGCATCGGCGACGTCGTCAAGCTGATCACCTCGATCGCCGAGCAGACCAACCTGCTCGCACTGAACGCCACCATCGAGGCCGCGCGTGCCGGCGATGCGGGCCGCGGCTTCGCTGTGGTGGCCCAGGAGGTCAAGACGCTTGCCGGCCAGACCGCCAAGGCGACCGACGAGATTTCACACCAGATCGCCAGCATGCAGCTGGCGACCGAGGAATCGGTCGTCGCCATCAAGGCGATCGGTCAGACCATCGAGCGCATCAGCGGCATCGCCGGCTCGATCTCGACCGCCGTCGAGCAGCAGAGGAGCGCCACCGACAACATCGCGGCCGGCGTTCGCGCCGCGGTATCCGGCACTGCCGATGTCGCGGTCAACGTCCGCCACGCCGCCAAGGGAGCCAGCGAGACAGGTGAGACCTCGAGCCGGATGTTTGCCTCCGCCCAGGCGTTATCGGGCGAGAGCCTGCATCTGAAGGCCGAGGTCGATGGTTTCCTCGACCGCGTGCACGCGGCGTGACGATCGGCCCCAATGCGCAACGCGCATTGGGGAATTTCGAGATCCCGGGTTCGCGCTTCGCGCGCCCCGGGATGACTTTTTTGCGGTCGCTATCCGCGACCGCCAAAAGTCACTTCGGCTGCGGCACGATGCGGATGTAGGGCTTCGGCTCTTTCCAGCCTTGCGGGTAGATCGTCTTGGCCTCGTCGTTGGAGACCGAGCCGGCGATGATGACGTCGTCGCCCTGCTGCCAGTCGGCCGGCGTCGCGACGCGATGCTTCGCCGTCATCTGGAGCGAGTCGATGACACGCAGGATCTCCTGAAAATTCCGGCCCGTGGTCATCGGATAGACCAGCACCAGCTTGATCTTCTTGTCGGGGCCGATGATGAACACGTTGCGGACGGTCTGGTTGTCGGCCGGCGTGCGGGTGAGGGGATCGCCCGAGGTCGAGGCCGGCAGCATCTCGTAGAGTTTCGAGACGTTGAAATCGGTGTCGCCGATCATCGGATAGTTCGGCGCTACGCCTTGCGTCTCCTTGATGTCCTCGGACCATTTGGAATGGCGGTCGACCGGATCGACCGAGAGGCCCATCAGCTTGACGCCGCGCTTGTCGAATTCCGGCTTCAGCTTGGCGAGAGCGCCGAGCTCGGTCGTACAAACCGGCGTGAAGTCCTTGGGGTGCGAGAACAGCAGCGCCCAGCTGTTGCCGATCCAGTCGTGGAACTTGATCTTCCCTTCGGTGGTCTCGGCTTCGAAGTCGGGGGCTGTGGTGCCGATCGGAAGTGTCATTGTTCTACCTCATCTCATTGAATTTGCTTGAGAAATGGTCTCTCGCCGTCACAGGCAGTATAGGGTCTTCGCGATCCCAAGTGAACGCCGGAGTGAACCGCTTCAAGTAAAATGTGAATTCCTGCTCGGAAGAACCGATCTCCTAGCACTTTTCTGTTACAGCGGCACCTGCGGCGAAACATCTCCACCGGGGCCGCGCGGTCTCGATTGCCCCGATAAAACCGTTTATGACCCGCATCACGCCCGCCGACGGTTCGATGAAACCAATACGGTCCTGACAGCGACCAATTGGCAACCATTGAGAAAAGTCGCGATCCCCGTATCGAATCATTAACCACCCCTTTACGTCCGCATGAAAATGCTGGTCGATCAGAAGAAATCTGGAAGTGAACTATGTCTGCCGCTGCGCATAAGCCTGTTGAGTCTTCGTCCCTCGAACCGTCCTGCCGCGATACCGCGGCTCATGCATTGACCGTCGTGCGCGACGGCGTGATCACGGGTGAAGGCCCGACCACCAAGGGCCGGGTCCACTTTTCCCGCTCGCTCGATGCCGATGACACCGCCTGGTGCACCCGCATCCTGACCGCCACAGCCGTCAACGACCAGCCAATCAGCCGCGGCGAAGCCGAGGCGCTGTTCGAGATCAACGAGGCCGCGACCGAGCGCACCGATGGCGGCCGGTTCGACGACCTGCTGGCCAAGGCGGTGGCCCACTACGCCGCGAGTGCCTCGGGCCTGAAAGTGCCGCCGCGCAGCGTTGCGCTGTCGGCCGACAGCGACATCGAGAGCTGGGCGCCGTCCTACGCCTCCAAGGTCAACAGCGAGATGCTGGAGTGGATTGCCGGGCAGATGCGCGGCAAACGCCAGAACAACCGTCGCCTGATGGCGATGGTGGCGACGTTCCTGGGCGCCACCGCGCTCCCTTTGGCGGGCCAACTGCCGAACGTGTTCGACATCGGCATGTAAAATTTTGGGCATGCAAGATTTTGGGCATGCAAGATTTCCGCGCCTCTCACGCGGACGCATTGAACGGCGGGGTTATTTCCCCGCCGTTTTTTGTTTGCCGGTGTCAGGCTCGAGGCCGAGCGTGCGGCCGGGGAAGCCGGCGGCGTCGAAATAGCGCTGGCTGCCGACGCGCTGGAACTTCAGCACGGTCACTAAGCCGCCTTCGGCAGGCTTGGACTTCTGCGTGCCGGCATAGGCCTTCGGCACGGCGCCGTTGGGCAGGGCCTCGGACATCACGCGACCGACCAGGCCGCCGTTCTGCGAGGCGCGCAGGCCCATGAGGTGGGCGGCGGTCATGCCGACATCGGCATTGCTGACCGGGATCTCGTCGACGTAGCCGGCTTTGAAGTCCGGACCGATCGCGGCCATGAAGTTCATGGTGTCGCCGCGGCTGAAGCTGCCATGCATGCCCTGGCCCTGACGCAGCACGGTGTCGGCGACCTGCACCGAGCAGTTGGTCGGCGCCTCGCCGCAATCGCTGGCATAGGAGCGGAAGTTGACGACGATCGCAGGGGTCGGCGTCGCCGACTTGCCGCGCAGATTGATGCTCGACAGCGGCAGCGTGCCGGGGAAGCGGCCGAGCGAGTCCTCGACGAACAGGCCGGAGACGTAGTCCTGCTCGAGCAGCGTCTTGACGGTCTTTGCGGCCAGCTTCTTGTCCATGTTGGGCAGATAGATCAGGTCCGAACCGCCGTTGGTGGCGACGACGAGATCGGGCTTCTCCGGATCCTTGCCAAGCACGCCGTTGCCGGCCTTGGGGTGCTTGTTGCCCTCGACCTTGGTGTTCTTGTCGTTGGGATCGAACAGCGGCAGGTCGAGCGCTTTCGCAAGGTCGAGCGCCAGAAAGCCCATCGGCAGGAAGTCCTTCGGCGTGTCGTCGTAGCTGAGCTTGGCCGAGGGGCTGGTCTTGCTTTCCTTGGAGATGGTCGAAAAGCCGTGGTCGGCCTGCACCATGATGTTGGTGTTGGCGGCAAGCCCAAGCTCGTCCAGCGCCTTGCGGATCTGGGCGAGGTTGTTGTCGGCATTCTTGATGCCGGCCATCGAGGTCGGCCCGTTGATGCCGGGTAGGATCTGATTGAGGCTGTCGCCGGTGTTGTGCTGGCTGCCATCAGGGTCGCGTGACCAGAACACCAGCACGAACGGCTTGTTGCGGGCCTTGAACATCGGCAGCACGACCCTGGTGGTGACGTCGGCGAAATAGGCCTGCTGCGCGACGTTGGCGACAATGGTGCCGGGCGTCTTGGCATCGCCCGCCTTGGAGTTGTCGCCGCGGGGCGGGGTGGCGAGGGGCAGGCCGGCCTTGGTCAGCGCATCCTTCACCTCGTCCGACAGCGCCACGCCGTTCTTGCCGCCGGTAGAATCGTCGAACACGACCGAATGCTGGCCGGCCTTTTCGGGCTTGTCGGTGTGGTCGAACTGGTAGGTCGGGCCGACCTTGCCGATCGCCGCGGTGCTCAGCCCCTTGTCGCGGGCCAGCTTCAGGATGGTTTCTTCGTTGAGATAGTCGCCCTTGAAATGCTCGTCGATGTCGCCGAGCACGGCGTCGTTCTCGATGAAGGGGACCACGGTGTCGCCGGCGGGTGCCGAGGTGTAGTTGGTCCAGATCGTGTTGGAGAACACGCCGGTGTCGCCGAGATAATGGCCGGTCGACATCGCCGAGCCGTTGGCCATGGTGAAGGTCGGGAAGAGCGAATGCGGGTTCTTGAAATTGACGCCCTTGTCGCGAATCTCCGCCATTGCCGGCGCGGTCTCCGGCGTCACCTTGAGCGCACGCAGGCCGTCGGGGATGAACAGGATCAGGTTACGGGGCGTGTTGTTCTGGGCGGAGGCAAATCCGGTGGACAGCACGGTCAGTCCCGCGGACAGCAACACCAGTGAACGGCGCATCAAGATCTCCTAGCGGTGAGGCGGCTCGGCCGCGACCGCGGCCCCGCCTTCGTTTAGTTTTGCTGTGTGACGGTCTTGTTACAAGGCCTGTTATTGATGCAAGACGGGTGGGGAGGGCGAGGTTCTCGCTACTCTCGTGTCCCGGACGCGCTGCAGCGTCCTTACGCTGCTGCGCTGAGCCGGGATCCAGCCACGGCAATCGCTTGATGCATGGGCCCCGGCTCTGCAGCGCATCACACAATAGCGTGTCGAAGACGCGCGTAGACGCGCTTATGGTGCTGCGCAGCGTCCGGGGCACGAGTCCTCGTGGATGGCTAGAGCGCGCCGATGTTGCCTGCGTCCACCGCCGTCCGGCCCGCGTTCGTGACGATCGCGATACGCCCCTCTTCCTTGGGCCGGGTTGGACAAATATCTAACAAAATTCAGAATTCTAATAAAGCGAATTATTTCGGTGTCGTTCTCTTGACCCGCGGCTTGGGTGTTTTGCCCGACGGGCTGCACGAGGGCTTGTGGTCACGACCGCTACTCCGGTGCGGTCGGCACCCGCGGATTCTGCGCAAGGGCCTGTGCCGGCTTGACCGTTGCCGGGTTGGCTTCGCTTCTGGACCGGTCGCGCCGCAGCGAAAGCGGGGCTGTCTTGAGGGCATAGATGATCGCGATCTGGGTCCGATTCTGAAGTCGGTATTTGCGCATGATGTTGCCGATATGCGCCCGCACCGTGTTCTCCGAGATCTTGAGCTCGTAGGCGATGTTCTTGTTCTGCAGGCCCCGCGCGATGAGCATCATCAGCTCCCGCTCACGCGGCGTTGGTGTGATCAAATCCTTTGGATCCGGGCTCATGAGTTGCTCCTCGCTGACCTCTAGGTTTGTGGCCACCCCAGCATGTCCTCACTCCGTCTTGAGCGCCTCGATTGGACTGAGCTTGGACGCCTTGTGCGCGGGATAGAAACCGAAGACGAGGCCAGTCGCGATCGAGAAGGCGAGGGCAAGGCCGATCGCCTGGCTGTCGATCGAGGTGATCCATCCCGCCATGCGGGCGACCGTCATCGACAGCGTGATGCCGCCGGCAACGCCGATGGCGCCGCCGAGCAGGCAGAGCACGAGCGCCTCGCACAGAAACTGAAGGCGGATGTCGCGCATGCGCCCGCCAAGCGCGCGGCGAATGCCGATCTCCCGTGTGCGCTCGGTGACCGAGACGATCATGACGTTCATGATGCTGATGCCGCCGACGAGCAGAGAGACCGAGGCGATGGCGACGAGCAGCAGCGCGACGGTGCGGATGGCTCCCTGCTGGGCCTCCATCGCGGCGGCGGGGTCCTGAACCTTGAAGTCGTCCTCCTGGCCGGCGGGAATACGGTGGCGCTGCCGCAGCAGGCTTTCGATCTCGGAGCGCGCCCCCGCCATCTGTCCGTCCGCGGCCACCTTGGCGATGATATAGGCGACCGAATCCCGGTTGATGTTGCTCGCGCTGCCGAGGAAGCGCAGCTTGGCCGTGCTGAGCGGCACGAAGGCGACGTCGTCCTGCGCCGGTCCCTTGCGATCGAGCACGCCGACCACTTCGAGCGGCACCTTCATGATCCTGATCTGCGCCCCGATCGGGTCGTCGCCGGGCCCGAACAGCTCGCGCGCGACCGTGCTTCCGAGGATCACGACCTTGCCGGCACCGGCTTCTTCGGTGCCGGAGAAATAGCGCCCGGCCGCGAGCTGCCAGTCCCGTACCATGAAGTGTCCGGTCGTCGTGCCGTTGATGGTCGTGTTCCAGTTCCTGCTCTCGTGGATGGTTTGCGCTGTTCCGGCGATCGAGCCGGCCGCGGCCTGGATCTCCGGAATCTGCTCGAGGATGGCCTGCACGTCGCTCTCGGTCATCGTCAGCTTGCTGCCGTCCTTGAGACGCACACCGCCCTGGTAGACCGCACCGGGCGTGATCATCAGCACGTTGGCGCCGATCGAGCGGATCTGCTCCTGCAGCCGAAGCTGCGCGCCCGATCCGATCGCGAACACCGTCACGATGGAGGCGACGCCGATCACGATGCCGAGCATGGTGAGGAAGCTGCGTAGCGGATTGAGGCGCAAGGCGTGTAGAGCGATCTGAAAACCCTGGAGCATGGTCATGACGCAATGCTCCGCTTCGGCAGGAGCGGAGCTGTCGTCTCGTCGCCGACGAGCTCACCGTCGTGCAGGCGGATGGTGCGCCGGCACCGGGTCGCGATGGCCGGATCATGCGTGATCACCACGATGGTCTGGCCGGTCCGGTTCAGCGCGGCGAACAGGGCCAGGATTTCGGCGCCGGTGCGGCTGTCGAGAGCGCCGGTCGGCTCGTCGGCCAGCACGATCAGCGGTGAGGTTATCAGCGCACGCGCGATCGCGACGCGCTGCTGCTCGCCGCCCGAGAGCTGCCGCGGAAAGTGGTGGGCCCGGTGCAGCATGCCGACAGCCTGAAGGCTCTGCTCGGCGCGCGCCGACCGTTCCTTGCGACTGACGCCGCAATAGACCAGTGGCAGTGCCACGTTCTCGATCGCGTCGTGGCGGGCGAGCAGATTGTAGGACTGGAACACGAAGCCGATGCTGCGGGCGCGCAAGGAGGATCGGCGATCTTCCGGAAGATCCGCGACGTTGGCGCCTTCGAAATAGATCGCGCCCTCGCTGGGCAGGTCGAGCAGCCCGATCATGTTCATCAGCGTCGACTTGCCGGAGCCTGACGGTCCCATCACGGCGACGATCTCGCCTTGCGTGATGTCGAAGCTGACATTGCGCACCGCGGTCACCGCGACACCCTCGGTGCGATAGGTCCTGCTGACCGACTGGAGGCTGATGAGGGGCAGGGAAGCGGTCATGATCCGAACCTGATTCCGAAAAACTCCATGCCCGCCGGCCGGATGGCCTGGCCGACGGCGACCTGGCTGCCCTCGACGAGGTCTCCACTCCGGAGCGCGACCTGCTCGGTTCCGGCGGCGCCGACCGTCACGGCAATGCGCTGGAGCGAGCCGCTTGCTGTGCGCACCCACACGCCGCTGGGTGCGGTGGTCTCCGGCCGCTTGCCGGAGGGCTGGAACCGCAGTGCGGCAAGCGGCACCTTCAGCACGTCGTCCTGCCGCTCGATCACGATCTTCACCAGGGCGGTCATGCCGGGCAGCAGCGCGCCGTCGAGATTGGAGGTCGCCAAGACGACGGTGTAGGTGACGACATGCTGCTGGTTCTGCGGCGCCTTGCGCACCTGCCGCACCACGGCCTCGAAACGGCGGTCGGGATAGGCATCCACCGTGAAATGGGCGCGCTGGCCGGGGGCAATGCGTCCGATATCGGCCTCGTCGACCTGGGCGTGGATCTCCATGTCCTCGAGGCGGCGAGCAACCACGAAGGTGGTGCGCGATTCAAGCCCGACCGCAAGCGTCTGGCCCTCGTTGACGAACCTGCCGACGATGACGCCGTCGATCGGCGACCGGATCACGGTGCGGTCGAGATCGGCCTGGGCCGCGGCGAGCACGGCCGCTTTCTCCGGGACCGCCATTCTCGCCTGTTGCAGCTCAGCCTCGATCCGGCGGACGTCGGCCTGCGCGCCGTCCACGGAATAGGCGTTGAGGGACATCATGATCTCGGCCTCGCGCTCCTGGGCGAAGCGTGCCGTAAATTCGGTCTGGGCGTCGTCGACTGTCGCTGAGGCCACCACGTTCTGCGACTGGAGCGCCAGCTTGCGCTGCAAGATCTTCTGCGCCGAGCTCTTGACGGCCTGGGCGCTCTCGAGCTTGGCGGCGAGCACGTCACGGGCGCCCCTGGCGTTCTGCAGGTCGATCCTGGCGCGATCGAGCTTGGCGCGCGCGATGTCGACGAGCGAACTGGCGACCGCCATGGAGGCGCTGGCTTCGTCGACCTTGGCCGCAAAGCTGCGCGGGTCGATCAGGGCGAGCGGCTGGTCCTTGCTAACGGTGTCGTTGAAGTCGACATAGACCCGTGCGAGCTGCCCGGACAGCTGGGACCCCACCTCGATCGTCT
Source organism: Bradyrhizobium cosmicum (assembly GCF_032290525.1). Lineage (GTDB taxonomy): Bacteria > Pseudomonadota > Alphaproteobacteria > Rhizobiales > Xanthobacteraceae > Bradyrhizobium > Bradyrhizobium cosmicum_A. The sequence goes on along the minus strand of NZ_JASXTA010000012.1, from coordinate 124,010 downwards.
TGACCGGCTGGAGCGCGCCGGTGACGGTGATGGTCTGCTCGATGCTGCCGCGCAGGATCGCGGCATAGCGGAACACGGGCGCATCCGACCCGAACGTCGGCGTTTCGCGCCCGTCGGGCACGAGCAGCCGCTTCGCCGAATCATAGGCTTGAGCCGCCGTGCCTGCCGCGCTTCCGGCGGCGCTGGCGATGACGGCCGGCCTCGCGGCGTAGACCGCGGCGAGGCCACATGCAGTTCCCAGCAAGGCAATAATTGGCACAAATCGCATATCAAAAACCCGCGTGCTTGAAATGGCCTCGTCGGCGGCACGGATCGAGGTCGCGCTGTGGTTGCAAAAGGTCCAAAGCAATATCGATCGTCAGTATGTCGTCGTGGCCGGGGCGACGGTCGGGCGCGTCGAATGATCCAGAAGTAAAGGACAAGGCTGCGACTTTTCGTGATTTGCTGAGGATGCATACGGAGCGTATCGATATGGTGCGCGCGGTATCGAACTCGATAAGCTGACTGAACGTCCCGTATGATCCGGCCGAAGCGGCCGGTCGTCGGCGTTGAAGTCGGCGCATGGGCGGCGATGCCATGACGCGGTCGGCGATACCGCGGCCAGGAAGCCGGATTGCCGCATTCCCGATGCCGCATCTCGCCGCGCTTCGGCCCGCAGCGGGATTGAGTCCCTGCCATCACGAAGCCCGATATGTGAACGCCTTCACTCGTCTTCACGGCGTGTTGGCCCTAAGACATCGAGCCGATGGACCGACGCTATTCGCTCGATGCCTGCGAATTCGATCAAGCACCTTGTTATCGCTTGCAAGAAGAAGGCAGGGCTCGTTGCTTGCTCATCGAGCCCCTAAGCCGGGGAGTCCGCTGCCATGAGTTCGGCTCAAGCCACAGTTTACGTCGTTGACGACGAGATCCAGATTCGAACCGCGATTGGAAGTCTCTGCGAGGAGACCGGACACCAGGTGAAGTTGTTTGCGTCGACCGACGAATTCCTTGCGGAGAGTCTTTCCGGCGGACCATCGTGCCTCGTGCTCGACGTTCGCTTTCCCGGGACCTCGCCGACCGGTCTCGAGCTGCAGCGCCGGCTGGCCGAGACGGGTGTGGCGATTCCGATCGTCTTCATCAGCGGCCATTCCGATGTGCGTGTCTCGGTCGAGGCGATGAAGCGCGGCGCGGTCGAATTTCTGCCGAAACCGTTTCGCGAGCAGGAGATCCTCGACGCGATCCGGCATGGCATCGAGCGCGACCGCAGGCGGATGCAGCGCGAAGACGCGGTGCGCGACGCCCGGCAGCGCGTCGAGACGCTGACGACAAGGGAGCGCGAGATCATGCTGCTGATGGCAGAGGGGTTGGTTGCCAAGCAGATCGCGGCAAGGCTCGGCGTGAGCGAGGTGACGGTGAAAGTCCATCGCGCGCGGATGATGCGAAAGCTGGAGCTGCGTTCGCCGATCGAAGTGGTGCGGCTGGTCGACAGCATCGAGCGCGACGCGGCGGCGGCACGCGCCGGTGCGGGACAGTCGCAAATCTAGGGCTGCGCGTGGTGACACACCGCGCGGCGTCTAGTCCGTACCAACTAACATGAACTGCAGTCTATCGCATCGAGCACCATCGGTTCAGAGTCATCCCACGATGTCGGCCGCATTCCAGACCGCCATCTGAAACCAGTCAGACAACTTGGCCAGAAAGGGATACTCCATGCGCAAATTGTTTTTTGCTTCCGTTGCCGTGCTCGCCCTGTCTTCCGCGGCTCAGGCTGCCAATACTTCGACCACGGTGCAGCTCGGCGTCGTCAACGGCTCGAGCGTCACGCAGAACGGCCTCACCAATTCCAGTTCGTCGACCACCCAGGTCGGCATTCTGAACGGTGCGAGCACCATGCAGGGCACGAGCTCGCCCTCGCTCAACAACGCCAGCACCGTGAACCAGGCCGGCGTGCAGAACTCGGCGACCACCGGCCAGGTGGCGTTCGGCAACAACACCAGCGGGATCACCCAGAATTCGTTCGGGCCCGCCGCGCTCCAGAACAACTCCGCCGGTGTCGGCCAGCTCAGTGGTTTCGGCATCAACACGAGCACCGTCTCGCAGACGGCGCACTGAACCACCTCGTCGACCGGACGCGTCACAGCTCGGCGCGTCCGGCCCAATCTGGCGGAGGACATCACATGCGGATCACCTATCTCGTTGCGACGGCCATCACGCTCACTGCGTTGACCGCCGTCGATGCGCAGGCCGGCAACTCGGCCAGCGTGCTGCAGTTCGGCGCGACCAACAGCTCATTCATTTCGCAGGCGGGCTCAACCAGCAACAGCGCCACGACGATGCAGTTCGGCGCGACCAATACGGCGACCACCTTGCAGACGGGCTCACTCCTCACCGTCAACACCGCGGTGACCGGTCAGGGCGGCACCACCGCGACGGCGTCCAACACGGCGCTGACCGGCCAAATCGGCGGCTCCAATTCCAATCTGATCGGCCAGATCGGCGCCAACAACATGGCCGGTGTCGGGCAGCTCGGAATCCTGAACGGCTCGACCATTCTCCAGCAGACGCCCTGAGCAGGCGTGAAGTGGTGAGGCATGTCATGAAACGCTATTTGGGCGGCGCATGTGCCGCAACGCTCGCTCTGTACCTGGCCAGCGCCGCGTCTGCGAGAGCGCAGACCGCCGACATCAAGACCATCGTGTCTATCGGCGGACCGCCGGTCGTGCTGAATCAGAACAGCCAGCTCAACATGGCGGGCGTGTTCATGATCGGCGGCAGCACCAGCGCGACTGTGAACCAGAACGGCACCAGCAACGCCGCGGGCGTTCTGCAATTCGGCGGGACGAATTCCGCATCGGTCGGGCAGACCGGGATCAACAATTTCGCCTTCGTCGGCCAGACCGGCCAGTCGGCAACCAGTCTGGTGTCGCAGCTCGGCGCCATGAACACCGGTACCGTGGCGCAGTTCGGCGCGGTCAATGCGTCGACGATCGTCCAGGCCGGTCCGTAAAGACGCGAACTCATCGGCGTCGGGAACCAGCGGGGAAGCGCGATGCAATTTTGCAGAGATGTGCTGAAGCAGGTTCTGGCCGCTGCGGCATTGCTTGCCGCCATCGGCTCGGCGACGCAGGCGTCGGCCGGATCGATCCAGCGCGGGACGACGAACCGGGCCGTCAGCATCGAGACGATCGTGCAGTTCGGCGACAACGTTCAACCCGTCACGATCGAGGAGAACAGCCGAGTCAACGTCGCGCGCGTCATCCAGATCGGCGGGACCGGCACGGTGGATGCGACGATCATCCAGAACGGCACGCGCAACTATGCCAATGTGATCCAGGTGGGTGGCACCACCAATGCCGCCATCGGTCAGTCCGGCCTGAGCAACACCGCCGAGATCACCCAGATCGGCAATTCCACCAATGCGCTCCTGCTCCAGGTCGGTGACATGAACTCGGGAGCGGTGAGGCAGTTCGGACGTTTCAATTGGCTGGCGATCTTCCAGTTCGGCCGATGATGGAGGTGTGACATGCGCTTGCTTCTGCTGGCATCCGGAATAGGATTCATGAGCGCCGTCGCGATGGCGCCGGCCGGGGCCGGCGACGGCCACACCACATCGGTCCAGGACGAAAACGGAACGGCGACGATCACGCAAAGCGGCGATCCCGCACAGGCCGAAGTCAGGATCGACAAGGAGCCCGGGCGCACCACCGTCTATCGTCGCAGTGGCGGCAACACCGTCATCGTGACGCAGGGCAGCGGCAATGCGCAGGACATGCTCGACTGGCTGCGCAAGCAGCAGGGCCGCTGACGCACGAAGGCCCACTGTCCGCGTGGACGATGGGCCCTCGAACTGGGCGGCGTTACCAGCGATAGACGCCGGTCCGTGTGCCGTTGTTGTTGCCTTCCGGGCCGACATCGCCCTGTGTCGAACTCGGCGCCGGATGGTTGGAGCCGTTGAGTGCGCCATACGGCCCAGTGGCTTCCGGATAGTAGGCGTGCGGCTGAACCGGCTCGTAGCCGGGGGCGGTGCGGTCCCAGCCTGCGCGCGGTCCGTTCCAGCTGTAGCCCTGCGCCGATGCGGCCGTGGTGCCCGCAATGAGTGATGCCGTAATCAGGCAGAGGAGTTTTGACTTGTTCTGCATTGAGGATGCTCCTTGCTTTCTTGTCGGGGGCCAACGACCGCGATGCGGGAGCGTTCCGGGCTTGGGCGACCGGCGCGATCAACTCCGATCAACAGGTTATGAAGGTCGTTCCCGGGAACGACGAGCCCGAAATGAGCCGGGAATTGCGGGCGTCTTGCCGCACCCTGTTCCCGCCTAATCCCGTGTCTTAACCAATAATTAATTATACGTTTGCGGGTGGGCGACAGCCCGGCCTAGCGTGCGGTGGGGAGCCGCCGAAGCCAAACGAGTTGGTGCGTATCATGATGTCCAGATCATATGGGGCGCTCGTCGCCTCGTTCAGCGCAGCCGCGCTGCTTCTTGCCGCCAGTGACAGTTTTGCAAGGACCGGCGGCGGCGCACCGCATGGCGTCACGACCGCTGCCGCGCCGACGGCGCACGCGCGTGCGCCGATCGGGCCGGGCGCCCGGTTCCGCGGCCGCAACACGCCCTGGGTCTACTGGCCGGGCGGCGGCGGCTTCTTCTACGACAACGCAGGCTACGGCCAGCCCTTCGCCGATGCCGGGCAGCCGGTCTCGACCGACGTGCGCTACACCTACACCTATGACGTTCCCTGGGACTGGACGCATCGCTTTCCGCCGAACGTCGTTCCGTCCGACCGGCCTTATGTGCCGAGCTGTCCGACGGAGCAGGTGACCGTGCCCGGCCGCGGTGGCGCCGAGCACACCGTCAACATCATGCGCTGCTACTGAGCGGCGTCGTCCGCTCAGCTAGCCCAGCTCAAAGCTGGTGACGCCGAAGACGCGGTCGATCCGCAGCGGCGGGATTGGTCCCGTGTACATCCGCGCCGTCTCGAATACAGGCTTGAGCCCGAGCGACTCCGCGAGCGCGATGGCCTCGCGATTGACGGCCGGAACATCGAGGGAGATGTCGCCGCCGCCTACGCTTGCCAGCAGGGCCTGCACGATTGCCTCCGCCGCCATGCGGCCGTCGGCAACGAGCGGGCCGATTTTGCAGCCGGTCCGGCAGGGCCGGATCACACCCCATGCGGCAAGCTTGCCGTCGCGCAGCAGCGCGCGACCGACATGGCCCGGCGTGTTGATCCAGGCGCGCAGGAAGGCGCTGCGCCTAGCCGGGAAGACGGTCGCGTCATCGGCTTCAACGAACGCAAACGGGATCTGGTCGAGTGCGACGACATCGGCGGGCGGCTTCGTCGGCGCGGCGACGATGCCGCCGTAGCGGATGTTGGCGTAGGCAAGCCCGAAGCCGGATTTCTTGTAATTGTCCTGCTGCGCCACGACGCCGTCGAGCCCGATGACGCGAGCACCCGCATGCGCGAGTGCGGCGTTCCAGATGCGTAAGCCGTGGCCCGAACCGCGATAGCCTGAGCGCACGATGTAGAAGCCGAGGAAGGCGAAGCGATCATCGTAGTTGACACAGGAGACGGTCGCGACCGGCTGGCCGTCGATCTCGCCGACGAAGAAACCTTTCGCGTCGGGAATCGCGAAGCAGGCGGCGTCCGCCAGGCCCGGATTCCAGCCCTCGGCCGCGGCCCAATCGATCGCGAGGGAAACCTCCTCGGGGCGCAAATTGCGAATCTGCAGATCGCTCATGACGAATGCTCTCGGCGGTGGACCTGCCGGCGGGTTCGGCGGTAGAAGGCCTGATGATAGGCCGGGCCGCGGCTCGCCTCAACGATATCGCAGGGGATGATCGGTCATGGCAGCAGAGAAGGTCGCACTCGTCACGGCAGGCGGCAGCGGCATGGGGGCAGGGGCTGCGCGCCGGCTCGCGGCCGACGGCTTTCGCGTCGCGATCCTGTCGTCCTCCGGCAAGGGCGAGGCACTGGCGGCCGAGCTCGCCGGCCTCGGCGTCACCGGCTCCAACAACTCGAATGACGATCTGAAGCGCCTTGTTGACGGCGCGATGGCCAGATGGGGACGCATCGACGTGCTCGTCAACAGCGCGGGCCACGGCCCGCGCGCGCCCATCACCGAGATTACCGACGAGCAGTGGCATACCGGTCTCGACACCTATCTGCTCAACGTGATCCGGCCGACTCGGCTGGTGACGCCGGTGATGCAGGCGCAGAAGGCCGGCGCCATCATCAACATCTCGACCGCCTGGGCGTTCGAGCCGAGCGCGATGTTTCCGACCTCGGCGGTCTTCCGGGCAGGCCTTGCCGCCTTCACCAAGATCTTCACCGACACGCATGCCGCCGACAACATCCGCATGAACAACGTGCTGCCGGGCTGGATCGACAGCCTGCCGCAGCTGGATGCGCGTCGCGATAGCGTGCCGATGAAGCGCTACGGCAAGGTCGAGGAGATCGCGGCGACCGTCGCGTTCCTCGCCTCCGACGGCGCGGCCTACATCACCGGGCAGAACATCCGCGTCGACGGCGGGCTGACGCGCTCGGTCTGAGATGCGGAGAGTCGAATCGCGCTTCGCGCTCTTGTCGCGACGCGACACGGCCGTGCGTCGTGCGCCGCGGATGAGGGATGGCGCGTGGCCCCTCGGTCACACCAGTCACGCGTTCGCGCGCCGCACGGCTCACACTACGTCACAGTCCCTATGAACTTCGCCGCAGCCCAAGACGGCACGGGACCGGCGGCCTATGCCCGATCTGCGCCGGATGCCTTTCGCTCGCGCGCATTCGAAACGCGAGTTTTGTCGCGCGGGGCAAGGAGACTGGAATGAAGACGTTTTTGCTGGCGGTCGCATCGATTGTCTTGGGCACAGCGACCGTGTCCGCGGCGGATCTCGCGGCGCACTACACCAAGGCGTCGACGATGGCAGCGGCTTACAACTGGACCGGATTCTATGTCGGCGCCAATGTCGGCGGACAATGGGGCAGCGCCGATCCGGCCACCTCGACCGTGTTCGATCCCCCCGGCTATTTCGCGAGCGCCAGTGTTTCTGCGATTGCAGCAGCCGGTGCCCAGCGGGTCAACAGCTCCAGTGTGACCGGAGGCTTCACCGCCGGTTATAACTGGCAGGTCAACCAGGCCGTGCTCGGCCTCGAAGGCGACATCAACTATTTCGGGTTCAAGGGCAGTGCGTCCGGCTCGGCGCTCTATCCCTGCTGCGCACCGACCGGATTTACGGTGTCGTCGCAGGTCTCGGCCGACTGGCTCGCCACCATCCGCGGCCGCATCGGCTTCCTCGCCGCTCCGACCTGGCTGCTCTACGCCACGGGCGGCGCAGCCATCGCGGAGGTGAAGGTTAATTTCAACTTCACCGACACGTTCGCTTCGGCGACGGAATCGGCCGCGATCCGCGACACCCGCCTCGGCTGGACCGCTGGTGTGGGCACCGAATATGCGTTCGGCGGCGGCTGGTCGCTCAAGGCCGAATATCTCTATGTCGATCTCGGCCGCAGCACCGTGACGAGCGCCAATCTGCTTGGCGGCGCGTTCCCGAGCAACGTCTTCACCCACTCTGTCGACATCAAGTCGAACATCGTGCGCGTCGGCGTGAACTATAAGTTCGGCGGCCCTGTCGTCGCCAGATACTGAGCTTGACCCCGTTCGGGATCTGGCGTGGAAAGCCCCGGCTCGGCTGGGGCTTTCTGTTGCGTCGTTAGCCAGCGTGCGATGCCACCAGGCGGGCCAGCGCGGGCAGGATCTTGTAGCGGGCGATCTCGTGCGGATATTCGCCGCGATTGGCCAGCAGCACGATGCCGATCCGCCGCGCCGGCACGAGGCCGAGATAGCCGGAGGCGTTGTTGAGGCCGCCCGGCTTGTCGATGATGGTGGCGCCGGGAAGATGGACAGTCTCCCAGGCTATGCCTTGTCCGAATTTCTCGTCGACGCGGAAGGCCTCGCGTAGCGTCATCCGCAGCGCCTCGCGCAACTGCGGATCGAGCGCGCGGCCGTCGACACAAGCCGAAACGAAGGCCGAAAGATCCCGCGGCGACGAAAACATCTGGCCGGTGCCGGGAAAGTCAAAATAGCTTTGCTGGTTGCCGGGCGGGCCGATCACCGTGCCCTGATCCGAATAGCCCTGGACCACGCGCTGCATCCACGCGGTATCTATGACGGCGCGGTTGTCTTCGCCGCGTTCGGGCAACGAAGTTGCGGTCATGCCGAGTGGTTCGAAGATGCGCTGCTCGAACAGCGTCGCGATCGGAGCGCCGTAGCAGCGCTCGAGCACGAGCTGAAGCAGGACGTAACAGGCATGGCTGTAGATTCGCTGCTTGCCGGGCGCTTCGCCGGCCTGCGGCGTCCAGGCGTTGAACAAGTCGATGAACTGTGCCCGCGTGAAGGAGTCGTTCGGCCAGGGCGGATGATCGGTCGAAAGCAGAATGCCTGACGTGTGCGTGGCGAGCTGGCCGATTGTGACGCGGCGGACATAGTCTCCGGTGAGCTTGGGCAGATATTTCGGCAGGCGATCGTCGAGCCGCAATTCACCGCGAAGCGCTCCCAGCGCCACCAGCGCTGCCTCGAAGGGCTTGCGCAAGGAGGCGAGGTTAAACAGCGTGTCCGGCGTCACCGGCCGTTTGCTGCCGCCGTCAGCGAAACCGTAGCTGAAGAACTCGACATGACGGCCCGCATAGAGCGCGGCGGCGAGGCCGCCCGGATGGCTCGAGGTCGCCGTCGGCGCCAGTTCCGCGGCGACGATGTCGCGCATCTGCGCGATCATGTCGGAATCCGCCGCGGCCTCGTGTGGCGCGAGGGTGACCGCAAGCGGAAGCAGAGCCGCCTTGGCGAAGCCCCGCCGGGTGATCGAACGAGATTCTGGGAGAACAAAAGAGGACACGTGCTTGGATGAACAGACTGCCGACGCCCCGGCATCGGTCGTACCGGCAAACCGCCTCCAAGCTCAATTCACAATTGCGCGTTGAAAGTTCCGCCCGCTGCTTTAACCGCCGAGCTTGTAGTTCACGCCAACGCGAATGATGTCGTTGCGTACGGTGGACCGGGTGCCCATGGTCGGAAAGCCCGGATCCGGTGTGGCGAATGTGTGATTGAAGCTGCCGAGATCGACATGGAGATATTCGATCTTTCCGGTCCAGTTGCCGAGCAGCCAGGCTTCGATGCCGCCGCCGGCGACCCAGCCGCCTTTGGTTTGCTTGAAGGTCGAGCTGTAGACCGCCGCGCCCGAGAATACGTCGGTCTCCTCGACCTCGGCCCATGCGCCGCCTGCTGTCACGAACAGGAGATAACCGCGGTCGGCATAGCCGAGCCGCCCGCGCACCGTCGCAAGCCAGTTGAAGCGTTGCGTAACGGTCTCGATCGGGCCGCCGGTTGCAAAGCAGCTCATGGCGCAAGCGGTGTCCTTCTGGCCGCTCCATTGCGCGTCACCCTCGACGCCCAGCACGACAGCGCCCGACTGCCAGTTATAGCCGAGCTGGCCGCCGCCGAGCGCGCCCTGCGGGGACACCTTCTGCGGCGCGAACGAAGAGATGTAATGGGTGAGTTCGCCGAACAGCGGCGGCGCCGCCGGGTCGAAAAACTTGAATTCACGAAACGAGGTGTTGCCGACCCCGTAGCCGCCGTTGAGGCCGCCATAGGCGCCTGTCCAGCGCCAGGCGTTCGCCGCGGGATCGACCGGCAGCGGTGCCGCGGCCTGGGTATTCCACAGCCGGTAATTGAGGCCGACGCGGACGATGTTGTCGGTGACGTGGCTGCGCACGGTGTTGGTCTCGTTGAACGGCAGCAGGCCCGCGGTTGTGGCGATGTTCGTCGTCGTGGTCGTCGGGGAGAAATCGAGATGCAGATACTCGAACTTGATCGTCCAGTTCTGCCAGAGCCGGCTCTCGATACCGCCGCCGAGCACCCAGCCGCCGACCGTGTTCCTGACCGTCGACGAGGCAACGGAGTCGTCGAATTGGAGTGTCGCGGTTTCGCGCAGGCCCGCCCAGGCGGCGCCGCCGGTGACGTAGAGCAGGTAACCGGCATTGGCGAGGCCCAGGCGGGCGCGTGCCGTTGCAAACCATTCGAGCTCGTGATGCACGCTCGCGGCGCCGACCTCGGCATTGTAATTCTGAATGCACTCGAAGCCGCCGCAGCCGCGGTCGCGCTGGCCGGTCCACTGGGCGTCGCCCTCCAGCCCCAGCACCCAGCGGCCGGCCTGCCAGTTGTATCCGAGCTGGCCGCCGAAGACGCCGCCCGTCGGCAGAACCCGTCCTGGGGCCGCCTGCTCGCGTCCGGGAGGAACGCCTGCGAGAGCTTGATCAAACGTATCCCTACCAAAGCTGTAGCCGGCGTTGACGCCGCCATAGAGACCGCTCCAGCTCCAGAGCTCAGCCGGCGGCGCCTTGTATTTGACGGGGAGATCGGCAGCCGATGCGCCGAAGGCCGATGCCAGCAGTATCGTCGCCGGCAGGCCAATCCGTTTCAGTGCGATTGTCATTTCAAATATGCCTGCAGGCGGCATCGCCGCGACACGTGGAATCGAGAAATCAATTGGCTGCATTTGACCACAAGTAAGGAGTTGCTGGCTGTGGCGGCGCTGCCACAGCCCAAGCAATTTCGGTTCGCTGTTTTCGATCCTTGGGGCTCGACCCGAGATAAACTTAGCCGCAAGGATAACAATTGTTGACAATGCCAAGGCCTGGATTATAGTTAGCTTCATGGCTAACCAATTATCCCGTCTCGACCAGGTTTTCGCGGCCCTTGCCGATCCCACGCGGCGGGCGATCGTGATGCGGCTGTGCGCCGGCGAAGCATCGGTCGGCGAGCTCGCCGACCCCTTTGAGATGGCGCTGCCGAGCTTCATGAAACACATCCGGGTGCTGGAGGCGAGCGGGCTCGTCCAATCCGAAAAGTCCGGTCGCGTGCGTACCTGCCGCCTCAGCCCGGACGCGCTTGTCGGCGCGGAAGACTGGTTCCAGCAGCAGCGCGCGATCTGGGAGGCGCGGCTCGACCGGCTCGAGGCTTACGTGATGCAGCTCAAGAAGGCGAAGGAGAGGGCGGCCGCCAAGCGGCCGTCCCGCACAACCAAGAAGAAAGGTTCTGAGTGATGACGAATTCTGCCAATCCCGCTTTGTCGCAATGGTCGCTGGACCGCGAGATCGTGATGTCGCGCGTGATCGACGCGCCGCGCGATCTGGTGTTCGAGGCGTGGTCCGATCCGAAGCATCTGCCGCAATGGTTCGGGCCGAAGGGCTTCAAGGTCGAGACCTTCGAGATCGACGTGCGCGTCGGCGGCGTCTGGCGTTTCAACATGATCGGCCCCGACGGCACCGTCTATCCGAACCGCATGCGTTTCCGCCGGATCGAGCGGCCCTCGCTGATGGAGATGGATCACGGCGTCGACCAGGACGAGGATCCCGGCATGTTCCGCTTCACCGTCACCTTCGCCGAGCAGAGCAATGGCAAGACGGTTCTGATAATGCGGCAGCTGGCCTCGAGCACCGAGCAGCGCGACGGCATGGTCGGCTTTGGCGCCGTCGAATACGGCTACCAGACGCTGGACAAGCTCGCGGCCTATGTAGGCGGGATGAAGCGATGAGAGAGCGTCGTCATTCCCAAAGATTTCTCGGGGTCATCTGAACGCGTTCTGAGTTCATCCCTCAGCCGTTCGAAAAGATGACTGCGGCCCCGGCGGAGAGGGCCGGGGCCGCACTCAGGTCGGCATCGTCTCTGGCCCGAAGCTACAACCCGGCGTTGGGCCACGCGCTTTGCGAACCGCGGGTCGCGCGCAGCGTTGCTCCGGCGGAGAACGCGTTGGATGTTCTGCTATCGCAGGTTAGCGCCGGGTCCGAAGATGGAATGTCGCCACGGCATGCGTCATATGCAGCATGCGTCAGACATTGTCTTATCTACCTAGGAACGATCCCTCCAACTTGTTGGTTTGCAGGAACGAGGTCAGTCGGATGGAGGACAGGAAAATGGCCGGTGCAGCCCGCGACACATTTGACCGGCAGGAACGATAGTGGCCCTCCGGCTTTGCCGATGATGACGCACATTATCTTCAGCGATTACCGCAACCCCGCCGCCGAGCAGGCCTACGAGATTGCGTGGGACTTTCTCGCGCGGACCGGCGCCATCGGCGACGAATTCGAAGCCTGCGTGTTCCTGGCGCAGCGTATCGCCGTGATGGTGGATGAGGGACAGGCCAACCGGATCCGCATGGCCAATCGCGCGATCTCCGAATATCAGCGCCATGCCGAGGAGCGCGACGAACTCATCCGCAGCGGTGGCCGCCGCGCCAAAGGGCGCTGAGCGTCGCATCGGACCTCATGCGCTGGCAGCTTCACTCCTTCGCCTCGTCGGTCACGACATCGCCGAGCTTCTGCCAGCGCAAGCCGTCGAATTGCACCATCTGAAACTGCTTGTTGACGCGGTAGTCGGTCGGCGTGGTCGTGACCGATATTCCGGGCAGCGTCAGGTCGAGCTCGACGTTCGTCAGGTTGGCGCCCTGCCGCATGACGTTCTCGCGTGTGAGGTCGTCGCCGCATTGCTTCAGCACCTGTGCGGTGATGTAGCCGTAGACGTTCAGGTTCGAATCCTTGTCGCCGTCCGGATAGTACTTGGCCATGAAGGCGAGATAGCGCCTCATGCCGGGATCGTCCTTCCATTCGGGATCGGCGGCATCCTTGACGTAGCCGACGCTGACGACGCTTTTGGCGTTGTCGAGGCCTGCGGGCTTCAGCACGGCGCTGACCGAGGAGGCGTTGATGTCGATGATGTGCAGCGGCTTCCAGCCGATTTCGGCCACCTTCTTGATCGCCTGCGCCGCCTGTTTCGGGGTTGTCGCGCTGAACAGCACGTCGGCACCCGCATCCTTCAGGCGCAGGATCTGCGAGTCGATCGTCGGCTCGGTGATCTCGTAGGACGTCTCGGCCACGATCATCTTCGCCTTGTCGCCGAGACCGGCCTTGAGGCCTGCAAGATAGTCCTTGCCGAGGTCGTCGTTTTGGTAGAGCACACCGATCTTTGCGTCCGGATGGTTCTTCAGGAGGTACTGCGCGTAGATCCGGCCCTCGACGAGGTAGGAGGGATTGAAGCCCATGATCCAGTGAAAGTTCTTCGGGTCGGTGAAGCGCGCTGCGCCGGTCGCGGCGAAGAGCTGCGGCACCTTCTTGGCGTTGAGATATTTCTGGACCGCGACGTTCGGCGCGGTGCCAATGATCTGGAACGTCAGCAGCACTTCGTCGCTTTCGACCAGCCTGCGGACCTGCTCCACCGTTTTCGGCGGCGAATAGGCATCGTCATACTGGATCAGCTCCACCTTGCGGCCGTTTAGGCCACCCTGGTCGTTGATCATCCTCATATAGGCAGACTGGGTCTTGCCGATCACGGCGTAGGCCGAGGCGGGGCCGCTGAGCGGCACGGTCTGTCCGACTTTGATCTCGGTATCGGAGGCGCCGGAATCGTATTTCTTCTGAGCCTGGGCTTGTGCGATCGACACCGCCAGAGCGAGCGCTGAGGCTGCGATGCGGATGCGAAGACGGTGCTTCATTTCCATTCCCTGTTCTTGCCGGTGTTCTCGGCGGTGTTCTTGGCGGTCATCCGCCCTTGAGCCCGGCGTCGCGGATCAGCTTGGTCCATTTCTGTGTCTCGTTGTCGATGAACCGGCCGAACTCGGCCGCGGTGCCGGGCCGCACTTCGAGGCCCTGGGCGGTCAGCTTGTCCTTGATCGCGGGCTCGGCGAGCGCGCGCAGCACCTCGGCCTGGAGCTTGTCGACGATCGCGCGCGGCGTCGTCGATGGCGCCATGAAGCCGTACCAGCCGGCGGCGGCCAGGTTGGGAAAGCCCTGCTCGCGCAGGGTCGGCGCCTGCGGATAGAGCGCGCTGCGCTCGGGCGAAGCGACGCCGAGCACGATGAACTTGCCGTTCTGGATGTAGGGCAGCGCGGTCGGCAGCGCCGTCAGCGTGGCGTCGACGCGGCCGGCGAGCAGCTCGGTGTAGGACGCCGCATCGCCACGGAAGGGAATGTTGAGACCCTTGACGCCGGCGTCCCGGAACAGGAGCTCGTCGGCAAGATGCGGCTGCGAGCCGGCGCCGGGCGAGGCGAAGGTCAGTCCGTCCGGCTTCGATTTGCCGTGGGCGATCAAGTCGGGGAGCGTCTTGAACGGCGCGTCCGCGCTGATGATCAGGAACAGCGGCGCGATCACCGCCATGGCGACCGGCTGCAGATCCTTGCGCTCGTAGGTCAGCTTGCCGAACAGCGCTTCGGCGGTGGCATAGGGCGCCGCGACATAGAGCAGGGTGTAGCCGTCGCCCGGCGCATGCGCCACCATGTCATTGGCGATGCGCGTGCCGGCGCCGGGCTTGTTCTCGACGATGAACTGCTGATGCAGGTTGCGCCCGAACTGTTCGGCGAGCAGGCGCAGCGAGATGTCGTTGGAGCCGCCGGGCCCGTAGGGAGAGATCAGCCGCACCATGCGCGACGGCCAGGACTCCTCAGCGCGCGTGGAGAATGGAAGTGCCGAGACAGCGAGGGTGCCCAGTAATGCTCGGCGTGTAACGGTCATGGCGGCCTCCCGGTGGCGGAGCGCCAGTGTTCTTGTTCATCTCCTGGCCCTCTTGTTTTGCTTTTGTGTTTCAGCCGGCCCCGCCGCGCCCGCGACGGCGCGGATGCTGTCGGCAAGCGCCGCGATGCGCGGCCCGATCTCGCTCTCGAGCTGGCCCGGCTGCAGCCGGAAGGCGGGAATGCCGCAATTGATCGAGAACGCCTGGTTGGTTTCGCCGCTATGAAACAGCGGCGCAGCGACGGCGTGGATCGAGGCGATGTACTCGCCCCAGCAGGTGCAGAAGCCGCGGCTGGCGCATTGCGCAAGGCCGGCGCGGTACCTGTCGCGGAAGGCGGACCACAGCTCGGCATCCTCGCCCGCCATGCGCTGTTCGAGCAGCGCGGCCTCGGCCTGCGGCAAGGTCGCCGCCGCGGCGCGCCCCATCGCCGTCATGACGACGGAAATGGGCATGCCGACATCAGGGACGTGCGGACCGACATGGCCGGAGCGCGCGGTCTCGACATAGATCATGGAGGTCCCGTCCAGCAGGCCGATCGAGACCGTGCCGCGCACGCTCTGCGCCAGCTCCTGCATCATGGGCCGCGCGATCTGACGGAATTGCATGTCGGCGAGCAGCGGATGCGCCATCCGCAAGGCGCGCGCGCCGACGCGATACTTGGCGCGCTCGGAATCGTAGCGGAGGTAGCCGAGCTCGGCGAGCGTATGCGTCAGCCGCGCCACCGTGGGCCGCGGAATCCCCGTCAGCGTCGACAGCTCCATGTTGCCGAGCAGCGACGCACCTGCCTTGAAGGCTTCGAGCACCACGAGACCCTTTGCCAGCGTTGTCGCGAACGCGGCGTCGTCGGCGCTCGATGCCAGTACCGCGGCGGCGGACGAGGAGGCGCGGGTCGGTCTGGAAGCGGTTTTGGCCATGGCATCTAATGAACAGAGGTCGGACATTTGTCCAATATTTTTAGAAAGCATGCTTGTCCGTCCACTATGTGGACGAATAATGTTGCTTGGGTGAGGCGGAAGGATTGCGCGGGACACGCCGCTGCGCTCAGATTTTGGTCGCGATTCCGTGGCTTGTTGTGACAACATTATTACGGCTAGATGTCACATCGATTACAGCGGAGCGATTCATGTTGCAGTGGCAGGCGCGGTCAAATCCCCTCGCATGGTGGTGGGGGTCGTTGACGCTTGTAAGCAGCGCCAACATCCTCGTCTGGTTCATGCTGTACCGCGAGTTCTATCCGACGGTTGCCGGCAGTGTTGGCGGCGGCTCCGACATCGGCCTGATGTTCCTGCTCTGCGCGGGCTATGTATTCGGCTGCGCCTTCCGCTCGTTCCTGCCGCGCGCCGACGTGCAGCGCATCTGTCTGTTCGACACCTGGCTCTCCAGCGTCTTCGTCGGCCGCACCGTCGCGACCGTAGCCGAGCTGTGCTTCGTCGCACAATGGGCGATCATCCTGCATCAGCTGGGTCACATGACGGGCGCGGAGACCGCGGTGAACATCGCGCTCGTGATCGTGCCCATCATCATCATCGCGGAGTGCTTCTCCTGGTACGCGGTCGTCACCACCAACTTCCTTTACAACGCGATCGAGAACTCGCTGTGGGCGGTGACCTTCTTCCTTGCCGGCATCGCGCTGTGCCGGCTGATGCCGGAATTCCAGGGCGTGGTGCGCTGGGCGTTGATCGCCGGCATCGTCGGTATCGCCTGCTTCCTCGCCTTCCTCGTCACCGTCGACGTGCCGATGTATCTCAGCCGCTGGCGGGCAGGGCACGCCGAAGGCAACAGGTTCCTCGGCTTCCTCGAAGGCCTGCATGACGTCGCGACGCGCTGGGTCGTGACCCACGACATCGCGCACTGGAAGGGCGAGCTGACCTGGATGTTCCTGTATTTCACCGCCGCGGTGTGGTCGAGCCTGGCGCTCTGCGCGCTCTACGCCATGGAAGGCTATCTTACGCGCTATCTGGCTTGAGCGATCAGGCCCCGCCGAGATCGAGCTGCGTCAAAATCCCCTGGCGCAGCGCCAGCCGGACCAGTTCGATGTCGGAGCCGACGCCGAGCTTGTCCTTGATCAGCGAGTGCAGGTTCGCCACCGTCTTCGGGCTGACATGCAGCGTTTCGGCGATCTCCTCCGTCGTATTCTCGGCGAGCAGCAGCCGCAGCACCTCGAACTCGCGCGGCGTGAGCACGTCGGCGGCCGAGCTCTCGCCGGCGAGACGGCTGAGCGCAAGCTCGTGGTCGATGTCGGGGCTGATGGCGATCCTGCCGGCGAGCACGTCCATCACGGCGCGCACCAGCGTCTCGGGCGGGCTGGTCTTGGTGACGTACCCCCTCGCGCCGGCGCGGATCGCCTGCACGGCGAAGCCCGCGTTCTCGTGCATGGTGAAGACGAGGATTTTTGCGGCCTTGTCCCACTGCCTGATCCGCCTGACCGCCTCGATGCCGCCGATGCCGGGCATGCTCAGATCCATGATGACGAGGTCGGGCGCCTCGGACTTGAACAGGCGGTAGGCCTCGGCGCCGTCGGCGGCTTCGGCGATGACGCGCAGTCCCGGCTGCTTCTGCAGCACCGAGCGATAGCCCTCGCGGACGACGGAATGGTCGTCGACCAGCAGAATGGTGGCATCGGCCGCGCTCATGCCGCGCGCTCCAGACCTTGCCGATCGGCGGCGACGGGGATGGTGACGCGTAGCGCCGTGCCGCCATGCGGTCCGGCCTCGAAGCTCAATCGGCCGCGCAAGGCCGCGACGCGCTCGCGCATGCCGAGCAGGCCCATTCCGGATTTCGCGGCGGGCTCGCTCGAATGTCCGTCGTCGTCGATCGCAAGCGCGATCTCGTCGGTACGCATCGCCAACTCCAGGCTCACCTTGGTTGCGCCGGCATGCTTGGCGGCGTTGGTGAGGGCCTCCTGCACGATGCGGTAGAGGCTGGCGCTGATCGCAGCCGGCAGGGCCTCGAACGCGCCGTCGAAACGGATGGAAAAACGCGTCTCGCCACGACTGCGTCCGTTCCAGCCCGCAACGAGACCTTCGAGGCTCGCGACGAGCCCGAGCTCCTCGACGTCGGGCGGGCGCAGCCGGAACAGTGCGCCGCGCAAGGTCTCCATCATCCCGGTTGCGGTTCGCGCGATGCCGTCGCATTCGCCGAGCAGGGCAGGGCAGTCCTGTGCGGCAGTCTGGCGGGCGGAGGAGGCCAGCGCGCGGATCGCCGCCAGCGACTGGCCGAACTCGTCGTGCAGTTCGCGCGCAAGATAGCGGCGCTCCTCGTCCTGCAGCGCGATCAGTTTCCGCGTCAGCTCGCTGCGCTCGGCCAGCGCCGTGTCGAGGTTTTCGGCGAGATGGTTGAAGACGTCGCGGATGGCGGACAGCTCGGCGAGATCGAACGGCGGCAGTCGCGTGGTGAGGTCGCCAGCGGCGATCCGCGCAAGGCCGGTGCCGATCATGTGCGTCGGGCGCAGCGCCCGCGCGAGCGCGGCGTAGACCAGCACGCACAGCAGCGGCAGTGCGATCGCAAGCGCGAGCATCAGGCGACCGGCCTCGTGCCAGGCCTCGGCCGTCTGCACGGCCGGATCGAGCGTGACCACGGTCTCGCCGAGCCTCGTTCCGCGCACGACCACGGGTCGTGCCGCCTCGCGGCCGGGGTCGAACAGGCTGCGATAGAAGGCCGCGAAGAGTTGGGGCGGCGGCTTCGCCGGCATCGGCGCGCCGCTACAGAAGCGCTGGAGGATGTCGCCGCTCACGCCACGGAATGCCAGGCATAGGCCGGGCGTCATCACATAGGCCGAGACGGGATCAAGGTTGGGAAAGTCCGAGCGCGGACTGGGTACCCACTGGACCTTGCCCTGTTGCAGCTCCAGCGTTTTGGCCACGATGGCCGCGATGTCGTCGATGCGCGTATGGGCTGCGCGGTCGGCGGTGATGAGGAAATAAGCGGAGATCGCGGCGAAGCAGGCGGCCGATATCGCGGCCACGCGCAACGTCAAACGGACCTTGAGATCGAATCTCGGGCGGTTCCACATCGGCGGGCACCTGGCGCGAACGAAATTGTCGCTCCCGCATTAAACGGCAGAACGCAAGCTGCGGAAAGCGTCGCGCTTATTGCGGTGCAACGTCGTGAAAATTTCCCGGTGCTGGCCGGGACCGGCACCGTTGCGCGGCCTGAATCCGCCCGTCCAGATTGCGCCGCCGCTCCATCGCACGAGGTTCTCATGCGCCGCACCCGGTTGATCCTCTCTGCCTTGCTTCTCTTCGTCCCTGCCGCGACCTCATCGCCGGGCGGTGCCGAGGCCGCTATTGGCGTTGCCATCGACGACTTCAGCTATACCGATACGTCGGCCGAGCCGGCCGACCAGACCGCCGCCCACGAGCGGCGGCTGGCGGCGTTCATGACTGCGCTCAGGCGGGACATCGGCGCAGATCAGCGCTATCGGCTGGTGCCGTCGGCCCAGGACGGTGCGGCCTTCAAGATCATCGGCGGCATCCAGAAGACCAGCACGCTGGTGCAATGGGCCAAGATCGCCGTGATCGATGTCGACGCCAAAAAGCTCGTGATGGACAAGCTCTACACCTTCCGTGGCGACAATGATGAATCATGGCAGCGCGCCGAGATGTTCGTGTCCCGCGAGGTCGTGGCTGCGCTCGGCGCACCCGCTCCGGTCGCGCTGGCGGTGTTCGATTTTGAGCTCGAGGACACCACCGCCGCCTCGGCGGGCGCTTCAGCCACGTCAGATGCGTCCTACCTCGCCGAAGTCACAGCCAGCGTGCGCGAGGTGCTGGGCCAATCCGGCCGCTACCGCATCGTCGATGTTGGCGAGGCGGCGAAAGCGCGTGCCTTGCGCGACTGCGATGGCTGCGAGGTGGCAATTGCGCAAAGGCTCGGTGCGGATCAGTCGCTGATCGGCGTGGTGCGGCGGGTCAGCCGCACCGAATACACGCTCGGCTTCCTGGTGCGCAATGTCAGAACCGGCGCCGTGGTGTCACGCGGCGACAGCGGCCTGCGCCTCGGCGCAGACTATTCGTGGAAGCGCGGCGCCGTCCGGCTCGTCAGCGATCGGCTGATCGAGAGCCAATAGTTCTAGAACGTCAACTGCACCTTCATCGACTGCGACCGGTCGCTGGCAAGCTCGAAGGCGGCGACCGCGTTCTCGAATGGCATGGTGGCGGTGATCAGGGGCTTGACGTCGATCAGGCCTTCACCCATCAGCCGTACCGCGAGTTCGAACTCGGGATCGAAGCGGAAGGTGCCGCGAAGCTGCAATTCCTTGGCGACGATGGCATTGATCGGCAGCGTCATCTCGCCGCCGAGGCCGAGCTGCACGAGCGTTGCGCCGGGCCTGAGCACGTCGAGCGCGGCGCGGAGCGCTGCCTGGTTGCCGGAGGCTTCGAACAGGGTGTCGAACACGCCCTTGCCGGCGCGCCAGGGATCGAGCGCGGTGGGATTGGACGCGACATTGATGGCGTGCGTGGCGCCGAGCTTGTTCGCGACCGCCAGCGGTGCGTCGGCGACGTCGGTCACCACAATCTCGGACGCGCCGCCGAAGCGCGAGACCAGGATCATCAGCGCGCCGATCGGGCCGCAGCCGGTGATCAGCACGCGCTTGCCGAGCAGGGGACCGGCCTGCTTGCCGGCATGCAGGCATACCGCGAGCGGCTCGGCGACCGCGGCTTCCGCCAATGACAGCTTGTCGGCGATCGGCACGGCCTGCGTCGCATCGACCGTGATGAATTCGCGAAAGCCGCCCTGCACGTGCGGAAAGCGCATCGCGCTGCCGAGAAAGCGCATGTCGAGGCACTGGTTGCGCATACCCTCCTGACAATGCAGGCACTGGCCGCACGGCTTGCTCGGATTGACTGCGACGCGCGTCCCGGCCTTCACGCTGGTGACGCCGTCACCGACGGAAGCGACCACGCCGGCGATCTCGTGGCCGAGCGCCATCGGCTGCTGGATGCGGACGACGCCGAAGCCGCCGTGTTGGTAGTAGTGCAGGTCGGAGCCGCAGATGCCGCCGTTGGCGATCTTGACGCGGACTTCGCCCGGGCCGGGCGCCGTGTCAGGATAGAGGTCGATCCGCAGATCCTTCGGGGCGTGAATGACGACGGCGCGCATGGCTTATTTCTCCGGCGTTTCGCGGATCACATCGCGGCGATCATGCCGCCATCGACATAGATGATCTGGCCGTTGACGTAAGTGGAGGCGTCGGAGGCGAGGAAGATCGCCGCGCCGACCAGCTCGTCCGGCCTGCCCCATCGCTTGGAGGGAATGCGACCCATCAGCCAGTTGTTGAAGTCGGCGTTGTTGACCAGCGCCTCGTTCATGTCGGTGAGCATGTAGCCGGGGCCGATCGCGTTGGCCTGGATGCCGTGCTGGGCCCACTCCACCGCCATCGAGCGGGTCAAATTCTTTATGCCGCCCTTGGCGGCGGTGTAGGGCGCGATCGTCGGCCGAGCCAGTTCGCTGCCGAGCGAGCCGATATTGATGATCTTGCCGTGCTTGCGCGGGATCATGCGCTTGCCGGCCTCGCGGCCGATCACGAAGGCGCTGGTGAGGTCGGTCTCAATCACCTTGCGCCACTCGTCGGTGGTGAACTCGACCAGCGGCTTGCGGTGCTGGATGCCGGCATTGTTAACGAGAATGTCGACCTCAATGCCCTTTTTGTCGAAGTCATTGAATGCCGCGACGATCGCGGGCTCGTCGGTGACGTTGAAGGCGGCGCCCTCGGCTTGATGTCCGGCGGCGCGAAATTCCGCGACGGCCTGCTCGACGCGCTTCGGGTCAACGCCGTTGATGATCAGCTTCGCGCCGGCCTTGGCCATGCCTTCGGCAATGGCGCGGCCGAGGCCGCGGGAGGAGCCGGTCACAAGGGCGGTGCGGCCGGACAGGTCGAACAGGGCGGTGCTCATCTCGAAGAATCCTCAGACGTTGGAACGGCGCACGGTCAGATCGGAGCGCTCGAATACGGCGGGCAGAAGGTCGACCCCGAGGCCGGGGCCCTCCATCGGATAGACAAAACCGTCCTTGATCGTCGGCATCGTGGTGACGAGCTCATTGTACCAGCCCTTGTAGAAGGCACGCACCGATTCCTGGATCAGCGTGTTGGGCTGGCTGAATGACATGTGGATGGCGGCAATGAAGCCGATCGGGCCAATGCAGTCATGCGGCGCAAAGGGCCGGTGATAGGTCTCGGCCATCGCCGCGATCTTGCGGCCTTCGGTGAGGCCGCCGGTCCAGCACAGATCCGCCATCACCACATGCATGGCGTCGCGGTCGAGCATGTCCTTGTAGGGGAAGCGCGAGCCCAGCGTCTCGCTGGCACAGACCCAGACGTCGGTCGAACGCGCATATTCGGCCAGCGCCTGCGGCGAGTTCATGCGGATCGGGTCTTCGTACCAGGTCGGCTTGTACGGTTCGAGCGCACGCGCGATCTGCTTGGCCGTCGGCAGATTCCACAGCGAGTGGAGCTCGACCATGATCTCCATCCTGTCGCCGACGGCTTTGCGGATCTTCTCGAACGGCTCGATCGCCCGCTTCATCTGCGCGGCGGTGATGTAGAGGCCCTTGTTCTCCTGGGCTGCCGGATCGAACGGCCAGATCTTCATCGCGGAGATGCCGCTCTCCAGCAGGCTTTCGGCCAGCGCGTCGGCGTGGTGCATGAAGCCGTCGAGGTCTTCGTAAGGCCCTTTGGAGGCCCCGAGATTCCAGTTCGCGACCGGGCTGATATTGGTGGAGCGGACATATTGGGTGCCGGCGCAGGTGTTGTAGATGCGCTGCTTGTCGCGGCAGAGTCCGCCGAGCATCTGGTGCACCGGCTGATTGCAGACCTTGCCGAACAGGTCCCACAGCGCGATGTCGATCGCGGACGCCGCGCGATATTCGACGCCGGTGGAGGACTGCGCCATCGGCAGGTTCAGCATGTCTCGATGGATCGCTTCGATGTGCAGGGGATTGCGGCCGAGCAGGCGGCCGGCAAAGGTGTCGTGGATCTGCGCTTCGACCGCGCCCGCGCCGTAGAAGGTTTCGCCGAGACCGATCATGCCCGTATCGGTGTGAACGCGCACCCAGATGACGTTGGAAAATTCCTCGGTACGCAGCGTCTCGATCGACGTGATCTTCACGGCAACTCTCCTCCCATCACGGGTGCCTCGCACCCGTCGTCTCATTTCGCACCGCAACATGTTGCGGGACGCTCGGGAGTCTTACGCCTGCTTGTAATATATCACAACATGTTTTAAGGCTCGCACAAATGGCGCCACCCGGCAACGAGAGCGCAGGCTGACAGGGAGGACAACATGGTACGACGCAAGCGCGCGCTCGAGGTGGTGAGAAACGACGACGACGGCGAGGGCAAGCCCTCCCGGCGCAACCGGCTCAACTTCTTCGAGCTGGCCTATCAGAAGATCGAAGAGCTCCTCGTTCACTGCGAGCTCAAGCCCGGACAATTCATGACGATGCTGGAATTGCAGCACATCACCGGCTTCGGGCGCACACCGGTGCATCACGCCGTCAATCGTCTCTCCGCCGACACGTTGATCATCATCCGTCCGCGTCACGGCCTGCACATCGCGCCGATCGATCTGGCGCGCGAGCGCATGCTGCTGGCTTTGCGCCGCGACATGGAGCGCTTCGTCGTCCGGCTTGCGGCCGACCGCGCCAGCCTCTCGCATCGCAATCAGGCGCTCCACATCGAGCGGCTCCTGCGCGAACGCCGCGCCAGCCTGACGCTCGATGAATTCAACAGCATCGATCGGCGCATCGACGCGCTGGTGCTGGAAGCCGCCGGCGAGCCGTTCCTGGTGCACACGCTGCGGCCGCTGCACACGCTGTATCGCCGCATCGGCTACATCCACCATCGCTTCATGCCGGGGCAGGCCGATCTGTCAGGCACGATCGATCGTCATCTCGCCATCCTCGCTGCGGTGGCCGGCCGCCGTGTCGAGGACGCGGTGAAGGCGAGCGATGCGCTGATCGACTACATGGGCGAGATGTTCAACGGCATGGAAGCGGGGATAGATCCGCGCCTGCTCGATTGCAGCATCGAGCCGCTCCTCGGCGCGTAAAAGGGTTTTGAAGAAGGGACCAACGATGTCAACGATGGCGATGCCACAACCGACCGCGAGCGAAGCCGCAGTCCGCTACCTCATCACGAACTACAGTCCTAAGGGTAATAAGGTCGGCTGGCTGATGATGGCCTCGATCCTGGTCGAGGCCTGGGACCTCTATTCGATCGCCTTCGTGCTGATCTTCATCAAGGAGCAGTTCAACCCCGATCCGCTGATGCTCGGCCTGGCCGCGGCGGGCACGCAGGGCGGCGCGCTGATCGGTGCGCTGCTCGGCGGCTGGCTCTCCGACAAGATCGGCCGCCGCGTCATGTTCCTGGTGACGATGGTGCTGTTCATCGTGCTCGCGCTGGCGCAAGCCTTCGTGCCGAGCGTCGGCTGGCTCGTCGTGATCCGCTTCCTGCTCGGCATCCCGCTCGGTTCGGACATCTCGACCGGTTACACCTACATCATGGAATCCATGGCCAAGGGTGAGCGCGAGGTCATGGGCAACCGCTGGCAGTTCATGTTCGCGGTCGGCGAAGTCCTCACGATCGGCGTGATCGTGATCTTCCTCCTGATCGATATGAACCACGAGACGCTGTGGCGCGTGACGCTCGGCCTCGGCGCGCTGCCGGCCCTGATCATCCTGATCATGCGGCACGACGTGCCGGAGACGGCGGTCTGGCTGGTGCAGAAGGGGCGTTACCGCGAAGCCAAGCAGGTCGCACGCGAGATGTTCAACGACGATCTCGCCATGCTGCCGGACCATGACGTCGAGATGCCCAAAGTTTCGACCCGCGCCTTCCTCGCCGACCTCAAGAAGGACCCGATCCGCTGGCGTGCCACGGTCTACGGCTGGATCGCCTGCTTCGCGCAAGCCAGCGAGTTCTCGACCTTCGCATTCTATCTGCCGGTGCTCTTTGTCATGGTCGGCGTGTCGAGCGTGCTCGGCATCAATCTGGTGACGATGGCGCTGTTCTCGTTCGCCGCGCTGTCCGGCTGGGTCGGTCCGCTGCTGACGCCGAAGATCGGCCACCGCGGCATCTCGATCGCCGGTTTCGGCATCGTGCTGGCCTCGCTGCTGGTGGCGGCCTTCGCGCTCTACACCGACAACAAGATCCTGCTGCCGTTCGCGGCCGCCGCGATGTTGTGGGGCCACTATTGGGACGCGTCGAACTGCATGACGATCCCGACCATGGTCGCCAGGCCGAAGTACCGCGGCACCGCCAGTGGCTTCGCCTACATGTTCGTGAAGCTGCCGTCGTTCCTGGCGATCTTCCTGTTCCCGACGGTGTTCGCCGCGATCGGGCAGGCGAATGCCACGCTGATGGTCGCGGTCTTCCCGCTGATCGGATTGCTCGCCGCGATCTTCATCCTGCCGGAAGTCTACGGCTACGAGAACGACTGATCTCGCAGATTATCTGATCGCGGCCGCCAAGGCCGCGATCAGAGCGGGCGGCGTCACCAGCAGGCCGAGCTTGAGGAACCGCCAAGCGCCCACCTCGATCTTCTCCCGCCGCAGCGCGACCAGCCACAGGATGGTGGCGAGCGATCCTGTGACCGACAGATTGGGCCCGAGATCGACGCCGATCAGGATAGCGCTGATGACGGGCGCGGGCAGGTGATCGCTGGCTGCGACCGAACCGGCGACGAGACCGACGGGCAGATTGTTGGCGATGTTGTCGGCGATCGCGGTCGCGATGCCGACGCGCCAGGCGGCCTCGGGCACCGATTGTGCGACGGCCTCATGCAGCAACGCGCTGAGCTGCGCGATCACGCCTGTCTTCACCAGCGCCTCGACCATCACGAAGAGGCCGCCGACCAGCGGCAGCACGCTCCAGGAAACCCCCTTCAGCACGGGGAGAGGCGACTGGCGGTTGATGAGCAGCACGGCGGTCGCCGTCGCGCTCCCGCAGAGGAAAGTCGGCAGACCCAGTTGCAGATCGAGTGCGGAGGCCCAGATCAGCACGATGCCGATGGCTCCGATGCCGTAGGCGGTCAATCGGCCGCCGCGGCCGAGCTTCGGGCGAAGGACCCGCATTTCGATCGTTTCATCCTTGAGCTCGCGATGCAGCACAAGACGCAGTGCGACATAGGTGACACTGATCGAAGCAAGCGAGGGCAGGGCGAATTGGCGCAGCCACGCCCCGAGATGCGGCATGTGCTTGCCGAACACCACGAGGTTGGCCGGATTGGAGATCGGCAGCACGAAGCTCGCGGCATTGGCGATGAAGGCGCAGACGAACAGATAAGGCAGCGGCTTGGCGCCGGCCGCGCGGGTCGCGGCGTAGACGGCCGGCGTCAGCACGATCGCGGTGGCGTCGTTCGACAGGAGCACCGTGACGATCGTGCCGACGAGATAGATCAGCAGGAACAGCCGCTGCGGCGAGCCGCGTGCATGTTCAACGGCGAATGCGGCCAGGTAATCAAACAGGCCTTCGAGCCGCGCGAGCTCGGCGATCAGCATCATGCCGATCAGAAAGAGATAGACGTCGACACCCTTTTCGACGCCGGTGAGCGCATCCTGCCACGGCAGCAAGCCGAGCAGCACCAGGGCCGCGGCGCCGACCACGGCCCAGATCGCCTCGGGCAGGCGAAGCGGCCGGATGATGACGCCTGCTGTCGCGGCGACGATGATGCTCCAGGCCCAGATGGCGTCGGACGGTACGGTCGGCACGTTCAATCTCCCGATCGCGCCTGACTATCGTATCGGACGTTGTGTCGGCAAGCTCATCAGCAGCACCGAAAACAGCGGAGGACATCACCGCGCCACCGACAGCTTCTCGGCGATCGCCTTGCGCAGGATGCGCGAGAGCGACTCCACTGAATACGGCTTCTGGATCAGCTCGAACCCGCGATGCGCGTTTTCAGCGAGGACGTTGCTGTAGCCGGAGGTGAGCACGACGGGCAGGCCCGGATAGCGCTCGCGGATGACGCCGGCGAGTTCGACGCCATTCATGCCGGGCATGATGACATCGGAGAAGACGAGGTCGACGGAGAATTCGTTCTCGCCGAGAATGGCGAGCGCCGCACTGGCGTTGGAGACGCGGCGGATGACATAGCCGAGATCTTCCAGCAGCTCGGTCGAGAACTGGCCGACATCGTCATTGTCCTCGACCACGAGTACCCGGTAACCGCGTCCGGTGGTCGCGCCCTCGCTGGTCAGCGCTGCGGCTTCCTTTTCCGCGGCAGGGCTCTGCGCCTGCGGCAGGTAGATGGTGAAGGTCGCGCCTTCGCCTTGCGTGCTCGTCACGGCGATGTCGCCCTCGGACTGCTTTGCAAAGCCGAAGGCCTGGCTGAGGCCGAGGCCGGTGCCCTTGCCGACTTCCTTGGTGGTGAAGAACGGCTCGAAGATGGCGTCGATGTTCTCCGGGGCGATACCGCTGCCGGTATCCGCGACCGAGATCGCGACATAGTCGCCGCCACGCGCCGACTGCGCGCGCAGGCTCGGAATGCCCGCAGCCTTGCGCACGGCGATGGTGAGGTGGCCTTCGCCGTCCATGGCGTCGCGGGCGTTGATGGCGAGATTGATCAGTGCGGTCTCGAACTGCGCGATGTCGGCCACGGTAAAGCAATCGGCAGCGTCGATCTCGACGACGATCTCGATGCGGCCGCCGACCAGCGGCCGGATCAGTTGGGCGACGCCATCGACCTGGCTGCCGACGTTGAAGATCTGCGGCTTCAACGGCTGCCGGCGCGCAAATGCCAAAAGTTGCGCAGTCAGCTTGGAGGCGCGCTCCACGGTGTCGGAGATGGCGTCGACGTAGCGGCGGCGGCGCTCCTCCGGCAGCTCGCGGCGGCGCAGGAAGTCGGTGGCCGAACGGATGATCGTCAGGAGGTTGTTGAAGTCGTGCGCGACGCCGCCGGTGAGCTGGCCGATCGCCTCCATCTTCTGCGACTGCCGCAGCGCTTCCTCGCCGCGGCGGCGCTCGGTGATGTCGACGGCCTCGGGCACCGCGCCGGTGATGTTGCCGTGACGGTCCAGCACCGGGCGCATGCCGAACTCGAAATCGCGCTCGCCGATGGGAAGCCGTAGCCGCATCTCCATCCGCACCGCTTCGCCCCGGAGCACGGTGTCGAAGGCCTCGCGCACGGTTGCGCTCATGCCATGGGTGCCGGTGAACCACGGCGTCTCCCACAACGGCTTGCCGATGACGTCCGCGGAGCGCGCCTTGATGCCGTTGAGCGCGGTGGTGTTGGCGTAAAGCAGTTCGCCCTCGAGGTTAACCAGGCCCTGGTACTGGTTGCTGGTCTCCAGGATCGCGCGCAGCCGCGCCTCGTTGGATTCCAGCTCTGCGGTGCGCTCGACGATGCGTTCTTCCAGCGTTTCGTTGAGCTGCCGCAGCTCGATCTCGGCCTGCTTGGCGGCGGTGATGTCGTGGGCGACGCCGATGAAGCCGATATGCTTGCCGGTCGCGTCCCAGCGCGGCTGCGATTCCGAGCGCAGCCAGCGCCATTCACCGGAAGCGTTCTTGTAGCGCGCCTCCAGCACGAACGGTTTCAACGACGCTTCGCCCTGGACCGATTGCTGGAGCACATGCGGCAGGTCGTCCGGATGCAGCACCTTGCGCCAGTCGAAGGCGATGGCCTGGTCGTAGGGCAGGCCGACGAAGTCGACATAGGCCTGGTTGGCGAAGGATCGCGTGCGGTCGAGCTTCGTGACCCAGATCGGCACCGGCGCGCTGTTGGCGATCAGCCGAAACCGCTCCTCGCTCTCGCGCAGGGTCTCGCGCACCAGCATCTGGTCGGTGACGTCGATATGAGCGCCGACGAGCCGGATGGCGCGGCCGTTGCCGTCGCGCTCGATCTTGGCGACGACGCGGATCCAGCGGATCTCGCCGTCGCAGGGGCGGATGATGCGGTATTCGGCGGTGTAGTCTTCGCTGGTGCCGGCCAGCGCCTCGGAGAAATGCGCGATGGTCGCGTCCCGGTCCTCGGGATGGATGCGGCCGACCCAGTCCTCGTGCGACTCGTCGGCGGCTTCGGCCGGCAAGCCGTGGAGCAGCAGGTATTCCGGCGAGCGGCGGTTCTTGAAGCCCTCGCGAAAGTCGACCTCGAGGCCGCCGACCTTGCCGATGCGCTGGATGCGCGCCAGCTCGGCCTCGCGCTCCTGGAGCGCGCGATAAGCGTTGTCGCGCTCGCGCGCGATCTGCTCGAGGTGCTGGCGCAGCCGCTCGGCGGCGATGGTCTCTGGCAAAGGATCGTTCAAGGTGTCGACCGGTGAGATGCGAGAGCGCACGTGCCGGGCGGATATTCACACAGACAAAGCGTGATAGCCATTGCTCAAAGGGGAATAGGGACGGAAAGGCGCCGCCGGTCGCAGTGGCGGGTATGAACGAATGCAGGGGCTGGCTATTTGTTCCCAACATTGGAACGATGGGCCCTGTGCGCGCGTATCTGCGAGGCGCCACAACTCCTATTCACAAAATCTCGTTTCCGAAGAGGCTAAAGCTTGAAGCTCTTTGTCTGCCAGGACTGCGGCAACGTTCTCTATTTCGAGAACCGCGCCTGCGAACGCTGCGGCCACCGGGTCGCCTTCCTGCCGGAGAGGGAGACGATGTCGGCGCTCGAGCCCGACGGCGAGGGTCAAGGCGGGGCTTGGACGACGCTCGCCGACAAGAAAAAGGGCCGCATGCTCTGTCGCAATGCCGAGCATGACGCCTGCAACTGGCTGAGGGATGCGGGCGATATCACCGGCTATTGCCGCGCCTGCCGCCACAACGGCATCGTGCCCGATCTGTCCGATCCCGCGCAACTCGCCGGGTGGCGCGAGCTCGAGGTGGCGAAACACCGGCTGTTCTATTCCCTGATCCGCTGGAAGCTGCCGCTCCAGACCCGGCAGGACAATCCCGAGCGCGGGCTGATCTTCAATTTCCTCGCCGACGATCCGAACAGCGGGCAGAAGATCATGACTGGCCACGACAACGGCCTGATCACGATCGCGCTGACCGAGACGGACGAGATCGAACGCGAGCGGCGCAGGCTCGAGATGGGAGAGCCCTACCGCACGCTGCTCGGGCATTTCCGCCACGAGGTCGGCCACTACTTCTGGGACGCGCTGGTGCGCGATGGTGGCAAGCTGGAGGAATGTCGCGCGGTATTTGGCGACGATTCCGCCGATTACGGTCAGGCCCTGCAGCGCCATTATGCCGAAGGCGCGCCGCCGGACTGGCAGCAGAACTACGTCTCGGCCTACGCGACCACGCATCCCTGGGAGGACTTCGCCGAGACCTGGGCGCACTATCTCCACATCGTCGACACCCTTGAGATGGCCGCCGAGTTCGGCATGGAGGTGCGCCCCAAGGTCGACCGCGACGGGGAGCTGACGACGCGCATCCGTTTCAGCCCCTATGAGGCCAGGGACGTCGAGGCGCTGGTCAACGCATGGCTGCCGTTCACGTTCGCCATGAACAGCGTCAACCGCGCCATGGGACTGCGCGATCTCTATCCGTTCATCCTGTCGCCCGCCGTCGTCGCCAAACTGGGCTTCATTCACGGCCTCGTCCGGGACGTGGCCAAGGCCGAGTCCAAGGCCGAGTCCAAGTCCGTGTCCAAGGCCAGCAAGCAGTAGGGCGTCGCAGGGGCTCGGGGCCGGTTTCGGTCTTGCGCTGGTACGCCAGAGGGCCCGGATTTAGACCGTTGCCTCCGGCCGATTTTGATGTACCACGGGAGCCACACGGCCCGTCCTTATCGGCCCCCACGGCCGGGGAAGGGTCCCGCCCAAGGTCGAGACTCAAGAAAAGCATGTTCAAACGCATTCTGATCGCCAATCGCGGCGAAATCGCCTGCCGGGTCATCAAGACCGCTCGCCGGATGGGAATTCTGACGGTTGCGGTCTATTCCGAGGCCGACCGCGATGCCCTCCATGTCGAGATGGCCGACGAGGCCGTGCTGATCGGCCCGCCCGCCGCGGCCGAGAGCTATCTGGTGATCGAGAAGATCGTCGAGGCCTGCCGCAAAACGGGGGCCGAGGCCGTGCATCCCGGCTATGGCTTCCTGTCCGAACGCGAGGCGTTTCCGCGCGCGCTGGAGGCCGCCGGCATCGTCTTCATCGGTCCGAACCCGGGCGCGATCGCCGCGATGGGCGACAAGATCGAGTCCAAGAAGGCGGCCGCGAAGGCCAAGGTCTCGACCGTGCCGGGCTATCTCGGCGTCATCGAGGACGCCAAGCACGCGGTCAAGATCGCCGACGAGATCGGCTATCCCGTGATGATCAAGGCCTCCGCCGGCGGCGGCGGCAAGGGCATGCGCATCGCGCATTCGACCGCCGAGGTCGCCGAAGGTTTCAACCTCGCCAAGGCCGAAGCCAAGGCTTCGTTCGGCGACGACCGCGTCTTCGTCGAAAAGTTCATCGTCGATCCCCGCCACATCGAGATCCAGGTGCTGGGCGACAAGCACGGCAACGTGATCTACCTCGGCGAGCGCGAATGCTCGATCCAGCGCCGCAACCAGAAGGTCATCGAGGAGGCGCCGTCGCCGCTGCTCGATGAAGCCACCCGCCGCAAGATGGGCGAGCAGGCGGTCGCGCTGGCCAAGGCCGTGAACTACGATTCCGCCGGCACCGTCGAGTTCGTCGCAGGCCAGGACAAGAGCTTCTACTTCCTCGAGATGAACACGCGCCTCCAGGTCGAGCATCCCGTCACCGAGCTCGTCACCGGCGTCGATCTCGTCGAGCAGATGCTGCGCGTCGCCGCCGGCGAGAAGCTCGCGATCAGCCAGAAGGACGTCACGCTGACCGGCTGGGCGGTGGAATCGCGGCTCTATGCCGAAGACCCGTTCCGCAACTTTCTGCCCTCGATCGGACGTCTCGTGAAGTACCGCCCGCCGACCGAAGCCAGCCAGGACGGCATCACCGTGCGTAACGACACCGGCGTGCAGGAGGGCGGCGAGATCTCGATCCATTACGATCCGATGCTCGCCAAGCTGGTCACGCACGCGCCCTCGCGCGCCGCTGCGATCGAGGCGCAGGCGACTGCGCTGGATTCGTTCTATGTCGAGGGTATCCGTCATAACATCCCATTCCTCTCGGCGCTGATGCATCATCCGCGCTGGCGCGAGGGCCGGCTCTCGACCGGCTTCATCGCCGAGGAATTCCCCAAGGGTTTTGCGGTGCGCATGCCCGAAGGCGAGGTCGCACGGCGGATCGCCGCGGTCGGCGCCGCCATCGATCACGTCCTTGGCGAGCGCAAGCGGCAGATCTCGGGCCAGATGGGCGGCCGCATCGTACAGCGCGAGCGCCGCCGCGCGGTCTGGCTCGAGCGCCAGGAGATTTTGCTCGAGGTCGGCCGCGAAGAAGGTGACGCGATCGCAATCCGCTTCGTCGACGCCGAAGGCAAGGCCGGCAATGCGCATCTGTTGCAGTCGCCGTGGAAGCCGGGCGATCCGGTCTGGCAGGGCACCATCGACGGACATGTGGTCGCGGTGCAGGCGCGCCCGATTCCGAATGGCATCCGCCTCGCGCATCAGGGTGTCGAGGTGCCGGTCTATGTCTGGACCGAAGCGGAAGCGGCCTCGGCGCGGCTGATGCCGGTGACGACGGCTTCCGACACCGGCAAGAAGCTGCTCTGTCCGATGCCCGGGCTTGTCGTCTCGATCGCGGTGACCGAGGGGCAGGAGGTCAAGGCGGGTGAGACGCTCGCGGTGGTCGAAGCCATGAAGATGCAGAACGTGCTGCGCGCCGAGCAGGACGGCACCGTGAAGAAGGTCCACGCCAGCGCCGGCGCGACGCTCGCGGTGGACGCGCTGATCTTGGAGTTTGCGTAAAGATTGTGAGTGGGACAGGCGGTCTGTCCACAAGCGGCGTCATTGCGAGGAGCCCTTGGCGACGAAGCAATCCAGTCTGTCTCCGCAGATGCATTCCTGGATTGCTTCGCTTCGCTCGCAATGACGGAGTATGTTGCAGCCTCCGTGACCCAACCGAGACAGCACCATGGCCTTTCGTTCCCGCCGCGAGAAACTGCGATCAATCCTGTCGGGTGGGAGTTGCGTCCATCCCGGCTCGGTCTACGACGCCATCTCGATCCGCATCGCCGAGGACCTTGGATTTCCGCTCGGCATGTTCGGTGGCTCGGTCGCCTCGCTCGCCGTGCTCGGTGACCCCGATGTCACGCTGATCACGCTCACCGAGCTTGCCGAACAGATGCGGCGGATGTCGCGCGCAGCGGCGCTGCCGGTGCTGGTCGATGCCGATCACGGCTATGGCAATGCGCTGAACGTGCGCCGCACGGTGCAGGAGTTGGAGACGGCGGGTGCCGCCGGCCTCACCATCGAGGACACGCTGCTGCCGGCTGCCTTTGGCGAGGCGAAGACGCAGCTGATCTCGCTGGAGGAGGGCGTCGGCAAGATGAAGGCGGCGCTCGACGGCCGCGGCGACTCCTCCCTCGTCATCATGGGCCGCACCGGAGCTGCCTCGATCACCTCGATCGAGGACGCGATCCGCCGCGCCAGGGCCTATGAGGCGACCGGCGTCGATGCGCTGTTCTTCACCGGCATCAAGTCGCGCGCGGAACTCGAGGCGATTGTCGCCGCCACCCATCTGCCGATCGTGCTCGGCGGCGCGCCGGACGAATTGAACGGAGCCGATTATCTCGCCGGCCAGCGCGTGCGCATCGGGCTTCAGGGCCACGCGCCGATCGCGGTGGCCATGCAGGCTGTCTACGAGACGCAGAAGGCGTTGCGCGAGGGCGTGGCGCCGAAGAATCTCAAGGGACTCCCATCGTCGGACTTGACCGGCCGCGTCATGCGCGAGGCCGACGCCAAGGCGCGCGGCGCCGATCTCCTCGGACTGAAAAAATGAGCCGGGCGATCCTTCAGGTCATGATCCGCGGGCGCGTGCAAGGCGTCGGCTATCGCGCCTGGGTCGAGTCCCAGGCGGTTGCCTGCGGCCTCGAAGGCTGGGTTCGCAACCGCCGCGACGGCAGCGTGGAAGCGCTGTTCGCGGGAACGCCGAAGCATGTCGCCGACATGGTCGCGCTGTGCCGCCACGGCCCGCCGTCCTCGCGCGTGGACAGCGTCACCAGCGAGACGGCCAGTGTGGACGAGCTCAACCTGCGCAGGGCAGGGGAAGCGTTTTCGGTGTTGCCGACGATGTGACCTGATGCGATGAGGTCGCGCTATCGCCGTAGCGGCGGTGCGCTCTCTCCACGTGCGGAGCGAGATGAAGAACAATCACCTTGGCAGCTTCGAAATCGCCTCGCTCAGCTCGTGGATCTCATACGGCTTGCGCAGGATCGGGAAATCGCCACGGGCGCCGGCGGCGGCTTCGCTGTAACCGGTGGCAAGAAGGATCGGCAGGCCCGGGTGGATCTGGCGAAGGTGATGGGCAAGGCTGAGCCCGTCCATCTTGCCGGGCATCACGATGTCGGTAAAGACGAAGTCGACGCCGTTGTTCTCGAGCTCGCGCAATGCGGATTCGGCGTCGGCAACCCGGTGCACGCGATAGCCGAGCTGCTCCAGCAGGCCGATACTGACGATCGCGACCTCGGGATTGTCCTCGACCAGCAGCACGGTGCCGTTGCCGAGAACCGGCATCGCTTCAGCCATCTCGGTCGGTGCGGTGGCAGTTTCGCGTGGCAGCAGGATGGTGAAAGTCGTGCCCTTGCCGAGCTCGCTCGTGACCTTGACCGTGCCGCCCGCCTGATGCGCAAAGCCGTGCACCTGCGACAGGCCGAGGCCGGTGCCCTTGCCAACGGGCTTCGTCGTGAAGAACGGCTCGAAGATCTTGTCGACCACGTCGGAAGGAATGCCAAGGCCGGTATCGGCGACGGTGACGGCCACGAACTCGCCGCTGTGGAGCGGTTCGTCCAGGACGACGTTGCGTGCGCCGATGGTGACGGTGCCGCCGTCGGGCATTGCATCGCGGGCATTGATGACGAGATTGAGCAGCCCCGTCTCGAACTCGGAGACGTCAGCCTTGACCGGCCAGATATCGCGGTCGATCTCGAAGGCGAGACGGACGGCGCTGCCGACGCCGGCGTGGAGCACTTCGCGGATCGCCTCGATGCGGTCGCCGAAGCGAATCGCCTGGGGATTGACGCTTTGCCGCCGCGCGAACGTCAGGAGCTGGCCGGTCAGTGCCGCGCCGCGCTTGGTTGCGGTCTCGATCGCGGATACCGCGCGCTGAAGCTTGGCCTCGTCGACATCGCCCTTCTTCAGGATGTGAAGGCTGCCGCTGATGATCATCAGGAGGTTGTTGAAGTCGTGAGCGATGCCGCCGGTGAGCTGGCCAAGCGCATCGAATTTCTGCGACTCGGCAAGCTGCCGCTGCATCGTTTCGAGCTTGAGCTGCGCATTGCGCCGCTCGGTGATGTCACGCGTGATCTTGGCGAAGCCGACCAGGGCGCCGTTCTCGTAGATCGGATCGATGATGACGCTGGCCCAGAAGAAGGTGCCGTCTTTGCGAACGCGCCAGCCTTCCTCCTCGTAGCGGCCCTGGTCCCGGGCGATGCCGAGGGCCCGCGCGGGCTTGCCGTTGGCACGGTCGGTCTCGGTATAGAAGCGGGAAAAATGCTGGCCGAGAATCTCCGCGGGCGAGTAGCCCTTGATCCGCTCACCGCCGATATTCCAGCTCGTGATGATCCCGGTGGGATCGAGCATGTAGAGGGCGTAGTCCGCGACCCCCTCCACCAACAGCCGGAAACTGCGCTCGCTTTCGAACAAGTCTCTCTGCTGATTGGAGTTTTTTGCCATTCCTGACCCCGCCTGAAAGGGGCAAACGCTGCGGGGTTGGTTTGGTTCCCGCCCGCTGGGACGTTTTTAGGCAATTACGCCGGACGGTATGCAGGACGCAAGCGCGATCGGATTCTCTTGACAATTCATCGGTCTCGTCAGATATTTCTGTTATGACAGAAACAACCGATAAAAAGAAACTCCCCGCCGCCGTCGAGCGCTTCATCCTGCATTGGGGCGACATGGGGGACGGGTGGGGCGTCAACCGCTCGGTCAGTCAGATCCACGGGCTGCTCTATCTCGCCGAGGCGCCGATGACGGCCGAGGACATCGCCGAGACGCTCGGCATGGCGCGCTCCAATGTTTCCAACTCGCTCAAGGAATTGCTCGCCTGGAATTTGATCCGGCGGGTGCCGATCCTCGGCGACCGCCGTGATCATTACGAGGCCGAGACCGACATCTGGGAGGTCGCGGCCAGGATCGCGGCGCGGCGCAAGGAGCGAGAGCTCGATCCGGCGATCACGGCGCTTCGGGCCTGCGTGTCCGATGCGGCCGACGATCCGACCATCAGTCCCGTCGCGAGCAAACGACTGAAGGAGATGCTCGCCTTCACCGAGCTCGCCGACCACTGGTTCATGCAGATGCTGAAGGTGCCGCGGCCGCGGTTGGTCGCCTTGATGCGGCTTGGCGAGAAGATCGCCAACCTGCTGCCGCTGGGCAAGGCCAAATAAACTTGCGGGGTGCGATGACGTCGCTCGATTATCAGGCTTCACCGCATCTCACTCCACTCACACAAGGCTGCTCGACGACCGCCGCTTCCGCGCGCTGTTGTCGGATGAGGATTGGGGGCGTCTGCCGCTCGCGACCTGGCGGCGCTTTTCAAAGCGAGTCGCCGACGGCGACAGCATCGTCTATGTCGGCGTGGTCGACGAGGTCGGCTTCAGCGACATCGGCTGGTTATTCGCACAAGCCGCGCGCCTGATCGGCGGGCCACTGCCGACCGGACGCGACACCGGCGTTTCCATGATCGTCACGGTCACCGAGGACGGCGCGACCGGCGGCCAGACCTGGACCCGCATCTGCGCGCGCAAGCGCGGCTTTCCGCAGGTGATCCGTTCCGCCAAGCGTTTTGCCGGCCCGACCGGGTTGGAGGAGTATGTCGGATTCGGCGTCTCGATGGCGCTACGCATCGCGGTCGAGGGACAGGCGCTGACCTTCCGCAGCGCCGGTTACGGCCTCCAGCTCGGCAGCTTGTGGATCCCGCTGCCGCAATGGCTCACGCCGGGCGATCTCACGGTGACGCATTCGGATCTCGGCGAGGGCGCCTTCCGCTTCACCCTCGATCTCGTTCATCCGCGTTACGGCGCGCTGATCCACCAGTCCGCCGTCTTCAGGGAGGAAGTATCATGACGCCGCTGTTGTGGATACTCATCGCCATTCAGATCGTGATGGGCTTGTTCGACACCTTCTATCACCACGAATTCACCGAGCGCTTGGCCTGGCGGGTGTCGCAGCGTTTCGAATTGAAGCTGCACGGCATCCGCAACATGCTCTATGCGCTGCTGTTCCTGCTGCTCGGCTGGCTCGAGGTCTATGGCGTGCTGGCGCTGCTGGTCGTCGCGGTACTGGTCGCCGAGGTCGTGATTACGCTGATGGATTTCGTCGAGGAGGATCTGAGCCGAAAACTGCCGCCGAGCGAGCGCATCAATCACACGCTGCTCGCGATCAACTATGGCGCCATCCTGGTGCTGCTGCTGCCGATGCTGATCGATTGGGCGATGCAGCCGTTCGGCGTGACAATCGTGTACCAGGGCTTTCCCAGCATTGCCGCCACCGCTTGCGCGATCGGCGCGGCGCTCTGCGGCGTCAGGGATTTCGCCGCGATGCGGCGGCTCGGCCGCATGCGAAGCGTTCCCGCGCTCGGGCTCGTCGAAAAGCTCCCCGGCCGCAAGACCGTCCTGATATCAGGCGCGACCGGCTTCATCGGCAGTCGACTCGCAGCAAGCCTCAGCGGAGCAGGGCATCACGTCATCGCGCTGATCCGCAACCCCGCCAAGGCCGAGATGCTGCCGTCGCCGGTGACGCTGATCACCAGCTTCGATCAGCTCGCTTCGGACACGCCGATCGATGCCATCGTCAATCTCGCGGGTGAGCCGATCGGCAACGGCCTGTGGACCGAAGCCAAGCGCGCGAAGATCATTGGCTCGCGCGTCGATATGACCGGCGATGTCGTCAAACTAATCGCCCGGCTCGACCGCAAGCCCGAGGTGCTCGTCAGCGGCTCCGCGATCGGCTGGTACGGCCTGTGGGCGGACCAGGTGCTGACGGAATCGGCGAAGTCGCACGCCTGCTTCAGCCACGAGCTCTGCGCAGGCTGGGAGAGCGCGGCGCGGCCGGCGGAGGAACTCGGCGTGCGCGTGGTCTATTTGCGCATCGGGCTGGTCCTCGGCACCGAAGGTGGTTTCATCACGCGCATGCTGACGCCGTTCGAGTTCGGCCTCGGTGGTCCGCTCGGCACCGGGCGGCAATGGATGTCCTGGATCGAGCGCGACGATCTCATCCGGCTGATCGCCTATGTGATGGCAACGCCCGATCTTGCCGGCCCCGTCAACGCCACGGCACCGATTCCGGTGACCAACGCAAAATTCACCGAAGAGCTCGGCCGCCGCCTGCATCGGCCCGCGGTGTTCCGCATTCCCGGCGGCCTGCTGCGCCGGATCGGCGGCCAGCGCGTGCTGCCGAACAAGGCGCTGAGCCGCGGTTTTGTGTTCCGGCACGAGACGCTGCGCAGCGCGTTCGAGGCGATCCTGTGAGTACGTGCGGCGCTCAAGCTGCCACGCTCCGAAACGTCGCCGCGACCGCGCGCAGCGCCGCAAGCTTTGCGGGATCGCTGACCTTCGAATGCAGCATCACTTTGGAGCTGCCGAGTTTCGGCAGCTTGTGCGCAGGCCCGATGTCGACGAGGCCCGGTGGCGCGATCCGCCGCGCCAGCGGCGCAATCGCAAGCCCGGCGAGTGCGGCAGCGACCACCGCAGTGACACCACCACCGACAAAGCGCTCGCGCCAGGCGATGCCGGCCTTGTCGAGCGCGCGCACGGCGACGGCGCGGACGCCGCAGGGCGGGGCGAGGGTTGCGAGCGGCAGCGGCTCGCCCTTCGGCAGGCTGAAGCGTCTTGCGGCGAACCAGCAAAACTCGTCCTCGGCCAGCTTCTCGCCGCCGCGGCGGCTGCCTTCCTGACGAACGATCACGGCGTCCAGCTCACCAGAATCGTAGGCTTCCTGCATCTCGCGCGAAAAGCCGATGGTGACGGCGAGGGTGAGATTGGCCGACATCGCGTGCAGGCGTTCGAGCAGCGGCACCAGTTCGGGGCCCGCGGCATGGTCGGAGATGCCGAGCGAGAGCGACTGCGCAGTCGATGTCTCGTCCGAGAGCGCGCGGTCATGCGCCTGCATCAGCGCGCTGGCGCGATCGAGGAACGCGGCGCCCTCGGCGGTAAGCCGGACCGCGCGCGGCGAGCGCTCGACGAGGCGTTTTGCCAGCAGGGTTTCCAGCCGCTGAAGCTTAAGACTGACCGCCGCCTGCGTCGTGCCGAGCGCTTCGGCAGCACGTGTAAAGCTCTGGAGGTCGGCGACCAGCAGAAAGGCCTTGATGGTGGCGATGTCGAGGGTAGCTGTCATTATGAATACTTATCACTGGTATCAACAGAGATAAGATACCAAAATGACGACCGGAGGTCTAGCTTCTTACCAACGCCGCGCGAGCACCGCGCAGCATCTTGAGGAGAACCACCATGCCCTTGATCACCGTGTCCTACACCACATCCCGGCAGTCGCCGTCGCTCAAGGCCGACATCGCGAGCGCCGTGTCCGAGCTGACCGCAAGCATCCTGCACAAGGATCCCAAGGTGACCGCCATCATCGTGAAATCGGTCGATGCCAGCGACTGGTTTGCCGGCGGCCAATCGCTCGCGGAGCAGAAGCTTGCCAGCTACTGGATCGACATCCACGTCAGCGAAGGCACCAACACCAAGGACGAGAAGGCGGCGTATCTCGCCGCGATGTTCAAGCGCATGGCCGAGATCCTGGGCCCGCTGCATCCCGAGACGTACCTGCACGTCGACGAGGTCAAGGGCGACGCCTACGGTTTCGGCGGGCTGACGCAGGAGCGGCGTTACATCGCCGGCAAGCTCGACGTGTCGCTGAAGGCGGCGTGAAAACAGTAGGCCGCGGGTGAAAAATCTCACCCGCGGCCTGAACGTCAGCTCGCCGCGCGGAACTGAACTTCGGACTTGTTCAGGAAGCACGTCTTGTCGAACAGTGTCAGATCCAGCGGGTTCGGCAGCCTGACGTCGCTGATATCAGGGCAGGGCTTGATCGAGGGATCATAGGAGCGGTCGATCTGCGAGATGAAGACGACGATCAGTCCCTTGTCGCGCGCGAAGGATTTCAGCGCACGCACCTGAACGGTGAGGTCAGGGTTTTCCCGCCGCTGGTCGAGCAGTTGCAGATAGTCGATCACGACCAGCGTACCATGCGGCGCCGGGGCCATCTGCTTGACGACGTAATCGGCGCTGATGGCATCGGAGCAATCAACCTCGAACAGCTTGTCAAACTGTGCGGGGTCCACGCCGATCGCGCGGAGGCGATCCAGGACGTCCTTCTCGTTGTATTCGAGCGAGAAGAACGCAGCGCGATGGCCAGACCGCATGGCTTCGACCGCGAGTTCGAGGCTCATCAGCGTCTTGCCCTGACCGGGGCGAGCGCCGACCAGCACCAGGTCGCCCGGCCGGAATTGTGGAAACAGCCGATTGGCCGGCGTCATCGCCGCGGTTTTCGCCGCGAGCATGCTCCAGGCGGAAAACCCTTCCGTCGTGGCGATGCGGTCGAGCGCGTCGTGCAGTGGAATGCCGGCCTCGCGCGACAGGCGCTTTGCTTTTCGCTTCAGGTGATAGATCGGCGCAGAGAGTCTCATCGTCTAACCTCCCATTGCGAGCTGAAAGCGCAATCCCTCCTTATGCCTGGCGCTCGAACAGTCGGTCCGAAGATCATTCGCCCGGCATGAAGTCTGCTTTCCCGGCGGAGGGGGGAGGCGTGGGCGGCACCGGAAGCAAGCGTAGCCGATTCGCGCTTGCGGAGAACAGGCCTAGACCGCCGCCTCCGGCACCAGCACGCGGGTCGGCCCGAACAATTGTTCAAACGCCTGCCGGAGCGCGATGTCCACATCGGCGATCGTGACGAGCTGGCCGAGATCGACCAGCGACGTCACGCCATAGCGGGGATCGGCGACGCCGCAGGGCACGATGCCGGCGAAATGCGACAGCTCCGGCTCGACATTGATGGCGATGCCGTGGAACGAGACCCAGCGCTTCAGCCGCACCCCGATCGCGGCGATCTTGTCCTCGTGCTCGGACCCCTTGTCGGGTCGCTTCACCCAGACCCCGACCCGGTCCTCGCGCCGCTCGCCGCGGACGTTGAAAGCGGCGAGCGTGCGCAGGATCAATTCCTCGAGGCTCGCGACATAGGCCCGCACGTCCGGCCGTCGGCGCTTGAGGTCGAGCATGACATAGGCCACCCGCTGGCCGGGGCCGTGATAGGTGAGCTGGCCGCCGCGCCCGGTGGCGAAGGTCGGGAATCGCGCGTCGAGCAGGTCGGATTCCTTGCCCGAGG
Source organism: Bradyrhizobium cosmicum (assembly GCF_032290525.1). Classification (GTDB taxonomy): domain Bacteria; phylum Pseudomonadota; class Alphaproteobacteria; order Rhizobiales; family Xanthobacteraceae; genus Bradyrhizobium; species Bradyrhizobium cosmicum_A. The sequence goes on along the minus strand of NZ_JASXTA010000012.1, from coordinate 83,123 downwards.
TGCCGGAGGTGTAGAGCGGGGGGTGTTCGAGCAGCCAGACCAGCTCCGGCGCTTCGCCCGCTGCGATCTGAGCGACTCGGGCCTCCATGGTGGCCACGGCGTCCGGATAGGGCACCAGAGCGTCCGAGAGTCGCCATTCCACCGGCGCGCCGCCGGCGGCGGAAAACGAGGTCAGATCGAGCTCTTGGCGGGGGTTTTGAGGCGAATTAACCATTGGCTAACCATAACGTGGTGATCATCTGGGGTGCAAATGCCAAGTCCCTTGGCCTAAGTCTCAAGTTGCGGTGGTGCTGAAGTGCCTACACTCGACAAAGTCACCGTGGATCTCATGGTCGTCCTCGGGACGACCACCATGCCAATCCATCAAGTATTACGTCTTTCCCGCGGCGCCATCATCGAGCTGGACGCAACCGAGGCCGACGAGGTCAAGGTTTTGGCCAACAATCTCCCCGTCGCCTCCGGCGTCGTGCTGGTCGATCGCAACCGGATCGCGGTCGAGGTCAAGCAGATGCTGCCGCGCACGGCCGGCACGCGGTAGCGGCCCGGGCACGCGGTAAAGCCCGATCCGGGGCGGGGCGGAACTTTCTTGCCAAGCTTGTGGAATTCTGGGCCTTTGCAGGCTTGTACCCCCCTGACGGATTTGTTAGATCGGCGCCGTTGATCCGGCAGGCCTCAAGCCCTAAGCCGGCATCCCCAAAGCGCTCGTGGCGGAATTGGTAGACGCGCTGCCTTGAGGTGGCAGTGAGTAAAATCGTGGGGGTTCGAGTCCCTCCGAGCGCACCAAACGCGTAAGTTACTGACGCGAAATATTTTTCCGCGATTGCTGCTCCCGCTTTGTTGCCCACGGTGAAACGAACCGTAAGCAGGTGGCTCGTCACTGCGGCCAGGATGTGAGCAGCCAGGCGCCCGCGGCCACACATGCAATGCCGGCAGCGCGCGCGATCCAGCGTCCGACCGGCGTGAGTTTCTCCAAAAGGACAAGCAGCGCCAAAAGCGCAATCCAGAGCACGTTCATCACTCCGCCCACGAACAACAGCACCATCAAGACCCAGCAGCAGCCGACACAATAGCCTCCGTGTCGAAAGCCCAGCAGCAAACAGCCTCGCAGGTCTCCGCGAAAGCCGCCGTGGCGCATCAGGAACAGAAACGGCGACTGGCATTGGGCGAGACAGACGTCCTTGAGGGGTGTCCATTGATAGACACCCGCTGCGATCAGCATGATGGCGCCGAGCAGATTGCTCGCGACCGCCATCCGGGAATCCAATAGCGCTGCCCGCTCGATTGCCCACTGCAGAAAGGTGGCTGCCAGCGAAAAGCCGCACCAGGCGAGGAGGTAACCGGCGGCAAACCAGCCGGTCGCGGCAAACGGCTTGCCCTGCGCTTTCCCCTGTCGACCCACCCGAGCGTACATGAGGATCATGGGCGCTGCCGAGGGGGCCATCATTCCGACCATCATCACCGCCCACATCAGGAACACATACGCGAACTCGATCGCTCGCCATGGCTCGTTGGCCGGCAACATGATTCCGATCCCGGCAGGGATCATGCGGAACTCGCTCATGTCCATGCCGCCCATGTCCATGTCGTTGGCGAGCCAGAGCAGATAGCTCCATGCCAGCGCGACCATGAGGCCGATCGCGCCGCCGACGATCCAGCGATCGCGCCGCAGCACGGTTTCCAGGGGACTGTCTGTCATTTGCGATCGACATTGCCGGCCCTGACGCAAGGCCGGTATCGGGATTACATCACGCCTGATTCGACCAGCGGATCGGCGCATAGAGGCCGTTCCTGCCGGAATTGTCCCAGCGCATGCCATGATCGCTGAAGGTATTGCCGGAGCCGCCGACGGCCATCACCATGGCGTCGGGACTGACCGGATGGCCGATGTTCGCCCACATTTCGCCGCTCGGATGCATGGTTGGTAAGGGATCGACCGACATGTGCAGGATGCCGGGGATTTCCGCGGACCGCGTCTTGCCGTCGATCCGGAACGTGATCGGGACCTTGCGCACCCCCAGGTTCTTGCTGATCAGCGGCGCGAACGCGGCCATCGGACCGCCGGCACCGCCGGTGAAGATGGCAGCCAGAGCCTCGGTCTGCTCATCGTTGGCGCGCTGATCGATATAGGCGGCCACCGACCAATCTCCGTCTGCCATGACGCCAGGTGCGTGGAGGATGACGAGCACATTCATTCCATCGAGCGCGATATCGCCATAGCGGCCGCTCTCGATGTGGAAGATCAGCGGCACGTTGCAGAAGCCCTCGGTCGGTCGCGCGGTCAATGGGGGCGCCGCCGACACCAGGCAGGGACACACGATGCTGCAACTGCAATTCTCGAAGTAATCACCGGAAAGGTGCCATGGGACATCCGCCATTGCTGTCTCCCGCCTGGCCGAACCCGATAGGTGCTTTCGAACGAGCTACGTAGGGTTGAAAGGTACGCTTGGCGGGGAAGCGCCGCAAGCCGATTCCACTGTCGAAATACGTCGAGGAAAGCGAGCTGAGGGAGAACGGCTGCGTTCCGTCAACTGCTGAGACCCGCCTTGCGCAATCCGTCGAGGAAGTGTTCGCGATCGGCGGGATCGCGATACCTTTCGGCTCGAGCCCGAGCGAGGTTGAGGGTCTTCGCGGGCATGGCTTCGCCATTCGCTTTCAGTTCACGACGCCGTTCGCTGACGAATGCGTCTGCCTCGGATTGCGCCTCGCCGAGCCGTCCCATCTGCGCATGGCAGGCCGCCAGGAGGCCGTGCGACCACCGATCGAGCGATCGCGCCTCCATCAAGGCTTTGACCGCCAGCTCGTAGTCGCGCCCCGAATAGAGCGCAAGCGCGTGATACCAATGGTACAGGTTGGGCGGAAACGGATTGAGCCGTTTAGCGGTCCCGATCCAAATGAGCGCCTCGCGCCACCGTCCCCAGTAGACCAGGATGTTGGCGTAGACGGCGGCGACATCGGCATCGTTTGGATTGAGCGCGAGCGCGCGGCTGAAATGGATTTCGGCCTTGGCATCTTCGTGTCGCAGGAACAGCAGCTGCGCAAACACGCCATGAGACCAGGCGTCGCCGTCATCGATATCGAGTGCGGTCTCGATCTCGCCAAGCGCCTCGTCGAGAGTTGCGGTGGCGGGCGATTCGAGAAACACATCGCAGACGATGGTCCAGGCGATGTTGGCGTGGGCGCCGGCATATTGCGGGTCGAGCGCGACGGCGCTTCGAAAGTGCTCCCTGGCCTGCGCCATGGCTTTCACGGTCAATTGACGCCATCGCTCGTTTCCCAGCAGGACCAAATCATAGGCCGTAATGCTGGAGGTCCGCTTGCGCCTGGCGATCTCGCGGCCGGCGTCCTCCAGCCGGCCGGGAAGGGCCGCGACGATCGCCCGGACGATCTCGTCCTGCAGGGTGAAGATGTCTTCGAGGTCGCGGTCATAGCGCTCGGTCCAGAGGCTGTAACCGCTCGCGGCATCGAGAAGCTGGACGCTCACCCGCACCCGGCTGCCGATCTTGCGCACGCTCCCTTCGGCGACGTATCTGACGCCGAGCTCGCGGCCAACTTGCTTGATCTCGGGTGTCCTGTCCTTGTAGGCGAAGCTGGAATGGCGGGCGACGACGAACAGCGACCTGAACCGCGACAATTCGGCGATGATGTCTCCCGTGATGCCGTCGGAAAAATAATCCTGCCCGGGATCGCCGCCCAGATTCGAAAACGGAAGCACCGCGAGCGAGGGCCTCTCGGACACCACAGCTGCCGGCGACGCGGGCAGGCCGGCCCTGGATTCGGCGGTGACCGGTGGCCCGACATAGCGGTAGCCGCGGCGTGGCAGCGTCTCGATCCAGGTCGTGCCGCCGTCAACGTCGGCAAATATCCGTCGCAAGGCGGCGATCTGCACCGTCAGGTTGCTTTCCTCGATCGCCAGCCCCGGCCACGCCGCCTGCATCAACGCGTCCTTGGATACCGGTGCTCCGGCCTGCTCGACCAGCAGCCGAAGCAGCCTCACCGCGCGCCGGCCGATCGCGACCGGCTCGGAGTCCCGAAACAGCGTCTCGGACTCGCCGTCGAGGCGGTAGGGGCCGAACTCGTGGATCGTCGCCATGGCTTGGACATTACATTTTTTGCAACTTTTTCGGAACCGATTCAGGACCTGCGGAAAACGCGCGACCATGCTGCTGCGGCATTGAAAATGTCGAGGAGTGCCCGATGCGCGATTCCAGCCATTCGGTCGAGGCGGATGAACTGGTGGCCCGTCCCGGTCCGGACCCGATTGCCGGCGCCCCGGAACGGATTTGCGGCCTGCTCGGGGCGGTCCAGGCGCTTGCGCCGCTGGTCGCCGCGCAGCGCGACGAGTTCGACAGCGGACGGCGCTTGCCCGACGCGGTTTTCGCAGCGCTCGCCGACGCAGGCCTGTTTCGCCTGTGGCTGCCCCATGCGCTCGGCGGGCCGGAGCTGTCGCCCCTCGCGTTCATGCGCGTCGTCGAAGCCGCCTCGGCGCTCGACGGCTCCGTCGGCTGGCTGGTCGGCAACGGCGGCGGCATGAGCCGGATCGGCGGCTATCTCGATGAGGCCGCTGCAAGTGGGTGGTTCGCCGACCCCCGCGCCTTCGTCGTCAGCTCGACCGGTGCGGTCGGCACGGCGACCGCCGTCGCAGGCGGCTACTGCGTTTCCGGGCGCTGGCCGTTCGGCAGCGGCGCGCATCACGCCACGCGCTTCATGGTGCTGGCCAGCGTCAGGCCCGGGGATCCGGAGTCGCCCCTTCTGTGCTGCTATCTCGGCCGGGCAGACGTGACCATCCTCGACAATTGGCATGTGTCCGGACTGCGCGGCACCGGCAGTTGCGATTTCGAGGCACGCGATGTCTTCGTACCTGCCGCTCACATCCATCCGTTTCTCAAACTGCAACCGACCCAGCCCGGGCAGCTCTATCGCATGCCGCCGTTATCAGTGTTCGCGTGGAGCATCTGCGGGGTGCCGCTCGGTATCGCGGCCGGCGCCATCGACTCATTCGCGGACCTCGCCTGCCGGAAGCGCCGCCTCGGAACCGACGCCATGCTTCGCGATCGCGAGACCGTTCAGGCGACGGTCGGGCGGGCGAGAGCAACGCTTCGCGCCGCCCGCGCCTTGCTGATCCAAAGCATGACGGAATTGACGGCCGCGACCGACGCCGGCGGCCAGCGGCTGGTGGAGGCACGAGCGGACATTCGGCTCGCCAACGCACATGCGGCGGAGACCGCGATGTCCGTCACCGACATGCTGGCCGCCAGCGCGGGCGCCGCCGCCATCTTCGAAACCTGCGCGTTGGAGCGCGCAGCCCGCGATGTGCGTGCTGTGGCGAAGCACATCGCGATGAGCCCGGACAACTACATCCTCGCCGGCCGGCTGGCTCTCGGGCTCGATCCCGGAACGGCGAGGTTTTGAAGTCACGCAACGGCATCCAAAGGAGTTGCCCAATGTCTGTGGCCTGTCGACCGGCACGTGCGCGGGACCTGGAATTTGCCGACAGTCTTGTCGTCTCCAGCATCAACGATCTCACGGAGCGGCATGGCTTCGGGCCCATGGCCGCCCGCTCGCCTCCCGCTTTTCAGTTGTTTTCCTTGAAGGATGATGCCGACGGTCTTTGGGTGGCGGAGGAGGACGAGCGGATCCTCGGCTTCGCCTGGAGCTGGGTCTGCGGCGACATGTGGTTTCTGGCGCAGCTGTTCGTGTCGCCCGATCACCAGGGCCGGGGCATCGGCAACGAACTGATCACGCGGACGTTCGAGCACGCCGCGAAATCGGGTGCCTCCAACAGAGTACTCATCACCTTCAGCTTCAACACGGTCTCGCAAGGGCTCTACATCCGTCACGGACTGTTGCCGCGATGTCCGATCTACAGTGTCAGCGCATCGCGAGAGCAGTTGATCGGGAATTTGCAGGGCTCGCGATACGAGGTCACGCCGCTCAAGGCAGATGCTTTGACCCTGCGCCGCCTCGCGCAGGCGGACGAGCGGGTCCTTGGCGTGTCGCGCGAAAAACATCACCGCTATCTGATCAATGGTGGCGGAGCGAGAGGGTTCAATCTCTACGACGGAACCGATTGGGCCGGCTACGCCTACGTGGACGCCGGCGGGCATATAGGTCCGCTCGCGGTCATGGAGCCCGAAGCCGTTGCTCCCGCCCTGAGAACGGCGCTGCAACTGGCGGCGGAGAGCGGCTCGGCGCAGGTGTCCGCATTCCTGCCCGGCGCGGGCAAGACGGCTCTCGACATTGCGATGGAGCATGGAATGCGGATCAAGTTCCCCATGTTGCTGATGTCGTCGCGAGAATTCGGTAACTGGGCCCAGTATCTGCCGCGCAATCCTGGCTTCATGTGATCGAGAAAGAGAGGACGCGCGCAGGTGCTTCGAACCGTTCGCGATCGGATCCCGGTCAATCTGGCCGCACATCTCGGTGCCCAGCTCCGTTGCTGGTCTGGGGTGTCTACTACGATCAGTGGCGGCCAAGTGAAGTCCCCAAGGACTGGCGTTCTGCCGCCGCATTTCCGCAGAGCTGAGCTCGTTGCGGCCGATCGGCGCAGGCGATGCCGCGCAGGCCACGTTCCGGGTCTTGAACCATCACCTTGACCCAAATCAGGTCGAGAAGGTCCGCCATGCATTGCCTGAAGAGGTGCAGGCTCTCTGGACGGTCGCTCGTCAGCAAGGAGCTCTGCCGCCTGATCGGGACGGAAGCACTCGCTCGGGATTCCGTGGCAGGAAATCCAGCGAGGTCCGCTTCCCGCAAAGCCGAACGGCCCGCCGAGCTCTTCACTCGGCGGGCCGTCGGTCGAAAGGCCATATCGCTATCACCAGTCCGGGCCGATGCCAAAGCTGAAGCCCGGTCCATGAACGCCGATACCCGGCCGGTCATAGTAGCCGCGATCGTAGTAACCGTATCTCCGCGGACCGTAATAGTAGTCGTCTCCGATGATCACGCGGCGATCACCTCTGCTGTGCCAGCATCGGCCGGCGTCGTCACAAACGAGCCGCGCCTGATGGAGCAACGGCGAGGCGTCTCCGATCTGAAGTTCGTCGGCAGCATAAGCGCTCGACGCTGTGAGAGCACCAGCGCCGGCGAGCAACGTCAGGATCATTCGTCTCATGTCCGTCTCCTCTGACTGCACGCCCCGACCGACGAACGCCCGAGCCGGATGGCCGTTCCCAATGAACTGCCGGTTGTCGATTGGACAGAATCCCTTGAGCGACTGGGGCAGGAACAGCCCCTCGCAAAACGTCCCCTCGCAAAGAGCAGCGGATCCAGGGATCGGATCCTGTCATGGACGGTTATCCGTAGAGACGCGAAGGCGCAGGCCGCGTTCCAACATTGAAGATCCGTATCGGGACACTTTGCAACGGTTGGCACAGATGCCTGAAACGCAGAATACGACCCATACGCGCACAAATGCCCGCGGCTATCCCGCCGAGAAGGCCCGGCAGGGCGAGATCATCCTGCGCAAGCCGTGGATGCGTGTGGTGTTCATCGCCGGACTTGCAGGCTGCGTGCTTCTGGTGCTGGGCATCCGCATCGCAGCGGGGCTGTGATGGATATGCCGCTCATCTTCGCCTACGAGGCGAGCCGTCCTGAAGCGGCGGACATTGCCGAACGCCTGGGCACCGGCCTGGCGGAGCATGAAGAAAGCATATTCGAAGATGGCGAGCGCAAGGTGCGGCCACTGACGGACCCGCGCGGGCGGGATGTATTGGTTGTCCAGTCGCTGCATGACGGGCCGTCGCGCAGCGTGCATGACAAGCTCTGTGATGCCTTGCTGCTCGCGGGCACTCTGAAGGATTGCGGCGCGGCGCGCGTGATCCTGATCGCGCCCTATCTCTGCTATACGCGGCAGGACCGGCGCACGAAATCGCGGGAGTCGCTGTCTCTGCGGTATATTGCGCAGCTCATCGAAGCCGCCGGGGTGGATGCGATCGGGACGCTGGACGTGCACAATCCCGCCGCATTCGAGAATGCATTTCGGATACCGGCGGCGAACATCGAATGTGCCGATCTGTTCGCCGCGCATTTCGGCAAAATTCTCGCTGATCAGAATGTCGAAATCATTTCGCCCGATCTCGGTGGCGTGAAGCGCGCCGAGCGCTTCTGCGACGCTCTCAGCACGACCATGAATGAAGACGTCGAATTGGGCGCGCTGGGTAAGCGCCGACTGGATCACGTCGTCAGCGCCGAGGAGATTCCGGACGGCGTCCGCGAACGGACCGTGGTCATCTACGACGATATGATCGCCAGCGGCGCGACCATGCTGCGCGCCGTGAAGGCCTGCCGCCGCGGCGGCGCTGCTTATGTCGTCCTGGCGGCGACGCATGGCCTGTTTCTTCCCGGCGCGCAGAAGCTCGTTGCAAGCAGCCTGGTGGATCGGATTATTGTCTCGGATACGATACCGCCGTTCCGACTCGACGCCGGGCTGGTAGCGGAGAAGGTCACGATCCTGTCGGCCAGCCGATTGATCGCGGATGGAATTCGCAGCATGATCGCGGCATAAGCGTCTTGACCGATCTGATGTCAGCGGGCGTCTGTCGGCGTCAGGTTCGCGTCTTCCTGGGTTGCCGACGCGCCGCGCTATTGCGCGTCGCCGCTGCCGCCCGGCCGCGCTCGTTCAAACAAGTCCAACGCGGCGTCGACCTGCTCGAGAAGGCGCTGAATTTCGTCCCGCTCGTTCTGGCCGGGAGTTTCCCGGAGGCGTTCCAACAATTGTTGCCGTCGCGCAAGCAGGCTTACGACCGTCGGCGTCATCGGATAATCCTCCGCATTGTCTATCCTCGGCCCGAGGCGTCGAATCCGCGATGTCCCGGTCCTCAAAGCAATACTTGACGTCGGTGGTCATGACATCCCGGACCAGCGTATCCGGGCCTCGACCCGCGGCAACACAGCGCGTGGTGATGTCGCCGTCGGAGATCATTCCCACCAGTCGCTCGGCTGCCGGTGAGAGGGCCATGCCGAATTCCTTCCGTGATGGTGGTTCGGCGGCACGCCGGCATTGCCAGCGCGCAAGCACCCGCACCCGGGGCGCGTCGATCGGCGAGCCGACGACCGTTGTCCTTCGTGTGCGCAACTCATCCCGCTCTCGGACGTTCCTTTACATCGGCCGGCTGGCGATACGGCGCTGCCGCGCAGCACAAGCAAGCTGAGGTCCGGGTCCGTCGGACGAGTGAGAACGTTTCACAATTCGGCGTATCCGTCGGGAACCGAGACCCCGAGTTTCAGGGAGCGGATAACCGCCGGTTGTTTCACAATCGCCTTCGGGCGGCATGCAATCGAGGGAATCGGATGCTGACATCCATTCTTGTTCACATCGAGCCGGATCACATATCGCGCAACCGCCTTGAATGCGCCGCGCAAATTGCGCGTCGCTTTAACGCCCGGCTGATCGGTGTAGCCGCAGCTCAGCTGCGGGCACCGTTGGTCGATAATTACGGCGGGGTTGCCATCGAACTCGAGATGGAGGCAGAAGAGGAGCGCGTTCGAACCGGGCTCAAAAACGCGGAGGCCAGTTTCCGGAACTCTCCGGCGGTCGACGGGCTGCAGATCGAATGGCGCTCCGTGTTGGGAGGGCCTGAAGACGTGTTGGTCCGCGAAAGCCGTGCGGCCGATCTCATTGTTGTCGGCCGAGCCCCTGCCCAGCTTGGCATTTTCAGCTTGACGGATCCTGGCGACGTGCTGATGCGCGCGGGCCGACCGGTGCTGGTGGTCCCGGACGGAGCGCGGAGCCTGGATGGGAAGCGCATCGTCGTCGGCTGGAAGGATACACGAGAAGCACGCCGCGCGTGTCTCGATGCGCTGCCGTTGCTTCAGACGGCCGATCTCGTATCAGTGGTCGAAATCGTCGATGAATCCGAAATCGAGGCTGCCAAAGCAAGGGTTGCGGACGTTGCGACGTTTCTTGGCCGTCATGATGTCCGCGCAGACGCGGAGCCGCATGTGCGCGCGGAACGGTCGGTCGCGGACGCACTCATGCTGGCGGCCGAGCAACGCAATGCCGATATGATCGTCGCAGGCGCGTATGGACATAGCCGGCTGCGCGAATGGGTATTTGGCGGCGTCACGGCCAACTTGCTGACACGCAGTCCAAAATGTTCCTTGTTCGCGCACTGATGCGCGTTGATAAGGCCGGGCAGATCGAAGCCCGCAGCCGCCGAGGCGCGAAAACATCGCCCGATGCGTCCGATCCCGCATCGAGGCGGCCTCACTCGACCTTGGCTGAATAGAGATCGGCAAAGCGCTCGCGCAGCAGGTTCTTCTGGATCTTGCCCATGGCGTTCCGGGGTAGCGCGTCCACAAAGATGATGCGCTTTGGCTGCTTGAATTTCGCCAGCCGTCCGGAAAGCGCCGCCAGGATGGCGCGCTCGTCCACCGTCGAGCCGGCCCTTCGGACGACGGCAGCGGTGACGCCTTCGCCAAAGTCGGCGTGCGGCACGCCGACGACAGCGCTTTCAAACACGCCTGGGATGGCGTCGATTTCCGTCTCGATCTCCTTCGGGTAGACATTGAAGCCGCCGGTGATGATGAGATCCTTGCCCCGGCCGACGATGTACAGATAGCCGTTCGCGTCGAGCTTGCCGAGATCGCCGGTGATGAAGAAGCCGTCGGCGCGGAATTCAGCGGCGGTCTTGTCCGGCATCTTCCAGTAGCCTGCAAAGACGTTTGGTCCTTTAACCTCGATCATGCCGACCTCGTTCGTCGGCAGCACGGCGCCGCTCTCGCGATCCGTGATGCGGACCTCGATGGCGGGCAGGGGACGCCCCACCGCCCCCGGAATACGCGGGCCGTCATAGGGATTGGAGGCGATCATGCCCGTTTCAGTCATGCCGTAGCGTTCGAGGATCTCGTGACCAGTCCTGTCGTTCCAGGCGCGGTGGGTCTCGGCCAATAGCGGCGCGGACCCGGCGACGAACAACCTCATACGCACGGTCGTGTGCTCGCTCAAATTCTGGCTCTGCAGCAAGCGGACATAGAAAGTCGGCACGCCCATCAGAACGGTCGAGCGCGCCATCGCCGCGATAATCCGCTCTGCGTCGAACTTCTGCATGAAGATCATTCTCGCACGTGCTGCGAACGTCACGTTGCCGGCCACGAACAGCCCGTGAATGTGATAGATCGGCAGCGCGTGGATGAGCACGTCGCGTTGCGTGTAGCGCCATTGCTCGACCAGCGTCAGCGCGTTCGAGACCAGATTGCCATGCGTCAGCATCGCTCCCTTTGATCGGCCGGTCGTGCCCGATGTGTAGAGAATCGCCGCCAAATCCTCCTTCGCGCGCGGCACCGTGTCGAAATTCGCCGGAAGGCCGGCTGCGGCATCGACCAGGGATCCGTGCCCGTCCTGATCGAGCGTCTCGACACGTCCGCCTGCTTTCGCGGCAATGGCGCGCAGGTCGGATGCTTCCCTGGGGTCGCATACGATCAGGCTCGGCTGCGCGTCGCGGATGAAGTATTCGGTTTCGGCCGCGGTGTAGGCGGTATTGAGCGGGAGATAGACGGCACCGGAGCGGAGCGTCGCGAGATAGAGAGCGACAGCCTCGACGGATTTCTCTACCTTTGCCGCGACACGGTGGTTCGGGCCGACGCCGTGGCTGGCGAGCAAATTCGCGAACCTGCCGCTCAGCGCGGCGAGCTCGGCGTAGGTCAAGGTGACGCCGTCGTCCTTCTCGATGCAGATGGACTGATCTGCGTGCGCCGAACCAAGCAGGCGGTCGTACAAATTCCAGGTCATGACGAGATCTTCCGCTGAGAGTTGCTCTGTGAGCTCGGTACAAGGTCGCGGGACGACAGCTTGGCGCGAAGCGCCTTCTTCACCTTGTCGGAGGCGACGACGGTGCCGTGCTCCGCCAACGCTTCATGGTTCGCCTCGATATGGTCGAGGGCGTAGAGATAATTGACCATCAGGCCGTAGGATTGCTTGATGCCCTTGGACGAAGCATCGCCGAGGAAATTCAGCCGCTCCAGGCGCGCGCCGTTGCCGAGATGGAAGCGGGCGACCGGATCGACCGGTTTGCCTGACGGCAGCTTCGCCTTGAGGAAGTAATAGGCGGCAAGGGCGGTGATGGCCTCTTTTGCCTGCGCGATGTCGCCGCCGTCATCGAGCGTGGTCAGTGCACGCCTGGTGTCCTCGTCGATGGTGCTGGAGGCCTCGGTCTTGAGCTCGCGCCGGACCCAGCCGGCAAAGCCGGGAACGGGCGACAGGGTGACGAAGGTCTTCAGGTTCGGAAGCTCGCGGGCGAGGTCCTGGACCACTTGCTTGATCAGGAAGTTGCCGAAGGAGACGCCGGCGAGGCCCTTTTGCGTATTCGAGATCGAGTAGAATACGGCGGTCGTGGCCTCATGTGCCGCGATCGCCTGGCGCGATTTGTCGAGCAGTGGATTGATCGCGCCGGGAATCTCCTTCGTAAGCGCGACCTCCACGAAGATCAGCGGCTCGTCGACCAGCTGGGGATGAAAGAATGCGTAGCAGCGGCGGTCGGGCGGCTCGAGCCGGCTGCGCAGATCGTCCCAGTCCTGGATGGCATGGACGGCTTCATACCTGATGATCTTTTCGAGGATGTTGGCCGACGTCGTCCAGTCGATCGGCCGCAGCACGAGGAAACCCCTGTTGAACCAGGACGAAAACAGATGCACGAAATCGTCGTCGACCGGCTGGAGTTCGGGATGCTCGCGCAGGAGAGCAAGCAGGACCTGTCGCATGCGCACGAGCGAGGCCGTCCCGCCGGGCGCCAGATTAAGGCGGCGGATGAGCTCCTGCCGGCGCGGCTCCGCCGCGGTGTGAAGCGCCTCGAGCTTGCCGCCGTCGCCGTCCTCCTTGCGCTGATAGGCGGCGATCGCGAGCTCGATCGCGCGGCGGTCCGGGCCGAACCGGTCGGCGAGCGAGGAGAGAAACTTCAGCCGCTGCGGCTCGCCCGCCTGCTCGAACGCCGCAAGCAGCGATTGCGCGATCGCGACGCCGGAGGCTTCGCCGCGTCGAGACAGCAGAGCTTCGCCCAGAAGCTCGAGATCACGATCCTCGCCGACATTGCGTTCGGGCTTGATACCCAGGACCGCGCGGCCACGTTGCGTCAAGGTGTCGATCAGCCCCTGCAGGAATTCGGGCGCCGTAATGCGTCCGGACCTTGTCTCGTTCAGCATGGTTCATGCCTCCTCGGTTAACGCGTTGGTGCGCCCATCACCAGGTTGGGCAACGAGGTTGAGATCGAGGGCACCAGGCAAAGCAGCACCACGGCTACCGCCATCAGGAGCACGAACGGCAGCGTTCCCCAGATCACGTCCCGCAAGGGGATGTCCGGCGCGATGTTCCTGATGACGAAGATGTTGAGGCCGACGGGCGGATGGATCAGACCCATCTCCATCACGATCGTCATCACCACCCCGAACCAGATCAGGTCGAAGCCTGCGTCCTTGAGCGGGGGAAGGATGATCGGCGCGGTCATCAGGATGATCGAAACCGGCGGCAGGAAGAAGCCGAGCACGACCACCAGCACCAGGATCGCGGCCAGTAGCACCCATCGCGAGAGCTGCATGGCGACGATGGCTTGAGCCGCTCCCTGGCTGATATGGAGATAGCTCATCACGTAGGAGTAGAGCAGCGACATGCCGATGATCAGCATCAGCATGGTCGATTCCTTCAGTGTCGATTCCAGGATCGGGCCGAGATCCCGCGGGCGCCACACGCCGTAGATGGAGGCGATCAATACCAGCGCCAAGATGCCGCCGAGGCCTGCTGTCTCCGAGGGCGTGGCATAGCCGCCATAAAGGGCAACCATCACGCCGCTCAGCAGCACGACGAAGGGCAGGACCCGCGGCAGCGCGCCGAACCGCATCGCCATGGTGAAGCGCTCGTTCGAAAGGATCGGATGCTGCGCGGGGTCTGCCGCATAGGCCCGCTGCGCCGCCTTGTATTCGGCTTTGAACCTCAGCACAGCGTAGGTTGCAAACAGCACCACCAGGAGAAGGCCGGGACCGATACCCGCGAGGAACAGGCGTCCCAGCGACTGCTCCGCCGCGACCGCATACAGGATCATCGTGATCGAGGGCGGTAGCAGGATCCCGAGCGTGCCGCCGGCTGCGATCACGCCTGCTGCAAAGCCGCCGGAATATCCCCGCTTGCGCATCTCGGGAATCCCTGCCGAGCCGATCGCCGAGCAGGTTGCCGGAGACGACCCGGCCATCGCCGCGAACAGCGCGCAGGCAAAGACATTGGCAATGCCGAGCCCGCCCGGGATGCGGCCCATCCAGACATGCAGTGCGCTGTAGAGATCCTGTCCCGCCTTCGACTTGCCGATCGCAGCGCCCTTGAGAATGAAGAGCGGGATGGCCAGCAGCGTGATCGAAGCCATCTCCTCGTAGACGTTCTGCGTCACCGTATCGAGCGATGCGGAGGGCATGAAGAAGTACATGAAGATGACGGCTACGGCACCGAGCGCCAGCGCGATCGGCATGCCCGACGCCATGACGGCAAGCGTGGCGCCGCCATACATCAGTCCAACGGCAAGCGTGCTCATTTGCTCCTCCATCCATCGATCGCCGCAGCGAGCTGAAGCGCGATCTGCAGCGTCAGCAGCGTCATGCCGAGCGCCATCATGCTGTAGGGGATCCACAGAGGCGGGGCCCAGGTCGATCCGGATACCTGGCCGTCGACCCACGCCTCGTGGAACAGCGTCCAGGATTTCCAGGAGAAGAAGCAGCAGAACAGCAAGCTTGTCGTGTCGACCACGACGACGCGGATCGCGTTGCCGCGCTTGGACAGGTAGCCGGTGAGGGCTTCGATGCCGATATGTCCGCGGCCGGCCTGCACGAAGGCGGTGGACAGGAACGTTGCGGCGACCAGCAGGAAGACGGCGGCTTCGTCCTGCCAATAGGTTGCGGCGTTGAAGAAGTAGCGCGCGGCCACGCTGTAGCTCAGAATCACGCTCGCGACGATGAGGGCAATCGAGCAGACGACGACGATGGTCTTGTTGAGCAGGGCCATGGCGCGGTTGATCCGGGCCATGGCGGAACCCGGGCGCGCTGCCGTCACGACGACAGGATGGCCGAGATCGACGCCGTGCGCGCTCATGAGCCGGCCTCCATGGCAAGCTTGATCAGGCGGGCGCAGTTCTCGTTCTTGTTGGCATAATCCTTCCAGGCGGTCTCGCGCGCGAGGTCCCGCCACGCCGTGACGAGCTTGGCGTCGAGATCGTGAACGGTCGCGCCGGCGGCCTGGTAGACCTTCGCCACGTGGACATCGTCCTCCACCGCCGCAGCGCGGCCGAACTGTTCGAGCTCGGCGCCGACCGACACGATGATCTCGCGCTCCTCGTTCGAAAGCCGGTCGAACACCGCCTTCGACATGACCAGGGGCTCGAGCATGAACCAGTAGCTCTTTTCCCGTCCGGTCGTGAGATGCTTGGCGAGCTCTTCCAGCCGGAACGAGGTCAGACTGGTGGACGAGGTGAGGGCGGCATCGCAGGCGCCGGTCTGCATGGCCGCGTAAAGTTCGTTGGATGGCAGCGAGAGCACCGAGGCGCCGGCAGCCTGAAGCACGAGATCCATCTCGCGCGAGCCGCCGCGGATCTTCATGCCCTTGGCATCGGCGACCTCGACCAACGGACGCGAGCGGCTGGCGGCACCACCAGCCTGCCAGATCCAGGTGATGATGACGACGCCTTTGGCCGCAAGGAATTTGCTGAATTCCTGGCCGATCGGCTTGTTCTTCCAGCCAAGTCCCTCGTCGTAGCCGGTGACGAGGCCTGGCATCAGGCCGATGTTGAGTTCGGGAAGATCACCGCCGGCGTAGGAGATCGGGATGAGGCTCATATCGAGCGCGCCTTTGCGCATCGCCGAGAACTGCGCGTTGGTCTTCATGAGCGAGGAGCCCGGATAGGTCTCGGCGCTCATCGCTCCCTTGCTGCGTTCCTGGATCAGGGCCGCAAAGCGCCGGCAGAGCCGGTCGCGGAAATCGCCTTCGGTTGGCGTGCCGCCTGGAAACTGGTGCGAGATCTTCAGCGCTGTGGCCGCGCGCGCTGGTCCGAGCCGGAATAGCGCCGGTGCGGCGATCCCGAGAGCGAGGGCTTGGCGTCTCGAAACCTTCATTCCATACCTCCCGTGTTGTATTGCATTTTTTAATCTTGATATTGCATACAATCGCTAGTGAGCCGGATGTTGTATGGTTTGTCAAGCATGTGGTATGGAATTGCAGGACCGAGTGTATACAATGAGCCAAGCCTTCAGACTGAAGCAGTCGATCGAAGACGCTGTGATGGCTGGGGAATTTCGACCAGGCGATCGCTTGGACGAGGCCTCGCTGGCCGAACGATTCGGGGTGTCGCGGACCCCCATCCGGGAGGCGCTGCTTCAGCTCGGCGCCGAAGGCTTCATCGATGTTCGGCCGCGACGCGGGGCCATCGTCAGCGTTCCGTCACCCACCCGGCTTTTCGAAATGTTCGAGACCATGGCCGAGATCGAAAGCGCCTGCGGACGCTTGGCCGCGCGTCGGCTTACGCCCGAGAGCGATGCCGCAATGGAAGCCGCGCACCATGCCTGCGAGGAGGCTGTTCGCAACGCAGACAGCGAGCAATACTACGCTGACAACCGCAATTTTCACGAAGCGATCTACCGCGCCAGCCGCAACGGCTTCTTGGCCGATCAAGCCTTCGCCCTGCACAAGCGCTTGAGCGCCTATCGGCGTATCCAGCTTCGCGCGCGTAACCGTCTGCTGCAATCGCTGCAGGAGCACGCCGGGATTCTCGAAGCGATCCGCGCCGGCGACGAGCAGCTCGCCGCGAGCCGTCTTCACAGCCACGTATTGGTACAGGGTGAGCGGTTCTCGGACATGGTGCTGGGGCTCACGCAGGACCGATCTGTGCCGGCAGGCACCAGAAGTGGAGCAGGCAGGTAAAGGGGGCGTGCTTATGCGCGAGCTGGCTCTCGAACCTCAATGGGTTCATCTCGCAGCCCCTCAGCCATATTCCTCGCCGATGCCGTATTCCCGGTAGATCTCGAGCGGATCGGTGTCCGGAAACAGGCGGCATTTGGCCTGGGCGAGGTGCAGGCTCACCTCCGACGGCTCCTTGCCGTTCGCAAGCATCTTGCGGATGTCGTCCATATGCGCGCTCGGCTGGTGTTTTGGTTCGAGCTGCTCCAGCGCGACGAGCGCGGTCGCCAGGGCCTCGGTCAAAACCCAGTCGTCATGGCCCGTGATTCCCTTCCTCGGCATCGGCAGACCCCCATGCGGTGGCTGTGCCATTGTACCGTAGCTTCCGCCGAATCTCCATCGCCCTGCCGGCGACCTCGCGTTGACGTGGAAGAGGTCGGCTAAAAGGCGGCCGGCAATCGTATCCTTGTTGAAACAAAATTGGCATAGAGGGGGGCGTACCGCTCAGGGGCTGGAGCCAGCATGATCTTTCTAAGCTTCGTCTACCGCTTCGTGACCAACTTCGCGTTCATGGCGATGGTCTATTTCAGCCTGAACTTCATGGAGAAATACCAGAACCGGGCGATCATGGCGATCCTGGTGCTGGTCTATGCCGGCATGCGCGCGGCCTCGACGCTGCGCGCGTTCTATTTCTACCAGAAGATCGAGAAGCTCGAAGCCGAGACCAGGCGCCTTCAGGGCCCGATCAATGACGGCTCGGGCGGAACGAACGCGCGCAAGCAGGTCGTGGCCGACGTTGCGCGGCTGCGCCGCGACGGCGAGCTCAAGTCCTATATGGACCTGTTCTTCCTGGCGCTGATCGTGCTGCTTTGCGTCGCCAACATCATGCGGCAGTAGAAGCTTACTGCGCGCGCTTCTTCAGGCTCGCCACGCGGGTCGGATGCGGCGCGGCGCTTTTGGGCGCAGTGCCCTTGGCTTCCACAGCATGCTTCGGAGCCGCGGGCGCCGCATGTGCGGTCCGGTGCGCGCGCGGCTTGCCGGCCTTGATGCTTACAGACTTGCCTTTACCCGCACGAGGCGTCTCGGCCGCCATCGCCAGGCGTGTTGCGGCGCGCCGCGACAAGGTCGTGGACAGCAGCACCTCGACCGAGCCCTCGGGGATCGCAAACAGGTCGCGTCCGGGCACGGGCAGGGTGGCCGCGACATTTGCCAGCGCCATGGTCTTGCGCGGCAGCAGCGGTTGATGCCCGGTCTGCGCGTTGAGGTCGGCAAGCAAGGGCGCGGGCAGCGTCCTGGTCTGCGTGAACACGAAGCCCGGCACGGACGGCCAGCGCGCGATCGGCGTCGTCTCGGTCGGCGGATGCAACAGCCATTCCACCGGCGTGGTCGGCGTCGCCGGCCGCTCGGCGGTCGCGGGCACCACGTGCACGATGCGATAGCCGCGCGCCTTGAGGTCGCGGATGATCTTCGGCAGCGCCGCCACGGTGCGGGCCTGGATGTCGTGCAGCAGCAAAATGCCCTTGCCCTTGGCCTCCAGCCGCTGCATCGCGAGCTGATAGACGCGGTCGGACGACACGTGCCGCCAGTCGTCGGCCGGGAAGTCGGCGCTCCAGATCTGGATGCCGCGCGAGATCAAATAGTTCTCGACGCCCTCGGCGCGCATCAGGCCGGGAATGCGGAAGAACGGCGCGAGCTTCGAAGGATCGGTCATCGCGGCCGAGGTCCACTCGATGCCGCCGTTGATCTCGGGCTCGAATTTTTCGATTGGCATCCGGTCGAACGTCAGCGGATGGTCCATGCTGTGCGTGCCGACGGTGTGACCCGCCGCCACCAGCTTGCGCACGCCTTCCGGGTTCGCCTTGGCCTGTCCGCCGATGATGAAGAAGGTCGCCTTGATGCACTCGTCGTCGAGCATCTTGAGGATCTGGTTCGAATATTTCGGCAGCGGACCGTCATCGAAGGTCAGGACCACTTCGTGGTCCTTGAGCGGCAGCGTCTCGCGGTACTGCATGGTGCCGATGCGCGGATGCTCGCGCGGATCGACGACGAGGGTGCGGGAGGTCCCGAGTGCGTCGGGACGGCCGGGGCAGTCCGCCGCAAGCGCCGCCGGCGCGCCGATGGTCAGCATTCCCAAGCAGAGGACGATCCACGACCGCGTCCGGACAACAACGCTACTTCCGATCATGAACCCGTCTGCCCCCTGATGCGATGGCCGCCATAGTAGGTCGGAGACATCAGGAAACGGTTCAGGCGCAAGAACCCTTGCCAACAACCCGTGCCATGCAGGCCCCCTCGATATTTGCATGGCGTATCATGAACAGACTGTTAATAGGCCCCAAATCGCCCCATTTTGCGCCGGCGTGACATTCCGGCATCAGCGCGTATCGGCGTTCTTCTGTGATGTTCCCGCCGACACCAAATGAACGACGCGAAAACCGTTGTCCCTGAGGTATCGCAGGAAGGCCGGCATGATCGCGGCGGTGCGGGCCTTGGGGTCATGGAAGAGGACGATGCCCTTGCCGGCGGCGGCCAGGCGCTCGGTGACGAGCTTCAATTCCTGCTCCGGCGTCATCTCGTTCCAGTCGCTGGCCCACAGGTCGGCCCCGAACACGACCATGCCGCGCGACTGCAGCAGGTCGAGCTGCGCTTGCGTCGCCTCGAAATAGGGGAAGCGGAAGAACGGTGTCGAGGGCGTCGTGGTCGACACGCCCTTCAGGGCCATTTCGTCGGCTGCAATGCCGCGGTCGATCTCGGCCTTCGCCTTGTCGAACGGGATCCGCGCCATGAACGGGTGCGACCAGGTGTGATGGCCGATGGTGTGACCCTCGCGCGCGATGCGCTTGACCATGTCGGGATGCGCGGAGGCGTGCAGGCCGATCAGGAAGAAGGTCGCGCGGACGCATTCCTGTGCCAGCGCCGCCAGCACCTTCGACGTCGTCGGCGGGTTCGGGCCATCGTCGAAGGTCAGCACGACCTCGTGATCGGCCAGAGGCAGCGTCTGCGGGAAGCTCTTCAGGCCGACGCGCGGCGTGGTCCTGGCATCGACGCCGAGAACCCGCGAGGTGCCGAGCGCATCCTTGCGCGGGCACTCGGCGGCCGGCGCCGAGGCAATGCCGGCGAGGGTCGCGAGGATCGCGCCCAGCGACAGCGAGGTCCACCTCAGTCGAGACATCTTTGTCATTGCGCTGGCCGTTGCCTTGTGGGTATTGCCTGAACCATCAGCTCAGACCGCTCGTTCCAACCTGTCAACGGCGAGACGCGCCATGGATGAACATATGGACGGTGCCCCATCCGCCGAGGCCTCGGTACTCGACCACGTGCCGATGCGCAACGAGGACGGCGAAATTCGTCACGAATTCGTCGAGGAGATCGCCCGTGCGATCGAGGCCGGTGACAGCCCGGCGCTGCGCGCTTGCGTCGCCGAGTTGCACGAGGCCGATCTCGGCGATCTGATCGGCGCGCTCGAGCCCGACGACCGCGTCCGCCTGGTCGAGCTCACCGGCCGCGACTTCGACTTCTCCGCACTGAACGAAGTGGACGAGAGCGTCCGCGAGGAAATCCTCGAGGAGCTGCCGCCGGAGACGGTCGCCGAAGGCGTCCGTGAGCTCGAATCCGACGATGCGGTCGAGCTGCTGGAAACGCTCGACCAGGAGGAGCAGGAGGAAATCCTCGAGAAGCTGCCGCTCAAGGAGCGCGTCGCGCTCGAGCGCAGCCTGCTTTATCCGGAAAATTCCGCCGGCCGCCGCATGCAGACCGAGTTCATCGCGGTGCCGCAGGATTTCACCGTCGGGCAGGCGATCGACTACATGCGCGAGACGCCGGATCTGCCCGACCGCTTCTACGAGATCTACGTCGTCGACAGGGACCAGCACTGGCAGGGCGCGGTCTCGCTCGATGTGCTGCTGCGCGCCCGCCGCCCGGTGGCGCTTGCCGAGCTGACCGACGAGGACCGCCGCCGCGTCTCCGTCCTGGAGGACCAGGAGGAGGTGGCGCGCATGTTCGGCAAGTACAATCTCGTCGCAGCACCGGTGCTCGACACCCAGGATCGCCTGGTCGGCGTCATTACCGTCGACGACGTCGTCGACGTGATCGAGGAGGAGGCGGACGAAGACCTCAAGGCGCTCGGCGGCGTCACCAGCGACGAAGAGCTCTCCGACACCGTGTTCACCATCGCGCGCGCGCGGTTCAACTGGCTGCTGGTCAATCTCGCCACCGCCTTTCTCGCATCGTCCGTGCTCGGCCTGTTCGAGGGCCAGCTCGAGAAGATGGTGGCGCTCGCCGTACTGGCGCCGATCGTGGCGAGTCAGGGCGGCAATGCCGCGACTCAGACCATGACGGTCGCGGTGCGGGCGCTGGCGACGCGCGAGCTCGGCTCCTCCAACGCCTGGCGCGTCGTGATGCGCGAAGGCTTGGTCGGCCTCGTCAACGGCCTCGCCTTTGCCGTGATCACGGGCATCGCGGCGGTGGCCTGGTTCAGGATCCCCGGCCTTGGCATGGTCATCGGGCTTGCGATCATAGTCAACCTCGTCGCCGGCGCGCTTGGCGGCATCCTGATCCCGATGGCGCTCGACCGCGTCAGGGCCGATCCGGCCGTGGCCTCCGGCACCTTCGTCACCACGGTGACCGACGTGGTCGGCTTCTTCTCCTTCCTGGGGATTGCGACGTTGTGGTTCGGGCTGAGGTAGGCGCGTTTCAGGCGCCTCTCTCTCTCTCTCTCTCTCTTCGTTATTGCGAGCGCATCGAAGCAATCCAGAATCCCTCCGCGGTGGCAGTCTGGATTGCTTCGTAGCAAGAGCTCCTCGCAATCACGGGGCAGGCAGCGGAGGCACCCTACTCTCGTGTCCCGGGCGCGCTGCAACGCCCTTTGCGTTGCAGAATCGGGACCCAGAAAGCGGCGCGGTACGCTGCGGCGAGATGGGCCCCGGCTCGGCAGCGCACCGCCCGAAGAGGGCGCTGCGCTGCGTCCGGGGCACGGGTCTCATCATCTTTAATCCGACCTTAAGCGACCTGCCGCATCATCGTCCTCGCTTGGGGGAATGGGCATGCGGTTGCGGCTGAAAGCGGACGGACGGATCGTCGAGTTGCGGAACGGAGAAGAGTTTCCGGTCCAGCCCGCGGCTCATGCTGCGCCGGCCGACACCGGCTCGCTCGCCGTGCGCGATCTGCGCCGCCGCGCCTGCCTCACGCAGATGGAGTTCGCCGCCAAGCTCGGCGTCCCCGTCGAGACCATCCGCAACTGGGAGCAGGGCAAGCGCGCCCCGCGGGGGCCTGCCCGCGCGCTGCTCGCCGTGATCGCGCATGCACCGGAGGCGGTGTTCCAGGCGCTCGCCAAAGCCTGACAAGCCTTCACGCGAACGTCCCGTTAGCAATGCGCCGAAGATCCGGCCCGGCGGCTGACGGCTTCCGTTGGCACGATGACCGGCGAGGTCCATACTGCCGTCAGGGGCTGCCGCAACAGGAGAGGATTCCTCATGCTGTTCGTCGAGGCCAATGGCGCAAGGATACCGGCGATCGGGCTCGGGACCTGGGAGCTGAGCGGGCGCACCTGCGCCCGCGTGGTCGAGCAGGCGCTGCGGCTCGGCTATCGCCACATCGACACTGCGCAGGTCTACGAGAACGAGCGCGAGGTCGGCGACGGCTTGCGCTCCTCCGGTGTGCGGCGTGACGACGTCTTCCTCACCACCAAAGTCTGGACCAACCATTTCGCGCCCCACGATCTCGAACGGTCGGTCAAGGAGAGCCTCGCGCGCATGCGGCTCCCGTCCGTCGATCTGTTGCTGCTGCACTGGCCCAATTCGCATGTGCCGCTGGAGGAGACGCTGGGCGCACTGTCGCATGCCAAGCGCATGGGCCTGACCCGCCATATCGGCGTCTCCAATTTCACGGTGGCCCTGGTCGAGCAGGCGGTGGCGCTGTCGGCCGAGCCGCTCGTCTGTAACCAGGTCGAATACCATCCATATCTCGACCAGGCGAAGGTGAGGGCGGCCTGCGACCAGCATGGCCTCGCGCTGGTGGCGTATAGCCCGATCGCGAAGGGGCGCATCAAGTCCGACCAGAGCCTTGCGGCGATCGGCCGCGCGCACCGCAAGACGCCGGCACAGATCTGCCTGCGCTGGCTGGTGCAACAGAATGTGTGCGCGATCCCGCGCACCTCGCGCGTCGAACGTCTGTCGGAAAACATCGAGATCTTCGATTTCGAGCTCTCGGACGAGGAGATGGCACAGGTCGCCGCGCTGGCCAATCCCAGGGGACGCCTGACCGATTTCGGCTTCGCGCCGAAATGGGATTGAGGGGAGAGCACGGTATGCTAGGAGCAGGGCGGCAACCCAAGACCGGTCGATGGAACTGCGGAAGATCATACGGACGGACATTGCAGCGTCGGCGATCGCGCATCTGACGCTGGTGGCGCTGATCATCGTGATCAGCGAAGTCCATCCGTTCCACGCTGCGGCGCCCGAGACTGTCACCGTCGATATCGTCACGCCGGAGCAGGTGAAGCAGGAGGAGGAGAAGGCCGAGGAGAAAGCCAAGGAGGAGGCAAAGGAGAAGCCGCCGGAGCCCGAGCTGAGATTGCCGAAGCTGGATTTCACCGACAGGGACAAGGCGGAAACAGCGCCGAAGCCCGCGGCGAAGCAGCAGGCCGCAGCGCCATCGCAGAAACAGCAAGCCTCGCCCGAACCGCAGCAGCAGAAGCAACCACAGTCACAGCCTACGCAGACGCCGCAGCAGCGCGAGGCGACCGCACAGCCGCAGCCTCAACAACCGCAGCCGCAGCCATCGCAGTTGCCGCCGCAACAGCCGATGCCCCAGGCGATGCAGCAGCCACCCGCACAGCCGCCGCCACAAGCAATGCCGCAGCAGCAGGCCGCGCCGCCGCCGGCCTATCAGGCCCCGGAGCCCGACGTCACTGTCAAATACGGCGTCATGCTGGGCCTGCCGCCTGAATTGCCGGGGGAGCTGCCGAAAGACGCCCCCAAGGACGATGGCGGCGACGCCAAAGATTCAATTGCCGCCAAGCTGCCGCCCGAGATCATCGCCGCGCTTCGCCGCCATTTGCGAAGCTGCGCCAAGCTGCCGGCCGGGGTCGCCCCGACCGACCCGGTGCGCATCAAGCTGCGTGCGGTGTTCGCCACCGACGGCACACTTGCACGCGAACCGATCCTGATCGAAGCCCCGCCCTCGGTGAAGGGTGTGGCGATGGTGAAGTCTGCGATGGCCGCGCTCCAGGCCTGCCAGCCCTACAAGATGCTGCCGGCCAATTTGTACGGCGAATGGAAGGTGATGGACCTGCCGTTCTCGCCGCGGGATTTCGGCGGTGGGTAGCTTGCTGCCATTGCTACCCGTTGGCGGCGAGGCAGGCGCGAACTTTGTCGGCAGCAGGCTTCGGCACTGCGTGCGCTCGCCACTGCTCGCGCGTGGCACCAGCGGAGGCGAGGCAGCGGTTGATGTTTCGGTCATATGTGGCGCGGGACATACTGTCACGCTTGGTCTGGCAGGCCGGATCGCCGCCGCATTCGTAAAGCGGAGCCGCTTTGGCGGCCGATAGTCCGAGAACCGTCACCGCGGCAGCAATCATCAGCTTGTTCATTTCGCCCCCGACATTATGCGTTGAGTCGTTTCAATCCCTTGAGCGTATAGCGTGTGGAATTGTTGTCTGCAATCTTAGACGGCAACCGTGCTTGCCGATCTCAGCCCAATCGGCCTCGTTGCCTGTCGGGCAAAACACCGCAGTTGTTTTCGGGACCTTCACTGTCAACCCGCGCCCGCAAAAATATTCCGCTTTACCGAAATTCGGAAACGGCGTATCTGTCGGCCTATCCCGGCTCGACCTTGAGGGGCGATCGTACGTCGTCACGATGCGCGAGCCGGGGTGCGGTGGACGCGGCAGCGTCGGCACGAGAGGTGCGGGCAGGGCGGGTAGTCCCTGTGAGCCCGTGGCCGCGTGCGACGGACGGCGCTGAAAGGTTCGTCTCGCCAACATTTTTCCAGCCGGGTGTACACCGCCGGAGAACCCTGTGGCGAAATGGCGGGCCGTGCGTACGGCAAAACCGTGTGGTCCTGGCCGTCGTTGCTACGGTCAAGCTTTCGCGGAGGTGTGTGCGAGCCCAACCGGGCGGACAGCATCGTCAATTCGCGAGGTGAGGGAGGCCAGAAGGAAAGTTCGGCTCCCGGGAGAGCGCGGCATAAGCCGTCCGACCATCGCGCAGGGAAGGCCGAGTGATTGGCACCACCTGTATGCTGCTGTGCGGTTTTTCTGCGTGTGCTTTTCGCGCAGCAGACCGCGGGTGCGAGGTCAGCACCCGGCCTTCCCTGCGCCCTCTTGGCTTACAGGGTGGAGTGACCAGGCAAAGCTCGGGCGAATGCGCAGCGAGAAGGCGGAGGTGTATTTGCGAGTCGAAGATGTGTGCGACATACTCCGCTCTTGTGCCCCGGACGCAGCGCAGCGTCCCTTCGACGGTGCGCTGCTGAGCCGGGGCCCATGTCTCCCAGCAATCTGTGCCGCTATCTGGGTCCCGGCTCTGCGCCGCAACGCTTGCACGTTGCAGCTTGTCCGGGACACGCGGAGCTAGTTCATTGACCATGACCGCGCTTCCGCACCTCACCATCCGCCACCACCTCCGGCGCCATCGCCGCCCAGGCACTCGACGCGAACTGCCGGCGCCAGGTCACGATCACCACGGCTGCCGTGGTCACGAACAGCACCCAGGGGCTGACGAACCAGCCGAGATAGCCGAGCGCGAAGAAGAAGGCGCGCTGGCCACGGTTGAAGTGACGGCCGGCGGATTCGAACAGGCGCGAGGTGCGGATGACGTGGGCCTCGGCCTCGGGCGTGTCGCGGAGCGAGGCCGGCGGCATGCCGCCGAACAGGATCGCGACATAGTTGAACAGGCGATAGGACCAGGCGAACTTGAAGAACGCGTAGACGCAGATCAGCACCAGGCCGACGCATTTCAGCTCCCACATGGCAGGGGACGTGCTGAGGTCGATCGGCAGCTTGCTCAGAATCGTGATGGCGTCGTTGGTGGCGTGCAGCAGCGCCAGCGCGCCGCCGAGCGCGATCAGGCTGGTGGAGGCGAAGAAGGCGGTGCCGTTCTGCAGCGAGGCCATGATCTGCATGTCGACCATGCGGGTGTCGCGATCGAGCAGGCGGCGGACCCAGACCTCGCGATAGCGGTTCATGCGCGCCGACAGGCTGTCGCGGCCGTAGGCGGAGTGCTCCAGCGTCAGGGCATAGACCAGCCATTCGATCATGAAGAAGCCGACCGCCGTGATGTCGACCCAATGCCTGCTCATGTCGCTCTCCTCGCGTGGACCGCAACGATTGCCACGCATGCCGCCGTGCGGCAACGATTGATTGGCGGCAGGCGATGGCGCTAAAAGCAGCCGCATCCACAGGACTTCAGGAAGGACCAGGGACATGGCAGCGCTCAAGCTTGCGATCGGCAACAAGAACTACTCGTCATGGTCGATGCGGCCGTGGCTTGCGCTCCGCGCCAACGACATCCCGTTCGTGGAAACGGTCATCCCGCTCTACACCGACAACCCCGCCGACAAGGAGCAGATTCTCTCCTTTAGCCGCGCCGGCAAGGTGCCGGTGCTGGTCGACGGCGACATCACGGTGTGGGATTCGCTCAGCATCATCGAATACATCGCCGAGCGTTATCCGGAAGTGAAGCTGTGGCCCGACGATGTCGGCGCCCGCGCCCACGCTCGTTCGGTGTGCGCCGAGATGCATTCCGGCTTCATGGCCCTGCGCAACGAATGCGGCATGAATCTGCACCGTCCTGTGCGCCCGGTGACGCTGTCGGCGGATGCCAAGGCGAACATCGCGCGCATCCAGGAGATCTGGCGCGAGTGCCGGACGCGCTACAGCGCCAACGGACCGTTCCTGTTCGGCCGCTTCGGTGCGGCGGATGCGATGTATGCCCCGGTCGTGCACCGCTTGCGCACTTACGCCGTCGAGGTCACGCCGGAGACCAAGGCCTACATGGAGACGATGATGGCGCTGCCGGCGTTCCAGGAATGGACCCGCGATGGGCTCGCCGAAACGCTTCTTATCGAGAGGTTCGAGGACGCCTGATCGGCGGTCTGACCGGACGCCGCCGGCCGCGTGCCGGCCGGCGGCGCTGGTGCCCGGAAACGACCGGGATCAGGGACTCACCCGGGGCTGCGGCGGCAACCTGCGACAATGCCCCCTGAATGCGCGGCGCCGGCGCTGTCATCAGTCCACCGGTTGATCTCTATCCATTTGAAAAGATTGCAAAATATACACGTTTGCCATGCTCGCATGAGGCTGGCCAAAAAGGCCGCATGCATGCTATACAGCGCCTGGGTTTCTGGCCGGCCGCCGCAGTGGGGATCATGGGCGAGGCAGGCGTTGTTTGGGTGATGGAGAGGGTGTTGAAGCACAAATTTCCGATTGGAACGCGGGTATTGTTCACGGCCAGCAACGTCGCGCGCCCGGCTGCCAGCGGCTCGTACGAGGTCATCCGTCTGCTGCCGACCGATGGCGACGACTGCCAGTACCGGATCAAGAGCTCGACCGAAGCCTTCGAACGCGTCGCCAAGGAAAGCCAGCTCGCGCTCTCCTGAAGGCTGATCGCGCCGCATTGGCGCCTCCTGGAAACTTGTGCCCTGCCGCCGTCAAAAGGCCCGCTTCACCTCAACAAGGTGCGAGGGGGGCAGTTGCCGGTTCGCGGTGCTCGCTTTGACCATTCGCTCGCTGCTCGCGTGAGGGGACGTCGCGCATGAACTGGGCATGGGCCGCTTCGCTCGACCAAATCTGGCGCTCGCCCGCGATGTGGACGACGCTGGCGGTTGCCGGCATCTTCGGACTGATTCTCCTGATCACGCTGCTGCGCGCCGAGAGGTCGGTCGCCAACGGCGCGCTGGCCGTCATCACGCTGCTTGCCATTGCCATTGCGGGGGCTGCCACTGTGCGCGTCTATGGACCGGCAGAGCAGGCGGCCCCGGCCGAGGCGCGCGCGCAGGCGGCGGTCATCGCCGGCCTGCCGGCGCTGTCCTGTCTCGACGATCTCGCCGGCAACGCCGTGGCGATTGGCTGCGAGAAAGCGCTGTTCGGCGCACCTGACACGGCGGCCGCGGCCGTCGCCTACACCGCCGCCAGGATCGACCGGCTGACCGCGCTCGGCGATGCCGCGACCGCCGAGAAGGGCCTGACGCTCGACATGAAGATGCTGCGTAGATCGCTGGAGCGTGATCGCTACGGCCTCGTCTCGCAGGTGCTGGTCGCGCGCGACGGCTGCACGCCGTTCGATTGCGCCGCCTTCCGCTCGCTGAGCGATCAGCAGCAGGTCGCCGCCAACATGGATTCGCATCTCTACGACACCCTGGTCGCGCGCTATGCGCCGACCTGGAACGCGCCGGCAATGGCGCCCTCGACGCCGGGCACGGCGGCGCTTGCCGGGCTGCCGCCCTCGATGCCGACGGGCAAGCCGACCAACGCGGAGTTCCCGAGCGCCTCGTCGACGCCGCCGGTGAGCATCATGAATCCGGAGCCGCCCACGGCTGCAACGCGCCAGGCCGCGCCTGCCGCAGGCGCAGCGCCGGCTCCACGCGCGCCGGCTGCGACCTCCGCGCAGGCCGCCGCTCCCGCGGCAGCGCCTGCGGCCGCGAAGAAGCAGCCGGCCGCGAAGCGCGCGCCAGCCGCGGCACCGGTTCCGCTGGCCCCGCCGGCCGCGACGCCGCCTGCCGCGGCTGCGGATAACGAATAGATCGGCTTTGAAAACGCGTGGCAGGCCCGCTAATGCTGGGACATGCCGCTACATCTGATCAAGCTCGCCGTCGGCTGCGACTCCGTCAAGGAATTGAAGGGGTGGATTGCCGAACGGATGCAGACCGCCAGGAAGAAGGGTCTGCCGCAACATCACATCCACATCACCCGCATGGTGCCTAAGCGCGACACCGAGATCCTGTCGGGCGGGTCGCTCTATTGGGTTATCAAGGGCGAGATCGCCGCCCGCGAAAAGATCATCGGCATCGAGCCGTTCCGCGACAAGGACGGCATCGGGCGCTGCCGCATCGTGATGCAGCCGAAGGTGATCGCGGTGTCGCCGCGGCCGATGCGCCCGTTCCAGGGCTGGCGCTATCTCACCGACGATTCCGTGCCGCTCGATCTCGGCAAGTCCGCCGCAGGCTCGATCGCGGCCATGCCGGAGCCGATGCGGCGCGAGCTGCGCGATCTCGGATTGCTCTAGACCGCGATATTGTCGATCAGCCGGGTCGCGCCGAGCTTGGCTGCGACCAGGATCCGCAAGCGGCCGTCGTTGCGTGATGTGACCGGCGCGAGCGTCTCGGCGTGGCGGACCTCGAAATAGTCGAGGGCAAAGCCGGCCGCCTTGATCGTCTCGGCACCGCGCGCGATCGCCGGCTTGATCGCTTCGCCGGCCCGGATGCGGCCGGCACTGTCCTTCATGGCACGGTAGAGGACGGTGGCGGTCTGCCGCTCCTCCGGCGAGAGGTAGACGTTGCGCGAGGACATCGCAAGCCCGTCGCGCTCGCGCACGGTGCGGGAGCCGATCACCTTGACGCCGAGGTCGAGGTCGCGCGCCATCTGCGAGACCACCCGCAGCTGCTGAAAGTCCTTCTCGCCGAAGATCGCAAAGTCCGGCCGGCATTGCGTGAACAGCTTGCCGACGACGGTGGCGACGCCGCCGAAGAAGTGCGGGCGGAAGCGGTCCTCGAGTCCCGCGAGTGCCGGCCCCTCCGGAACGATGCGGGTCGCAAAGCCGTCCGGATACATGGCCTCGACGCCGGGGCGCCAGACGATGTCGACATCCTCGGCCGCAAGCTTGGTGATGTCGGCCTTCCAGGTGCGCGGATAGGCACCAAAATCCTCGGTCGGAGCGAACTGGGTCGGATTGACGAAGATCGACACCACGACGCGGCTGGCGCGCCGTTTGGCGAGGCGCACCAGCGACACATGCCCGTCATGGAGCGCCCCCATGGTCGGAACCAGCGCGATCGTGGCCTTTCGCTTGCGAAGATTGTCGATGGCGCGCCGCAAGGCGGGGACCGTGCGGGCGATCAAGGGGCTTGGTGGCATCAGAACTCGACAGGGTTGGGATAGGAGGCGGGCGCATCCCGGCGCCCGGCCGGCTAACCTTAACAAGCGGCGATCGTGGACGCCATGCATCCGGATGCGGCACAGCATCCCGCGCCAGGCCGCGCACGATGTCGCGACATTGTGGGCTGGATCACAGACGCGCATCGATGCCGTGATTCATGATGAAGAACGGCGCAGTGCGAATTGCATTTCATGTCACGCATTTCACTTGACCGCAGACGCGGTCAACTCGAAGATATTCGTCAGGGGCGTTGGGGATCACTATGCTTGTGCAGGCTAGCCAAGGCCAATCCGGCTCGGCGCATGTGGTCGTGCTCGGCAACGAGAAGGGCGGCTCCGGCAAGTCGACCACGGCCCTGCACATCGCGGTCGCGCTGCTGAAGGCCGGCCAGCGCGTCGCCACCATCGATCTCGACTGCCGCCAGCAGAGCTTCACCCACTACATCAACAACCGCTCCGCCTGGGCGCGCCGTACCAAGCTCGACCTCGAACTGCCGGTGCACCGCTGCATCAAGCTCGGCGAGACCATGCAGATCGCCGAGAACGAGAATTCCGAGTTCCAGCAATTCATGGAGGCGGTCTCGGCGGTCGAAAGCAGCTTCGATTTCATCGTCATCGATACGCCCGGCACCGATAGCTACCTGATGCGGCTTGCGCACTCGATGGCCGACACGCTGGTCACGCCGATCAACGACAGCTTCCTCGATTTCGACGTGCTCGGCACCGTCGATCCTGCCAACTACGCGGTCACGGGCGAGAGCCACTATGCCGAGATGGTGCGGGACGTCAGGCGCAAGCGCCGCCAGCTCGACGGCTCCAGCACCGACTGGATCGTGGTGCGCAACCGTCTGTCGATGCTCGGCTCCCGCAACAAGCAGCTCGTCGCCGAGGGCCTGAAGGATCTGTCGCTGCGGCTCGGCTTCCGCTACGTCGACGGTTTCGCCGAGCGCGTCGTCTACCGCGAGTTCTTCCCGCGTGGCCTCACCGCGCTCGACGAGATCGACGAGGCGACGCTCGGCATGCGGCCCAATCTCGGCCATCTCACCGCGCGGGAGGAGGTGACGAGCCTGCTCCGCCAGCTCAAGCTGCCGCTCGACGAGCGCGGCCGCCGCCGTGCGGCAAATCGCGCCGAGTGGTTCAGTCAGGTCGACAAGCCGCTCGAGGTCCACGACATCCTCGGCGCCTGAGGCGGCGGTATAGCGCTACTTCCTGCCGCCGGTTCCCGCTGGAACTGAGTCCGCGCTCGGCCGTTTCACCTTGTGTTTACTGCGAAATTGAACCCAATCGAGACCGGTTGCGTCGGATGGTGACCTGCATCCTGACGTAGCCGTATGAAAGGGGATGCCCAACAAGCGTGTGCGGCGCACAATGAAAGGGCTGCCGGTTCACAATATTTAGCCTTCCTGTCACGCGGCTGTGACATATATTAGCGAATAGGCGACCAGGGGCCGAAGAGCCCTAGAGAACACGATTTTCAACAGGGATTCAGGCCACAAGAGCCTGAGGCTGAGGACGAAAATGAAGCGTGGAATTGCCGTTCTGGTTTCGGTCAGTGCCCTCTGCGGCGTCGCCTATTTCACGGCGAGCAAGTGGGCCATCAAGCACGAGACCATCACCTTCTACGACGCTTCGCGCGACAACCGTCCCGTGCCTGTCGATATCGCGGTGCGCCGCGACAAGGAAATGCAGGCCAACGCCGGCATGATCACGCTGCCGGTCGCCGTGATCAATCACGGCAACACAGTCAAGAACACCG
Source organism: Bradyrhizobium cosmicum (assembly GCF_032290525.1). Lineage (GTDB taxonomy): Bacteria > Pseudomonadota > Alphaproteobacteria > Rhizobiales > Xanthobacteraceae > Bradyrhizobium > Bradyrhizobium cosmicum_A. The sequence goes on along the minus strand of NZ_JASXTA010000012.1, from coordinate 51,425 downwards.
AATACGGCTTCCTCGCCAACATCTTTGCGGCGCGCGGCTACATGGTCGTGAGCCCGCAGCATGATCTGCCGACCGATCCTCCGATGGTGACCAAGCCCGGCGAGCTCTATGTCGGCCGCCTGCCGCAGATCCTGCGCGGCGTCGCCAACATCCATCTCGCCATGCAGGAAATGAAGAAGGTTCAGCCCAACGCCGACTACGACAGGGTGACGATGGTCGGCCACTCCATGGGCGGCGACATCACGATGTATTTCGCCAAGCAGTATCCGGACGAGGTCAAGAAGGTCGTCACGCTCGACAATCTGCGCGTGCCCTTCGTCACCGCCGGCAAGTTCAAGATCCTGTCGTTCCGTTCCACAGATCCGCAGTTCAAGGCTGATGCGGGCGTGATCCCGACCGACGAGGAATGCGAGAAGGCCGGCATCCAGGTCGTGAAGACCGAATTCCAGCACAACGACATGCGCGACACCGGTCCGGACGTGGCCAAGAACTCGATCCAAGGCATGCTCGACAGGTTCCTGAGCGATACCGACAGCGCGGTCGCGCCCGTCGACACCCGCTCTTCGCCGCCGAACATTCTCGAGCCCGGTCCGGTCGCTCTGATGGCGCCTGCCAAAAGCTGACACCGCTCTGATCCTCAAGCACGGCTTCCAAGCCTCCGTCGGTACCCGCCGGCGGAGGCTTTGCACATTGACCGGGCAGCATGCGCTATCCACATTAGCCGCTCACAAGGTGCAAGCAGGATGCCGGGCGAACCCATCAAACCGCGCGGCCGCGATGCCGTCTCGGCTCAGCAAGAGGGCTCGGTGCCGCAAGCCGGGACCTCGGCGTCCGAGGACATCGCCGCGTTCGTCGCCAGGGCGCGTGCGCTCTCGCCGCATGCGCCCGGCGCGAAGGGGCGCCTGATCTTCGCGCTTGACGCGACGATGAGCCGGCAGCCGACCTGGGACATGGCCTGCGCACTTCAGGCGGACATGTTCCGCGAGGCCGCAGCCGTCGGCAGCCTCGATATCCGGCTCGTCTACTATCGCGGCCTCAGCGAGTGCCGCGCCTCGGGCTGGATCTCGGACAGTGCCAGGCTCGCGACGCTGATGAGCAGGATCGACTGCCGCGGCGGCGACACCCAGATCGGCAAGGTGCTGAGCGATGTGCGGCGCGAGGCGGTGGCATCCGGCGTGCGCGCCGTGGTGTTCGTCGGCGACGCCATGGAGGAGAAGCTCGACGAGCTCTGCACCAAGGCGGGCGAGCTCGGCATGCTCAAGGTGCCCGTGTTCGTGTTTCAGGAGGGCGACGACGCCGTGGCCGAGCGGGCCTTTCGCGAGATCGCGCGCCTGACCGGCGGGGCCTGGTGCCGGTTCGATCCCGGCGCGGCGGCGCAGCTCCGCGACTTGCTGCGCGCTGCCGCGGCCTATGCCGCCGGCGGCCGGGAGGCGCTGCTGAAACTGGCGCAGAGCGCGGGCGGCGCGGCAAAGCTGATCGGCCAGATGAAGTAGCACCGGCGCGATCCGAGGCGGGACAAGGACACCATGCTTTTTGACAGCAGGGCGACTATATTCCGGCCATGACCCTGATCGCCGGCGCCGTCGCAATTATCACGCTTTATCTGCTGCTCCAGATGTTCCGCTCCGCCAATCCGGCGGTATTGGCACGCACCATCAAGTTCGGTGGCGGCGTGGTGGCGCTGGCGGTCGCGGCGTTCACGGGCTTGCGCGGCGAATTGGCGGTCGCGATCCCGCTTGGGATTTTTGGTGCCGGGCTGCTCGGCTGGACGCCGCTGTCGAATGCCGCCTTCGGCAACATCGGCGGGCTGTTTGGCGGCGGCGGCGCGACGCGCCCGACCGGTCAAGCCTCGCGTGTGCGCTCGCCATTCCTGGACATGCGGCTGGATCACGATTCCGGCCAGCTCGCTGGCCGGATCGTTGCCGGGCCTCACGCCGGGCGCGACCTCGACGAGTTCGATCTCGCCGCGCTGCTTTCGATGGCCCCGGCATTCGACGCCGAGAGCGTGGCCCTACTTGAAAGCTATCTGGACCGCCGGTTTCCCGCCTGGCGTCAGAACGCGCAGGGCGATGCGGCAGGGCGGCAGCGCCGCACGGCGTCGAGCGGCAAAATGACGGCGGAGGAAGCCTATCAGATCCTTGGCTTGCAGCCGGGCGCGGGGCGCGACGACATCAGCCGGGCTCACAAGTCCCTGATGAAGAAACTCCATCCCGACCAGGGGGGCTCGACGTATCTCGCTGCCCGTGTGAACGAGGCCAAGGATACTCTGCTTCGCACGCATAACGGCTAACTCCAGCACTACGCTACAAACGCCAGTACCGTGTGAGCTCCGCTTGCTCTGTTTGCCGTCGCCCCGATGCCCGCCATTGTCGGCGTGGTCGATCCCTTGAGCAAAAATTTAACCGTAAATTGTTGACGAGAGGTTGTCGTGGAACTGACTTTGCGTGCTCCGCATCCCCAAAACAAAAATGCCCGCGCGAGGCGCGGGCATTTTGATTGGAGCGGTGCGAACGATCAGTTTCGGACGGTGATGCAGGAGATGTCGGCGCGCTTCAGGGCGCGGCAGACGGCTTCGGCCTGGTCGCGCTCGAGCCCGGCGAAACGGGCCCGGTAAAGCTTGCGATTGTCCTTGGCGACGACCGGCTCGGTAAACGGGTCGGCCTTGCTGAGCAGGCCGCGGGCCGAGCTGCGCGCGGCGTCGATGCGCTGCTGGGCTTCGTTCTCGCTCTCGAGCGCGCCGACCTGGACGATCCAGCCGCTGTGGGCGACGACCGGCTTGGTGGTGGCGCTCATCTGGATCGGATGCGGCGTCGGATCGGCGGAGGCAAGCTTCGGAGCCGGAGCAGGGGCCGCGGCGGTTGCCGCCGGCAGCACGCCGAGGATGCCGTTGCCGGTGCCGAAGCCGGCGGGCTGACGGGGCATCTCGGCGCGGGCGATCTCGGCCTTCGGCGCTTCCGGCTGGCTCGTGATCTCGGGCTTGTTGACGAGGTCGGCGCGGGCGACGACGGCGCCGGAGGTCTCCGCGACCTCGGAGCGGGACGCAATCGTGCTGGTGACCTGCGGTGCAACCTGCGCCGGGGCGGCAGAGGCGACCTTCACGGTGCCGGCCTTGACCTGAACGGTCTTGACCCGGACCGGCTTCATCGGCTCGGACGAGCCGGGGATGATCGAGAGCGGCTGGCTTGAAATCACACCATTGGTGAGTGGCGCGGGCTCGATCCTGGATTCAGTCGGCCGAACTTCGGGCTTGCTGATTTCCGCTCTGGGCTGAGCTGGCGGCACCGCCGCAGTCGCAGCCGCAAGCGTCGACAGGCGCGCGGCAAGGCGGGACGGGGCGGGTTCGGGGGCAGCAGCGGCCTGGACCTGCGGAGCGGAGCGGGCCGGGGTATCAGAGGCATCGGCGACCTCGGCAGCGGCATCAGAGCCGTTGCGCTCAGTGACCGCCGCGACGGTGTGGGTGGTTGCGCCCTTCTCGAGATTTTCCGCGAGCAGGTTACGCATGATGGCGTCGCGGGAGCCGCCGCTGCGGCCGCCCAGCACCACGCCGATCAGATGGCGGTTGCCGCGGCGCATCGAGGTCACGAGGTTGAAGCCGGAAGCGCGGGTGTAGCCGGTCTTGATGCCGTCCACGCCCTCGACGCTGCCGAGCAGGCGATTGTGGTTGCGGATCGACTGTCCGCGCCAGTTGAACGTCGAGGTCGCGAAATAGCGATAGTAGCGCGGGAAGCGTTCCTGGATGGCGCGGCCGAGCGTGGCCTGGTCGCGTGCGGTCGTGACCTGCTCGTCGTTGGGAAGGCCGTTGGCGTTGCGGTAGACGGTCCTGGACATGCCGAGCGAGCGCGCCTTGCGCGTCATCATCTGGGCGAAGTCGTCCTCGTCGCCGGCAATCGCTTCCGCGATCACCACGGCCGCATCGTTGGCCGAGCGGGTGACGAGACCCTTGATCGCGTCCTCGACGCGAATGGTCTGGCCGGCGCGCAGGTTCAGCTTGGTCGGATCCTGATCGGCCGCGTGCTTGGACACCGGCATCTCGGTGTCGAGCTTCATCTTGCCGGACTCGAGGCGCTCGAACAGCAGATAGAGCGTCATGATCTTCGTCAGCGAGGCCGGATGGCGGATCCCGTCGGGGCTCGTGCCGTGGAGCACGGCGCCGGAATTGGCGTCGACGATGATCGACGCGAATTTCGGGCTAGAACTCTCGGACACATCGCGCTGCACCCGGTGGTGCGCGTGATGGCGCCGGTGACGCCGTGCCTCGGCAGCATCGGTGGTGAAGATGACTGCGATGGTGACCGTAAGAAGTCCGAAAACGCCGACCCGCGCCAAGCGCGAGGAAGACAAGTTTTTACGAAGCATGAAACCCCGTCCCCGTTTCTGACTTGATCACCGGCCCGTGAGGCGAAATTGTGCCCACTGGAGCCGGGATCATTACCTGCTCAGGCTGTCCCTCCGCTGGTGTTCACTGCGGGGGACCTTGGGCCTGAACCGCTGTTCTGGCTAAGGTGATGTTCTCAATCGGCTTTTGAACGCTCGCTGAAGATGAACACGTCCAGGGAATCAGCGTAGGGGTCCGCGGTTTCCAAAAGCTTAAGGAACCCTTGCGGGAAACCCCGGGAATCGCCGCGATTTGCATCCGAATTTGTGCGTCGCACAAGATTCTTGACTTTTTTGTGCGTTGCACTAATTTTGGGCGCAGTCAGGGAGCCGGGCTTCCGGACCAAGAGCCAGGGAAAAGGATTCCGAAATGTTCAAGGTTGAAGACTTTCAGAGCTACGGGAAAGAGCACTTCGAGCAGTGCGTTGCCTCCGCAACGTCGGTGCAGCACGGCCTCCAGGCGATCGCCAGCGCGTATGGCGACTACACCAAGAAGTCGTTCGAAGACACCAAGTCCTTTGTCGAGAAGCTTTCCGGCGTGAAGTCGATGGACAAGGCCATGGAAGCGCAGACCGACTTCGCCCGTTCCGCCTACGAGACCTTCGTTGCGGAATCGCAGAAGATCGCCGGCCTCTACAGCGATCTTGCCAAGCAGGCGTTCAAGCCGGTCGAGACCATCGTGTCGAAGTTCACGCCGGCCGCCAACTAACGCCTTCTGGAAGTCCTGGAATCAAAAAGCCCGGCTGGTTCAGCCGGGCTTTTTTGTGTTTGTCGCGATCGAGATCTGTTTCAGCGCGCCACGCGCAGCTTCGACAGCGACGTTCCGATGTCCATGAGGACCGACACGGTCTGGCTCGCCGACGTCATCAGACAGAATTTGTGGGCGCTGCTCGCGCGCTCGACGCGGATCGCTGCCGGTATTCACCTGCACCGTGTGGATCGTGATGTTTGCCTCGGCGTTGTCGCAAGCTTCTGCCGTGCGTCAATTTGCGAGGCCTTGCTGTACCAGCGGTTCTGCGTGTCGAGACCGTCAGCATGGTCGCGTCCAACGCGCGCGAGTTGTCGACCGACACGGCTGCCAGCGGCGGGCAGGCAGAACATGGCGATCCTCAAGATCGGTGATTTTGCCCGATTTGGCGCCACGCGATTGAGCGGCAGATAAACCGGACCGTAAAAAACCCGAGATATCGGCGGGAAACGGCCGCGGCCGCCTTGATGGCGGGTTCCTGCTCAAGACGTTCTAAACGGTCGCGGCGGAAATTTTTGTCAAATCGGTCTGGATTGATTAACCTTGCTCAGGATCGCCCGGACCGGGAATCGGGATTGCCTCGGCCAGATTGGCCAGTGCGTCGACGCTTGCGGCGAGCCGGGGGCAGGCCCATATTCCCAGCAATCGATCCGGGCCTGACCGGACTGGTTGGAAGCGGCGATCCAACACGGCGGTGCGCCCGTGCGAGGCTCCGGAGGGAGGAGCCGCGCGGCCGACCGTCACTCGCTTCCGTGGGGAATTGAACGCCTGAGCCATGCCGCACCTGACTTCCAGACCAGATCTCTCCGCGCCAGCCGCTGCCCGCGCTCCTCGCATGAGCAATGACGAGAACCGTACGGGCGGACCGACGGGGCCCAATACGTCCGTCATCACCAAGGTCAAACCGAAGACCAAACGGCCGAACCTGTATCGTGTGCTGATCCTGAACGACGACTACACGCCGATGGAATTCGTGGTCCATGTGCTGGAGAAGTTCTTTCAGAAGGACGTCGAGGCCGCAACCAAGATCATGCTGCACGTCCATCATCACGGCATCGGCGAGTGCGGCGTGTTCACCTACGAGATCGCCGAAACCAAGGTGACGCAGGTGATGGATTTCGCCCGCAAGCACCAGCATCCGCTGCAATGCGTGATGGAGAAGAAATAAGACGCCTTGCGCGTTTCGCAGACGGCCTTTGTGTACGTCGCAGTGTGATCGTGGCGTGATATGCGCGCGATGTCGGTTTCGGTCGACCAGCGTGCGAAAATCTGTCTCCGCGCCGAATCCCGCCCAAATCGGAACGGGTTTTGCATCGAGAATACCGCAGGCATGTCGCCGCCGAGTCGCGGAACCGGTCTTTCGCCGCGATCTTGTATAACTATATGTGACAAAGGTTGTTGTTGCCTGACCGGGCGATGGCGATCATGATGGTGGGGGCCATAGAGGACGCGAATGCCGACTTTTTCCCAAAGCCTTGAACAATCCCTGCATCGTGCACTGGCGATCGCAAACGAGCGTCATCACCAATACGCGACGCTCGAGCATCTCTTGCTCTCCCTGATCGACGACTCCGATGCAGCCGCCGTCATGCGCGCCTGTAGCGTCGACCTCGACAAGCTCCGCACGAGCCTTGTCAATTATCTTGAAACCGAATTCGAGAATCTGGTGACGGATGGCGCCGACGACGCCAAGCCGACCGCCGGATTCCAGCGCGTCATCCAGCGCGCGGTGATTCACGTGCAGTCGTCCGGTCGCGAAGAGGTGACAGGCGCCAACGTGCTGATCGCGATCTTCGCCGAACGCGAGAGCCATGCCGCCTACTTCCTGCAAGAGCAGGACATGACGCGCTACGATGCCGTCAACTACATCAGCCACGGCATCGCCAAGCGACCGGGCGTCTCCGAGGCGCGCCCCGTGCGCGGCGTCGACGAGGAGACCGAGACCAAGGGCAGCGAGGACGCCAAGAAGAAGGGCGAGGCGCTCGAGACCTATTGCGTCAACCTCAACAAGAAGGCGCGCGACGGCAAGATCGATCCGGTGATCGGACGCAATTCCGAGATCAACCGCGCGATCCAGGTGCTGTGCCGCCGGCAGAAGAACAACCCGCTGTTCGTGGGCGAAGCCGGCGTCGGCAAGACCGCGATCGCGGAGGGCCTCGCCAAGCGCATCGTCGACAGCGAAGTGCCGGAAGTTCTGGCGGCTGCCACCGTGTTCTCGCTGGATATGGGCACGCTGCTCGCCGGCACGCGCTATCGCGGCGATTTCGAGGAGCGCCTGAAGCAGGTGCTGAAGGAGCTCGAGGCGCATCCCAACGCCATCCTGTTCATCGACGAGATCCACACCGTGATCGGTGCGGGCGCGACGTCGGGCGGGGCGATGGATGCCTCCAACCTGCTCAAGCCCGCGCTCGCCTCGGGCACGATCCGCTGCATGGGCTCGACGACCTACAAGGAATACCGCCAGCACTTCGAGAAGGACCGCGCGCTGGTGCGGCGCTTCCAGAAGATCGACATCAACGAGCCGACCGTCGAGGACGCCATCGCAATCCTCAAGGGCCTCAAGCCGTATTTCGAGGACTATCACCGGCTGAAGTACACCAACGAAGCGATCGAGGCCGCTGTTCAGCTCTCCTCGCGCTACATCCACGACCGCAAGCTGCCGGACAAGGCGATCGACGTGATCGACGAATCCGGAGCGGCGCAGATGCTGGTCGCCGAGAACAAGCGCAAGAAGACGATCGGCATCAAGGAGATCGAGACCACGATCGCCTCGATGGCGCGGATCCCGCCGAAGAGCGTGTCGAAGGACGATGCCGAGGTGCTCAAGCATCTCGAGCAGACCCTGAAGCGCACCGTGTTCGGCCAGGACAAGGCGATCGAATCGCTCGCCGCATCGATCAAGCTGGCGCGTGCGGGCTTGCGCGAGCCGGAGAAGCCGATCGGCTGCTACCTGTTCTCGGGTCCCACCGGCGTCGGCAAGACGGAAGTGGCAAAGCAGCTTGCGGCAAGCCTCGGCGTCGAGCTGTTGCGCTTCGACATGTCCGAATACATGGAGCGGCACACCGTGTCGCGCCTGATCGGCGCGCCTCCCGGCTATGTCGGCTTCGACCAGGGCGGCCTGCTCACCGACGGCGTCGACCAGCATCCGCATTGCGTGGTGCTGCTCGATGAAATCGAGAAGGCGCATCCCGACCTCTACAACGTGCTGCTCCAGATCATGGATCACGGCCGGCTCACCGACCACAACGGCAAGCAGGTCAATTTCCGCAACGTGATCCTGATCATGACCACGAATGCGGGCGCGGCGGATCTCGCCAAGCAGGCGTTCGGCTTCACCCGATCCAAGCGTGAAGGCGACGACCACGAGGCGATCAACCGGCAGTTCGCGCCGGAATTCCGCAATCGTCTCGATGCCGTCGTCTCGTTCGGCCATCTCAGCGTCGAGGTGATCGGCACGGTGGTGGAGAAGTTCGTGCTTCAGCTCGAAGCGCAGCTCGGCGACCGCGACGTTACCATCGAACTGTCCGAGCCCGCCAAGACCTGGCTGGTCCAGCACGGTTACGACGAGCAGATGGGCGCGCGTCCGATGGCCCGCGTGATCCAGGAGCACATCAAGAAGCCGCTGGCGGATGAGGTGCTGTTCGGCAAGCTTAAGGGCGGTGGCCACGTCCGCGTCGTTCTGGTCAAGGACGAGGCCGACGAGACCAAGGACAAGATCGGTTTCGAGTTCCTCGATGGCCCGGTCACGCCGAAGCAGGAGAAGCTCCCAGGCGCCCGCAAGCGTCCGCCGGGCAAGTCGAAGCCGGGCGGTCCTGGCGGCTCGAAGGGGCCGACGAAGGGCCCGTTGGTCAAGGCTTGATCTATATGTGATGAAACCGAAAAGGCCGGCTCAAGAGCCGGCCTTTTTGTTTACGTTCCAGTGCAGGGCTCTAAGTGCCGGTGTCAGGCGCGGGCGCTGCCGGCGGCCGTGGTTTCTTCGGCGCGGGTGGCCGCGCGCGTGCAGGGACCGATGGTTGCATCGTCACGATGACCGGGTTCGGCTTGTGATCGGTTGCCGCGCCGGTTGCGGCGTCAACGCCCATGCCGATGAGGCCACCGGCCAGCAGATTGCCGGCGAAGCCGGCGGCACCGGTACCTGAAACCTCCTTGGTGAGTTGCACCGTCTGGGGTTGATAGCCTTCCTTCTCGAAGGTGATCGTGATGTCGGCGCTACGCTTGGCGACGATGGCACATGGCGTGGTGCAGGTTGTGGGCACTTCGAGCCCGGACACCATGGCTTCCACGCCTGATGGTGTCGATGAGATGCTGATATTTTCAGTCGTGCCGCGCGTGACGGACGCGCAGCCGCCCAGCATGACGCTGAGCGCCACAATTCCAAATGAACGCATGAAATGCCCCTAATTCCCCGTGCCAGTGAAGCGCAACTAGGGCGCGAGTGCAATATGTCATTGGTCCAGATAGTTAGGCCACGCACCGGTTGTGCGTGAATGCAGCGGGAACCTGCGCGTGGGCCTCGTTATTCGCCGCGCAGGCGCTGGTCGTCCTGTACGCGGACCCGCTCGGCGCCGCGCGCGCCTGACGGTGAGAGCCGCAGCATGCTCAGCACCGCGCCGCAAAGTGCGAAGCCGACGCCGGTGAGGAGCGCGATCCGGGTTCCTTCGATTGGATAGCGGCCGAGGAATAGCGCCACCAGCGCCGCCCCGGTGGTCTGGCCGAGCAGCCGCGCCGTGCCCAGCATGCCGCTGGCGCCGCCGGCCCTTTCGCGCGGGGCGGCCGCGATCATGGTGCGGTTGTTGGGGGTCTGGAACAGGCCGAAGCCGGCCCCGGCCAGCGCCATCCGCCAGATCACGTCGAGCAGCGTTGGCGTGGCAGGCAGAAGGGCGAGCGCGCCGAGGCCGCAGGCGAACAGCGTAAGCCCGATGCCGCCGAGCAGGCCAGCCGGATAATGCTCGACCAGGCGGCCGGCCAGCGGCGCCGCGAACGCCACCGCGATCGGCCATGGCGTGATCAGGAGGCCCATATGCACCGCCGAATAGCCGAAGCGGCTCTGGAGGTAGAAGGGGATCGCGACGAAGGCCAGCATTTGCCCGCAGAACGAGGCGATCGAGGTCGCGATCGACAACGCGAACACCGGGATGCGCAACAGGTCGACCGGCAATAGCGGCGAGGTCACGTGGGTTTCGCGGTAGATCAGCAGCGCACCCGCGACCGTAGCGACGGCGAATTGAACGAGACAGGTGATGGCGGCCTCGCCATGACCGACACTGTCGACGGCTGCAATGCCGACCCCGAAGGTGATCGCGGAGAGGCCTGCGCTCTGCCAGTCGAAGGAACGGCTCGCAGGCTTCGTATGCGGCAGGCTGCGCAAGCCCAGCACCAGCGTCACCACGCCGAGCGGCACGTTGATCGCGAACAGCCAGGGCCAGCTTCCAACCGCCAGGATGCCCGCGGCAAGGGTCGGGCCGACCGCGGCCGAGCAGGCGACGACGAGCGCGTTGAGCCCGATGCCGCGGCCGAGCTGGCTGCGCGGATAGGTGAAACGCACCAGCGCCGCATTGACGCTCATGATGCCGGCCGCACCAAAGCCCTGGATGATGCGCGCGATCGTCAGCAGCGGAAGCGTATCGGCCAGCGCGCAGAAGGCGGAGGCGAGCGTGAACAGTGCGAGCCCGGCCAGATAGACGCGGCGATAGCCGACGATCTCGCCGAGCGAAGCCAGCGGCAGCAGCGAGATCGTGATCGCGAGCTGATAGCCGTTGACGATCCAGATCGAGAAGGCCGGGCTTGCGTTGAGGTCGGCCGCGATCGTCGGCAGCGCCACGTTAGCGATAGCGCTGTCGACGACGGCCATGATGATGCCGAGCGCAATGGTCAGCACGGCCTGGTTGCGCTGCGGCTGCGGCAGGCCGTCGGCATGCTCGATGGGGGCGGACATGATGGAGGCGGGCTTGATTCGAGCCGTGGTTCGTCTCCGGCTTAGGAAATTGCACGATTGACCGCAACCCGGCAGGACACGGACAGTTCCTGTGCCGGAAGGGGGGCTCCGGCACTGAGGGCAGTCGACAGGACGGCTTTCGCAGCCTGCCGACAATTTTGTATTTCCGAAGTGGCCCTACACCGCCGGCGGGTTGCGGTCGGTGAAGGTGGTGCGCTGATGCCAGTAGGGATAGGGCAGCGTCACCTTGCTCGCGGCATCGAGCTTTGCGATCTGGTCCTTGGTCAGTGACCAGCCGACCGCGCCCAGATTTTCGCGAAGCTGGGTTTCGTTGCGCGCGCCGATGATCAGCGTCGAGACCGTCGGACGCTGCAGCAGCCAGTTCAGTGCGATCTGTGACACGCTCTTTCCGGTTTCCCTGGCGACCTCGTCGATCGCGTCCACGACGCGGTAGACGTGCTCATCCGACACCGGCGGTCCGAAATCGGCCGTCTTCGGCAGGCGGCTGACCTCCGGCTTTGGCTGACCCCGCCGAATCTTGCCGGTGAGGCGCCCCCATCCGAGCGGCGACCAGATCACCGCGCCAAGTCCCTGATCGAGCCCGAGCGGCATCAGTTCCCATTCGTAGTCGCGCCCGATCAATGAATAGTAGGTCTGGTTGGCGACGTAGCGCGGGAAGCCGTGCTTGTCGGCAACAGAGAGCGACTTCATCAGGTGCCAGCCTGAAAAATTCGAGACGCCGACGTAGCGGATCTTGCCGGCGCGCACGAGCACATCGAGGGTGCTCAGCACCTCTTCAGGCGGGGTGAAGGCGTCGAAGCCGTGAAGCTGGAACAGGTCGATGTAGTCGGTACCGAGTCGGCTCAGCGAACCATCGATGGCTGCGAGCAGATGCTGCCGCGACGAGCCGATATCGTTGGGCCCATCGCCGAAGCGGAAGGTGGCCTTGGTCGAGATCAAAACCTTGTCGCGGCGGCCCTTGATGGCCTCGCCGAGAACACGCTCGGATTCGCCAAGCGAATAGACGTCGGCGGTGTCGAACATCGACACGCCGGCATCGAGGCAGATATCCAGAAGGCGCCGGGCCTCGGTCGCGTTCGTCGTGCCCCACGCGGCAAGACGGCCAACGCCGCCGAACGTGCCCGTTCCCAAGCTCAAGGCAGGCACCATGAGGCCTGACCGGCCCAAGCGTCGGTATTCCATCGATATGCTCCTCGGCTGGCCGCTGGTTGATCAATGCGGTCTTGGTGCCGAAGCTAGCGCAAGCAAGCGCCTCGTCCTATCACGCGCTCACATACCGGCCTTGCTCGGGGACGCGCTAGTCATGCCGAAGCATGTCATCGAACGCGGCATCGACGATCCGTTGGCCGGCGATCTTCGCTGGCGCCTGCGCCTCGCTGGCGGCTGCGACAGTGGTCGTGCAGGCGAGCTCGGTGTTGCGGGCCTGCTGCGGTAGAAGAGTCAAACTCCACCCCACCAGGACCAGCACCGCGAGCCGGATCGCGATCGCACCCAGCAACAGCTCCGATCCGCTTATCGTCGCCTGAGTCCTCATGCACGCCAGCCTGAGGCACGCGAGGTGACAAGACAATCTGGAATTGGCGAGCGCCGCCTTCGTCCAGAGCGAAGGCTTGCGGAGATGACCGCTCAGTGCCGCAACTGGCTCTGCCTGAAGTCGCGCGGCGACATCCCGAAATGTTCGCGGAAGACACGGCCGAAATGCGAGAGGTCGTTGAAGCCCCAGGCAAACGCGATCTCGCTGACATGGCGATGGGCCAGCACGGGCGAGGCGAGGTCGCGTTTGCATTGGGCGAGACGCTCGGCCAGCACATGGCGCTGGAACGAGGTGTCCTCGTCGGCGAGGAGGTCGTTGACATAGCGTGGCGAGATGCCGAGCGTGGCCGCGGCCTCCGACAGCGAGAGGTCGGGATCGGAGAGGTGCGTTCGAATGTGCGCCTTCAGCCGGTAGAGCAGGGCGGAGCGATGGGTCGAGGATGGCAGCGATGACTTGCCGAGCCGCTCGCTCAGTGCCATTGCGAGCAGATCGACGGCCTGTTCCGACAAGGCCGCGGCATTGTCGGGGGCAAGTCGGTCCGCGCTCTGGCAGAGGCGGAAGATGAAATCGTAGGCGAGCCGGTCGAGCGGCACGTCGGCGCCGGACGACATCGCGGTGAGTGTCTCGGTGGCGCCGAGCCGGCGCTGCAACATTTGGCGCGGCACCTTGAAGATGGTTTGCGTAAACGTATCGTTGAACTTCAGCTCGTAGGGACGCGTCGTGTCATAGAGCGCGAACTCGCCCGGATGGATCACGGTCTCGCGGCCGTCCTGCACCACACCACCGTCGCCGCGATTGCCGAGCGCGACCAGGACAAAGTCCTGATCCGAACGCGCGATGCGGGACGGCGTCCGGAACACGTGTTGGCGGTCCGAGCGGACCTCGGAGCACACCGCTTGGCCGAGCGGGGCCTGCGTGACCGAGCCGCGAAAAGCGCTGCCGAGGTCGGACTTGCAGTCGAGCCCGACGAAGACGTCGCAGACGATATCCTGCCACAGCGCCAGCCGCCGGTAGCCGGGGCTGCCGTCCGTCGTGAACTGGATTGGCATCTGGAGAGCCTCCCTTTCACATTCCGCAAAATAGCGTGTGGCCCGATCCGAGGCAAATCCCGTACCGGGCCGGCGATGCCGTCCGGTCGAGTTTTTGTTCCGCCGCGGTCGAGCGCCCCGCCGCACGGCTTGGCCAAATAGACTGCATCGGACGTGGCTTCCGATCAACCGGCAATGGAGGCGGCAATGGGCATCGAACATCCGAAATACAAGGTCGCGGTGGTGCAGGCGGCGCCCGCTTGGCTCGATCTCGACGCCTCGATCGACAAGTCGATCGCGCTGATCAGGGAGGCGGCGGAAAAGGGCGCCCGCCTGATTGCCTTTCCCGAGGCGTTCATTCCCGGCTACCCTTGGTACATCTGGATGGACTCGCCGGCCTGGGCGATCGGCCGCGGCTTCGTGCAGCGCTATTTCGACAATTCGCTGTCCTACGACAGCCCGCAGGCCGAGCGGCTGCGTGACGCCGTCCGTAAGGCGAGACTTACCGCCGTGTTCGGCCTGTCCGAGCGCGACGGCGGCAGCCTGTATCTTGCGCAATGGCTGATCGGCCCCGATGGCGAAACGATCGCGAAGCGCCGCAAGCTGCGGCCGACCCATGCCGAGCGCACGGTCTACGGCGAGGGCGACGGCAGCGATCTCGCCGTGCACGCGAGGGCCGACATCGGCCGCATCGGCGCGCTGTGCTGCTGGGAACATCTCCAGCCGCTCTCGAAATACGCGATGTACGCCCAGAACGAGCAGGTCCATGTCGCGGCATGGCCGAGCTTTTCGCTCTACGATCCCTTTGCGCCGGCGCTCGGCGCCGAGGTCAACAACGCTGCCTCGCGTGTCTATGCGGTCGAAGGCTCCTGCTTCGTGCTCGCGCCTTGCGCGACGGTGTCGCAGGCGATGATCGACGAACTCTGCGACCGACCCGACAAGAACGCGTTGCTGCATGTCGGCGGCGGCTTTGCGGCGATCTACGGCCCCGACGGTAGCCAGATCGGCGACAAGCTGGCGCCGGACCAGGAGGGCCTCCTGATCGCGGAGATCGACCTTGGCGCCATCGGCGTTGCCAAGAATGCGGCGGATCCCGCCGGGCACTATTCGCGCCCCGACGTGACACGGCTGCTGCTCAACAAGAAGCGATACCAGCGCGTCGAGCAGTTCGCGCTGCCCGTCGACACCATTGATCCCGTCGAGATCGCGGCGGCGGCGAGCTGATCGCTGAATCAAGAGGGGAGGACGATCATGGAATCCGCAATTCCTCTGCATCTCGAAACCTCGCGGACGCGCCACAAGCGCGTGCCGGATGATTACCAGCCGCCATATCCGTCATTCGTGGCACGCTACAAGCCCGCCGTCAGCCGCGTCGTGATGGCCTATTTCGGTGTGCAGTACAGCGGTGCGACACCGGCGGCCGCGACAGGAGCGCTTGCTGAAATCGTGGGGTGCTTTGCTGCGGAGGCCGGTCCCTCGCATTGGGATCGCGCGCATTACGTCGACCAAGCCGGCCATGACAACGTGGTTTCCGTCGCCTACTGGGACGACATCGCGCGCTTCGACGTCTGGTTCGCGCCGGCACGCGAGGCGTGGACCGGAAAGCAGCGCGAAGGCATCGGCACCTTCATCGAGGTCCTGCGTCCCGCCGTGGCACGGCACGAGACGCTGTTCTCCTCGTTCGACCGGCCTGAAGGTGTCGCGGTGATTGCCGAGGGCATGAGCGGCGAGGTGCAGGAGCACGCCTATTGGGGCGGCATGCGCGATCGAATCCCGCTGTCGCAGACCGACGTGATGACACCCGGCGGCAACCCCGAACTGGTCCGCGACGGCGCACGCCTGCGCGTGAAGGCGCATGACAATCTTTGCCTTATCCGCTCAGGGCAGGACTGGAGTGACACCGAAGCGTCCGAGCGAAAGCTCTATCTCGAAGACGTCGAACCGGTGCTGCGCGAGGGTATGGAATTTTTGCGCGACGATGGCCTCGGCATCGGCTGTTACGCAAACCGCTATATGCAGGTGGTCGCGGCTGACGGCAGCGTCAGTGAAAAGTCCTACGGCCAGAGCTGGTGGAAGAGCCTCGCCGCACTGGAACGCTGGGCGGAGTCGCATCCGACCCATGTCAGGATCTTCGGTGCGGCGATGAAATATCTCTCGACGCTCGGGCCGTCAGCGAAACTGCGGCTCTATCACGAGGTCACCGTCGCCGCCGCGGACGAGCAGTTCTTCGAATATCTGAACTGCCATCCGAAAACGGGCCTGCTGGCCGCGGTCGAGACGGTCAGTGCCTAGGCCACGCAATGGCCGAGCAGCTCCGGATGCGTGGCGCAGATGTGATGCGCGCCGGCATCCCTCAGCTCGGCTTCGCTGCCATAGCCATAGAGCACGCCGATCGCCGTCATGCCGTTGGTTCTGGCGCCGATCACGTCATGGCTGCGGTCACCGATCATGATTGCGCTGCTCGGATCCACCTTGGCTTCGTCGAGCACGTAGCGCAGCAGGTCGCGCTTGTCGACGCGCGTGCCATCGAGCTCGGAACCGTACACCCGCTCGAAATATGGCTTCAGGCCGAAATGCTCGACGATGCGGGTGGCGTAGACCGCGGGCTTGCTGGTCGCCACGAACATGCGCCGACGTGTTGCTGCGAGCGAGGACAATGTGTCGGTAATTCCGCCATAGGCCTCGTTCTCGAACAGGCCGACATCGCTGAAGCGTTCGCGATAGAGCAGCAGCGCCTGGTCGGCGAGTTCCGCGCTGCCGGTCAGCTTTTGCAGGCTAGCATGCAGCGGCGGGCCGATACACCAGGTCAGTTCATCCTCGCTCGGCACGGCAAGGCTGAGCCGCTCCAACGCGTACTGGATGGAGCGGGTGATACCGGGTTTTGGATCGGTCAGCGTGCCGTCGAGATCGAAAAAGATTGTAGCCATGCTGGCCATGCCCGTGTTGATGCCACCGTCTGTTGCTTGACCTAAACGAGGCCGCAGGCCAAGGCAACGCCGCCTCGTCGATGTCGCGTACCGTTTTAAGGCTCGCTATTGGCAGGGCATAAGCGTAAAGTCGCGCCATCACCGCCCTTCCCATGGCATCCATCGGTGACTGAGGGTCACTAGCGCTCCCGCCGAACCAGGAGGAGCGCGCATGCCTCGGTTTAATCTGGCCGACTGGATCGTACCGCCGGTGATCGTCCCGCTGTTTCTATTGCTTCTGGTGGCCGCCGCGGCTCTTCTGCATGGATAGGACGGTGCTCCAATATCTGGTGAGCGGACGCGATCAAAGCGGCTACGTGAGCTTGGCTCGCGCCACGACGGCTGCCGCTCTGAAGAAGGCAAGGGAGCTGCTGCGGGAAGGCTATATTGACGTGCGGATCTGCACGCCGCAAGGCCGGATTCTGCTCTCTGACGAGTTCGACCAGTTCGAGGCATGAAGAGCCGCCGGCGGTCCGTCAAAGCGGCGCGCCGGATTCTCCGACAGGAAACATAACTGCATGAAAATACTTATGATCGCATTGGCGCTTGGCGCTTTTGTGCAAAGTGCTGTCGCGAAGGAGCCGGACTGCCGTGCGATCGAAAGCACGAGCGGACGGCTCGCCTGTTACGATGCTGCGTTTCCGCCGAAAGCGACGACGCCCGCCGCTTCGGAAGGCGACCTATCTCGGGCTCCCTATAAAGATCCGTTCATTGCGGAAGAAGCCCGCACCGCGGCGAAACTGAAGAATATCTGTCGCGGATGTTGAGGGAGCCGTCATGGTCCGCGAAACAACCAGCGGCGTGCAGGCGTTTAGCGCCGGCAAGGCGAGCTTCCGACTGGCTTCGACTGAATCCCACAGGTCGCGGTCGAGCGGATCTTGGCGGAGGAGCACAGATGGGCGAGCGACTTGAAACACTGAAGAAGGCCCGCGATCGCATGATCGAGGACAGGGACGCGCATGCCAAAGTGCTGGCCGCGCCCTTTGTGCGCGACACCGCCGAGCGGGCGCGCAACAAGTTCGTGGAGATCCAGGCGCTGATCGACGCCCTCGACCGCGCCATCAAGGGCGAAAATCTGGTTCCCGTCACGAATTGAAACAGCGCAAGGCGATATCGCCGACGTCCCGTCTCAGGGGAGCGGTCGCATGCCGTTGGTCGCTGCGAAGCCTTATTGCTGTCGCGCCCAATCGACGATCGCTGTGGCATCGTTGCCGGCCTGCGCCTCCCAGGCGGCGATCGTGCTTGTCGCAGCGCTGCGAAGTGCCACCACGAGAAATTGCGGTGCGGGCTCGACGATGGCGACGCCGTTGTCGCGCATGCGTGCGTAATTCTCGGAGGTCCGATGGGCCAGCAGCGCGAACTGGCTCTGCTCGGTCTCGGCCGCCGCGGCCATCACCTCGCGCCGCATCGGCTCGGACAGCGCGGCAAACGCCTCGCTCCGGACGAAGGCGATCGAGATCGGCATCGCGTAGTTGATGGCGGTGAAATGCGGCAGGAAGTCCCAGAGCTTGCGTCCAGCACCGCCGTCGCCGGAGGTGAGGAACGCGTTCAACTGGTGCTCCTTCAATCCGGCAAGCGCTTTGTCCATTGGCAGGAACTGCGCATTGGCGCCGGCCGCGCGCATCACTGCGCTGGAATTGGCGTCGTAGGCCCGCAGGTTCAGCTTTGCCAGATCGTCGGCGCTCGTGAGCGCATGATCCGACCAGAGGCCGGTCGCCGGCCAGATCGTCAGATAGAGCAGCTTGAGGCCACGCGCGGCGAAGGCTTTTTCGTAGAGCGGGCGTGCCCGTGCATTGGTGGCACGGGCAACGTCGACCGATTGCACCAGAAAGGGCAGGGTGGACAATCCGAGCACGGGATCAAGGCCCGAGAGCGCGCCCGCGAAGGCGTCGCCTCCGGCGATCCGGCCGTCCAGCGCGGCGCGGGGCATCTCGCCCGAATTGATCTTGAGCTCGTTATCGAAGGCGTTGGTCACGGTCACGAAACCGTTTGTGCGCGCCGCGACACGATCGGCGAAAGTGGTGAGGCCGATCCCGGAAATGTTGTTTTGCGGATATTCCGTGGTCATCCGCCAGCTGACTTGCGCCATGGCCGGCGCGGCGGACAGGACGAGGACGGTCAAGGCAAGGAACGCGCGGATCCGTTTGGCGGGGAAGCGCATTGGGAGAAGCAGGTCAGGTAGCATATATTGGCAACTCATTGAACCATGGCACGATGCCACGATATGGCGGATCAGTTTGTTGCATGCCGCGCCGGCGCGCGCCATCATCATGCCTGCACGAGATGGGTGCAGATTGCGTCGTCCATCATCATCACGGTGCTCGTCTCGGTGTCACAGGCTGCAGCGGAGGACAGCTCGCCTGCAAAGACGAATGTCGCCATCCCCAGCGCCGAAGAGCCCGCGAGACCGCCGGAGAAGCCCGATGCGCGCGAGAGCGACACGCGGGAGTCGATCTGCCTGATCGTCGAGGCCGCCGCGCGCGATGCCAATCTCCCGCTGGAATTCTTCGCCCGGGTGATCTGGCAGGAAAGCCACTTCCAGGCCGATGCGGTCGGTCCGGTGACACGGAGCGGCGCGCAGGCGCAGGGGATTGCGCAGTTCATGCCGGGCACCGCGAGCGAGCGCGGGCTGCTCAATCCCTTCAATCCGGTGCAGGCGCTGCCGAAATCGGCGGAGTTCCTGAACGAGCTGCGCAATCAGTTCGGCAATCTCGGTCTTGCAGCGGCCGCCTACAACGCCGGGCCGCGGCGGGTGCAGGAATGGCTCGCCGGCACCGGTCCGATGCCGGAGCAGACACGCAACTATGTCCTCGCCATCACCGGCACGAGCGTCGATGCCTGGGCCAAGGCAGGCAGCACCGGCAAGGGGCCGGCGAGCGCGCCGCCGACCAGCTGCCGTGACCTCATGGCTCTCCTCAAGCGCGCACCTAATGCCTTCGTCGCCGAGCTCGAGCAGCATGTGGAGCTCGCGGCCGCAAAGATCTGGGGCGTGCAGCTCGCCGCCGGCTTCGACCGCAACAGGGCGCTGGCGACGTATTCCCGCGCCGTCACGCGGCTCGGCGCCGTGATCGGCGAGCGCGATCCGAGTCTGCTGAGCTCGGTGATGCGCAGCCGCGGCACGCGCGCGTTCTACCAGGTGCGGATCGGCGCAGATACGCGAGCCGAGGCGGATGATCTGTGCAATCGCATCCGGAAGGCCGGCGGCGCCTGCTTCGTGCTGAAGAACCGGGGTGTGAGCGGGTAGGGCGCACCACCCGCGCATGCCAGCCCCGCCGCGCGCTTCCTTGACGAGGCCCGTCGCGTTGCCCGTTATGCAGGCACGATTCCTCACCCCGGCCAAGACTCCCGTGGCGCTTCCTCCGCTCGATTCACCTGAATGGCAAAGTCCCTTGCGCGCGTTCGCGTGGGGGCTGCGTTCGATCACGCAGACGATCCTGACCATCGTGCTGTTCGTGACCTATCTCGGCATCGGCGCGCTCGCCCACGATACTCATTTCAGTTTGCTCTGGGCGCTCTGCTCGACGCTGTTCGTCTGGGCAGGCCCGGCGCAGATCATCCTGATCACCACGCTCGGCTCGGGTGCGACCATCATCCAGTCGGCGATTGCGGTGACGGTCAGCGCGATCCGCCTGTTTCCAATGGTGGTCTCGGTGCTGCCGCTGATGCGCACGCCGACGACCAAACGGCGCGAGCTGGTCTTCGCCGCGCATCTCACCGCCGTGACCCTGTGGGTCGAATGCCACCGCTTCCTGCCGCAGGTGCCGCGCGAGCGGCGGATCGCCTTCGTCCACGGGCTCGGCTGCGGCCTCGTGTCGGTGTGCCTCTGCGCCAACACGGTCGGCTATTTCCTCGCCGCCAATCTCACGCAGACGCTTGGCGCCGCGATCCTGCTGCTGACGCCGCTGTCCTTTCTGTTCTCGACCGCGCGCAACAGCCGGGAGGCCGCCGACGTCGTGGCGCTGGCGCTGGGAATCTTGCTCTATCCGCTGGCCGCCAAGATGAACTCCGGCCTCGACATCCTCGTCAGCGGCATGGTGGCCGGTACGATCGCCTACGGCGTGCATTGGTGGCGGGAGGTGCGCGCATGAATCTTGCGCAGCTCATCGGCGACTGGCACGCGCTGGCGGTGCTGTTCGTCGCCGGCGTCGTTCCCAATCAGGTGTGGCGCATGCTGGGCCTGTGGTTCGGCGGCGGCATCGACGAGGGCTCGGAGCTGCTGGTCTGGGTGAGAGCAGTCGCCACCGCAATCCTGGCCGGCGTCATCGCCCAGATCGTGGTCGAGCCGCCGGGCGCGCTGGCAAGCGTGCCTGACGTCCTGCGCTACGGCGCGGTCGCCGCCGGCCTTGCCGTCTTCCTGCTGGCCCGCCGCTCGATCTTCGCGGGCGTGGTGACAGGCGAAGTCTTCATGCTGGCCGGCACGTGGTGGTTGGGCTAAAACGTTCGCCAACAGCAAGGAACAGGAACTATGGTTCGCGAACAGGAGCTCCGCGAAGGCGAGCTCGCCATCGAGCTGCCGCCGGCGCAAGATGCCGGCCTCGTCTTTATCGGCCGCATCCGCACGCCCTGGACCTCGCGGCTGGAGACACCGCGGCAGGGCCGCCATGATGGCCCGATATGCCGGCTCGAGATCTTCGAGCCGTTCGTGCCGGCCATCAAGGGCGTCGATTTCTACAGCAATCTCGAAGTGCTGTACTGGCTCGACAAGTCGCGCCGCGACATCATCCTGCAAAGCCCGAAGAACAACGAAAAGACCCGCGGCACGTTTTCGCTGCGCTCGCCGGTCCGGCCCAATCCGATCGGCACGTCGATCGTGAAGCTGGTCGGCATCGAGGGCAATGCGATCCTGGTGCGCGGCCTCGACTGTATCGACAATACGCCGTTGATCGACATCAAGCCCGATCGCTGCGAGTTCACGCCATTGGCGGCGCCGCAGCCGGGGGATTTTCAGACGGAGTAGGGGGCGGCGATCGTAACCCGCATGGAGCGCAGCGGAATGCGGGGGAGGTCCCGGATTGCGCTCCGCTCCATCCGGGCTACAGGGGCTGAGATCTATCCCGCCTGCAGCGCCGCAATCAGCTTGGTTGCGTTCTCTTCCAGCACCTTGACGTCTTCCTTGCGGCTGGCGGGCGGCAGCATGGCCACGCCGTCGTGGCGCGGCATGACGTGCATGTGCAGATGAAACACCACCTGTCCGCCGGCGGGCTCGTTGAACTGCTGCACGGTGATGCCGTCGGCGTTGAACGCCTTCATCGAGGCGGCTGCGATCTTGTGTGTGCCGCGCGCGACATGGGCGTAGTCGTCGGGCTTGATGTCGAGGATGTTGCGGGCAGGGGCCTTCGGGATCACCAGCGTATGGCCCGGCACGCGCGGCATGATGTCGAGGAAGGCGAACACATGCTCGTCCTCGTAGACCTTGTGGCAGGGAAATTCGCCGCGCAGGATCTTTGCAAAGATGTTGTTTGGGTCATAGGCGGTCATGACGCGGCTCCCTCGAATTTTGCGCTTACTGTCACCAGCCAAGCGAGGGCGTCAAGGCGCCTCGTCGGCGTCCCTCCGGAACGGTCCGAGCTCCGCCAGCTCACGTCCGGCCTCCGCGACATAGGCGCGCTCGCGCTTGAGGTAGTCGTCGATGGCGCGGCGCAGGCCGGGGTCTGCGATGAAGTGGGCGGAGTGGGTCGTCCGCGGCAGGTAGCCGCGCGCGATCTTGTGTTCGCCCTGAGCGCCCGCCTCGACATTCATGAGGCCGTGTTTGATCGCGAAGTCGATCGCCTGATAGTAGCAGACCTCGAAATGCAGGAACGGATGATGTTCGACCGCACCCCAATTGCGGCCGAACAGCGTGTCCGAGCCGATGAAGTTGATCGCGCCCGCGATCCAACGGTCGTTGCGGCGGGCCATGATCAGCAGCACGTCCTCGCTCATGGTCTCGCCGATCAGCGAGAAGAACTCGCGCGTCAGGTACGGACGCCCCCATTTGCGCGAGCCGGTCTCCATGTAGAACGCGAAGAAGGCGTCCCAGGCATCCTCGGTAATGTCCTTGCCGGTGAGCCAGTGGATGGTGATACCGGCGGCGAGCGCGTCGCGCCGCTCGCGCTTGATCGATTTGCGATGGCGCGAGTTCAGCGTCGCGAGGAAGTCGTCGAAACTCGCAAAGCCGTCATTGTGCCAGTGGAACTGCTGATCGGTGCGCTGCAGGAAGCCGTGCTCGGCGAGCAGCTTCCACTCCGCCTCGCGCGCGAAGGTGACGTGCACCGAGGAGGCCTTGCTGACGCCGCACAACGCCACCAATCCGCTCGCCAGCGCCTCTGTGACGCGCTCGCGGTCGACGCCATCGCGGACCAGCAGCCGCGGCCCGGTCGCCGGGGTGAAGGGAACCGCGACCTGAAGCTTCGGATAATAGCGTCCGCCGGCGCGCTCATAGGCGTCCGCCCAGCCGCGGTCAAAGACGTATTCGCCTTGCGAGTGCGATTTGAGATAGCAGGGCACCACGCCCGCGACGCGCCCGTCGAGCTTGGCCACGAGATGCCGCGGGCCCCAGCCGGTGCGGATGGTCGCCGAACCCGATTTCTCGACGGCGGAGAGAAATGCGTGCGAGACGAAGGGGTTATAGGCGGGCTTTAAGAAGCCGAGGGAATCGCCTGGAAGGGCGGATGAGGTTCCCGCGCCATGCCCGTTGCAAGGCTTCTCGTTGAGAGCCTTGCCGGGATTGGCGCAGACGTCCCAGTCGTCAGGTGAAACTTCGCCGATAGACGGTACGGCCTCAAGGGTGATTTCGGATGATGCCATCGCGCCAAAGATCGTGCATTGCGGCAGCCACTTCAAGAGTGGGGAACATCATGCCTGCGGCACGAATCCCTCAAAAATCATCTGGTCGGCATATTGCCCGACCCGCGTCCGCTGCTCGCCCGTGCGGACGGTCCAGCCGAGCAGGG
The DNA here is from genome assembly GCF_032290525.1 of Bradyrhizobium cosmicum. GTDB lineage: Bacteria > Pseudomonadota > Alphaproteobacteria > Rhizobiales > Xanthobacteraceae > Bradyrhizobium > Bradyrhizobium cosmicum_A. The sequence goes on along the minus strand of NZ_JASXTA010000012.1, from coordinate 27,887 downwards.
CGCAGCCGAAAACGTTACGGGCGATCCAGGGGGCGGGGGCCGGCAGGTGGTCGACCTTGAAGGCGACAAAATGCGGCTGGGTCTGGAAGCCGTGGCGCAGGTACAACATGCCGTCGCGCTGCTCCTGCGTCAGCTTCGCCCAGTACTCGTCCTCATAGGTGCGCTGCGCGACGATGCCGCGCGGACGCGAGGGCAGCAGCTCGCGCAGCGCCAGCACCTGGTCGGGATCGAAGGACATGCCGACGGCGGGGCCGTCATAGGACGCCAGCACCTCGGCCATCCGCTTCACCAGCTTGCGGTCGCCGCCAAAATGGCTCTTCACCTCGATTACCAGCGGCACGCGGCCGGCGACCATGGCGCAGAGGTTGGACAGCGACATCATCCGCTCGTCCGTGTCCTTGAACTTGAGGGCCTTCAGTTCCGCTGCGGTCCTCTCGGCCACCTCGCCGGTGGCCTCGGTGAGGCGGCCGAGCGCATGGTCGTGGTGCACCATGGCCTCGCCGTCCGAGGAGAGCTGGATATCAACCTCGATCGAGAAATTGCCCGCGATCGCAGCCTGCACCGCGCCCGGCATGTTCTCGACGATGCCACGGGAAATGTCATGGAGGCCGCGATGGGCGACCGGCCGGGCTGTCAGCCAATCGGGAACGCGCATTCGCGTCAGGCGACCTCGAACACGCCTTCGACCTCGACCGCCGCATCCGCGGGCAGGGAGGCGACGCCGACGGTGGTGCGGGCATGGCGGCCCTTGTCGCCGAAGGCTGCGACCATCAGGTCGGAGGCCCCATTCAGCACTTTCGGCCCGTCCAGGAAATCGGGTGCCGAGTTGATGAAGCCGCCGAGGCGAACCACGCGGACGACCTTGTCGAGGTCGCCGAGCGCCGCCTTGACCTGGGCCAGCAGGTTGACGGCGCAGCCGCGCGCGGCAGCGGCGCCGTCCTCGATCGAGACGCCGGCGCCGAGCTTGCCCTTGGCGATCAGCTTGCCGGCGGGATCGAAGCAGACCTGGCCGGAGACGAACAGCAAATTGCCGGTGCGCACGAACGGCACGTAGTTGGCCACGGGGGTCGGGGCCTCGTGGAGCTTGATGCCCTGTTCCGCCAGTTTCTGCTCGACCGTGCCCGCCATCTTCGACCTCGTTGTCCAAAAATCATCCGCCGGGCCGCGTCCGTTCGGAGGCCCGGCGCGCCCTGTTTCGCCCATCGTGCCGCCACATGCAAGCAACCGGAGGGGTCTGCAATTTGTTGAGGGAGGGCAGGCGGTTCAACGCAGGGGCCGCAACTTTACGTGAAACGGCCTCAGTTGCGACGCAATGGAACGGTCATTAAAGTGTCGAATCTGCGCTTCCCAAAGGACGCATCCTCAAGGACCAGACATGGTGCACCTTTTCCGGACTTCGCTCGGTGTGATCGCGCTCGGGGCGGCCGTGTTTGGCCCTGGAGGCGTCGCGCAGGCCGCCAACGGGCCGTTCCTCGCGCATCAGGCGCTGTATGATCTGAGCCTCGTCAAATCGCGCTCCAATTCGGTCAACGGTGCGCGGGGCCGCATCCTCTACAATTTCACCGGAAGTTCCTGCGAGGGCTACACCTCCGAATTCCGCCAGGTTTCCGAGCTCGACAGCGGCGAGGGCAAGGTCACGCTCAGCGACCTCCGCTCCAATTCCTGGGAGGACGCCGCGGGCAAGAGCTACCGCTTCAAGATCGAGACGCGGATGAACGAGGCCGATGCCGGCCGGGTCGACGGTTCGGCCGAGCGCGACGGCGACCACATCAACGTCAAGCTGAAGCTGCCGGCGCCGAAGAGCTTTACGCTCGACGGCTCGATCGTGTTCCCGACCGAGCAGATCCAGCGCATCATCGCTGCCGCCCGGGACGGCAAGTCGCTGCTTGAGCTCTCCGTCTATGACGGCTCCGACGACGGCCAGAAGGTCTACAACACGCTGACCGTGATCGGCCAGCCGATCCCCGCTGAGCGCGCCACCGCGTCCGACCCGTCGACCTCGGACGAGCACATGAAGTCGCTGAAGCGCTGGCCCGTCACCGTGAGCTATTTCGACCGCGAGGCCCAGCAGAAGGAAGGCGAGCAGACGCCGGTCTACGCGATGGCGTTCGAGCTCTACGAAAACGGCGTCTCGCGCCAGCTCGTGCTCGATTACAACGATTTCGTGATTTCGGGCGCGATGGGCAAGTTCGACGTCAAGGACAGCAAGCCCTGTAATTGAGGGCGAGACGTCTAGCCCTTGTCGTACTCTGCGGTTACGCTTGCTCCCAACGACAACAAACCTCCGGGAGCCAGCCATGCCCAAACTCGACCATCTCCGCCCCAGCGGCCTGCACCACAATCCCGCCTATTCCCACGTCGTCACCGCCACCGGCGCGCGCACCATCTACATCTCCGGCCAGGTGTCCGTGGACGAGGAGGGCCGAATCGTAGGTGAGGGCGATATTGCCGCGCAGACGACGCAGGTGATGCAGAATCTCGGCCACGCGCTGAAGGCGGCCGGCGCGAGCTACGCCAACATCGTGAAGATCACGACCTTCGTGGTGAACTACAAACCGGAGCTGCGCCCGATCATCGGCAAGGCCCGGTCCGCTTTCTTCGAAGGCATGGAGCCGCCGGCCTCGACCCTCGTCGGTGTCTCGGCACTCGCTGCGCCGGAATGGCTGATCGAGATCGAGGCCGTGGCGGTGGCGGATTGAGGTCTTTCCCGTAGCTCGCGACGCTGCTCCGGCTACGGCCCACTCATCACTCCTGCGCCTTCTCCGGCCCTTCGTAAGCAATCCCGCGGATCACTGCGGCGTTGCCGAACTTCTTGCGCAGGCTGTCCACCGCGCGTTCGGCATGCGCGGCGCGGCGGTCGAGCATGTCGGTGTCGTCGGCGGGCGAACCGTCGCGCAGCGCGCTGACGCCGGCGCCCATCAGGCGGAAGGCGGTGCCGTCGATCTCCTTGGCCAGCATCTCGCGGCAGATCGAGAAGATCTTGGCGGCGAGCTGGGTCGGGGCGGCGATCGATCGCGAGCGGGTGCGCTGGCGGAAATCGGCGGTCTTCAGCTTCAGCGTGACGGTCGAGCCGGCGAGCTCGCTGCTCTTGAGCCGCGACGACGTCTTCTCGCACAGCCGCCACAAAATCTTCTCCAGTGTCGCGAAATCGCGGATATCGGTCTCGAAGGTGGTCTCGCTGGAAATCGTCTTGGCGCCGCGGTCGGGCTCGACGCGGCGGTCGTCGATGCCGCGCGCGAGCCGCCACAGCCTCCGGCCCTCGCTTGGAAACTGCCGCATCATCTCGATCTCGTCGGCCTTCTGGAGGTCGGAGATCATGCGGAAGCCGCGCTGCACGAGGCGCTCCTGCGTGGCCGGCCCGACGCCGAAGATGAACCCGACCGGTTTGTCGGCCAGCATCGTGCGCGCTTCCTTCTGGTCGATCGCGGCAAACCCGCGCGGCTTGTCAAGGTCGGAGGCGATCTTGGCCAGGAACTTGTTGCAGGACAGGCCGACCGAGACGGAGATGCCGATGTCGCGCTCGACGTCGCGGGCAAAGCGCGCCAGCACCTTGGCGGGGATCATGCCGTGCACGCGCTCGGTGCCGGAGAGATCGAGGAAGGCCTCGTCGATCGAGAGCGGCTCGACCAGCGGCGTCAGCGCCTGCATCGCCTGCCGCACCTCGCGGCCGACGCGGACGTATTTGGCCATGTCGGGCGGGATCACGGTCGCATGCGGGCAGGCCTCCAGGGCCTTGAACATGGGCATGGCCGAGCGCACCCCGTAGGTGCGTGCGATGTAGCAGGCGGCCGACACCACGCCGCGCTTGCCGCCGCCGATGATGACCGGCCTGTCGGCGATCTCGGGGTTGTCGCGCTTCTCGACGGTCGCATAGAAGGCGTCACAGTCGATATGGGCGATGGTCAGGCTCGCGAGCGCCTGATGGCGGACGAGGCGAGGGGAACCGCAAGCCACACAGCGCCGCACGCCCCGATCCTGATCGGCCAGACAATCCCGGCAGAAGCAGCGGGGCCCGGCCGGATCGGAGGGGGTCACGGCACGTCACGCTCCCAGGAGCGGTCGCCGAGCGCGTCGCCCAGGACCTGCCGCGCCGCAGCGACGTTAGTCGGATGCAGCTCCGCGGTGCTGGCAAAGGCCTTCACGGTGGAGTCATCGCGCATCAGGAAATCGAGCACGCTGAGGAGGAAATTCGGGTCCGAGGCGGCATCGCGCAGGGTCTCGGGACCGACGCCTGTCTCAGCCAGGAACAGGCCCAGCCGCTCCGGCTCGCTCGCGACGAAAGACAGCGCCTGAATCGCAACGATTTCAGCGACTTCGCGGGGGTTGTGAACAGGCTTTTTCACGGAGCCGGTTTGCCTTTCCGTTAACTTTCGGTGTCTACTTTGAAACCATCATGCCCGAGTCTCCGCCTTGAGTCTTGCGACCCCCGACAAGCAACTGGAAACCACATCGCAGAAAGTCGCCCCTCGGGTTTAACGAAACTCAAGCGAATTCGAGGCTAGTTTGAATCCAGTTTTCGAAGCGCCGGTGAGCGGCGCCTGAGGCGTCACATGTATCGGTCCGCGGACCAATCAGGAGGACGGGATGGCTAAGACCGTCCTGATCGTGGAAGACAACGAGCTCAACATGAAGCTCTTCCGCGACCTGTTGGAGGCGCACGGCTACCAGACTACGGGCACCAGCAACGGATATGAGGCGCTCGATCTCGTTCGCAAGATGCGCCCTGACCTGGTGCTGATGGATATCCAGTTGCCGCAGGTCTCAGGGCTCGAGGTGACGCGCTGGATCAAGGACGATCCGGAGCTGCGCTCCATACCGGTCGTCGCGGTCACGGCGTTCGCGATGAAGGGCGACGAAGAGCGCATCCGCGAGGGCGGCTGCGAGGCCTATTTGTCCAAGCCGATCTCGGTCGGCAAATTCATTGAGACGGTCCGACGTTTTATCGGATAGGAAGTGAGTTCACAGTGTCCGCGCGTATCCTCGTTGTCGATGACGTCCCTGCCAACGTCAAGCTGCTAGAGGCCCGTCTGTCCGCCGAATATTTCGACGTGATGACCGCCTCGAACGGCACCGAGGCGCTCGCGATCTGCGCCCGCGCCGAATGCGACATCATCCTGCTCGACGTGATGATGCCCGACATGGACGGCTTCGAAGTCTGCCGCCGCCTGAAGAGCGATCCGACCACCCACCACATCCCGGTCGTGATGGTCACGGCGCTCGACAGCCCGGCCGACCGCAACCGCGGGCTGGAAGCCGGCGCCGACGATTTTCTCACCAAACCCGTCTCCGACATCGTGCTGATCGCGCGCGTGCGCTCGCTGACGCGGCTGAAGATGATGACCGATGAGCTGCGCATGCGCGCCATCACCTCGCTCGAGATCGGCATGCAGGCGCCCGAGCGCAGCGCCGTCTCCGACACCGGCAAGGGCGGCCGCGTCCTGCTGGTCGACGATCGCGAGTCCTCCTATGAGCGGCTGGCGACGATCCTCGCCGCCGAGCACACCATCGACGTCGAGCCGAACCCGACGGAAGCGTTGTTCCACGCCGCCGAGGGCAATTACGACCTCCTGATCGTCTCGCTCGACCTCAACAATTTCGACGGCCTGCGGCTCTGCAGTCAGGCGCGCTCGCTGGAGCGTACGCGCCACGTGCCGATCCTGGCGATCGCCGACCCCGAGAATTCGACGCGGCTGCTGCGTGGGCTCGAGATCGGCGTCAACGATTATCTGCTCCGCCCCATCGACAAGACCGAGCTGCTGGCGCGCGCCCGCACCCAGATCCGCCGCCGCCGCTACACGGACCATCTGCGCGACAACGTGCAGAACTCGATCGAGATGGCGATCACCGACGCGCTCACCGGCCTGCACAATCGCCGCTACATGGAGAGCCATCTGGCGACGCTCGCCGAGCAGGCCGCGACCCGCGGCAAGCCGCTCGCGCTCATGATCCTCGACATCGACTATTTCAAGTCGATCAACGACAATTACGGACACGACGCCGGCGACGACGTGCTGCGCGAATTCGCGGTGCGCGTGCGCAAGTCGATCCGCGGTATCGATCTCGCCTGCCGCTACGGCGGCGAGGAGTTCGTCATCGTAATGCCGGAGACCGATCTCCACGTTGCCGGCATGGTCGCCGAACGCCTGCGCCGCTCGATCGCGGGCGAACCGTTCGCCGTGCACAAGGGCACCAAGCGCATCGAGGTCACGATCTCGATCGGCCTGACCACGCTGGAGCAGAAGGGCGAGGCGGTCGCCGACGTCCTCAAGCGCGCCGACACCGCGCTCTATCGCGCCAAGCATGACGGGCGCAACCGGGTGGTCTCGCACGCGGCGTGAGGCCGCCTGCAACAAAAAATGCGAAAACAACCCATGCACAGTAGCCGGCGCTAACGGGACCAATGGCTTACGCAGGCGGCAAAAACCGCTCGCGCGGGTTGCAAGCCTGTTTGACTCGTCGGGCAAAACAGGAGCATGTTGGTAAGGTCGAGCGGCATGTGAGTAAACGCTGTCGCTGCGCTTGTCCGGGACGACAGTCGTTATTGCGGCGCGCGCTTGCCTTTCACCGGCTTCACCTCACCACCCACATCCACCCCGGCATTCCGCAGCAGCACCGTCGCCGCTTGCTTCGCCGCACGCGCCATCGCCGGGTCGTCGCGCACGAGGTCCTGCGCGATCGAGCCGTCGACCAATAGCACCAACTGCGTCGCCAGCGCTTCCGCGTCCGCAACACCGAGCTCGTTCAGGCGGTCGCGGAACCAGAGGCGGCGGCTTTCCTTGAAGGCGATGGCGATCTTCTTCACGGCGCGGTCCGCGGGGCCGAGCTCAGCGACCGCGTTCACGAACGGGCAGCCGCGAAAGTCTTTTGCGGCAAAGCGCCGCTCGAGCGAATCGAAGGTCGCAAGGATTTGCTCGGCCGGGGGTCTGCCAGAGGGACGAGGCTGCACGAAGCGGCGTTCAAGATAGGCCGCGATCAGCGCGTTCTTGGAGGGGAAGTGGTTGTAAAGCGTGCGCTTGGAGATGCCGATCTCGGCCGCGATGGTGTCGACGCCGATGGCGCGAATGCCTTGCAGGTAGAACAGCTTGTCGGCGGTCTTAAGGATCCGCTCTTTCATCGTCTGTGGGGTGGTCGGGGGAGCCATGCAGCGGGATGCGTCCTGTTCGCTTGACAGCTTGCACCTTTCATAGCCTAAGTACACAGGTCTGTGTAACCAAAATCAACCCAAATTGCAGACGCCGGCGCGCGTGCCGCACCCCCGAGGGAGAAGAAAAATGCCCCTGTTGCAGGTCCTGCGTCCGACATTGCCCATCCTGATCGGCGCCTCGATCATGCTGACGCTGAGCATGGGGCTGCGGCAGAGCCTCGGCATTTTCATGCAGCCGTTGACCCATGACATTCACATCTCGATCTCGGATTTCACGCTGGCGCTGGCGGTGCAGAACCTCGCCTGGGGCTTTCTCCAGCCGCTCGCCGGCGCGATGACGGTGCGCTATGGCTTCCGCCCGATCATGATCGTGGGATCGCTGATGTACATCGTCGGCCTGGTGCTGATGGCGACCGCGAACGGTCTCGTCGCCATCATGATCGGCGCCGGCGTGCTGATCGGGACGTCGCTGGCCTGCACCGCGGCGGCGATCGCGATGTCGGTGGCGGCGCGCGCGGTGCCGGAAACGGTGCGCTCTACCGTGCTCGGCATCGTCTCCGGCGCGGGCTCGCTCGGCGCGCTGCTGTCGGCGCCGATCGGGCAGATGCTCAACGAAGGATTTGGCTGGCGCGTCGGGCTCGCCGGCTTCGTGGTGATGTCTGTGCTGATGATCCCCGCGGCCTGGTACGCCGGCCGCGTCGACAGGATCCCGCTGCCGAAGCCCGCGGCCGACGACATCGTCGATGCCACGGCGATGATCGCGGCGCGCACCGCGTTCGGCAACGCGTCCTTCGTCGTGATGACCTGCGCCTATCTCGTCTGCGGCATGCAGCTCGTATTCCTCACCACGCATCTGCCGTCCTATCTCGCCATCTGCGGTCTCGATCCGATGCTGAGCGCACAGACGCTCGGCATGATCGGCGGCTTCAACGTGCTGGGTTCGCTGTTCTTCGGCTGGGCCGGTCAGCGCTGGAACAAGCTGGCGCTGTTAGGGGCAATCTACATCTTCCGCTCGCTCGCACTGGCCTGGTATTTCATGCTGCCGGCGACACCGTTCTCGACGCTGCTGTTCGGCGCCATCATGGGCTTCCTCTGGATGGGCGTCGGTCCGCTGGTCGCGGGCGCCGTCGCCGAGATGTTCGGTCTGCGCTGGCAGGCGATGATTCAGGGCCTCGCCTTCATGAGCCATCAGGTCGGCAGCTTCCTCGGCGCCTATGGGGGAGGGGTGCTGTACGACGCGCTCGGCTCCTACACCATGGCCTGGCGTATCGGCGTGGCGCTGGGTCTCGCTGGCGGCATCGTGCAGGTGGCGTTCGCGCTGATCCGTCCGTCGCAGCCGCCGGCGCCGGTGTTGCGCACGGCGTAACCGGGGCGTGTTCTCATAAGCGTCGGCTTTCGGAGCCTAAGCGGAAGTCACACGGCATTGCGTCATCGGCGGCATGTGGACCCCTAGACATTGCCCAGGCATACAGTCAGCCGCGTGATGCTCCGACCATCATGCGGTACGAATCGAATTACTTTGCCTCAATCCTCGTCCTCGGACTGTGCACGGCGCCGATCTACGGCATCACTCATGTCGTGGAGTACCAAGATCGCGATGGCCGCCATGCGCTGCCTCTGTTCGGGACCAAACGTTTTGTAGAGTGGCTGCCACGCCTCGGCGAGTTTATCCAAATCAGCTGATCGTTGAGCCAATGCTTCCGAGCGTCGTTGCAAAAAGGTGATGGGGTCGCGATTGCGCAGGACTTCGACGCGGCTTTCGTCGGCCCGTTTACCCACAGTTTCTCCGATTTTTGCAAGACGGGCTTTCCGATCCTCCGCCTTGGCGCGAATGGCGCTCTCTACAGCCGGCCAGTATTTTTCCTGGTCAGGTGTCAGCTGCAACGCGGCCTTTACCAGATCAATCCTCATGTCGGTCAGCGTATTCCGGTCCGCTGCATTTAACCGTTCCGGAGTCGCAGAAGAGGTTTGCGAGGTTTGCGCGTTGGCAATCGAGGATGCCGTAAGGAAGAGTGCGGTTGTTCCGGCAACTACTATTTTCAACATCGGCGATCTCCTGGGTGAGTTGCCCCCAGGCACACGGCATAATGGTGACGCACGCGAGGTCTCGTTGATTTAAATCAAGGAACCAGCGCCGCTAGTCGCAACAGACACCAAGAATGTCTATTGTTTGCAATAGACCGAAGTCGTCGGCAAACGCTCAAACCGACGCGAACGACGCCAGGCTGAAGTCGTTGGTGCCCCGAAGGCGCTTGGCGCCATGTCCCCCATGGAGGGCGTCGTTGAGATAGATGCAGATCGCAAATACGTAGGCCCGTAGGAGCGCGACCAGCAGCTCAAGTGCGGTTATCGCAACGGGGTAGTAGTCTGCTTCCAAAGGAGGTCATCATGGCCGATACGAGCAAGCTTTCGGTTGAGAAAGCGCTCGAAAAGATACGAGAGAGCGACCAGCCGAAATCAAAGAACTCACGGCTCGATGAAAAGACAGAGGCCCTCAATGAAGAGATAAAGCGCATGAGAGCGCAGAGGCTGCGTCTAGAACGACAACAGGGTAAGCGCGGCTGAACAATACTGTCGTCGCTCGGTGCACGATTGGCCCTTGGATAAGGAGCGGATCAGCTGGGCGTGACCGCTATTGGCGCCAAGGCTGACATGGAGCCATTCGGCTTCGACGTCGTTTGCTGCGCGCATAACGCACGCGACAACTCTGGGAACTCGCCTTCGTGAGCCATCAGGTCGGCAGCTTCCTCGGCGCCTATGGAGGGGGAGTGATCTACGACGCACTCGGCTCCTACACCATTGCCTGGCGCATCGGCCCGGCGCTGGGCCTTGCCGGCGGCATCATCCAGGTGGCGTTCGCGCTGATCCGGCCGTCGCAGCCGCTGGCGCCGGTGTTACGGACGGCGTAGGCGAAGGGGCGCGGCCGCTTGCGTCGGCTTGGGGGCGTATAGCGGACGCCGGTGCTTGGTTGTGTTGGGCAGCTTATCACTCAGGGCAGACGTTCCAAATCCAAGGCGGGGTCGGGGGGAGCGTAGAACAGGCCGCTCTAAGCTAACGCCGAATGGACCGGCCGTACCATGTCGCCTCACCCCTTCCACCCCGCCTTACGCAAGCCTTCAATGAGGTGAGCGTGATCTTCTGGCCGAAACCACGGAGCTCTGTTGCGGACATACATATCTAATGCCCCCGGTGCGCGCGAGACGGCCTTTTCCAGTTCTTCCTTCGCTTCCGCTGTGCGGCCAAGCTGACCCAGCGCCGCTGCGGACCAGCGGTAGATCATCGGAAAATTGGGATACGACCGGATTAGGCGTCTTGCGGCCTCGATCGAAGCCTCGTATTCGCCGCAAAAATATAAACCGCACGCAATGTGCAACAAGCGGACTGCCAGATAGGGGTCGCGGGGATCGAGCCTGATACACATGTTGAGAGACGTGACCCCCTCCTTAGGCCGTCCGGCAAAGATCAGCGTCGCGCCTCGATGGCCATGCGCGATCGCCAGATTTGGACTCATAGTGAGAGCTCGCTCGATCTCAGCCAACGCATCGTGAGCTTCGCCGCGTGCTTGCAAGGCCCAGCCAAGGCACGAGCGGGCTTCGGCATCAGCACCATCGAGCGCGACCGCCTGGCGGGCCAAGGCCTCCGCCGAGCGTTGCGCGTCTCGCAGGCCAATCTTCTGGTAGAGCGCGGCCGCTTGCAACTGGTACAGAGCGAGCGCGCTGTAGCTCCCGCTGAAGGTCAGGTCGAGATCGATCGCCTGTCTGAAGAATTTCTCTGCGCTCTCATCGTCCTCTGCGGTCGCTTTGCTCAGATGCCACAGGCCACGCTGATAGGCTGCCCATGCATCAAGGCTGCCCGGCGGCCTGCGCATGGCGCGTCGGAGCTCGGCGTCTGCAATAGCGGGGGCAAGCGCGGTCGTCAGCGCTTGGGTAAGCTCATCCTGCACGGCGAAAACATCCGCGAGATCGCGGTCGTAGCGTTCGGCCCACACATGATTGCTTGTCGCCGCCTCTATGAGCTGCGCGGTCACGCGGATCCGGCTGCCGGCCTTGCGCACGCTACCTTCAAGCACGTAGCGGACGCCGAGCTCGCGCCCGACCTGTCTCACATCAACCGCTCGCCCTTTGTAAGTGAACGACGAGTTCCGCGCGATGACGAACAATGAGGGATAGCGCGATAGCGCAGTGATCACATCTTCGGCTATACCGTCGGAGACGAATTCCTGCTCAGGATCGCCGCTCATATTGGTCAGCGGCAGCACGGCGACAGACGGCTTGTCAGGCAACGCGAGCGCCGGAATTTCGCGTTTGGGCGTCGCAGTCCGCGGGCCCGGGTCGACGATAATGCGGTAAACGTGGACAGGCCGGGCGATGTTCTTCAGCGTTTGCTCACCCGCTTCCTCAACGTCGAACGGCACCTTGTCGCGCGCGTGGTTGAACACAGTCTGAGAGATACAGATGCCGCCGGGTTCGGCGATACTCTCGAGCCGGGCTGCAATGTTGACGCCGTCTCCAAAGATGTCATGGGCTTCGACCATGATATCGCCGATATTGAGCCCCACACGGAAGAGAATGCGCCTGTCTTCCGCGTCGTCGCAGGCAAGTTCGTTGATGCGGGACTGGAACTGCATGGCAGCCCGCACCGCTTCGACCGCACTTGGAAACTCAGCCAAAAACCCGTCGCCGGTGGTCTTCACGATGCGGCCGCCGTGCTGCGCAATTGCGGGCTCGACACCTCCGACGAGGAGTGCCGTCAGCTTGGCATGTGTCGCCTCTTCGTCATTGTGCATGAGCCGAGAATAGCCAGCCACGTCGGCGGCCAAAATCGCTGACAATCTACGCTCCACTCGGCCCCGCTCTTGCATCATGGCCCGCACCAGGCCCACCAACCCCCCATACTCTACGACGGATCAGAGCGCAGCGCCAAAGCGCTTTGTCGGTTTGGGTCATGCGCCAAGTTGAAACGTCAACTGTGCTGACGGGGGGGCGCCTGAATAGAGATCCAATGCGGGCCGCCAATGTCGCCTTCTGACTCCCGAACAGATGGGAAAAGGCGAGCGGCTGGTCTGCCAAGCGAGAAGGACTTGGGCGGCCGCGCACTTCAAATTCGTAGCTCAATGCAAACTTGCGGAATGACTATCTGGAGAGCCGCCGTACCGGTCCCAATTGTCGCGGTTCTCGCCGCGCGCAGCTTGAGCAATGCAGGCCCTGGCGGCGCTCACTTGTTCAGCAGGCACGTGAGCGGCTGAGGTCCAGCCGCGCACGCGCGCCATGAATATGCCAGCGCGCTAGGCAGCGTGCCGCATGCGTTCGATACTCTGGGTTATGTGGTTTCCGGCATCGTCAGCCACCTTCAGAGACATGTCCGCCATCCGGCGGCTGGTATCCAAGGCGCTGCTGATCGTGTCGCGCATCAGATCAGTCTGCACAGCCGCCAAATCGTGGGGAGTTCGGCAGCGCCAGAGTTCATTCATGCGGTCCATGGTCCTCTCGATCTGCTGTCGGACGAAATCGAAGTACTCGCGTGACACGCCGTTCATTCCTTTGGCGACTGCGGTTGTAGAGTACATGATTGCTTCGGCGTTGCGGACCGAGCGTTCTGTTGCCCGCTGCGATTCATTGCCCGTCAAACCGAACGTGCGACCAAGCTGATCAGTCGAGCGGCCCATCATCGCGGTGGCCATGTCGACGCCGAAGCGCCAGGTGTTTTGCAGTATCTCGGCATTTTGTTGCAGGAGATGGCTGCTAGCTTGCGCCACCTCCTCGCCGGCCTCAGCAGTAGCTAAGCCGATCCGTCTGGTCTGCTCAGCGGTCCTTTCGGCGGCGCGGCGGATTGTGTCCTCAGGGCTTTGGTTAGACTTTTCCTCCTGGCGTGGATTGGCCATTTGTTGCTCCATCGTTATTGTTGGTGAGGTCGCATCCGATGCTCTGTCACAGATGCGATCCTACGCGAGCAAACGTGGGCATTTTTCGACCGTTCCGGCGCGAGCGAATTTTAATCAATTCTCCGCATTGCGCGCAGGAACGAGCACTTCAACTTCCAATTATTCATGGATTGGCTCATCTGCTCGGCACTGCGGGTCTCGTGTTTGTACCCCTCGATCCGCCGAGTTGAGGAATCCACCAATTGGCAAGTTCCTTGAATGCGACGGCGTAGTACTCCAATATGTCGATCGGAGCGATCCCGCGGCTCCTTGCGTTGTGCTGCTCCATGGTAACGGATCCCTGATCCAGGACTTCACAATGAGTGGCCTGGTCGATCTTCTTGCCCGCAAAAATCGCGTGGTGTGCTTCGACCGCTCGGGCTTTGGCTATAGTCAGCGGCCGCGGCTCCGAATATGGACCGCAGCAGCTCAAGCAGCTCTGCTGGTGAATGCATTCAATCAACTCGGCATCCATGATCCCGTAGTGCCGGGCCATTCTTGGGGCGCCTTTGTCGCTACCGCTCTCGGCGTACGGAAGGATTATCCGATCCGGGGTCTTGTGCTCGCGTCCGGGTACTACTTCCCGATTGGACGTGTGGGTGATGTCAGGTCCAGCCATACCGGTCCTGGGCGACTTGGTCAGTTACACTGTCGCGCCTGTTGGCCCGAACCCGCCCAGAATTAGTGGGCAGAGCATGTCCGCTAACGTCCACGTCCGCTTCTGAGCCCATGGCGGGCATTCGACCGCTTCCTTTCCGGACGCGCAAGAGTGTCTGACGATTTCAATCGACCACGAGGCGGGCGAGGGCAGTATTTCAAAGAAGCGGCACGCATCTGGCGTGAATGGGCCGAAGTCCGGTCAGGCTGACACCACCGAGGAGAGCTCTTGCGTGCAGTCAGGCGGCGCGTCCATACAGACGAGATTCCGACCGACGTCGAATTGGCCAAGCGCTTGCCAGTGTATGCGGCATCACTACTGGTCTTTGGGATCCGTCGTCGGCTCGGAGCGGGCGGTGATCTTGCGAAGTATTGCCCTGGCAGCCTGTAGATCCGGTGTCGCAAAACCCTCGGTGAACTGACGATAAAGCGGTGTGAGTAGGTCTCGTGCCTCGGCACACCGATCCTGTTCTCTCCACAATCGTGCAAGGCGTGTCGCTGCGCGCAACTCCCAGAGCTTGGCGCCCTGCTGGCGCGCGGTTGCCACCGCATGGCTTAAGCGTGCTTCCGCGGCGCTCGCATCGGCGTTAGGCAGCCGTAGCATCAGCTCGCCCGCCATCCGGCGCAGCTCGGCCTCGAACCATCGCTCGCCGGTTTCTTCCACTCGGTGCAGCGCCTCGGTAACAATATCCAAGCCCTCGTTCACTGCACCGGACCGGCCGTGGACCTCAGCAAACAGACTTCGGAAATAGGGCACCAGGAAGCCCGCTCCGGTGGCCTGCCACATCGAAAGTCCGTCCCGGATTTGCGCGATACCGGTCCGAAAATCTCCAGCCTCGCCCAGCATCCAACCGCGAATGATGATGCCGGCTCCGAGGAAGTGTGGGGAGTCCTGCTCGGCTGCCAGTGCGATCAGCGCATCCGCCCGATCGCCCGCTTCGTCGTGGTTCTGGCGAAGCTGCGACAGGATGCAGCCGTACAGTAGGGCATAGCCGAGGGTGTTGCGGTGGGACAACTCCTTCGCGCCGCTCAATGCCTCTTCGCTCCTCGCCTGGGCCTGTTCAGGATAGCCGAGGGCGAACAGTCCCCAGGATAGAACGGAAAGTCCCGCCACACTGGGATCCTGCGCGAACAGGAAGGCAAGCGATCCATGGGCGGTCGGATCGTAGAGGGCGAGCGTCCGCTCCAAATGGGCGCGCGCAGCCGTTAACTCGCCGCGAAGCAATTCAGCGGTTCCGACGATTCGATTGCCGATGGTTTCGGCGGCAGCATCGTTCTGTGCCTGGGCGCGGCGGAGCAAATCCTCGCCTGCAGTTCGACCGGCCTCGAGCTCCGCCCTTACGACGTGAAAAACCCACTTCCCATAGAGAACAGGAAAGAGCCGCGACGTCTCGCCGACGCGCTCGCACAAGTCGCGGGCCCGTGCGTTGGCCCGCCCGACTTCCGGTGCGGCCCAGCCCTTTGCGGCCATCAGGGCGACGCCGAGCGCGATTTGCAGCTCGAGTTCCCGCCGCCATCGTGGGGCGTCGTCGGGGAGAGCAGGAATCAAGTCGAGCCCTTTGGTCAATTGCGTGATCGCCTCTGCTGTGGCCGACCGCGCGATCTCTGCTTGTCCCGCCCTCAGCCAATGGTCGATCGCCGGTTCGGCCAGTCCTGCCTCCGTGTAGTGGTGGGCCAGAAGCTCGGGCTGTGCCTGCACTGTCTCCGGAAAATTCTGCTCGAGCGCGGCGGCGATCCGGGCGTGCAAGCGCTGCCGCTTCACGCGCACCAGGGTCGCATAGGCGGCGTCCTGCACGAGCGCATGCTTGAAGCTGTAGGTCGCCTGAGGTGGCGTCCCACGCCGGAATACCAGACCCGAATCGACGAGGTCGTCCAACGCCGCGTGCAGTTCGCTCTCCGGCAGCGCCGCCGTCCTCGCGAGCAGTTCATGAGAGAATTCCCGGCCAATCGCGGCCGCGATCTGGGCGACCTCTCGGGCTGGGGCCAGCCGGTCGAGCCGGGCCAGCAGCGACTCCTGCAGCGTGGCCGGGATCGCCATGGGCGGCAGCGGTCCGGCGAGCGCGTAGTGGTCGCCCTCATCCCGGAGCAGATTGGTCTCCAGCACGGCCCGCGTCAGCTCCTCGACGAACAGCGGCACGCCGTCCGTCTTGGCGACGATCTGGTCGAGCACCGCGGCAGGGAGCGCTTTGCCGCCGCTCAGCCGCGCGACCATGGCTGCCCCCTGCCGGCGGCTCAACCGACTGAGGCTCAGCGCGGTGACATGGGCATAGCGCGTCCAGGACGGCGCGAACTCGGGCCGGAAGGTGATGAGGACGAGCACGGGAGCGCCTTGCACCCGGTCGATCAGGAGATCGAGCAGCTCGAGCGAGGTCGGATCGGCCCAGTGCACGTCCTCGTACAGGGCGAGGACGGGCCGGCGCGTTGCAAGGCCCAGGACTTGATCGACCAGGACCTCGAGTGTCCGCTCCTTCTGCCGATGCGGGCTCATGTCGAGCGACGGGTAGCGCGCATCCGTCTCGAGCGACAGCAATGCCGCGAGCAGCGGGGCCGCCGCGGTGACATCATCGCTCGAGAGCGCAAGCAGCGCCTCGAGCTTGTCGAGCCTCGTTGCGGCGGAATCGTCGTCGGCGAAACCCGCCGCGCGCTCCAGCAAGCCAATCACCGGATATAGCGGGCTGGTCTGATGGTGCGGCGAGCAGTAGTGGCTCAGGACAGTATGCGGCTCATCTTCAAGTCGCCCGCGCAGCGCCCGTAGGAGGCGCGACTTGCCGATGCCAGGCTCGCCCCCCAGCAGCACCACCTGACCCTCACTCTCCTTGGCGCGCTCCCACTGCTCAAGCAGCAGGCCGATCTCATGCTCGCGACCGACAAGCGGTGTCAGGCCTGCGCCGTGCAACGCCTCGAACCGGCTCTCGGCGGCGCCTTCGCCGACCACACGCCACGCCCGTACCGGAACGGGAAATCCCTTTAAGATCTGCAGGCCGAGCTCGGCGAGCTCGAACAGCCCGCCAATCAGCTCTCGGGTGCGGGCGGAGATCACCACGGCGTCGGGCTCGGCCAGGGTTTGCAGGCGCGCCGCGAGGTTCGGCGTATCGCCGACCACCGTCTCCTCGCGCGCCGCGCCTTCGCCGATCAACTCACCGACAACGACGGGGCCGGTCGCGATGCCGACACGGGCCGCCAGCGTCTCGCCATGCCCCGATCTCAGCCTGTGCACCGCCGCGACTGCGGCGAGGCCGGCCCGCACGGCGCGTTCGGCCTCATCCTCATGGGCGCGCGGATAACCGAAATAGGCGAGCACGCCATCCCCCATGTACTTCGCCACGTGCCCTTCGAACCTTCCGATCGCGCCCGCCACTGCGTTCTGATAGATCCGCAGGACTTCGGCCATTTCCTCCGGATCGAGCCGTGCCGCGAGCGCGGTCGAGTCGACCAGGTCAATAAACATCACGGTGAGTTGGCGGCGCTCGGCTTCGGGCGCCAGCGAAGCGATTCCGGTGGTGACGGCAGGTACGGCCGTAATGAGGGTGGTAGGCGACATTGAGCCGGCGCGCAGTGCAGCAATGGCGGCGAGCAGCTTGCGGCGATGGCCGATCGAGACGACTCCAAGCCCGATCAGATCCTCGGCCGTGAGGTCCATGAGGACCTCGGCATCAATGTCGTTCTCCCGGAACGCCTGCTCGTACTGTCCCAGCCCCAGATCACACAGCCAGGCCCCGATATCCATGGGCTCCTCCCGGCTCTCGTCTTCAGCGCTAAGGTGTTCCAGTCTATCCCAAAATGACGTGCGCAGGGCGCGGTGAAACGTCACGAGTTGAGTGCGGAGGAAGGGCAGCTGTCGGCCCTAAGCCGAAGAGCGCCTCGGCCGCTGTGATGTCAGCTGTCGCGCACAGCGGATGATCCCCTTACGCTCGAGGAGATTGGTGACGACGTATGCGCCTCGGAGGAAAAGATGGGCGGCACGATGCCGGCGCGGGATCAAGAGCCCCATCGCGTGCTTAGTTTCGATATCGTTCTTTCGCGAGGGTAATGCTCATCGAGACCGAGGAAACATCTGCCTCGGCTGTCGGGGCAACCGGACGTCGACCAGCTTGGCGTCTAGCGCCGCTTAAGCCGGCTTCCTGTCAAGTTTCGTGGCAAGTGACGTGCCGGAAAGATCGTGTTCAGCTCACGAACCTGGTTCGTAGGGTATGCTGGTCCAGTTTTTCCGGTTTTGACAGTGGCGCGATCCGATGCGGATTGTCGCGGATCTCGATCATCTTGATCAGTCTGGCATTCTCCAGATCTTGAGGCTGATAGCCGATTCCGCCCGTGCCGGCGAGTGCGAAGCAGTCGACGAACGTTGTCATGCCATAATCGGGCGAGCGATAAAGGTCGGTAGAATGCAAGATGGTTGGTCGCTCCGTGACCCACTCTGCCGTACGGCCTCGCGCCGGGAATTCGATCGGAAGTCCAATCGGGTAGGGGATCGGAATCGTCGGCGCAAGGAGATCGACCGGAAGCGACTTTCCGCCTTGCGTTTCATTCTTGATGAAAAAATGGACATGGTCTTGCGATATAACGGTCAGAACACATCTGACGAAGTCCCCCGGTTGCACTGGAAAGTTGGGGAGAATCCACGGGCCAGTATCGCGGTCACCGCGAAACCACCACTGAACCCACGCTTCCACGGAAGGCGGGCCAACGCTGCCGTCATTGGCAACCACGATCTTTTGCGTCGTCCCGATCTGCGGCAGCGAATTGTCGAAGCGCCGATGACCATCGATCCCGATCCAGGTCGAACAGCGATAATCGCCCGGCGCAGGTGAGGGAGCGGTTGGCTTGGGTACCTCCCAGGCCCCCCACACCTGTGTGAACTGGGTGCCCTCCGTAGCCGCAATACACGCGCCCGACCAATTGAAGCTGGTTTCGTGACGACTGGGATAGCCCGAGCCCAAACGGCCGCGGTTGACACGAAAGTCGGTCGCGGAGCCCGGGTAGATCAGAGGCAGAACTTCGAGAGGCTTGGAAAGAAATCTGGCCCATAACGCCTCGGCCTTTGGTCCCGCGCGCAGCGGCGGCTTGGGCGGAAGCCGGTAGAATTCGAGCTCCCGCGCATCGGCATTCAGCGCGTCGAAGTCCTTGGGCGGCGGTGGCGGTGGCAGCAATATCTGCCGACGCAGACCCGCGTTCAGTTCGTCCCGCGTAGGAAGCCTGCGTTGCTCGACACCACTCGCGCGCGCGCTCATGGCCACTCCCCCTGAGCAGCTGTGACCAAACCATCAAAACTCGGCACCGAGGTGTGGTTGATCAAAATATTGTAGACGTCGCGGGCCAATTGAACGCCGGCGTCCGTGTCATTCTGGTAGTGGAGACCGGCGATCTGCCGGTTTCGCGCGATCCGATTGGCAAGGACGGTGAGATCTGTTGCGATCGGCTGCACCGACGCTGGTATCACCAACTTCAGGCAGAGCGCGACCAAATGTGCCTGGGTCGCGTGCCCGCTGGGATAGGAAGCGTGGCCGGGAACCTGGATCGGCGGCAACAGCGCGGGGCAGATTTGCGATGGTCGTGGCCGCTTGTAGTAGGCTTTCCAATGCATCGCGACCTGGAGCGCGATCAGGCTTGCCGTCGTCATCACGCGACAGGTGTTTGGATGCGAGTTTGGCGTGACGTTGAGAAGCGCCATAAAGTAGCTCAGAAACTCGTCGCTCTGCGCAAAAATCTCGCCGAGCGCGTCCGTCCGCTCGTCTTTGGCCATAGTCACGAGCTCGTCGATCTCAGCTCCGGCGCTCGCATAGTCTGGTTGGGCAACCGTGATCGTGCTCCACCCGCCGTTAATGGCGAATTCGGCCAGCAGCCGCCAGGCGAACCAGTCCGGGGTCCAGCTCCGGTCCGGGAACTCGGTGACGGTGGTGCGGTTGGTGCTGACGCCCGTTTCCGTAATGAACGGCAGGTCCACGCGATCCGGAAAGATCCAACCGCCGCTGCCCGCGCCTGCGTTGCCGACGTTTCCCGCATTCCCAGCGTTACCTGCGTTTCCCGCATTCCCGGCGTTGCCTGCCATCGCAGCCTCCCAATGATTTGCCGCCTATCTCTTGCTAAAAACTCAATCTGGAAATCCTGCCGCCTTGAGTCGTTGTCGAAGATTGTCGCGGGTGGCCGCGTTGAGCGGCGTGCGGTCCGCCCAGGCCTGTAAATGGAAATTCGGATCAATCAGCATATGGCGTTGCGCGATCTGGCGTGCGTCTACAAACTTTCCGATCGCCACCAGGCTGGCTGCGAGGATGCGGAAATTCGAGGTGAAACGCTCATTATGCTTCGCCGCTCGCCAACCCCAGGCAGCCGCTTCATCGAAATTGCCGTTGATGTAGTGCGCCTGGGAAAGCAGGTGCTCGTGCCAGAACACGTGTGAATCCAGCGGCGACAAGCGCAGGCCGTGTTCAGCGCGCAAGACCGCGGTTGGGCCTTCGCCGAGATAGCCGCAGGTCGCACTGCTCATCGTCCATGCCATGGCCGAATTGGGACCGACCGTGATCGCCCGGTCCAACAGGCGGGACGCTGTCTCGAAATCCTTGAACATAAACGAATGCACGTGACCGTCGATTGCCAGAGCGAGCGCATCGTTGCCATCGCGCTCGATTGCCTTGGACGCGTTGCGCGACGCCTCGATGCTATCGGCAGCGGCGTCGGTGGACCAGCCCTGGCCAACCCTGAACATGTACCAGTATGCGAGGTATGAATAGGCCGGCGCATAGCTGGGATCATGCGTGATGGCCTGCTGCAGCAATCCGCGTGCCCGCGAGAACGAGTCGTAGTCCATTCGGTACAGATAGCTCAGCGCCTGGAGAACCAGATCGTAGGCCGTCAAATTTTGCGGATGCTTGCGCAGGGCCCGTGCACGCTCCCACTCGCGAACATGTGGCGCGATCGTCGTGACCACTCGCGTCGAGATTTGCTCCTGCAGTGCAAACAGCTCGCTGAGCTCGCCTTCATGACGATCGGAGTAGATGATGTTGCCCGACTCGGTGTCATTGAGCTCGGTATTGATACGCAGCCGCCCGCCGGAGCGGCGTACGCTGCCGTAGAGCACATAGCGCACGCCGAGTTCGCGACCGATGGCGCGGACATCGATGATCTCGCTGCTATAACCCAGCGTCGACCCGCGCGATATCACGAACAGCTCCTTCAGCGCGGAGAGCGCGTGAATGATTTCGTCGACAATCCCCTCGGCGAAATAGGCATCATCCTGACTGGCAAGATTGCGAAATGGGAGAACGACGATGGATGGCCGTCCCTGCGCTCTGATTGGGCTATCTGCCACCGGATGCGGTGAACGCTCGATGCGCAGCCCGAACGCTCTGACGGGGCGCGACAGATTCCGCAGATGCAGCTCGCCGAAGTCGACGACGGAGACGCCGGCCTGCTCACTGATCTGATCCGCGACAGCACCTGAGACGACGATGCCGCCGGGCTCGGAGTAGGTCTGAAGCCGAGCGGCGATGTTCACGCCATCGCCATAAATGTCTTCCCGTTCAAAGATCGCATCGGCAACGTTGATCCCCATCCGGAGACTTATGAACCGATGTTCCGGTTCTTCCGCCGACATTTCATTGGCGCCGTGCTGAATTGCAAGCGCACATTGAGAGGCGTCATTTGCACTGTCAAATACGGCAAGAAAACCGTCTCCGGTGTTCTTGATCACCTGCCCCCTGTACTTCGCAATCGCCGGGTCGATAATCGTTGCGCGCAGCAAGAGGACCCGCTTGTGGGTATCTTCCTCGTCCGCTTCCATTAGTCGGCTGTAACCCACGATGTCGGCCGCGAGCACGGCCACCAGCTTGCGCTGACCAGGAACAATCTCCCGCCAGGTGTCCGGCCCTACAAGCGGGTCGGGTCTTGGGCTGGCACCGGGTTCACGGGGGGAGGCCATAGTCTTGTATCCGTGGTCACTCTGATGCGTGGGTCCGTGCTGCTGTTGCCAGTATTCCCTTAGCTAAGCCTGTTTTTCCGGGTTTCACAAGCCGCGGTTGTCTCGCGCAACCAGATCAAACTTCGTTTTCGCAACTAGTCCGTGAACAACGGTCAGGGGCAGGTCCCGAGTTTACGGCGAAAACCGCACCGGCCTATGGCGATTGCTGCTTCGGGGCGATCTCGGCTCTCGATGTGTCTGAGAGCAGCTCAACGGGCATCTTGCGGGTTGAATTCTTGAAGTCAAAACAGAGATGTCGAGGTGGAACGCAAAAGTCAGCGTCCGCTCAGCACGCAATTCTAAAGACGCTGCCTGCAAGATGATTTCATGCCGCCTCGTAACGGAAGAGCCAAGCTGATCAGAGCTTTGGTCGCGCTCCGGCCGACCGACATGTCGCGGAGGTGGAGCGCCGCGAGGTCTGCTTCGTGATGGTCACGCGAATAGGCCCATGCAAGCTGGCCACGGCGGTCCCGGCTCTGCCGCAGCAGCGTTGCACGCTGCAGCGCGTCCGGGACACAAAGGGCCGCGTCAAAGCGACCCGCAACGAACACTTTCCGTTGGATGCGCAGTCGCTCTCGATGGCGCTTTCCGCCTGAACCGACCGGCCTATTCGGCCAGTTCGCGCATGACCTTGATCAGATCCGACTTGCCCTCGAAGCCGATGCCCGGAATGTCCGGCATCACGATGTGGCCGTCTTCAACCCGGACCGAATCCGGGAATCCTCCGTAGGGCTGGAACAGGTCGGGGTAGCTCTCGTTGCCGCCGAGCCCGAGGCCAGCGGCGATGTTCAACGACATCTGGTGACCGCCGTGCGGGATGCATCGCGACGGTGACCAGCCGTGTTGAGCCAGAACGTCCAGTGTCCGGAGATATTCGACCAGACCATAGGACAAAGCACAGTCGAACTGCAGCCAGTCGCGGTCCGGACGCATGCCGCCGTAGCGGAGCAGGTTGCGGGCGTCCTGGTGCGAGAACAGGTTCTCGCCGGTGGCCATCGGGCCGGGATAGAATTCCGCGATGGCGGCCTGGAGGGCGTAGTCGAGCGGATCGCCGATCTCCTCATACCAGAACAGCGGATACTCGCGCAGCATCTTGGCGTAGGCGATGCCGGTCTCGAGATCGAAGCGACCGTTGGCATCGACGGCGAGCCTGGCCTGCGACCCGATCTCCCTGAGCACGGCCTCGATGCGGCCGCGGTCCTCGTCGATCGGCGCGCCGCCGATCTTCATCTTCACGACGTTGTAGCCGCGGTTCAGGTAGCTCCGCATTTCCGCCTGCAGCGCGGAGTTGTCCTTGCCGGGATAATAGTAGCCGCCGGCGGCATAGACGAAGACCCGCGGGTTGGCCTCCTTGCCCTTCATGTCCGCGAGCAGGCGGAACAGGGGCTTGCCGGCGATCTTTGCGGTCGCATCCCAGATCGCCATGTCGAGCGTTCCGACGGCGACCGAGCGCTCGCCGTGACCGCCGGGCTTCTCGTTCGACATCATCTTCGTCCAGATGCGGTGCGGATCGAGATTGCTGCCGTCGTCGTTCAGCAGGCTCGCGGGTTCGGCTTCGAGGATGCGGTCGCGAAAGCGCTCGCGGATCAGCCCGCCCTGACCGTAGCGGCCGTTCGAATTGAAGCCGTAGCCGACCACCCGCCGACCGTCGCGGACGACGTCGGTCACGACGGCGACAAGGCTCGCCGTCATCTTCGAAAAGTCGATATAGGCATTCCGGATCGGTGACGAGATTGGCTTGGTCGTCTCGACGACGTCTACGATACGCATGGCGTTTTCCTTCTGTATTTGTCGATGTCTTCGGTCCAGACGACCTCGAAGTAGATCAGCGACTTGACGCCGATCCGGCCGACATCTTTTGGGTGGCGCCCATCTTGG
Source organism: Bradyrhizobium cosmicum (assembly GCF_032290525.1). GTDB lineage: Bacteria > Pseudomonadota > Alphaproteobacteria > Rhizobiales > Xanthobacteraceae > Bradyrhizobium > Bradyrhizobium cosmicum_A. The sequence continues at coordinate 4,337 of NZ_JASXTA010000012.1, read as the reverse complement.
CTATGCCGACAACGACCGGTACCGACACCAATTGGCGACAGCAGCATGTGGCCCTAGCGGACCTCTGTCGCTGTTTGGGAAGGGCCGCTCCGGTCTCTGGAACGACTTCTGCGCGGCTGTGGTGTTTTGTAGCTTGCAACGATCCGTAGGCTTCGGCCGGAGAGAATGCCAATGCTGTTGCCGAGATTAGTTATGCCGTTTATGCATTACCGATGGATCTGATCTGGCTCGAGGATTATCTGGCTCTTTCCGAGACCTTGAACTTCTCCAAGGCGGCCGAGGCCCGTCACGTCACCCAGCCGGCCTTCAGCCGGCGGATCCGGGCATTGGAGGAATGGGTGGGGGCGCCGCTGTTCGTTCGAACGACACACAGTGTGGCGCTCACGCGCGCCGGCGAGCATTTCCATACCCAGGCGGAAATTCTGATCCGGGCGCTGCATCAGTTGCGCCGCGAAACCCTTGACGTGGCCGGACGGGGGGCGGGGCCGCTGTCGATCGCGGCAACGCACGTGCTGTCGTTCACGTTTTTTCCGAAGTGGGTCCGGAGCAGCGAGAAAATTCTCGCCTTGGGCAATCTCAATCTCATCTCGGACAGCATGTCGGCGTGCGAGCGGATGATGCTCCGGGGCGACGTGTCGTTCCTGTTGTGCCACTACCATCGCAGCATGGGGAGCCGGCTCGACACCAGGCAGTTCAAGAGCATCGTCGTGGGCACCGACACGCTCGTTCCCCTCAGCGTCGCCGCCGCCGGCCGCAAGCCGCGCTGGTCGCTGCAAAACGACGAGACCGTGCCCTACCTGGCCTACAGCCAGCAGTCGGGGCTGGGCCGCATCGTCGCGAGCCAACTGGCGAAGAGGGATCTGAAGAAGATCTTCACGTCGCATCTCGCCGCGACGCTGCTCTCGATGGTCAGGTCCGGAGACGGTGTCGCCTGGCTTCCTCGAACGCTGGCGGAAGACGACATCGCGGCGGGTTCGCTCGTCGAGGCCGGGGACGCCAGGTCCTCGGTCCCGATCGAGATACGGCTGTTCCGCCCGGCAGCACGACAGCGACAAGAAGTCGAAGCTCTGTGGTCGGCATTTGAAGCTGCAAAGGTTGGCGTTTCGAGCGGAGCAACCGAGGGTTGAAGGGCATCTGCCGATGAGAGGCCGGCTTCAACTTGTCGTCTGCTCGCATAGCGGACGTGGGCTTGAAGCGGAAATCGCTGGCTTGATCGTCGCTGGCGAATACGACCCGAAGTAGATCGTCATGTGATCAACGTCACAGAGCCGGAACTTGCCTTTCGGCAGGCTCCGCATAGGCTGCGCACATGTTGTTTGGGGCTATGATGGGCGCTTTTCGCTGGGTTTCATTGTTCTTTGTCATTTGGCTGACCTGCGGATCGGCGCACGCCGAACGTCGTGTTGCGCTCATCATCGGCAATTCCGCCTACAAGAGTGTGCCCCGGCTAGCTAATCCAGTGAACGATGCGGCGCTGATCGGCGACATGTTCAAGAAGGCCGCATTCGATCATGTCGAGATCAGGCTCGATGTGAGCGCTGCCGAGATGCGCAAATCGTTGCGCGAGTTCGCGAACAGGACGCGGGATGCCGAAGTTGCCGTGGTGTATTACGCCGGGCATGGCATCGAGCTGGACGGTAACAATTACCTCATTCCGACCGATGCGACGCTGGAAACCGACGGCGATGTGCTCGATGAGACCGTGGCGCTTGATCGTGCGTTGTTTGCTGTTGAGCCTGCGAAGCGGCTTCGGCTTGTCATCCTGGACGCCTGCCGGGACAATCCGTTTGCCAAGACGATGAGGCGCACCGTCGCGGCGCGCGCCATCGGTCGCGGCCTCGCCAAGATCGAGCCGACCAGCCCGAACACCATGATCGCGTTCGCCGCGAAGGCTGGCTCGACGGCCTCGGACGGAGACTCCAAGAACAGTCCGTTTGCCGCAGCACTTGTCGAACGGCTGCCGACGCCGGGGCTCGATCTGCGCAAAGCCTTCGGGTTCGTCCGCGACGATGTCCTCAAGAATACCGGCTACAAGCAGGAGCCATATGTCTACGGATCGCTCGGCGGCGACGATGTCGCGTTGGTTCCAGCCAAGCCGATTACGGCGGGACCGCAGCCGAGCCCACAGGATGCGGTCCGCCGAGACTACGAGCTGGCGCTCCAGCTTGGCTCGCGAGAGATTTGGACGGCTTTCCTCGCTCAATATCCGGACGGCTTTTACGCCAGCCTCGCCAAGGGTCAGCTGAACAGAATTGCGGCCGAGGAAGCCCGCGCCAACGCTGCGGACAAGGCTCGGCAGGCCGAGGACGAAAAGACCCGTCTTGTCATGGAGCGAGCCCAGAAGGCCGAACAGGACAGGGCCGCCGCTGCAGCCAAGGCCGCAGAGGACGCCCGGCTTAAAGCAGAGAAAGCCAAGGAGGTCGAGGAAGCGAAAGCAGCCGCCGCCGAGCAGCGGCGCAAGGAAGCCGAAACCGCCGTGGCCAAGGCCTTGGCTGACAAGCTCGCCGCCGAACAGGCGCTCGCCGACAGGATCGCCAATGACAAGGCAGTTGCCGAGCTCGCCGCCAAGCAGGCGGCCGAAAGGAAGGCGCAGGTGGACAGCGAACCGAAAATCGCGGCACTCGCTCCGACAGCATCACAGCCGAGTCTCTCTCCGCAGGAAACGGCGAAATTGCTGCAATCAGAACTGCGTCGGGTGGGATGCTTCGCATCGGCCGCCGACGGTGATTGGAACGCGTCGTCGCAACGCGCGCTGACTTTGTTCAACAGGTACGCCGGCACGAAGTTCGATGCCAAGCTCGCGAGCTTCGATGCGCTTGACTCAATCAAGGCGAAGCCAAGTCGCGTCTGCCCGCTCGTGTGCGATCGCGGTTTCAAAGCCGACGGCGATGCGTGCGTGAAAATTGCCTGTCGCTCCGGTTATCGTGTCAATGACGACAACGAATGCGAGAAGATTCCAGAGAAGAAGCCCGTTGCTACAAGGGATGAATCGAAGACGCGGGACGAGCAGCGGAAGCAGGTCGAGTCCGCGCCGCCAAAGCCGCAGGCCACCGGGCAGATGTTTTGCAATGGAGCAGGGTGCAGGCCCGTGCGACCCGGCTGCAAGCTGGTTCCGAGCGGCTCCGGTCTGCCCTCCGGCGATGGCAAGCCGAAGGGGGTGATGGAGGTTTGTGGCTAGTCTGGGCTCGACAGCCGTTCAGTGTTTCGGGCAATCAGTCCGATGGTCCGGGCACGAGAGAGCCAAAATGAAACGGGGCCCGAAAGGGCCCCGCAAAACTCGTCAACGCTTCGCTGATCCTACTTGATCTTGGCTTCGCGGAATTCGACGTGCTTGCGCGCCACCGGATCGTACTTCTTCTTGACCAGCTTGTCGGTCATGGTGCGCGAATTCTTCTTGGCGACGTAGTAGAAGCCGGTGTCGGCCGAGGACACGAGCTTGACCTTGATGGTGACCGCTTTGGCCATGTTCTGAACCTCAGGAATGAAGGGAATCTGGAGCCGGCCAAACGGCCCGCGTTGGCCGGCAACCTAGCCAGAAACCGCCTGATGTCAAGGTTTTTGGGCCAAAAAGCGCCTCAAATCGGCCCGATCGGCCTACAAAACAGCCGTAGCAGGCGTCTGAACTATCGGTCACCCCTTGTACGAGCCTCTGTACAACGATATGTACGGTTGTCTGTACAGAAGGCTGACTGATGGCAAACGTTTCTTACACGGAGCTACGGAGCAACCTCGCGGCCTACATGGACCAGGTCTGCGACGATCGCGCCCCGCTCGTTGTGACGCGCCAGAACGCCCGCAGCGTGGTGATGATCTCGGAGGAAGAGTACGAGGGCCTCATCGAGACGGTTCATCTACTGAAGAGCCCGGCCAACGCCGCGCGTCTTCTGCGCTCCATCAAGGAAGCTGATGAGGGTAAGCTGGTCGAACGTGAATTGATCGAGCCCACCTCAACCGGCTAGGCGCATGTTGATCGCCTGGACCGAGCTTGCCTGGCAGGACTATCTTCATTGGCAAAGGGAGGACGAAAAAATCCTCGCTGCCATCAACGACCTCATCAAGGACATCAAAAGAGATCCGTTCAGGGGCCTCGGGAAACCGGAGCCCCTTAAACATGATCTGCGCGGTTGGTGGTCTCGCCGCATTACGGGCGAGCACAGGCTGGGGTACCGTCTTCAGGGCAGGGATGACGGGCAGCAGCTCGTCATCGCCCAATGTCGATATCACTACTGACACCGCTTTGTGGTTCGGTCATCTCGGGCGTTAAAGCGTGATGGCATTAAGTTCGATAGCCTGAATTTTTGAGATAGTTGGCGCATTCCTCGGGTGTGAAAGCGTCG
>NZ_JASXTA010000011.1:0-265806 GCF_032290525.1 Bradyrhizobium cosmicum | reverse complement strand
TCCCGTCGTCCATACCTGGTCCTACAAACTCGCCGACGCCGCCTGATATGATTCGAACCAAGAAAACGCTGACCTAGTTCCGGTAAATCGGGCCACCCTGATTTTCAAACTAAACGGACCCGCGAGGCGAGCCGCTATTTCGGAAAATTCCGGTGCGAAACCAGGGCCCATGTTAATCATCCAAACTGGTGCTTGGTCGTCGAATTTTGAAGCAGCGGACGATGGCCGCAATCAAGTCCTTGGCGCGAACGCACACCGTGCATGCCGTCAACACGCTCGTGCAGATCATGCGCGACAAGAACGCTCCCGCCCACGCGCGTGTCTCGGCCGCAAATGCGATTCTCGATCGCGGATGGGGCAAGCCGCTGCAGCCGATTGCGAGCGAGGACGGCAAGCCCTTAAGTTTATTCACGGCATTGAGCGGGTTATTGTCCATCCCGGCGATAACGTAACGATCGATGCGGGAGATTGAGGAGACCGTTCAGCGAGCACCGCTCAGCGTTCTCGGAAGCTTCGGCGCGACCAATGATTTCGACGTTTCTCACGAAGAACTTTGGTTGAATTCGCAGGAGGAAGCATGAGCGAAGACTCGCAGAAGCTGCGTCTCGCGCGCGTTGAGCCAGGTCCAGAGGCCGCATGGCCGAAATGGATCGCCGACGCGCTTACTTACAAACCTGAGAGCGAGACACCGATTGCCTCGCCAAAGGCTCCTGTCCGCGCGGGTGAGGGCCTAGCGGGTAGGCGCGTGTTGAGACGCGTTCCTAGGGCTTAGTCTCAACCCGAAAGCCCGCGGCATACCGCGGGCTTTCTTGTTTCGACGGCGCGCCGTGCGTTCGAGCGTTACGCCGCAGGCGGTCCGAACCACTTCGCCAGCGCGTCCGGAAGTCCGCGCTGGCTCTCATCACTCACCCAGGCCACATGGCCGTCGGGCCGCACCAGCACGGCACCTGGCGCCGCGACCTGTCCGATGGCCGGAAGCTGCAACGGACCGTCGTAATCGGTGCCGATGAGATCGACGCGATCGGCCCACGGCACAATGTCGATGCCGCCTGCCTTGCCAAAATCGAGCAGCAGGCCGCGCGCCTGGTGCAGCAGAGTGAATAATCTCAGTGAGCGCCCTTCGACCGTCAAATCGAGATCCGGCATGCGGCGCCCGAGCAGCGCGTGTCCTTCGCCGAGATCGTAGTGAACGTCGAGCCCGCTCATCATCGCGCCGAAGCGTTTTCGCGGCTCGTCCATGCCGAGCAACTCGGACACCACCTCGCGCGCGGCCTTGAGGCCGTCATCGCCACGGCGGAGCAGGGCGATCTGCGCCATGGTGTTGCGCAAGACGCGCGCGGCGACGGGATGGCGCTCGGCGTGGTAGGTGTCGAGCAGGTTTTCGGGCGACATGCCCTTGACCACCTGCGCCAGCTTCCAGCCGAGATTGACCGCGTCCTGCACGCCAGTGTTGAGGCCCTGACCACCGACGGAGTGATGAATATGCGCGGCATCGCCGGCGAGCAGCACGCGGCCGTTGCGGTAACACACGGCCTGCCGCGCCGCGTCGGTGAAGCGGGAGATCCAGAAGGGGTTTTGCAGTCCGAAGTCGGTGCCGTACACGGCGACGAGGGCTTCGCTGAGATCGCGGAGGCCGGGCTCACCGGTACGCGCGAGCGTCGCTTCGGACACGACGACCAGCACGCGTCCGCTCTCAGTTCTGCTGAGGCCGTGAAAGCCGAGCGCGTCGTGACGCAGCCCCCATGCCGGCTCCTCCCGCATCTCGACCTCGGCCATGAGGTTGCTGAGCGTCGGATCGGAGCCGGCGAACTCGATGCCGGCGGCCTTGCGCACCAGGCTGCGTCCACCGTCGCAGCCGACAAGATAGTTTGCCCGCAATGTTGCGCCGCTGGACAGCATGATCTCGACGCCGGTCTCATCCTGCGCGAAGCCCGTCACCTCGGATGCTCGATAGATTTTCACGGCGAGCTCGCTGGCCCAGTTGGCCAGAATGCGTTCGATGTGGCCCTGCCGAAGTGCGAGCCCGTAATTGTGTCGCGTGGGGAGGTCGCTGATGTCGAGCCTGGTCCAGGCGAAGCCCGCGAGCTGGGTGATTTGTCCCTCGCGCAGGAAACGATCGGCGACGCCGCGCTGATCGAGGATCTCGATGGTGCGGGCGTGCAATCCGCCGGCGCGCGTTTCGGCCAGCTCCTGGCTCGCGCGCCGCTCGACCACAGCGACGTCGACATTCGCGAGCGCGAGCTCCGCGGCCAGCATCAGCCCAGTCGGGCCAGCGCCGGCGATGATCACTGCGTGGTCGTTGGATGCCGCGAGTTGTGCGCTCGTCCGGCCGCGCGAACGGGACGTCGGAAGCAATGCAGGCATGTCGTGCCCCCTCGACTTATTGCTGGGTCGGGGGTTCTACGCGATCGCCGGGGACTTGAAGCAAGTCCGTTGCGCACCACATATTGAGCTGGGAGGAGGGACGTCGCCATTTGCTTTCGCTGACGTTTGACACGTCGGGCAAAACACCGGCATAATGGCATCATCGAAAAGTGTTTGGTTCAACCCGCGCGGGAGCTACCCGCAGCGGGTTTTCTTTTGGGCGCCCGGCGCTCAACAAACGCCGGTGGTCCGCTGCATCGTTCTGGCGAGTTCCTCGAATGAAAACGGTTTCCGGATCATCGGAAGACCGCCTCGCCGAGGTTCACGACCGGACAATTGCAGGATCTTCAGCTCCGGGTGGTCTCGCCTGGCCAGCTCGGCCAGTCATGACCGTCCATGCCGGGCATGTTGATGTCCGTGATGAGGATGGAGATCTCCTGATTTTGCCTGAGCTGATCGAGCGCAGCCGGACCGCTTTGGGCGCTGACGACGGTGCAGCCGAGCTCTTCCAGCATCCCCACGAGGACGTCGAGGACGCCGGGATCGTCGTCAACAACCAGTACAGTATGGCTCATCGCTCGCACGATCCTCCTGATGAAAAACAACGCGCCGCGCGCCGCGCTGGTTCCCGCATCTGGTGATTGAACGAACGATGTTTGACACATCTGGCAAAACACCGGCTGAATGGCATCATCGAGATGCCCGCCCGCCTCAGGCGCCTAGTCGTCCTTCGACAAATCGCCGGGCCTGGTGGGAAGGTCGATGGTGCCGCCGTCGCCGTGAACGAGGTCGCGGTTGTTGTCCTCCGTCTCGCCGGCGTCTTCAACGATGGCTTCTTGCGTGTCGCGCTCCTTGTCGATGCGCGGCGTTCGTCCCGGGAGATTTCGCGACGTGTTTCGTGATGTCGTCTTGAGTGTCATAGGGCGGTCCTCCTGATCGCCTAACGTGGCCTGAGCGAATTCGTTCGTTTGACGCGTCGGGCAAAACACCGGCATAATGCCATCGTCGAGACGAGTTTGGTTCACCCGCGCGGAGATTTCCGCCGCGGGTTTTTTCGTCTCGATGTCAAGATCGGGCGGTGGCCGTGCATCCGGCCACGCACTCGTCAAACCTGGAGCGCCGATCGGCGCGCCGCCCTCCGTACACTTGCTGGCCGTTGCACGCGCCAACGTGCCGGCCCGTGGCGCCGGGCCATTTGCTCGCGCCGCTGCGGTCTGCGATCGCCGAAATTGGGCACTGGTATGATCGGACAAGCTGATGGGCTATTGCGTGGCGCTCTATTTCGCAAAGCTCCTGGTCTGGGACAAGGTCCTTGGCATCGGCTCCACAGACGCTCTGGCGGGATTTGCGGCGATCACCGCCAATCTCGTGGTCTCATTCTACTTCGCCAAGCGCGGCTTCGAGAACGTTGCAAGGATCATCAAGCGGTGAAAATGCCAGATGACGACATCAGAGCGATTGTTGCCGAGACGCTGGCCGGGCAGCACAAACTTCAGCAGGAGAGCATCGATGCGATCGTATTGAAGACGGTCGCCTCGGTGCTGGCTTCTTTTGGAATCGAAGACGATGATCGGAAAGAGGTCAGGGCCGACTTTCAGCATCTGCGGCGCTGGCGAAAAAGCGTGGAGCAGGCGCAAAGCTACACATTCAAGGCCGTGATTACCGTCCTTGCCACCGGCCTGATGGGAGCCGTTTGGCTGGGCGTCAAGGTCGTGCTGGGCAATTGAGCCTTCGCTGCGGCGGCATCGCCGTATTGCATGTGTCAATCCTCATCGACGGGCCGTCTCATGTACAGAATTCGTGTCGTCGATGCATCCGATGACGATGTTGCCGATACCTTGGCCGATCTGCATCAGCTCACGTTCTTCGATGCAGCTGCCATGCCGCAATTCGACTTGGGGCGTAGTGGCTCGTCCATCACGGTGATGACGCTGTCGCGTTTGCCGGTGTCATGCGCTCGACGCATGTTCGAAATGGCGGCTACTTCTCCAGGGTCGGTGTGTTGCATCTGCATCGGGGGCGAGGACTTCAGCGCAGGTTGATGCGAGCCGTCGAAGCAAGAGGAAGTCGTCTCGGATGGGACAGCATCGTCTCCGATACGACCGACAATGCGATATCTGCCAATAACTTCATCGAGGCGGACTATCGGCTCTTTGAGCCCCAGGCGTCCTGGGCCTGGTCACATACGCTTTATTGGCGAAAGTGGCTGCGTTAAGCACGGTTTGCGGTGGTTCGGAAGGTGCCCTTTCGCAACACAGGATCGCCTGCGCTTGGCAGGGCTTCGTACAACCGGAATGTCCAGAGGCCCGGCAGCTTGACGGCTGCCGGGCCTTTTTGCGTATTGAAGCGATGCGGGTGAGGCACTTGCGAAGTCCGCGGCGCCGGGCTTTAAGTTTGCTATGCAGGAAATTCGGCGATCATAAGCCGATGTAAGGGAGCGCCGTCGATGCCCACCAAACCTCAACTTCCAGAACGTTCGCCGCAGGCGAGGGGCGGACCAACGGCGCTCGATGGTATGTTGGTGATCGATTTCACCCGCGTAGTAGCCGGGCCAGCCTGCACCCAGACGCTTGCAGATTTTGGCGCGCGCGTCATCAAGATCGAAAATCCCGACGGCGGCGACGACACGCGCGCCTATGAGCACGCCGAAATCGGCGGCGAGAGCGCCGCCTATCTCAGTCTGAACCGCAACAAGCGCGGCATCGCGCTCGACCTGACCGTCCCGGAGGCGCGCGAGATCGCACTGGATTTGATCCGCAAAGCGGATGTGGTCGTGGAGAATTTTTCCAGCGGAGTCATGAAAAAGTTCGGCCTCGACTACGAGGTGGTCGCGCCGCTCAATCCAAGGCTGGTCTATTGCTCGATCTCGGCTTACGGACGCACCGGACCGTTCGCCTCGCGGCCCGGCTTCGATCCCATCACGCAAGCGGAAAGCGGCTTCATGTCGCTCAACGGGTTTGCCGATGGCCCGGCGGTCCGCACCGGCCCGCCCATAGTCGACATGGCGGCGGGGATGTCTGCCTGCAATGCCATCCTGCTGGCGCTATTGGCGCGGGATCGGCTCGGCCGTGGGCAGCACGTCGAGGTCGCCCTGTTCGACGTCGCCATGGGGATGACCGGCTTTTACGGCATGGCCTATCTGATCAACGGTGAGAATCCCGGCCGATTCGGCAATTCACCGAGCGGGTCCCCCACCGTCGGCGTTTACGAAGCCTCCGATGGACCGTTCTACATGGCTTGCGCGAACGATCGACTCTATCGTCGGCTGGTGCTCGAGGTGCTGGACCGGCCCGATCTGATCACCGATCCGCAATTCGCATCGCGCAAGGCGCGTTCAGAGAACAAGGAACTGCTGCGGGCAGCCATCGCCGAGGTCTTTGCAAGCGATACCCTCGAGAACTGGATGACGAAGATGAAGCTGGCCAATATCCCGGTCGGCTATCTCCGGACGGTCGAGGAGGGATTCAACGCGCCCGAGGCCCGCGAGCGCAATCGCCTGAGCCGTATTCCGCATCGTATAGCAGAGTGGGTCCCCAATATCGAGCCGCCGATCAATATGAGCCTGACCGGCGCGGTTGATCCTGTTGCCGCCCCCTTGCTAGGCGAGCACACCGAAGACGTCCTGCGTGATACGCTCGGCTACGAGGCGCCTCGGATCTCGGAGCTTACCCAAAAGGGTGTCTTTGGATCAGGCAAGCCGGCGGCGTCGGTTTAAACCTGTTCGGTCGATCCCAAGGGATCTGGCATTGCGCGATCGGCGCCGCATCCGCTTGATTTGGTGAAGTTCCCGCCGCATAACTATATGAAAGCGAGGGACACGAATGGCGCCTGGTCAAGAGCCGAGCATGGGCCAGCCGACGGGGCAGGAAGCCGGCGAGCGCGCCTATGTAGCCATGATCGAGAACGCCCGGGCGCTCCTGCCGCGGCTGCGAGAGCGAGCAGCGCGCACGGAGGAGCTGCGGCATCTTCCTCCGGAAACCGAGAAGGATCTGCACGACGCGGGCCTGTTCCGGATGCTCCAGCCAAAGCGCATTGGCGGCGCCGAGCTTGAGTACGTCGCCCTTGTCGACTGCGCCGAGCTGCTCGGCCGGGCGGACGCGTCGGTAGCGTGGAATTTCGCCAATCTGGCGAGCCATCACTGGATGCTGGGCATGTTCGAGCAGAAGGCGCAGGATCTGGTCTGGGACCGCGATCCGGATGTGCTGATTGCGTCCTCGTTTATTTTTCCGGCCGGTCGCGCCACGAGGGTCGGCGGCGGATATCGGTTGCAAGGAAGCTGGCCGTTTTCTTCCGGCGTTGCTTCCTGCCAATGGAATATGCTGGCGAGCGTTGTCTCCTCCGACGATGAGGCGGACGGTATCGAATATCGAATCTTTCTGCTGCCGAAAGACGATTACGGGGTGCTCGATACCTGGAATGTCGCAGGCCTTCGCGGTACCGGTTCGTGCGACGTCGAGGTCAGGAATGCCTTTGTGCCCGACTATATGACCATCGCCGTCGGTGATCTTGCCGGTGGCCTGACCCCTGGCAGCAAAATTAATCCCAATCCGTCGTACACGCTGCCCGTGTTTTCTTTGTTTCCATACGTCTTGTCCGGCGTCGCGCTCGGGAATGCGCAAGCGTGCCTCGACGATTACGCGGACGTGGCGCGTCATCGCATATCGACCTATAACCACGCCAAGCTCAGCGACTTTCAAAGCACGCAGATCAAGATCGCGGAGGCTTCGGCCAAGATCGATGCTGCGCGTCTGATCATGCGTTCGGCCTGCATCGATGCCATGGCGGATGCGTGCCGCGGTCATGTTCCAAGCATGGCCCGAAAGACCAAGTATCGGCGCGATGGAGCTTTCTCGGTCAATCTTTGCACCGAGGCGGTCTCAATGCTGTTTGCCGCAAGTGGGGCGCGCGGTCTGTTCACGACGGGCGTACTGCAGCGGCAATTCCGCGACGCTCACGCCATCAACTCGCACCTTGCGTTCAATTTCGATGCGGCTGGAACGAATTATGGACGTGTGGCTCTGGGCCTGCCGTCCGAGAACCTCACATTGTGAGGCCGGATGATGAATGACCCGAAGCAGCCTGGCGTTCCCGATCCAGCCAACGAACTTGCGAGCGACAACTCGCTGATTGATCCCCGCGATTTTCGCAATGCGCTCGGGGCATACGGAACGGGTGTAACGATCATCACCGCGACGGCTGCTGATGGAAAGCCTTACGGCATCACCTGCAACTCGTTCGCATCGGTCTCCTTGAATCCTCCTCTGATCCTCTGGAGCCTCGGGATCTATTCATCGAGCCTGACTGTGTTTCAAAACGCCAGCCATTTTACCGTCCACGTGCTTGGCACTTCGCAGCAGGCGCTTGCAAACAAGTTTGCAAAACCGTCCGAGGACAAGTTCGCCGGAATCGACTGGACACCGGGTCTGGGCAACGCCCCGGTGCTCGCCGAGAGCGTCGCCAATTTTCAATGCCGGTCCGTCAATCGCTACTATGGCGGCGACCACGTGATCTTTCTCGGCGCGGTCGAGGCCTATGCCTACACTACCGGGGAACCACTGCTGTTCGCGCGTGGGACCTATGGCCGGTTCCTGGTCGATGATGAGCGCAAGACGTCACCGTAGTGTACTTCAGGCCGTGTTCGACGCCTTAGCGCTGTGTTGCCGAGAGCTTGTAGATCTCCAGCGCGTCTGCGTCGGCGCCCCGCGCGGCTTTGGCCAGCCTGAAAAGTTGTCCCGCAAGCGAGGCCATTGGCACGGGCGTCGACGTCGTCTGCGCGACATCGGCGACCGTATCGAGGTCCTTGAGCATGGTGGCGATGTGGCCCAGTGGCGGCGAGTGAATGCCCTGAACCATCCGCGGCACGAACAGCTGAAGTGGAATGGAATCCGCGAAGCCGCCGGCGAGCGCTTCCGGCAATCGGCTGGCGTCAATGCCGGCGTTCACGGCAAGACGTGTTGCTTCCGCAAGCACGGCCATCGCGCATCCGACGATCACCTGATTGCAGAGCTTTGTGGTCTGTCCCGCGCCGGTCGGTCCCATGTGGGTCAGCCTGCGGGCCATCGCCAGGACGTACGGCCGCACCCTCTCGACGTCCGCAGCTTCTCCGCCGGCCATGATGGCCAGCGTGCCGTCCTCGGCGCCCTTGGTGCCGCCGGATACCGGTGCGTCGATCCAATTGGCGCCGTTCGCGGCTTTCAGTCGCGTTGCGAGGTCGCGCGCAGCCGCGGGATGGATCGATGAGAAGTCGACCACGAGCTTGCCTGCGCCGGAGGCCGCGGCAAGACCCTCGGGCCCGAAGACAACCTCTTCGACAGCGGCTGCATCGGTCACGCACATGAAAACGATGTCAGAATTCGCCAACAGATCACGAGGCGTGACTGCGCGCTTGGCGCCGGCCGCAAGGAGTGGAACGACCTTGCCCTCCGAGCGATTCCAGATGCTGACCTGATAGCCGGCCTCGAGCAGGCGCCGGGTCATCGGCGTCCCCATCAGTCCCAGGCCGAGATAGCCGAGCCTTTCGACGCCCTGCGGGTTGGTCTTGCTCGCATCAGCCATAGGTTGCCTCCATCTGTCGCAGCGCCGCCTACCATACATGGCAGGGCGGAGAGCGACACCATCCGGCTCGCATGGCTTGCCTGATTGTTTGAACCATGAAACATTTGGGGTGGTCGGGTTGGGGGCGCCGGTCGGCGCCCGAGCAGCGGAGTGGGCACGATGCGAACCGTTTCGAAGTGGATCCTGGCTTTGGGCGCGGCAGCGGCCGTGAGTGCGGGCGCAGGCCCGTCATGGGCGCAGCAGACGATCCGCGTCGGCTGGACGATCCCGGCTGAGGAATCCAAATACTGGATGATGCGCCGCCCAGCCGAATTTCCCAGTCTCGGCAAGGCGTACAACATCGAATGGACCCAATTTCAGGGCACCGCGCCGATGACGCAGGCGTTGGCCGCCGGCGCTCTGGATTGCGCAACGCAGGCGCCGCTGTCGCTCGCCAACGGCGTGGTGGGCGGCAATCTCAAGGCCTATATCGTGGCGCAGCATGTTTTCGAGAAGCCCGGCGGCTTCTCGGTCTATTGGGCGGTCATGGATGATTCTCCGATCAAGACGATCGCCGATCTCAAGGGCAAGACGGTCGGCATTTCCGTGATCGGCGGCGGCACGCAGGGTCCGTTCAACCTGCTTCTGAAGAAGAATGGCGTGGATCCGGCCAAGGATATCAAGCTGGTCGAGGTCGGCTTCGCCGTCTCCGAAGATGCGTTGCGCCAGGGACGCGTCGATGCGGTCAACATGAACCAGCCGTTTGCCGCGCGCGCGGAGGCAAAGGGGGGCACCCGCAAGCTGTTCTCGCTGTCGCAGGCCATGCCGAACATCGTCCACATTCTGGAAGCCTGCCGTGCCGATTTCGTCGACAAGAACCCAGAACTGGTCAAGGCCTATGTCCGCGACATCACGTCCGGGATGAAGAAGGCGCTGGCCAACCGCGAAGAGACGCTGAAGGTCGTCAATGAAGTTCTGAAGGCGCCTATTCCGGTGCTTGAGACCTATTTGCTCAAAGATAACGATTTTGGTCGCGATCCCGGCGCGGCGCCGAACTTCCCCGCGATTCAGAAGATGCTGGACATCTATGCGGAGACGGGAATGTTGCCGAAGCTGGACGCTGCGCAGTTCAAACATCCAACGATCGTTGCGCCGCTGGAATAAGCGATCGGGCCAATTTCCGCACAAGAGATCGCAGCGCCACGGATAGCTCGGGACGCTGCATGAAGAAGATGCACGTATGAAGAAGTTGCGATCACGGGTCACGACCGATGGCCTCGACCGGGCTCCACATCGCGCTTTCATGCGCGCAATGGGTCTTGATGACGCTGCGATTGCCAAGCCGATGGTGGGCGTCGTCAGCATGAAGGGCGAGCAGACGCCCTGTAACATGACCCACGACTTCCAGGTGGCGGCAGCCAAGACGGGCATCGAGGAGGCCGGCGGCACGCCGCGCGAATTCTCGACCGTGTCGGTCTCCGACGGCATCAGCATGAATCACGAGGGAATGAAATTTTCCCTGTTTTCGCGCGAGCTGATCGCCGACTCGATCGAAGCCGTCGTCCATGGCCTCGCCTACGATGCGCTGATCGGGTATGGCGGATGCGACAAGACGCTTCCCGGTGTGATGATGGGTATGGTTCGTTGCAACGTGCCGTCCATCTTCATCTATGGCGGCAGCTCGCTGCCGGGGCGCGTGAACGGGCGAACCCTGACGGTTCTCGATTCCTATGAGGCTGTCGGCAGCTTTATGACCGGAGAGATCGACGGCGCCACGCTCGAGCGGATCGAGCGGGCCTGCCTACCGACCATCGGTGCGTGCGCCGGCCAGTTCACCGCGAACACGATGGGTATGGTGTCGGAGGCAATGGGCCTCACCATCCCCAATGTGTCGATGGTGCCAGGCATCTACGCTGAGCGCGCCCAGATATCGCGCCGCGCCGGTCGGCTGATCATGGAGATGCTGGAGCGCGGAGGGCCGCTGCCGCGCGACATCGTGACGCGGAAATCCCTCGAGAACGGCGCGGCCATCGTTGCGGCGACAGGCGGCTCGACCAACGCCGCGCTGCATCTGCCCGCGATTGCCAACGAGGCCGGCATTGCGTTCACGCTCGATGATGTCGGCGAAGTCTTTGCCAGGACACCCCTGATCGGCAACCTGCGTCCAGGCGGCAAATACACCGCGAAAGATGTCTACGATATCGGCGGCGCGGCTGTCGTGATCCGCGAATTGATCGAGAGCGGACATATCGATGGTAGCTGCATCACCGTCACGGGCCGCACGCTTGCAGAAGAATACGGCGCAGCCAATGCGCCCGACGGCGAGGTCGTCTACGCAAGCCGCGCCCCGATCATGCCCGATGGTGGCGTGGCGGTCCTGAAGGGTAACCTCTGTCCAGACGGTGCGGTGATCAAGGTGGCAGGTTTGAAGAGCCAGTTCTTCGAGGGCATTGCGCGCGTGTTCGAGGACGAGGAAGCTTGTGTCAAGGCCGTTCGTGACCGCAGCTACAGGGCGGGCGAGGTTCTCGTCATCCGCAATGAAGGGCCGGTCGGCGGCCCCGGCATGCGCGAGATGCTCGGCGTCACCGCGCTGATCTACGGGCAGGGCATGGGCGAGAAGGTGGCCCTGATCACGGATGGGCGCTTCTCCGGTGCGACCCGCGGGATGTGTATCGGTTACGTGTCTCCCGAGGCATTTGTTGGCGGTCCGCTTGCGCTTGTTCGCGAGGGCGACAGGATCCGGATCGATGCCGCAAACCGCCGAATGGATATGCTCGTCGACGAGGAGGAACTCACGGCGCGCCGACGCGATTGGAAGCAACGTCCGCCGCGTCACCGTGCAGGTGCGCTTGCAAAATATGCGCGGCTGGTCGGACAGGCGCCGGGCGGAGCCGTCACACATGAGGGCCCCGCGGAATGGCCCTGGTTCGAATGACGCGCCGCACCCGTGCGAGAATGACCGCCTCTCTGGCAAGTTTCTTGCTAAGCTCGAACCGCTGACGGAGCTCGTTCAGCAGGTCGGTTGCGCCATGTTCGCGTACGAGTGAGGCGGGAGACGGGATGAAGGTAGTGCCTTCGAGATCGAGCGAATGGGTGAGACCGGTGACGTCACACGAGCCGGCTTCCGTGATCATCGAGATAGACCGCGTGTCGCAGGTCTTCCAGACCTCGGCTCGCAAGGATCATGTGGCGCTGTCCGACATCTCGCTGACGATCGACGACGGAGCCTTCGTTTCGATCCTTGGTCCGTCCGGCTGTGGCAAGTCGACACTGCTTTACATCGTCGGCGGCTTCGTCACTCCGACCAGCGGCTCAGCGAAGATAAAAGGTCGCCCTATCACGGGGCCCGGGCCCGATCGCGGCCCGGTGTTTCAGGAATTCGCTCTATTTCCCTGGAAGACGGTGCTGGGCAATGTGTCGTACGGCCCGCGCCAGCAAGGTGTGGGTACCATCGAGGCCGAAGCACAGAGCCGCGCTCTGATCGAAATGGTCGGCCTCAAGGGCTATGAGAACTTTTATCCCAAGGAACTGTCGGGCGGCATGAAGCAGCGCGTCGCGCTGGCTCGGACGTTGGCCTACCATCCCGAAGTGCTGTTGATGGACGAGCCGTTCGGCGCGCTGGACGCCCACACCCGGACGCGCCTGCAGAACGATCTCCTGAATATCTGGGAGCGCGATCGCAAGACCGTATTGTTCGTCACCCATTCGGTCGACGAAGCCGTGTTCCTCTCGGACAAGGTCGTGATGATGTCGAAATCGCCCGGCCGCATCCGGCAGGTGATCGACATCGATCTGCCGCGACCGCGGCGTCGCAACGAGCTGTTGCTCGATTCGCGGTACCAGAAATACGTCGTCGACATCGAGCGCATGTTCGACGAGGTCGAAGAGACGGGATCGCGGTCATGACATCGCTGGCGGCCCTGGCCAAGCGCGCCGCGCCGGTGTTCGCCTGCATCGGGCTGCTGGCGGTATGGCAGGTCGCGTCGCTCGCGCTGAAGAACGATAGCTTCCCGACGGCGATCGAGGCGATCGGTGCAATCCCGGACATCCTCGGAGACAAGGAAGCGCTGATCAATATTTTTGCCTCGCTTCGCCGCATGACGATCGGATTTGGTGTGGCGGTGCTGGTTTCGATTCCACTCGGTTTGTTGATGGGGCGCAGCCGTGCGGTGGCCGCTTTCTTCAACCCCCTCCTGATGGTGATCTACCCGGTGCCTAAGGCAGCCTTGATGCCGATCATCATGCTGTGGCTCGGCGTCGGCGACATCACGAAGACGCTGGTGATCTTCCTCGGCGTCAGCCTCCCTGTGATCTATCACAGCTTCGAAGGTGCCAAGGCGGTGGAAGAGAAGATGCTATGGTCGGGCGCCGCGATGGGGCTTTCGCCTGCGCAACGGTTGGTCCGGATTGTGCTGCCGGCGGCGCTTCCCGAAATTCTGACCGGCTGCCGTACGGGGCTCGTGCTGGCTCTCATTACCATGATTACCAGCGAGATGATCGCCCGGCAGTCCGGCGCCGGAAACATCCTGTTCAATGCGCTCGACATGGGCCAATACGACACCGTCTTTGCGATGATCATCATCGTGGGAGCGATGGGTATCTGCCTCGACGCGATCTTCGAGCGGGTCCGCGCACGGCTGGTGCGCTGGTCAGAGCCTCAGTTCGACATGCCGCTGAGCTTCTCATGACATCGCGCCTTCTCCCAGCAAACGTCATTCTTGGGCTTGCGCCGATCGTGCTTGTGATCGCGGTGTGGCAGGGGCTCGTGTCATTCGGCTTTGCGCCCGCGGTCCTGCTGCCGCCGCCAGGATCCGTCTTCGGCCGGCTGCTCCAACAGCTCGTGACGTGGACATACCAGCAGGAGATCGCGGCAACCCTGTTCCGGCTATTTGCGGGCTTTGGGATTGCGGTCGTGCTGGGCATCAGTATCGGCATCGCAGCCGCGGCCAGTCCCGCGATCAATGCCGTGGTTCGGCCGATCGTTCGGGTACTGGCGCCGTTGCCCAAAGTTGCGCTCTACCCGGCGCTGTTGCTCCTGCTCGGTTTCGGTCACGGATCGAAGATCACGCTGGTGGCGGCGGACGCGCTCTTTCCCATTCTGCTCTCGACCTACTATGGTGCGTCGACCGTCGAGCAGAAGCTGATCTGGTCGGCCATAGCGGCGGGGACGCCGCGCTATGCGGTCCTCTTCAAGGTCGTGTTGCCGGCCGCGATGCCGTCGATCCTGACCGGCTGCCGGATCGGCCTTGTCATTTCCTGCATCGTGGTGTTTCTGGCCGAGATGATCACGTCGACCGATGGATTGGGGCACGCACTCGTCACGGCGGCCCGAACCTTCCAGGCCGTCGACATGTTCGTGCCGCTGATCACGATTTCCCTGTTGGGGTTGATTCTGAACGGATTGCTGGGTGCCGTGCGATCGTACCTGCTACGGGGGTTCCCCGAAGCGTGATCTGACTAACAAGAAACCAGAACACCGGGAGAGTGAACCATGCTGGCGGATCGCATCGAGGCGAAGTGGATCGACGCATTTTGTGAGATTTTTGAGCGATGCGCGGTCAAGCCCGGCGATACCGCGGCAATTTTCTCGGAAACCCAGTCGCGCGCGTTGAACGTTCATCTCGCAGAGCTAGCCCTGCTTCGGATAGGCGCGCGGCCGTTTCACGTCGTGATGCCGACACCGCGCAACCGGAATATCGTTCCGGTTCGTTCAACTGGGGCAAGCGAGGCGATCCAAAAGCTCGGTCCGGTCATCTCTGCGCTTCAGCAGGCGGGCTTTGTGGTGGATTGCACCATCGAGGGCCTGATGCATGCCGTGGAGACGCCCGAGATCCTAAAGGCCGGCGCACGGATCCTTGTAGTTTCCAACGAGCATCCCGAGGCACTAGAGCGGATGGTGCCGGATTCCGCGCTTGAGAAGCGCGTCCGCGCAGCGGCAAAGATGCTCCGCGGGACCAAGCGGATGCGGGTAACTTCAAAAGCCGGCACGGCGCTCGACGTGGACATGGTCGGTGCTTCTACTGTCGGCGTGTGGGGCTGGACCGACAAGCCGGGCACGCTGGCGCATTGGCCCGGCGGCATCGTCGTCAGCTTCCCCAAGAGCGGAACCATCAATGGCACGCTGGTGATGGCGCCCGGCGACATCAATCTCACGTTCAAGCGTTACCTGACGTCGCCAGTGAAGATGACCTTGAAGGACGACTATGTCGTCGAGCTCGAAGGCGAGGGCACGGATGCCGCGATGATGCGCGCCTACCTTGCCGCCTGGGGCGATCAGGAAGCCTACGCCGTGTCGCATGTCGGCTTCGGTATGAACCCGGGCGCGCGATACGAGGCGCTGTCGATGTACGACCAGCGCGATACCAACGGCACGGAAATTCGCGCCGTCTCCGGCAATTTCCTGTTCTCGACCGGGGCCAACGAATTCGCCGGCCGTTACACGGCGGGCCATTTCGATCTGCCGATGATGGGAACGACGATCGAGCTCGACGGCGTTGCGGTCGTTCGCGAAGGCGTGCTTCAGGACGTCTTCGGCTAGTTGCGGTCGAGCACGGGTGGCCGCGCCAGGTCGAAGTGTCGGAGCAGGTCCACCATGGCGCGGAGCCGCTCCACGCGATAAGCATCGACATTGAGACCGGAATAATCGAGGAAACCGGCGCCCGTGCGCAGACCAATCCGGCCTTCATGCATGTTGCGGGAAATGATATCGGGTGCGCGATAGCGGTCGCTCCCGAGTGCGCCTTCGAGATAACGGCTCGCGTAGTACAAAATGTCGCCGCCGCCCCAGTCGATGAACTCGAGCAGCCCAAGGACGGCATAGCGGAAGCCAAAGCCGTAGCGGATCGCCTTGTCGATTTCCTCGGCGCTGGCGACGCCTTCCTCGACCATGCGGGCTGCTTCGTTCATCGCCAGCGCCTGGATGCGTGGAACGATGAAGCCTGGTGTCGCCGCGCAGACCACCGGCACCTTGCCGATGCCTTCAAGCAGCGCCTTGACCTCGTCGATAATGGCGGGATCGGTGGCTTTGCCGGGCGAGACTTCGACCAGCGGGATCAGATAGGCCGGATTGAGCCAGTGCACGTTGAGAAAGCGGCGGGGGTTTTCGATCGCGCCTGAGAGATCGTCGACGAGGATTGTCGATGTCGTCGAGGCAATGATCGTATCGGGGCCGGTCTGCTTTGAGACCGCTCCCAGCACTTCGCGCTTGAGTTCGACGACCTCAGGAACGCCCTCGAAGACCATTCCCGCTTCGGACAGTGCCGCGCCACTCTGGCTCGCCGGCACCACCGAAACCCGCGCTATGAGCGGATCAACATCTGCTTCGGTCAGTAGCCCCAGCTTCGCCAGGCTGGCAAAGGTTGTCCTGACTTCGCCGACCGCGTCCGTCTCGAGCCTGGCGAAATCGTCGGTAGAGCGCGACTTGATATCGACCATCGTGACCATGTGCCCCGCATAGGCGAACGCAACGGCGATGCCGCGGCCCATGCGGCCGGCCCCGAGGCACACGATACTGGCGCGGCTGGTCATCGGTCAAAATCCGTTGCGGAGAAGCGTCTGCAGCTCGGCCTTGCCGAGATTGCCAAGTCCCAAGGTTTCGAGCGTTCGGCCGTCCTGCCTGAAATCCTCGCCGCAGACTGCGCCACCGATGGCCAGGAAGGCTTTGGCCAGCGGCGTGGGCACGCCCGCCAGGGCGGCGACGGAGACCAGCAGCGACAGCCCAAGCCGCAGGTCCTCACGCATGTAGCGGTGGCTGGTCAGCACGATCTGCTCGCGCCAGTCGCCGGAATCGGTCAGCCGGTCATGCGAGCCGCGGCCATACATCCAGACCTCACCCTCCCTCGCGTAATGATGGGCGAGAGGGAAATGCGGCGCGCCATAGCCAAGCGCCTCGCGCACGGCGATCCGTTCCGCGTCGAGCGCGTCGGTGACCCGTCGGATCGCGGCTTGCGTTCCCTCCTTGTGGATGTCCCATCGCTCGAAATGCTCGATCGGGCCCGCGTTCATCACGATCAGCGGCGGATGGATGATCGGGCCTGCATTCATCAGTGCGCCGGACAATGCGTCTCCGCACGGCTCGATCGCATCGGGGAAGGCGCGCCCGATCACCGCGAGCGCATGCGATGCTTGGTCGAGCGGGAACACACCGACCGGCAGTCGCTTGGCGCGGATGGTGATAGCGACCTCGAAAGGACCGTGCTTGCGGGTGAGCCAAGGCAGTGTGCCGGTTTCGGCAAAACTCGCTTTCGCATGGTTGCCGGCGTCCCTTGCAGCCTGGGCGAAGATCATCGAGCCGAATGTCGCCGGCGGCAGAAAGACGACTTGCCCGTCCCGCAAGTGCGGGGCAAGCAGTCGCGCGATGTCCGGCTGTGCGAAGGCAGGGGCCGGGCACAGGATCAGCTCCGTGCCGTCGACGGCTTCGGCGATGGCGGACGTGACGAGCGCAAGCTTCACGTCGTGAGTGCCATCATGATCCTTCACCAGGATGGACGAGCCGGCGGCGCGATGCGCCGCGACCTGATCTGCGTCGCGGCGCCAGAGCCGGACCTCGTGTCCCGACAGCACAAAATCGCCAGCGGCCGCGAAAGAGCCGTTTCCCCCTCCCAGTACTGCAATCCTCAAGATGCGTCTCCTTGCGCGCGCGATTGCGCATCAAGCTGCTTCAGCAGGAAATGCTGGACCTTGCCCAGTGCCGTACGCGGCAGGTCGGTGACGAAGACAATGTCGCGCGGCACCTTGTAGCGCGCGAGTTGCGCCTGAAGATGCGCTCTCAGCTCCTCCGCTTCGAGCCGGCAACCGGACCGCGGGATCACATAGGCGATAGGCACCTCGTCCCAGCGCGGGTCGGGCCGTCCGATCACCGCGCATTCGCTGACTTTGGGATGTTCGAGCAGGACGCGTTCGACCTCTGCCGGGTAGATATTCTCGCCGCCAGAAATGATCATATTCTTCTTGCGGTCCTGAACCCAGAAATAGCCGTCGGCGTCGCACAGGCCGATATCGCCGGTACGATACCAGCCGTCGCGCAGGGCGTCGCGCGTGGCGGCGGCATTACCCCAATACTCGAAAAACACGTTGGGGCCGCGCACTGCGATCTCGCCTGGTGTTCCTGCCGGCACCTCGTGGCCGGCCTGATCGATCACCTTCGCCTCGCAGAGCAAGCCAGCAAGTCCGGTCGACCCCGCGCGCGAGAGATCGCCTCGTAGCCGGGTGTAGATCGCGATAGGGCAGGTTTCCGTCGAGCCGTAGACCTGAAGAACGGGAACGCCGCGCGTGACGAAGCGGTCGATCAGGTGCGGCGGTACGATGGTCGAGCCGGTGGCGATCGCCTTCAGCGACGAGAGATCGGTCGTGGCCCAGGCAGAATGCTCGCTGACAGCCTGGATGATCGCCGGCACCATCACCGTCAACGTTGGCCGTTCCTGCTCGATGGCGGCAAGTGTGGTATCCGGCGTAAAGCGGGCGTGGATCGTGACGGTCGCGCCAAGCTGAAGCGCAGGTGTGGTCTGGATGTTGAGGCCGCCGACATGGAAGAACGGGAGCACCGTCAGCACATGATCGTCGGACGTCAAGTCGTGCATGTGCTGGCTCATGACGCCGTTCCAGAGCAATGCTTCTTGCCGCAGTACTGCGCCTTTCGGCCGCCCCGTCGTTCCCGACGTGTAAACGATCAACAGCGGGCAGGAGAGATCGGTGTGCACGTTGCGGCCATTGCCTTCGCTGCGAGCCAGCAGGCTTTTGAATCTCGTGCCGAGCGGCGGCACGAAGTCGAGGCCGACCACCGCAGTTCCCGGTGCAAGCGCGGGAAGAATTGCCTCGAACGCCCGTTCGAGCACGAGGACCTTGGCACCCGAATCGGCGAGAATGAAGACTTGCTCGGCGACAGCCAGCCGCCAGTTCAGCGGCACCAGCATCGCGCCTAGACGCGCGCATGCGTACAGCAAAACCAAATAGTCCGGACGGTTTAGGCTCAGGATCGCGACGCGGTCGCCGCGGCCGATGCCGAGTTCCTGCTTCAACGCCGTAGCGGCCCGCTCGATGCGCGCGGCGAATGCGGCGTAGCTCAGCCGCTCTCCTTCGAAGGCGATGGCTATTTTGTCTGGCGAGAACGCCGCGTTGCGATCGATCAGACTACAGAGGTCCACGGTCAGTCGTCCGTTTCGCCGGCCTCGTACAGCGCCTCGCGCCCGATCCGGTCGAGGCAAAGCTCGGCGGTCCAGGGCAGCATCAGCGAGCCGCAGCGGCTGTCGCGATAGATGCGCTCCAGCGGCAGCGAGCGGAGCATGGCCTGACCGCCGCAGGTGCGGATCGCGAGAGCTGCGAGTTCGTTGGCGCCTTCCATGATCGAATACTGCGCCGCATAGGCGCGGAGCACCTGCTCCTTGCTTGGATTGGCACGCGCCTCCGTGACGGCCTGGAACCAGATTGCCTTGATCTGCTCGAGCTTGATCTGCATCTGGGCGACTGCGATCTGCTTGGTCGGATACATCCTGCGTTTGACCGGCGGCATGCCCGGCAATTCGCCGCGCAGATAGCGCACGGTGAAGTCATAGGCGGCTTGTGCCAGGCCCATATAGGTCGGCGACAGCGTCAGGAACATGTGCGGCCATCGCATCGCGGCCTGGAAATAGACGCCGCGCGGCATCAGCGCCGAGTCCTCGGGGACGAATACGTCCTTGAACAGCAGCGTGCGCGAGACCGTCCCGCGCATGCCGAGTGGATCCCAGTCGCCGACCACCGAGACGCCCTCCGATTTCGCGGAGATGGCGAGATAGAGGGTGTTGCGGCGGGAAGCCTTTTCGCCTTCCTCGATCTCGGTGCAGAGCACGCCGTAATAGTCGGCGTGGCCGGAGAGCGATGCAAAGATCTTCTTGCCGTTGACGATCCAACCGCCCTCCACGGGCTTTGCCTCCGTGCCGAAGGCGACGCCGCCTGCGGCTGCGGCGCCGCCCTCGGAAAAGGGTTGCGAATAGATCGCGCCGTCCTCGACGATTCGTCGGTAATGGACCGCACGCCGCCGTTCGTGCTCGGCGCGGGTTTCCACATCCATGTCGAGATCGTCTGCGAGGGGGCCCGACCACAGGGTCGAGCAAACATGCATGTTCCAGGTCAGCGCGGTCGCGCCGCAATAGCGCCCGATCTCAGCGGCCGCCAGCGCATAGGTCTGATAATTCGCGCCGAGCCCGCCATGCTTCTTGGGAACGGCAATGCCGAGCAGGCCGACGCGATGCAGATCACGATAATTCTCGGTTGGGAAGATCGCCTCGCGATCGTAGGTCGCAGCGCGGCCGGCGAACACGCTCTGGCCGATCTCCCGTGCCCGTGCGATGATGCCGGCCTGCTCGTCGCCCAGGCGGAAGGCCACGGGATCGAAGATCGGCGCGTCAAGCGCGACCTTGCCTATCGCGCCGATGGTCTTGCTGACTTGCATGGTCATTGCGCAGTCACCTCAGGTTTTTGGCCGCGACGAAGTTCAGGAAACGGCCCAAGGCCTCGTCGAAGGCGTCAGGACGTTCAAGATTGGCGAGATGGCCGACGCCGGCGAGTTCGACATACTCAGCTGAGGGAATGAAGGTTGCCGTCTTCGCCATCATTGGCGCAGGCGCATTGTTGTCCTTGGAGCCGGACAGCAGCAGCGCCGGCACAGAAATGTCCTTCAGAGTGCTGCGCTGATCGAAGCCGATCAAAGCCAGCATCATGGCGCGATAGCTCGCCTCCGGTACGCTGCCCATGCACTCGCGCGCAACCTCCATTCCCATCGGATCAGGATCGTCGCCGACGAGCTCCTTCACCAGGGAGGGCGCCAGCGACTTCATCGTCTCGCCGCGATCGAGCGGTCCAAGCCGCGCGGCGATGAACGATTTCTGCCAGTCACCGTCGGCCTTGCCGAAGGCCGGGCTTGTCTGCGCGAGCACGACCGCGCGCGCCAGCTTCGGAGATTGCACCAGCCATTTCTGGACGATCATGCCGCCGATGGAATGGCCGACCAGAATAGGCCGGCTTGCACCGATCTGTTCGATGAACTGCTGGAGCGCGTCGGCCAGCGCGATGATGCTGACGCTGGCGAGCGGCGCCGATCCGCCGTAGCCCGGCATGTCCCATGCAATGGCGCGGAACTGGCTGCCGAATCTGGTGATCTGCTGCCGCCAGGCCCGCGCTGCGCCACCGATGCCATGCAGGAAAATCAGGGGTATCGCGTCGGGATCGCCCGCGGCTTCATAGGCGAAGCGTCTGTCCTTCGTTATCATCGGCGCAGGCTGCGGCACGCGACATCCTTTTGCTTGGCCCGGGGATGCTAACAGGCCTGTGGGGGATGGGAAGCGATAATTTTATACTTAAAGCAATTTTCGGGCCGGCCTTCAGCGTGCAATCGCTTGATGCTGCGCCGCCCTTTGTTTGCAAAAGTTTGAAGGCTAAAATATATCGAGAGAGCGATCAGCCGAACGCAAGGGAGCCAGCGCATGTCCGGGTTGCCGCATTCGTCCCACGCGCTCGTGACCGGCGGCGGCCGCGGCATCGGCCGCGCCATCGCAGCAGCTCTCGTCGGGGCCGGTGCGACGGTGACCGTCCTCGGCCGGAACGTCGCGAGTCTCGAAGAGACCGTCGGCGCGGGCGCCGCGCATTTTGTTGCCGTCGCCGACGTCTCGGACGAGGCTGGTCTGAAGGTTGCCATCGCTGAGGCCCATGCACGAAAGCCGATCGATATTTTGATCGCCAACGCAGGCAGCGCCGAATCCGCGCCGTTCTCGAAGTCCGACAGCGCCCTGTTTGCGCGCATGATGGACGTCAATTTCATGGGCGTGGTCCATGCCATCAGCGGCGTACTGCCCGGCATGAAGGATTGTCCCCGCGGCCGCATCGTCGCGATTGCCTCGACCGCCGGGCTCAAGGGTTATGCTTATGTCAGTGCCTATGCGGCTGCCAAACACGCCGTGGTTGGTCTCGTGCGTTCACTTGCTCTGGAGTTGGCCGGAAGCAATGTGACGGTGAATGCGGTGTGTCCGGGCTTCACCGATACCGAGCTCGTTGCAGGCAGCATCGAAAATATCATGAAGAAGACCGGCCGGAGCCGGGAGCAGGCGATCGCCGAGCTCGCAAAGCACAATCCGCAGGGACGGCTGATCACGCCGCAGGAGGTGGCGGACGCCGTGCTTTGGTTGTGCGGTGAGGGCGCCGGCGCGATCACGGGTCAGGCGATTGCCGTGGCCGGCGGCGAGATCTAGCGTGCGCAGTGCAGCCGTGGAACAGAAAATTTAAGGAGATCGCATGAGCAGGCCAGCCAATCCCGTGACCGTGCCGCTCGCGGACTATTCGCCGCAACACTTTCTGCTGACTGCTGTCGACGGTGTTGCAACCGTGACGCTCAACCGTCCCGAGCGGAAGAATCCGCTGACGTTCGAGAGTTATCGGGAATTGACCGATTTCTTCCGCGCCTGTGCTTTCGATGATGCAGTGAAAGCGATCGTCGTCACCGGTGCCGGTGGCAATTTCTCATCTGGCGGCGACGTGTTCGAGATCATCGGCCCGCTCGTGAAGATGAATACCAAGGGGCTGACCGCCTTCACGCGGATGACCGGCGATCTCGTCAAGGCGATGCGGTCCTGCCCGCAGCCAATCGTAGCCGCGGTCGAGGGCATCTGCGCCGGCGCCGGCGCGATCATCGCCATGGCATCTGACATGCGGTTCGCGGCGAGCGGCGCCAAGGTGGCGTTCCTGTTCAACAAGGTCGGCCTTGGCGGCTGCGACATGGGTGCCTGCGCGATCCTGCCGCGGATCATCGGGCAGTCCCGCGCCTCCGAGTTGCTCTACACCGGCAGGTTCATGACCGCGGAGGAGGGCGAGCGCTGGGGTTTCTTCAGCCGCATCGTCGCGCCGGAACACGTGCTGTCCCAGGCGCAGCTATTGGCCAAGCAGGTCGCGGAAGGGCCGACCTTCGGCAACACCATGACCAAGCGGATGCTGGCCATGGAATGGGCGATGTCGGTGGAAGAGGCGATCGAAGCGGAAGCCGTTGCCCAGGCCTTGTGCATGACGACGGCGGATTTCGAGCGCGCCTTTGAAGCGTTTGCCAACAAGGTCAAGCCGGTCTTCAGGGGCGACTGAGCCGGCCACTTTCCCGCGGCCTTCCCACCAACGGGACTTGCGCGAAATTATTTTAGGGTTAAAATAATTTCCGCCGGGTCAATTGGCGAGGCTCCCATGAAAGTTGCGATCATCGGTGGCGGACCTGCGGGTCTCTACGCAGCCATTCTGCTTAGGAAGCAGCGGCCGAGCGCCGACATCGCCGTATACGAGCGCAACCGGGCCGACGATACGTTCGGCTTCGGCGTGGTGTTCTCCGATGCCACGCTGGACAATTTTGAAAAGCACGACCTTCCGAGCTACCGCCGCATCACCCAGGAATTCGCCTACTGGGACGACATCGCGGTCCATTTCCGTGGCACGACGCATCGGGTTGGAGGCAACGGTTTCTGCGGCTGCTCGCGGCAGAAGTTGCTGCTGATCCTGCAAGAGCGGGCGCGGGAGCTCGGCGTCGTCCTGCATTTCGAGGTGGACATCGACGATGAGTCCCGCTTCGCCGATGCAGACCTCATCCTGCTCGCGGACGGTATCAACAGCCGTTTCCGCGAGAAATATGTCGACTACTTCCAGCCCGAGGTCGATGTTCGCTCCAATAAGTTCGCCTGGATGGGCTCGACCAAGCCGCTCGATGCGTTCACCTTCATCTTCCAGGAGACGGATTGGGGGCCGTTTATTGCTCATGCTTATCAGTATGAGGCCGGGCACTCGACCTGGATCTTTGAGACCGATTCGGAGACATTCGAGCGCGCAGGGCTGACGGGTCTGAACGAGACCCAGTCCGCCGCGCGGATGGCCGAAATTTTCGGCTGGTTTCTCGATGGACATAAGCTGGTCACCAACCGATCGATGTGGCGCAACTTCCCGATGATCCGCAGCAAGCGCTGGGTCAAGGACAACATGGTGCTGCTCGGCGATGCCAAGGCGAGCGCACATTTCTCGATCGGCTCCGGCACCAAGCTTGCGATGGAAGACGCGATTGCGTTGGTCGACGCCATGCAGAACGCGCCGAGCACCAAGGCGGCGCTCGATCTTTATGAGCATGGCCGCCGCGAGGAGGTCGAGAAGACGCAGCACGCGGCCGACGTCTCGCTGGTCTGGTTCGAGCATGTCGACCGCTTCTGGGATTTTGACCCCGTGCAGTTTGCCTTCGGCGTGATGACGCGCTCGAAGGCGATCACCTATGACAATCTGAAGCTCCGCGCCCCGGATTTCGTGGCGGAGGTCGACAAGTCGTTCGCCAGGCAGGTGCGCAGCAGCGGCTTCGATGTCGATATCGACCGGCCGATGGTGCCGCTGTTCCAGCCATTCCGGCTGCGCGAGATGAAGATATCCAATCGTGCGGTGGTGTCGCCGATGTGCATGTATTCGGCTGAGGAGGGCGTGCCGAGCGACTTCCATCTGGTGCACTACGGATCGCGCGCGATCGGTGGTGCCGGTCTGATCTTCACGGAAATGATCTGCGTCAGCCGCGAGGCCCGGATCACGCCCGGCTGTGCCGGATTGTGGAACGACGAGCAGGAAACCGCGTGGCGGCGCATCGTGGATTTCGTCCACGGCAACTCGGCGGCGAAGATTTGCCTGCAGCTGGGCCACGCCGGCCGCAAGGGCGCGACCAAGCTGATGTGGGACGGCATGGACCGGCCGTTGGAGCAGGGCGGCTGGGAGGTGTGTTCGGCATCGCCGCTGCCCTATTTTCCCGACAGCCAGGTGCCGCGCGAGCTCGATCGCGCCGGCATGAACGCTGTAAGGGACGCTTTCGTCGCGGCGGCCGAGCGCGGAGAGCGCTGCGGCTTCGACATGCTCGAATTGCACTGCGCCCACGGCTATCTGCTCGCGAGCTTCATCTCGCCGCTGACCAATACCCGTACGGACGAATATGGCGGCTCACTCGCCAATCGTCTGCGTTTCCCGCTCGAAATCTTCGAGGCGCTGCGGGCGGTATGGCCGTCGCACAAGCCGATGTCGGTGCGCATTTCCGCAACCGACTGGGTCGAAGGTGGGGTCACCGGCGACGACGCGGTGGCCGTTGCACGCGCCTTCGCGGAGGCCGGCGTCGATCTCGTCGACGTCTCCACCGGTCAGACCGTGCGCGATGCGCAGCCGGTCTACGGGCGGATGTTCCAGACGCCGTTTTCCGATCAGGTCCGCAACGAGGCGCGCGTCGCTACCATGTGCGTCGGCAATATCACGACGGCGGACCAAGCCAACACCATTTTGGCCGCCGGCCGGGCGGACCTCGTCGCGCTCGGCCGTCCGCATCTTGTCGATCCGTCCTTCACGATGAGGGCAGCCGCCTGGTACGGGGCAAACGACGCCTTCTGCCCGCCGCAATACCTGCCCGGAAAGGATCAGATCTTCCGCAACAGCGTCCGCGACCGGCAGGATCTCGAGGAGCTGAGAATTAAGGCTAAGCCCAAGACCCGGGCCGAGCTCAAGGCGGAGGCGACAAAGCCGCTTGCGGCGGAGTGACCGCCCGTGCGAACTTAACCCGTTGCCTGGCGTGTTCTGAGCGGAGTTGAGGGCGATGAAGGCGATTATCGTCGGTGGCGGTATTGGTGGTCTCACCACGGCGTTGATGCTGCGCTCGCGCGGCATTGCTTGCGAGATCTTCGAGCAGGCCGATACCATCCGCGAGCTCGGCGTGGGTATCAACACGCTGCCGCATGCGATGCGGGAGCTTGCCGGCCTCGGCCTCCTCCAGCAGCTTGACGGCGTCGCGATCCGTACCGACCAGCTCTATTACCTCAATCGCCACGGCCAGGAGGTCTGGCGCGAAGCCCGCGGAATCGACGCTGGCCATGATGTGCCGCAATTCTCGATTCATCGTGGCCGCCTTCAGGGCGTCATCCATCGTGCCGTCGAGGAGCGGCTCGGGCCGGAGGCAATTCACACCGGCTGCCGTCTCGGCGCCTTCACCCAGGACGAAGGTGGGGTCACCGCTTATTTCTTCGACCGCTCGGGCGCCCACATCCACACGGCGCGCGGCGATATCCTGATCGGCGCTGACGGCATCCATTCGCGCGTTCGCGACACGCTTTTTCCGAACGAGGGACCGCCGTGCTGGAACGGCCTGATGCTGTGGCGCGGTGCGCGCGACTGGCCGCTATTTCTCACCGGCAAGTCGATGATCGTGGCCGGCGGCCTCAACGCCAAGGTGGTGATCTATCCGATCGCCGAGGGCTCGAGCCCGGCGAGCCGGCTTACCAACTGGGCGGTGCTGGTGAAGGTTGGCGAGGGCAATGTGCCGCCGCCACGAAAGGAAGACTGGTCGCGGCCCGGTCGGCGCGAGGAACTGATGCCGCACGTTGCGCGCTTCTCCGTGCCCTATATCGACGTGAAGAGCCTGATCTCGGCAACGCCCGAATTCTATGAATATCCGACCTGCGACCGTGATCCCTTGCCTTACTGGTCGTCCGGGCGCGTCACGCTGCTTGGCGATGCCGCGCACCCGATGTATCCGGTCGGCTCCAATGGTGCCTCGCAGGCGATCCTCGACGCGCGCTGCCTTGCCGACGCGCTGGTACGCGCCGAGCATCCGCGTCAGGCGCTGCTCGAGTATGAGAGGAAGCGCCTGCCGCTGACCGCGGACATCGTCCGCGCCAACCGGCGTGGCGGCCCCGAGGGGGTCATCGACGCGGTCGAGCAGCTTGCGCCGGATGGCTTCGACAATGTCGACAACGTGCTGAGCTATTCGCAGCGCGAGGCGATCGTGCGCGGCTATGCCACCAAGGCCGGCTTCGCCGCAGTGCCGGGCCTTGCGGCGGTACGCGCGTGAAGCTAGCCGCCGGGAGGCGGCGGCAGGAAGTGGATGTTGAACTCTGCGGCCATCGCCACAACGTCCTCCGGCTTTTGTTCCTTCATGTTGTGAAGGCCCCAGAACAGGTCGAACAGCTTGCGGGTCGGCGAGACCCAGAACAGCACCTTGGCGGTCTGCTCCGACTTGTTGAATATGCCGTGCGGCACGCCCATGCCGAGACGGATCAGATCGCCCGCGGTCGCCTGCGACTCCGAATTGCCGAGCATGAAATCGAGCTTGCCCTCCAGCATGTAGAGATACTCATCCTGGTCGGGATGAATGTGCGGCGGCACGAACGTCCCCGGCGGCAGCGTCGCGTGCCAGGAGAAGCTATGCTCGGCGTAGCTCTTCGGCACATAGGTCTGGCCGAGGATGTTCCAGGAAATGCCCTGGATGCCTTCATTGGCCCGCGTAATGCCGGTGATTTCGCTTTTCATTGATGTCCTCCCATAGCTCGACGTGCGGCTTTAGTTCGCCGCCTTGCAGTCCTTGGCATAACGGTCGCCGTAGTTCTCAAAGACCTTCTGGACGATCTCTGTCTGGAACTTGCCGTCGGGACGCTTGGCGACCTTGGTCAGGTAGAAATCCTGGATGGGATAGCCGTTGGCGTTGAACTTGAAGGCGCCGCGCAGCGAGGTGAACTCGGCCTTCTTCAGCGCGGCGCCGACTGCATCCTTGTTCGTGAGGTCGCCCTTCACGGCCTTGACGGCACTGTCGATCAGCATCGCTGCATCGTACGCCTGGAAGGCGTAGGTGCCTGGTACGCCGTTATAGGCGGCCTCGTAGGCGGCGACGAACTTCTTGTTCTGGGGATTGTCGAGATTGGGCGCCCAGTTCGCGCCACCAAACATGCCGACGGCCGCATCCTGCTGCGCCGGCAAAGTCGATTCATCCACAGTGAAAGCCGAGAGCACCGGAATGCTGTCGGCGAGACCGGCCTGCCGGTACTGCTTGACGAGATTGACGCCGAGACCACCCGGCATGAACGTGAACAGCGCATCAGGCTTCTGCGAGGAGATCTTGGAAAGCTCCGGCTGGAAGTCCAGCGTGTTCAGCGGCATATAGGATTCCTCGACGATCTCGCCCTTGTAGTCGAGCTTGAAGCCGGCGACCGAATCCTTGCCGGCCTGATAGTTCGGCACCATCAGGTACATGCGCTTGTAACCGCGGTCCTGCGCGACCTTGCCGAGGATTTCGTGCACCTGGTCGTTCTGATATGAGGTCACATAGAAGAACGGGTTGCAGTCCTTGCCGGCAAAAGTCGACGGGCCTGCATTGGGGCTGATCAGGAAGGTCTTCGATTCCGTCACGGGCCGGTGGATTGCCTGGAGGATGTTGGAGAAGATCGGGCCGACCACGAAATCGACCTTGTCGCGCTCAAGCAGACCCTTGACCTTGGTCACCGCTGCATCCGGCTTGAGCTCGTCGTCGACCACGACGATCTCGACATCGCGGCTCCCCATCTTGCTGCCGAGGTCCTTTACCGCGAGCGCAAAGCCGTCGCGGACTTGCTGGCCGAGCGCGGCGGCGGGCCCCGACAGCGTCACGATCACGCCCAGCTTGATCTTCTCCTGGGCAAGGACGGGGCTCACCGCGGTGCCGAGCAGCAAGGCGGCTGCGGCCAAGGTCAATTGCGACTTCATGATCTGTCCCTCGTGTCGATCGGGCTTGCGCTGCAAGCTGCGTACTCAAATCCAAGCTTATGCCGATGACGGCCGCCGCGGCAAGCAAAGCTCAAGGCGTCGCCATCTTGCGATGGCAGCGCGCATGCAAGCGGCACGCCAATTATTTGAAGCCTAAACAAATTCGCGGTGCGGTCGATTGTTGCAGCTTTGGGCTTGCAGCCGGCACGGATTTATTTGAAGCTCAAAACGTTGGGGAATCCGTGCCGGCGCCAATGCCGCCGTGAGTGACTGCATCGAGATGCTCGATTCCGAGACCAAGGCCGTTGAGACTCCGGAGGACCACGCCGAAGAGCTTCGGTTGTGGCTGCGTCTGCTCACCTGCACCACCTTGATTGAAGGCGAAGTCCGTGGCCGGCTGCGGCAGCGCTTCGACGTCACGCTGCCGCGTTTTGACCTGATGGCGCAGCTCGACAAGGCGCCCGACGGAATGACGCTGTCCGACGTCTCCAAGCGTATGATGGTGTCGAACGGCAACGTCACCGGGCTCGTCGAGCGCCTGGTGGAATCCGGCCATCTCGACCGGCGCACCTCGGAGACAGACCGCCGCGTTCAGGTGATCCGACTCACAAAGCTCGGTCGGGCCGAGTTCCGGAAGATGGCGGCGGAGCACGAGACCTGGATCGCCGATCTCTTCGCCGACCTGACGCCGAAGGAGGTGCGCGAATTGATGCGGCTGCTCGCCAAGACCAAAGCGTCGGCGCAGAAGTCGGCCGGTCGCCGCCGGCCTTGAGTCCCGCGGGCCGATGCGCCCGCCTAATCCCATTTTGCCGCAGGAAAATGCATGGGATGCCCAAAATCCGCTATTGCGCCGAATTGCTTTAAGCCTAAAATGTTTCCCAGACAGTGCTGCCGGGTGCTTTCCATGCTGAAAGGAGCGTGCGATGGCCAACGCCGCCAAGATTCAAGTCTCGGGCTCGCATGACGGCAACGCCGCGACGGCCCATATCGATACGTTCGCGCGGCAGCATCTGCCGCCGCGAGAGCTGTGGCCCGAATTCATCTTCACGCGGCCGGAGCTGCAGTATCCACCACGATTGAACTGCGTCAGCTATTTCCTCGACCGCTGGGTCGAGCAGGGCCACGGCGACGCCCCCTGCGTCATCAGCCCCGCCGCCAGCTACACCTATCGCGAACTGCAAGCGCTCGTGAACCGCATTGCCAATGTGCTGGTCGGCAAGCTGGGCCTTGTGACCGGCGGGCGCGTGCTGTTGCGCTCGGCCAACAATCCGATGATGGTCGCGACTTATCTGGCGGTGATCAAGGCCGGCGGCATCGTCGTGGCGACCATGCCGCTCCTGCGCGCCAAGGAGCTGTCCTATCCGATCCAGAAGGCAGAGATCACGCTGGCCCTTTGCGACGGAAAGCTCTCCGAGGAGATGGAGAAGGCGAAAGCGGCTGCGCCGGGTCTCGAGCGCGTGATCTATTGGGGCAACGGCGCAGCGGATGCGCTCGAGGCACTGATTGCGGACGCAAGCCCGGAGTTCAGGGCGGTCGATACCGCCTCCGATGACATCTGCCTGATCGCCTTCACGTCGGGCACGACCGGCGATCCCAAGGGCACCATGCATTTCCACCGGGATATGCTGGCGGTCTGCGACGGCTATGCGCACAACATCTTGCGGGCCGAGCAGAAGGATCGCTTCGTCGGTTCGGCGCCGCTGGCCTTCACCTTCGGTTTCGGCGGCGTGCTGTTCCCGATGCATATCGGCGCGTCCTTCGTCGTCCTGGAGAAGACGACGCCGGACGACATCTTGTCGGCCATCGAGCAACACAAGACCACGGTCTGCTTCACTGCGCCGACCGCCTATCGCGCCATGATCGGCAAGCTCGCAGGCCGCGACATTTCCTCGCTGCGAAAGTGCGTCTCGGCCGGCGAGACCCTTCCCAAGCCGACATTCGATGCCTGGCTGAAGGCCACCGGCATCAAGCTGATGGACGGCATCGGCGCGACCGAGATGCTGCACATCTTCATCAGCGCGACCGAAGACGAGATCCGCCCAGGGGCCACCGGCAAGCCCGTTCCGGGCTATCAGGCAAAGATCGTCGATGATTCCGGCAATGATTTGCCGCCGGGCACGATGGGACGGCTCGCGGTGCGCGGCCCGACCGGCTGCCGCTATCTCGCCGACGAGCGGCAGGGCAAATACGTCCAGAACGGTTGGAACATCACCGGCGATACCTATCTGATGGATAGCGACGGCTATTTCTGGTACCAGTCGCGCTCCGACGACATGATCGTGTCGGCGGGTTACAACATCGCGGGCACGGATGTGGAGGCGGCGCTGCTCACGCATCCGTCCGTCGCCGAGTGTGGTGTCGTCGGTGCGCCGGATGAGGCGCGCGGGATGATCGTGAAGGCCTATGTCATCGTTGCATCCGGCGTGACGCCTGACGCTCAGCTCGCGGCCGAGTTGCAGGAGCATGTCAAACGCGAGATAGCGCCTTACAAATATCCGCGCGCAATCGAGTTCGTGACGCAACTGCCGAAGACAGAGACCGGCAAGTTGAAGCGCTTTGCCCTGCGGCAACTGGCCCAGGCCGCAGCGACGTCCTCGGGCGTCGCGGCGGAATGAGAGAGGGATAAGGAATTGTCCGTGACGACGCCGAAAGGCCCGCAGCTTGCGGTGCTGCCGACCACAGCCGGGGACGAAACCCAGTCCGGGGTGCAGGTACTCCAGCCGCCGAATTGGCCGGTGCCGAAAGGCTATGCCAACGGCATCGCCGCCGAGGGACGGATCGTCGTGACCGGTGGCGTGATCGGCTGGGATTCCGAGGAGCGTCTCGCGGACGGCTTTGTGGCGCAGGTGCGCCAGACCCTGAGCAACATCGCGGCCATCATCGCCGAGGCGGGTGCCCGGCCCGAGCATCTCGTGCGCCTGACCTGGTACGTCGTCGATATGGACGAATACCTGGCGAACCTGAAGGAACTGGGGAAGGTTTACCGCGCCATCTTCGGTGCGCACTATCCCGCGATGGCGCTGGTTCAGGTCGTTCGCCTCGTGGAGAAGGCGGCGCGCGTCGAGATCGAGGCTACCGCCGTCATTCCCCGCTAAGTCCGGCTGTGTCAGCGCTCAGCTCGCTTTGACGAGATCGTCGTCCTCGGGCGAGTTCAGATAGACTCCGCTCAGGGCGTGATTTGACCGAGGTCAAGCAGCTTAGCACCTAGTCCTCGGGCTCCGCGTCCGGCGCGAGGTCGGAGGATCGGAACGGCTTGGCCTTGTCCAGTTTTCGGTAGGCTTTCGAAGCGGTTCGCAGCAGCTCCTTCTCCCGTTTGCGGTTGAGGAAGCGAATGCCCGCCTCCGGCACTGTCTCGTTCAATGACGCCGCCAGCGTCTGCCCTCGCGCATCGTCGTTCAACTGTCCGAGCGACTTTTGCGCCTTGCGCAACTGCCTGAGGATGGCCTTCTGCTTCGTCAGCGATTCATCGGCAAATAGGTCCTGAAGCGACTCGACCGAATAGGTCAGCCGCTTGTTGAGCAGCCGCAGCTTGTGCCGCTTCTCGACGTCGAGCTTGCGGAGCTTCCGCGCCTTCTTGAGCAGCGTCGTTTCCCATTCGGTGAGCTGCGCCGTCGCATGATCGGCAAGCGAGCAGCGGCGCAACCTGATGGCCTCCTTGCTGCGTCTCGTCGACCAGGGGCCGCTCTCGATCCAACCGGAGGTCTGCTCGACGAGACGGCGGTACCGCGCCGATTGCAGCGCGCGCGCCAGCAGCCGATGGCTCTCGGCGCGCTTCTCGTCCCAATGCTGGAGCTCCGCTATCACGTCAAGCTCGCCGCCGCTCTCGGCGATGACCCGGTCGATCGCCACGTCGAGGTCCCTGACCATGCCGAGCTGGCTGTTCAGCCATTTCAGTTCGGTCCAGACCTCCGGCCGTCGCGCGTCATCGACCATGGGCGAGAAGAAGCGGATGGCGGTACGCAGATGCGTCAGGGCGATCCGGATCTGATGCAGCGCCTCGGGGTCGCCGCGGCATGTGCCGTCATGTTGGCCGAGCACGGCATCGAGATGACGGCGGGCGATGATCCGAAATGCGGTGTCGCAGGCCATGCCGGGGCTGAGGCGGCCGGGCAGGGCATTGCGCCGCGGCGCGGGCTGGGCGCGAGCAGCCGCCGTCGAACTCGTGGTGGATCGCGCCATCCTAGCCCGCGCCAATCAGATTGCCTTATTTGCCCTCAGCGATCGCGTCCCGGCCGCTCTGGAGCGTCTGCGCTTGTGTGCCGGATGCATCGATGGTCGTCCAGCCGACACGGCCGATATTATAGTGCTCTTGCAGCGCGGCAACCTCTTGCGTGGCGTCGGACGCATCTCCCTGGCGGCCGCCGATTCGCGCCTGCCGGGTCGCGAGGTCGGCAACGAGAAACAATCCGTGGAGTGGCACGCCGCACGCGCGCGCTAGGACAGCCAGATCGTCCCGTTCGGACTCGCGTGCAAAGATGGCGTCGACGATCACGGAATGGCCTTGCGCCAGGACCTGCCGGGCGCGCTGCATCAGCACGTCGTAGACCTGCGCCGTAACCTCCGGCCGATACGTGGATGGCGGCAGCCGCTCGGTGTGTCCCGCCTGAAACAGCTGCTTGCGAATAACGTCGCTGCGCAGCACGACAGCGCCCGGTTGCGGCGCCACACTGGGCGCCAGTGCGCGGGCGAGCACGGATTTGCCGGTGCCCGACAGCCCGCCGACTGCGATCAGGCGGGGAGCCGGCGGATGGATCAGGGCCCGGGAGAGGTCGAAATAGCGGCGCGCCTCGTCGAGCATGCCGGGGCCGTCGGCATCGTGCCGCGACAATCGCGCCAGCACCACCTGTGCACGGATAGCCGCGCGAATGGACATGAACAACGGCAGCGCTGCCAGCGCGTCGAGGGTCTCGACCGGCGCCGCGATCAGATACCGGTTCAGGACGATGTTGGCTGCAACCGACTGGTCGTAGTGCAGCAGGTCCATCGGCGTGAACGCAAGATCATAGAGCACGTCCACCGTCGCCATCTGCGGGTCGAACTCGATCGCGTCGAACAGGACGGGATGCCGGTCGATCAGCGCGATATTGGCAAGGTGCAGATCGCCGTGGCAGCGCCGCACGAGGCCCCGGCGGGCACGTTCCTCCAGAGCGAGGCGGACGCGCAGGAAAGCCTGGTGGGAGGCTTCGCCAAGCTGCTCGACCGCCGCCGCGGCGAGACGGTCGCCATTGCACAGGCCGGCGCTGTTACCGTCGATCAGGGCGGGAATGGAATTGACCCACGCAGCACCATCCGAGATCGGCGCCTTTTCGTGCGAGGCTGTGATCGCATCCGCGATGGCTGCGGCCAGCTCCACGTCCAGCGGACCGGCCTTGGCCAGACGGTCCAGCGTGCGGCTTTCGTCGAAGCGGGACATCTCGATCGCATAGTCGACCGGCCGGCCGCGGCCGTCGATCTCGATCGATCCATCCGACTCCTCCGTGATCGCTACGACACGGCGATAGATTTGCGGCGCGAGCGGCCGGTTGATCCTGATTTCCTCCTCGCAGGCCGCCTTGCGCTTTTCGAGCGCCGAATAGTCGAGGAATGCAAACCTGACCGCCCGCTTGATCTTCAACGCGCGTGTGCCGTCGAGAAACACCGAAGCTGCGTGCGTGTCGATCCGCTTCACGCCGGGCTGCTCGCTCAGCGCGTGGAGGACCCGCTCCTGGGTGGCACGATCGTCCATCATCTCTGCGAGCATCTCCAGACGCGTCGGCGGTGAGACATTAGGTTAACCCTTGGGGCTGGATCGCGGCCAGTCCTTGACATCAGTCAAAGCCTGTCGTCGAGGCGGCTGCGCGGTGGTCCCGCCTTGAGCAGGATCAAGCATCCAGACGGAAGGCGGTCTATCTTGACCGGCAAGGAGAATCCCGATGGCCATCAAGGACGTCTTTCTGCCGCTTGTCGGCCAGCCGCGCGAGCCGGCCCTAATGGCGATTGAGAAATGCGTGGCTGTCGCTGCGGATCTCGGCGCCAGGATCACCGCGCTCGCGCTCGATGACGACGTTTTCCTGCGGCCGAAGGTCATGCTCCCTGACGATCCGGATTCTGCAGAGGTCGGCGGTTTGCACGAGCCCGGCGACGCGCAGCAGTTCTTGAATGCCTTCACCCGTGCAGCTTCGCGAGCCAACGTTCGCGCCCAAAGCCAATCGGCCAAGGTGCCTGCGGATCAGATCGCGGCAATCCTGGCCGATCATGCGCGTTTCAGCGATCTCGCGCTGGTCCCCGTGAAGCCGCATGACAGCCGGGCGGAGCACATTGTCGAAACGCTCCTGTTCGAATCTGGCCGGCCGCTGCTGCTTTGTCCGGAACATCGCGCAGAGGAGCTGCGGCCCGAGTTCGATAACGTCATGATCGCCTGGGATCACTCCGCCCGCGCCGCGCGCGCGGTCGGCGACGCGTTGCCGATTCTTCAGGCTGCCACATCTGTCCGCGTGGTGACGGTGGCGGAGGACAAGACCGACGTGATCACGCAATCGGGCATGAGTCTCGTCCATCACCTCAGGGAACACGGTGTCCACGCCTCGTTCGAGACGGTGAAGGGCAGCGGCAGCTCGATCGGCAAGGTGCTCGGAAGCTGGGCGAATTCCCATGCAATCGACGCGATGGTGATGGGCGCCTACCATCATTCGCGCCTGAACGAGATCGTCTGGGGCGGTGTGACAAAGACCGTCATCGGCCAGCCACCGTGCTGGGTTATGATCTCGCACTAGGCGCATCTCGAGCTTCCGGGCCGATCTTGAACCATCGGAACCGCGACCGATCGGACGCATTTTCTGTCATGTCCACCTATCGTCTGAAGAACCTACTGTCGCCACGGTCGGTCGCGCTCGTCGGGGCCAGCGCGCGTCAGGCCTCCGTGGGGCGTGCGGTGCTGGAGAACATCCGCAAGGCCGAATTCAAGGGACAGTTCGGCCTCGTCAATCCGCGCCATGCAGAGATCGGCGGCATCGCAGCGGTCAAGAGCCTGGACAAGCTGGAGTTCGTGCCCGAACTGGTGGTCATCACCGCGCCCGGGCGTGAGGTTCCCGGCATTATCGACCAGGCTGGGCGTCGCGGCTCGGCGGGAGCGCTGATCGTCTCGGCCGGGCTCGGTCATGGATCGGGATCCCTGCACGAGGCCGCCATCGTTGCGGCGCGCAAATACGGCATGCGGCTGATTGGTCCGAACTGCCTCGGCATTATGATGCCCGGCGCCAGCCTCAACGCCAGCTTCGCCGCGCACATGCCGGGCGCGGGCAACCTCGCGCTGATCTCGCAGTCGGGCGCGATTGCCGCCGGTATGGTCGATTGGGCCGCGCAGCGCGGCGTCGGCTTCTCCGGTATTGTCACGATCGGCGATCAGATCGATGTCGACATAGCCGATCTGCTCGACCATTTCGCGATGGATCACAAGACCCGCGCGATCCTGCTCTACATCGAGGCGATCAAGGACGCGCGCAAATTCATGTCGGCCGCACGTGCCGCAGCGCGCGTGAAGCCGGTCGTCGTCGTGAAGTCCGGACGCATGGCGCAGGGTGCGAAGGCTGCCGCCACGCATACCGGCGCGCTCGCCGGCGCCGACTCCGTCTATGACGCGGCGTTCCGCCGCGCTGGCGTCCTGCGGGTTTCCGATCTGCGCGAGCTGTTCGACTGCGCCGAAACCCTCGGCCGCGTCGAATCGCCGACGGGCAAGCGTCTCGCTATCCTGACCAATGGCGGCGGCATCGGCGTTCTCGCCGTCGATCGATTGGTCGAGCTTGGCGGTATTCCAGCGTCCATCTCCGCTGAAACGCACAAGAAGCTCGACGACGTGCTGCCACCGACCTGGTCCGGCGCAAATCCCGTCGACATCGTCGGTGATGCCGATGCATCGCGCTACGCGGCGGCCCTGGAGGTGCTGCTTGCCGACCCCGACAATGACGCAGTCCTGGTCCTCAACGTGCAGACCGCGATCGCCCCGGCTGCCGACATCGCGGCAACCGTGACGGAGCTCGTCGGCAAATACCGCGAGCAGCAGCGCCGATGGGCGAAGCCCGTGCTGGCAGCCTGGGTCGGAGCCGACCAGAATATTATTCAGGCGCTCTCCAGCGCCGGCATTCCGAACTATCCGACCGAAGGTGACGCGGTGCGCGGCTTCATGCATCTGGTGAGGCACCGCGAAGTGGTGGAGGAGCTGAGCCAGGTTCCGCCCGCAATGCCCGACACCTTCGCGCCGGACGCCCGGACCGCAAGGCAGATCGTCGCCGCTGCGATCGCGGATGGCCGCAAATGGCTCGAGCCCGTCGAGATCAAGCATTTGCTCGGAGCCTATGACATCGCGATGGTGCCGACTTGCGCTGCGACCGATGTCGAGCAGGCGATGGCCTGCGCGAACGAAATGTTCGCGCAGGGCGCCACCGTCGTGCTGAAGATCATGTCGCGCGACATTGTCCACAAATCGGACGTCGGCGGCGTCGTTCTCAACCTGACCACGCCGGAAGCCGTGCGTGCGGCGGCCACCGAGATTCTCGCCCGGGCGAGAAAATTGCGTCCCGAAGCCCGCATCGAGGGCGTGATCGTGCAGGCGATGGTCGTCAAGGCGAAGGCGCGCGAACTGATTCTGGGACTCGCCGACGATCCCACCTTCGGCACTGTCGTCGTGTTCGGCCGCGGCGGGACCGCGGTCGAGATCATCAACGACAAGGCGCTGGCGCTGCCGCCGCTCGATCTGCAACTGGCGCGTGACCTGATCGATCGCACGCGCGTGTCACGGCTGCTGAAGGCCTATCGGGACGTAGCCGCGGTGAAGCCGGATGCCGTCGCGATGGTGCTGGTCAAGCTCGCCCAGATGGCGGCCGACATCCCTGAGATCCGCGAATTCGACATCAACCCGCTGCTGGCGGACGAGACCGGCGTGACCGCGGTCGATGCCCGTGTCGCGGTGGGGCCTCCGCAACGGATTCGCAGGTTCCGGCCCGGCCAACTTCGCCGTCCGCGCCTATCCGTCGCACTGGGAGCGCCGCTTGGCGCTCAAGGACGACTGGCGCATTTTCGTTCGGCCTCTGCGTCCCGAAGACGAGCCGACCATCCATGAGTTCCTCCGTCACGTCACGGCGCACGACCTCCGCCTGCGCTTCTTCGCACCGATGAAGGAGTTCACGCACGAATTCATCGCGCGCCTGACCCAGCTCGACTATGCGCGCGCGATGGCCTTCATTGCGTTCGACGAGGCCACCGGCGAGATGGTGGGCGTGGTCCGGCTTCATTCGGACTCGGTGTACGAGAGTGGCGAATACGCGATCCTGCTGCGTTCCGATCTCAAGGGCAGGGGGCTCGGATGGGCCCTGATGCAGTTGATCATCGACTACGCGAAGTCGGAAGGGCTGAAAGCTATCTCGGGTGACGTGCTCCAGGAGAACACCGTGATGCTCGAGATGTGTCGGCAGCTCGGCTTCGAGGTCAAGGCGGATCCGACCGA
Organism: Bradyrhizobium cosmicum; assembly: GCF_032290525.1. Classification (GTDB taxonomy): domain Bacteria; phylum Pseudomonadota; class Alphaproteobacteria; order Rhizobiales; family Xanthobacteraceae; genus Bradyrhizobium; species Bradyrhizobium cosmicum_A. The sequence continues at coordinate 227,912 of NZ_JASXTA010000011.1, read as the reverse complement.
GCCCGATATCTGCGACGTCCGACTCAAGCTCTGAGCGGTCGGCTACGAACGATTCACAAGTTGAGCCGGGGGCGACCGTGTGCATCTTGCTCGGGGCGCCGCTCGGCCGACGAGAAGGCCGCGACCTTTCTGCTCGGCTGGCGCGAGCCGCTGTTCGCGCTCAATGGGCCATCCGAGACGGTTCCGCTGCCGATGAGCAGCCAGGACATCGCCGATTATCTCGGCCTGCCATCGAAACCGTCAGTCGCACCTTCACCAAGCTGGAGCGCCACGGCGTGATCGAGATCATTCATGGCGGCATCAGCCTGCTCGATCCGGCCAGGGTGGAGGCCTTGGCCGCGGCCTGATGCCAGACACGGCGTTCCCGCAGGTGACTTTCCTGGTGAGCTCGTGGCTGCCAGGCAGCGTCTCAACGCAATGTGGTGTGCGGTGGCCGCAACTCTGCATCAACCCGGGCGCATTGGCGCATCCTTCGGATGCAGACCACACCACTGGTGCGAGCATTTTCGCCATATTTGCCTCAAACCGCACGCGTGCTTTCTGGTTGAAAAGGCCGGCAACGTTGACTACGCAGGAACTCCTGCCTCGCAGTCTTAGGAGCCCAGCGGCGTGCCTCAGGACAAGACCGGCGACCCCCGACAAGCTGCGGGCAACAAATTATCGGTCCTGCGCAAGCATCCGATCTTTGCGGATCTGGACCCCGAGGCGCTCGATCAGCTCTGTCGCTATGCCAAGCACACCAGTGTGAAGCGCGGTGCGACGATTGCGGCCAAGGGCGATCCCGGCAACAATTTATTCGCGGTGATCGCGGGGACAGTAAAGATATCCTCTTCGTCGCCTGACGGCCGGAATGCCATTCTCAATCTGATCGGTCCGGGAGAAATCTTTGGCGAGATCGCGGTCCTCGACGGCGCACCGCGTTCGGCCGACGCGACCGCCAACACCAATTGCGAGCTCTACATCATCGACCGCCGCGACTTCCTGCCGTTCGTGAAGAGCCAGCCGGCGCTGGCGATGAAATTCATCGAACTGCTCTGCGCGCGCCTGCGCTGGACCAGCCAGCAGGTCGAGCAGGTGATCCTGCAAAATCTTCCCGGCCGGCTCGCAAGCGCGCTGCTCGGTCTCACCGAAGAGCGCAAGTTCGACTCCGGCAGCGGCACGCTCGCCATCACGCAGCAGGAGATCAGCGAGATGGTGGGGATGACGCGCGAGAGCATCAACAAGCAATTGCGCGCTTGGGCCGGACGCAACTGGGTTCGTCTCGAGCACGGCGCCATCGTCGTGCTCGACATCGATGCGCTGCGCGAGCTCGCCGAGAGCGGCCTCGGCGGCGCGTGACGCCTCACGCCTAATCGTCGATGATGGCGACCGCCCGGGTCCAGCCCGCGGAGGCGCGTGCGATCTTCACCGGAAAACATGAGACCGTGAACCCGGTCGAAGGCAGCTTGTCGAGATTGTGCAGCTTCTCGAGATGACAGTAGCCGATGTGCCGCCCGGCCTTGTGGCCTTCCCAGACCAGGCCGGCATCTTTTGTTTCGGCATATTTCTTCGCGGTGTAGACGAACGGCGCGTCCCAGCTCCAGCCGTCGGTGCCGGTCAGCCGCACGCCGCGTTCGAGCAGATACATGGTGGCCTCGTAGCCCATGCCGCAACCGGAATTGACGTAATCCGCGCCGCCAAATTTGGCGCCGGCGCTGGTGTTGACGACGACGATCTCCAGCGGTGACAGCGTGTGTCCGATGCGTTTCAGCTCCTTCTCGACATCGTCGGCACCCGCCACATAGCCGTCGGGCAGGTGCCGGAAGTCGAGCTTCACGCCGGGCTGGAGGCACCACTCCAGCGGCACCTCGTCGATGGTCCATGACCGCTCGCCGCGGTTCATGGTCGGGTGGAAATGCCAGGGCGCGTCGAGATGCGTGCCGTTGTGGGTGGATAGTGAGACCTGTTCGACGGCCCAGCCCTGGCCGTCCGGCAAATCCTGCGCCTTGAGGCCTTCAAAAAAATGCAGCATGCGCGGCAGGCCTTGCTGGTGGTCGATATACTGGATCGTGGGATGGTTGCCCGGCGGATCGGCCGTCACATCGTTTCCGAGCGGGACGGAAATATCGATCAACTTCCGCGGCATGGCATTCCCTCGAGATGGCCGGTTCTGTTTCGGTGTATCTTGATGGGGCTGCATTGACCGCGTCAAGTAACGCCTCGGTGCGGATGCTTTCGGAAAAACGGAGCCGTCCGTCGATCGCTTTGCCTCAGGGTCCACTTGATTGATCGATGCAACTCCAGCATTGATCGATGCCAAATTTGGCTTGGACTCAGAATTCCGCCCGCCCTAGGCACGATACTGGCGACATCGTGCTGAAGCAGCGCGCATCGCACGGGAACGGGGCGACGGTCTCGCCCAAATCTCCAAGCCGCAACCAATAGCGGTCGAGCACAACACCAGAGGAACGTCCATGGATACGACGAGCGTCGTTACCTTGCGTCCGGCATTGACCGGCGGCGAGGCGGGAATGCAGGGGCCGGCATTTGTCATCCGGGCCACAGCATCGGCCTGCGCTCCGTCATCACCCAGCCAAATCCGCTCGACTTCGCCGCGCAATCCTACCAAGGTGGTGCGGTTGTGACGCTTGACTTCACACCTGAAGTGGAGCGACCCAAGGCGGCCCGCAGCACCTGCCGACAACGACATAATCAACTCAGGAGGAAAGCCCAGATGAAGACACTGATCGGTATCATCGCAGCCGCTGCACTGGCGGTCTCAGCGCCGCTCGCAACCGCACGCGACTTCCGCTCGGCCGACATCCACCCCGCCGATTATCCGACCGTCGAGGCCGTCAAGTTCATGGGCAAGCAGCTCGCGACGGCGAGCGGCGGCAAACTCGGCGTCAAGGTGTTTCCCAATGGAGCCCTGGGCTCGGAAAAGGACACCATCGAGCAGCTCAAGATCGGTGCGCTCGACATGATGCGGATCAACGCATCGCCGCTGAACAACTTCGTGCCGGAAACCATCGGGTTGTGCCTGCCCTTCGTCTTCCGGGACACGCAGCACATGCGCACGGTGCTTGACGGGCCGATCGGCGACGAGATCCTGGCGGCCATGGAGCCCGCAGGCCTGGTCGGCCTTGCCTATTACGACAGCGGCGCCCGGTCCATTTACACCGTCAAGGCTCCGATCAAGTCGCTCGCCGACCTCAAGGGCCTGAAGATCCGCGTCCAGCAATCCGACCTGTGGGTCGGCATGATCCAGAGTCTCGGGGCCAATCCGACGCCGATGCCCTATGGCGAGGTCTATACCGCTCTCAAGACCGGTCTGGTGGACGCTGCCGAGAACAATTGGCCTTCCTACGAGTCCTCGCGCCACTTCGAGGCCGCCAAGTTCTACAACATCACCGAACACTCGCTGGCGCCTGAAGTTCTCGTGATGTCCAAGAAGGTCTGGGACACCCTGAGCAAGGAGGATCAGGCGATGGTCCGCAAGGCGGCCAAGGAATCGGTGCCCGTCATGCGCAAGCTCTGGGACGAGCGCGAGCAGGCCTCCCGCAAGACCGTCGAGGCGGCCGGCGTTCAGGTGATCACGATCGCCAACAAGGCGGAATTCGTCGACGCGATGAAGCCGGTCTACGACAAGTTCGCCGGCGACGAGAAGCTGAAGGGCCTCGTCAAGCGCATCCAGGACACGAAGTAAGGCCACAGCGTCGGACCGGCGTCGCCGCGAGGCGGCGCCAGACCCTCGCAAGGAGACGATGGAATGACAGACCCACATGTCGCAAGCCACGAGCAAGAGGTCGCCGGACGGCCCTCGACCGGCTTGCTGTCGCGGATCAATGCGCCCGTCGCCCGCGTGGGCATGTATCTGTCCGTGACCGGCCTGCTCGTCATCGTCACCATCGTGTTCTACCAGGTGTTCGGACGTTACGTGCTCAATTCCAGCCCCACCTGGACCGAAAACCTCGCACTGGTCCTGATCCTCTATGTCACCCTGATCGGCGCCGCGGTCGGCGTGCGCGACGCCGGGCACATCGGCATGGACAGTTTGCTGGTGATGCTGTCGGACCATATGCGCGAGAAGATCGAACTGGTGATCCACGTTCTCGTGGCCATGTTCGGCATTGCGATGGCCTACAATGGCTGGATTCTCGGCGCGTCGGTCGGGACCGTGAAAATCCCCAATCTCGGCCTCCCTGAGGTGATCCGCTACGTGCCGCTGATCGCCTCCGGCGTTCTGATCGTCTCCTTTTCGATCGAGCACATCATTGCTCTCCTGCGCGGCGAAGAGGTCGTCCCCTCATGGAACTGATCATCCTCGGCGCCACCTTTTTCGGCTTCCTGATCCTCGGCGTACCGGTTGCCTTCGCGATCGGCCTTTCGGCGATCTGCACCATCCTCTACGAAGGTCTGCCGGTCGCCGTCATCTTCCAGCAGATGATGTCGGGGATGAACATCTTCTCGTTCCTCGCCATCCCGTTCTTCGTCTTCAGCGGTGAGCTGATGCTGCATGGCGGCGTCGCCGACAAGATCGTGCAGCTCGCCAAGAATCTCGTCGGCCACATCCGCGGCGGGCTCGGCATGTCGAACGTGGTCGCCTGCACGCTGTTCGGCGGCGTCTCCGGTTCGCCCGTGGCCGACGTGTCGGCGATGGGCGCAGTGATGATCCCGATGATGAAAAAAGAAGGGTTCGACACCGACTACGCCGTCAACGTCACCACCCACGCTTCGCTGGTGGGCGCGCTGATGCCGACCAGTCACAACATGATCATCTATGCGCTCGCCGCCGGCGGCAAGGTCTCGATCGGCGCGCTGATCGCCGCCGGCCTCCTGCCGGCGCTCGTGCTGATGGTGTGCATGCTGGTCGCCGCTTACGCGGTCGCGGTGAAGCGAGGCTATCCGGCCGGCAAGTTCCCGGGCTGGGCCGAGGTGTTTCGCTCGTTCGCGGCCGCACTGCCCGGCCTTCTCATCGTTGGGATCATCCTGACAGGCATCCTGTCCGGCGTCTTCACGGCAACTGAATCCGCCGCGGTTGCGGTCACCTACACCATCCTGCTGACCTTCTTCATCTACCGCACCATGACGTGGCCAAACTTTCTGCGAGCGGCGGCGAAGGCGGTGAAGACGACAGGCGTGGTGCTGCTGCTGATCGGCGTCTCCACCATGTTCCAGTACCTGATGGGGCTGTACGAGGTCGCCGACCTTGCCGGCGAGATGATGAGCAAGGTGTCATCGCAGCCCTGGGTCATCTTCCTGCTCATCAACGTCATTCTGTTCGTGCTCGGCACGTTCATGGACATGGCGGCGACCATCCTGATCTGCACGCCGATTTTCCTGCCGATCGCGATGAAGGTGGGCATGGATCCGGTGCAGTTCGGCATGCTGATGCTGATCAACTGCGCGCTCGGACTCAACACCCCGCCGGTCGGAACGACGCAATTCGTCGGCTGCGCCATCGGCGGCATCTCGGTAGGCGCGGTGATGCGCACGATCCTGCCGTTCTACGCTGCCCTGATCGCAGCTCTGATGTTCGTGACCTACGTGCCCGCATTCTCGCTGTGGCTGCCCCGCCTGCTGATGGGCTACAAGGGATAGCGGCAACACAGGGAGAATCTGTTCGTGACTGACTATCGCAAGCTCTTCGATCTCACCGGCAAGACGGCTGTGGTGCTCGGCGCTGCCTCGGGCATCGGCAAGTCGTCGGCCGAGGCGCTGGCCGGGCTCGGCGCCCGTGTCGTCTGCGCCGATCGCGCGCTTGATGCGGCGGAAGCGACCGCCGCCGGCATTCGCGACAAGGGCGGCTGGGCGGAAGCAGCTAGCTGCGATGCTGCAAGCGCTGCGGACGTCAACGCGCTCGCCAAGACCGTGATGCACAAATTTCCACGGCTCGACATCGCGGTGACGACGCCCGGGCTCAACATCCGCAAGACCATCCTCGACTACACCGAGGAGGACCTCGACCGCGTCCTCGACCTCAACGTCAAGGGCACGGTGTGGTTCTTCCAGGCCTTCGGCCGCATCATGGTCGAGCAGAAGGGCGGCAGCATCATCGCCTGCTCTTCGGTGCGCGCGGTGACCATCGAGCCCGGCCTTGGCGTCTACGGCTCGACCAAGGCGGCGATCGGCCTGCTGGTGAAGGGTTTTGCCTCCGAGGTCGGCCATGCCGGCGTGCGCGTCAACGCGATCGCGCCGAGCATCGCCGAGACGGCGCTGACCGGTCCGTTCAAGCAGCGCCCCGACATCTACAATCTCTACGCCGGCCACACCGTGTTCAACCGCTGGAGCAGCGCCGACGAGGTCGCAACAGCCGTGGCCTATCTTGCCTCAGATGCCGCGAGCTATGTCAGCGGCAGCACGCTGTTCGTCGATGGCGGCTGGACCGCCGTCGATGGCCCGCAGACCGGCCTCACCCAGCTGCACAGATAGAACGGCCGTCCGCATCTAGGCAAAGCCTACACGCCGGCGCAGTTCCTTGTGATCTGCGTCGGTGAGCACCGCGATCAGCGCGGCCGCCTCGTTCGGATGTGCGGTCCGCGCGGCCACGCCGGCCGTGTACATCGTCACGAGCTCGCATCCCGGCGGCAGCGACCCTGATAGCGCGATGCCATCGGTCGCAATGATCTCGGTCGCCTGGGTGCAGCCGATTGGCCTCGTGGCGGTGGAGGCCGCGAGCTCGCGCATGGCAGTCGCACCATTCGGGAATATCTTCAGGCGCGCAGCGACCTTATAGGCGATGCCGAGCTGGTCCAGCACCTTTGCGACGTGCTGTCCCGCGGTCGAAGCTTTCATGTCCGGGACGTAGATCGCGCTGGCCCCTCGCAACACCTCGCGCAACTCGGCTTCAGTCTTCGCCGCGACCTTGGGATCGCGATCGCGGACCGCCAGCGCGGTTTCGACGCGGCCGACATCCGCGATCGAGGAGGGGATGACGAGCTTCTCCTCGGCAAGCCTTGCGAGGAGCGCCTGCGTCAGGACGACGAGATCGGCGGGCGTACCGGCGCGCAGCTTGTCTGCCATTACACCGACCGCGCCGAATTCGCCGTCGATGCCGAAGCCGGTCCGGGCCTTGAAGGCATCGGCGAGGCCGCGCACCAGGCCTTGCGCGGCGCCGCCGCTGAGGATGTTCAAAGTCGTCACGAGGCAAGCTCCATGGCCGCAATGATCCTGTCACGCGTGATCGGCAGGTCGCGCACGCGCACGCCAAGGCAATCGAAAACCGCATTCGCGATCGCCGCCGTCACCGGCCCGTGCGCGGCCTCACCGGCGCCGGCCGGCTCGATCTCCGGCCGCTGGACGATCTCGACATCCACCGCCGGCACTTCGCTGAAGGTCAGGATCGAGTAGTCCGCCCAGGAGGTCGAGGTGATACGCGTCCGGTCGAAGCGAACGCGTTCCTTCAGCACCCAGCTCGTCGCCTGGATCGCACCGCCCTCGATCTGGTTGACGACGCCGTCGGGATTGATGGCCTCGCCGACATCGACCGCGAGCGTCAGCCGTCTCACGCGAATGTCATCAGTGCCTTCGATCTCGGCGATCGCGGCGCAATAGGCCCCCGTGTTCTTGTAGCGCGCGAACCCGACGCCATGACCGATGCCGGATCGCTTCTGCGGCTTCCATTGCGCGCGTCGCGCTATGGCGCGGATAACGTCTTTCGCCCGCTCGTCGCGAAGGTGACGCAAGCGGAACTCGACAGGATCCTCGCCGCGCAGGGCGGCGATCTCGTCGAGCAGGGACTCGATGGCGAATACATTGCCTTGTCCGCCCAGCGTCCGCAGCGCCGAAGTCCGCACCGGCATGGTCAGCAGCCGGTGGCTCGTGATCGTCCAGGCCGGGAGATCATAGAGCGGAACTGAGTTACGATCGCCGCCGCCGCCATTGACGGGCGGCGGATTCGTCGAGATGATGCGGGGATAAGGGTTCGCAATCTCGGATGCGGCGAGCAGAGCTGGCTGCGCCGCACGTCCGGGCCGCGCTGCATGACCGTTACTCCAAATCGCATGGCGCCAGCCCACGATCTCGTTGTCCGCGTCGAGGTCGGCCTGGATCTCGATGGCCATCGCGGCGCCGAACGGCGCGTGGGACATCTCGTCGTGGCGTGACCACTGCACCCGGACCGGGCGGCCACCTGCGGCTTTCGCCAGCAGCACGGCATCGAGCGCGACGTCGTCGGCCGCATTGTGCCCGTAGCAGCCCGCGCCCTCCATATGCTCGACGACGATGTTTTCGGCGGGCAGCTTGAGCACGATGGCGAGATCGGCGCGCAGCAAATAGACACCCTGGCTGTGCGTCCAGACATGGACACGATCGCCGTCCCATCGCGCCATGGCGCAGGACGGCGCGATCGAGGCGTGTGCGATGTAGGGGCGGGTGTATTGCCGGCGGAGCGTGCGCACGGTTTTCCTCGTCGATACCACCGTCCTGGTGTCGATGACGGTCGTCTCGACCGGTTGGCTCTTCAGAAAGCCAGCTAGATCATCCTCATCAGGCAACGGCTCGCCCGCCGACCACGTTGCACCCTTGCGCAAGGTCTTCAATGCGGCTTCCGCCGCTGCCTCGCTGTCGGCGACCACGCCGGCAAATCCGCCGTCGCGGACGATCGCAACGGAGCCGGGAACACTTCGCCCCATCGTTTCGTCGAGCGCGATCAACTTTGCGCCCGAGCGGTCCGGCCGCAGCATGCGGCCATGCAGCAGGTTCGGCAGCGCGTAGTCATGTATGAAGCGCGGCCGCGCGAACACCTTGTCGGGAATGTCGACGCGCTGGACGGAATGGCCGGCGACGGCGCGCTCGGCGGCGCTCTTGGCCGTCGCGCCGGTGGTGGCATCGTGGTCGAGCGAGACCTCGGCGGCCAGCTCCCAATAGCTGGTCCTGACATTGCCGGGACCCGAGATCGTGCCGTCTTCGATGCTGAGCAAAGGCGGATCGACGCCGAAGCGTTCCGAGGCCGCGGCGAGGAAGCGCTGGCGCACCTCGGCACAGGCGTGGCGCAGCGCGCGGCCGGATTGCTGGATTGAAAGGCTGCCCGAGGTGACGCCTTCGTTCGGGCTGGTCGCCGTCGAGGCGCGGACCATCTCGATCCTGAGGATATCGACGTCGAGCTCGTCGGCGGCGATCTGCGCCAGTGCCGTGACGATGCCCTGGCCGATCTCGACCTTGCCGGGCGAGATCGCGATGCGGCCGTCGGCGGTGAATGTCACCCAGGACGACAGTCTTGGATTGGCCGCCAGGCTGACTGGCAGCTTCGGGGCAGGGGAGGGCACACTCATGAGGTCGCCATCTCCGAAGCCGCTCGCAATACGGCGCGGACCATGCGGTTATGTGATCCGCAGCGGCACAGATTGCGGTCAAGCGCCGTTCTGACCTCCGCCTCCGTCGGCGACGGATTGCGCTTCAGCAGCGCCGCCGCGCTGATCAGGATTCCCGATACGCAATAGCCGCATTGCATCGCCTGTTCGGAAATGAAGGCCCGTTGCAGCGGATGCGGCTGTTCCGCCGTGCCGAGGCCCTCGACCGTGACGACGTCCTTGCCGGCGACCGACCACATTGGCATGTCGCAGGACGCCATCGCGCGATCGTCGATCATGACATGGCAGGCACCGCACTCACCGGCGCCGCAGCCGAAATGCGCACCTGTGACGCCGAGCCGGCCGCGCAGCACGTCGAGCAGCGTCTGATCCGGGTCGGCATCGACGGTTGTTGCAGTGCCGTTGAGCTGGAATTGAATGGCGGACATTGTCACTCTGCGGCCTCAGGATTTGTCGAATTTCTTGACGACGTCGGCCCATTTGGCGATGTCGCCGCGCAGGAACCTGTCGAACTCCTCCGGCGTCATCGACATGGGCACGGCGCCTTGTTCGGTCCAGAGCTTGATGATGTCGGCGCGCTTCACCATTGCGTTCACGGCCGCATTGAGCTTGTCGATGATCGGCTTCGGCGTGCCCACCGGAGCCATCAGACCGAGCCAGATCGTGGCCTCATAGCCTGCTACGCCAGCTTCGCCGGCGGTCGGAACGGTCGGCAGCACGGCGGACCGCTGCTTGCCGGTGGTCGCGAGGGCGCGGACCTGGTTCTCACCGATGTTCGGCGCCATCGCCGGCACCGCATCGATCATCATCTGCACCTGCCCGCCGATCACGCCGCTACGCGCCTCGCCGCTATTGCGATAAGGTACGTGGACGAGGTCGACGCCGGCCATCGCCTTGAACAGCTCGCCGGCCATGTGGTAGGGCGTGCCCTGGCCGGAGGAGGCGTAGTTCAGCTTGCCTGGCTGCGATTTGGCGAGCGCAACGAGTTCCTGCAGCGTCTTCGCTGGGACTTGCGGGTTCACCACGATGACGAGGTCGGAATAGTTCACCGGCGCGATCGGCGCGAGGTCGCGCATCAGCTCGTATTTGCGCTTGTCCGGCGCCAGCAGCGATTCGTTCGCGGTCTGGGTGTTGGACATCATGAGCAGTGTGTAGCCGTCTGCGGGCGACTTCGCCGCTTCCACCGTGCCGATGACGCCGCCCGCGCCGGTGCGGTTCTCGATCACGAAGGGCTGGCCAAGACTCTCCTGGAGCACGTTCCCGATCAGCCGGGCCGCGACATCAGCCGGCCCGCCGGCGCCGAAGGGCACGACGATCCGCACCGCATGGGTGGGATATTCTTGCGCGAGGGACGGGGCTGCGGAGAACGTGGTGAGCAGGCCGGCGGCTAGCGCCGGCATAAGTCGTCGGGCCATCACGCCCATCTCCCTGATGTCGTTTTTATTGGCCGGCACTGTAGCGGCAGGGGATGCGGACTGTCGACGCCTCACAAAGCCGATCGTGCCGGGAATATCGTGTCATTTCCGGTGTGACCGTGCCGCATTTCGCAGCCGCGGCAGGAACCGTCGGCGCACGTGGTTTGAGCAAATCGCATGGGCGTTGCCGGATAAATGCCCTCGGCTGGCCGGTGTTTTGGTGTTACCAACCGGGACATGAACCAGCACGCCAAGATCGAAATCCGCCACTCGACCTGTCCGCACGATTGCCCGTCGGCCTGCGCGCTTGATATCGAGGTGGTCGAAGGCCGCAGCATTGGCCGCGTCCGTGGTTCGAAAAAGCAGACCTATACGGCCGGCGTCGTCTGCGCCAAGGTCGCGCGCTATGCCGAGCGAATCCATCACCCTGAGCGGCTGATGTATCCGATGCGCCGCACCGGGCCGAAGGGCTCCGGGCAGTTCGCGCGGATCTCCTGGGACGAGGCGCTGGACGAGATCGGGCATCGCTTCAATCAGGCCGAGCGCGAGTTCGGTGCGGAATCGATCTGGCCCTATTACTACGCCGGCACGATGGGGCTGGTGATGCGCGACGGTCTCAACCGTCTCACGCATGTGAAGAAATATTCGCGCTTCTATCAGACCATCTGCGCCAATGTCGGGCGCATCGGCTTCGCGATCGGCACCGGCAAGATCGCCGGCGTCGATCCGCGCGAGATGGCGCTGTCCGACCTCGTGGTGATCTGGGGCACCAATCCCGTCAACACCCAGGTCAACGTGATGACGCACGCCGCCCGTGCCCGCAAGGAGCGCGGCGCCAGGATCGCGGCGGTCGACATCTACGACAACGAGACCATGAAGCAGGCTGACATCAAGATCCTCCTGCGGCCCGGCACGGACGGCGCCTTTGCCTGCGGCGTCATGCATGTCCTGTTCCGCGACGGTCATGCCGACCGCGCCTACATGGACAAATACACCGATTGCCCCGCCGAGCTCGAGGCGCATCTGAAGACGCGCACGCCTGAATGGGCCTCCGCAATCTGCGGCGTGCCGGTCCCCGAGATCGAGGCCTTTGCCAAGGCCGTTGGCGAGACCCAGCGGACCTTCTTCCGCCTCGGTTACGGCTTCACCCGTTCGCGCAACGGCGCGACACAGATGCACGCGGCACTTTGCATCCCCGCGGTGACCGGTGCCTGGCAATATGAAGGCGGCGGTGCCTTCTTCAACAATTACGCGCTGTGGCACTTCAATGAATCCGTCATCGAGGGCCACGACGCGATCGACGCGACCACGCGCGCGCTCGACCAGTCGCAGATCGGCCGCATCCTCACCGGCGATGCCGAGGCCCTGCTCGGCAAGGGACCGGTCAAGGCGATGCTGATCCAGAACACCAACCCGATGACGGTGGCCCCGGAGCAGGCGCTGGTCCGTCAGGGCTTTGCGCGCGAGGACCTGTTCGTCGCGGTGCACGAGCAGTTCATGACCGAGACGGCGCTGATGGCCGATATCGTGCTGCCGGCGACCATGTTCATGGAGCATGACGATCTCTATTACGGCGGCGGCCACCAGCACATCTCGGTCGGGCCCAAGCTGATCGACCCGCCCGGCGAATGCCGCTCCAACCATGAGGTCTTGCAGGCGCTGGCGCCGCGGCTCGACGCCAGGCATCCGGGGTTCGAGCTGACGCCGCGCGAATTGATCGACGCGACGCTGAAGCTCAGCAACCACGGCGACATTGCCGGCCTCGAAGCCGACCTCTGGCGCGACCTGCAGCCGGACTTCCGCACGTCGCATTATCTCGACGGCTTTGCCCATGCCGACAAGAAATTCCATTTCAAGGCCGATTGGGCGCATCCGCCGTTCGGCCAGACGATGGGCGATGTCGACAACATGCCGTCGCTGCCGGACCACTGGGCGGTGATCGAGCATAGCGATCAGGTTCATCCGTTCCGGCTCGCGACCAGTCCCTCGCGCAGCTTCCTTAACACCACCTTCAACGAGACGCCGTCCTCGCAGGCCCGCGAAGGCAAGGCGAGCGTGATGATTCACCCCTCAGATGCAGCTGCACTCGACATCGCCGACGGTGACGCCGTGACGCTCGGCAACACCCGCGGCGAGACCACCCTGGTCGCGACGCTGTTCGACGGCGTGCGGCGCGGCGTGCTGATCGCGGAATCCGTTCACCCGAACAAGAATCATATCGGTGGCCGCGGCATCAACGTGCTGACCGGCGCGGATGCGATCGCGCCGATCGGCGGGGCTGCATTCCACGATAACAAGGTCTGGATCAGGAAAGCGGTTTCGGATTGAAGCGTGCGCGCTTCGCTAGTCCCAATTTGTGTCGAGGCGCTAAAGCGAAGATCGTCGCAGATTGCCCTTGCGCCTGCCGCCCGGGCTGCCGCTAATGGCTGCCAAACGGGAGCAAGGAAGCGAGCGTACCATGACCGACACCACGGCCGTCATCACCGAAAAGCGCGGGCAGGCGTTCTGGATCACCATCAACCGGCCGGAGAAGCGCAACGCGCTGAACGGCGACGTCATCGCCGGCATCACCAAGGGTTATCGCGACGCACATGACGATAAGGACGTCCGCGTCATCGTGCTGACGGGCGCGGGCGACAAGGCGTTCTGCGCCGGCGCCGATCTGCAGAATTCCGGCGCGGCGTTCGCGATGGACTATTCCAGGCCGAATGTCGACTATGCCGATCTCCTGCGTTTGTCGCAGAACGCGACCAAGCCGGCGATTGCGCGCGTCGGCGGCGTCTGCATGGCCGGCGGCATGGGCCTGCTCTGCATGACCGACATGGCGGTTGCTGCCGATCACGTCGTCTTCGGCCTGCCGGAGGTGAAGGTCGGCGTATTCCCGATGCAGGTCCTGAGCCTGTTGCAGAACATCGCGCCGCCGCGCCTCGTCAACGAATGGGCGCTCACGGGCGAGCCGTTCGACGCCAAGGTGGCGCTGGGCGCCGACCTGCTCAACTACGTCGTGCCCGCCGCCGAGCTCGATGCCAAGGTCGACTGGCTGATCGGCCGCATCGTCGACAAATCCCCGACAGCGATCCGCCGCGGCAAATACGCCATGCGCGCCATCGCCTCGATGTCGTTCGACGAGAGCATCGCCTATACCGAAAGCCAGATCGCGCTGCTCGCGATGACCGAGGACGCCAAGGAGGGCCTGAAGGCGTTCGGCGAGAAGCGCAAACCGGTCTGGACGGGACGGTGAGAGGCCGACGCCATGAGCTTCCTTGCGCAAATATTTCGGAGGCTGAACGGTCCACGCTCGCCGCCCGAAAAGCTCCGCTGCATCAATCGGCTCGAGTTGCATGTCACCCATGCCTGCAATCTGACCTGCGAGAGCTGCTCCCACTATTCCAATCATGGGCATGCCGGCAATCTGGATCTCGCGGCCGCGGACCGCTGGATGACGGGATGGAGCAACCGCCTCGAGATGGAGGAATTCTGCTTGCTCGGCGGCGAGCCGACCGTTCATCCGCTCCTCGCCGACTTCGTGCCGCTGGTCAGGCGGCATTGGCCCAAGACGCGAATCCGCATCGTCACCAATGGCTTTTTGCTGCGCCGCCACCCCGAACTTCCGATCAAAATGATGGCCGCCGGCAATTGCGACATCGCGCTTTCGGTTCATCATGACGCGAGCTCCTACCGGGAGCGCCTGCAGCCGAGCATGGATCTGCTCGACCATTGGCAAAGCGAGTATGGCACGGTCGTGCACACCTGGCTGTCGCACGGCGTGTGGACCCGCCGCTATACAGGATCGGGCGTCGACATGCTGCCGTTCGAGGACGGAAATCCGCGCCGAAGCTGGGAGATCTGTCCGGCGAGGCACTGCAAGCAGCTGCACGACGGCAAGATCTGGAAGTGCGCACCGCTGGCTTATCTCGGGCTGCAGAAAGCGAAATACGACATCTCGGCAAAGTGGAATCCCTATCTCAACTATGCGCCGCTCGATCCGTCTGCGACGAATGGGGAGCTGGATCAATTCCTCGCGCAGGAAGACGAGTCGGTGTGCGCGATGTGCTCGTCCGAACCTCGAAATTTCTTATTGCCAAATCCGCTGCGCGGCGCGGCGGAGGCGATGCCGGATCCCTCCTAGCCGCGCCGGACTGCCGCTGCTGTGGGCCTGCGCCAAGCTTGGTGGCAGCACCACATTGGCCGATCGAATGGTTGCTTCCCAGGCCGTCCGGTCCGTCTCGCGATGCTTGGCAAACGCGAAGAATTGGTCGTTGGACATCAACTGCCAGGCGATCGAATAATACAGCTCGAGGCCGAACATGCCGGCAAGTTCGTCGCGTCTGCTGGTCAGCACCTGCCCTGCGATCCCGCGCAGGATCCGGAAACGCTCGGCCTGATCGCGCACTGCATTCGGCGTCTGACCGCCGAGGATCGCGCGATTGCTGAAATTGTTCTTGCCGTGGCGGCGGTGTGCGCCGTGGGACCCGTCGATCACGAGGGTGCCGCCGACCGAATGGGCGAGGCGGCCGTAGTAGCTGTCGATGCTCTGAAGGCGCAAGTCGTCGATCGGCGCCATCGTCGGCGCGAGCGCGTGGATAATGCTGGTGCGGAACATGATACCGCTTGTCGCGCTCCAAATCCAGCGATCGAGCAGCCAGCTACTCCACCATGCAGGAACGTAATGCAGCCGAAAGTCCAGGGTGCCCATCTGCAACGGTGTGCCGGGATCCCAGCTTCGTGCGCGGGACACGTCAGTCCAGTTGGTCTCCGCTTCGGATTCGCGCCACTTCTGATGCCAGTGACAGGTCCCGGCCAGCAGCTGGCCCGCCGCATCGATCTGGACCTGATCGCTGACGCTCAACGCGGCCGAATTCAGGTCGTTGAGATGGGCTTTGACATGAGTGGATATAAATTGCGGAAAGAGAAAGTCGTCGGCATCGAGATAGGTGACGAACGCGCCCTTGATCTCGTCGAGAACGTCGAGCGCGTTCAGCACCTGGCCGCGATTTGTGCTCCGGCAAACCAACCGGAACGATCCGCGGTGTTGGCGTGCCAGCGTCGCTTCGATAATGGCACGTGAATCGTCGGTCGACGCACAGTCGACGATAACGCAGTCAATGCTGTTATAATTCTGTTCGGCCACCGAGCGAATGCATTGCTCGATGAAATTACCGTAATTGTGATTGATGATCACGACCGAAACCAGCGGCGATTTGACGGCTGTCGTGGCGTGCTGGAGCACGGTCGTCGGGACAAGCTCGTTCATTCCTGCAATTCCAATCGGGCTGAGCATGGCGAGGCGGCGAGGAGAACAAGGGCGTCGTCAAGCTGTCGCTCGGCGGCTGTGCAGCGCGGGGCGCCAAAGTCTCGCGCGATGTCGTCGCCTCTCTCGGCCAGAGTCTTGCGCGCGGCGGACAGCGTCGCCTTGAAGAGATCGGCTCTATCGAATCGTCCGCTTGCGGCCTGTCCGCCGAGCACGGCATTGTTGCTCCAGGTATTGCCGCCATGCCGCCGATACGCGCCGTGCGCAGCGTCGATCAGCAGCGTGCCGCCGAGGCAATGGGCAAGGCGCGCATAGTAGGAATCGATGCCGACATGCGCCGGAAAAACCTCGCCCGCCCTCATCGTCGGCGCCAAGGTTTTGACGACGTGTGTGGGAAACATGATCGCGCTCGTGCTGCCCCAGATCCAATGCGCGATCGTCCAGCCGTTCCAGTCGGGAGCGATGTGTCGGACAGCACCAGAAGCTGCGCCCCGGCTTGCGAACTCGTGCCATTTCTGATGCCAGTGGCAGGTTCCCGCCAGGACGTGACCTTCGGCATCGATCTGTATTTGGTCTGTAACACTCAGTGCCGCCGGAATGGGGCTCGCCAGATGGGCGGCGACGTGCGCCGAAACAAACGAGGGAAACAACAAGTCGTCGGAATCGAGACAAGTGAGGAACGTGCCATTGACCTCGGGCAGGGCCGAGAGCGTATTGGGTAGATGGCCGTAATTGACGTCGCGATGGCGCACGCGAAACCGCGACGAGGGCATACGGGAAAGCGTCGCCTCGATCACCGCGCGCGAGTCGTCGCTAGATGCGCAATCGACGACGATGCATTCGATGTTCGGGTAATCCTGCTGTGCGACCGAGACCAGACACTGTTCGATGAACCTGCCGTAATTGCAATTAACGACGATAATCGTGACAAGAGGTCTGGCCGTCGTCAGCAAGGCGTCCGGACCGGCACGGCTTGTCGAATGGTTGGTCACAGACGCCATTGCCCCTTTGCAAGAACCTCGACCGATGCTCAGCCAGACGCTCGCGGAAATCAACGAAAAACGGGCAAGCTGAGACGATATGGCGGGATGCGGGGTTGTCGCACGGCGGGTGCAGCGCTCCGCCCGTGCCTAGTTGACCGAGCCGTTGGGTGTTTTGCCCGTCGGGCAACACAAGCTCTTGTAGCCCGCGGTTTCGTAGGGTGGGTAGCGAAGCGTAACCCACCGCTGTGTTTTGCCGCGGATGCAGAAGAGGTGGGTTAGGCCTAGCGGACTGCGCTTCGCGCAGCCGCCGGGCTAACTAACCACCCTATACCCTACGGGACCTCCATCGGGGCTGCGGGACTTACCCCGCGTTGGCCTTTCTGCTTCTCTTGTCGCGACCAAGCCGGCGATTGCGTGCCCCGGTGGCGTCTGCATGGCCGGGGGCATAGGCCTGCTCTGCAAGACCGACATGGCGGTTGCTGCCGATCACGTCATCTTCGGCCTTCCGGAGATGAAGCTCGGCATACTCCCGATGCAGGTCCTCAGCCTGTTGCAGAACATCGCGCCGCCGCGCCTCGTCAACGAATGGGCGCTCACGGGCGAGCCGTTCGACGCCAAGGTGGCGCTGGGCGCCGGCCTGCTCACTACGTCGTGCCCGCCGCCGAGCTCGATGCTAAGGTCGACTGGCTGATCGGCCGCATCGTCGACAAATCCCCGACAGCGATCCGCCGCGGCAAATACGCCGTGCGCGCCATCGCCTCGATGTCGTTCGACGAAGCATCGCCTACTACGAAAGCCAGATCGCGCTGCTCGCGATGACCAGGACGCCAGGGAAGGCCTGAAGGCGTTTGGCGAGAAGCGGAAGCCGGTCTGGTCAGGAAGATAGCGATCGTTCCAGCGCATATGTTGGGTGCTGCAGCTCAGTGACGTACCCCTATTCCGCTGGGCCATCGGCATTTAGTCGAATCAGGAGTGATCTTGTTCGCTCCCCGCGACGCTTTTGTGTGGCCGCGATCAATTGCTTGCCGGTGCGCTTGGCGTAGGTTGGCAGTTGGCGACTTGATCTATGACGGCCATCCGATGCACTTGTTCGAGGTGAAGCGTCCGGAAGAATCGAGATATCCGTACGACTATTACAAGCATCTCTCGACCATCCCTTCGGAACGGGCATTTCGTCCTTTGGAAGCCGGTGGGTGTCCCTTGGTGAAATGAGCCTTCGCTTCCCCTTGCTCGACAATAGGACTGCTGGCGCCTGCCTTCGGCTGGGAATATGGTCAAGGCCGCCGCCGGCAAGGCACGCTGACCAGACGCCATGGCGGCCGAGGTGATCAAAATGGGGATCGTCGACGACCTTACGCTTTTCGTGGAGACGGTCAGGGCCGGCAGCCTTTCTGCCGCAAGCCGTAAGACCGGCATTCCGAAGTCCAGCCTGAGCCGTCGTATCGGCGATCTCGAGAGCCAGCTTGGCGTGCACCTGCTCTACCGAGGGCCGAGAAATTTCTCCGCAACCGAAGTCGGAATTTCGATCTATGAACGGAGTGAGCGGATCAAGGAGGAGTTAGATGCCATTAAGGCGCTGGCGGAGAGCTTTTCAAATCACCCGTCAGGCAAGCTCCGCATCTCTTGCCCGGCCGTGCTGGCCGAAAGTCTGGTTTCCGAATTCGCGATCGGATTCTCGATCGTGCATACCGACGTTCGCATCACCCTGGATAGCGCGGTCGGTGCTTTCGATACCGCGATCGGCGACTATGACCTGATGATTCACCCGGCGCGCGGGGACACCATGGCCGACTCCGAGCTGGTCCGGCAAAAGCTTGCCGCCGCAAGCTACCGGCTCGTTGCCTCGCCTGGCTTCATGAAGCCACTCGGAATGATCAACGATCCATCGGAGCTTCAGGACCGGAACGGAATTGGCTGGGCGGCAGACGGCCATCTGGCACGCTGGACGCTCGTCAACCGAAACGCAAACACGACCGAATTGAACGTCAATCTGAAGTTCAGCGCGAACAACCTCAACGTGATCAGGCAGGCGGCGTTGAGCGGCGCCGGCTTGGCACGGTTGCCGCTAACGATGTGCGAAGCCGACCTCGTGGAAGGACGTCTGGTGCTTCCGCTGTCCGATTGGGCGCCGCCTTCTGTTACCGTTTATGCTCTTTACCCTTCGCGGCGGTCATTAACGCTTGCCGGCCGCCTGTTTGTGGCCGGATTGGCTCGTCATTTGCAGGACAGGATGCCGGCAGCCTAACCGAGTCGTGGCGAACAGCCCGCGGCCAACGAGACCTGATCCGCAATCATCCTGGGAACGCGGCTTGCAACGTGTCGCTTATTGCTTCGGCTGGCGATGAACGGACAAGGGGTTGGGAACTCCCGCGGCTATGCGAGCTGCCCGTTGCGTCCTCCATCCCGCTGAGAGCCGCCTGTCCCGGATTCGGAATGCACGGTCCCATTCCTGGGTCTCGACAAGCCCCGAACGAAATCTTTTAACAAACGAATGCGCGAGACAACGTAGTCATCGGGGGATGAGCTTGACGAACAAGATAAATGTGATTGGAAGGGGCGATGCGGCAAGCGTCGCAAGCGCCTCTCCTGCTGTTTCCGAAAGTCTTCAGCCGTCCCTTCTCAAAACCTTGCTGTTGTGTTTCCTAGCGATATTGCTCGACGGCCTTGATACGGGCTCCATCGGAGTCGCCGGTCCGGCAATCGCGGCTCACTTCGGCGTGTCGACAGCGTCCTTGACACTGCCATTTATCATGACAAGCATCGGAGCCGTGTTAGGATATCTGGCTTCCGGCTATCTGGTGGCCCGATGGCGGGCCCGACGTGTGTTGATTTTCAGCGTGATTGGATTCGGGGTGCTCACCTTGGCAACACCCTTTGCGAGTTCGATTATTGTCCTGTCCATCCTCCGCCTTGTCACGGCCATAGGACTTGGCGCTGCACTTCCCTCGGCCGTGGCGATCGCGGTCTTGCAGGCGCCCGTCACGCTGCGAGCTGCCGCCACGATCGTGGTCGGAACGGGACTTGCTGCGGGTGGGGCCCTAGGCGGTGCGCTTGGCGGCCTTCTGACCAGAAAGTATGGCTGGGAGTCACTGTTCTACTTCGGAGGCGCGCTTCCATTGTTGCTGTCACTTGTACTGTTGCGCTGGCTGCCTGCGTCAGATGAAGCCGATGCTGCGGCAACGGCGGCGGGCGACAAGCGTATGGCGGGAAATCTGAAGCTCATCTCAAGCATATTTGCCGGTTCGCTCGGCGGTCGAACCGCAGGTCTCTGGGTCTTTTCATTTCTCATCTTCGCCGACGCCTATGCACTCATCTTCTGGCTGCCCCCGCTGCTGATCGGGTTCGGCTTTCCGGCCGCGGACGGCCAGTTCGCGGTCGGCTTCTTCAGCGCCGGCGGCCTGATCGCCAATTTGATTGTCGTGCCGCTGGTGGGCCGCTTCGCCGTCACCAGCGTGATGAGGATTGCCGCGTCGACGGCTGGGCTATGCGTGACTGGAATCGCGCTTTGGGCGACGACGTCGTGGGTCTGGGCGCTGATTCTAGGTGCCGGCGCCGGGCTTATCGCCTGTTCGGTCGGCCAGTCGGCGCTGGCCGTCTCAATCTATCCCGCGCCGTTGCGAACCAACGGCGTCGGCTTCTCTGCGGCAGCGGGGCGGATCGGTTCGATCGTCGGGCCTGCTTTCGTTGGTCTGCTGTTCTCGCTTGGCTGGTCTCCGAAATCCATCGTCTTGGCGGCGGCCGTGCCGATCCTGGCCGCGATTCTCGTGCTGTTGCTCCTCCCGCGATCGGTTCAGGGCAGTGAGCTTTGGGATGTTTCCGCAGGGAAGCGGGGCACCTGATCGCATTTCGCGAGGTGCGCCAAAACTGACCTACCTTGAAATCTCGAACGAGGCGGCTGTTGAGTAGGACTCGGAGTTCTAGATGATGAGGACCCGGGGATCGGGGAGGGCGCCAAGGAGAACCGCGTCAGGGACCGTGAACAGCTGCACGGTTATGCCTCCATCGAAATGCATCTCAATTTGAAATGTCGCTTAATTGCCTCGACGTCGACCATGACTGGCGGAACGAGCGCGTAATGCTGGCTCACATCCGCACACACGCCCGGTATGGCAAGAATTGTTGCTCTCGCTCCGTGAATTCGCATCGGAGGGGCATCGTCGAGCGGGCGCTCAATAGCAGGCTTATCGGAACAAGGGTCTTCAAACGCCATCCGACAGAGCAAGACTATCCAATTGCCGGTCCCAAGAAATTCGTTTGTTGATTTCCTCCGCCGCGCGCACGAGGTCCGCTTGGACCAAGGATGGCTGGCTCGACTGGTTTATGTGGGGCAAATATCTCGCACCACTCGAAATCGCTCTTCGCGTCGTGTGCTTCTCCGCTGGAAATATTGTATACACGGTCTCTGATCTGAATTCGCGATATCGACGCGAGTCGCCGCTTGTTCCCATAAAGCCAACATGGCCGGCACTCAAAGCCGGACGGCGCCATTCGTTGATGAACTCGCTTCGACGTTCGATGCGCCCGCTGAATCACTTCGCCTCCGAGAGGCGTTCTCCTTTGGCCAGGTCATCGAACCGTGACGGCCGGCCGATCGTGACTTTCGACCGCTTGTAGATCCGACCGCCGGGGCGCCACGGCACTGTCATCCGCCTTCACATAGACATCGACCTGCTGACCGACATAGAGCGGCAGATTGCCTTTACTGACGCTGTAGATGACTTGGAGTACGCGCGTGTCGACGCGCTCGGCACTGAGACCCGTTAACGAACTTTTTGGTACGACAAAGGGCTCGACATAGGCGAAGCGTAGATCGAAGCTGATCGCGCTGTTGCCCCGAAGAAAGCCCTTGGCTGGCGTGCCCGGAGTGAAACGCCATGCATCATTTTCATCGATATCAATTCTGACATGAAGGGTCTGCGTGTCACCCATCAAGATGAGAGGTTTGGAGAGCGCTCCAGTCTGGGCATATTCGCCCGGTGCGACGTTTACCTGAAGGATATCTCCGGCAATGGGAGCACGGACCGTGAGGCGTTCGACCGCGGCTTCAGCTTCCTGCAATTGAGCGGCCGCCAAATCTGCATTGGCCCGAGCAGAGGCGGCTCTGGCATCCGAAAGCGCCGCGTCGTATCCGCGGCCGGCGAACTCATCGGGGCTAATCACGTTCCTGTCGTGCAGAGGCTTCGCTTGATCCAGCCGGCGACGCGCATTTGCGAGCGACAATTCGGCCTCGCGAATCTGCAGCTTCGCGAGCGTTGTAGCCGCTTGGCGCGTGGCAAGCTGGGTCTCGAGATCACACCCATTGATGTGGAATAGCGCCTGGCCCTGCTTCACCCGGTCGCCAACCTTCTCGTTAACTTTCCCAACCACCCCGCTGGTTGGTGTGCTGATGGAGACGTTGCGGGTGCTGGCCTCGATCATGCCGCCTCCGGCAACATAGCTTTGATACGGTGCTGCTGCCGGCTGCCCGATCGGCTGAGCGACGGGGCGCGGTGTACCTGCCTGGAGGACGAGCCAGAGACCGCCCAGAATGCCAAGCACAGCTAGAACCGGTAAGGTAAGCCGACTTTTCATCAAGAAGTCACTCCCGCTGCGTTCCTTGGCTCCTCGAAATGGGTAATGCGGCCGTCATCCATGTGCGCGATCCGATCGGCAAAGCGGAGGATGCGCTGATCGTGAGTGACGACGATGAGGGTGCGGCCGTCGCCCGTGGCGATGCCGCGCAGGATATCGAGCACGTGTTGCCCGGTCGCATGATCGAGCGCGCTTGTCGGCTCGTCACAAACGACCAGCTCCGGCTCGTGGACAAGCGCGCGAGCGATTGCGACCCTTTGCTGCTGGCCGCCAGACAGGTGGGAAGGGAAATGCTCGGAACGTTCTGCAAGCCCGACTCGCTCCAATGCCTGACGCGCTTTGACGATGCCCTCCCTCTCACTCATCCCGTTCAGAAGGAGCGGAATCATGACGTTCTCAGCAGTCGTCAGTTGAGGAATCAGGTTGAAAGCCTGGAATACAAAGCCAAGCGATCGCCGCCTGAATGCAGCCTTGGTCGTTTGATCCATGCGCTCAATATCCTCGCCGAGCACAACACATCGCCCACTGTCATGAGCGAGAAGGCCGGCAATAATCGAGATCAACGAGGTCTTTCCGCAGCCGGAGGGGCCGACGAGCATGATGAGTTCGCCTCGGGCGACCTCCAGATCGACACCGCGTAGCGCGGTCACTTGCTGCGCGCCTTGCCCATAAACTTTGGTGAGGCTGCTGCAGATGACGCTTGTTCCAGCATCGAGATGTTGTTTTGCGGCTGCGGCGGTCATGTCTTGAACACGGAGGCCGGATCCAGACGGATGGCCTTGTGCATGCTCAGGCCCGAAGCGATGACGCATAGAAGAACGATTCCGCAGGCACTGACGAGAAACAGCGACCAACTCAGCTCGAACGGAAATCGGGGTCCGATCACAAGGCTGAACAGCGAAATGAGACCCACACCGAGACCGTAACCGATCGCCCCCGCAACGAGCGCCTGCGCCATGATCATCGTGAGGAGTATTCGGTTCGTCGCGCCCATCGCCTTCATGACACCGAAATAGCGTAGATTCTCGAGCGTGAAGTTGTAGAAGGTCTGCCCGGCAATGAGCCCGCCGACAGCAAAGCCGATGATGGCGGAGAGTCCGAACAGAGTGAACGCCGGCGTGTTCTGGATGAGATACCAGAGCGTCATTTGCTCGAATTGCTCCCGGGTAACGGCAGCAAGTCCCGTCCAACCGCGGATGTTCGAGATCACCGAGCCCACTTCAGTTCCGGTCTTCGCCTTCACCAACACGAAGGACAGTGTTTTCCTCTCGCTCGGTACGTAGGACTTGGCGCGAGAGTACGTCGTGTAGATAGTCGGCACGCCGGTGTTGGTCGTGGTGGCTTCGCTGATGCCGACGACCACCGCACGACGCTCGTTCATCTCAATGACATCGCCGATCATGAGTGGAACTGGTGGTTCACCGGAGCGTGGATTGGGGCGGGCAAAGCGGTTGTTCGCCCCGTCAGCGCTCACGATCACTCCGTCCGCTCGCCGAAGGTCGGCGAGTTTGCCGGACAGTATGATGGGCGGCCCACCGATCAATGTCGTATCGTCGAGACCAATCAGGACGGAATTCTGGAAATTGCCGTCGGAAAGTCGTACCCTTGTTGTACCCTTGTAGATCGGCACGGCCCAGCCAACGCCTTCGACGCCGCGAACACGCGAGACGGCGGTGTCCGACAGAGGTTTAACATCATCAATATACCGCACCATCGGGTCCATCACCCAGATGTCGGCGAGTGCGGCGTCGGACACGAAGCCGTAACTTCTCTTCACGAGCCCGAAGAACATTGCCGGCTGCTGAGTCATAATGAAGGTCGTGAAGACAAGCCCCAGTACCATGCCCAGATACTTACCCCGATCGCCGGTGAGCATCTTGAGGGCAAGGAAGACCATAGCCTTCCGCTCAATCGGTCGAGTAGGCTGTAATCCCGCGGTCGGCATCAATTGTTCTGGAACATGGGCAGGCATTGCTTTGGGAACCTGTCGGTGTTTTCGGCCACGCAACGTTGGATCGCATCCCGGTTCGGCGCGAATCCCGGTCGGCAGAGTTTTTTGATTTCCTGCCGACACATTTGTCTGACTTCTTCGCTCATCGCGGCCTGCGGACTCTGCTTCGGTTGAGCCCGAGCCGCATTGGGAATAAGGACAGCAATAATAAGGAAGAGCGGAATTCGTCTCATGATCAGGAGCCTCCAAGCGTGACGTTACGACGCGTACATAGGCTTCATCGGAGGCATCCAGGCTTAAGTTATGTTAATAGATGTTTGCCCACGGAGGTCCTTTGTGCGGATACCGCAACAAAACTAAATATTTGAGCCCGTGACGTCGTACATTGTCGCTGGGATACTGGGCAGAATGTGGAGCCTGCTGAAATGTCGGTCTTGGAGCGCGGCGAAGTCGTGTCACCGGTCTATACCGCTCACCCCTATACAAGACCCCATATCCTGCTCGTCGAGGATGATCCGGAGATCTCACGGATGCTGACGGACGTGCTATCGGAGAGTGGGTTCGTCGCCTCGTCCGTCGGTTCGGCCGTGGACATGGATGCGCTCCTTGCGCGGGAAACGGTCGATCTAGTCGTACTGGATATAATGCTGCCGGGTGAGGACGGTCTCAGCATCTGCCGCAGGCTCAGGGCGGCGT
This sequence comes from Bradyrhizobium cosmicum, assembly GCF_032290525.1. Lineage (GTDB taxonomy): Bacteria > Pseudomonadota > Alphaproteobacteria > Rhizobiales > Xanthobacteraceae > Bradyrhizobium > Bradyrhizobium cosmicum_A. Next base: position 202,755 of record NZ_JASXTA010000011.1, on the reverse strand, counting down.
CCGCGATTCCCATCATCATGTTGACCGCGCGCGGCGAGGATGTCGATCGAATCGTCGGCCTTGAAATCGGTGCTGACGACTATGTCGCCAAGCCGTTTAATTCGCGAGAGTTGGTGGCGCGCATCCGTGCGCTCCTGCGCCGCGCGCAAGGCGGGCAGGAGACAGGGCGCATTCGAGCGCGGCAGTTGACGTTCGCGGGATGGCAGATCAATCCCACGACGCGGCAGTTACAAGACCCTGAAGGGGTTAGGGTCGCGATGACGAGCGTGGAGTTCGACCTGCTCCTGGCCTTCTGTAGAAATCCGGGCCGCGTTCTCTCGCGCGAGCAACTGCTGGAACTGGTCCATGGTGGCTTGGCAGGACCGGTCGAGCGCAGCATCGATGTTCACGTCAGCCGCATCCGCCAGAAGATTGAGATCGATCCGCGCGATCCGACGCTGATCAAGACGGTGCGCCTGGGGGGCTATTTGTTCACCCCTGACATAGGGGAAACCTGATGCGGCTTCCGGATCGCCTGATCCCTCGCAGCATCACGACACAGATCACCAGCATCGTCGCGGTTTCCGTGGTGCTCGGGCTCGTGCTCACCGTCACAATGTTGCTGTCCTTTGGCGTGGTTAACAGAGACGGCGCGTCTGCTGTGGCCGAACGGATTGCCAACATTACCCGGCTTGTGCGCTCAGCGGCCAGTCCAGCAGAGGTAGGCGTCATCATAGCCGCCGCCCAGCGTTCTGGCATCGACGTGAGATACGTGGCCTTAACCGATCTGGAAGCATCGCCTCGCAACGCCAGGCTGCCTCTTCTGTCCGGACTGGTCGTACACCAATTGGAATTCAGTCAGAACATAGAGGTCATCGACGACGCTCGATATCCGGCCGGTCCCGTTCATCAACTGATCGTAAAAATGGATGACCGCGCCGCCCTGATCTTTGAAGCATCCGCGGGGACAAGCGTATCCAGCTTGATGTGGCGCTTCCTTCTGGCGCCGACCACTTTGACGCTAACAACTGTTCTAGTCTTCGTCCTGCTCCTATCAATCTATGCAGTCCGTTGGATCATTGCGCCGCTCTCCGCCGTCGCTGCGGCAGCGAATTCATTTGGGCGCTCCCCTGACAATAATCATGCGGTCAACCGCCGCGCTCCTCGTGAGATCGCCCAGGTCGCGGACGCGCTCAATGAAATGCGGATACGCATTCGTAGCCTTCTTGATGATCGAACGCGCATGCTCGCCGCCATCAGTCATGACCTCAGAACGCCTCTCACGCGTCTGAGGTTGCGAGCAGAGAAGGTTGCCGATCAAAGCTTGCGCGAAAACATGCAGCATGAGATCGAGCAGATCAGTCACATGCTGAACGAAACGTTGGATTATCTCCGCCATGACGCAAGATCCGAGGGGATGTCGCGCGTCGATCTGCCCAGTATTCTGCAAACGGTCTGTGCCGATTTTGCCGATGTCGGCCAAAATGTTTCCTATGAGGGGCCGGGGCGCCTCACTTGGACGTGCAGGCCGACCGCTCTCACGCGCGCGATCAGCAATGTCGTCGCAAATGGCGTGAAGCACGGCTCGTTCGTCGCTGTGAGTTTGAAAACTGATGGCGACGCGACGGCACAGATCGACATATCTGACGACGGCCCTGGCATCCCAGATGCTCTCCGAACCAAGGTCTTCGAACCCTTTTTCAAGGGCGATGACGCGCGCGCGCTCGCGGGTGATGGTTTCGGCCTTGGGCTTTCTATCGCGCGCGACGTTGTAAGCGGGCACCGCGGTGAGATCAGCCTGCTCCAGCGGCTTCCGGTTGGCTTGACAGTTCGAATCCAGCTGCCGCGAGCAGGCGAGACCGGGTCTGCGCGTGCACCGGAGCCGGCAGTCGAGTCGCTGCCACGCCCGGTATTTCATTCGTAACTAACACGCAGCTCTCGGACGTGCCACCACACGGAATCAAATCGAGGAGACGCCGCCAGCACTGGTGCATGGTGATCGGCTGAATTGGCGCCGAAATCGATGGCTTATCAGGAACTGTAACACGCAACCTTCGCAGGCGCCAATCGCCAACTGGCATCGTCTCCAATTAGCGGGTTTCTAGATCCCCCCTTCTGTTAGAAGAGCAGTCGTTTTCGTTCTCAGGAAACGAAGACGTCGAGGTGATAGTGATTGGCGATCTGAAACTGCGCCATGATGCGTCTATCGACGAGCATAACCGGCTCGGGAGCGCATGTATGCTATTGCGAGCCAACCGCCCGGGCTTCTCATCCATTAAATCGTTCAGATCAGATGACGGTGAATAAATAGCTGTTTCCGCTTTGCGTCGGAGGACGCATTAGTAACCTGGCGTACGCATCTTGCGAGCACGTAGAGACAACGAAACACGGGCATGCAGTATTGTTTGTCAGCGGGGTTTTGCCAAGTACGCTCGTCAGCCCTGCGTGCTCGTCAGGTTGAACGAGCGCACTTGCTGAAGTAAGCGTCCGCGATAAACGAGCGAAAAACTGGCATCCGCATGGCGCCAAAATGAATAGCGTTCCAACAAGAGCGATGTAGCGTTGTTTCTAATGTCTCCCTGGACGGTCCTGTTGATTGGGGCGCCCAAACTCGGGCCTGGCAGTAACTCGCCAGGCCCTTTTTTACCGGAGCTTTGGCTACCGCCGATCGGGATCCGCTCCATTGGACTTAAACGTCGGTTCGCGCAACGGCGGATGGTTTCCCTATTCTCACAGGTTGGAGAGTTCTGAATTATAATTGTCACGGTGTTCCGGTTTCGCGTTGCAAGCGACGCAAGAAGCGAATTTTTCCAGGCGACTAAGCGAATGAACGAACTCGCCTCCCGCATGCCCGGGTATATTGCGCACAAGGTGTTCGTAGCCGAGGACGGGGAATATCTCACGCATATCGAATTCGAAAGTGAAGAGGCCCTGCACGCGTGGGGAGTCCATCCCGAGCATTTGGAAGCGAAGCGGAATGGGCGAAATGCTTACTTTAGTGAATATCAAACGCAAATCTGTACCGTCATCCGCCAATCGAAGTCCAAGCCCAGATCCGTCGTGTAGTTGCTCGTGAACGGCTGCTTATGGCCGCAAAGCGATCGTTCGCAAGTTGGACGGAAGACGTCTGAAGAGTTTTGCCATGTTCGCCGAACGCGCCTTCGCTGATGCACCGTCGGACAGGTTTCGGACGCCACTTGTCAATCTTTGCCGTTGGATCCGCAGGCATCGAGAGAACGCCAGCCTCCACGAGACGCGGAATGCAACAGTGACGGCCGTTCTCTCTCAGAGCTCCGCAACGAAATCGCAACGAATTGGGTGAAACGACCGTGAACAAAACGCGACGAAAACATCTGGCACCACAAGAAAAATCAACAACTTAGAAGATATTCACTGCGTTCGAGACGCAGTGGTGGCTCTCCTCAGATCGTCACCTGAAGCAAAGGTCGGTATCGGTTGTTGCGCTTCCCCGATTTGAATCTATCGCGGCGCTTCGCGACTCTCCACGGTCCGGTGGTCCGCCGAGGCTTTGGCCTATTTCCTGCCGTAGCTCAAACAGTGGGTTTTGCTCTACTTACGAAGCCCGAAAATGCCATATCCATTATTGAGGGCAAAGCTACAATTTTGTACGTTCGCGCGCTTAAGGCCGTTGCCAGCGAGTCTCTTTCCGGCGGAGACCCTCGTCAGCTTCTTCAGGTCGAGGCGACATCGGCAAACACGACGGCTATTTTGTTGAGCTCATATGGCCAAATTGGCGAGAGCATATTAGTGACCTCAACCATTTCTGTGAATCGGCGCCAAGCCGTTGCCCCGTAGAATAAGGGCGCGCACCGGCGTCGGGACCCAGCGCGATCGACGATTTGCTTCACAGCTCAGCTCAATGCGTGAGCGGCCAATCCGTAGACCCACGGCTCGTTTTCCTTTCGGTTGAGGAATCGCCGCCCCTTGGACATGGTTGTGACCGTCTCGCTTATGGCGAGGCGGCTCTGCTGAAGATAATCAGCAAACAGGCCCGTCTGTTCCCGGGTATCGACGCGGGCGAAACGGCCGGTGAGATCCTTAAGATGCACGGCCGTGAGATGGATCGCGTCATAATCATTGCTGGCGACAATGGGACCGATCACGTGACCACGCCCGAATTCGCGCTTCATGGAGTAGCCGACGGTCTTGCCGTCGCGGCGCAGTACACAGATTGACGCACCTTCCGAAAGCAGAGCAAGCAGCTCCCGGCGGCTCGTGCCGAACGCGCGCTCATCCAGCGCTGCAATCTCATTGAGAGTTTCGGCTGACACCGAACTCAATTCGCCATCCAGAATTGATATCGGTGGAAGGGGTGATACGACCTCTCCCTGCCACTGATACACGACCGCTTCCTTGGTGAAGCCCAGCGACAGATAAAGATGATAGGCAGCATCGGTCGAGTTCAGGGCAAGATTCCGATCCCCACACCTTTCGAATATCTGTTCCATAAGCCAACGGCCGGTACCTTGTGCTTGGGTGCGGGGCGATGTGATTACCAGGCCGACGGTGGCGAATTCGCGCCCGTGTGGGAACCACATCGCGCTTCCGAAAACGCGTCCGATGCCGTCGACAGCGACGATGCCCTGACCGGCGCGGCGCAAGAAATCCCAGTCCTTGGGCCGATGTGACCAGCCAACCGCAATCGATAGAGCGTGGAGCAGCTTCACATCAACGTCTCGAATGTCGCGCGCGACCAATTCGAAGGACTTCAGGCGTACGGATCGTCCCATCTCAGTTCATTCCTTCGCGGAATGCCAAAGTCTATGGCTTGTCGTGCTTTATGAACCTGCTGCCCAGTTGCGACAGCAGACGTGTTTGCCGCAGCATTGCACGGAAAGCCAGCAGGTTTCACCTGTTTTGGTACAAGTGTTCGAAATGTTCGGCATATGGCGCACCGATATTCGGCAGAGAAAGCTTCTGCTTGCCGCTAGGCTGTAGATGTCCGGCGAGTTCGCTGCGCGCCAACAAGTCATCGAGCATCTCGCCGCGTGACACGAAGGGTCCCTGGATGGGGTTTCTTTTCAATTCCGATGCCGCTCGGGGCGCAATTTTCCGCCAGATATTTGCGCGCGAGCTCCCCGATCTGGAATTCTACCAGGGTAGGGAAAGCATCGACCCGGAAAAGGTGCGGTATCTGCTGACCTGGAACGTGTCGGACGACGTCTCGCGTTATCGCAATTTGGAGGTGCTCTTTTCCATTGGGGCCGGAGTCGATCAGTTCGTGCCCGAGATCATACCCGACCATGTGATGCTGGTGCGTATGGTCGAGGATGGCATCATACGCATGATGCAGGAATACGTCCTGCTTGGCGTGCTGGCGCTCCATCGCGAGATGCTCGCATATCGGGAGCAGCAGAGAAGGGGCGGGTGGCAAGGTCTTGTCACCCCACTGGCGACCGAACGCCGCGTGGGTTTCCTGGGCGTTGGGATGCTGGCGCAAGCGGCAATCGATCGCCTCAAGCCCTTTGGATTTCCCCTTGCCGCATGGGGCCGCAGCAAAAAGGTGGTCGAGGGTGTCACCTGCTTTCATGGCGACGATCAGCTGGGCAGTTTCCTGAGAGGAACGGATATTCTCGTCTGTCTTCTGCCCCTGACGGAACAAACCCGCGGCCTCCTGAACGCAAAACTCTTCTCGTTTTTGCCGATGGGAGCGCGACTGCTGCATGTCGGCCGCGGCCCGCAGCTCGACCAGGCCGCACTCATCGAGGCGCTCGACGGCGGCCGCCTCGCGGCAGCTATGCTCGACGTCACTGACCCCGAGCCGCTGCCGGAAGGCCATGCACTCTGGTCGCACCCGAAGGTGATGATAACGCCGCATATCGCCTCCGTGACGCAACCGCATACGGCAGCACTATCCGTCATAGAAAACATCCGGCGCCACCGCGCCGGGAAAAATCCGATCGGCCTTGTCGATCGAAAACTCGGCTACTAACCAGGGATAATGTCATGTCGCTTCTGATTTCTATCGATCCCAATCCGGACTTCGCACCAAAGAACGCCTTGCCTGCCCCAGAACGGCTCATTTCCGGCAATCCGTCATTCAAGACCTGGACGCAGGACGCTTCGAAAGGCGAGAAGTTGCTAACCGGTGTCTGGGAGGCAACGCCCGGCGAAACCCATTCCATCAAGGGCACCACCTACGAGTTCTGCCACATCATTTCGGGTCTTATCGAAATTGAGGAAAAGGGTGGCGAGACGAAGACGTACCGCGCCGGGGACAGCTTTGTAATGAAACCCGGCTTTGTCGGCATCTGGCGCACCATCGAGACCGTGCGAAAGATCTACGTCTGCGCTTATGACTGAGCACGATGGTTAGGCTGCCCCAATATGCGACCCGCCCGAACAATCGACTTTCCAGGCCGCATCTGAGCCGATTCAACGCCGTAACGCGATTCATTTTCGATGAAAAATGCGGTGTGCGGTCCTATATCGCTCGGATGAGACGGCTTTTATCTTACGGATCGCAAATCCAAGAACAGGCTCGCTGAACTCTCCTCGAGCAGGCGCGCTCGTGGGCAAGGTACACAAAGCGATTCCACAAGCAGCAATGGCGAAGTTTGGCCTGAAGGCAAAGGAGCAAGTAGATGATTGCATTGAAGGACAGGGATCTGCTTCGCCAGCAAGCGCTGATCGGCGGCGATTGGCGAGATGCGATTGGGAAAGCCACCGTTGATGTCATCGATCCTGCCAGCCAGAACGTCCTTGGCACTATCCCCGACATGGGGCGTGACGAGACTGCCGCTGCAATCAACGCTGCAGCTGATGCGTTCAAACGTTGGAAGAAGACTACTCATGCAGAACGCGCGGCACTCTTAGAGCGTTGGTATGAGCTCATGCGGCAGCATAAGCAGGATCTGGCGCTCTTGCTGACTTTGGAACAGGGCAAACCGTTTGCTGAATCGCTCGGAGAAATCCGTTATGGGGCATCCTTCGTAAAATGGTTTGCGGAAGAGGCGCGCCGGGTCAACGGATCGACCATCCCTTCACCCACTGCCGATCGCCGCATTCTGGTGCTGAAAGAGCCGGTAGGCGTCTGTGGGATCATCACTCCCTGGAACTTTCCTAACGCCATGATCACGCGCAAGGTGGCACCTGCGCTTGCTGCGGGCTGCACTGTGGTCATCAAGCCATCTGAATTTACGCCGTTTTCGGCGCTCGCGATCGGCGTTCTGGCGGAGCGGGCAGGGATCCCGGCGGGCGTCATTAATATCGTGACGGGCATGCCCGCGGAAATCGGCACGGAGCTGATGGCGAATGAAACGGTCCGCAAAATCTCGTTTACCGGGTCGACTCGCGTCGGCGCATTGCTGATGAAAGGCGCCGCCGACAACATCAAGAAGCTCAGCCTCGAGCTCGGCGGCAACGCGCCGTTCATCGTCTTTGATGATGCCGATGTCGACCGGGCCGTCGAGGGCGCGATTGCGTCGAAGTTTCGTAATGGTGGACAGACCTGCGTTTGCTGCAATCGCATTCTGGTACAATCAGGCATTTACGATGCCTTTGCAGAAAAGCTGGCCAGACGGGTTGCGAAAATGAAGGTCGGGGCCGGCACTGAAGAAGGCGTCGACATCGGACCGATGATCAATGGTCCGGCGATAGAAAAGATCAAGCGGCACATCACAGACGCCTTGGACAAAGGCGCGAGGATCATCTCGCAGAGCGAACGTATGCCGGAAGGTAGGCAGTATGCCCGCCCCGTCGTGCTCGGCGAGGCAACGACTGAAATGCTCTTGGCCTCAGAAGAGACGTTCGGACCAGTCGCGCCGCTTTTCCGCTTCGAGACCGAGGACGAAGCGGTCGCGATCGCAAACGGCACGCCGTTCGGTCTTGCTGCCTATTTCTACACGGAAAACCTCAAGCGCTCATGGCGCGTTGCCGAGGCGCTGGAATTCGGCATGGTAGGCCTGAACACCGGCCTGATCTCGACCGAGGTCGCGCCGTTCGGCGGCGTAAAGCAGTCGGGGCTGGGGCGCGAAGGATCCCAGCTCGGGATAGATGAATATCTCGAGATCAAAACGCTTCATGTCGGCGGGTTGGAATAAGGGGACGATTTCTGGTTTCAGGAGAGGAATCGAAGAGTTCTTCGATTTTGCGGCGGACCGCGTCCGCGCGATAAACAGCATGATGCTTCAACAGCGAAGTAACGCAATTCTGCCGGATCAATAGTTCGAACACAGAAAAGGGGACGGTTGAATCGCCCCCTTTATTCATCACGCAGCAGTCTCTACTGAAATTTTCGAAGGTCTACGCGCCGCGAAACAGCCCGAAAAGCATACGCCTTCACGCACTTCTTCGAAGGGGCTCCAAGCCGACTGCGGCGGCGAGCCCGCCGATGTCAGCGACCTCAGTGTATTCATAGAAGGGATTCGCGGGCTCATGACCGCGGTTCACCCACACCTTGCTCTTGATGCCCAGGTCGTAGGCTGTCATCAGGTCGTAGCGGAAGGAGGATGAGACGTGGGTGATATCTTCCGGACCGCAGCCAAGCTTGTCCAGCATGTATTCAAAGCCTTTCATGTGCGGCTTGTAGGCGCCGGTTTCCTCGGCCGTGATGACCGTGTGGAAGGGCGCGCCAAGCTTCTCGACGTTTGACATGATGAGGTTCTTCATGGAATTCGACAGGATGACCAGCGGAATCTCCCTGGCAACTTTGGCCAGACCCGCTGGGACGTCGGGGTGCGGACCCCATGTGTGGATCTCTTCATTGATGCGCTGGGCATCCTCCGGCCGAAATACGACACCGTTGCGCTTGCACGCGCGCTCTACCGAATTGTGCACGACCTCGACGTATGGCTTCCACGCGCCAAGAACTTCGTCCAGGCGATAGGCGGCAAAATCCTTGATGAAGCTTGCCATCGCCGTGGGGGAAAGCTGGGCGCCGTAGACTCGCCTTGCCGCACCGGCCATGTCGAAATTCGTCAGCGTGCCGTAGCAATCGAAAGTGATATATTTCGGTCGGAACTTGGTCATGACGTGGAATCCTCCAATCTTCTCGGCACCGCGCGCCGGTACGACAAGCATCATAATGAGCATCTCGTAAGATAAAGCGCCGCTTTCGCTGCAGCCGAAGCAGATTGTGTTGTATCGGATCGAAGCTTTGGCAGAGAGTTGCGCCAAGCAACCTCTCGCGTTGAGCAGCATCGTCAAGCGCCGGATCTGCTCCGGCATAAGCTGCGGCATCGATCACCAACGTAAGTCAAAACTCCTCCGATCCAGCCGCGGCTTGGGAGGAACTGCCGTCCAGGATATCCTAATCTGCCTGCGGGTTGAGATGGAGGACGAAATGTTGAGCAATTCGCTGATCGAGCTGGACCGCGCACATCTGGTTCACCCGGTCTCATCCTATCGCGGTCACGAGGCCCTGGGTGTGCGGGTGTTAAGATCAGCGAAGGGCGCAACCCTGACCGATGCATCGGGACATCAATTGCTCGACGGGTTTGCTGGTCTGTGGTGTGTCAACGTCGGGTACGGACAAGACAGCATCGTTGAAGCTGCCACGAGGCAGTTGCGCGAGCTGCCTTACGCGACGGGCTATTTCGGGTTGGGCTCCGATCCGGCCATCCGGCTGGCCGCCAGGTTGGCCGAATTGGCGCCTGGCGATCTGAACCATGTTTACTTCACGCTAGGTGGCTCCGACGCCGTCGACAGCACGATCCGATTTATTCGGTACTATTATCATGCCAAGGGTACGCCGCAGAAGGATCAGTTCATTTCCGTCGAGCATGGCTACCATGGATCGTCGACCGCAGGGTCCGGCTTGACCGCGATCCCCGCCTTTCATGCGGGCTTTGGGGTACCTTATAGCTGGCAGCACAAGATTCCGTCGCACTATGCCTATCGGAATCCTGTCGGTTCCCATCCTCAGGCTATAATTGCTGCGTCGGTCGCGGCCCTGCGAGCCAAGATCGCCGAACTTGGCGCAGATCGCATTGCGGCTTTTTACGTCGAGCCAATTCAGGGATCAGGGGGCGTCCTCGTGCCACCGCCGTCTTGGTTGAAAGCCATGCACGCTGTTTGCAAGGAGAACGATATTTTGTTCGTTGCCGATGAGGTCATCACTGGGTTTGGTCGTGTCGGCCCATTTTTCGCCTGCGAAGAAGACGACGTCGTGCCGGATTTCATGACCACCGCAAAAGGGTTGACGTCGGGCTATGTGCCGATGGGAGCCGTTTTCATGTCCGACCGCGTCTACAACACGATTGCGGACGGAGCCGGCAAGACGGCCGTCGGCCACGGCTACACCTATTCCGCACATCCCGTCAGTGCAGCGGTCGGGCTCGCGTGCCTGGATCTTTACGAAAATGGGTTGTTGGCAAACGGCCGGAAGGCCGGGCACCGCCTGATGGAGGGCCTTCGCGCGCTTGCCGATCATCCACTTGTCGGCGATGTCCGTGGTCGCGGCATGCTGGCCGCAATCGAGCTCGTCACGGACAAGGAGCGCAAGACGCCCCTGCCGGCGGAAGCTGACGCCGCGCGCCGCATCTTCGACCGCGCATGGGACAACGGTCTCGTCATCCGCGCCTTTGCCCAGGGCGTGCTGGGTTTTGCGCCGCCGCTCTGCTGCACGGATGCGGACATCGACGGCATCATCGAACGGACTCGCATGACGCTCGTCCGCGCGGCGATGAAAGGATGATCACTGCGCCTGTCGTTCCGAGACCAGCAAAAAGCCTGAGCCGCAGCGCGGCCCGGCGATCTGCCCGTGCCCACCGAGGTAGAGGATTGTTCTTCAGCTATTGAATATGCTTTCGAGAGGCAGATGGGATTTCACGATCGGGGACTTCAGCACGACAAAGCTGAAGTATTTGTCGATTCCGATATCCATCTCGACGAGACGTTCCATCAGTGCCTGATATTCGCTGATTCCCGCTGTGATAAACTTCACCAGGTAGTCATATCCGCCCGAAACCAGATGGCATTCGACGACCGAATCTATCTTTTCGATAGTCGTGAGAAAGCGCGCGAAATCGATCTGGCGATGATTTTTGAGCGTGATCTCGGCGAACACAGTCAGAGTTTGTCCGAGCTTGGAAACGTCGATCTGGGCGGAATAGCCGGTGATGAAGCCCTCCGTCTGGAGCCTCTTGACGCGCATCAGGCACGGGCTCGGGGAAAGGTTTATCAGCTCCGCGAGCTCGACGTTGGAAGTCCGCCCGTTCTTCTGCAGTTCGCATAAAATCCTGATGTCGATCTTATCGAGCTTCATAGGCAATGCCATGAGATGGGAGCCATAGCGGCGTCAAGGCTTGGAGGCTTCAGAGTCATACGTACTGTCATAGCACCAACCAGCATCCTTTCCCACCGGGCGGAAAGATTGCTCTTCAGAACTCGGCGACCTTGCCCCAGGCACCCGTTTTCAGCCGCTCCGGCCTGTATGGATGCGGGTCGACGATCGGCGCGGTACCAGCAATGATGTCGGCGATCAGGTGCCCCGCGCCGGGGCCAATCCCGAAACCGTGGCCGCTGAAACCGGCCGCAAGGATAAAGCCCGGAATCGCCCCCACCTCACCGATTGCGGGAACGCCATCCGGTGTGCTGTCAATATAGCCGGCCCAGACATTGGAGATTGCGACGCGACGGAGTTCAGGCAGCAATTCGCAAGCTCGTTGATGTGTCAACCGAATCTGCCGCATGTCGGGACGGGGATTGAGTGTCCGGTTCAGCTCCATCGGGGTCGTCTCATCGAGCGCCCACTTTACAAAGGATTCATGACCTTGGCGCATGCCCTCGAAGGCTCCAGGGGCGAGACTGCGCCAGCGGCGAGCAAACATCGGCACGAATTCACGGGCGAACCTGAATTGCTGCGGCGTTGGATCGACTCGCGCGCGCCCGCTTATTGCCAGCGTGTACCCGCCGCTGCTACGCCGCGTGAGCGACACGGCTGCAGTGTGCAGGGCGTCGGGCAGACCCGCCGCGCCAGGAGCCACGGCGAAAATGGACTGGCGCACGGACGCCTGCGGGAAGCGAATGCCGAGTTGGTTGCAGAACGAGGAGGCCCAGGCCCCTCCTGCCATGACCACCGTGTTGGTCCGGATTGTGCCCGTTTCGGTCACGACGCCGCTCACCCGGCCGGCACAGAGCTCTATGCCGCGAGCGGCGCAGTGCTGGTGCACCGTGCCGCCCGTCGCCATCATCGCACGCGCGATCACGGGCACAGCCTTCGAAGGGTCTGCCGTTCCGTCGGTTGGAGAGAATACGCCGCCTTTCCATTTGCGGCCGGTCGCTTTGCCTCTCTCGCTCGCTTCGTTCGTGCTCAACATGTGTGTCGTAACGCCGACCGTCTTTGCAAAATCGCGCCACCTCGCCCAGCCGGTCAGCTCGCTCTCGTCGTTCGAGAGATAGAGAAGCCCGCAGCGGCGGAAACCCGTGTCTTCCCCGGTCTCCTGTGTTACTCTCTCCCAAAGATCGAGACTCTTGGTGGCGATCGGCAGCTCGCGCGCGTCGCGATTCTGTTGACGACACCATCCCCAATTGCGACTGGACTGCTCGGCGGCGACACGCCCCCTTTTCGAGCAAGGCGACCTTAACGCCGCGGCGGGCGAGATAGTAAGCCGTGAACACGCCCACCACGCCGCCGCCAATCACGACGACGTCGGCCTCTTGAGGCAGAGACGGGCTTGATTCAATATGGATGAGCGGCGCACTCATGGGGCGAGGACTCCCGGCGTTTGACCTATCGTAGCTGAGCATTCGCGGCAGGTGCTCTGCGGGAATTTGTGATTGGACGGAATATTCTGCGGTTTGCCGACTTCTGTTCAAGCTATTATTGCGAGAGCACGTTGCGCGCGCCCACCTCACTCGCCAATGTACAAAGTTCACAAGCGCTTCGAGCGCGTGTGTTAGACGTGCCGTGCACAACGACAGTGCTCTTGTGCGTAAAAGGCAGGCCGCCTGAGAGTTCTCTCGTCGCGGCGGCAATCTCAATCTGGTCCAGTTCGGGCAATTGATCTCCGACGTTGGCGGCGCAGACTGAAATGCCAAATGGCACTTCGTTTTCAGAACTTCGTGCTGCCCGCAAGGCGCGTTTCGGCGACTCCGGGGCCATTGAAGCAGTCAAACTCGTTACATGCCGGATCAATGCCGATCAATGGCAGAAGTTCTAAGGGAAGCTGGATGAGCCTTGTCCGTGAGCAGACCTTCACAAGAGCAATCAAGCTGAACGGCACTGATAGCTCCACGAACTTCGATTCAGTGATCGAGTTGGCCACTCGTCCGATGCTTTGGCCGTGACCGCTTTTCCCGTTGAGCACAAAGCTCAAAATCAGTCGCAGTCTCCGATCAGGGAATGGCAAAATGAGCGGCGAATTTTCGACCCGTCCGAGCGTCGCGGCGGCAACAATGGCCGAAGAGCCAATCCGCAGCAGAACGACCCAATGCTGTTGAAAGGGGAGACTGTTCAAATGGCCTCTGCCTCTCAGGCTGTAGCTTCGGAAGATGTGGCACTCTCGGTGCGCGACCTGACCGTGAGCTTGCCGGCCGGGATGGAGCGGGCGCATGCCGTCGAGAACGTCTCCTTTGATTTGAAGCGCGGTCAGATCCTGTGCATCATTGGAGAGTCCGGATCGGGCAAGTCGGTCACAGCCAATGCGATCATGGGGCTTCTGCCCAAGGCGATACGTGTTGCCTCGGGTTCGATCGAACTGAATGGGACCAACATCGTAGCCATTTCGCCCGATAAGCTCCGCAGCCTTCGCGGCCGCGTCGTGTCCATGATCTTTCAAGACCCGCTCTCAGCGCTCAATCCGCTGATGACCGTGGGCGCGCAGATCGAGGAGGTCATGGCGGCGCACGACGTTGGGACGCCGAAATCCCGTCGCAGCCGCGCCATAGACTTGTTGGTTGAGGTCGGCCTTCCCGACCCGCAACTCATGTATCTTCAGTATCCATTCCGGCTTTCGGGCGGGCAGCGGCAGCGGGTGATGATCGCCATGGCTCTGGCTCTTGAGCCCGCGATCCTGATTGCGGATGAGCCGACGACCGCACTCGACGTGACGACGCAGGCGCAGATCCTCAAACTGATCCGCGACATTCAGCGCCGCAAGGGCATGAGCGTGATGTTCATCACCCATGACTTTGGAGTCGTGGCGGAGATTGCCGATTCCGTTGTGGTGATGGAGAAGGGTCATTGCGTGGAGCAAGGCAGTGCCGAGCAGGTGCTCAAGTCGCCCAGTCACCTCTATACGCGCCGCCTGATCGCGGCCGTGCCGCACTTGACCGGCAAGGACCGCAATCCCCTGGAAGCCGCCGACAGGGCGTCAATCCTGAAGGTCGAGTGTCTGGTCAAGACCTATCGCAGCGGTAGTTCGCTTTTCCGTACGCAGCGCATCGTGCCTGCGGTCAATGGTGTCTCGTTCGATCTCACGCAGGGCCGCACGCTAGGTGTTGTCGGAGAAAGCGGTTCGGGCAAATCGTCGCTCGGCCGGCTGCTGATCAAGCTCATGGAGAGCGACGGTGGCTCGATTCTCTTCGAAGGCCGTGACGTCGCCCGGCTTACCGAGGCCGAGTTTCGGCCGCTGCGGCCAAAAATCCAGATGATCTTCCAGGATCCTTTTGCGTCGCTCAACCCGCGCTCGACGGTCGGGCAAATTCTCACAGTCGGGCCGGTCGCGCATGGCGTGCCGCACAGAGAGGCTGGTGAGCGGGCGCGGGAGCTTCTGTCCCATGTTGGCCTGGATTCAGGCGCCTTTGACCGCTATCCGCACGAATTCTCCGGTGGGCAGCGCCAGCGCGTCGGCATCGCCCGGGCGCTGATGTTCAAACCACAACTGCTGATCGCCGACGAAGCCGTGTCCGCGCTTGATGTCTCGATCCAGGCCCAAATCCTGAAGCTGCTGGATCAGATTCAGCGGGAGACCGGCGTATCGATGATCTTCATCACGCATGACCTGCGCGTTGCCAGCCAGATCTGCGATGAGATCGCCGTCATGCATCGAGGAAAGATCGTCGAGCGCGGACCGCCGTCGCAGATCTTCCTGGACCCGAAATCCGCCTACACGCGCGAACTCGTCGCTGCCATCCCCGGCGAGCAGCCAAAAGGTGCGCGCGCGCTCGCGGGAGTCAATGAATACTGGCGGGACGTACCCGAGAACGAGGAGCGGCTATGACGGAAGCTTATTGTGGATCGAGCTATTCGCGGCGCAATGCACTTCGATTGATGGTGGCCGGGGCTGCCGGCCTCGCTGCACCAGGTCTGTTCGGTAAGCCCGCCTTCGCTCAGAAGGCTCCCGCCAAACCGACAGGTCGCGTCATCGTCGGACTTGGACAGGAGCCGACCGTCTTCAATCCGCTGATGGTGCACATTGAGGTCGATGACGGTGTGCATTTTTCGGTTTTCGATGCGCTCTTCCGCATCGATCCTCAAGGCGTAATTAAGCCCAACCTTGCCATCGAAGTGCCAAACCAAAAGAACGGCGGCATTTCGGAGGACGGTCTCAAATGGCGCATCCGTCTGCGTGACAATGTCCGCTGGCACGACGGCAAACCCTTTAGCGCCGAGGACGTGAAGTTCACTCTCGAACTGATCACGAACCCCAGCTTCCGCAGCTGGCGCACGGCCGGCCATGCGCTTGTGCGCGACATCACGGTGGTCTCGCCCACCGAGATCACGTGGCGAATGGAGGAGGCCTTTGCGCCATATCTGTCGTTCCTGACCGAAACCTTCATCGTGCCCAAGCATATTCTGGAGAAGGAGGCCAATCCGAACAACGCCGCCTTCAACCAGGCGCCGGTCGGCACCGGCCCCTTCAAGTGGGGCCAGCGAGTCGCCGGCGATCATCTCGTGCTCGTGGCTAATCCCGATTATTTCGGAGAAGGCCCTCAGATCGAGAGACTAATCTTCAAATACATTCCCGATCTCACCGTTCTCTACACCCAGTTCAAGAGCGGCGACATCGATCTCGTGGGTCAGCCGTACATCACCCCCGACCACTACGGGGAAGCCAAGACGCTGCCGAACCGCGTGGTGACACTGGTCCCAAGGACCGCATTCGAGTCCTTTTACCTGAACCTCGAACGTCCGCAATTCAAGGAAGTTGTTGTTCGCGAAGCGCTCTATGCGGCGATCGACAAGGAGGCGATCATCCAGGGGCTCTATTACGGAGTACCGACCCCGACAGAGACCTTCATGCCGAAGCAGTCCTTGTACCATAACGCCAATCTGCCGGCACACGAATACAATCTGGATCGAGCGCGCAAGATCCTCGATCAGGCCAGCTGGTTGCCCGGACGGGATGGCATTCGTGCCAAAGGCGGCGTCCGTCTGTCCTTCGCCAACTCGACCACGTCAGGCGATCCACTTCGCGAGCAAGCGCAGCAGTTCTTGCAGCAGACTTTTGCTCAGCTGGGCGTCGAGATGAAGATATCGAACTTGCCCGCCGCCGTGATGTGGGGCGAGTTCTGGCAGCAATCGCAATTCGATTCGGTGATAGTCGGAAGCACGTATCTGATCGGCGCCGACCCGGATGTTACCAATCGCCTGCACTCGCGTTCGATCGCAGCCAAGGGCGGCCGTGGTTCGAACAATGCGCAGTATTCAAATCCAGAGGTCGACGCCTTGCTCGACAAGGGGGCTCGCACTTTCGATCCCGAAGCGCGCCGCTCGATCTACCAGCGGGTGCAAGAGCTCGTCCGTCGCGACCTGCCCTTCCTTCCGCTGTACCAGAGCAATGCGGTCCAGGGTAACAAGAAAGGCATCTCGGGCGTCGTGCCGAACGGCAACACACGCACGGAGTCCTGGAACGCGCTGGCTTGGTATTGGGCGAGCTGATGTAGTGCCGCACGAGGCTTCCATGGCCAGTGGACGGCGTTGAACTAGCACTATCAAGCTCAACTGGAGACTCGAATGTCCGGGTTCCTGCTTAATCGCTTTGCGCAGAGCATCGTGCTGCTGGTGATCGTCTCGATCATCGGCTTCACGGTCCTGAACTTCATGCCGGGCGGTCCTCTCGCGCAGTTCGGGCTCGATCCTGGCATGACCCAGAAGGACATTGAGCGACTAGCAGAGCAGCTAGGGCTGAACCGGCCGCTGTGGATTCAGTATTTTGACTGGGCTTGGCGGCTGGTTCGGGGTGACTGGGGACACTCTTTCCGCGACAGCGCGCCGGTGCTGGCGGTGATTGGGCGCCATCTCTTCGCTACGTTGTTGCTCATGGGTACCTCCACGGCACTCGCCATCGCCATTGGTTCCTGGATTGGAATCCGCGGCGCCACCCACCGCTATTCGCTCTTCGACTATTGCGCGACGGTCGGCGCCATGGTCGCGCTGTCAGTCCCGACCTTCTGGTTCGGCCTCATCGGCATCTATATCTTCACGCTGAAGCTCGGTTGGGTGCCTGCAGGCAACATGTACACGATCGGCGACGGATCGGTGCTGGACTACTTGCATCATCTGATCCTACCAAGCTTGGTGCTGTCACTGGTCCATGTCGCGGTCTGGAGCCGATATATGCGCACCGCGACACTCGATGCGCTGAGCCAGGATTTCGTCAAGACAGCTCGCGCCAAGGGTCTAAGTGAGCGCCGCATCCTGCTCAAGCATGTCGTCGGCAATGCACTTTTGCCGATGATTACCCTGGCTGGGGTGCAACTGCCCAGCATTCTGACCGGCGCGTTGGTCACTGAGACCATCTTTACCTGGCCGGGCATGGGGCGGCTGTTCCTCGACAGCCTCGGCTACAGTGACTATCCGATGGTCATGGGGCTGTTGATATTCTCAGCCATCCTGGTCGTGTTGGGCAATCTGGTCGCAGACATCCTTGTCGCACTCGTCGATCCGCGCATTCGTCTCAGCTGAAGACGCAGGTTCGTGCCGTTAACAGGAGTCCCAGTTATGACCGACATCGCCGCCCACCTCCCTCCAATTCGCTGGTGGCAAAGCCGCGGGGTGCGCCGCTTCATGCGCCACCATCTGGCGCTGCTCGGATTCGCGATGATCGCCTTGCTCGTGTTGGCGTGCGGCTTCGGCCCCTATGCCTTGCCTTACGACTCGCTCCACATAGATATGCGCGCCCGTTTTGCTCCTCCGTTGAGCGGTCATCATTATTTCGGCACCGACCCGTTGGGGCGAGACTTGGCTGTACGGCTGTTGATGGCTGGGCGCGTCTCACTGCTGGTGGGATTCTCCGCGATGTTGTTGTCGACACTGATCGGAACGCTTGTCGGCGTGACCGCAGGCTATCGCGGCGGCTGGATGGGAGCGGCGCTGATGCGCACGGTGGATGGCTTTCTTTCCTTTCCCTCGATTTTCCTCGTGCTGGCGTTGGCCGCGACGCTCCGGCCTAGCCCGATGATGATCACTGTTATCATCGCTGTCACGAGCTGGATGGAGGTTGCCAGAATCGTCGAGGCCGAGGTCCGCTCGTTGCGCGAGCGCGAGTTTGTCCAGGCTGCGCGCATGGTCGGTCTGAGCGGCAGGCATATCATGTTCCGTGAGATTCTGCCCAACGCCACGGGTCCGATCATCGTTGCCGCTAGCCTGACCGTCGCCCGTGCGATTCTCCTGGAAGCCTATATCAGTTTCCTCGGTTACGGCATCCAACCACCGCTGCCCAGCTGGGGCAATCTGCTGAACGGCGCCCAGCAATATCTGGCCAGCGCTCCCTGGCTTGCCATCATTCCAGGCGCTGCGATTACGATCGCAGTGACCAGCTTCAACTTCATCGGCGACGGGCTGCGCGATGCGCTTGACGTTAGAGATGACCACATTTGACGGCTTGAGCGCAGGTGGCAGGCAGCGGACAGCGTTGAAGGCTATCCAGCAGAACCTCTTGATAGCGTAGACGTCGCAAGCATCGCGTTGGCTGATCACAATCCGTCTCGTCAGTAATCCCAGGACACCTTTAACACACGAGAAGTCAGCTATATGCACGAGCCCAGAGCCGCAGAGAAGGACACGCCCTATTGGTGGGAGGCCGCACCACTTAGGTCGCTGCCTCAACAGACCCTTCCCAAGAAACTTGACGTGCTGATCGTGGGCGCTGGCTATGCCTCTCTTTCGGCCGGGCTGGTGCTGGCGCGCGAGGGACGCTCGGTTGCGGCCTTTGACGCGATGACTCCGGGCGAGGGAGCCTCGACGCGCAACGGTGGAATAACCAGCGCGAGCATACGGCCGGATTACGCGGCGATCTCCCGACGCTTCGGCGAAGACAAGGCGTTGGCAATTGAGGCGGAAGGCAAGATCGCCCGCGAATTCCTTTATGATTTCATCAAGACTGAAGGGCTCGCCTGTGATTTCCAGCTGGTCGGGCAGTTCAAGGGCGCGTTCGGATATGAGCAGTACGACACGATGGCGCGTAGCGCGGAAGTATTAGCGAAGAGGCTGCGGATCGAGTCTCACGCCGTACCCTATGCCGAGCAGCGCAGTTACATCGGCACCGATGTCTACCGGGGTGGAACATTCCGGATGGATATCGGTGGACTACAACCGGCGAAATTTCACGCTGAACTGCTTCGCGTGGCGCTCGCTTCGGGCGTCGCGGTTCATGCGGACACGCCCATTATCTCAATTGAGAGGGACGGCTCCGGATTCCGCATCGTGACCTCGGCCGGTTCGGTGCAGGCGCGTCAGGTGCTGGTTTGCACGAATGGCTATACCGATAGCGCCGTTCCCTTCCTGCGCCGTAGGCTGGTCCCGGTTCGCAGCCGGATCATTGCAACCGAGGAGCTCGCACCTGATGTCATGGCGCGGCTGATGCCCAAACGCATGATGATGACCGAGAACCGCCAGGTCGGGTTCTATTACCGCCCATCGCCCGACGGCAAACGTATCCTGTTAGGGGGGCGCGACAGCTCCCGTGTCGGTAAGCCGGTGGCTCCAAAGCTCCTGCTGCGCAAGGGGCTGGTGAACCTTTTCCCCGAACTCGAGAATGTTCGCCTTTCGCACAGCTGGTTCGGCAATGTGGCGATGAATCGCGACATGCTCCCGCGCATCTTCGAAGAGGACGGTGTGGTTTATGCCACTGGCTTCTGCGGTTCAGGCGTCGTCTGGGCGCCTTGGATCGGGATGCACGCTGCCCACAAGCTGATGGGAAATCACGAACGGGCGCGCACCGCCTTTGACTTCCGTCCGCCGGACTCCATCCCGCTCTATCGTGGCGATCCCTGGTTCATGCCGGCCATGATCTGGGGGTATCGGATGCAGGATCGTTTCGCGCTGTGGCGCGACCGCCGCTGACGGCTGGAAGCTCCATCGGGCATTCTCAAAGGTACAACTCAGGTCATGGACCTGGCGGCACTGCCGCCTCTCGAAAGAAGAGCATCGATGCACTACGTATCCACGCGCGGACATTCAGGTGGCAGACAGTTCTGCGAGACATTGCTTGAAGGCCTCGCTGAGGATGGCGGGCTGTACGTTCCTGAGACCTACCCGCGTGTGAATGAGGCTACGCTGGACGCGTGGCGTGCCTTGTCCTACCCCAGCCTGTCCTTCGAAGTCCTGTCGCTCTATGTCAGCGATATTCCGCCCGCTGACCTCAAGGCAATCTGCGAAAAGACCTACACGCCCGAGATCTTTGGAACCCCGAACATCGTTCCGCTTCGAAAGCTGGAGACGGGGCTTTATGTCCAGCAATTGTCGAACGGTCCTACGCTGGCGTTCAAGGACATCGCCATGCAGTTGCTCGGCAATCTGCTCGAGTACGAACTGGGGCGCCGGCATGAGGAATTGAACATTCTTGGGGCGACCAGTGGCGACACCGGGAGCGCGGCAGAATACGCAATGCGCGGGAAGAAAGGGGTGCGGGTCTTCATGATGTCGCCCCTCGGGCGGATGAGCTCCTTCCAGCAAGCTCAGATGTTCAGCCTGCAGGACGACAACATCCACAACATAGCTATAGATGGCGTGTTCGACGACTGCCAAGACATCGTCAAACGAGTGTCCAGCGATCTGGAATTCAAACGACGATGCAAGATCGGCGCAGTGAATTCGATCAATTGGGCGAGGCTGGTAGCGCAGGTCGTCTATTACTTCTCCGGCTATTTTCAAGTCTCCGAAGGGAGGTCAGCAGGCGTTGACTTTTCCGTGCCTTCAGGAAACTTCGGAAACATCTGCGCTGGCCATGTTGCGCGCATGATGGGACTTCCAATATCTCGTCTTGTCCTTGCGACCAACGAAAACGACGTGCTCGACGAGTTTTTCCGCAGCGGCGTTTATCGCGTCAGAAGCCGAGCTGACACGCTTGAAACATCGAGCCCTTCCATGGATATTTCCAAGGCATCAAATCTCGAGCGGTTCATCTTCGATTTACTCGGTCGCAACGCCAGTCGGACGAAATCGCTGTTTGAGAATCAACTTCGAGAATGCGGTTCGTTTGACCTCAGCGGTGATCCCAGCTTCGTAACGGCGGCGGCGCGTTTTGGATTCCGCAGCGGCAGGAGCACCCATGTCGATCGACTGGCGACGATCCGTGACACGTGGGACCGCTACAACACAATGATCGATCCTCACACTGCGGATGGTGTGACGGTCGGGCGCATGCATGCGAGCCCCGAGACGCCGATGCTTGTGCTCGAAACTGCACAGCCAATCAAATTCGCTGCGACGATCAAGGAAGCGTTAGGCCGACAGCCAGATCGTCCGCAACGGTTCGATGGACTAGAAGGGCTGCCGAGGCGAGTCAAAGTCCTTCCCCCGGATGCACAAGCTGTAAAGAACTACATTGCGGACATCGTGCAGGGTGCAACCTGCTGAAGGGCCGATTTCGGATCGAGGACTGTTTCAGCCGTGGCTGTATTTACAGAGTTGTCATGCGACGAGGTCGCAGCCTTCTTTCTAACGCTGGGGCTAAGCCAGCCTCGCTCCGTTCGTGGTATCGTCACCGGAATTGAGAACACGAACTACTTCGTAGATACGGACGGGGGAGAGTATGTGCTCACCTTGTTTGAGCGCCTCACATTCGAGCAACTGCCGTTTTACCTCCACTTCATGAAGCATCTCGCGGCGCAGGGAATGCCCGTTCCGGATCCGGTTGCCAACGCCGATGGTGCAATCCTTCACTCGCTGAAGGAGCGACCCGCGGTGGTCGTCAACAGGCTTCCGGGTAAAAGCGAGACAGAACCTACGGCGGCACATTGTAGCTCTCTTGGAGAGTTCCTGGCGCGGCTGCACCTAACGGGGCTCGATTACCCACGGCGACAAGCCAATCCGCGGGGCCTCGAATGGTGGAACGAGGTCGTGCCGGTGGTCGGCCGCTGCGCATCTGATGGACAGCGCTTGCTGCTCGCTAGTGAACTGGCCTTTCAGAACCAAATCGCGTTGTCCTGGGCCTACAGGCAACTCCCCCGGGGGCCGGTGCACGCTGATCTCTTTCGCGACAACGTGTTGTTTGAGAAAGGTCTCCTGTCAGGCGTCTTCGACTTCTACTTCGCCGGATGTGACGCCTTTCTGTTTGACGTTGCTGTGTGCCTCAACGACTGGTGCGTCGATAGTCGAACCGGCCGCCAAGACGGCACGCGAGCTGCCGTTTTCCTGGGCGCTTATGAGAGCGTCCGCGCGCTAATTCCCTCCGAACACGTGCTGCTTCCTGCGATGCGGCGGGCAGGAGCATTTCGGTTTTGGCTATCGCGCCTCTGGGATTTGCCTCGCCAAGCTGCGCTCCTCAAACCCCACGATCCCAGCCACTTCGAGCGCATGTTGCGTGTGCTTCGGGGAGAGATCGGGTCATCATGAACATCCAGATTGCGGTAGCGAAGATGAGGGTATTATGGCGCCGACCCTAGAGCAGCGGGCACGCGGGCTTCTTTCGCAGATCGAGGCGGAGGGTCTGTATAAGCGCGAGCGAGTCATCAATAGCGCCCAGGCCGGCAGGATCCGTGTCTTTTCCCGAGCCTCGGAGCGCGAATTTATCAATCTTTGCGCTAACAACTACCTCGGCTTGGCCGATCATCCGGAAGTGATCACTGCCGCCAAGCGAGGCCTGGATGAGTTCGGCTTTGGGATGGCGTCAGTGCGATTCATCTGCGGTACGCAAGCCCTCCACCGTGAACTCGAGCGAACCATCGCTGGTTACTTGGGCAAGAACGACGCAATCCTGTTCGCGGCCTGCTTCGACGCCAACGGCGGCGTATTCGAACCGCTCCTGGACGCCGATGACGCCATCATTTCCGATTCCCTCAATCACGCCTCCATCATCGATGGTGTGCGTCTTTGCAAGGCAAGGCGCTACCGGTTCACCAACGGCGACATGAACGAACTCGAGGATAGGCTCAAGGAAGCGGATGGGGAGGGGGCCCGTTTCAAATTGATCGCCACGGACGGCGTGTTCTCCATGGATGGGTATGTCGCCAACCTCGCCGCCATCTGCAACCTGGCCGAGAGATACGGCGCCGTCGTCATGGTCGACGACTGCCATGCGACCGGCCACCTGGGCGAAGCCGGACGCGGCACTCCCACGCTGACAGGCACCAGCGGGAAGGTCGAAATTGTCACAGGAACATTCGGCAAGGGCTTGGGCGGAGCGATGGGCGGTTTTGTTGCGGCGCCGCAATCCATTATCGATCTGCTTCGACAGCGAGCGCGTCCCTATCTCTTCTCCAACAGTCTCGCCCCCGCCGTGGCAGCGGGTTCGATCAAGGCTATCGCGATCGCAGAAACGGCCGACGACCGGCGGCAGCTCCTTGCTGCGCATGCTCGGCGCTTTCGTTCCGGGCTGGAAAAGGCGGGATTCGAACTGCTCGCGGGAGAGACGCCAATCATTCCGGTTATGCTGCATGAGGCGCGGCTGGCGCAGGACATGGCGGCCGCGCTCGATGAACGCGGCATCTACGTCGCCCCTTTCTTCTATCCCGTAGTGCCGAAAGGAAGGGCGCGGATCAGGACACAGATGTCCGCCGCTCTGACGAAGAAAGACGTTGAATTGGCCATCGACGCGTTCGCGGACGCCGGCAAAGCGCTTGGCGTGATTTGAGAGTTAGGGTGTTCTCATGAAAGCTATCATCAAAGCAGCATCCGAACCCGGCCTCTGGCTGGGCGAACGCGTAATCCCGCAGATCGGGCCGGATGACGTTCTCATAAAGGTCAACAAGACCGGGATCTGCGGCACGGATATTCACATCTACGCTTGGGACGATTGGGCGCAGCGTACCGTGCCTGTCCCGATGGTCGTCGGTCACGAGTATGCAGGCGAAATCGCGGAGGTCGGCGCGAACGTCAAGAGCTTCGTGATTGGACAGCGTGTTTCGGGCGAAGGCCATGTTGTTGGCACGAGCAGTCGGGCCGCGCGTGGAGGCCGGTTTCACTTGGATCCTGAAACCAAGGGGATCGGTGTCAACATGCCGGGGGCATTTGCCGAATATCTGCGTTTGCCGGCCTTCAATGTCGTGCCGCTACCTGATGCGATTGACGACGAGATCGGGGCCATCCTTGATCCACTAGGCAACGCCGTCCACACCGCGTTGTCGTTCGACCTCGTGGGCGAGGATGTGCTCATCACCGGAGCAGGCCCTATTGGCATCATGAGCGCAGCAGTTGCCCGGCATGTCGGTGCGCGGCACGTCGTGATCACTGATGTTAACCCTTACCGCTTGGCCTTGGCGTCCGATGTCGCCGACGTTGTTCCGGTCGACGTGTCCAAGCAGGATCTTCGATCTGTGACGCAGCGTCTACGAATGAAGGAAGGGTTCGACGTCGGGCTGGAGATGAGTGGCGCTCCCGCGGCATTCGACCAACTGGTGGAAAACCTCGTGATGGGTGGCAAGATAGCGATGCTTGGTATCCCCGCACGGCCGGCCACGGTCGATTGGACCAAGGTCGTGTTCAAGATGCTCACGGTTAAGGGCGTCTGCGGTCGGGAGATGTTCGAGACCTGGCACAAGATGCTTGCAATGCTCGAGAGCGGTCTCGACATCCGGAAAATCATAACGCACCGTCTGCCGGTCGCAGAGTTCAAGACCGGATTTGAGGCCATGCGGATCGGCAATTGTGGCAAGATTGTCCTGGACTGGAGAGCGGGGCGGGCACCGCTGTGACTTCCGTCCGCCGGCCTCCATTCCGCTCTATCGAAGCGATCCGTGGTCCATGCCCGCCGTCATTCAGGGCCATCGGATGCCGGACCGGATCGCGCTGCGGCGTCGCGAGACGCTGACAGCACATCGTCCCTTCTACCGTACCATCAATGCAATACCCTGCCGAACTTTGCGTCAGTCTGATCGCGTAATGCTGTCGGAGCCAAGATACGCTGCAATTCGTGTGAACATCGTCAGACGAACCTCGCCGTGTCAGGCACTGACGATTAGTCCGGAAACCCAAGCAAGAGACGTCGACGCATCATGGCAACCGCAGCTACCCAGGCCGGAGATCGCGCGAACGAAGACGTGGCCCTGATCCCTTTCGCGAGAGCGCATCTGAAAGGTGCGCTGAAGCTCTCGCTGGAAATGTCGTGGCCGTATCTGCTCAAGGATTGGGAATTTGCGCTGCAGCTTGGCCGCGGTTTCGTGGTGACGAGTGCGGGTGCTGTGGTGGGGACCGCGCTGTGTTGGCCTTACGGCGACACCCATGCTTCCGCCGGAATGATCATCGTCTCGAAAGCCGTTCAGGGACGGGGTTACGGGGCCCGGCTGATGGACGCGCTGCTCGCGGCGGCACGACCACGAATCGTCACGCTGAATTCGACGGCCGAAGGCCTTGCACTTTACGCACGCCGCGGCTTCGCCAGCATCGGCATGCTGCACCAGCATCATGGCGTTCCTCGCCAGGGCCGCGACATGCCGCCTGTCGGAAACGTCCGAGCGATGGTTCCGTCGGACTTTGAGGCCATAGTCGGTCTCGATCACGAGGCCACCGGCTGGCTGAGGCGCGAGATGCTGAACCGGCTGATCGAGCTCGGCGACGGCTACGTCCTCTTGCGTGACGGCGTGCCCCGCGGCTACTCCATTTCCCGTCTCTTCGGCCGCGGGCATGTCATCGGCCCTGTGGTCGCCGAGAGCCCGACCGATGCGCGCGCATTGATCGAGGCCGCGCTCGCGCCCCTCGGGAGTGTCTTCGTCCGGATCGACACCTCTGCCTCCTCGCAGCTCGGGGACTGGCTCGAAAGCATCGGGCTGCAGCAGGTCAGCGACGCCACCACCATGGTCCTGGGGGCGCAGACGCCATCGAACGGGCCAGCGCGCAGGTTCGCGGTCGCCAACCAGTCGTTCGGCTAGGAGACCTTGAGATGCAACGCTCGGATGTGCGCGGAACGGATATCCAGAACAGCGAGACCGCCGCAACGGTTGGCACGTTGGCAACGCCGGCCCTCCTGCTCGACAAACATCGACTGGATCGCAACCTCGCCCGTCTGTCCTCTCGCATGGGCGCGAGGGGGGTTGCGCTGCGTCCCCATATGAAGACCGCGAAATCCATTGACGTCGCGCGGCGTGCCTACCCGTCCGGGTTGGGGCCGATCACCGTTTCCACCTTGGCCGAGGCGGAGTACTTCGCTCAGTACGGTTTCCGCGACATGACTTATGCCGTGGGTGTGGCACCGCACACCGCTGAGAGGGCGATGCGTCTCCGTAAAGCCGGCATCGACCTCAAGATGCTGCTCGATTCGCCCGAACAGGCGGCGATGTTGGGTGAGGCTGGCCGCGCCGCTGCCGTGGCGCCCTCCGCCTTCATCGAGATCGACTGCGACGGTCATCGCGGCGGGCTGACCGCCACTGATCCCAAGCTCATCGCCGTCGCGGCAGCCCTGGCCGAGGCCGGCGTCACGCTCGTCGGCATTCTCACCCATGCCGGCGAATCCTACAGCCTTTGCACGTCCGATGCCCTCGTCGCGGCCGCAGAGAACGAACGGGCCGTGGCCGTGGCGGCCGCGGAGACATTGCGGACGGCGGGGCATGAATGCCCGGTCGTGAGCGTCGGTTCGACGCCGACCGCCCATTTCGCCGAAGACCTGACCGGCGTTACGGAGATGCGGGCCGGCGTCTACATGTTCTTCGATCTGATGATGCACGGCGTCGGTGTCTGCACGACCGAAGACATCGCGATCTCGGTTCTCGCCACCGTGATCGGCACGAAGCCGGAGAAGGGATGGATTTTGGTCGATGCGGGCTGGATGGCCCTGTCACGCGATCGCGGCACCGCGGCGCAGCGGGTTGATCAAGGTTACGGTCTCGTCTGCGATCTGTCCGGCCAACTCTATCCGAACCTGATCGTCGCGCAGGCGAGCCAGGAGCACGGCATCCTCGCCATCAGGTCCGGATCGGCTGCAGCCCTCCCGCATATCCCGATTGGCGCGAAGGTCAGGATTCTGCCCAATCATGCCTGCGCGATGGCATCACACCACGAACTGTACAATGTCGTCTCGGAGGGAAGTGACGCAATCAAAGCTCAGTGGCCGCGAATGCGCGGCTGGTAGACCTGAAACAGAATCGGGCGGCGATTTGCGCATGTCCAGCGCTATTCCATGGGCTACAGCGGCCACGGATGGGGACGATCATGGCGGAAGTGATGGACGGGCGCACCGAACTCAATCCCTGGAAGGACTTCGCCTGGCCCGCCATTCCGGGCCATCTCGGTCCTCCCTGGTTCCTTCCGCTGATCGGCGCCTATTACCGGATCAAGGATCGCTTTCAATGACCTCGGCCGTTCGACACCTGACGGAAGCCGGCTTCCTCGGCAAATTGTACATCGACGGAGGATGGCGCAAGCCGACCAGATCGATCACGGCGATCGTCGTCAATCCGGCGACCGAGCAGCCAATCGCCGAAGTCGCGCTCGGAAATGACGAGGACGCAGGATACGCCGTCGCCGCGGCCAGACGAGCCTTCGCGGGCTGGTCCTGCAAGCCGGCTGCCGAGCGTGCAGCGCTGCTCGACAGGATCCATGGCTTGATCCTCAAGCGGCTAGAATGGTTCGCGCAGGCAGTCACGAGCGAGATGGGGGCCGCGATCACCTATGCGCGACGCGCCCAGGTGCCGCTGGCCGCCGAACATATCCGCGTCGCACGTGACAATCTCGCGACCTATTCTTTCCTCACCCGCTGCGGCAGCACCGCCCTCATGCGCGAGGCAATCGGCGTCTGTGGTCTCATCACCCCTTGGAATTGGCCTCTCTACCAGATCACAGCCAAGGTCGGTCCGGCGCTCGCGGCGGGCTGCACGGTGGTGTTGAAGCCAAGCGAATTGTCGCCCCTGAGCGCCTTGCTGTTCGCTGAGGTGATGGACGATGCCGGTTGTCCGCCCGGCGTATTCAACCTCGTCAACGGGACCGGCCCGGTCGTGGGGACCGGTCTGGCGTCGCATCCGCAGGTCGACATGGTCTCGATCACGGGCTCGACCCGTGCCGGAGTTCTCGTTGCGCAGGCGGCTGCGCCCACCGTCAAGCGCGTCGCCCAGGAACTCGGTGGCAAGTCGCCGAATATCATTCTGCCGGATGCCGAGCTGAGCCGGGCCGTTTCACTCGGCGTCGGCGCCGCTTTCCGCAATCTCGGCCAATCCTGCAGCGCGCCGACGCGCATGCTTGTGTCCCGCTCGCAGATGGCGGAGGTCGAGGCTCTCGCTGCGGCGGCTGCTTCCGAAATAGTAGTCGGCGATCCGCTTGCGGAAAGCACGACCCATGGTCCGATCGCCAACCGGCCGCAGTTCGAGCGTGTCCAGACCATGATCGACGTCGGCCTGGAGGAAGGCGCCAAGCTTGTCATTGGCGGGACGGGGCGGCCCGGCAATCTTCAGTTCGGCTTCTATGCGCGGCCGACGATCTTCTCTAACGTCCGTCGCGACATGAGGATAGCTCAGGAGGAGATCTTCGGCCCGGTGTTGTCGATCATTCCATACGATTCGGTCGACGGGGCGATCGAGATCGCCAACGACACGGTCTACGGCCTTGGCGCGCATGTGCAGGGCACTGATATGGACACCGCGCGGAAAGTAGCTGGGCAGATCCAGTCCGGTCAGGTCCATCTCAACTATCCCGACTGGGACCCGAACGCACCTTTTGGCGGATACAAGCGTTCAGGGAACGGCAGGGAATACGGCCGGGAAGGCATGGAAGAATATCTCGAGACCAAGGCCGTTCTCGGATTTTATCGATGAAACGCTACCTCTAGGGCGAGCCGTTCAAAACTAAGATGCTGCATGCAAGGTAGCGCCGAACCCTCGAGGAGCGAAGTTGAATCATTAGATCAGATTGCACTGCTCCTGCAGCCATAAAGCAAGATAGTTCGCTTTCCCAGACAGTTCAGTTTCTCCCGCCCAGATAAGGCCATAATGGCTTTCGTCAGGATCGAAACCGGCAGGTGCGATGAGCCGCCCTCTATCTACGTCGTCCGTTGCAAGGACCCGCGGGCTGAGGGCAACGCCCAATCCGGCCAATGCTGCTTCAACGATGAGGAAGTGGTGATCGTAGAAGCGTATCTCCGTGGGGCGCCGCACCGACGGGTGGGTGGAAAGCCACCGCGACCAAGCGTCCGCCCGAGTCTTCGAACCTAGGGCGATGTAGTTTCCTGAGGCAAACACCGGCGCGAGCTGAGGGCTCATGACCGGTCCTACCCTTTCAGGAAAAAGGCGCCGGACGTGCCACGCCTCTGGGAGCGCAAAGTCGAGCCGACGTATAGCAAGGTCGATCCGATCGCGGCGAAACTCGACGGGGCCGCCGGCGACTGAGAGATGTAGAGCGATGTCGGGATGGACGGCCTGAAAGTTTGCAAGCCGTGGAATAAGCCAGCGCATAGCGACTGAAGGCTCGCATGAGAGAACGAGGGAATTCTGCTGTGCGTTGGCAGCACGCAAGCTCTCAACGGTTGTCGCCAGCTCGGTGAAGAAACGGCCGAGTGTGAGGTTGAGCACTTCTCCAGAAGCCGTGAGGCGCAAGCCACGTCCGCTTTTTTCGAAGAGTTTGAAGCCAAGGTCTTCCGACACTTTGGTGATACGGCGGCTCACAGCCCCATGGGTCAAGGCAAGGCTGCTCGCGGCAAGCCGAACCGACCCCAGCCGCGCAGTGGTCTCGAACGCACGCAAGTCGTCCAATGAAGGTATTTCTGCTCGCCTCATTGGTGAGTTTATATCACCGATGCAGCGCAAAAACTATCACTTTTCATGGCGAATTTGCCTGGCATAATTGATCCATGCGAACCAATGGCGAATACACGATCGGTATTCTAGCCGACGACCTGACCAGCGCCGCCGATGGGGCCGCTCCGTTTGTCGAGCGGGGTCTGCGAGCCGTTGTCGGCCGACGCCGCCTACCGCACCAAGAGGCAACGATCGTCGCCGTTGATAGGGGATCTAGATCGGTGCCAGCTTCGCAAGCGGCGCGGCGGCAGTCAGAACTTGCCGAGCAGCTCGCTTCGCGGGTTGTCCTCTACAAGACCGTCGACTCGACTCTTCGCGGGCATGTGACGGCCGAGATGGAAGCGGCCTTCACCGTAAGCGGCCGCAAGATGCTGGTCTTTGCACCTGCGTTCCCTGGCGCTGGGCGTACAACCGTCAACGGCGTTCAGCTTGTGGACGGCATTCCTGTAGCGGAGACCGAATACGGTCGCGACCCCGTCCATCCGGCGCGACATTCTCGGCTGGCTGAGCTCGTTCCGGCCTCCATCGGAAGCGTCGTCATCCTTGATGCTGCGACACAGGCCGATATCGACAAACAAGTTGCGGCCCTGCCGGATCCGGAGTCGATCCTATGGGTGGGCTCTCCGGGCATGGCCCTTGCTCTGGCGAAGCGTCTTGCGCCGCTTGCGGTTGCGTCGGACGTGACCGTCGCGGCTTGTGGCGACATTCTTGTTGCTATCGGCAGCGCCAATCCGCGCAGCCATCGTCAGGCCGACTGCATCGCAATGGAGCCTGGAATCGCTCTGCTGCGGGCTCCGATCGAACGGATGAATGATCCCGGATCCGTCCTGCGCGACATTGCTCAAAATGCGGCTCGACGGGTGGCCGACGAGCGTTTCGATGTGGTGATCGCCACAGGCGGGGACACCATGGAGGCGATCCTGGATGGTCTGGGCATTTACGAGTTCGAGATCCTGCAAGAGCTCGAGCCAGGGTTTCCGCTTGGCTGCACGTCCCTCGGAGATGGACGAGAGCTACTGATCGCCATGAAGGCAGGCGGCTTTGGCGACGACGATACGCTGCGTCGTGCGATCACGCGGCTCCGCCTTGGCACCTCGGTATCAGAACTGGTTGTATCATGACCCAATCCGCTCCCCTCGCCATCACAATGGGCGATGCGTCCGGCATCGGACCGGAGATCGTGGCGAAGACATTGGCCAAAGCCGGCGAAGGCACGGTCGTATTCGGCAGCTACGTCGTGATGGAGAATATCGTCCATCGTCTGGGTCTCGAGCTGACGGTCAGGCGTATCGCCGGACCT
This sequence comes from Bradyrhizobium cosmicum, assembly GCF_032290525.1. Taxonomy (GTDB): domain Bacteria; phylum Pseudomonadota; class Alphaproteobacteria; order Rhizobiales; family Xanthobacteraceae; genus Bradyrhizobium; species Bradyrhizobium cosmicum_A. Next base: position 171,473 of record NZ_JASXTA010000011.1, on the reverse strand, counting down.
GAAGAGGCGCGCTCTGAGCCGCGGTCCATCGAGGTCGTCGAGGCGACGCAAATCATTGCGTCGCCCCGGCTCGGGAGCGTCAGCGCCATTTCCGGCCAAGCTTCCTTCGATGCCATCGTCGCCGCCGTCGCGTCAGCCAAGGCCGGCAAGGTCAGCGGCATCGTCACCGCACCGATCAACAAGGAAGCGATGGCAAGCGCGGGCATTCGCTATCCCGGGCACACCGAAATCCTCGCCGACTATGGTGGTGCGAAGCGCGTTGCGATGATGCTGGCCAACGATGATATCCGCACGGTTCTCGTCACCATCCACACGTCGCTGCGCAAGGCCATCGACCAAGCGGATTTCGATGCCCAGATGTCAGCGATCCGGCTCGCAAATGAGGGCGGCAAGGCCCTCGGGATCGCGGCGCCGCGCATTGCGGTCGCAGGGCTCAACCCCCATGCCGGCGAAGGTGGTCTCTTCGGCGACGAAGAAATCCAGATCATCCGGCCTGCGATCGAAGCGGCCCGCGCCGAGGGCATCGACGCCAGTGGCCCCTGGCCCGGGGACACTGTTTACATGCAGGCCCGCAAGGGCCGCTTCGATGTGGTCGTGGCCCAATATCACGATCAGGGCCTGATCCCGGTGAAATATCTCGGCCTCGAAAAGGGTGTGAACATCACGCTCGGCCTGCCGTTCGTCCGCACAAGCCCTGATCACGGCACGGCATTCGACATTGCAGGCCGAGGCATCGCCGACACCGGCAGTCTCGAGACCGCGCTGGCTTACGCGCGAAGGCTCGTCGCCGCACAAATCAAGACCAAAGAAGGGATAGTCTAATGGGCCTTCGCTTCATCTTCATGCTGACGCGCAACGATCGCACCGTCGGGGACGCCTCTGAACAACTCAATACGGCCCTGAGGCTTGGCGTTCGCCACATCGGTTTCAAGGACATCGGCCTGCCGATTGATCGACTCAAAGTTCTCAACCAGGTCATCAAGGCAGACGGCGCCACCTCCTATCTCGAAGTCGTCTCACTCGACCGGCAAAGCGAGATCGTTTCAGCGAAAGCGGCGGTTGAAATCGGCGTCGACGTCTTGCTCGGCGGCACACGTGTTGACGACGTGCTGCCGATCCTTGCCGGCACCGGCATTCAATACTGCCCCTTCCCGGGTCGCATCAGCGGTCACCCGAGCGTGCTCGAAGGGAGCATCGAGGAGATCGTTGGGAGCGCCAAGGCGCTCGCCGTGCGGGAGGGCGTGTATGGCCTCGACCTGCTCGCCTATCGCTCCAAGGAGGACGTCCCAGCCCTCATCAAGGCGGTGTGCGCGGCGGTGCCCAAGCCCGTCTATGTGGCCGGCTCGATTGATACGCCTGAGCGGATCGCCATCCTGAAGGACGCAGGAGCCGCCGGCTTCACCATCGGCACGGCCGCGTTGGACGGCAAGTATCCGGCCGACGACAAGGACGTCGCTCGCCAGCTTGGGGCCATCATTCGTGACGTGGCCGCTCTGAACCGGCATCTCTCACCGCTCCACAAGAAGAACCTGGCCAGCTCGTTCGGGCAGCTCAAGGAGACCTGGTCTCCTAAGATCGCGGGTCAGATTAACGACATGCAGATCAAGCTCGCCAAGTTCGCGGGCGAGTTCGCCTGGCGCTTTCACAGGAGCGGTGACGAACTCTTCCTGGTGCACAAGGGCCGCCTGCTGATGAAGTTCCGTGATCGGGACGAGATCATCGAGCAAGGCGAGTTCATCGTGGTCCCGCAGGGGGTAGAGCATTGCCCTGTCGCGCTGGACGACATCTGCGAGGTCGTGCTGCTCGAACCCGGCACATCCATGGATGCCGGCATCGCTCACGACTTCGAAGGCTAGACCGTCTGCCTGCAATCGGAACAAACACTTGACGCCGTCGACCGGCCTTCGCCGGTCGGGCCTCGATGACCTCAGGCGCGAGTGCTCATCACCGTCCACCTCCCCACGAAAGAAAGGCTGTCGCCATGTCTCTTCTCATCAAGCTTGACCTCGCCCCCACCGGCGAACCAAAGCACTCCAAGACCCTGCCGGGCCGCCTGGTTTCCGGCGATCCGTCCTACAAGACCTGGGAGCAGGACTCCTCCCGCGCCGACTCGGTGAAGACCGGAGTCTGGGAAGCCACGCTTGGCGAGAACCGCTCGATCAAGGGCGAGACCTTCGAGTACTGCCACATCCTTTCCGGCGTGGTGGAGCTGACCGAGGAAGGCAAGGAGCCTCGCATTTTTCGCGCCGGCGACAGCTTTGTGATGAAACCTGGCTATGTCGGTGTCTGGAAGACGATCGAGACGGTGCGGAAGATCTACGTCGTCGTTAGCACGCCGGCTCCCCTAAACTGACTTCGGGCGCCGGGACAAACTGGGCTTTGCCGCAGCGCTGGTGCCTTCTCGACGCTCGTGATTCAGGACATCACTCGTCCCGGTGTCGCCGACCCAATCGCGACGGTCTGGGTCCATTTTGCTGGGGCATCGAAAAGCGGTCCAGTCTCCGTGGACAAGCAGGTCGCGCCGCCCTTGCGTCGAACTGGGGCGATCGCGCTTGAGCAGCTCGTATCGCTCAAGCGCTCAAAAACCCGAACATCTTGCGAAGTTCTAGGTGATTTCAGCACATTGTATCGAGCGCACGATGCGATGAAGGGCTGATCGGAACTTTGCTTCCGCATTCTTGGCAGCCGAGGTTCGTCGGAACATGTCGCCCCACGTCGAGCGCATTCACAGCGATGAGCGTCTCCCGGCCGAGGCCGACGTCGTCATAGTCGGCGGCGGCATCCTCGGCTCTACGGCCGCGTATTACCTGGCGAAGAGCGGGCTCTCTGTGGCGCTCCTCGAGAAGGGCCACGTCGCCTGTGAACAATCAAGCCGAAACTGGGGTTGGTGCCGCCAGCAGAACCGCGACCGGCGCGAACTGCCGCTCTCGGTGATCTCCATGCGGCTGTGGGACGAGCTCACGCGCGATATCAATCGGGACCTCGGATTTCGACGCTGCGGACTCGTCTATGCGACCCACGACGAGGCTGTGCTCGCGGGCTGGGAAAAGTGGCGCGAGGTCGCCAGGGAGTACGACGTCGACACCCGCATGCTGAGCCGGGCGGAGGTGGCCGAGCGCGTCCCCGAAGCACGCGACAAATGGGTCGGCGGGACCTATTCGGACCGGGACGGCAAGGCCGAACCTGCGCTCGCCGCGCCGGCTATCGCAGAGGGGGCCAGAACTCTGGGCGCCACGATCCACCAGGGATGCGCCGCGCGGGCGCTCGACTTGGCCAATGGCAAGATTGCAGGCGTGCACACGGAGAAGGGCTACATCAGAACCAGCGCGGTGCTTTGCGCCGCCGGCGCCTGGTCCTCGCGCTTCCTTCGGCCGCTCGGGATCAGGTTTCCCCAAGCGAGCATCCGGCAGACCGCGCTGCGTTCCACCCCCACAATCAATATCGGCGAGGCGGTCTCGACACCCTACTGCACGATCACTCGCCGACTGGACGGCAGCTACACGCTTGCGATCAGCGGCAAGGCGAACCTCGAAATCACGCCCCAGGCGATCCGGTACAGCCGGGAATTCATGCCGCAGTTCTTGCGTCGCCTGAAGAACGTCAGGCTTGGCGTCGGCCAATCGTTCGTTTCGGGGCCGGATTCGATGGCGGCGCTGCTGACCAACGACGATCGGATATTCGAACAGAATCGCGTGCTGGATCCTCCGCCCTTGAAATGGCTGGTGAGCCAAGTGGTGGAGAGTGTCCGGAAAACCTTCCCCCAACTCGGCGAAATAAAGATCGGTAGCGCTTGGGGCGGCTTCGTCGATTGCACGCCGGATGCAGTGCCTGTCGTGTCGAAGGTGGACAGGGTGGAAGGCCTCGTCCTCGCGGCGGGCTGCTCGGGTCACGGCTTCGGTTTGGGCCCGGGGCTCGGCTATCTGGCCGCACAGCTTGTCGTCAACGACACGCCTTGCGTCGATCCCGCACCGTTCCGGCTGTCGCGTCTGACCGACGGCTCGAAGCTGGACATCTCCGCCATCTGAAGATCGAGCTGGAAGTCGGGTTGACGCGTACCGAGCGAAGCCAAGGTATCGGCAGACGAGTGAGTGGGACCCATGTTTCCGCGCCGTCAAGTCCGCCGGCTCAGGAACGCAAAACGGTAGGAGTTGATCGAGTTCGTCAGGTTCTACGAAGAAAACCTCGAGCTGCTCACGCGCCGGCATCAGGAATTCCTCCCCAACTTGAGCCACTCCTTCGGGGTGGCTCTTTCTTTATGGACAAGGCGATTTGGGCAATCGAGGTGCCCCAGCCGACGACGCACCGTTCGGGCCGCGACGAAAGATCGCCAGCGCGCCGCCGATGATTCAAGAGGCAGACGTCTCGCCCAGCGGACGAACGATTGCGCCGGCGTTCATGATATCAGCCGGATCAAAGGCGGTCTTGATCCGGCGCATCGCCGCGATACGCCCAACATCGCCGTATCGCTCCAGAAGGTGCTTTTTGAAACGACCGACGCCGTGCTCCGCGCTGAACGTGCCGCCGAGCGCCGCGGCCGTGTCGTAGAGTTGCAGCGACAGGCTGCTTTCGATCCGTCTGGTGAACTCCAGCCGGTCGACATCGGAGGAACGAGCACGTTGTAGTGCAGATTGCCGTCGCCGACATGGCCGTAGACGGACAGCTCAAGGTCGGCGTCATACGATCGCACCCGCGAGCCGGCCAGATCGAGGAAGCGCTGAATGGAGGAAAGCGGTACCGAGATGTCGTGCTTGACCGATCCGTTCCGGCACTTCTCGCCCTCGGGGATGGTCTCGCGGAGCCGCCACATCGCGGTCCGCTGCGATCCGCTCTGCGCCAGCAATGCGTCCTCGATCCATCCGGACTCGATCGCCTCAGCCAGAACGGCTTCCATCAGTTCGTCGAGATCGAGATGGCGTGAGGAAGAGGTGAACTCGACGAGGACGGCGCCTGCTGGACCCGCTGGAAGGGCGAGCGGGTCGGTCATGGCTTGCCTCGCGAGCGCGATCGATCGGGCCGCCATGAATTCGAACGTGGTCAGCAGGTCTGCGGATTCGCGACGAACCAAGGCGAGAAGTTCGGCGAGCGGCGCGCCGCTCGCGAGCTTCAGCCAGGCAGTCGCGCGGCAGGTCGGCAGAGGCGCGAGACGCAACACTGCGCCGGTGACGATGCCGAGAGTCCCCTCACTTCCGACGAAGCACTGTTTGACGTCATAGCCGGTATTGTTCTTCCGCAGCTTGCGCATGTCGGACACCACCGTCCCGTCCGCCAGCACCGCCTCGATTCCGAGCAGCAGATCGCGCGTCATCCCGTACCTGACGACCGACAGCCCGCCCGCGTTCGTGCCGATGTTGCCGCCGATCCTGCAACTGCCTTCCGCGCCGAGACTGAGCGGCAACAGAAGTCCGGCAGCCGCCGCGGCGTCCTGTATGTTCTTCAGGATGACGCCGGCATCGACTGAGATGCTCATGGAGACGGGATCGATTTCGCGAATCCGGTCCATCCGCTCGAAGCTCACGACAATCTGACGCCCGGAGGCATCCGGCGTCGCGCCGCCGCAATAGCTGGTGTTGCCGCCTTGTGGAACAATTCCGATACCGTGGTGCGCCGCCAGCCGTACAATGTCGGCGACCTGCTTTGTCGTCGCCGGCTTCAGCACGGCAAACGTCGAGCCCGTGAAGAGCTGGCGCTGATCCGTTGTGTAGGCCGCGATCCGCCCTGGATCGTCAACGACGCCCCTATCGTCCAGAAGATCGCGAAAGGCGTGAACGTGTACCGACTGAGACATGCTTCAGATTCCAATGGGCGTCATCGGATCATTTTCGCGTGTTTGTGCGGCATTGTTTGCCGTTCGGTCGCGGTTCCGAAGACACCAATGCCGAAATGCCACGATGTTCGGCAGTTTGCGCCGGTGCAGCCTCGTATTGAACACCTTCATCGCGAGTCCTTTCGGATTTCGGAGGAGGCAATCGATGACTCGGCAGACAATCTATCGGAGGCCAGTATTTCGAAAAAGCGCGCCAGTTCGACCGCGTCGCCACCTACTCAACCTGTCGTTCGACGAGAGCGACCGGCTGCGGCTCCGTCGGAATCGTGAATTTCACGTGGACGCACGGACGTGCGTGGACCGCGCGAGAACGGCGGCTTCTGGCGGGCTATCAAGGTGCGAGGCCGGGAGTTAAGCTGCCCTCCGGTAAGAGAACAGCGCCTCCACAGTAGTGGGCCTAGCCATGTAGCGGTCTAGTGACTCGAACCCCGACAGATCACCCGCATAGTCTAATACGCTTATGCTCGCAGGCCTCGGCTGCTCCGCCGCAAGTCCAAGATCGCAATGACGCGCCGAGCGCCGTTCTCCCTCGCTGCCGCCGCAACGAAATCGCAACGAATTGGGTGAAACAACCGTGAACAAAGCGGGATGGAAACGCCTGCCACACCAAGAAAGATCAATTACTTAGAAGATGTGCACTGCGTTCGGGACGCAAGGGCGTCAGTCAGATCGCAAATTAAACCGAATATCGATATCGGTGGTTGAGCGATCCTACCCTTTTTGCGCACGTGCTATTGGAGCGGCATAGATCAGCTTGGCTGAGGCACGGGGTTGGCACCTTGGCTATGGAGAGGCGAGCCAGTTTCGGAGCCCGTCCAATGTATGAAATCCATCGGCCGCGCAGCAGCGGATGTCGGGACGGAACGACCGCATCAATTCGGCCAGCGCATGTCCCGGACCGAGGTCCAGCACTCTGGTGATCCCCAATTCTGCCAAGGACTCCAGCGTCGCCGACCAGTCGACAAGGCGCGCGACCTGGCAGGCGAGCTTCACTGTCGCATCGCTTGCGGAGAAAATGCGCTCGCCCTCGCCTCCTGCGAGCAGAATCCGCGGGCCTGCGATCGGAACGCGCCTGCTGGCGTCGAGCGCCCAATCGGCAGGGCTGAGGTTTGTCCCCGTGTTCCGCGACGCTGTGCACAAGCCAACTTCCGGCGCCGGCGTGAGGCGCGCCCCAGTGCTCTGCAAGCTGTTCAGCATTGCTATGCCGAGCACGGAAGGTGTATTTCCACAATACCTCTGAAGTCAGGAGGGGTGCATGGGTAACTGGCTCGTTGTTCCCCAAGGGACAAGCTTGGCGAGGCGGACCCGAGCGCGCCGCGCTGCGCAGTACGTTCGGATGTCGAGGGAGCTGCAGCGCTACTCGATCCAGAACCAGATGGCGGCCATTGCAGCCTATGCCGAGGCGAACACGCTCACGATTGTGAGCACCTATCGCGACGAGGGCCGCAGCGGCCTCCGGATCAAGGGACGTCCTGGTCTCATCGAACTGATCGAAGATGTTCAATCGGGCCGAGCCGACTTCGACCACATCCTCGTCTACGACGTCAGTCGCTGGGGGCGGTTCCAAGATGTCGACGAGAGTGCCTATTACGAATTCCTGTGTAAGCGGAGCGGCGTCCAGGTCGAATACTGCGCGGAGATCTTCAAGAACGACGGCACCTTTGTTTCCGGGATCGCGAAGAGTCTAAAGCGCGGCATGGCCGCCGAGTGGAGCCGAGAGCTCTCCGTCAAGGTGCACGCCGGACACTGCCGGGTCGCGAGCCTTGGATATCGCGTTGGCGCTCCCGTCGGCTACGGCCTCCGACGCTTGATGGTAGACGAAAGCGAGCATCCCAAGGCCCTTCTCGAAAAGGGGCAATTCAAGGCTCTTCAATCCGATCGCGTTCGACTGCAGCACGGCTCGGCCGAAGAGGCCGCCGTGATCCGGGAAATCTTCGATCAGTTCGTCAACTGCCGGAAATCCTACAGCGACATCAGTGGCCAATTGAACGACGCGGGCATCGCCAATCACAACGGTCGGCCCTGGACCGACGGCATGATACCCACCATTCTCGGGAACGAGAACTACATCGGCAAGACCGTCTATAATCGCGCCTCAAGACGCTTGGGGCAGAAGCTGGTCAAGAACCCGGATAACGCTTGGGTCCGGGGCGCTGCGGGGATCGAACCTATCGTGGACCAAAGCATCTTCGCTCGCGCCCAGAAGCTGCTGGCGGAGCGCCGCGTGGAGATTCCGGAAGAAGAGATGCTGTTGCGCCTTCGTCTCACGCTCCGCCGGCGCGGTAAACTCAACTCGCACATCATCAATACGACCCTGGGTCTCAATCACGTCTCCTCGTACGTGATGCACTTCGGTTCGCTGCGGAAGGCCTATGCGCTGATCGGATATGTGTCGCCGCGCGACTGCGACTGGATCGATACCCGGGATTATTGGGCCGCCGAACAATCGAGGCATGCCACCGAACTCGCGGAGGCGCTGCGAACCGACCTTGGGCTCCAGGCTGATCTTGTTGCGGACGGCATAGGGCTTGATATCGGAGGCGCGCGCGTGATTTCGTTTCTCGTCGCGCGACGACTGGCGCATCGCGGAAAGGACCACGCTGCGCAATGGAAAGCCTACCGAAGGCAGATCTCATCGGGCCTACTTGTCGTGATGCGGTTGGATGGAGCGAATCGGGAGATCGAGGACTACGTGCTGTTGCCTTCCCCGTTGAGGGCAGGACGCTACCTCTGGCTCTCATCCGATTCCCTTCGTCGACATCGAGGCGTGCTTTACGCGGAAAAGGGTGCGTTGTTTGGAGCAATCACGGCAACGCTGGCAAAATCCAACCATGCCGCCCCAAGTAGCTCAGCGCCGCTGAACAAGCGATCGAAACCAAACTGGCCCAAAGCCAAGGGCTTCGGCGGGCGGCGCCCACTGTGCGGAGATACAAAATCGCTCCGATGAGCGTGCCGTAATTCCTCCGGAAATCACCATTCAGCTTGGCAATTTTGGACAGTTCCGAGGAAGTGTCGACGTCATGTGCCATCAGGGCTGGCTCCTTCGTCTGCTAGGACCAGCGCCTTATGAGCCACTGTTTTGCCCGACGGAGCAAGCAAAATTTCGTGTTTTCAGAAGTTTTTTTGATGGTGCTGGAACTCTCGCGCCCGTTATCAACCCCGTTGGGCGCAACTGCCCCCGACCAGAAGTGCCGGCAAGGTCATCAGCTTCAGCCCCTCGGAACAGCTCCTGTAGGCCAAGCACCAGCGGCATTGTCGCCATACAGCCATTGGCGATCATGCAGCATTCGTCGGTGCGGCTAATCGATAGGGCTCTTATGCCGGGGCCCGTAGCTTCCCTCGTATGCGAGGGCCCACAAACCTAGCGCTTAGGCGGAGGATCGGAGGAAATATCGCAGATTTGCGCCGTGTGGGCAAAAGCGGTAGCGGTCTCCCGCTACCAAATTCTACGATATTGCGCTCCTTCTTCCGATCTTCTGCGACCCCTCACGCTCAATGGTAGCGCGCGTCTGCGTGAACGGACGAGTTCGCCCCATCAAACACACACGAAAGTTTAAGGAAAAGGTTCAGCTTGCGCGCGATCCAGGTAGCGCGCGAGAGTGCATCGCCGACCTCGCGTTATTTGTCACTGCCGACTTTGCTGCAGGGTGTCTTGCAGACTATGGCTTGGCATTTATCGATAGGCCCATCATCAGTCGCAATGAACCCGCTTTGCCTGTCGGGCAAAACACCTGCCACCCCTGCGGCAGCATCGGGTGCGAGAGGCGTGGCAGGGCGGATTGCCCTTCCGTGAACCGAATTTCGTGCCGACGAGCAGCGGTGTCAGCTTCGTCTCGCGCGTAAGTTTCCGGCTCCGTCGACAGGGCTGGGAAAGTTGCGGCGAAATGGCGGGCCGGGCGTACGGCAGAGCCGTGTGGTGCTCTCGTCCAGTGATTTCGGGCGGTGGAGAAAACTAAAAGGCCTCGGCTAATGTTGGGCTTATAGGAGTAGCCGCAGCGCCGGGGCAGAGCGGAAATTTCCGTCGCTATTAGGCCCTAGTTTCACACCCGGCGGCCAGTGGATGGTCGGGCGTGGTTTCGGATGGCCTGCCGACCGGCGTTACCGGGCCTGCGCTGAGGCGGCGCCGGGTTGCCAACTTCGTCCGATTGAGCCGTCTACTTTTTCTGCTCTGTGGTGGTCGTGGCGGCTGGCGCGCCGTCGCGAACGTCCCGTCTGTCGTCGCGTCCTGTACGACAGTCCTGACGCCGCTCTGTCCGTCCGGTACGGCGTTCCTGGCGCCGCTCTGCTCGTCCGCTTCGACGGTCCTGACGGCGCTCCGTGCCCGACTTCGGCAGCTCCGCGGCCGTTGCCGAGGGCGCGGCCGCAGGCGTGGTGGTCTGAGCTTCCGCCTGTGACACCGCCAGAATTGCGGGCGAGGCGACGCGCCCAAACACGGCTGCGTATCCGAGGAAAGTGAGTGCGTTGCGCCGACAGATCTGTTTCGGCTTCGACATCTTCGGGCTCCCGATTTGCTGGCGCGCTGCTCTACTTGATCAGCTTCAAGCCGCGCTGGAATCTCTGCCGATGGAGTTGACGTGCGGGATGATGGTCCCGGCAGTGACAATCAATCCGCCGTTGAATTTGGCTCGCGCAAAATCTCGAGCGTCTGCTTCGGTTTCAAGCATCTTGGTCAGGCGCGGATGTCGCCGTTTTGACGGAGTGCCATCCGGCGGCACTTCAAAAGTGACGTACTAAGTGTGTTCATGCCGTGATGCCGCCGGAAGTATCGGTAGCGTGTTCACACCGGACGATAGAAAGAAGCCGCCATTCGGACGAAGTGATAACGGATTCTTTCTCGCGGTGAACTCCTACCGCCCCGCCCCAACGCGATTGACGCCACCGTTGGCATTGCCACCGGCGTTATGACGGACCGCTGCGCGCGCCACCGGACGAGGCCTGAGCACGACGCCCGCCCGGGCAACACAACCCGCCGGATATTCAACGTACTGGCAATATACGACTGCGTTGGCAGGGGCTGGATTGAGAGTGAGACCTGCAAGGCCTAGCAGTGAGCTCGCAGCAATCCCAGCAACAGTCGCTGACTTGATCGAAAGACGCTTCTTCGGATGCATGGCGGACCTCCCTTTTTCGTGCCTTCGAAAGCAGAGGCACGGTCGCCGTCTCAGGTGCGGCTGCACGGAGCGTGTGCGTTAAGGGATCGCTGATGTTGACACAGATCAATCGAGTTTCTGCCTGACGGCCTAGGGAACCACAGGACGAGACCGCGGCGCATGCGTACTGGTGCAGTTCCAGTCGGCTCAGGTAGCAGATGTCGCTTGCGCGCTGAGCCTGTGCTGCTTAATTCGAGGGTAACGAGCCTCGCCAGGAGGGGTGCCGGATAGAGTTGACCGATCACGCTTTCGATGTTGCAGAGACTTCGTGCCGCCGGATGCACCGGAATGATGTCTCCGTACCCAGTCGATGTCAGCGTGACAAAGCTCATGTAAAAGAGCGACGCTGCGACCGATTGATCGTCCTCGAAAGCTATTCCCTTGATCGCGTCCGGGGCCGCTAGCCCGACAAACAAGAACAGCGTTGCAAATGCGACCGCGATCAGCAGGTATAGAAGGATGGCTCCAACAATCCGGCGATATGTAACGAGACCTCGCCTGAATACGGCCTGAAGCACGACAGCGCCTAACGTGCAGGCAATTATCAACCATGCGCCCGCCAAAATGTGAAGATGATAGGACACAGGATAGTAGATGCGCAGGAAGAATACGGCGACTTTCGAGGCAACTGCCATTGACATCAGGACCAAGGCAGTTTGGCCTGTTGGAGATGATCACCATGCTGACGATGATCGCCAGCAACAGACCATCAGCGAATAGGTGGAATGCGGTAATGCCCATTGCCTGGAGTGGGGCGAAGACAAAAATCAAGAATGCCAGCACGCCGGTTAGCATTGAGAGCAGCCAGCCGATGCGTTGTCCGCGCAAACGCCGTGGCTCGCTCATGGGCATCCTCATCGTTGATCCCAACATCGCATGGCGCTGATCGCACCGACCAAACCTCCGCCACACAATTCAAATCGAAAGTTCAGCGATGTTGACATAGATCAACGGACGGACCTGGCGCACGAGAACTGTTGGGACGTATTAGGCTGTCCCTTGAGTGTCGGATACGCCGCCTAGGAGCCCGATCCGCTCGGCAAGAGAGACCAGCTCGGCTAACGATCGAACCTGCATTTTCTCCATGACTCCGTGACGGTGTGCTTTGATAGTGCGTTCGGCCGTTCCGAGCGCGTGTGCGATCTGCTTGTTAATTCTGCCCCGAACGATGAGGTCGAAGACCTGTCGCTCGCGCGGGGTCAATGTAGCGAGACGAGCACGGGCCGTACTTATCTTGTTCTGCAGGTCTAATGTCGATCGATGATGCGCCAACGCTCCTGCGATTGCGCGAAGAAGGACCTCGGAGCTTACCGGCTTGCTCAAAAAATCCTGCGCACCCGCCTTTATGGCCCGCACAGTCAGAGGAATGTCGCGATAGCCAGAGAGAAATATGATCGGCAAAGTCGAGCCGAGCTCACCCAATTGTTTTTGCAGCGCAGGTCCGTCCAGATCGGGGATTTGCACATCGAGAAGGATGCAGCTCGGAATGCTGTCGCTCGGCGATCGGTCAAGCAACTCCTGCGCTGAGGCATAGACTGCGACCTGGTAACCGGCGTGCTTCAAATGACGCGCCATGGCCGTCAGGAATGATGGATCGTCGTCGACAATATGCACGAGCCCCGACATCGGTCCTCTTTCGCTGCAAAGAAGGTACCGCGCGATTCGAGAGGGGTAAGTATCTTTTGGTCTCTATTCAGGCATAGCTGATCTGTCGCTGCGATCTGCTGCCAAAGTCTCTATGCACTTTGTGCCACACCCAGCCTTGCCCGGCCTTTGTCGATGCGCGAGCGCTGGCGGGGCCCAATGCGGGTTCGTAGGAGCAGAACGGAAGTCTGCAGCGAAGGAGCCAACTGACGCTATTGATGCAATGCAGACACCGGGACGTCAAAAATTCATAAGCACAAAAAAGCCCCGGCATGCCGGGGCTTTGGTTTGCCCAGTGGGTGCGATCAATATCTGGCCGCGACCGGTACGCCGTAGCCACCGAAGCGGTAGTTCAACCGAAGCGTGACCATGTCCACATCCTGGCTTACCCCGCTGCCGGTGAGGACAAACCCTCCAGGAGTAACCACGCCTGCGAAGCCGGCATTATCACGCCCCATCCAGAGATGGTCGTATTCGATACCGAACGACCAATTGGGCGTGAAGCCGTACTCCCAGCCAACCCCGAGGGCGCCGCCCCAACGCGTGTGGCCTGCCGATGCCAAGCCGACCCCGGTAACGTTGTTGAAAATGTCGAATCGGTTGCGCGTCACCGCGGCGCCGCCTTTCACATAAAACAGAGAGGCATTCCACGCCCAACCGAGCTGCGCCGTGAAGAGTCCGATGGCGTCAATCTTCCCGGTGGTCGAGATCAACGGGTCGATCAGACTGACGCGCGTATTCTTGATTTCTGCCCAATCTCCCTGCGCTTCCAGGCCGAGCACAAACTGATTGGTTTGCCAGCGGTACCCAATCTGTCCGCCAGCGAGGCCTCCGGAGCGATCCGCGCAACCACCTGCCACCGTCGCTGCTGGCGTCACGAAATCCACACAACCGTGGCTTTGTCCCCAGCCGCCATTTGCGCCGATGTAGAACCCGGTCCAATCATAGATCGGCGCGGCCACCGGGGGCGGGGCCTTGACGTAAGGTTTAGCAGCCAGATCAGCCGCTGATGCGGGTGTCGCCATGCTCACTGCCAGTCCTAAGCTCCGCGCCAGACGTGCAACACGCCTTCGCGAAAGCCGCCGACGAACTGATCAGATACGTGCGCTGGCAGAATTTCGCTGAGATCATCAAACGACCCGCTCACCATGGTGGCAAGCTCGTGCGCCGAAGCATGCTCCGCCCAGCGGCGACCCAACTCCAAACCTCGTTGCCGATCTGCCTCTGCGTCCGTAGTCCTGGACTATCTCCGTGTCCGTGGCCCCGGCGAAGCGGATGCCGCGCCGGGGCCTGTACGTTCTCGCCAATTCTGGAAGCTTGGGGGCTGGTCAGAATCGGCAAGGCGCACGCCAGACAAGCAGATTCGCAGTCTTTGGCTACTGCACTTTGTGCCAATGGGTGAATGCCCGCGGCAGAGTCGCTGGCGGGCTGCCGGCATAACGGGCTGACCAAGGCCCGTTATCCGAAATAGCCAGAGCGATTCCAATGTACCTGAGAGCCGCCCAGGTCGTTTCGCGGCGACGCGCTCATCGACCCATCTGCAGACCTCGATCGGAGTTACTTGTTAGCGTCTGGTCTCTAAAGCACGAGCGGGCTCGTTTTCAAGGTGGCTCTCTCACTCCCAAAATGGCCGCACGTCCGACTTGGCTTTGGCGATGGACTAGCCGCGCGGTCGACCGGGCGCTTAGCGCGTGATCGATCAGCCAATCTGGCAGACCGAGTTGCTCGCTTGCACTGCCGATAGTGTCCGCTCGAGAGCCTTAGTAGCCCGGGCAGATCCAATTGCCGTAGGCGTCGTGGCCGCAGCCGCCGCGATAGTAGGCTCCCGTCGCAGCAGCGCCGACAGCAGCTGCGCCGACCGCCGCACCGACACCGTAACGCCGATACCCGTAGCCGCCATAGCCATAGCGTCCGCCGCGCACTGCGACAGCGCTCCCCCTGGCTCCTCGAACTGCGACAGCGCCGCCGCGGTAACCACCTCCGTGAAATCCGCCACCGCCCCGATAGCCGCCACCGCCGCGACCGCGGGCATAGGCATCGTCTGGGATCAAACTGGCGGTGAGCAGAACAAGTGCTGCAATAGCGGCAAGAATATAGTGAAGCATGACAGCAACCTCTCTACGAAGCCTGTGAGCACGGGAGATTGCGGCGGCCTCGGCGTATTAGGTTGATGTAAGTCAACGGAACTCGTGCGCTCTTGCACGCTCGCGCGGCAGCGCGGACGCTAGGTCGGTCGGTTTCCACTATGTTTGCTTGGGAACCGATCCCACAGTAGGCGATTGGTCCAGCCCCGTCCCGGCATGTATCGGTGACTGGCAGTGAATTCTCCCGTCAGGTTAGGAGCAAGCGGTGCCTACAATCGAACAATGCAGGGCATAGGCTGCCAGGACAAAATCGGGAAAGCATCGGCAAAATTCGGCCCGTCGATCCTCGTTGCTTCTGGGCATTTTGCGTAGTTGGAGGCTTGAGCCAACCAGCTCGAGAGCCTGACAGTCATCGTCAAGGATGAAGCTAAGCATGCTCGCCTCTGGGGGCGGCCTCTTTCTCGACCGGCAAGGAACATCCGCCATGGTCGCAAGTCATGTGCCGAGGCATGCACTCCAAACCTTGTTTCCCACTGTTCATCGCTTGGATCGTCACGCGATAGCCCGCCGCGGCAAAAGTTGGTGGCCACGTGATGATGGCAGTGTGCTCTCAAGGGTTAGTTGCTTGGCTTTAGGACCTGCGGGCATCAGCGTTGCGGTTCAAACCGTCGCCGGATCGATAAAGCCTACAAGGTCACCGGTCCGTCCAACCTTTTCAGGCGCAAGACGGCCTCAGTCTGGAAGACTGAGGCCGGGGGGCGGGACGTTGACGTACCGTTGGGGTCGGTACTCTTCAACTTTAATCACGGCGGACTACTTTGCGTATTGTCCTGAAGGACAACCAATCAGCAAGTTGTCCCTCTCACACATCTACGGACCGCCCGACGGGTATGACGGACGGTCGTCCGTGCTACGCACACGCCGTTGATACGTGTCCTGCCGACGCCGCAGGCAGCAGCGACTTCTGTAATCAGGCTTTCGGGCTGCGCAATCGGGGCAGGTGTCATCGCCTGAGCCGATACTGCGAAGAAGAAGGCGAAAGCGGCGATTCCGAGCAACCTGATCATATCGACCTCCATAGAAGCGTCCAATCGCCGGCCAACGTGGCGAAGCGATGGATGCCTCTCTCTCAAACTGAGGGCCGCTTCGGCCGGAGACTTGAGATAGATCAAAGCTACTTGGGTCACCCGCTCTGCGCCAGTCGATCAACGATCTTCTTGGCCGAGGTGCAGGGCCAAATGGACGCTCTGTGGGTCGCGGTTCCCGGCCGGCTTGAAACCGAACTTGCCGAGCACCGCCAGCATCGACTTGTTCTCGGGCAGGACCTCTGCGGTGAGTTCAAGCAATCCGGCAGTGGAGGCGATCTCGCCAAGGTGGCGCAACAAGATGGAGCCAATGCCTCGGCCCTGCCAAGCGTCGATCACGACGAAAGCCAACTCGGCGCGGCCGGGCTCAAAAACGATGTATCGAGCGCCTCCGACAATTATTGTTTGTCCGGGCTGCCCGACCTCGCACACCAGCGCGACGTGATTCATGAAATCGACATTCATGAAGAACGCGCGCTCCTTGTCGGAGAAATGACGCTTGATGCCAAAAAAACGGCGCTGCAACGACTGCGTGCTGGAGTGATCCAGGGCGTCGAGGACAGCCGTCTCGTCGTCCGGCCGCAGCGCTCGGATTTCGGCCGTGCTGCCGTCCCGCAAGTGTTCCGTCACGCTGTATCTAGCGATGTCCGACATGCGAGGTCTTGGCTCGGGCGACCGGAAAACGCACCGGCCTGAGCCTCGCCTATGAACGAGGCGGTCGGTTGCCGGATTGATGTGTATCAAGGGCAGCACGCAAAAAGTGGCCGCACCTGTTCTCGGCAGCCACCTCGACACATTCGGGCGGGATGACGGACGTCACACGGCTGGGCCGGCGTACTGGTCGTCAAGCATTGACCTATATCAAAGGCCTGCTGCTGCGGCAGGGCTTTGGATGCATCAGTCAACATTGAGGTCGGAGCATGCAGATGGAAGTACCTGGTTTGTCCGGTGGTCCGATGTCCGGCCTCGTCGTCCCGGCGGTTGAATACATGGTCGATGCGGGACAACGGAGCGTACTCTTCCTCGATGTGATGCGCCGGCGCGGCGACCAATATCGCGAGCACGTCGCCCGGACCGCGCCGCACGTCCTGCAATACGCTGCCGAATTGATCATCGATGGCCGCGAACTCGCTGAGCCGGTCAACTATGCCTTGGTCCGCATCATTCCGCCCGTGGGCGTCGAGATCGATTCCGCGCGGCGGCCGTTCATCGTGATTGATCCGCGGGCCGGGCACGGTCCAGGCATCGGCGGGTTCAAGGCCGACAGCGAGATCGGCGTCGCGATGAAGGCGGGACATCCCTGCTACTTCATCGGCTTCCTGCCGGAGCCGGCGCCAGGCCAGACTATCGAGCGTATCGCGCGTGCCGAGGCACTGTTCATTGAAAAAGTGATCAGTCGTCATCCGGAAGCGGACGGGAAACCTTGCGTCATAGGCAATTGCCAGGCCGGCTGGGCGGTGATGATTCTGGCTTCGGTGCGGCCCGAACTGTTCGGCCCGCTGATCATCGCCGGAGCACCGCTCGCGTACTGGGCGGGCGTGCATGGCAAAAATCCGATGCGATATTCGGGCGGCCTGCTGGGCGGAAGCTGGCTGACTGCGCTCGTTAGTGATCTCGGTGGCGGGAAGTTCGACGGTGCCTGGCTGGTGCAGAACTTCGAAAGCCAGAACCCCTCGAACACGCTCTGGACCAAGCAGTACAACGTTTATTCGAAGGTCGATACCGAAGCCGACCGCTACCTCGAGTTCGAGCGCTGGTGGGGTGGGCACGTCAATCTCAACGCCGAGGAGATCCAGTTCATCGTCGACGAACTCTTCGTTGGCAACAACTTGGCCGCCGGCAATATTACCCTCTCCGACGGGCAGAAGATAGACCTGCGCAACATCAGTTCGCCGATCGTGGTGTTCTGCTCCAAGGGCGACAACATTACTCCGCCACAGCAGGCGCTGGGTTGGATTCTCGAATGCTATGCCGACGTGGATGACATCAGGGCCTATGGGCAGACGATCGTCTATACGGTTCACGAGAACGTCGGCCATCTCGGCATCTTCGTTTCAGGCGGTGTCGCCAAGAAGGAACACGCTGAATTTTCAAGCAACATCGATCTGATCGATGTACTGCCGCCCGGCCTTTACGAAGCGACGTTCGAAGCCAAGGACGATGAAACCACCAGTTCCGATCTCGTTGTTGGTCAATGGGTGATGCGCTGCGAGGCCCGAACGCTCGAGGATATTCGTGCGATGGGCGGCAATTCGCCTGAGGACGAGCGGCGCTTTGCCGCGGCCAAACGCGTCTCGGAGCTTAATCTTGCCGCCTATCGCAAGTTCGTGCAGCCATGGATCAAGGGCATGGTGGCGCCGCAGACGGCTGAGTTGATGCGTAACCTGCACCCGCTGCGGGCGCAGTATGAGGCCTTCAGCAGTCAAAATCCGTGGATGACAGCGGTGAAGTCGGCAGCGGAAGGGTTAGAAGAGAACCGCAAGCCCGTTTCGAACGACAATCCGTTCCTGGCGTTTCAGGAGCAGGTCTCCAAGCAGATCGTTCATGCGCTGGACAGCTGGCGCGATTCGCAGGAAGCATTGAGCGAGGCGCTCTTCCTCAACGTCTACGGCTCGCCGGCGCTACAGGCGGCGGTCGGCATAGATCCGAAAGCTGAACCGTCGCCGCGGCGCGAGATGCCGGCCGAACACCGTGCCATGCTCGACAAACGGATCGCCGAGCTCCGATCCAGGATTGGCGAAGGCGGGCTTCGCGAGGCGGCCATCCGCGCCCTGCTTTATATCGGCTCGGCGAGAGGAATGGTGGATGAACGCAGCATCGAGGCGTTGCGTCAGGCTCGTCGCGACGACAGCGGAGCGCGATTAACGCTTGCCGAATTTAAGATGCTGGTTCGCGAGCAGTTCTTCATGCTGCTGCTCGATCGTGAGGCGGCGCTGGCCGTTATCCCGAAGTTGCTTCCCGAAGATGTCAATCAACGCCGCGCGGCTTTTACGACGATGAGCGAGGTGCTGTCGGCCAGCGAGGACATCACAGGCGAGCGCGCCAGCCGCCTGCAGCGTGTCGCACAGCTGTTCGGTCTCGACGCCGAAACGTCGGGGAGGGCGTCGAACGTTGCCCCTTTCGACCCCAAGGCGAAGGCATCGTAACACTGTCTGGAAGGAACCGGCTCATGCCAGCCGACACGTCGCCGACACAGTCCCCGAGCAAGTACGACCGTCTGATCGCGGCCGCACAGGCCGTGCCGCCGGCCCCAACCATCGTCGTGCATCCCTGCGATGAAAGCTCATTGCGCGGCGCTGTCGATAGTGCACAGGCCGGCATTATCCGGCCGCTCCTGGTCGGACCTGAAAGGAAAATCCGGGATACGGCCGCCAGGCATGGTCTCGACATCGCGGCCTTCGAGCTTGTTGACGCAGCACATAGCGATGAAGGCGCTGCAAAGGCGGTAGAACTGATCCACGCGGGTCGAGGTGAGCTGTTGATGAAAGGCAGCTTGCATACCGACGAATTGATGCGCGCCGTCACCGCGAAGGCCGGGGGCTTGCGTACCGATCGGCGCATCAGCCATGTCTTCGTGATGGACGTGCCGGCCTATGCCGAGACCATCTTCGTAACGGACGCGGCCATCAACATCTTCCCTGATCTGGACGCCAAACGCGACATCATCCAGAACGCAATCGATCTCTACGTGGAAGCTGGATTCGGCAAGTCGCCGCGCGTGGCAATCCTGTCAGCAGTTGAAACCGTGACCTCGAAAATTCCGTCTACGATCGAGGCGGCAGCACTCTGCAAGATGGCGGACCGCGGGCAGATCACCGGAGGGATCCTCGACGGACCGCTGGCTTTCGATAACGCCATCGACGTGGAGGCCGCGCGCATCAAGGGGATCAAGTCCGAGGTCGCCGGTCGCGCGCAGATCCTCGTCGTTCCCGACCTGGAGGCCGGCAACATGCTGGCAAAGAATCTCGCCTATTTCGCCAAGGCGGACGGCGCGGGCATCGTTCTCGGAGCCCGGGTGCCGGTCGTCCTGACATCACGCGCGGATTCGGCGCGCGCGCGGATGGCCTCGTGCGCGGTCGCCGCGCTGTATGCCCATGCCCGGCGCCGGCGTGCTCCAACGATTGCCGCGTGAACGCCATGGACACCATCCTTGTGGTCAATGCCGGCTCCTCCAGCGTCAAGTTCCAGGTCTACTCGATCGAGGGCGACGGAATATTGCGGCGACAGCTGAAAGGGCAGATGGATGGGATCGGCAGCCGCCCGCGTTTGCGCGCGAGTGGCTCCACCGGCGATCCGCTTGCGGATCGCGCCTATCCAATCGAGGCGGTGCCGGATGTTCCGGCCGCGATGGACATTGCCGGTGCCTGGTTGCGGGACGAGCAACGCATTCACCCGATCGCGGTCGGTCATCGCGTCGTCCACGGCGGCCCGGACTTCGATCGGCCGATCCAGCTCGATCATGGTGTCGTGACCCGGCTGGAGCGGTTCATCGCGCTCGCGCCGCTGCATCAGCCGCATAATCTGGCGCCGATTCGGTCGATTCTCGGCAGTTTTCCAGAGCTTCCGCAGGTCGCCTGTTTCGATACGGCTTTTCATCGAACGCATAGCGCGGTCGCCGATCATTACGCGATCCCGCATCAGCTTTATGCCGAGGGCGTGCGCCGCTACGGCTTTCACGGTCTCTCCTACGAATACATTGCGAAGACCTTGCCCAGGGTTGCGCCGAAAACTGCGAATGGGCGGGTGATCGTCGCTCACCTCGGAAGCGGCGCCTCGATGTGCGCTCTCAGCGCGGGACGAAGCGTCGAAAGCACCATGGGATTCACCGCTCTCGACGGGCTTCCGATGGGAACCCGCCCTGGTCAGATCGACCCCGGGGTGGTGCTCTATCTCATTTCCGAGAAGGGGATGTCAGCCTCCAACATCCAGAATTTCCTTTATCGCGATTGCGGCTTGAGGGGGTTATCCGGCGTCAGCAACGATATGCGGGAGTTGGAGAGCAGTGAGGATCCGCGAGCCAGACTTGCGATCGAATATTTCAGCTATCGCATAGGCCTCAATGCCGGCATGCTTGCCGCAGCGCTGCAGGGGCTGGATGCATTCGTCTTTACAGCCGGCATCGGCGAAAACTCCGCAACGATACGCGCGCATGTCGCTGGCCAGCTCTCGTGGCTCGGCGTCACCCTCGAGCCCGCGCAGAACTCGCGCGACGCGCAACTGATCTCGGGCTCCGATAGTCGCATCCCAGTCTATGTGGTGCCGACCGACGAGGAGCTGATGATCGCGCAGCACACTCTGTCAGTGCTGATGAACAGAACATCGACCAATCAAAGACAGGAGCGGGCATCATGATTCCCGTATTTCCGGATACCAAGATTGCCCTGAAGGGGAAAAAAGGCCTCGTCGTGGGCATCGCCAACGACCAGTCGATCGCATGGGGATGCGCCAAGGCCTTTCGCGCCCTGGGCGCCGATCTCGCCGTCACCTATCTGAACGAGCGCGCAAAGAAGCACGTCGAACCTCTCGCGCAGGCACTTGAGGCGTCGATTTTCATGCCACTCGATGTCATGACGGAGGGGCAGACCGAAGAAGTGTTCGCCCGGGTCGAGAGGGACTGGGGCCAGCTCGATTTCCTGCTGCATTCGATCGCCTTCTCACCGAAGGAAGCCTTGCACGGACGTGTGGTGGACGTCGGCCGCGACGGGTTTCTGAAGACGATGGAGGTCTCCTGCTGGTCCTTCATGCGCATGGCTCATCTGGCCGAGCCGCTGATGAAGAACGGCGGCACCATGTTCACCATGACCTACTATGGCAGCCAGATGGTGGTCGAGAACTACAATGTGATGGGCGTGGCCAAGGCTGCGCTCGAGGCCTCGGTGCGCTACATCGCCGCCGAGCTGGGTCCAAAGGGAATCCGCGTGCACGCGATCTCGCCCGGACCGCTGGCCACGCGGGCGGCATCAGGCATTCCCGAGTTTGACGAACTGATGGACAAGGCGCAATCGAAGGCGCCGTCGCGCAGCCTGGTCAGCATCGAAGACGTCGGCAACGCCACTGCATTCTTAGCGCTCGACGGCGCCAAGCTCATTACGGGAAGCGTTCTCTATATTGACGGCGGTTATCACATCATCGATTGATGAGGACGGGAACGCGACTCAGCGATAGTGCAGGGCGATCAACTCGGCGACGCAGGCCGGTCGTTTGCCGCCTTCGATCTCAATGACCAGATGATAGTTCACGCGCAGCCCGTCGGGAGGCACATCCTCCGTCTCAGCAACGCCGACGCGGCCGCGCAGCTTTGAGCCCGCCGGGACCGGCGAAAGATACCTGATCCTGTCGGCGCCGTAGTTCAGGGTGGTTCGGAGGCCTTTCAACCCCATCACCGAGCGGATGAACATCGGTGCCAGCGCCAGGGACAACATGCCATGGGCGATGGTGGTGCCGCCGGGCATTTCTTTCCTCGCGCGCTCCTGGTCGACATGGATCCACTGTTCATCGCAGGTCGCTTCCGCAAACTTGTTGATCCGGTCC
The DNA here is from genome assembly GCF_032290525.1 of Bradyrhizobium cosmicum. GTDB lineage: Bacteria > Pseudomonadota > Alphaproteobacteria > Rhizobiales > Xanthobacteraceae > Bradyrhizobium > Bradyrhizobium cosmicum_A. The sequence goes on along the minus strand of NZ_JASXTA010000011.1, from coordinate 149,155 downwards.
TGCGTCACCTCGATCCAGTCGCTGGCGCCGATTTCGGTGCCGACCGCGGATCTTATCTCATTGAAATCGCCGAATATTCGCATGTTCGTCACCTGGTCAGATATTCATTTCCGGCACGTGTTCGGTAACGACGAGGTCAGCCTCCGTCACCGCCATGACCTCGCCGATCGTGACGCCCGGCGCAGTCTCCAGCAACGTCGCCTTACCGTCGGGAAAGCCGATCACCGCCATTTCGGTGACGACGAGATGGACGGGCCGTGCCGAGGTGAGTGGCAACGTGCATTTCGCGACGATCTTCGACTTGCCTTTCGCCGCATGCTGCATGGCGACGATGACTCGCTTGGCGCCGCTCACCAGGTCCATCGCGCCGCCCATGCCGGGCACCATCTTGCCCGGGATCATCCAGTTGGCGAGATGGCCATGGGCATCGACTTGAAGGCCGCCAAGTACTGTGACGTCGACATGGCCGCCGCGGATCAGTCCGAACGACATCGCGCTGTCGAAAGTCGAGGCCCCGGGCAGAGCGCTGATCGGGCGCCCGCCTGCGTCCGTTAGCGTCGGATGCGCCAGGCCTTGCTCGGGGATAGGCCCTGTTCCGATCAGGCCGTTTTCCGACTGGAAGAACACGTTGAGGTCCGTTGGAACGTAGTTCGCGACCAGCGTCGGGATACCGATGCCGAGATTGACGAGGTCGCCGCTCCGAAGCTCCTTCGCGACGCGCCGGGCGATGATGATTTGCGGATCCATGTCGTCACCCGTTTGTAATGAGGTAGTCGACCAGCGGCGCCGGGGTCACGACGTGGTCGGGCGCGATTACGCCGACTGGCACGATGTTCTCCGCCGTGACAATCACGGTGTCGGCGGCCATTGCCATGACTGGATTGAAGTTGCGCGAGGTCAGTGCGTACGCCAAGTTGCCGAGGTAATCGGCAAGGAAGGCGTGCACCAGGGCGAACTGTGCACGCAACGCTGTCTCAAGCAGAAAAGGCTTTCCGTCGACTTCGATCTCGCGCTTGCCCTGCGCAACCAGCGTGCCGACGCCGGTCGGCGTCAAAACTCCACCCAGCCCGCATCCACCCGCACGAATGCGCTCGACAAAGGTTCCTTGGGGTATCAGATCAACGCCGATCTGGTTTGCCAGCATCTGCTGCTGTGCCTTCGCATTGAGACCGATATGCGTTGCGGTCAATCGCGCGACCAGCGCAGCATCGAACAGCTTGCCGACGCCCTTGCCGGGGATCGCCGCATCATTGCAGATCAGCGACAGACCGCCCTTGTTCTGCCGCACCAACTCGTCGAGCAGACGCTCCGGTGTTCCAACACCCATGAATCCGCCGACCATGACACTCGCACCGGCCGGGATCATTGCGACGGCTTCTTCGAGGGAAATGGCCTTCATGAGGGGAACTCCGGTCCGCGCGTGCAGGGCGCTCAATGAATGCTGGAGGGCGGAAGTCGCGCTGCTTTGATCTGCGTCAAGGCTCCGCGTCATTCGCGGACGATTCCCACGCTCGCGAGCGCGTCGTGCCAGAGCTTGCGCAATTCGGTATGTCGGCTTTCCAGGACTGTGCTGACGGTGCCGCGGAAGGGTAACAGGTCGGGACCTTTCAGGAATAGGATTTGCGCCTGCAACAGACGCCCGCTCTCGAACTCGATGCGGCGCAACGCCATCACGAAGGGGTCATTCGGGTTTGCCTCGAGCGGTAGTAACGCCGCTGGCCGGATCCCGGCGTGGACGGCATGCGCGAGCGTGGCGAGGTGGACTGCTTGCCAAAGAGGGCGATCCGCAATGCCTTCGTTCGGCGTCGAGAGCCAGGCGGCCTCCCAGGATATCGCCATATAGCCCAGGGCGAGATCCGGCACCCATGTGGTTGCGCGCATCAGAAGCGAGACGATCTCGCTCTCTCGGTAGAACTGAGCGTTCAATTCTGTCTGCCAGCTGGCTTCGAACTTCGCCGGCAGGGCGAGGGCGAATTGCCGTGCGAGAGCGCCATGGGCCGAGATCAGGAAAGCGGCGACCCGGGTCTGCTGACCGTGCGGCACGCGGCCTTCGGAGTCGAGTGGTCCGAGAAGTCCGCTCATGCCCGGGCCCTCTGGACGGGGATGGCACGCAGATGGTCATAGCCGGCGGGAAATGGAGTGAGCTCACCACCAGGATCCTCGGGCGCAATCCAGACCGCTTTGTTACCTTGCCAGCGTCCGGCCAGCACGTCATCGGCGAAGCGCGCGAGCAGGTCGGCTGTGAGCGCACCCTTCTCTAACGTGAAAGCGTGATAGGCCCCCGGGATGATCACGAGCGCGCTGTTGGGAATTTCGACTCGGAGGGTCTCGTGGAGGGCGCGCGGCGTCAGGAAGTCGAACTCTCCGTTCAGGATCATGGTCGGAACGGCGATCGAGGCGAGTTGCGGCGTCAGCGGCTGGAAGTCCAGGAACGACTCCATCAGGTTTTGCAGCGCGTAGAGGTCATTGACCAGCCAGCCCTGCCGCTTGACCCCGTCGAGCTTGTCCAGCAACGGCTTCAACCATTCATCCGACAGATTCATCGGCAGCAGCAGATCCTGGAGATAGCCCGTTCCACCCAGAATCAAGCCGGTGCGTAGCGCGTTGCCGATCAGAAGAAGTTGAGGCGAAAGCTCGGCAAAGCAACTCATGGGCACCAAGCCCGCGAGGCGCGCCCCATGCTCGATCGCGTAGCGCAGCGCGATCAGGCCGCCGAAGCTGATCCCACTGAGGAAGACCGGAGCGTCACCGAGCATCTCGATCAGGCGATGCAGCGCAAGGACATGGTCGTCCTGATCGATGAAAAGCGTGGGCTTGTCAGAGGCACCCTGGCCGAGCAGATCGAATGTCGCAACGCGAAATCCCCGCGCGATGAGCGCGTCGCGATAAGCGGTCCACAGTTCGGAATATTGAGTTAGTCCATTGACCAGCACGTAGGTCGGCGCCGTCGGAGGACCGTCGAGCTCATACCGGATCCGGTACGAGCCGTGGGTGAGGAAAGGCATCGCGGCGATCCGGCATGTAATTCGATCGGGGAAATTCTCGCGCGAGCAGTGCGAATTCCCTTGCGCTAGATCAAAGGTCGCGCCGCGTCCGCTCCTAGCGTTCGGCAAAATCAAGGCCTACCGGAGGAATTTCGCCATGATCGGGAGACATGTCATGCGGCGATATCTCATCAGCCTGCTGCTGCTGTTGATTGGGACATCGCTCGCGGTCGCGCAGCCCTTCACGCGCCGCTCGTCGCAGATGCAGCATGACGGGATGAAGAAGACCTACGAGATTGCGAATTTCCGACTTGGCGGCAAGTACCATCTAGCCGATCCCTCGAAGTGGGAGAATGGCGGCGAGGGCGGTGTCACCCTGGAATCGCTTGGCGCCGGGAAACTGCACACCGCCTATATCGCGGTCGGTACGCCGCGGCGCAACGCCGCCGGTGAGATCACCAATGCCGTCGTCATCAACTCTTACTATTCCGGCGATGCCACCGACATGTACGAGCAGTGGGTCAAAGGAGCAGCCTTGTCTGGAACCGTGCCCATTATTGGCCCCGGCCGGCCGATCGATACAGATCGTTACTACGTCATCATGGTCGATCCGCTCGGAACCTGGGGCGCCAGCAAACCGTCGGACGGTCTCGGCGTAAAGTTTCCGCAGTACAGCTACTATGACATCGTTCAGGCCAATTACCGGATGCTGCGCGATGGGCTGAAGGTCGCGCGCGTTGCGCTGGTGTCCGGCGTTTCCATGGGCGGCACGCAGACCTATGTCTGGGGCGTGATGCATCCCGAATATATCGGCGCACTGATGCCGATCGGCGGCACGACGCAATCGGATGGCGAAGATCCGGTCGGCAACTGGACATTCCAGATGATGACGGCAGCGATCGAATCCGATCCAGTGTGGCAGGACACCAAGGGTGATTATTACAAGCTGGCCAAAGAGAAGCATCCGATGCCGGGCGTGGCGTTCGGCTGGTCGATCCTCGGCATGACGGGCTATGACTTTGCATTCCGTACGACCCAGAATTGGGGCGCCGTCCAGCCTGAAATATTCTATTGGGACCCCCCGAACGAAAAGGCGGCGTTGAACGTCGTCAACCGTGCCAAGCTTTACGATGCGGTCGACCTGGTCTGGCGCAACCGTGTCGGCGAAACGCATAACATCAACCCCTATCTCGGCCGCATCCAGGCGCGCACGCTGGTGATGCACATCACCAACGACCTGTGGCTGAACTTCAAGCTGGCTCAGAAAGCGGTCGACCGTGTACCCGGTGCGGACCTTATCGCTCAGGAAAGCCCGGTCGCACATTATGGTGTGTTTCCGATCATCAATCAGCGCAAGAACGACCCGAAGTTCGTTGCCTTCATGGATGATGTGGCGAGCCTCGACCGCGCGCAAAAATTCGTTGACAAGAATTATCGCGTGCCCGGCGTCGCCGAGAACATCGACCCCAAAAAGTCGTTCTGGAAAGAGTTCGTGACCTATCCCTATCCCGTCAAGTACGCGAATGCCAAAGATAAGGGCGGAAATTCCTGGCAGATCGGCTACATGGATGAATATGCCGGCACGGACAAGGATCCGAAGGTCCTCGTCGTCATCCATGGCAAGGGCGCTTTCGGTGGTCACTACGGCAACATCATGCAGTATGCGCTGCGCAGCGGCCTGCGCGTGATCGTGCCTGACCTGCCGCACTACGGCATGTCCGGGCCCGGCAATCTCGACAAGAGCCCGGCACGCACGATGCAGGACATGCGCGAGGTCATCTACGACCTCGTCGTCAGCCAGCTCGGCGTTAAGAAGGCGTACTACCTCGGCCATTCCCTGGGCGGGCAGTTCGTGATGGGCTACGCCCTGACTTGGCCGGACGCGGTGCAGGGTCTGGCGCTGGAGGCGCCGTCCGGTCTTGAGGAATATCCACGCGAGATCACCATCTCAAAGGGCAAGAAGGCGCCGCTGTTCGACCGGTCGTTCGATCATGACTTCGACAAGTGGAGGGCGACCTGGGACCAGACCGGGATCCTCGCCGCGGAGAAGGCGCGTGACGAGCAGAACATCCGCGACTTCTTCTACTTCAAGAAGCGCGACCCGGAGAATGGCGCGGTGTCGGCGGCGAAGAGCGGCTATTTCTTCAGTGACAGCGAATATGCCCGCCTTCACACCGAGCAGCGCGTCGGGCTGACGAAGGGCAATCCGAAGGAGCTTGAACAGTGGTGCAACATCTTCATCTACGACATCTATACGATCGGCGCGGAGCTGCAGCAGGATGATCCGAAAAACCTGTACGAGCGGCTCACCCAGATAAAGGCACCGATCTTCCTCGCATTCGGCGACAAGGAGCCGTTCATCCCGACGCCGGCATTCAACGGGCTGACGGACCTCGGGCGCGACGCCATCACGCCGTTCATGACGCGCATGACCAATGCGGGCAATCGGCCGATCCTGAAGATCTATCCGGAGACCGGGCACTTCATCCACACGGACAATCCGGTCGGATACCCGTCTGACGTCGTGGATTTCGTGACGCGGGGAAGCGTCGACACCTCGTCGCCCCTCGGGACCGACCGGATGATCAAGGGGGCGGTGGTCTCGGCCTTGCCGGTGGCTCCGACACCCCCCGGCGCCGCGCCGACCGCTGGCCTGAACAAGTAGGGCCGGTTCATGCCGAGGGTGCAGGCAGGCGAAGTCCAGCTGGGCTGGCGAGAGTGGGGACGAGGCGACGTCGCGGTCGTCTTCATCCATGGCAATCTCGCCAGCAAGGACTGGATCGAGCTCGCTGCCCCGCTGTTTCCTTCTGGTCTTCGCGTCATCGGCATCGACTGGCGCGGCTGCGGCGACAGCGACCGGCCCAAGCCTACGGTTGACTACACCAACTACACGATGCAGCAGCACGCGAAGGACATGCTGGCTGCGCTCGATACCTTGGATATCAACTACTGCCATCTTGCAACGCATTCGACCGGCGGCATCATCGCGGCCCGTATGCTGCTGATGCAACCGCGCCGTTTCGGACGGGTGTTCGCGCTTGATCCGGTCACGCCGCTGGGTATGGCTTTCAATACCGATCAGATCGGACTGTTTCGGGCCATGATGGCGAGCAAGGAGTTGACCCGCTCGGTGATGGCGACCGCGGCCTCATCGCTGTTCGTGCCGGAAAGCATGGCCCCGAATAAGGTCCCGCAATTCCGTCCAGGGGGCGCGGACATCCAGGCGTTGTTCGAGCGGATCATCGAACAAAGCTTCGGCGTCTCCGAAGGCATCTGGATCGGGACTCCCGTCAATCTCACGCGAGAGCGGGAGAGCCGGGAATTGGAAAGCCGCATGCCCGAAATCGGACATTCGCACCTGGTATTGTGGGGCGAACGGGACGGCTGGATCGCTCCCGCCGATCTTCATGCGATGGCGGCGGCAATGCCGGACTGCCGCCTCGTCGTGGTGCCCGGTATAGGCCATTCGATGAATCTCGAAATGCCGGCGCTCTACGCCGGCTATTTTGGTGCGTGGTTTGGGGGACTTGCCGCGTAACAAGGAGGAATGACACCATGGCCGATATCAATCCATCCGCGGCGGGTATCCGAACCATGCTCGCCGATACCGCGAGCCGACGTGGTCGAGAATGACCCAGACCGGGCCTCGACCCCAGGGCTTTGCTTGATCTACGTCAAGGCTACCGATCACCTATCCGGATCGTATGCCCCCGCGGAGTGCCCTTTATTGATCGATTGGCGGCATGCCTTCTGAAGGGAACTAGGACTGATGATCGCCGAACTGACCAAGAACGAACGGCAGTTGGCACTTATTATCCTGCTTGCGTTGTCGGCGTCCGGACTAGCAATGGCGGTGGCTGGGCAAGGCGATCCGCTTGGCATTCATGGCGCCATCGTTCTGGTTGCGGGTATTGCCGGATCGTTCGGTGTGATTTCCGGCTACTACGAGCCAGAACCCGGCGACGACCGGCTGGACAACTATTTCGACGATCCCAGTCGGATGGGCATTATCCTCGCGATGGTTTGGGTCGTGGCGGGACTTTTTGTCGGCGACTGGATCGCGTGGCAGCTCGCCTATCCACATCTGACATTTGGCGCGGCGTGGTCGAGCTTCGGACGGCTTAGGCCGGTGCACACTTCCGGTGTGATCTTCGGATTCGGCGGCAACGCGCTGATTGCAACTTCGTTCTATGTCCTGCAGCGCACGTCCCGTGCGCGGCTACCTGACCAGTTGAGTCCATGGTTCGTGCTGCTGGGCTACAATCTGTTCTGCGTCATCGCCGCGACCGGCTATCTCATGGGCGTCACGCAGTCGAAGGAATATGCCGAGCCGGAATGGTACGCGGACACCTGGCTAGTGATCGTCTGGGTGACCTATTTCATCGTCTACCTTCGCACGGTGGCTCGCCGCAAGGAGCCGCATATCTACGTGTCGAACTGGTACTATATGGCGTTTATTCTCGTGGTGGCGATCCTGCACATCGTCAACAATCTGGCGATCCCGGTGTCGCTCGGTCAAGCCAAGAGCTACTCGGCATTCTCAGGCGTGCAGGATGCGATGACACAGTGGTGGTATGGGCATAACGCCGTCGCGTTTTTCCTGACCGCCGGTTTCCTCGGCATGATGTATTATTATCTGCCCGTCCGAGCCGGGCGCCCGATCTTCTCCTATCGGCTGTCCATCATCAGTTTCTGGGGCATCACCTTCATGTACATGTGGGCGGGCTCGCACCACCTGCACTACACGGCGTTGCCGCAATGGGTGCAGACGCTCGGCATGACGTTCTCGGTAATGTTGCTGGTGCCATCGTGGGCGTCCGCCGGGAACGCCCTGCTCACATTGAACGGCGCCTGGCACAAGGTTCGCGACGACGCGACCCTGCGCTTCATGATGGTCGCGGCGGTATTTTACGGCATCGTGACGTTTGAGGGCTCATTCATGGCGATCCGCTCCGTGAATTCCCTGTCGCATTATACCGACTGGACCGTCGGTCACGTGCATGTCGGCGCGCTCGGGTGGGTTGCGATGATCACATTCGGCGCAATCTATGCATCCGTGCCGTGGCTCTGGAAGCGCGAGCGGATGTATTCCGGCAGACTGGTGGAAGTGCACTTCTGGCTCGCACTTGCCGGAACGGTCATCTACGTTTTTGCGATGTGGAATTCCGGCATCATCCAGGGGCTGATGTGGCGGACATACAATGAAAGCGGAACGCTTGCCTATTCCTTTGTGGAAAGCGTGATCGCGATGCATCCCTATTATATTGCTCGCGCCATGGGCGGCCTGTTGTTTCTGATCGGCGCGTTGGTCGCCTGCTACAACATCTGGATGACCATACGGACGGCGAATCAGCCGGCCGACCAAAGGATTGCCGAACGTCCCGTTCCAGCGCTCGCAGGCGTTACGGCGCCTCAACCGGCGGAGTGACGGGCATGTTCAATCTGCATTACCGGCTCGAGCGCAAGACCATCGGCTTTGTACTTGCCATCATTGGTGTGGCCAGCATCGGCGGTGCGGTCGAGATTCTTCCGCTGTTCACGATCCATCAGACCGTCGAGGACGCGCCGGGCATGCGGGTCTACACCCCGCTCGAAATCGCGGGCCGCAACATCTATATCCGCGAAGGTTGCTATGCCTGCCACTCGCAGATGATCCGGACGCTGCGGGATGAGGTCGAACGTTACGGTCCGTATTCGCTTGCCGTCGAATCCAAATACGATCACCCGATGCTCTGGGGATCGAAGCGAACCGGCCCGGACCTGGCGCGCATGGGCAACAAGTATTCGGACGAATGGCACGTCAGGCATCTCAACAATCCGCGCGAGGTGGTCCCGCAATCGGTGATGCCGCATTATTCATGGCTTGGGCGGACCGAACTGCGGAGGGATGACCTCGGCCGGCATTTGGCGGCGCTGCGCAAGGTTGGCGTGCCCTATACCGACGACATGATCGCCAATGCCAGTTCCGATACCTACGGACAGGCGGCGCCCGATACGCTTTTCGCAGAAGGGGTCACCAAGCGATATGGTGAGGCTACAAACGTGCGTGCGTTTGACGGCAAACCGGGCGTACTCACCGAACTCGATGCCCTGGTCGCCTATCTGCAGATCCTCGGCAAGTTGACTGATGCCGCGCACAAGCCGGTCGCGGCGGCTGGAGGGTGACCATGGACAATGATTTTGTGGTTTGGTTCTCCAAGTCATTCGGACTGTTCTATCTGATCGCTCTCTCGATCATCATCGTCGTCTACGCTTACTGGCCGTCCAACAGGAAAGAGTTCGACGAGGCCGCCCGATCGATCCTCGGCGACGAGGACAAGCCGCACAGGAATCAGCCATGGCGGTAGAGGAACGCGATCCCCATACCGGCTATATGACCACCGGTCATGACTGGAACGGCATCAAGGAATTGAACACGCCGGTGCCTCGGCCGGTCTATTTCTTCCTGATCGTGACGGCCTTGTTCTCTGTGGTTTACTGGGTTCTGATGCCTGCGTGGCCGCTCGGCGTGACCTACACCAAGGGTCTGCTCGGCATCGACCAGCGCAACGTCGTTGCTGACAGTCTGAAGCAGGCCGCTCTCGAACGCGGCGTCTGGACCAAACGCATCGAGGCCGGAGGTTTCAAGGAGATCCAGGCCGATCCCAAATTGATGGAGGTGGTGCGGCAAACCGGCCGGACCCTGTTCGGCGACAACTGTGCGGCGTGTCATGGATTGAACGCGCAGGGTGGCCACGGCTTCCCGAACCTGACGACAGCGTCGTGGCTTTGGGGCGGTGATCCCGAAAGCATCGCGGAAACCATCCGGGTCGGCATCAATTCCGCGCATCTGCAGACCAGGAGCTCGCAGATGATGGCGTTCGGGCGCGATCAACTACTGAAGAAGGACGAAGTCGATAACGTCGTGATTTACGTGCGCAGCCTTTCCGATCCTGCAGTCGCAAAGCAAGCGCCTGCTGCGAGAATGGACGCGGGCAAGGCCGTGTTCGCAGCCAATTGCGTCGCCTGCCACGGTGACGACGCCAAGGGCAAAGCCGATCTCGGCGCGCCCGATTTGACAGATCGGTTCTGGATCTACGGCGGGGATGCCGAGTCGATCGCCAACACGGTGTGGGGCGGCCGGCAAGGCCAGATGCCAAGCTGGGAAGGGAGACTTCCGCCGCTCGACCGCAAGATACTTGCGGTCTATCTGTTCGATCTCCGTCCGGGGGAACGATGAGCGACACCGGAGCGGCGATTGTGCAATTCAGGACAGAGGCCGTTGTTTGGGCCGCGATCTGTGCCGGACTGTTGCTGTTACTGATCGCCAATGCGCACCTCGTCTATACGGCTGTGACGTCGCAACCGGATTGCGTGGCGCATATTCGCCCGGGCGAGGGGGCTTCGCAGGTCGGACTATTCAGCGCGGCGAGATCGTCATGCACGCCGCGGTGAGATTGCAGGGAGACCGACAATGACGTCGATACCGGCCGTTGTTCCGCCTCTGCCACGGGCGTATTCCTGGAAGCGGAACGTTCCTCGCGCCGCCGCCTACGATTGGCTTTCGGCGGGCTGGCGCGATTTCACCATCCAGCCCACGGCCAGCATCAGTTATGGCGTGCTGGTGTTTCTGGTGTCGGTTGTCACCATCGTCGGCCTGTTTGCCCTCCACCTCGACTATATCCTGTTTCCCGCGTTCGCCGGATTCATGGTGGCCGGGCCAATCATTGGAATCGGGCTTTACGAAAAGAGCCGGCGCATCGAGGAAGGCAAGCCCGTCAACCTGTGGAACATGATCTTCGTCAAGCCGGAATCAGGCGGCCAGATTGTGTTCGCCGGCGTGCTCCTTCTTGGGCTGACACTGCTGTGGATGCGCGCGGCGGTCATCCTGTATGCGCTGTTTTTCGGGCTGCAGCCGTTTCCCGGCCTCGACCGCATCGTGCCCACGCTGTTCACGACGCAGATCGGCTGGGCGATGCTGCTGGTCGGCGGCGCGGTCGGCGGCCTGTTTGCGGCTTTCGCATTCGCCGTTTCAGCCTTTTCCATCCCGATGCTGCTGAGCGAGCGCACGGATGCGCTGACCGCCATGGGCACCAGCATGGCGCTGGTGTGGAACAATCTTCCGGTCTTGCTGACCTGGGCGGCGATCATGCTCGTGCTGATTTTTGCCGGCATGATCACGGGCCTTCTCGGAATGATCGTGGTTTTTCCGGTGCTGGGACACGGAAGCTGGCACGCATATCGAGCCATGCTGTCCTGAGCTTGAACACGTGGCGTTTGGAGTCCTCCAGTGGGATGTTGCGGTTCGGGAGCTGAGCTGGCGTTGCTGCTGCCGGATGCCCGCGCAGCCGGCGAGGAAGTTCTGCTGGCAAGCCGCATCGTAGCCGACGGCGTCCGACAGACCGATCTTTCGGTTCCCACGATACACTGTGGCGCGTGCATGCGAGCGGTCGAGGCGGCTCTCACGAAGCTTTCCGGCGTGCAGAGCGCGCGCGTCAATCTTTCGACCAAATGCGCAACCGTCCGCTGGCGTTCCGACAGCGTCCCGCCGCCCTTCATCGAAACGCTCAAGCGGGCCGGCTTCGAGGCCCATTTGTTCGACATCGAGTCGGACACGAAGGACGGCGCGATGTCGGAACTGATACGTGCCCTTGCCGTCGCGGGCTTCGCCGCGAGCAATATCATGCTGCTATCGGTGTCGATCTGGTCGGGCGCCGGAGCTGAGACCCGCGACCTGTTTCACTGGCTGTCTGCTTTCATAACGCTGCCTGCGCTGGCCTATTCCGGCCGGATGTTCTTCCGTTCGGCATGGCACGCCCTGAAGCATGGGCGTACCAACATGGACGTGCCGATTTCGCTCGGCGTGCTGCTGGCCTTCGGTATGAGCCTCTATGAGACGGTGCAACATGGCCCGCATGCCTATTTCGACGCGGCGATTTCGTTGCTGTTCTTTCTGTTGATCGGGCGAACGCTTGACCACATCATGCGCGAACGCGCCCGGCAGGCGGTCAAAGGCCTGGCGCGGCTCGCAGCGCGTGGCGCGCTCGTGGTGCAGGCCGATGGCATCCAGGTCTATCTTCCGGTGAGCGATATTCGGATTGGGGCGACCCTCATGCTGGCGGCCGGCGAACGCGTGCCGGTGGATGCCACCGTGATCAAGGGAGTTTCGGAACTGGATGTCTCGCTGGTGTCCGGAGAGCACGCGCCGCTCCCGGCGATGATTGGCTCGGTGCTGCGGGCAGGTACGTTGAATCTGACCGGACCCCTGACCATCATCGCAACGGCCACGGCGGAGAATTCCTTCCTCGGCGAGATGCTGCGTATGATGGAAGCGGCCGAACAAGGCCGCTCGACCTATCGGCGTATCTCGGACCGCGCTGCCAGCCTTTACGCACCGGTGGTCCATCTCACGGCGCTTCTGACATTTGCCGGATGGCTCGCCGCCACTGGCGACATGCATCGGGCGTTGACCATCGCGATCGCGGTTCTCATCATCACCTGTCCTTGCGCGCTCGGCCTTGCTGTGCCGATGGTGCAGGTGGTCGCGGCTCGGCGGCTGTTCGAGAGCGGCATCATGGTGAAGGACGGCGGCGCGCTCGAGCGTCTTGCCGAAATCGACACGATCGTGTTCGACAAGACCGGTACGCTGACATTGGGCGTTCCACGCTTGGTCGTATCCGGCGAAGTGGATCATGGGTTGATCGCTATCGCCGCCGGCCTGTCTTGCCATTCCCGCCACCCTTATTCGCGGGCCCTGGTCGATGCCGCCGCCGGTCGTCCCGCATGTCAGGTCGAGTTCGACGACATCTCCGAGTATCCGGGATGCGGACTTGAGGCGCACGCGGGAGCGGTTACCTATCGGCTCGGGCGGCCGGAATGGGCGGTTGCCAACGCAACCCACGAGCGGACGTCGGGGAATGAATCGGTCGTGCTGGCACGGAATGGCAGCCGTCTGGCGGATTTTCGTTTTGAGGACCGATTGCGGGGGGACGCGGCCACAGCGGTCGCCGAACTGAAGGATATCGGCCTTCCGATCGAAATTGTTTCCGGTGATCGCGAGGTATCGGTCGGGTCGATCGCCGCCGAACTTGGCGTGCCCCACTTGGCGGCTGTATTGCCCGGCGGAAAGGCCGCGCATATCGCCGCACTTGAGGCCTGCGGCCGAAAGGTCCTGATGATCGGTGACGGATTGAATGATGCACCGGCGCTGGCGGCGGCGCATGCATCGATGGCGCCAGCTTCGGCGGCAGATATCGGACGTAATGCCGCCGATCTGGTATTCCTGCGCGAAAGCCTGACAGCGGTGCCTCTGGCGATCTCGGTCGCGCGAAGCGCCGGCCGGTTAATCCGGCAGAACTTTGCCATGGCCGCCGCGTACAACCTTTTGGCGGTGCCGTTCGCCGTTTCGGGACATGTGACGCCCCTCGCGGCCGCCGTAGCGATGTCGGCATCGTCCATTTTCGTCGTCGCCAACGCGTTTCGGTTGAAAGGCCGGCAAAGCTTGGCGCCGCGTCCCGCAGAGTCACCTCCGGCCGCCGCCGTTTTGGAGGCCGCCGAATGATGGACTACTTTTACCTAATACCAATCGCGATCGGGCTCGGGCTCACGGCCCTCGCAGCCTTCATGTGGTCGCTCCGGAGCGGCCAGTATGACGATCTTGACGGCGCCGCCGAGCGAATCCTGCATGAGGAGAGCGATGCTCCAATCCGAGGAATACCGCCTGTGCTGTAGTCGGCCCATACCGAAATGCATGAAGCGTACTAGCGGAACTTCCGCTTTCCGGCCCATAGCTCGCCTTGATGCCGCGCTGCTAAATGTCGGCTGATAGGGACAGATCGGAAATTTGCGGATGAGAATTGGCGCTTTTGACCCGAATGTATGGTCCGGCCGCGCGTTGCAAGAGGTTTCGTCAACCTGGCAGATGCGGTCTTGCATCAATGTACCCGGCCTCTGATTGGAGCGTGTTGTGCTCCGGGCCATCATGGATATCAACGCGCATTCGAGCTAATTAGCGGACAGGCCTCGAACGGGCCATTCGGGTCACCAGTGTTCGCATGCGCCGGGAAGACCGATCCGCCATCGTTGTCTCATTCCTCTCGCAGACCTCGGCGGGTAAGGGATGTTGGTTAGGTCATCGATCGCACCTCACCTCGTGCTGTTCCTTAGTTCGTGCCTGGCGGTCGTTCCTTTGTCGCGGGGTGCGCGCGCAGACGCGCCGCGCGCAAGGGCCGTCAAGGCCGGCCGTCGTGCTGCTGACGTCCTGCTCTACCGCGGTCAGGCCGCGCCTTGATGGCCCCGAGCACGGTGCGAGGATCAGGCAGCTCGGGACGCCGTCTCCTCCGTGTTGACGCACTCGAAGGAGCGTCCCTTGTTGAGAACCGCCCAGGCGATCCGGGCGAGCTTGTTGGCGAGCGCAATCGCCAGCACGTTGTGGTGCAATCGTTTCTTGGCGGCTTCGATCCAAGATTTGAGGCCATAGCGCTCCCAACCCTTGACCTTGACCAGCACAACCCACGCGGCCTGCACAAACAGCGCGCGCAGGTAGTGATTGCCGCGCCTTGATATCTTGCCGAGGATCGTGCGGTCGCCGGTCGATATCTGCTTCGGCACCAGTCCAAGCCAGGCGCCGAAGTCGCGGCCTTTCGAGAACACGTCTCCAGTGCCGATCGCGGCCACCATTGCACTGGAGATAAGCGGGCCAATGCCGGGCACCGTCATCAGTCGCTCGCAGGCCTTATCTTGACGGGCCAGCGTTTCGATCTCGCTAGACAGCCCCTCGATACGCGCATCCAGCCGGCGCCAGTCGCCCGGCAGATCGTCGATGATGCGTAACATGCGAGGCGAGAGCACATCGGTGCGCGTCGCGAGGATATCCGACGTTCCGCCGTCCTCATGAAGGATGGCTTCCCTCGTGTGCGAGGACCTACCCCGATTTAAACTACCGCTTAGGCGGAGGATTGGAGGAAATATCGCAGATTTGCGCAATGTGGGGAAAAGCGGTAGCGGTCTAGCGACTCGAACCCCCGACGCGCGCCTGGGTAGAAGTCCCTGGGAACCCGGGCCGGCAGGTTGAGGTCAGGCTGCCTGCCGAATTCTTTCTTGCTTCTCGCCGGGAGTGGTTGGCTTCGATCGGAATTGGCTCACAGCTCTTCGGCTTGCCCGGTGACCAAGCCAATCGATCAGAGCTCCCTGATCTGTGCGCAACTTACCGAGTGCGGAAAACACGGCGGTACTGATAGCTTGTTGTTGGCTGCGCAGGTGGTCTTCAACCAGCTTGTGTCGAGTGACATAGCCTGCGTTCACACCAGGGATGGAATGGTTCATGAGGAGCTTGGCATCGAATTCCGATACGCCGGCCGAGGTTGCAATCGTCCGAAATGTTTGACGAAGGTCATTGCCCCATTTTGACAAGATATCTCGATCTTCCTTTGTTTCAGCTAAGTGTCCTGAGGTGCTCTCAGCCGGAAATAACCATTCTTGCGCCTGAGACGGATGCATTTGCCTGCCGAAACGGAGCACCCGTATGAGGCTCAGGATCATTTCCCGAGATAGCGGGATGTCGAACGCTCGCTTACTGCCTCCCTTGGGCTTTGGGATGTGGAGCGCTCGCCGCCGAAAATCGATGTGTTCGGACCTGGCCTGTTGCAATGCCGTGGGCCTAGACCTACACAGCAATGTAAAAAGGTGGAATTCGCGCCGGATTGCATTATCTAGATCGGCCAGCTCTATGAACCATCCTTTCAAATCGCCGGTGCCCATACCAGTGTTCCTGCGCTCCTCCTGATTCCAATCGACTGCATCTGCGGGATTGTCACGTGGCAGCGATCGATTGGTCTTCCGGGCATGATTGTAAATGGCTCGCAGCGTCCGCATGCTGCCATTCGCCATGTAGGGACCGTTCTCCTTGGTAAGCTCATCATGCTTTTTGGCGACGCGACTTGGATCGTTCGCAAGATCGAGCAGAGGAGTGTCAAGCCATTCCGAAAAGAGACGTTCGACGTGATCGCGATAGCCATTTATCGTTTTCTCGCTGCGGCCTTTCCGGATCAAGTGGGCTTCCAGATAGCGTTGCCAAGCCTGCCTCAGGGTAGGGACCGCTACAACAACATTCCTATGGGTCTCGGCTTGTTCGGCCCTTGAGTCTTGCCTCGCTTTTGGGTGCTGCCCTTTGCTGATGTGAGCAAGATATTCCTTGGCAATTGCGCGGGCCGCTCGGGTCGTCAGCTCCCTGGTATCTCCAATGGATACTCTAACGGATGAGGCCCGCTTTCCTCGCTGTCTAAGATCACCTTGAACAGTGAAGGTCCTTTTTCGCTTCCCGATGACAAAGAAGCCCTTCAACTCAGTGTCGCGAGCCAAATACCATCCATCTTCTGGAGCTGTTAACTGAGCGATGGCCTTGTCGCTGAGAGTAATGCGGATGTCGGTCATGAGGGCGGACGAGAACTGCTAAAACGGTTTTCAAACGGTTTTGGCGAACTGAGGTGTTTGAAGGTCAGGGTTCGCTGGACTGCGAAGCTATGCGACAAGCCCCTATAAATAAAAGATCTTCTTGGACGTTGTCGTAGTGTGGCGGAGATTCAGAAATCGTAGAGAGGCGCCGGTTTTGAACTCTTAATCAACGGGTCTTCGCGTAGTCGAGCAAAGCCGGAGGCTGACCACTGATTGACCACCGAAACTCGGTGAACAATCGACGATAAAGGTGGTCAAGCGGGAGCAAACTTGATTGTTTTTGTTGATCTTTTCGTTTGCTACTTACGTTCGGGACGCAGGGCTCGCAGGTTTGGATCCTGCCACTCCGACCATTCTTCCAAAAATCGACGCTTTCCTGAAGGCTTGGCGAACCGGCCGCCAGCGCCTCGGGAGCGCGTTTCTGCAACGATTTTCAGGGCGGCTCCACGGCCGATTTGGCCGGGCAGGGCGGCTTGCCACGGTGGCATGGCTGTTCATTCGTTGGCGCGCGGTTGTCGCGGGCCTACCGCCTCGCCACCAGCACGCCCACCAGAAACGCCACCATCAGCGACGGCAGCGGCGCCTCGCACACCATGTCGCGAACGATATCCGGCCAGTGCCGCTTCGAGACGGGTCTTGGCGACCTGACTTCAGCCCTCGCGTCATGCCCCGCTCTGACGCAAGCTCGGCAACCTCGCTCGCGGCCAAGCGCCAGCCGTCGCGGACGCGAAAGTTGGTAGCTGAAAGTCCTGGCAGGAGAGAACGGCAGCTCCCGCAGGATGGGCGGCGCTCTCGCGAAACTCGTCATCTCAGCGGCGCGGTCGCAAGACTTGGCGAGGTCGTCAATCCCTCTTCGCAAAAGTTTTAACTTCATCGAAGTTCGTATCTCTTGCCCATCCCGGTTCATCCTTGAGGGGCAATCGGCTGGTCGTCATTTTCGCGAGCCGGGCTTGCGGTGGACGCGGCAGCATCGGGCGCGAAAGCTAGGGCTGTCCGGATTGCTCTCCGTGAGCCCTGAGGCTTCGCGCGGACGAACGGCGCTGTCAGGTTTGTCTCGTCTATAAGTTTCCGGCTCCGTCAACAGGGCCGGGAAAACTGCGGCGAAACGGCGGGCCGTGTGTACGGCAAAACCGTTCGGTCCTGGCCGTCGTTGCTACGGTCAAGCTCTTGCGGAGGCGGCAGTCGCGTCAACCGGCGCGGCACCGGTGAATTCCGTGCAAGTGAAAGAGGCCAAAAGGAACTCGGCTCCAGGGGGAGCACGGCATAAGCCGGCCAACCATCGCGCAGGAAAGGCCGAGTGATTGGCTACACTTGTATGCTGCTGTGCGGTTCTTCTGTGCGTGGCTTGGCGCAACTGACCGCGGGTGCCAGCCGGCACCCGGCCATCCCTGCGCCCTCTTTGTCGAGAGGGTGGAGAGACGAAGCGAAGCTCGGGCGAAATCCGCCGCGAGAATGCAAAAGGTATGCTCTTGGAAGACGGGTTGGAGGATCGCGATGCAGCCGTTTGCTCCGTCATTGCGAGGAAGCAACCAAGATTTCTCCGTGGAGGTACTCTGGATTGTCTCGTCTAGGCCCGGTCCGCCGCAGTCACGAAATCCTGTGACAGGGGCGCGCGAGAGCGGACTGGTGGCACTTTTTGGCCATCCCCTCGTCGCGTTCAGACATAGGGATCGCCGTTTTGACGCGTTCGTCGGACCCTAGGCGATAGTTTGGCCGCTGCATTTGCGCAGCAAACTATTGCTCTGTTTCGCTCTCGACATGGACGTTCGCTATCCTGCGTTCGGCTTCAGTCCGGCCGCCTGGATACCTGCCACCGCACACGCCTCGTCATTGTCGGAGGTGTCGCCGGAGACTCCGACGGCGCCGAGCAGCGTCGTGCCGTCCATGATCAGCGCGCCGCCGGGAACCGGCACCAGTGCGCCCTTGGCGATGGTGTTCACCGCGTCGATGAAATAGGCCTGCTCCTGTGCGCGCTGGTACAGCGCGCGCGTGCCCATGCCAAGCGCGAGCGCGCCATAGGCCTTGCCGTGCGCGATCTCGGCGCGCATCAGGCTGGTGCCGTCTTGCGCGGCAGCGATCTTGAGCACGCCGCGTGCGTCCAGGATGGTGATGACCAGCGGCTTCAGCTTGAGTTCGCCGGCTTTCGCGAAGGCGGCGTCGAGGATCTTGCGGGCAATGTCGAGGGTGAGGTCAGCCATGGCTTGTTTCCTTTTCAGCGAGAGAAGTGGAGTTGGTATCGGCGCGATCGAGGCTCATCGCCAGCACGCGCGCGACGTGAAGCGCCTCGCGCCGGGTGCCGTCGTGGATCTGGTGGCGGCAGGAGGTGCCGTCGGAGACAACCAGCGTCGCCTCGTCTGCGCGCCGCACGGCAGGCAGCAGCGACAGTTCGGCCATCTCGATCGAGGCGTCATACGTGTCGGCACCGTAGCCGAAGGCGCCGGCCATGCCGCAGCAGCTCGATTCAATGGTCTCGACCTTCAGGCCGGGGACGAGGCGCAGCACCTGCTCGACCGGCTTGAAGGCGCCGAAGGATTTTTGATGGCAATGGCCGTGGACCACGGCCTTGTCCGCGACGCCGCCCAGCGGCAGTTGCAGCCGGCCGGCTTCCGCCTCGCGCACCAGAAATTCCTCGAAGGTCAGGGCGCGGGCGCCGACGGCCTTGGCGTCCTCGTCCTGGCGCAGCGAAGCGAGCTCGTCGCGCAGCGTCAGCAAGCAGCTCGGCTCCAGGCCGACGATCGGCACGCCGCGCCCGGCGAAGGGCGCGAAGGCGGCGACGAGCCGATCGATCTCGGCTTTGGCTTGCTCGACGAGACCGGCGGACAGAAAGGTGCGGCCGCAGCACAGCGGGCGGCTGCCGCTCGCGGGCTTCGGCAGATGCACGCGATAGCCGCCGGCGGTGAGTACCCGCAGCGCGGCGTCGAGATTCTCGCGCTCGTAGACGCGATTGAAGGTGTCGGCGAACAGCACGACCTCGCGGCCGGTTTCCGGCCCCACGCTCGCCGCAGGTGGCACGAAGACGTCGCTGCGGAAGGCGGGGAGGGCCCGGCGTGCGCTGATGCCGGCAAAACGCTCGAACAGCTTTCGCAGGAATGGGCTCCGATTGCGCAAATTTGCCAGCGGCGCGAAGCGCGAGGCGAGGCCGGCATAGCGCGGGAGATAGCCGACCAGTCGGTCGCGCAGCGTCAGGCCGTGGGATTCAACGCGTGCGGCCAGCACCTCGATCTTCATCTTGGCCATGTCGACGCCGGTCGGGCATTCATGGCGGCAGGCCTTGCAGGAGACGCAGAGTTTGAGCGTCTCCATCATCTCGTCGGAGGACAGCGCGCCCGCGCCGAGCTGGCCGGACATCGCGAGCCGCAGTGTGTTGGCACGGCCTCGCGTGACGTCCTTCTCGCTGCGTGTTGCGCGGTAGGACGGGCACATCACGCCGCCCTCGAGCTTGCGGCAGGCGCCGTTGTTGTTGCACATCTCGACCGCGCCCTGGAAACCGCCGCCGGCGCCGGGATAAGCCGACCAGTCGAGTTTTGTCTTGAGCTCAGCAACGCCATAGTCGGGCTTGAAGCGGAACAGCGAACGATCGTCCATTTTGGGCGCATCTACGATCTTGCCGGGATTGAGGACGCCGTCAGGGTCGAAGCGCTGCTTCACCTCCCTGAAGTCCGCGACGAGACGCTCGCCGAACATGGTTTCGTGGAATTCCGAGCGCACCAGGCCGTCGCCATGTTCGCCGGAATGCGAGCCCTTGTACTCGCGCACCAGCGCGAAGGCCTCCTCGGCGATGGCGCGCATCGCCTTGACGTCCTTCTCGAGTTTCAAATTCAGCACCGGCCGCACATGCAGGCAGCCCTCGGAGGCGTGCGCGTACATCGTGCCGCTGGTGCCGTGCCTGGCGAACACCTCGTTCAGCCGCGCGGTGTAGTCGGCCAGATGCGGCAGCGGCACGGCGCAGTCCTCCACGAAGGAGACCGGCTTGCCCTCCTGCTTCATCGACATCATGACGTTGAGGCCGGCGGCGCGGAAATCGGCGATGCCGCTCTGAAGCGCCGGCTCGGTGATCTCGACCACGCCGCCCCATTTGCGTCTGTCGTTGTTCCAGCCGAAGCCGAGATCACCCATCAGCTCGCCGAGTTGCTTGAGGCGCACGAGGTTGTCCGCCTGGTCCTCTTCGGCGAATTCGACCACCAGCACGGCATCCGGATCGCCCTTGATCGCGGCGGAGATGATCGGGCGGAACATGGCGATGTCGCGGCCGAGCGCGAGCATGGTGCGGTCGACCAGCTCGACCGCGATCGGCTTGAGCTTGACGAGATGCTGGGCCGCATCCATCGCCTCGTAGAAACTGCCGAAATGGCAGACGCCGAGCGCCTTGTTGCGGATGACGGGCCACAGCTTCAGCTCGACCTTGGTGGTGAAGGCGAGGGTGCCCTCGGAGCCAACCAACAGATGCGCCAAGTTGTTGCGCGCATTGCGCGGCACCAGCGCATCGAGATTGTAGCCGCCGACGCGGCGCTGCACCTTTGGAAAGCGCGCGGCGATCTCGTCGGCCTCGCGGGTGCCGAGATCGAGCATGTCGCGGAATAGGGCGCGGGTGCTGTAGCCAGCTTCGAGATCGGAGAGATCGCGCGACACCTCGCCAAAACGGCTGAGCGTGCCGTCGGCGAGCGACGCCTCTATCGACAGCGTGTTGTCGCGCATGGTGCCGTAGCGAAGCGAGCGGCCGCCGCAGGAATTGTTGCCGGCCATCCCGCCGATGGTGGCGCGGGAGGCCGTGGAGACGTCGACCGGAAACCACAGACCATGCTTCCTCAGCTGGCGGTTGAGGTCGTCGAGCACGATCCCGGGCTCGACCATGCAGGTGCGGCCCTCGACGTCGAGAGACAGGATTCGGTTGAGGTGCTTGGAGAGATCGACCACGAGCCCGTCATTGACGGTCTGGCCGCATTGCGAGGTGCCGCCGCCGCGCGGGGTGACCTTTCGGCCCTCGTCGCGGGCGATTGCCAGCGCCAGCAAGGCCTCATCCATGGTCCTGGGCACGACCACGCCAGCCGGCATGATCTGGTAGAACGAGGCGTCGGTGGCGTAGCGGCCGCGGCTGAAGCCGTCGAACAGGACGTCGCCGGACATTTCCGCGCGCAGGCGCCGTTCGAGCGAGGAGGCGTTTGTCATCCCTGGTCCTGGCTTGATCCAGCAAGGCGCCCAGGCCGGGCTGGAGTATTCATTCTCGTTTCTGACCGGTATATTATGAATTCAAAATGAGGAAGCCAGTCGCCCTCAGGGCGAGGCCGGCGCGTCCTCTTGCGGCTCGGTCAGGTGCTCGATCGCAGCCGTCCGCTTGTTGCGCAGGTGCTGGAACAGGACGTCGCTGAGCTCGCTGCCGGCGCGGCGACGCAGCGCATCGAGGATGGCCTCGTGCTCGCGCATCGCTTCCGCCCAGCGCTGCCGCTTGCGGGCGAAATTGGCCGAATAGCGGACCCGGCGGATCCGCCCGGCAAAGTTGGCGTAGGCCGTCTTCAGCGCCTCGTTACGTGCGGCCGCAACGATGCTTTCGTGAATGCGCTGGTTGGTCTGAAAATAGCCGTGCATGTCGCGATGCAGATAGTGGCCGTACATCTCGTAATGCAGATGTTCGATCCCTGTGATTTCCTCGTCCGTAATAGCTTCGCAGGCAAGGCGTCCGGCCAGGCTCTCCAGTCCCGCCATCACGTCGAACAGCTCCTCGAGATCGCGCTGGCTGAGCTGGCGCACGCGGGCGCCGCGGTTGGGCAGCAGCTCGATCAGCCCTTCGGCGGCGAGCACCTTTAGGGCCTCGCGCAAGGGGGTGCGCGAGATGCCGAGCATCTCGCAGAGCTGCCGCTCGGGCACGCGGGCGCCGTCGGGAATGTTGCCCTCGACCACGTGGTCGCGCAGCCGCAGCAGGATCTCGCCATGGAGCGAGGCCTCCTGGCGGTCGCCGCCATTGCCGGCCGGCGGGGCGATTGGAACCCCGGTATCGGGAATCGTGGATTTCATTTGCAGCACAATAGTTTGCCTGTCCGGTCGCGTCGATGTTTCACAATCGCATACCAAATTTCGATTGAAAGGACAAAAAATGAATGCAAAATAGTTTCCGGAGTTGGCGAGAGTCCGCTCACAGGGAGATTTTCATGCACCAGGGACGCCATTTCCTTCAGATTCCGGGCCCGAGCCCGGTCCCCGAGCGCGTCCTGCGCGCCATGGACATGCCGGTCATCGACCACCGGAGCGCGGAATTCGGCGAGCTCGGCCGGGCCGTGCTCGAAGGCAGCCAGAAAATCTTCCAGACCAAGGGGCCGGTCATCATCTTCCCGTCGTCGGGGACGGGCGCCTGGGAGGCCGCCATCGTCAACACGCTGTCGCCGGGCGACAAGGTGCTGATGGTCGAGACCGGCCATTTCGCCGCCCTATGGCGCCAGATGGCTGGCCGCTTCGGCATCGAGGTCGACTTCGTTCCCGGCGACTGGCGCCGTGGCGCCGACCCCGCGGTGATCGAGGCCAAGCTTGCCGACGACACTGTCCGCGCGATCAAGGCGGTGATGGTCGTGCACAACGAGACCTCGACCGGCGCAACCAGCCGCATCGCGGAGATCCGCGCCGCAATCGATCGCACCGGCCACCCGGCACTGCTGATGGTCGATACCATCTCGTCGCTCGGTTCGATCGACTACCGCCACGACGAGTGGAAGGTCGACGTCAGCGTCAGCTGCTCGCAGAAAGGCTTCATGCTGCCGCCCGGCCTCGGCTTCAACGCGATCTCCGAAAAGGCCCGCGCCGCTTCGAAAGCCAACAAGATGCCGCGCTCCTATTTCGACTGGGAGGAGATGCTCAAGCCCAACGCCAACGGCTTCTTCCCCTATACACCCGCGACCAATCTGCTCTACGGCCTGCGCGAGGCGATCGCGATGCTGCTCGAAGAGGGGCTCGACAACGTGTTCGCGCGGCATCAGCGGCTGGCGGCCGCAACGCGCGCCGCCGTCAATCATTGGGGGCTCGAGATCCTCTGCCAGGAGCCGGCCGAGTCCTCCCCGGTGCTCACGGCGGTGCTGATGCCGCCGGGACATGATGCCGATCAGTTCCGCAAGGTCGTGCTCGACAATTACAACATGTCGCTCGGATCGGGCCTGTCCAAGGTCGCCGGAAAGGTCTTCCGCATTGGCCATCTCGGCGAATGCAACGCGCTGACGCTGCTTGGCGCGCTGACCGGCGTCGAGATGGGCCTGTCGGTTGCCGGCGTGCCCCATCGCTCCGGCGGCATCGAGGTCGCGATGAAGCTCCTGGAGCAGCGACCGCAGAGCAATGCGTCCCCGCACCTGAAGGTGGTCGGCACCTAGAGCGGCGGCGTTTCCGCCTTCCTGGTTCACCCTGAATGCCCGCTCACGGAGGCCAGGGAGGGGGCCGTCTGGACCGGTGGAGGCCCCGCAAGAGGGGGCGGCGGAGGTCCGCCGCTTATGCATGGGAGTGGCCCTCAGGAGAGGGGACAAGCCGGTCAATTGGTGCTATTCGGCGGCCACCAAAATCAAGGCAAGACCGGGAAGGACGCCGATGACCGTGCATACTGGAAGGCATTTCCTACAGATTCCAGGACCGACCAACGTGCCCGACCGGGTGCTGCGGGCGATGGACATGCCGACGCTGGACCATCGCGGTCCGGAGTTCGCCGAGCTCGGTTTTGGCGTGCTTGCCGCGATGCAGCGCGTATTCCGCACCAAGCAGCCCGTGATCATCTTCCCGTCATCCGGCACCGGCGCCTGGGAAGCGGCGATGGTCAACGTGTTCTCGCCCGGCGACAAGGTTTTGATGTGCGAGACCGGCCAGTTCGCGGTGCTGTGGCGCGGCATCGCCGAGAAATTCAAGCTCGACGTCGATTTCATTCCGAGCGACTGGCGCCATGGCGCCGACCTCGCCGAGATCGAGCAGCGCCTGGCCGCCGACAAGCAGCACGCGATCAAGGCGGTCTGCGTCGTGCACAACGAGACCTCGACCGGCTGCGTCACGCCCCCCGCCGAGGTGCGCAAGATCATCGACCGCACAAAACATCCGGCGCTGCTGATGGTCGATACTATCTCCGGCCTTGGCTCGATGGAATACGAGCACGATGCCTGGGGCATCGACGTCTCGGTCGCAGGCTCCCAGAAGGGCCTGATGCTGCCGCCTGGCCTCGGCTTCAACGCCGTCTCGGAGAAGGCGCTCAGCGTTGCCAAGGCCAATCCCGGCATGCGCTCCTATTGGGACTGGCAGGAGGTCATCGCTTTCAACAAGCTCGGCACCTTCCCCTACACGCCCGCCACCAACCTGCTCTACGGCCTGCGCGAAGCGGTCAAGATGCTGGAAGAGGAAGGCCTGGAGAACGTCTGGACCCGGCACAAGCGCCACAGTGCGGCAACGCGCGCCGCGGCCAAGGTCTGGGGCCTGGAGACGCAGTGCGCCGACCCTGCCGCGCATTCGCCGGCACTGACCGGCGTGCGCGTGCCTGATGGACACGACGCCGATGCCTTCCGCAAAGTGGTGCTGGAAAACTTCGACATGTCGCTCGGCACCGGCCTGAACAAGGTCAAGGGCAAGGTGTTCCGCATCGGCCATATCGGCCATTTCAACGATCTGATGCTGATGGGCACGCTCGCCGGCGTCGAGATGGGCCTGGATCTTGCAAAGATTCCGCACCGGAGCGGCGGCGTATTGGCGGCCATGGACGTCCTGAAGGGGCGCGACGTGGTGCCGATGGCCAAGGCTCAGGTGGCTTAAAGGCTCAGCTTGCCTGAGCTCGCTTAGAGAAAAGAGAGCGCGCGATGAACGCACCGACGACCGCTAACGAAGACCTGCTCTACTCCGTCCAGGACGGCATCGCGCGGATCACTTTCAACCGCCCGCAGGCGCGCAACGCCATGACCTTCGCCATGTATGACCGCATGGCGGAGATCTGCCAGGAGATCAACGCCGACCGTTCGATCAAGGCGCTGATCCTGACCGGGGCAGGCGACAAGGCCTTTGCCTCCGGCACCGACATTTCTCAATTCCGTGCGTTCAAGACCGCTCAGGACGCGCTCGACTACGAGGCGCGCATCGATCGCGTGCTCGGCACGCTGGAGCAGTGCCGCGTGCCCGTGATCGCGGCGATCGCGGGGGCCTGTACCGGCGGCGGTGCCGGTATTGCGGCCTGCTGCGACTTGCGCATCGGCACCGAGACGACGCGCATCGGTTTTCCGATCGCGCGCACGCTCGGCAACTGCCTGTCGATGTCGAACATCAGCCGTATCGTCTCGCTGGTCGGTCCGGCCCGCACCAAGGATATGATCTTCAAGGCGCGCCTCGTCGAGGCGCAGGAAGCACTGTCGCTCGGTCTGCTCAACGAGGTCGTGCCCGACGTCGAGACGCTGCAGCTCCGTGCCGATGAGACCGCTAGACTCGTCGCAAGCCACGCACCGCTCACGCTGGAAGCGACGAAGGAAGCGGTGCGCCGCATCCGACGCACGCTGTCGCGTGAAGAGGGCGAGGACCTGATCCTGAAGGCCTATATGAGCGAAGATTTCCGTGAAGGCATGGACGCCTTCCTCAACAAGCGCCCGCCGAACTGGAAGGGCAAGTAGAATTCTGATCTTTGCGCCGCTGCACATGCGGCGTGAAGCGCGGAAGCGGTTGCATCGATCAACTCCCGGATAGACTGCAAGAAACAGTTGCCGATTCGCGAGGCGTATGGATTGCGTCGCGCATCCCGAGTAACCTCCTGCTGCGGTAATCGACGGAAGGGCGGATGATGAGGAAGATTGGTTCCGGTCAGGGGACGAGCTACCGAGTTTGCCAGCTGCGACGCGCACTTGTAGTACTTGGCATCGCCAGCTTGGCGCTTGCAGGCGCCACCGGCGCGCAAGCCCAGTCGCTCCGCGAGGGCATCGCCGCGTTCCAGCGCCAGGACTATGCGAGGGCCTCCCGCATCTTCATTCCGCTCGCCGAGCGCGGCAATGCGCCGGCGCAGACCTATCTCGGCCTCCTGTTCGAGACCGGCCGCGGCGTGCCGCAGAACTACACGGAAGCGGCGATGTGGTACCGCCGCGCGGCGGAGCAGGGCGACAGCCGCGCGCAATATTCACTGGGCCTGCTGTACGACCGCGGCTTTGGCGTGCCGCAGGACATCATCGAGGCCTCCAAATGGCTCAACCTGTCGACGGCGGCGGCGCCGCCTCAGGCGCGGGAGGCACGGATTCGGATCCGCGATGCCGTCACCACCAAGATGACGCGCGGAGAGATCGCCCAAGCCCGCTTGCGGGCCGTGGAATGGGCGCCGAGCCGCGAGCAGTGATCGGCGCATCGCGGCCCTCGAAACAAAAAAGTCGAAAACAACCCCATGCACAGTAGGCGCGCCCCGCCGCCCGTTTTCATCGGAATCGTGCTTCACCTAGAAACAACAGTGTCTTAGCCGGGCCAGCCGCCGAGCCAGTCGGCGTACCAGATTTCGCCCAGCCAGCCGACCCAGATCGCGGGGGCGAGGAAAAGTCCGAACGGCAGGAAGGCTGTGCCGCGGACCCGCTTCCTTCGCAGGGCGGCACTGGCGAGATAGACGGCGATCGCAAGCAACGCTGCAAGCTCGATCACCGCGACCACGGTCGCAAGATCGAGCCAGGCCCCGCAGACCGCGCCGAGCTTGACGTCGCCGAGGCCCAGCCCGTCGCGGCCGCGCCAGCGCCGGTAGAACGCCATCATCAGCAGCAGCGGGACCGCCACGGCCGCTGCACGGGCCAGCGGCCAGAGCAGGGCCTCGGCGCCGGCAGCGGGCACGAATGCGGCGGCGCGGAGCAAAGCGAGCGCGAAGGCCGCAGCCGTCAGCTCGTTCGGGATGAGGTAGTGGCGGGCATCGTTCGCCGCGATCGCGAGCATCAGCGCCGCGAGAAACGCGCCATACAGGCCCTCCGCGCCGGGCGCGGTGACGAGGCCCGCGAAGACGCCCAGCAGCAGCGCGCCGCTGAGCGCGAGCGCGGGGCCCGTTCGCTCGTTCACAGTCTCGTTGGCCACAAGATCACCGCGCCGCCTTGGGCGGGCTCACGGTGACGACGGGATTGCTGGTCCCGACCAGGCGGCTGTTCATCTTGCTGCGCATCTCCTCGGCGATGACATGCGCGTCGACGCCGTCCTTGATGACGGTCGGGCGAATGAACAGGATCAGCTCGGTGCGGCTGCGTGCGTTGGTCTGATGCGAAAAGGCGTCGCCCACGCCGGGAATGGAATCCAGGATGGGCAGGCCCTGGCGCTGCCTGTTCTCGGTCTCACTGATCAGGCCCGCGAGCAGCACGGTCTGACCGCTGGTCACCGCGATCGAGCTCTTGACCCGGCGCTGCGAGATCGTCGGCGTCAGCGAATTGGCGCTGCCGGCGGCGATGTTCGAGATCTCCTGCTCAATGTCGAGCACGACATTGCCGTTGGCATTGGCGCGCGGCAGCACGCGCAGAATGATGCCGGTGTTCTTGTAGTCGATGGTGTTGACCACGGTGTTGTTGGCGGTCAGCACGGTCGCGGTGCCGGTCGAGAACGGCACCTGGTCGCCCACCTGCAAGGTCGCCGGCTGGTTGTCCAGTACCACCAGCGACGGATTCGACAGCACCTTGACGTTGGTGACGCCGTGCAGCGCATCGAGCACGACGCGCGGCGAATTCTCGGCGCCGATCAGGAAGTTGAAGCCCGGCAACGCGCGACCGAGCAGGGCGCCGGCCGCGGCGTTGACGGCGTTGCTCGTCCCCTCGACATTGCTGCCGATCGTGCTGGAATTGCTGACGCCCGAGATGGTGTTGGAGATCGAGCCCTGTTTGCTCGCAAGGAAAAACTGCACGCCGTAGTTCAACTGGTCGTTCAGCGTCACCTCGGCGATCGTCGCCTCGATTGCGATCTGGCGCTGCGGCCGGTCGATCTGCCGGATGGTCTGCTCGACGATGCGCTGCGCCTCCTGGTTGGCGTAGACGAGCACGGCGTTGTTGGTGACGTCGGCCGTGATCCGCACGTTCTGGAGGATGCCGTTAACGCCAGGCTTCGCACCGCCGCCCGACAGTCCGCCGAGGCCAGTGTCCTGCGCCGGCGTCGCGGATGCTGCGGGCGCGGAACGGGCGCCGAGCGACGAGCCGGCCGGTCCGGAGACCGGGGTCGGGACGCCGGCGGCGGCGGTCGGCAATCCGCTCAGCGCTGCGACCGGACCACCGGACGAAGAGGTCGAAACCCCGGCACCGGGCGCGACCTGGCTCGATGCGCTGTCGAGCGTCGAAGCCGAGGTCGCGCTCTGGCCGAACAGCATGTCGTTCAACATCGCCACGATCAGCTTGGAATTGCCGTAACGCAGCGGGTAGGACTTCAGGTTCACGCCCTCTGTGTCGGAGCGGTCGAGCCGCGCGATCCAGGTCTGCGCGCGCTTGAGATATTCCGGCTTCTGGCTCACCACGAGGATCGCGTTGAGCCGCGCGATCGGCTGGAGCTTGATCACGTTCTGGCCTATCCCGCCTTCGCCGGAATCCATGATCTTCTCGATCTCGGTGATGACGGGCTCGGGCGATGAATTGCGCACCGGGAAGATGCCGACGGACTGTCCACGCATCCAGTCGGCGTCAAATGACAGAATTGTGTCGACCGCGGTGGCGCGCTCGCTGCCGCTGCCGCTGACAAGTAGCGTGTTGCGCGCATTGTCCGGACGCATCGTCGAGGCCTTCACGCCGAAGGCGTCGAGCAGCTTGAAGATGTTCTGGGCCGAGACATAGCGCAGCGGCACCACCGTGATGCCCTGGCCGGCGGCCGCGTTCATCGAACGGTCGATGCCGCCGGGACCGGCTTCCGGCGCCGGCAGCAGGCGATAGCCGGTGCGGTCGCGCACCAACGCGACGCCCGACATGCGCAGCGCGTTTTCCAGCACGTAAACCGCGTCCGCTTTGGGCACCGATCGTACCGAGGCGAGTGTGACGGTTCCCTGCACGCGCGGGTCGATCGTGTAGCCGACGTTCAATACGTCGCCAAGGATGACCTTGGCGACGGTCGCGACCGGCGCATTCTCGAAATTGAGGTCGTAGCCGCTGCCGCCGGAATCGTCGCGTTCGGCGAGCGTGCTGCCTTGTGGCATTGTACCATCGCTGAGATAGATCGCCGGCCTCGACGGTTTGGCCTGGGCAATGCCGCCCGAACCGGTATCCCCGGGTTGCCGCGGCTGAAGATCGAGGGAGCGGATCTTGTCGGCGATGTCCTGGGCGCGAGGATCGTTGGGATCCGCCTCGATCGACTGGTCCGCAGTGACGATGCAGGCCGTGAGCAGGCAGGCGGACGAGAACAGAACGAGCGTTCCGGTCAGTGCGGAGCGAATGCGCAAAAGCGGCCGGAGTAATTTGAACGAATTATGACTGGCGCCGCTTCGAGGGAACGAAAAATGTCTCTGATCCCTCATGGATTGTGTGCGCCAAAATTTGCGTCGCTATCATTTCTTGCTAGTAAGCCTAGCGTGAACTCCATGGTCGTGAGCGGGACAGATGGATGTGTTGCTGAAAAGCGTGGGGCGGTGAAGGGCATGCAAGACGTCGCGGTCGACACCTTCAAACAGCATCTTCTTGCAAAGCACCCGTTACCGTCACGTGCGCTTACGCACCTGCTCGGTTCGACAGATGCCGGACCTGGTCGGTCGCTCCGCGAGCTTTGGGAGAGAATGGACCTCTCGTCAGCCGAATTTGCCGACGAGGTCTCCGAATATTTTCGCCTTCCGCGGCTAGGTCTTCCGCAGTTACTATCAATCACGCCCTGCCTCGACGGCTTCTCACATAGATTCCTGCGGGAATCGACCATATTTCCCTTCCGCTCTTCGAGCGGAATTTATGGAATAGCAACTGCCGATCCTTTGGATGCCGCCGCCATCCGCGCCGCCGAGATTGTCTTCGGCACGCGGGTCGACATTGTCGTCGCGTCGTATGAAGATATTACGACAGCTCTCGACCAGCGAACCGGCACCGCCGAAGCAAATGCCGAGGAAGGCGGCCGATTGCAGCAACAGTCCGACGACGACATTGAGAGTCTGCGCGATCTCGCCAGCGGCGCGCCGGTCGTGCGCGCGCTCAACGATCTCCTGGAGCGCGCTGTGGACTTGCGTGCAAGCGACATTCACGTCGAACCGTTCCGTGCCGGGCTCACGGTGCGCATGCGCGTCGACGGTCTGCTCCGCGCGCTGCCGTCGCCGCACGGCATCCCGCCGCAGGCGCTGATCTCGCGCATCAAGATTCTCGCCAGTCTCAACATCGCGGAACGGCGCTTGCCGCAGGACGGCGCCGCGCGCGTGCGGGTCGGGCGCAGCGAACTCGACGTTCGCGTTGCGACCATGCCGACGCAGCATGGCGAGAGCGCCGTCATCCGCCTGCTGCCGCGCGACCGCGGCCTGCTGGAGATGAGCAAGCTCGGTCTTGCCGCGCGCGACGAGAGCGCGATGACGCGGCTGCTCGCGATGCCGCACGGCATGATCGTGGTCACCGGACCGACCGGCAGCGGCAAGACCACGACGCTCGCGACCATGCTGTCGATCCTGAACGAGCCGACGCGCAAGATCCTCACCATCGAGGATCCCGTCGAATACGAGATTCCCGGGATCAACCAGTCCCAAGTCAAGCCGTCGATCGGGTTGACGTTCGCCTCCGCGATGCGCGCTTTCGTCCGCCAGGACCCCGACGTGATCATGGTCGGCGAGGTCCGCGACGCCGAGACCGCGCATATCGCGATCCATGCCGCGCTGACCGGCCATCTCGTGCTGACGACGCTGCACACCGAGACGGCGGCGGCGGCGGTGCCGCGCCTGATCGATCTCGGCATCGAGGGCTTCCTGCTCAAGTCCACATTGCGCGCGGTGGTCGCGCAGCGCCTCGTGCGCATGCTCTGCGACCGCTGCAAGGTGCCGCACACGCTGACCGAGGCCGATCTCGCCAAGGACCCACGCTTTGCCGTGATCGGGTTCAAGTGCGGCGAGGTCGTGCACGAGGCCGGCGGCTGCGAACGCTGCGGCGGCACCGGCTATCGCGGGCGCAACGGCGTGTTCGAGGTACTGCAGATGTCCGACGAGGTGCGCACGCTGATCGGCCCGCAGACGGATTCCCACAGCATCGACGCCGCCGCGATGCGGGGCGGCATGACGACGATGCTCGAGGACGCGGTGGCCAAATGCCGGGCGGGGCTCACCACCGTGCCCGAGGTCTTCCGCGTCACGACGGTGCGCTGACGCCCATGCCGAACTATCGCTATCGCGCGCTCAATGCCAACGGCGAACTGGTCTCCGGCGCCATCGCCGCGCCCGCGGCGAGCGACGTCGCGCAGCGGGTCGAGCGTCTTGGCCTCGTGTTGGTCGACAACGTTACGCCGGAAGAGGGCGGTGCGGCGGGCAGTGTGTTCAGCCTGTTCAACCGGCCGAAGCCCGAAGATGTCACCATCCTCACCCGCGATCTTGCGCTTCTGCTCCGTGCCGGCGCCCGTATCAATGACGGCCTGGAGCTGCTCGCGGCCGATCCCGATCTCGGCCGGCTGCGTCCCATCGTTGCCGACATCCGCTCGCGCGTCGTCTCGGGCGAGAGCTTTGCCGAGGCACTGGCGCGGCACGAGGGGCTGTTCCCGCCGATGTATATCGCGCTGGTGCGGGTCGGCGAGGCCTCGGGTTCGCTCGATCAGGTGCTGGAAGTGCTGGCCGGCGAACGCACGCGCAGCGAAGCGTTGCGGCGCCGGTTGTCGGACGCGATCCGCTATCCCCTGTTCGTGCTCGGCGCCGCCGGCTGCGTGCTGCTGTTCTTCCTCACCTTCGTGCTGCCGCAGTTCGCCAGCGTGCTGCAGGATTTCGGCGCCAAGGTCGATCCGATCGTCGGCATCTTCCTCAACATCTCGACGTTCCTGCGCGGCAATTCCGATGCGGTGCTGGCTGGTCTTGCGGTGGCGATTGCCGCGGGATGGCTCCTGCTGCGGCAGGAGCGCGTCCGCCGCGGTCTCACCGATGTGATCACGCGGCTGCCGGCAATCCGCAACGTGATGAGCGCGTACCGCACGGCGTTGTTCTGCCGCAATCTCGGCCTGCTGCTCGGCAGCGGCGTCAATCTCACCATCACGCTGCGTATCCTCGTCGACATGATGGCGACGACCGGCCCGTCCGCGGTCTGGAGCGATGCAGCCGACCGTGTCCGCCACGGCTCGAAACTATCCGACGCGCTGGCCGAGACCGAGGCGCTGCCGCCGATGGCGGTGCGCATGCTCCGGCTCGGCGACGAGACCGGGCAATTGCCGATGCTGTCCGGACGCGTCGCCGAATTCTATGAGACCAAGCTGCAGCGCACGCTCGATCGCGCCGTCGGCATCGCAGGACCTGCGGCTATCATCGCGATCTCGCTCGTCGTCGGCGGCCTGATCACGTCGGTGATGACGGCGCTGATGTCGGTCAGCCAGATTGTGGGTTAGGACAGGGTACGGGAGGAATTCGAGGTGACCAAATATCGATCGTCAATGCGCGGCCGTCGGCGCGCGCGGCGAGGGGAGGCCGGCTTCACCCTGGTCGAGATGCTGGTCGTCATCACCATCATCGGGATGATCATGGCGTTGGTCGGCCCGCGGGTGCTGAACTATCTCAGCGAGTCCAAGGCGAAGGCGGCGAAGATCCAGATCGAGAGCTTTTCCAGCGCGCTCGATCTCTATTATCTCGATGTCGGCCGCTATCCGACCTCCAATGAAGGCCTCACCGGACTGACGCGGACGAACAATCAGGCCGGCTGGAACGGGCCCTATCTGCGTGGCGGCATGGTGCCCAGCGATCCCTGGGGCCACGTTTATGTCTATCGCTCGCCGGGCGCGAGCGCGCCCTACGAGATCATCTCGCTCGGATCGGACGGTCAGGAAGGCGGCAGTGGAACGGCAGCCGATATTGTCAGCGGCGGGCGCTGAGGACATCCGTGATGCGGACGGCTTCGCGCTGATCGAGATCCTGTGCGTGCTCGCGATCATCGGCCTGCTCGCGGCGATCGTTCTGCCGGCGGTCCCGCGCTCGACGACGCGCGCCAGGCTGGAGAGCTACGCGGTCGAGGCCGCGGCGCTGCTCAAGGCCGATCGCAACGCAGCGCTGCGCCGGCAAGTGCGGGTAGTGACGCAGGTGGACGCGGAGGCCCGATCGATCCGCTCCGGCGTCACCGGACGGACCATTCGCCTGCCGGGCGACGTGGTCGTGCAGGCGACATTGGCCTCGCGCTGCGCCGATCGCGCCTCCGGGCGGTCGATCGACTTCTTTCCGTCGGGCATGTCGTGCGGCGGGACGATCGCGCTGGCGCGGCCCGGCATGGGCTATGAGGTGCGCGTCAACTGGCTGACCGGAGGCGTCGAAATTGTCCCGCAGAAGCTGCTCTGACACTGCCGGCTTCACCTTGATCGAGGCGCTTGTCGCGCTCGCGATTATCGCGGTCGTGCTCGGCACGATCGGGTCGGTCATCGCCACGACGGTGAAGGGTACGCGTTCGATCGACCAGCATCTGGCACTCGCAGGCACGGCCGAGCGGCTGCTTGCGGATTTGCCGGCGCGGGGACTGCTGAAGCCCGGCCGGCAGGTCGGCGAGCTCGCCGGCAGCCGCTGGCGGGTCGATGTCGCGCCGATGAGCGTGGCCGGCGGCAATCCCGCCACCGATCGCTTCGTGCCGATGGCCGTCAATATGCGCCTGCAGCGCGCCGACGGCAGCGCGATCCAGGTCACGACGGTAAAGCTGGTGCCGAGGGCATCGCAATGAGACGCCTTCGCCGCGCGCTCGCCGATGAAGCCGGGTTCACCTTGCTCGAAGTGCTGCTCGCGACGCTGCTCATGACCGTCATCCTGGCGGCGCTGGCGACGGTGACGGCGCAATGGCTGCCGAACTGGAATCGCGGCATCGCCCGCGTGCAGCGGGCCGAGCGGCTTGCGACCGGCCTCAACCGCATCGTCGCCGACCTCCAGGTCGCCGA
This sequence comes from Bradyrhizobium cosmicum, assembly GCF_032290525.1. Lineage (GTDB taxonomy): Bacteria > Pseudomonadota > Alphaproteobacteria > Rhizobiales > Xanthobacteraceae > Bradyrhizobium > Bradyrhizobium cosmicum_A. The sequence continues at coordinate 114,779 of NZ_JASXTA010000011.1, read as the reverse complement.
GCCGATGACGGTGAACGGCGATGCCCGCACGCCGCTGTTCGACGGCGCCGAATTGTCGGTGACCTTGCTGCGCACCGCGCTCGGGCCGAGCGCGCGCCCCGGGCTCGAATTCATCCGCCTGATCGAGAAGGCCGATGCGCAGGGGCTGGCGCTGGTGCGCGAGCGCGCGCCGTTTCAGCCGATGCCGACCGACGGTCAGATCCGCTTCGTCGATCAGGTCGTGCTGATCCGCGCGCCGTTCCGCGTGAGCTTTTCCTATTCCGGGCCGGATGGCCAGTGGCAGCCGGTCTGGCGCGGCCAGGCGCAACTGCCGGACCGCATCCGCATCACCGTGCGTGACGGTGCCAGCGGTCAGGTGTTGGCGGTCTCGGCTGCGGCGGTCCCGCATATCACGGCGCCGGCCGCATGCGCGCGGGCCAAGAATCCGGCGACCTGCGTTGCGGCGCGCGGTCGGCCGCAGCAGACGGAGAAAGAGGAGCAGCAGCTGTGAGCGCCGTGAGGCACGGCAGGCACGCGCTTCGCGATGACGGCGGGTTCATCGTCGTCGCGGTGCTCTGGATGCTGGCGGCGCTGGCCGCGCTCGCGCTGATCTACCTGACCTACGTCACCAACACCGCGGTCACGGTCGCCGTCAATGCCGACCGCTTGCAGGCCGACGCGCTGGTGAACGCCGGGCTTGAGCTCGCGGCCTACCGGCTGACGGCGCAGAACGAGGCGCCGCGCCCGACCAGCGGCACCTTCAACGCGCGCGTCGGGGCCGGCCGGGTGAACGTCACGTTCCGCTCGGAGGCCGCGCGCGTCGATCTCAACATGGCGCCGAAGGCGGTCCTTGCTGGCCTGATGACGGCGCTCGGTGTTTCCGCGGACAATGCGCCGGTTTATGCCGACCGGATCCTGGCCTGGCGCTCGTCGACGGAGCCGGACCAGGACAACCCGGAAGATTCTTACTACCGCACGCTCGGCGCGTCCTATCTGCCGCGCCATGCGCCGTTTCCACATAGCGACGAGCTCTGGCTGGTGCGCGGTATTCCGCCCGCAATCGTCGAGCGCGTGCTGCCCTTCGTCACCGTGTTCAGCAACATGCGAACGGTGAACGTGCTCGACGCCGCGCCGCAGGTGGTAGCGGCGCTGCCGGGCATGACGCCGCAGACGCTGCAACAGCTGCTGCGCGACCGTACCGATCCCAACATCGACCCGCAGTCCCTGGTCGGGCTCGCCGGCAATGCCAATGCGACGGTCGAGGGCTCGAAAGCCTACCGGGTCACGGTCGCGGTCGAGGCGCCGTCGCGCCGGCAGAGCTCGGCCGAGGTCGTTATCCTGCTTCTCGAAAGCGGCGATGAGCCCTATCGTGTATTGTCGTGGCACAACGCCTTCGACGGCGCCGCCGGAAAGCCTCTGTGAGATGAATTCGCTCAGTTCCCTTCGCGTCATCGTCGATGCCTGGACCGGCACCGTCGCCGGCGCAATCGTCGCCGGGCTGGAGCGCTTGGTCGCGCCGCGCGTGGTGCAGCTGGTCGAGAACGAGACCGGCACGTTCGCGCTGGTGGCGGCGAAGCCGGAAAACATTCCGAAGGAGATCGCGTTCGAGGACGGCAAGTTCGCCAGTCCCAATCTCGCGCAGATCGTCCGCGGCAGCCGCGTCGAGATCGTGCTGCGGCCGTCGCGCTTCCTGTTCCGTCCGCTGGAGCTGCCCGCCCGCGCGGCGGATTTCCTCGACGGCATCGTGCGGGCGCAGATCGACCGGCTGACGCCATGGAGCGCGAGCGAGGCCGTGTTCGGTTGCAGCCGGCCCTCGGCGCAAGGCCGCGAAAGCATCACCACCGAGATCGCAGCGGCACCGCGCCGGCTGGCGATGGGCTATGTCGAGGCGCTGTCGGGCTTTCATCCCTCCGCGATCGCGATCGCGACGGATGCGCCCGGCGGCGGGCACATCAAGGTGTTCGAGCAGAGATCGCGCGGCGCGATCGATCCTGCGCGGCTCAGCCGGACGCTGCAAGCGGTGCTGGCCCTCGTCGCGGTCGCCGCGGTGATCGCGTCGGTTGCCGCCGGCTATCTCGCCGACAGCCTCGGCGTGCAGGAGCGCGAGCTCGACCGGCGGATCACCCAGCGCCGTGCCGCGCTTCGCGGCAGCGACGGCGGCGAGCGATCGCCGCTCGCGCTGCTCGAGCGCCGCAAATACGAGACGCCTGCGAGCGTGATTGTGCTGGAATCTCTCAGCCGGATATTGCCCGACCACACCTATGTCACCGAGCTGCATCTGGCCGGCAACAAGATTCAGATCGGCGGCATCACGCGCGATGCGCCCTCGCTGATCCCCCTGATCGAGCAGTCCCAGCACTTCACCCGCGCGACGTTCTACGCGCCGACCACGCGAAGCTCGCCCGATCCCGGCGAGCGCTTCCACATCGAGGCGCAGATCGAACCGAGGAACGCGCCATGAGCAGCACCACGACCAGCGCGGCGATCACAAGCGGGAATGCCGTTTCGCGGGCGCTGGCCGGCTCGCCGTTGATCGCGGTCACGCTCTATGTCGCGGTGACGGGCGGGCTCTTGCTGATGGCGGGCCTGTCGATCGCCGATGTCGTCAGCCATCGCCAGGCGCTGGCGCAGACCTCCGATCTGCTCGACCAGCTGCGCGGCCGCAAGGGCGGCGCCAGGAATTCAGCCGCGATGTCTGCCGAACATCCGGGCACGCCGTTCCTGGAGGGACCGACGGTGACGGTCGCGGGCGCCAATCTGTTGCAGCGGGTTGCGGCCGCCGTCGGCAATGTCGGCGGCTCGGTGCAGTCCTCGCAGGTCGATGTCTCCGGCGCGCAAGTGAAGGACGGCTTCGTCGGCCTCGTCGTGAGCTGCGAGCTGGAGCAGCCCGCGCTGCAGAAGGTGCTCTACGATCTCGAAGCCGGCATGCCGTTCCTGTTCGTCGATCAGCTCGACGTCCAGGTGCCGCAGACCACCGCGCTGAACGAGGCCGGCACCGGCCGCGTCAGGGTGATCCTGGGCGTCTCCGGCCAGTGGCAGCCGGGGAAGTAGGGCGGAACGCGTTCCATTCCGCGCTTTCGAGGTTGATGGCGGCGGGCGTTGGAATTAACCTGCTGAAGCATTTTCGTGCGGCTCGCGCCGGCGGGGGGTCGCAAGGAGTTTCGATGGCCAAGCGTGGCGGACTCATCGGGTTTGCTGTGCTTGCTACCGCGCTGGGCGCTTGGAGCGTAGTGGCCGCCACGTCTTCACGTATTGATCTCCTATTCGACGGGCCGAGTCTAGAAGACACTATCGATGTCGGTACAACACGGCCCATTGCGGAGCCGACGAGCAAACCGCTGCGGCATGGCAATCCGCTCTGGGCGACGCCTCTGTCCGCATTGACTGCGACCGAGGAGCGTCCGATTTTTTCTGCCTCTCGCCGCCCGCCGCCCCAGGGTTTGACCGCCGCACCGGTCAAAGAAGTGGTCGCATCGCCATCACCGAAGGCGCCCGACGCACCGCCGCCGCTTGTGCTGGTCGGCGCCGTCGTCGGTGAAGACGACGCCATCGCTGTCCTCCTGGACAAAACCGATCAAAAGGTCATCCGCCTGCGTCGGGGAGAGTCGCGGGGCGGGTGGCTGTTGAGCGCGGTGCAACCGCGCCAGGTAACGTTCAAGCAGGGCGATCGGAACGAGGTGTTCTCATTGCGTCGAGAAGGTGGGTCCACAAGTCAACCTGTTCAATAGTTCTTACGCATTGCTGCTTTTGTGAATAAGAGACAATTTCGTGGATCTCGTCGGCCGACGGAAAACGCAGAACCGGATGTGCCGCGTCTACCGCGCGACCTTCGCGAAGCATAAGTAGGCCCGCCTCTTAATCTCAGCGCGGACGGAACGCAGGCGTCGGGCTCACAGCAGGGTGGATCGGGCGTCGATCAATCACCACGATATCAATTAGTTGGGTCGATACTCCTGACCTCGCGCAGGAGGCTCGTGTCAGCCTCATTCGCCGAAAGTCATAGTCCGGATCGTAGCCCACGACTTGAACTATCTGGCCTTCGTCAACAAAATGCGCTTCAACGACACTTTAAACGGCGAAACCGACGAAAAACACAGGGAAGATGCGCGTGGGACATGGAATGAAGGCCGCGGTCACGCTGGCGGCCGCACTTTGCGTGACGCCGGCCTTTGCCGGCTGGGAACCGACCAAACCCGTCGAGATCGTGGTGGCGGCCGGTGCCGGCGGCGCCTCCGACCAGATGGCGCGGATGATGCAGGCCGCGATCCAGAAGAACAATCTGATGAAGCAGCCGATCGTGGTCTCGCTCAAGGGCGGAGCCTCGGGCGCGGAAGCGCTGATGTACATGAAGTCCAGCGAGGGCGATCCGAACAAGGTGCTGATCGCCTATTCGCTGATCTACATGCTGCCGCTGTCCGCGAAGATCCCGTTCAACTGGCGCGAGTTGACCCCGGTTTCGGTCGTTGCGCTCGACCAGTTCGTGCTGTGGGACAACAGCGCCGGCCCCAAGACGGTGAAGGAGTTCGTCGCGGCCGCGAAGGCGGCGAGCGCGCCGTTCAAGATGGGCGGGACCGGCTCCAAGCGCGAGGATCACGTGCTGACCGTCTTCCTCGAACAGAAAACCGGCGCCAAATTCTCCTATCTGCCCTATAAGTCCGGCGGCGAGGCCGCGACCCAGTTGGTCGGCAACCACACCGAATCCAACGTCAACAACCCGTCTGAAAACCTCGAAGTCTGGCGCGCCGGCCAGGTGCGTCCGCTCTGCGTGTTCGACAAGGAGCGCATCTCCTACACCAGCAAGGTGACGGAGACGCAGTCCTGGGCCGACATTCCGACCTGCAAGGAGGAGGGCGTCGACGTCCAGTACCTGATGCTGCGCGCGATGTTCCTGCCCGGCAAGGTCACGCCGGAGCAGCAGGCGTTCTATGTCGATCTGTTTCACAAGGTGACGCAGACCGCCGAATACAAGGACTACATGGAAAAACAGGCATTGAAGCCGATCTTCCTCACCGGCAAGGACATGGTACAATTCCTCGAGGAGGACGATGCCATCAACAAGGCGCTGATGACGGAAGCCGGTTTCGTCGCGAAGTAATCCCATCCTCCGCGTCATGCTCCGCGAAGGCGGGGCATCCAGTATTGCTCAGAGCTCGAAGATGGCTCTGCACGGCCTACTGGATCATCCGCTCCTGTGCGCAATTGCGCACTAGGCGGATGATGACAGCGCAACTCGACTTGGCGGCCCATGTCCCAAACCGATCTTGAAATCGTCGTTGACGATCCGACCGCGCCTGAAGACGACTCGCCCTCCGTCGTCTCATCCGGCACGATCGAGATGGTCGTCTGCCTTCTGCTGCTCGCGCTGGCCGTCACGCTCGGCTACGACAATTGGCGCACCGGCGCCGCCTGGGATTCGACCGGGCCCGAGCCCGGTTATTTCCCGTTCTATCTCTCCGTCATCCTCGGTGGCGGCAGCCTCTACGGCCTGGTCGTGGCGCTTCTTGCGCGCCGCGCCGCACGCGAGACCTTCGTCACGCGCGCGCAGGCCCGCCGCGTGATGGCGGTGTTCGTGCCGACGCTGCTGTTCTGCCTGATGATGCAGTTCCTCGGCCTCTATGTCGCGAGCTTCCTGCTGATCTCATGCTTCATGCGCCTCGTCGGCAAGATCGCGCTGTGGAAGTCGCTGGTCACGGCCTTCCTGTTCACGGCGATCATGTTCGTCACCTTCGACATCGCGTTCGACGTCATTATGCCGAAAGGGCCGCTCGAAGCGGCCTTCGGCCACTAGGCAGGCCTGCGATGGAAGCTCTCGGTCTCCTGCTTCACGGCTTCGCCGTCCTGCTGACGTGGAAGACGCTCGTATTGATGATGGTCGGACTGGTGCTCGGCATCTTCGTCGGCGTGCTGCCGGGGCTTGGCGGCCCTAACGGCGTGGCGATCCTGCTGCCGCTGACCTTCACGATGGATCCGACCTCGGCCATCGTAATGCTGTCCTGCATCTACTGGGGCGCGCTGTTTGGCGGCGCCATCACCTCGATCCTGTTCAACATTCCTGGCGAAGCCTGGTCGGTCGCGACCACCTTCGACGGCTATCCGATGGCGCAGCAGGGCAGGGCGGCAGAGGCGCTGACCGCGGCGTTCACGTCGTCCTTCATCGGCTCGCTGGTCGCGGTGCTCCTCATCACCTTCCTCGCGCCGATGATCTCGTCCTTTGCGCTGAAGTTCGGCCCGCCGGAGTTCTTCGCGGTTTATCTCCTCACCTTCTGCTCCTTCGTCGGCCTCGGGCGCGAGGCCAAGCACAAGACCGTCATCTCGATGTCGCTCGGGCTTCTGCTCGCGGGCGTCGGCATGGATACCGTGTCGGGTCAGTTGCGCATGACGTTCGGGTCGGCCGAGCTTCTGCGCGGCATCAACTTCCTCGTCGCCGTCATCGGCCTGTTCGGCATCAGCGAGATCCTGTTGACGATGGAGGAGCGGCTGGCGCTACGCGGACACGCGGCGAGCATTTCGCTCCGCGTCGTGCTCGGCGTCTGGAAGGACCTGCCGAAATACTGGGTGACGCTGCTGCGCTCCTCCTTCATCGGCTGCTGGCTCGGCATCACGCCGGGCGGCGCGATCGCGGCCTCCTTCATGGGCTACAATCTGGCAAAGCGCTTTTCCAAGGATCCCGAGAGTTTCGGCAAGGGCCGCATCGAGGGCGTGTTCGCGCCGGAGACGGCGGCGCATGCCTCCGGCACCGCGGCGCTGCTGCCGATGCTGGCGCTCGGCATTCCCGGCTCCGGCACCGCGGCGATCCTTCTCGGCGGGCTGATGGTGTGGGGCCTCAATCCGGGCCCGCTGCTGTTTGTCGAGCACAAGGACTTCGTCTGGGGCCTGATCGCCTCGATGTATCTCGGCAATGTCGTCGGCCTCGTGCTGGTGCTGACGACTGTGCCGATCTTCGCCTCGATCCTGCGCGTGCCGTTCGCCGCGGTGGCCCCGATGATCGTGGTGTCCTGCGCGATCGGCGCCTATGCGATCCAGAACGCGATGTTCGACATCTGGCTGATGCTCGGCTTCGGAATCGTCGGCTACGTCTTCAAGAAGATCGGCATCCCCCTGGCCCCGTTCACGCTGGCGCTCGTGCTCGGCAACCGCGCCGAGGATGCCTTCCGCCTGTCGATGATCGGCTCCGGCGGCAATCTTGGGGTGTTCTGGTCGAACGGTCTGGTCGGCTCGATCACGACCTTGGCAATCGTGCTGCTGTTCTGGCCCGTGATCGACGGTCTGCTTGCCCGTGTCGGATTGACGCAGGGGTCTAAGGCGACATCGCGGTAAGTCAGAATCGTTTTCAAATTCAACAGGATAGGCTCTGATGTCGTTGTAGTCCGGAATGCCGCACGCCCAGATTGCTTCTGGTTGTTGCTGGTGCGGCACAGCTCTTGGGCGGCCCTCGGCGTATATTTTCATCACAAGATCGTGCACGGGGGAATGTCCATGAAGCGGATCGTGATTGGAATGGCAGCGGCAATGTCGCTGTTTGCGACGGGCGCGCTGGCTGCTGATCTGGCAGCAAAGCCCTATGTCAAGGCGCCAGTCATGGTCGATCCGGTCTGGAGCTGGACCGGCTTCTACGTCGGCGCCAATGGCGGCTATAGCTGGGGCCGTTCGCGCTCCGACGTCACCTACAACAACACGGCAACTGGCGCCGTGATCGCACCGCCGGCTGGCTCGATCACCAACGCCTCTTTCGACATGAACGGCGGCGTCGCCGGCGGTCAGGCGGGCTACAATTGGCAGAGCGCCAACTGGGTGTTCGGCATCGAGGGCGACCTGCAGTGGTCTGGTGAAAAGGGCAGCGCAGGCTTCAATTGCGCCCCCTCCGGATTTGCAGGCGGAGCCTGTCTTCCGGGCCTGACCTTCCTCCCCGCCGGCGCCGCTGCCGGCACCTCGCTGACGATCGACCAGCATCTTCAGTGGTTCGGTACGGTTCGTGGCCGCGTCGGCATCCTGGCAACCCCGAAAGTGCTGTTCTACGGCACCGGTGGTGTGGCTTTCGGCGAGATCAAGACCACGGGAACGATGACCGGCTTCACCCCCGCTGGTGTCGCGGTCGCTTCGACCGGGTCGAACTCGGATACGCGCGTCGGCTGGACCGTCGGTGCCGGCGTCGAGGGCAAGATCACCCAGAACTGGAGCGCCAAGCTCGAATATCTCTACATGGATCTTGGCCGCTTCTCGTCCGGTCCGTTCACGCTCGCGCCGGCGTCGGCGATCGCTGCCAACGTCTCGTCGCGCTTCACCGACCATATCCTGCGCGCCGGCATCAACTACCAGTTCGGCGGCCCGGTGGTCGCCCGGTACTAAGCAAGCACCGAGATCGACAGAGGCGTCCAACAAGAAACAAAGCCCGGCTCGCGCCGGGCCTTGTCGTTTGCGGCGGACATCGTCCTGGGCCCGGAGGGCCTCAAACCACCTTCGCCGCTCTGAGCTCCGCGATCTCGTCCGTTGCGAAGCCGAATTCCTTCAGCACCTCATCGGTCTGCTCGCCGAATTCCGGCGGCCGCGCCACCATCCTGCTCGGCGTGCGCGACAGCGTCACGGGTTGCCCGACCAGGCGGATGTGGCGATCCTCCTCGTTGGGCACGTCCTGCGCGATGCCGAGATGCTTGACCTGCGCGTCCTCGAACATCTGGTCGATGGCGTAGATCGGCCCGCAGGGCACGCCGGCCTCATTGAGCTCGCGGACCCAGGTCTCGGTCGACTTCGCAACCGTGCGCTTCTCGATCTCGGCGTTGAGCGCGTCGCGGTTCTTGGAACGGGCAGGGGCCGTCGCGTAGTCGGGATGGCTGTAAAGCTCGGGCGCGCCGATCGCCTGCGCGCAGCGCTCCCAGATCCGTCCGCCGGTCGTGGCGATGTTAATGTAGCCGTCCGAGGTCCTGAACACGCCGGTCGGGATGCTGGTCGGATGATTGTTGCCGGCCTGCTTGGCGACTTCCTTCTCCATCAGCCAGCGCGCGGCCTGGAAGTCGAGCATGAAGATCTGGGCCTGGAGCAGCGAGGTCTGCACCCACTGGCCCTTGCCCGAGACCTCGCGCTCGAGCAGCGCGGTGAGGATGCCCATGGCGCAGAACAGGCCGGCGGTGAGGTCGGCGACGGGAATGCCGACCCGCATCGGGCCTTCGCCCGGCGCGCCGGTGATCGACATCAGCCCGCCCATGCCCTGTGCAATCTGATCGAAGCCCGGCCGCTTGTGATAGGGGCCGTCCTGGCCGAAGCCGGAGATGCTGCCATAGACGATCCGCGGGTTGATCGCGGCGAGGCTCTCGTAGTCGATGCCGAGCTTCTTCTTCACGTCGGGCCGGAAATTCTCGACCACGACGTCGGCCTTGGCGGCGAGGCGCTTGAACACGGCAAGGCCGCGTTCGTCCTTCAGGTTCAGCGTCATCGCCCGCTTGTTGCGGTGCAAATTCTGGAAGTCGGATCCTCGCCGCGGTCCGCCCGGCTGCTCGCCGCCGGAATCCTCGGTCAGCGCGTCGATCTTGATCACGTTGGCACCCCAGTCCGCCAGCTGGCGCACGCAGGTCGGCCCGGAGCGGACACGGGTCAGATCGAGCACGGTGAAGCGCGACAGGGCTTCCGAGGCATGCGGAAAGGGCATCGTCAAAGGCTCCGGGACAGATTGCGGAGCCACCATAGTGCCGAAACATCATGCGGCAAGCGCCTGCCGGAGCAGCCAGCTATGCACCGCGGTCGAAAAAATGGCGGCGCGAGACTGTGAGAGCTTGCAGGTGGAGTCGCGTGCGTCCACTGCTGCGCCAGCAATCCAGCGATGCCGCTTAGCGCGACAGACGCTTGAGATCGTCACGCGCCTTCGCGGCGAGCGGGTCATCACCATGGCGCGCGATGAAAAGCTCGTAGGCTTCCACCGTGTCCTTGCGGCGGGCGCCTTCGTACTCCTCTGCCACGGCGACGGAAGGATCACGGGCGGGTGGAACCGTCGGCAAGAGCGTCTCGCTGGCGCGTTCGGCCGCTTTGGCTTTCGAATCCATAACGGGCGGTCCTCCAGAGCTGGCGAGGGCGAACACCGCGGAGAGAGTCCAGGCTGACAGTCGAAGTATCTTCATGGTTTCCGTCACAGCCCGGGAATATGCGATGCCGTGTCACAGGTCGCGCAGCTGCGCCGATGGCGCTCCCCCAGCCCGACTGTATGAAAGCGCACCTTTGCGCAAAAGCGTCATCGATTCAATAGTCGCGAATGCGGACCGCCGCTCCGCCCGCTGGCGCACCCGCAATTGCTGCCGGCCCGTCCAATTCCGGCGGCAGGCTGACCTTGCCGACCACGACGGACACGTCGTTCGCCCCTTCGTGCCGCGCTCGACGCCGAAGAACGGCGAGTCGGACGGGCTCTGATGCTCGCCGTCGCGCTGGTGGACAAGACCTGGCGCAGCTTGTACGGCCGAAGCTACCGCGAACCGTCGCTTGGTGGCTCGACAGGGAGCAATTCCTTGTTGTGATAGTATTGCGCTACGCACCCGGTATTGCTCGTAATATCCGCACTGATCAGGGTTGATGGTTTCCAGCGATGCTTCGGCACGTCGACCACTTGATCGGGGCGAGACGCGAGCAGCCGATCGCGCGCAGCGGCTTCCTGCCAGAAAGGCTTGAACGTAGCCATTTCACGGTGGATGCGCGAGCCTGTCGTGCTAAAATAGAGCGAGACGGCGATGATTGCCGTCAGCAGCAGGGGCCAAACCTGTTTGTCGAGTGAGATGGGCGCGCCTCCGAGGGCAAGCTTCCGGCGAAGCTGCGGCCGATAGACACTGGCGAGAAGCGAAGCGCATAGCGTCAAACTAAAGACGATCAAGATCAACGCCTGGTTCTGTGCGCGATCGACGAGGCGCGCGCCGGTGATTAGCTGATGCAGGAAATACTCAAAACAGCAGGCTCCAAGAAGGAGCGCGACGATCCCCGCAGCCAGCCATTTCTCACGGCTGGGGTTCTGATTTTGTGGCCCGGATATCGCAGTGGAAATGGTCACCACAACCACGAGCCACGCGATCAGTGACGGAGACAGCAAGAGTATTCTCAAGTCCGTCAGAAAGAACATAAAGCTTTCCGTGATCGCGAATCCAACATCCCAGCTGCCCCCGACGGTGGCGATCCGCTGAGCGTTGCCTGGAGCTGCAGCAACGATCAGCCATCCAACCACAGCGGCCGCTGCGATCACCACATGGTCTCCCATCTGCAATTTCTGACCGAAGACATGGCGGGCGAGCAGGGAAGCCGCAACGATTGCCACGAGCCAGACGGCAGTGAACTCGTTACAGGTCGCGGCCAAAAAGCCGCCGACGGCTGCCCACGCCGTCGCTTGAATCGAAAACTGCCGCTCGCGATCAATTGCGTAAACGCATTCTCCCAATATCAGGATGGTGACCAGGCCCGGAGGCACGTAGCAGGCGACTCCGGGCAGCCAATAGAGAAGATCGTGCGCGCTTGGCGTTGCTCCGGCAATTGCAGCAGGAAATCCGAGCATCAGCACGAGCAATGGCAGGCCACGGACGTTCGGCCACATCCGAACCATGGCGAAAGCCGATCCGGCGACGAACAGGATCGCAAAGGCGATGAGCGTGGCAGCGTATGCCGGCAGAATACTGCTGCCCGTGGTCTTTGCGATTGCGGCCGGAATCTGAATGATCAGAAGGGGGACCATGCGCCCCGACAGGCCAGTGTAGAACGCGAGGACCGTCTGCGCGGCGCCATAGCGGACATTCTGGTAGGCTAAGCAGAAATCATCATGTTCCGGCGCACCGTAGAGGGCTAATAGAATCAGGACAGTCAGAAAAACGAGGGGGCCCAAACATGCGAGGAGCCATGTCGACTTAGCAAAGGATTGCTCCGTTGAAAGCTCCGCGTTCTCCGCAAATTTAATCGACATGCACCCAAACCTTACGCCGCCGACAGCCAATGTAGGTCGTTGTCGTGCACGAATGGCTTTCCATGCGTAGTCCAGATCAGCACAAGCGGTACGGACAACTCTCCTCCGAAGGGGTTCGAGCCAAAGATGGCTTAGACGAGGATCGCGTGCCAGTTCCGAAAGGCGAATAATTCTGTGCTAAGAGGGAACAAGAGGCGGCGTGGCAGCTACTGAATTTATTAGAAAATCCAAGCGCAACCGCGGGTTCCCTGATACGCCGTGTGACTACGAAATTCTACCTCGCCTGCGCAAAGCAGGGCAGGATTGGCAATTTTAAACCAAACCTATACCTTTCTCGCTAGAATCCTGCACCCGCGCCTCGAATCGTGCGGAAGCTTTGCTCTGGAGAGTCCATTGGCCACCGCAGTTTCCGTCACTGCCACCAACAACGCGGATATCGACGGCCTGCTGTCGGGCGTCAAATGGTCCGGCACGATCAGTTACAGCTTTCCCGACTCGCCCAGCGACTACGTCAATCCCTATAGCGGCGGCAGCAGCGAGCCGACCACTTCGGGCTTTGCCTCGGCGCCGACCCAGATGCAGACGGCGATCACCTATGCCGTCGCACTGATCAACGGCTACACCAACGCCAACATCCAGTACAACGGGACCGGCAGCGCCGACGTCATGATCGCGCAGTCGCCGTCGGCAAGCCCGACCTCCTACGCCTACTATCCCGGCAACTATGCGGCTGGCGGCGACGTCTGGTTCGGGACCAAGTACAACTATTCGCTGGCGCAGCTCGGTAATTACTATTTCACGACCGCGCTGCACGAGCTCGGTCATGCCTTTGGCCTCAAGCACAGCCAGGAGACCGGCGGCGTCGCCAACGTCGCGGTGCCGAGCGCGCATGACGACAGCGAATACACCGTGATGAGCTATCGCAGCTATGTCGGCGCTTCGACGTCGACCGGCTACACCAATGAGGCCTACGGATATCCGCAGACCTACATGGCCAACGATATTCTTGCGCTACAAACGATGTACGGTGCGAACTACACGACCCAGAGCGGCAACACGGTCTATACCTGGAGCCAGACGACGGGGCAGGAGTTCATCAACGGCGTCGGGCAACTCGCGCCCGGTGGCGGGGCCGGCGGCTCCGCCAACCGCATCTACGAGACGGTCTGGGATGGCGGCGGCATCGACACCTACGATCTGTCGAACTACACCACGAGCCTAAGCATCAATCTCAATCCCGGTGCGTCGTCGCTGTTCTCGTCGGTGCAACTGGCCAATCTCGGCAACGGTCACTACGCATCAGGCAACGTCTACAACGCCTATCTCTACAGCAACGACGCGCGCTCCTACATCGACAACGCCATCGGTGGGTCCGGCAACGACGCGATCGCTGGCAATGTCATCGCAAACACGCTGAATGGCGGCTCCGGCGGCGATACGTTAACCGGTGGCGGCGGCAACGATTCTATCATCGGCGGCGCCGGCACCGATACGGCGGTGTATTCGGGCAACCGGGCCAACTACACCGTTGCGTACAATTCGGCGACGCAAACCTTCACCATTGACGATCTGCGGTCCGGTTCACCTGATGGCGCCGATACCGTCACGACCGTCGAATATTTTCAGTTTGCCGACGGCGCGCTCTCGAGCAATGCCGTCGCCAATCCCCCTGTATCGATCGAGGCGATCGGCACCACGAGCCTGTTTCAGAGTGGCAGCAACTTCTACATGTCCCCGGTTGGCGGAGGGACGCATATAGATTTGAAATATGGTGGCTCGCTGGTCACGGTAGGTGAGTTCGGAGCCTGGGCTCCGGGGGGCGCCGAACAGACCGCGAGCGGATTTGACATTGCGTGGAAGGCGCCGGGCTCTAGTCAGTTCATCATCTGGCACACCGACGCCAACGGAAATTATCTGACCAACTCCGGCGTGGTGTCAGGCAGCAGCGCTGTGCTCGAACAAGCAGAGACCAGCTTGCATCAGGATCTGAACGGAGATGGGACGATTGGCGTGCCGGTCACGACCATTGAAGCGTCCGGTGGGATCAGCCTTGTCGAGAACGGCGGCAGTAACTTCTACATGAACCCGGTTGCGGGTGGGACGGGACCCGAGCTGAAATACGGTGGATCACCGGTGGCGGCGGGACAGTTCGGGGTGTGGACGCCGATCGGCGCCGAGCAGACCGCGAATGGATATCAGATTGCGTGGAAAGCGCCTGGCGCAAGTCAGTTCATTATCTGGCACACCGACAGCAGCGGCAACTATCAAAACGACACGGGAGTGGTGTCAGGTACCAGTGGCACGCTGGAGCAGGCGGAGAGCAGCTTTCATCAGGATCTTAACGGGAATGGGACAATCGGTCCCGTCGCAGTCACTGCGCCGGCCATCGAAAGCTTCGGCACTACGAGCCTAGTCCAGAGCGGCGCGAATTTTTACATGAACCCTGTTGGCGGCGGTTCTGGGCCAGAGCTGACCTACGGCGGTTCGCCGGTCGTGGCCGGCCAGTTCGGTGTTTGGACGCCGGTCGGCGCAGAACAGACCGCCAGCGGATTTGACATTGCGTGGAAGGCGCCTGGCTCAAGCCAGTTCATCATCTGGCACACTGATAGCAATGGCAATTATCGCAACGACACTGGCGTGCTCTCGGGCGCCAGCACGGCGCTGAAGCAAGCCGAGAGCACCCTTCATCAGGATCTCAACGGGGACGGGACGATCGGCGTTCCTGCCTCGGCGCCGTTGGCCGCGGTTCCGGCCGCGGACAGTTTCGCTTTCGCGACGAATTCTGCCAACACTGCAAGCTTCCAATTCGACCCCCCAGACGCGATGCCTGGACCAAGTCCAGGGGGGGCTATTGCATTGTTGCCCGCCGAGCAGCCGCACGATGCGATCGTAACCGTGGCTTTGGTCCAGTATCTGGCCGCTCTGCATCTCGATCATCCACTGCTCGTCTGACAATCGGCATGGGGTTATCTGCTGCGCGCCAGATCGCGTAGTCCCACACTGTCGTTGCCGAAGGCATTGTCGAGCGGGCAAACGAGCGGGCTGTCGTTTAGCCGGGCATTGCGGCGGCGCTATGTTGATTCCTGCATGTTGATTTCGACTTGAGGCACTACGCCACCATAGAATGTCTTTCGGCGCCAGCGATCAATCCGCTCTTGAACCACGATCTCGAAAATCGCGGCGACGCCTGCCGAAACGAATAGCACGAGGATGAACATCCAAACGATTGCCGGTCGTGAAACCGCGTCGTAGGTGAACCATCCCAGCGAGATCAGCACTTCGATCATCAGAACGTGCACCAAATATACTCCGTAGGAAATATCACCGAGAAAATTCGAGGTCGGTTGGTTGGAGTGCGCGAAGGCTGTTGGCATCGTGATGGCGATTGCCATGATCATCCCGAAGTTCGGTAAAATACCGTTGAGTTCGAATGCTGCAAAATGGCTGACGCAGAGATAGACCGAGGTCAGCAAAAGCAAGGGAAGCGCGGCTGATCTCGACCAAGTTAATCCATCGCGGAGCCTGAATAACATTATCCCCAGGATAAAATAGCCGACCTGCGAATAGAACGGAAAATAGGCGCTCCTCCAGTCCCCAGAGATCGTAAAGTATGTTTTGCCGGCGAATGATAGACAGGCGAGGGCAATCAGCTGCCAATTGCGGTATTTCAGAAAAAGCGGGGTGAGCAGGTAGAAGACCAGTTCTGCGCTGATCGACCATGATTGGCGAACCGGAAGCAGGAGATTGGTGCGTTCGTCGATCGCGATCAGATCCTGGCCCAGCAAGGTGATATTGGCCAGCCAGGGAGCGTCGGCTGTGCTAAACGCATTGAAGATTGAAGTCTTGTTCGTGGCCAGACCGCTGAGCCAAACCAGCCAGGTCAGGGCCAGAACGGTCAGGTAGAACGGGATCAACCGAAGGTAACGGCTCAACCAGAAGAGCAGGGCCGAAAATCGCCCCTGATATCTTGGATAGGCGGCGGCCATGTAAAAGCCGCTCACGAAAAAGAAGGCCTCGACCGCGGCCAAGCCGCCGATCGTCTGATGCACCCGGTGGAATTGGCAGTGGTAACCGACGACGAGAGCTGCCAGTAAGAAGCGTAACCATCCCATCCCGCCGCCATGTCATATTCCAGCCAGATCGTCAAATTGGGGGCTTGATTGCTGCGGACCCAGCTGGCCGGGGCTCAAGGACTATCGATCGTCAGGATTCGAACGACATATGCCTATTCGGGGATATTTTGCCGCATCGGTCTCGCGGCTCCGTTTTGTTGCAGCAGCGGTGTTGCTCGCTTTTTCAGCCGTTCTGGCGTCAAGCCTGATCCTGAAGATGGACAGGGGCTTCGACTTTACCGACGAGGCGTTCTATTTGATGCTGGCCCAGAGGCCAACGGAATATGACCTTGTCCTGGGACTTTTCAGTTACGCCATTCATCCCTTGTATCTGCTCGTCGGCGAATCCGTGTCAGCGTTCAACCGCCTTGGTGCTGTCATTCTTGCCGGCTTGGGAGTTTCATTGGGCTGGGCTGTCTTGACGAGATTGAAGCTCTCCTGGCGAGATCCAGATGCGATCCTGATCGTCGGTACGGCCTTGTTGGCTCCGTTCTTCTACTACACGTACTGGCTTCCCACGCCGTCTTACAATTGGCTCGTCCTGGTCGCTGGTTGGATTCTGGCCTTCGGGTTGGTGCTCCTGCAGTCGCTCCCTGCTTTTTCCGCATTCGTCGCGGCTCTTGCGATCGCGATCGCGCTATTTACCAGGCCTCTCAACGTTATGGCTTACAGCGCGATCTATCTTCTGGGCGTCCTGTGCGCGTTCTCCGACAATCGGGCCAGAATAGCGCAACTCGGTCGCACGATCTTATTCGGCGCCGGCTTGCTCCTCGTCCTGGTGGCGAGTCTTCCTCTCGAAACGATAGTCA
The DNA here is from genome assembly GCF_032290525.1 of Bradyrhizobium cosmicum. Classification (GTDB taxonomy): domain Bacteria; phylum Pseudomonadota; class Alphaproteobacteria; order Rhizobiales; family Xanthobacteraceae; genus Bradyrhizobium; species Bradyrhizobium cosmicum_A. The sequence continues at coordinate 97,962 of NZ_JASXTA010000011.1, read as the reverse complement.
GCCAGATCAATGGCTATTTCGCCGTTTTCGGCGGATCCCATCCGAACCCCTTTTCGATGCGCGATCAGCAGATCGAATTCCTTCGCGAAGGGTGGATATGGTGGGCGAGCGGAGGATTGCTGCTGGTATGCATGTTCGCCCGCTACTCCGGGCGAACCTTCATCGGAAGGGGAGAAGAGCTGATTGCCTTCTTCGCAATTGTCCTGCTCGGATTGTCACTCCTGCGGCGATCGTTTGACCCGGCTAACTGTCATGTTTTTTCTTTGCTTGGTGGAGGCGGATTCGCGATGCTTTCAATCGCGTGTCGACGGGACGTCAGCCTCAAATGGATTGCGCTCCTAGCCCTGATCGGGCTCATTCCTTGGGCTGCGACGTTGGGAAGCGCCGGGAGGGTGTGCTTTCAGGTCGCGCTGTTCCCGGGCTTGTCATTAATGGTGCTGGTCATCGCCACGGCGCTGGTGCTTCCGCGTTCGTTCGGGTTGACGCTGGCTTGTTTCGTCGGCGTTTACCTTGTGTACAGTGCAACGGCTGCGGGTTTGACATCTCCTTATCGATTGGCAACCCCAATCATGCAGCAAACAGTTCCAACTGCGGTCGGCCCAGACTCCACGCTGAAGCTTGATGAGCGTACCCGACAGTTCATTCAAACGCTGCAGAGCGACGTCGCGAGCCGCGGTTTTTGCCGTGACGACCTCGCCATCGACCTCAGCGGCGAAGTGCCGGGTGCGGTCTTTGCGATTGGCGGCCGCATGCCCGTCTTCCCCTGGATTTTTGCCGGCTATCCGTCGTCGCATCGTCTAGCAGGCGAATATCTGAAGATGGTTGGCCCCGAACGTCTTCGGCGCGCGTGGTTGATTCTGGGGACGGGCGTCCACTCCCTAAAGAAGGACGAGTGGGAAGGCTTGGGACTCGACTTCGCACCCCGCTCGCTCGTCGATAGCCTCGCCCATCCCGTCGACGGCAGCGTTGTGAAACTATACGCACCGATCGTTGAGAGAGGGCCGTGTTGAGGCCGCAGTACAATCTCAATGCTTGATTAGTGGGCCGACTATCGTGGAAACGAGCGCCTTGGCGTAAAGCGTGGATCCCGCCTCCGTGAGGTGTGAATGGTCAAAATAGAGCGGGATGCCGTCGCCCGAGAGGAGAGGGCACCCCTTCTCCGAGCAAAACGTTTTGAACGGAGATAGAAGGAATACTCCCGAGGAAGCTCCGAATGTTGCGGCCAGGAGTGCGTCTGTAGCTTTCATCGTTTCGATGTTGGTGTCGATCTCGGTTGCCAGCGGCGGCTTTCCAGCTTGGAGCAGGGCGGCGGCGATATTAGGGCCGCGGCTATTGAAAGCGGGGCTTTCACCAACGATTGCCACTGTAATTCCGGCCTGCTCGAGTTGGTCTACCGTGGCCTTTAGCTTTGCGGTAACTTCGCTGTTCATGCGCCATGCGGCGGATAGCACAACCAAGCGAGGCCTAAAACGGAGCAGGAAAGACAAAACTTCCTTGTTCACATCCTTGCACTTCGGTCGTTGTTCAACGTCCAGATCGACGATCGGGGGGCACCCTGATGATGCCAACATGCCAACTGGAATCGCTGCCTTTTGCATCTCTGCTCGCAGCCCGAAGTAAAGGTGGGCAGCGTGGCTGTCGCCCCATAGCATCGCGCCCGTGCTGATCGATGCGGGGACGCACTTTTCGACTTGACGGTCGCTGAACGTTTGTTCCGCATCGAGAAAGCATTCCCGAGCGAGAAAGCGCGTTCGCGGATTGTAAGAGTTGAAACTCAATATGTAGTTGATGGTTGGATCTGCCGAAGCGGGCGCGTGCAGCTTTGCCAGATTCCATGCAGGCAGGAGCCCGACAAGCAACATAGCTGCAGCCGCTTTTGGCAGGCAGTATTGTTTGGTGAGAGTCCCGTACCTCAGTGGTGTTTCGATGAGCCAAAAGCTGATGGCTGCCAGGACGACCGATGCCGAGGCAGCAGCAATTGCGAACACGAGATGCGACAAATTTGGCTGAAGCAACTTGCCAAAGACGATTACGGGCCAGTGAGTGAGGTAGAGCGAATAGGAGAGCTTTCCGACATAAGCCAACGGCTGCCAGGCGAGCAAACGGGATATCTGAGTTGTATTCGACTGACCCGACCACACGATCATCGTTGCGCCAACGCAGGGCAAGATGGCCGCTACGCCCGGAAAGGGGATGTCGTTTGTGAACGTGACCAGCGAAAACAGCAGGCAGGCGGCTCCCAGAATTGCGGAGAGTTCGCACGCCAGGCGATTGTATGAACGGGGAAAAAGGGGGTGGGCAATCAGAGCGCCGAGCAATATCTCGAAGGCTCGACTAATCGGAAGGTAGAAGGCCGCGTCAGGATGCGACGAAAGCAAGGCTTGCGATACAAGAAGGGAAATCAGGCACATCATGAGGAGCGCCGCAAACATCAGTCGCGGCGAATATCGTCGCAAGAGGACTATAGTCGGCGGGAACAGCAGATAAAACTGCTCTTCAAAGCCTAGAGACCAAAGGTGAAGCAGGGGAATGGTATCGGCGGCTGGTGCAAAATATCCGCTCGCCCCATAGAAGTATAGGTTGGCTGCAAACAAGATCGATGCGATAGCCGATTTCGAGAAATCGCCCATCTCGAATGCGTAAAGGTAGCGGTCGGCTACGAACCAGCTGATAGCGATTGTCGCAAGAAGTGCCGGCAGAATGCGCCTGGCACGGCGCTCATAAAAACGAGTGAGTGAGAAGCTTCCTCTGGCGACCTCGGAATATACAATCCGACCGATGAGGTATCCGGAAATAACGAAGAACACGTCAACGCCGGTGAAGCCTCCCGAGAGTCCAATTTTGAGGTGGAATGCTATGACGGCTAGGACTGATATCGCACGCAGACCGTCAATATCCGGGCGAAATTGTGCTTCGTGTTTGTGTATGGGCAAGATCGTCTCGTGATGCTCAGTTCGCAACAGGGGAGGGAAACCGTATTTTTTAGAGGCTGGAATTTCCGCGGAGCGAGCCAGAGAGAGATTCCGATGTTCCGTGTTGATGCTCATATTCGAACGATGACGAAGCTGATCCACAAAGAACGCGCGGGAAGAATGCCATCAGCGACACTCTGGAATATTTAGGGCGCAGGGCGCCCGGTAATGGTCGTGATGTTCAACACCTTGCAAACGGGATCTGCAGATTCGCGCTCGTCGACGTGAACGACGATGCAGCCTCGTGCGGCGAGCGATGCCCGCATTTCCGGCGGCAGGGGAGTCCCGCCCAGCTTGATCGACAACTTGCTGTAATATAGCGCATTCGAGGATTGCTCATTCGGGTCGAAGTACACGACCATGTCAGGCATTTTTCGCTTCAGGAAGAGGATGAGAGAAAGCTTTGGCTCCCATTCCAGAGCAGGACCCGTCGCGATCAGCACCGGATCCTTGTTCTCCTTGCGGGCTTCATAAACCAGCCGCGCCGCTTCGCTGATGGTCGTGTTCGCATCCGTGTTGAACTGAAGCCACCAGTCCCGGGCCTTCAACGTGTAAGGTGAGAAGAGGCCTCGATTGACCATAAGCACGGCGAAAACACAGGCGATCGCGGCGGCTCCCGAGAGTAGCGCGACCCTGCGATCGCCGTGCTTTGCAAGCCTGCCGAACACAAAGGCTGCGACAATGGCTTGCATCAAAGCCAGCGGGTATCCGTATCGCATGCCGATGGCGTCGTTCTGCCCGCCATATGTCATCGAGAAGCTGATGTAGTAGAGCGTCAATCTGAGGACTTCGACCGAAAGCGCCGCGAGCATGAGTGCTGCAAGTTCGCCCCGGCTCATCTTCAGCCAGCCACGGCGACGAGCGATCGCAGCGGCCGCCAGGACGGGAATCGGGAGAAGGGCGAGCCAAGCGAGCGCATCCCTGCTGTGATGATGCCGGTAGGACCACAATGGACCCCACGGCGCTACGAGTCCCGTGCCTGCCGTGGCCGTGATACGCAACATGATCGCGAACACGATCGCGCCTGTGGCAATCAGGACGACGCCGGCCGAGACCATTCGCCTGGTGCCGCTCAGGAAGCCGCAAACCAGCAGCAGCCCACCGACCGCGATCAACAGAGGTGAATCGGCTTCTTTCGTCGCTCCGAACAGCAGGGCTGTCGGTATCGCAAGCCAGAGCGCGGACGCTCTTCCGGTTTCGATCCATCGCCAAAGCAGCCAGATCAGGAATGTTCCAACCAGGATACATTCGATCTCCACCGGGCCAAGCCGGGGAAAGATATCGGCCCACGATTTGTGGCCGAGATAGAGTGCGGCAAAGACCAGCGCGCTTGGAATGCCGAAAGTCCGAAGGACGAGAGAAAACAGCACCGTCGTGCTGCCCAGGTACAGCAGGAAATTGGCGATGTACCACAGGCGAATGTTGCTTCCCAACAGATAGGTCTTGATCGACTTCAGGGGATAGAAAGCAGGACGAAATCGCGTGGCCGATCCGGTGTTCGCCAGTTCCTGGTATTCGTCGGTATTCTTGAGATCAGTCCAGATCTCGTGCAGCGTGGCGGTCGACTTGTCGCCCAGCGGATAGAGGATGTCGTGATCGTCGATGAGCGCCGGCGTCGCGCGATCGATAAAGGTTCCGAACTGCAGAATGAACAGGCCGGCAAGGACAGTCGCAAAAAGGAGTATTAGCGTCCGATGGGGCTGTTTGTGCATGACTCGGTCTATGGCTGGCGATCAGGGGCAGCTTGCGGGCAGGACCATAGCGATGTTGGCCGCCACATGTCGACACCATCACGCAAGTGCGTCGGAGATCGCCGGCGAGGTAGCCCGTGGGACCTTCTGATCGCCCGCGCTCCCAATTGACGGCCTAGATCGCCTGCAGTAACCAGTGCTCAAGCGGAAGTATTGTCCCGGATTCAGCAGGGTTTCTATGAAAGTCGTCATTCTCGCTGGAGGTCTGGGCACCCGGATCGCCGAAGAGACCAGCACGCGGCCGAAGCCGATGGTCGAGATCGGCGGCCGGCCCATCCTGTGGCACATCATGAAGATCTACAGCCATTACGGCTTCAATGACTTCGTGATCTGCCTCGGCTACCGCGGCTACATGATCAAGGAGTATTTCGCGAACTACTTCCTGCACATGTCCGACGTCACCTTCCATCTCGCCGAAAACCGGATGGAGGTTCATCGCGAGACCGCCGAGCCGTGGCGGGTCACGCTGGTCGACACCGGCGAGGACACCCAGACCGGCGGACGGCTGAAGCGGGTGCTGCCTTACGTCGCGGACGAGCCCTTCTTTGCGTTGACCTATGGCGACGGCGTCGCCGACATCGACCTCGCGGCCGAGATCGCCTTTCACAAGGCGCATGGGCGAAGGGCAACCGTCTCGGTGGTGCGGCCGGCAAAACGGTTTGGCGCGGTGGCGATCGAGGGAGACCGCGTGGTCAATTTCGAGGAGAAGCCGAACGACGACGGCGGCTGGATCAATGGCGGCTTCTTCCTGCTGTCGCCGTCGGTCGGCGAGCTGATCGCAGGCGACGGGACGATCTGGGAGCGCGAGCCGATGGAGCAACTCGTGCGCGGCGACGATCTGCGCGCCTATGTGCATCCCGGCTTCTGGCATCCGATGGACTCGCTGCGGGATCGCAATTTCCTCGAGGGTGAGTGGGCCGGCAACCGCGCCAAATGGAGAGTCTGGTGACGGATCCCGCATTCTGGCGCGGCAAGAAGGTCTTTTTGACCGGCCACACGGGTTTCAAGGGAGCATGGGCCTCGCTGCTGCTGCGCCGGCTCGGGGCCAGCGTCTACGGCTATGCGCTGGCGCCGACGCATCAATCTTCGCTGTTCGTGGCGGCGCGGATCGCCGACGACATCAGGCATCGCATCGCCGACATCCGCGATCTCTCTTCCCTGCGCGCCGCGATGACGGAGGCGGAGCCGGACATCGTCATCCACATGGCCGCGCAGGCGCTGGTGCGCCCGTCCTATGAGGAGCCGGTCGAAACCTTCGCGACCAACGTGATGGGTACGGTGCACGTGCTCGAAGCGGCCCGGCAGCTGGCTTGCGTGCAGGTGATCCTGAACGTCACCAGCGACAAGTCCTACGAGAACAACGGCGCGGGCGCCGCCTTCCGCGAGGGCGACCGTCTCGGCGGCGATGATCCCTACAGCAACAGCAAGGCCTGCGCCGAACTCGTGACGCACTCCTATCGCCACAGCTTCTTCAAAGCGCCGGGCTCGGCTCGCGTCGCGACGGCGCGTGCCGGCAACGTCTTCGGCGGCGGCGACTGGGCGCGCGACCGCCTGATACCCGATGCGATGCAGGCGTTCCTGGGCGGCGAGGCGCTGCGCATCCGCAATCCCAATTCGGTGCGGCCTTGGCAGCACGCGCTGGATCCGGTGCTCGGCTATCTCCGACTGGTCGAGCGGCTGGCGGACGACGAACGCTTCATCGGCGGCTGGAATTTCGGGCCCGATGCCGCAAGCGAGGTGCCGGTCGGGACCGTGGTCGAACATCTGATTGCGCTGTGGGGCGATGGCGCGCGCTGGACCGCCGATGCCGGCCCGCATCCTCACGAAGCCGCCTATCTCAGGCTCGACTGCGCCAAGGCGCGTAGCGAGCTCGGGTGGACGCCGCAGCTCGATCTGGCGCAGGGCCTCCGCCTGACCATCGACTGGTACAAGGCGCTGCGCGAGGGCAAGGACCTGCGCACATTCTCGCTCGATCAGCTCGATCAGGTCGTCGGCACCGCGCGGGGCGCGTGATCAGCGCAGCTCCAGGATCTCGGCGATGCGGGCCTGCGGGGACACTGCGTGCTTCAGATACGCACCCGAGCAGACCGCCAGATAGGATTTGAGCAGGACGACGAGGACGAGGATCGCGCGCTCGCTCTCGGGCGCAAGACCGGTTCGGCCGAAGGCTGCCGTTTGCAGGAACGGCCAGTTCTCCATGAAGGTCAGCCAGTAGAGATAGTCGTAGCCGGCGATGCCGAGAAACGCGTCCTCCCAGTCGATGACGCGCGGTACTGTGCCCTCGAGCATGATGTTCTTCGGCCCGAAATCGCCGTGGCAGAGCGCTTGGCTCAAATCCGCGAAACGATCTGCGAGCAGTCCGATCAGGCGGCTCACCTCGTCTGCACTCGCCTGATCCAGCAGGCCGCGGTCCGAAAGCGTTTTGAGCGCCCGTGCGGCAGAGGCGAGATAGTGGTGGAGCGCGGGGAGATCACCCGGCCGCCAGTCGCCGAGCCGTTCGCTGCATTCGCGCGCCATCGCGGCGGCGTCCGCGGGCTGCATCGGGCCTGACAGCGGTGTGAGCGCTGGCATCAGCAGGCACAGCCGCCTCGTTCCGTCCGCAAGCGGGAGCTCGAAACGATCGAGCACGATCGCCTTGTCGTAGAGCCGGACGAGGATGTCGGCTTCCCTGGCGAGGCTGGCGCGGGCGGCCGGATCAGGAAGGTGGGTCTTGAGAAAGCGCCTATCGCCCGCAATCTCGGCGTCGAAGCAGACGCCGAGCGTGCCGCCCAGCGCCGGCGTCACGACGGCGTTGCGGCCGGATGATTGCAGCTGCCGCAGCAGCGCGGTCAGGATGCGCGCGCGATCAGCGGCGATGTCGGGGCGGTCGTCGGTTTCGAAGAACTCGATCTTACCCAGCACGATAGAGCGGGCTCAGATAGTCGATCCGGTCATAGCCGAAATGACGGGCGAGCGCCGCAGTGCCCTGCGCGATCTGCTTGCGCTCGTCGTCGGAGAGCTCCTGGATGACGGCCTGGTTGTAGTCCTTGGTGCTCTTGAGCACGGTTCCCCAGGGGGCGATCGAATCCTTGATCTCGACGCCGTTCCAGCTCGGATAGAGCATGCTCTCGGCAAACGGCACGCCGATGAAGGCGGCGGCTTCCGTCATGAACTTGCGCTTGTCCTCGACGAGGTCCTCGTAGCGGAAGACGCGCACGTTCTCAGGATACATCTTGGCGAACATCTCGACCGTCGAGTGATAGATGTTCCAGGTGATCAGGTATTTCGTCAGCGGCTGCGGGAACGGGCGGCGCTTGGTGTCGCGATAGGCCGAGAACGGATTGCGCACGATGTGCAGGATGCGGGCGTTCGGGAAGTCGCGCACCATCCGGTCCGCGTCGATGCCGATAGCGGGTGAGTAGCCGACATGGACCATGCCGGGGCGCGGCTTGGTGTAATAGTTCTCCCAGGCCGCGAAGGTCGAACGGAAGAAGGCCTCGATGACCTTGCGGCGCGGGATCGGTGCCTCGCCGCACAGCCGGACGAATTCGGCAACGCGCTTGCTCTCGTCCAGCACGCAGTCGGCGTCGCGGAACTTGGAGCCGTTGCGCTTGCGCAGGAAGGTCTTCAGCTCCTCGTCGATCATCTGCTCGTAGAGCTCGACCGCCGTCAGCCCCTCCGGGAATTCGGGATAGCGATACTGAACGCGCTCGACCGAGGCGAGGAAGTCGTTGAAGTTGCGGTTTCCGAGCTGCGACTCGAAGGGGTAGACGAGCAGGTCGGGATGGCCGTCGAAGTGACGATGGGTGACGTTTCCGCCGTGCTCGAAGCCCGCGGAAACCATAGCCAGCCTGAAGTCGCTCATGCCTCTACCCCTGTGTCGTCAAACGTCAATTCTGGCCCCCCGTTTAGCTGCATGGGCCGGATAATCAAGTTCGGATCGGGCCCGATCCGGGTGGAAATACCGCTCCAGGCCGGGATGCGCGCTCGGAGCGGGACATTGACGGACCCCGGTCACTGATCTACCCGGGGCCCATGCGTGTTTTCGTCACTGGCGCGAGTGGTTTTCTGGGTTCCTATCTCGTTGCGGACCTCCTGAAACGGGGGCACGAGGTGGCAGTCCTGTTGAGGCCGGACAGCGCTTCCTGGCGTCTCGAGGAGGCCTACGACCGCCTGCATGTGATTCCGGGCGTCCTGGAGCATCTGGGCGGGCTGCGCGGGCCTGTCGGGGCCTTTGCGCCGGAGGCGGTCGTGCACATGGCCTGGCGCGGCGTCGCAGGCAGCGACCGCAACAGCCCGGTTCAGGCGGCTAATGTCGCTGATGCGGTCGCGCTTGCCGAACTCGCTGCCGAAGCCGGTGCCAGGATCTTCGTCGGCGCCGGATCGCAGGCCGAATACGGCCCCCATGATCGCGCGATCCGCGAGGATGACATCCCGCGACCGACCACGCTCTACGGCATGGCCAAGCTCGCGGCCGGATCGATGGCGATGCGCCTGTGCGAGGAGCGGGGGCTGCGCGCGGCATGGCTGCGGATCTTCTCGACCTATGGGCCGAAAGATGCGGACTACTGGCTGATTCCAAGCATGATCCGGAACCTGCGTTCCGGACACCACATGGCGCTGACCGCTTGCGAGCAGCGCTGGGGATTTTTGCACGCGCGCGATGCGGCCGCTGCCTTCGGGCTCGCGGTCACCCATGACGCTGCGCACGGGATTTTCAATGTAGGCAGCCCGGAGGCGCCGCCGCTGCGCGAGACGGTGACGCGGTTGCGCGATCTCGTCGACCCCGGCGCGGCGCTGGGCTTCGGTGAGTTGGCGTACCGTCCCGATCAGGTTATGATCCTGGCTGCGGACGTTTCGCGCATGCTCGCGTTGGGCTGGAAGCCCGAAGTGCCGTTGGATGAAGGACTACGCGAGACGGTAAACTGGCATGACGCGACCAAATCTCCCTGAGCCGATAGAGTTCGCGCGGCGCATTCGCGCGCACGCGCTGCGGATGGTGCATGCCGCCAAGGCCTCGCATATCGGCGGCTGCCTCTCAATGGCGGACATCCTGGCGGTGCTGTACACGCGAATCCTGCGCCTCGATCCCGCAGAGCCGCAAGCCGCAAACCGCGATCGCTTCGTGCTCAGCAAGGGCCACGCCACGGCGATCATGTACGCCACACTTGCCGAATGCGGTTTCTTCTCGCTCGCCGAGCTCGACACCTATTGCCGCGACGGATCGATTCTGACCGGGCACGTCAGCCATGCCGTTCCCGGCGTCGAGGTCTCGACCGGCTCGCTCGGCCATGGTCTGCCGATCGCGATCGGCATGGCGCTGGCCGCGCGAACGGCAAGCGCCGGCAGCCGCGTGTTCTGCCTGCTCAGCGACGGCGAATGCGACGAGGGCTCCAACTGGGAGGGCATCCTGTTCGCGCCCCATCACAAGCTCGACAATCTCTGCGTCATCGTCGACTTCAACAAGATCCAGAGCTTCGGCTCTGTCGCCGAGGTGCTGAACCTCGATCCGTTTGCGGAGAAGTGGAAGGCGTTCGGCTGGCATGTCGAGGAGATCGACGGCCATGATGTCGTCGCGCTGGAGCGCGTGCTGGGCGCCGTGCCGGCACCATCGGGCCGGCCGACCGTGGTGATCGCCCACACCGTGAAGGGCAAGGGCGTGAGCTTCATGGAGAACAAGCTCGAATGGCACTACCGCTCGCCCTCGGATGAGCTGCTCGCGCAGGCGCTGGCGGAGGTTGGCGCATGAGGACGACGTTCATCGAGACCCTGTCGCAGGCGGCGAGCGAGAATCCTGATCTCTGGCTGCTCTGCGGCGATCTCGGCTATTCCGTGCTGGAGCCCTTTGCCGCGAAATTCCCCGAGCGCTATCTCAATGTCGGTGTCGCCGAGCAGAACATGGCGGGCATTGCCGCCGGCATCGCGCTGTCGGGCAAGACGGTCTTCATCTATTCGATCGGCAACTTCCCGACCTTGCGTTGCCTCGAGCAGCTCCGCAACGACGTCTGCTACCACGGCGCCGACGTCAAGGTCGTCGCGGTGGGCGCCGGCTATGCCTATGGCAGCCAGGGCTACACCCATCATGCGCTGGAAGACGCTGGCATCATGTCGATGCTGCCGGGCATCGAGGTGTTCGTGCCATGTGATCCCGCAGAGGTGCGCGCCGCGACGCGCCTGATCGCCGCAAGCGGCAAGCCGTCCTATCTGCGGCTCAGCCGGCAGGGTGAGCCGAATCTCGGCGCCGTCGTGACCGACCCGCGCAAGCTGCGGACTTTGCGGAGGGGACGGGACGTCGTCATCCTCGCATCAGGACCGATCGCTTCACGGGCGCTGGAGGCGGCCGGCGAGCTTGCCGGGCGGGGCCGGGACGTCGGTGTGGTCAGCGTCTCCTGCCTGAAGCCGCTCGACGAGGCCGCGATCCGCGATGCGGTGCGCGACGCGTCGCTCATCGTGACGCTCGAGGAGCATATTTTGCGCGGCGGTTTGTTCAGCTTGGTGGCCGGCGCGTTCGCCGGCGATGCGAAGCGCGTGCCAGTGACAGGCATAGGCATTCCCGAGCAGGGCGGCAAAACGTCGAGCGCAGGATCGCGCGAGGCATTGCTCGATGCCGCCGGCCTGTCGGTGCCCGCGATCGTTGCGCGAATCGAGCAGTCGCTGGCGAAGCGCTGAGGCGGCTCCTCACGCGCCAGGGGGCGACGGTGGATCGAAATTGACGCGCTCGCGCTCGAACACCACGGGCTTCTCGCGCACCTGGCCGTAGATCGCGAGCACATATTCGCCGATCATGCCCATGAAGAATAGCTGCACGCCGCCGAAGAAGAACATGGCAACGATCAGCGTGAGGACGCCCGGCTCGGCAAGCTTCTGATAGAGCACGAGGCCGATGATGAAGTTGACGATCGCGTATCCGATGCTCACGGCCGAGATCAGAAAGCCGGCAAACAGCCCAAAGCGCACCGGCGCGGTCGTGAAGGACACCAGCCCGTTGAGACCCTGATCGATCAGCGCGCCGGCCCGGTTCTTCGAAAACCCTTTCTTGCGCTCGCGCCAGGTGTAGGGCACGCCGACCATGCGACCGCCGCACTCGAACGTCATCATCCGCATGAACGGATAGGCGTCACGGACGTGGCGCATCGCTTCGACGACGCGCCTGTCGACGAGCTGGAAATCGCCGACACCGGGAGGCACCTTCAACTCCGAAAATCTGGTCAGCACGCGATAATACGCGTCGCGGAGCCCGCGCATCAGACGGCTTTCTTCCCGGACGGCACGGATGCCGTAGACGATCTCGTTGCCGGCCTCCCACAACTTGACGAATTGGGGAAGCAGTTCCGGCGGGTCCTGAAGGTCTGCCGGCATGAACAGGAGAACGGCGTCGCCAGTGCTCGCCATCACCCCGTTATACGTGTTGCGCAGCGGTCCGAAATTGCGCGCATTGACGATGATCTTCACCGCGGAATCCTGTGCGGCGATCTCGCGCAGGATCTCCATAGTGCGGTCGTCAGAGGCGTTGTCGCAGAAGATGTGCTCGCGCTGATAACCCTTAAGGTCGTTGTCGAAGATCTGTCGGATCGCCTCGTAGCAATCCCGCACGTTCAGCTCTTCGTTGTAGCATGGCGTAATGACGCTGATTGTTTTCACAATCGTATCCCTCAACGAATGACGGGCTAGAGCAGGTCTCCCGGACGGCAGACGGGAGCTTCTAGGAATGTGTATGCCGCATGCCAGTTTGCTACCGCAATGCCAAGTGCGAATCAAACGGGCAGGCTTCTGTTCCCAGGAACAGGGTGTCCGAGACCTCCTGATTTTGGCAATCCGAAATTCAGGATATTGTCGACAACGGCGGGGCAGCCTGATAGCTGACGATCTCCATCAGGGGCCCCAAGCTGCTACAGCAAAAGATGTCAGCCTCAATTCGACAATTCGTAATCTTGGCGCTGCGGCGTGCCCTCGGCCGCGAGGACCTGCGGTCTTACGTCCGGCTTCGTAGGCTTGCCCTTGAAAAGAGGCTCTTCAAGGATCCTATCTCGGCTCCCGAACTGCGCTCGGCCTTCGAGAGGCTGGGAATCAAGGCCGGTGCCACCGTGTGGGTTCAGTCGTCCTGGAATGAATTTTACAATTTCCCGGGCAAGCCGTCGTCAGTGATCGATTTGCTTCTCGACCTGATCGGTTCCGAAGGCACGCTGGTCATGTCCGCGATTCCCCTCGTAGTCGACGATCACAAGATTCTGGAAATCCATCGGGAGCCTGTGTCCACGGGCCTGATCGCCGAGACATTCAGGCGCTACCGCGGCGTCAAACGCAGCATTCATAATTCGTCCTCGGTGATCGCATTGGGGCCGCAGGCAGAGTATCTCGTAAAGGACCACCAGACCACGGAAACGCCGTGGGATCCCGAATCCCCCTATCAAAGGCTGATGGAGGTCGATGCCATCTGTGTCGGACTGGGGGTCGGCAGGTTTCTAGCAACGCTGACGCCCCTGCACGCGGTCGAAAGCATCCTTCGCCACGAGAATCCGGATTTCGCAGGGGTATTTCACGGCTCGACGACGTATCGATGGCGTACTCGAGAGGGAGAAGAAGGAACGCATACATATCTCAACCGGAACGGTGCTTTCGACGCGGCGTGGCTTGGCCGGCATTATCCCCGCGACCAGTATATCGAATTCCGGCTGTCGAACTTGTGGATGTGGTCAATTCCGGCGCGTGACGCGATCATGACGGGCGTTTCCCTTGGTCGGTGTGGTATCAGCATGTACCGCATGCCTTGGTACAGGCGCTTTCTGGCATGATGCTATTGCCTTGAAATCAAAAGGGAAAACTCCGGTTGAAGCGGCGCGGACCGGAGTATATGAAGGCGTTTCTCAACCTCGAAGGGCTTGATCAGTGGATAAGCAGGCAGACCTCATTGGCCGATTGCAGGCGATTTTCCGGGAGGAGCTCGATCTCCCGAATTTGCAGATTTCGCCGCAGTCCACCCCGGACGACGTGGACGGATGGGATAGCCTTGCGACGATTCGCATCGTCGCTGCGGTCGAAAGGGAGTTCGATCGCGAGTTCGAAGCCGCGCAGATCGAGAGCATTCGCTCGGTAAGCGACTTGATCTCGATGATCGCCGCGTGACGTTGGCCAGTCCTTCCCAGTACGAGCGAGCCTGCCGTGATCAAGCCGATGATGAGGTGGTTGCCACAGCCCACGGCAAGTGACGTGGAGCTCAGCCGCAGCCTCGGCGGAAGCAGTGTCGCCGATCTGGTTCGCCTCGCCCAATACGAATGGGATACTGGCGGCCTGCGGCGGCTCGCAACGGGTCTCTCCGGAATTCAGGACACGGGGGGACAGAACGGCCTGCAAGCTGTCCGCGTGCTGCTGCTGTCGAATTCGACCGCACGGCATCTGAAGGAGACGCTGATCGGCACCGGGCTCCGGCATGGTTTGCATGTCGAGGTCATGATCTCGGAATACGAAGATCCCGAGGTTTTGCTGGAACGCGATAAAGACGGCATCGCTACGTTCGGTCCGGATATCGTCGTTCTTGCTATGGATGTACGTGGCTTGGGCCTGCGTCCTGCGACCGGCAATCCAGAGGCCGCTGCCGCAACCGCGGACCGGACGCTCCAGCGTCTGCGCGCCATCCGCCGGAGTATCGGTTCGTCGCTCAACAAGCCCGTCATCTTTCAGACATTGACGCCGGATCCCGCGCACGTCAGGCTGCATGTGGACCGGTTGATACCGGGCTCGCACGCCGACCTTGTCGGCCGGGTCAATGCAGGATTGTCCGAGTACGTGAGATCCAGCGGCGACCTGTTGCTGGACGTCGCGATGCTGTCCGAGAGGATTGGCCAGGACGATTGGCACTCCGCGCGGCACTGGGCCTTGGCCAAGTATCCGTTCGCGCCCGAGAATGCGCCGCTCTATGCGGAGCATCTGGTCAGGCTGGTGGCGCTGAAGTTCGGTAAGTCGCGCCGGGTTCTCGTGCTCGATCTCGACAACACCATGTGGGGCGGGATCGTCGGCGACGACGGCAAGGAGAACCTGCTGCTCGGCCCTGGAAGTCCGGTTGGGGAAGCGCACTGCGCGCTCCAGGCCATGGCGAAGGAATTGCGCGACCGCGGCATCGTGCTCTGCGTCTCCTCCAAGAACGAGGAGAGCGTTGCCTTGGATGCGTTCCGCACGCATCCGGAGATGGTGTTGGCCGAAGAGGACATCGCCGTCTTCCAGATCAACTGGACCGACAAGGCAGCCAATCTGCAGGCGCTGTCCGAAATTCTGAGCCTCGGTCTCGATAGCTTCGTCTTTCTGGACGACAATCCGGCGGAACGCGCCCAAATCCGCTTTGCCCTGCCTCAAGTCGCGGTACCTGAAGTCCCCAAGGATGTGACGGAGTGGATTCCGGTCTTCCAGTCCGCCTGCTACTTCGAGGCCACGGGATTCACGGCAGAGGATCGTGACCGGGCCGCCTACTATCGGGCCGATGCCCGGCGGACGGCGCAACTGAAGTCGTTCGCGCGGCAGGAGGACTATCTCCAGTCGCTCGACATGGAATTGCAGGTCAATCCGTTCGATGCGATCGGGCGCAAGCGGATCGCGCAATTGATCTCGAAGTCTAACCAGTTCAACCTGACGACCAGACGCTATTCGGAGGCTGACGTGGCGTCGGCCGAGGCCGATCCGCGCCTTATCACCATGCAGATGCGCCTCAGCGACACCTTTGGCGACAACGGCATGATTGGCGTCGTGATCGCGGATATCGGCACGGATGCGATCGAGATCGATACATGGCTGATGTCGTGCCGCGTCCTTGGACGCGGCGTTCCCGAGGCGACGTTGGACTTGCTCGTTGCTCGCGCACGGAATCTGGGCAAGGGATTCGTGCGTGGCATCTACATCCCGACCAAGAAGAACATGATGGTGGCGGATCACTACCGCAACCTGGGATTCAAATTGACCGGTGAGCGTCCCGGTGGCGAGACCGCCTGGGAACTCGCCGTGAACGCCTATCAGGACAAGAAGCCGCCCATCCGCATCCGCGATGCTGCTGGCGCGCATTGAGGGAGACAGAGTTTTGAGCACGGCATCAAGCCTGATCGATGAACAGCGTTTTCCGCACCTAGCTGCACTGATGCGGTGCCAGTATGAAAGGACGCCGGCGCATCGTGGCTATCTCGAGACGAGGTTCTCGCACGCCTCGGCCGAAGATTTCACGACGCTCGAGGAGCTCGCCAGTCAGATTCGCCAGATCGCTGGTCCGCGCCTTGGCGAAATTTGCGACGGTTACGATTTCATCTGCAAGATCGTGCGCGAGGAAGAGATCTTCTTCCGGCGGAAAGGGCGATACAGGCTCCAGACTTTCGAGGAGGCCAATCGTCTGGTCTACAGCAATACCGAATATATGGGCCGGTACATGGACGGCCTGCTCCTGACCCAGATCTACTGGTCGAACCACACGGCTTGCTACCAGTTCTATCGCAACGTGTTCCTGAAGCAGGCGCCAGCCGGTTACGACTATCTGGAAATCGGTCCGGGACACGGATTGCTGCTCTATCAGGCCCTCAAGGATGAAAGATCGAGGAGTGTGAAGGGCTGGGACGTCAGCAAGGCGAGCATCGGCCAGACCTGGGATGCGCTGACGGTCATGGGCATGTCGGGCAAGAAGCCCGAACTCGTTCTGCAGGATTTGTATGCTGTCCCGGACGACAGCGAGAAGTTCGATTGCCTCACCTTCTCGGAGGTTCTCGAGCATCTGGAAGATCCGAAGGGCGCTCTGGTCAAGTTGCGGTCGCTCCTCAAGCCGACTGGCCGGCTGTTCGTGAACGTTCCGATCAACAGCCCCGCGCCGGATCATCTTTATCTGCTGCGTTCGCCGGAAGAAGCGGTCGAAGCGGTCCGTGTGGCCGGCTTCGAGATTGAACGCGCGGAATTCTTCCCGATGACCAACCACACGATGGAGCAGGCGCGGAAGCACAAGCTGACGATCTCGGCCTGCATCATTGCAAGACCGAACTGATGTCGTCTCCCGCGCGCCCAGAGCTGATCTTCGACCATGTCGGCCTGGTCGTGCGGGATCTCAAATCTGGGTTGGGAAATGTCTGCTCCCTGCTGCCGATCGTCTCGGCGACGCAGGTCTATGACGACGAGGTACTTGGAGTCTCGGTCCAGTTCCTGCGTGACGCGAGCGGTGTGATCTTTGAGCTCATCGCGCCGCTCGGAGACAATTCTCCGGTCGCAAAGATCGCGGCGTCGGGCAGGGGCGTGATCAATCAGATCGCTTATCGGGTCAAGAACCTGGTTGACGCAGCGGAATACTTCCGCGCGCAGCGTGCCATACCGACGGGCCCGGCGAAGCCTGCGATCGCCTTCGACGGCGCTTCCGTGCAGTTTTTTCTCACCCGGGACTCCGTGGTGGTCGAACTGATCGAGGGCGAGGGGGCTTCGCGCGAATTCCTCCCGATCTAGCCGATGCGGCCGGGATTGCTGCGGGCTGCTTCGAATGCCCGCCGCACGCAGGACAAGACCGCAGGGCCGATCTCTTTAGCGTCGAACTCGCCGGCAAATCCAAACAGCGGTTGGAAGCCTTTCACCTCGTATCCGCCTTCGGGAACCTGCGCGCTGGTGGGAAGATAACCGCAGAGTGATCCCAGATAGCCCGCGTACAGGCGCAGGCATTGCGGCGGCTCGGGCACGGCCTCGGCGATCTCGGCCTCCCATTCGACTGACGGTTCCGCCGAGATGGCGACGATCTCGAGCGCATCATCGAAGCACAGGACCTGCGCGCAGAGGGGTTTTGGCGGCGCAGTGCCGCGAAAAAAGGTGCTCAGCGGGACGCTGGCCGAACCGGTCCGCAACCCGCGCGGCATGAACGTCTTCGTCGCGGGCTGTTGCGCAATGGCGTCCAGCTCGCTCGCGAGGCTGTCGCTCCAGCGGCGCCAGTCCTCCGCCGATACGGGCGGAAAGAGATCTCCGACCAGCGCAATCCGCGCCCACCGCCGCAAGCGCTCTCGAAGCGGCACCGGCCGCGGGGCCGGCACGATGTGCGGTCTGATATTCCCGCAGAATCCGGGAATGAACAGGCACGGAACGGCTCCAAGCCTACGGCGAAGCCGTTCGCGTACCTTGCCGGGAAAGTCGGCGCTGATCGCGTCGGTCGGGACAACCGCCGTCGGGTGACAGGCGTAATGCCAGATCACCGCGAGGGGCCGATCTTCGCGCGAGCCTCGTATGAGCAGCACCGTCGCCCGCTCGTCCTTCGGCCCTTTGGGGTTCGGCGAGAAGGCGGTGCTCGTGAGGCTGAACCCATACATCCTGCTGATCGTCGGGAATGGCCAGCGACGTCGGCGGTTGATCGAGTGCCGGAGCTGCCCTTCGAAGATTTCGAATACCACCTCGACGGGCTCCTGCCCCTGGACTTGTCCGACAAGATCGTCGACGGCGTCGCCAAGGTCCGTGACAAATCGCTCATCTGGAATCCCAAGACGGGCTGAGGCCTTGTCGGTCGCCGGAGCGCCGTGCGTATGAGAGGCCTGCAGGACGATCTCGTCCTGGCCGAAGCCGCGCTTCTCGAGCTTGGCGTGGATGATGTCCTGAAGCTCCGAGCCGACCTGCAGCAGGTCGAACGAGATAAGCAGTATCCGGCGTCCAAGGCTCTCGAACAGCACCGCTCCGACTTCGATGGAGTCGAGAATGTCGGCGCAGGGATTGGTCCTAGACGGATAACCCGCAAGCCAGACCGGGCGGTCGCGCGGCGTTATGTCTCGATGGCCCGCTCGCGCTGTGATGTTCGACAACGTTCAGCCCTCTCCATGGCGCGGATGTCACTAGCCAATTTTTGCGCCAGCGTCCAACCCGGAACCGGTCTCTCGTCGCTTGTGCGCGGACGAGCGGAATACTAAGGCTTAGTCCGCGATGGAACAGCGGAGCGGAATAGAGATGGGCCAGATGTGCCGCTTCCGGCCGATCGAATCACCTCGCCTGTGCCTGACATGACGAAATCGGGCTCAAATCGCGGTCGCCGAATCCTGGGCGGATGGTCGGCGAATTCGATGATCGTCCTGCTCGCGCTGACGCAGCAGATTGTTCTTATTCCGTTCTTTCTGGGTTATCTCGGACATGAAACGCTCTCGGCGTGGCTTACGATTTTCGCCGCCGGGAGCTTGGTGCAGGCCGCCGATCCCGGCCTCCACGCCTGGACCTTGAATCGTTTTCTGTCGTTCAGGTCGCGGGCGGATACCAACCGTCGTACGCGCAGCTACTTCGCGGGCGTCCTGTTGCTCTTCATCGGAGTCGTCGCGGGGCTGGTCTCGGTCATCGGCATCCTGCTGCTGCTGCTGAAGCCGGCCGACGTCCTCGGCTTTCGCAACGAACCGGGATTCAATCTAGCGTTCGCGGTCGTGACGCTCGGCCTTGCAACCACGCTGCCGGTGAACCTTGCCAGCTCGCTGTTCCGCGCCCGCGGCCTGTATGGCCGCGTCGTCACCGTGCAGGCGTGGGGAACGGGGCTTGGTCAGGTCGCGCAGGTGATTGCGGTCTTCCTGACGGGCAACCTGCTGATGGTGGCACTGGCATTCGTTGCCGGGCAGGTCGGCTTCTCCGCGTTCATCCTGTTCTCGGATCTGAAACGGCACTTTCCGTTCCTCAGCATGACCCCGCGACGCGTCTCATGGCGATGGACCAGGGCGCAATTCGCGGGCGCGTTTCCGTTCGGGGTGATGAATTTCGCCGAAGTCGGAATGTCGTATCTTTCGGTCCTGCTCGTGGGAGCCCTGGTCTCCGATCGGGCCGCGATCGCGCAATGGGTCCTGACCAGGACCGTTGCAAACTTCTTGCGCGTGCTTTGCTATCAATTCTCACTGCCCATCGCCGCTGAACTCGGCCACGACCATGCCGTCGGCGCGCGCGAGAGCCTGCGGGCCCTTTATGCGAAGGGCCTTTTCATCGTGACCTTTACGGTCAGCCTGATCACGGGCGGCCTGTTGTCGTTCTGGCGCGAGTTCTTCGAGCTTTGGACCTCGGGCGCGATTCCATATGATGCGACGCTGGCGGTCGTGTTGATCGGCGGCACGTGTCTCGTCACGCCGGCAACGTTCGCCATGAGCTATGCAAGCTACAGCGACAGAGGCACGCTGCTGCTGTGGACCAAGTCGCTGCAGATCGCGATCTTCTTCGGTCTGGCGGCGTTCCTGATTCCGACTCTTGGTCCGCTGGGGGCTGCGATCAGTCTCACCTCCGCAGATGCCGTGGCGCAGCTTGGCATCCTGTTCTCACTGCTGCTGGTCCAGACGCTGCAGCATTCCTTTCGACACGCCGTGCTTCTGTTCGGAATGATGCTGGCCGTCGTGGCGACCGGACTGACGATGGGCATGGTGGCGCGCTACGCGGTGCCCGGAACCGGATTCATCGATCTGGTCCTGCAATGCAGTGTCTGGATGGCCGGGATGGCGCTGATCGTCTCGCCGTTGGGGAGAAGCGGCATACGGAACAGGCTTATTGTGAGCATTCCGCACTGAGCGCCGTCAGCGTGGCATCAGCGCCAGGCGATGCTTCAGCCGCTCCATCTGCCGTGCGAATTGCTGCCGCGCGAGCTCGGTTTCGCCAGCGAGCTCTTGCAGCCGTCGTTGACCTGCTTCGCGCAGACGCTGGGTGGTCCCGTCCGACCGCAAGTTGATGATAGCGTTGGCCAGCGAGTCCGGATCGTCATAGTCGAACAGGATCGCGGCGTCGCCCGCTTGCGCCTGGAACGCCTCGGCATAGATGACGGGCGTTCCGACCGCCCAGGCTTCGAGCGGAGGCAGGTTGGTCGGGCCGAAATAACTTGGCATGACAAGGGCTGCCGCGCCCCGGTAAAGCGCGGCAAGCTCCGAGGATCCCACAAAACCCAGGATCGAGACCTGACCGGCGAGCCCGAAGGCGGCGATCGCGGCATCGATTTTCTCGCGGCCGCTGCGATTGGATCCGCACAGCACCAGCCGCTCGGTGCGGCCCTGCTCGCGCAGCTTGGCGAGCGCCGCCAGCAGGGTGAAGTGATTCTTGTGGAGCCAGAATTGGGCCGGGTAGAACAGATAACCGCGTTCGAGCTGATACTTCTCCAGCACCGCGTCGTCGCAATCATTCGCGCCTTCGGCCGGCGAAGTGACGTAGACCGAAGGTGAGAACGGGATCGAGATCATGCGCGATCTGTCGACGGCATAGCGTCGCGACAAATCCTCGACCAGCTCGGGGGAGTTGACCAGCACCAGCACCGCCTTCGTGCTGCCTAACCCGAACACGACCTCGCGGCGTTCGAACTCTCCGAATGCACGGACCTCGGGGAATTCCGGCGCATCGCGATGGCAGCCGTCGAAGATCGTAATGATGAAGGGAAGCTGATAGAGCAGCAGATGCCGCTTCGATGTCGAGGTAAAGTGCACGACGTCGATGCCGTCACGGACCAGGGCGCGCTCGAACGGAGACTTCAACTCCAGCCCGAACTGCACGAGGTCGAACGGCCTGCAATATTTGAGAAAGAGGAAGGCGTGATCGAGGACGCCGAACTTCAAGAGGCGCGCCTCGATACCGAATTCCTTCAGGATCTGCTGGGTCTTCGGATAGGGCGAGTAGACGACGACTTCATTGTTGGACTTGGCCGCCCAGTCGCGAAGCCAGAGGACGTCGTTCAGCGGCTGCTGAAATCCGCCGCCGACTTCGAGGGCTTGCTCCAGCATGACGGCCAGTCGCATCGGTCTCACGGCGCCAGTCTCTTTCTGGCGATCGAATAGGCCGCCCAGGTCTTCGAGTTCGGCGCACCATCGGAGTACCAGGCGTAGTTGCCGTCCGGCTGAAATCCGCAGGCCTTGAGCGAAGATTCCACCTCGAACGGAAACCAGTAGCGCATGCGATGCGTTTCGTCGACGCGCCGGATCGTGGAACGATCAGTGTCCTCACAGAACAGGGTGTAATTCACGAAGACCGTGGCGTTCGCCTCATCATGGTCCGATTGCGCAATCCGGGTCAGCCGTAACGGCTTGCGCTCGATCACCTTGACGCGGGTCTCGACGCCCTGCGCCAGCACTGCGCCGCCATACCAGTAGTCGAAGAGAAAGACCCCGCCCGGCTTGAGCGCCGCGTGGGCGGTTCGGAAAAGTGCCTCGAGGCTAGCGGGATCGCGCTGGTAGCTCGCCACGTGAAACAGCGACACGACCGCATCGAAGTTGCGCTCCGGGCCGATCTCGCAGGCATCACCCTGGCGGAAGGGCACGGGCAATCCGGACCGGGCGGCGCTGGACTTGGCCTTGGCCACCATCTCTTCGCTCAGATCGATGCCGGCGACATTCCAGCCGCGCCGGGCAAATTCGATCGCATGCAGGCCCGTTCCGCATCCGAGATCCAGGATTCCGCCCGGGGTCACGGCATGGTCGCGCAGGCGCCGCTCGACGAAATCCACTTCGGACGCATAATCCTTGTCTTGGTACAGGAGATCGTACCAGGGGGCATAGTCCGCAAACACGGTCACGCCAAAATCTCCTTCAACGCGTCCGCCGACCGGGCGATCTCATCCTCCGTCAGCGCCAGTCCGCTAGGCAGATAGAAGCCGCGGCGAGCGATGTTCTCGGCGATCGGATGGGACTCCTCAAGCATAAATCCCATGCGGCGCAAGACGGGCTGCTCGTGCATGCACCAGAAGAACGGCCGCGTGCCGATGCCCTTCTCGCCCAGACGCCGCATCGCCTCCTTGGCGTCGAACGGAATATCGTCGTCGAGGACAATGGCGTAGACCCAATAGATGTTGTCCGCATAATTGGTACGGGCAACGGGGCGACGGATGCCGGCCACGCCCTCGAGATGCCCGTCGTACAGCCTGCCCAGCCTGCGCTTGAGTTCGACCGTGCGCGGCAGCTGCTCGATCTGCGCGACGCCGAGCGCGGCCTGCAGATTGGTCATGCGCGCGTTCCAGCCGAGCTCTTCGTGAATGAAGCGCTGCTGCGGCTGGAAGCAAAGATTGCGCAGGCTTTGCAGCCTGTCGGCCAGCGCGTCGTCGTCGGTGAGGATCATGCCGCCTTCACCGGTGGTGACGTGCTTGTTCGGATAAAAGCTGAAAGTTGATACATCGCCGAAGCTGCCGCAGGGCGCGCCGCGATAGGTCTGGCCGTGCATCTCGGCGGCGTCCTCGACGACCTTTAAGTTGTGCTTGCGGGCGAGCGTCAGGATTGCTTCGAGATCGACCGGCAGGCCGTAGATGTGGACCAGCATGATGGCGCGGGTGCGCGGCGTGAGCGCAGCTTCCACACCTTCGACGGTCATGTTCCAGGTCGACGGATCACAGTCGACCCCAACAGGGACAAGGCCGGCGCGGACCACGGCGGCGGCGCAACTGATGATCGTAAAGGTCGGGATGATGACTTCATCGCCGCGGTTGAGCCCGAGCGCATGGACTGCGATGTCGAGCGCGACAGAGCCGTTAGTCACGGCGACGCCATGGCGGCGGCCTGCGACCCGGGCCATCTCCTGCTCGAAGCGCTTGATGAATGGACCTTCCGAGGAAATCCAGCCGGTACGGACGCACTCGGCCAGATACTCAGCCTCGTTGCCGTCCAGCAGCGGTGTATTGACGGGAATGAAGCCGGTCACAGGCCCAGGCCCTTGATCCGAATTTGCGACGCGTTGACCTCGTCGAATCTGGTCTTGTCGTTCTCACCGGAGTAGGGGCCCTGCTTGACCTCGAACATCTCGACCGGCTCGAGCACATGAAAGCCATGTGCGCCGCTGCACAGCAGAATGATGTCGCCGGCACACAACACGCGGCTCTCGAGATAGTCTTCGTCCACGGTGTAGAAGTCGACCTGGAGCTTTCCCTTCTGGATCAGGAGGACTTCCTGCGTGTAATGCACCTCGCGCGTCACCTTGTTGTGGCGATGCGGCGCGATGCTCTTACCCTCTGGATGGCTCATGAATGCGAGCTGCTGCGACAGTTCCGGCGTCGAGAAAAAGTGGATACCCGCCTCGCGAAACGAAGCACGCACGATGATTGCATAGAGCTGATCGCCGAATCGGACGTGTTCGACGTGTTCCATCTGTCGTTTCCAGAATACGATTATATTACAACGCGCTAGCGTTCATGCGGCCGACTTTGGCCATTTTCCCCCAAATCGTCAAGGGTAACGCCTGGCTTTTCGGATTTTACCGCGACTACTGAATGAAGCGGAGAATCTCCTCGACGCGACCGCGAAAGGTGTGCTTCGCCAGCGTCTGCTTCTGCCCGTTTGCGGCGATCTCCACGCGTTTCTCATTGTCGCCGAGATAGTGCGCGATTGCCGCGGAGCATTCCTCACGCGACCGCCAGACCGCGACGTCGCGATCGGGCTCGAAGAGAGTGTGCAGATTCCGCTTGGAATCTGTCAGCAGAAAAGAGCCGACGCCGGTGGCTTCGAACAGCCGCATGTTGCCGGCTTCCTCCCCGGCGATGTCGATGTGGGAATTCAGGCTGACTCGCGATCGCCTCAGGACATCGTACATTTCGGAGCCCCAGACTTCGCCCTGGAAGCATCGTCGAAGCGCAGACGTCGAAGGGAGCGAACTCGGAATGTTACCCCATAGCTTGAGATCGTGGCGCTCTGCGACGAACTCCAGGAGCGCGATCCGGTCCCGGTGATCTTCCGATACCGACCCCACGAACGAGACGTCGACGTCGGGTGCGGGCGCCGCAGACAGCGCGTCCAGGACGGCCGGTTCGAACGCAAGGTGGCAGACCTCCGCACGAACGCCGGCCGCCCTAAACGCCCCGACGACCCGCGGCAGTTGCGAGAGCATCAGATCGTAGGCGTTCCAGTCCTCTCCCTTTGTCGGCTCGATGCCGACCTGTCCAATCACGACGCGTACCCCCAGATCCCGCATGCGTCGCACCAGTCCCGTGCTGATGTAGAAGACATCCTGATTGAGGATGAGGTCCGGCTTGAAGTCCTCGATCTGGGCGAGCAGGACGCGCTCGGCCTGCTCGCTCAAACGCGGGCTCAATCCCAGACGGCGGGCTAATGGCCGCAGTGCCGGTTTTAGCGGTGCGATCGTGCGTTGGAGCCATCCCGGCAAGCGCTGCTTCTTGCTGGCGCCGAAGCTGGCTTCCGTGCCGAGCGTCATACCGTGCTCGCGCGCCCAAGCCGATTGCAGCGATAGATTGTTGACGTGGATATCGGCGGCCTGGTGGCCCAATGCCGTGAAATTGCGCGAATAGAAGTCGGCGACGCCGAACAGGCTCGCGTTTCGGGCTGCCATCTGCTGGGCATAGCCGGCCCGGTCGAGCCCGGGGTGGCGACCATAAAACCACGCTAGGAATCGAGGGTAATCGGCGTTCAGGACGAGCGTGCGCATCGAACTCAGGTCCTTATGAAGGCCGCGGCGCCGGAACCTGTATCCGCGGCATGATGTACCAAAGCAGAAACAGGACGGCAGCGCCGTTCGTAACCATCATGACAGAAAGCGGCACATTGAGGAAATTCTGTATCACCATCCCGCT
The DNA here is from genome assembly GCF_032290525.1 of Bradyrhizobium cosmicum. Lineage (GTDB taxonomy): Bacteria > Pseudomonadota > Alphaproteobacteria > Rhizobiales > Xanthobacteraceae > Bradyrhizobium > Bradyrhizobium cosmicum_A. The sequence continues at coordinate 72,784 of NZ_JASXTA010000011.1, read as the reverse complement.
CGACAGGATGACGAAGCGCGGCGGAAGCCCCTCGGATACCTGATTTCCGATCGAAAGGATGAGACCGGCGAGAAGCGCGCTTAGCGGCGCCAGCGTGCTGCCGACTGACGCGATCCCTTCGGTTGCAAGCAAGGATGCGTTGAGATTGCCCACCGGATAATTCTTCGCAATGATAAGTGCGAGTTGCTCGCTGTCAGGACAAGTGCTCAGGCGCTTGATGACTGAGATCTGGCAGAAATGCGTGAGTTCGTGCCGCGAGAAGAAATCGTTGTAAACGTCGAGCGCGATCGACGGGTATGCGACCATCCGGAAGTTGATCGTCCCGAAGTAGTCCAGGTAGAGCGGCCGAGGGATCGGGCCGTGCTCGGACAGAATCGTCACGACGATTCCGAGCGCGACCGGCCCGAGCAGGGATACAATGACTGCAGCCCTTGCTTCGAGGTGGCTCGAGATGAACCAGAGGAAGCAGAGCCAGCCCGGTGCAAACAGGGCCGTCTTTGCGAGGGTGATCGGGTAGAAGGCGACGAGGAGAAGCAGTATTGCCATCGCTGCGAGGGGGGCCCGCATCTCGATGCAGCACGCAAAGGCGAATGGCAGCAGGGCGCCTAAGGTCATTCCAATTGCATATTGAAGGACGATCGGAAACCTTAATTCGTCGCGGAATTGATAGATGTCCGCGAGTCCCACCAGTTTGAAGTTGAAGAAGACGCCTATGGCGATGATGGCCAGGCTTGCGGCGGCAATCGCCGCGATGAGCCGGCGTAGGCCTTTCACCGAGACCGTATGCGTCGAATTGAGAGGCCATTTGGGAAACACGGTGGGGACCAGAAATGCTATAGCAGAGATTATTGCTGAAATAGCCGGCAGCGTGTGGTCGTATGGCAATTCCGAAAAAGGTATGAGGCAAACATAGCCAAGGATCATAGTGAAGAGATAGAATGACAGCAGATAGCCAAAGCTGAATCTTGTGAAGGCCATGACGGATGCCAGCGCGGCGACCGGAAGCGCAAGGAGCATTGCTTCGCCAATGTGCGAGGCGCTCCAGGTGAAAAGATGGAGATATCCATACAGCTGCAGGACCATCGCGAGCGACACGCCGCAGACGAGCGTATGAAGCGCAAGAAGTGCAAGTATCAATGGCGTCCCTGGCGAAGTCTTGAAATGATCAGAAAACTGCATTGTCCTGGCTCTGGGGAGGTATCGGTCCGGCGTTTTGCAGTGCGGCGGCCGGTGTCAGGTACCAAAGTAGAAAAAGAACGGCAGTACCATTGGTCACCAGCGCGATGGTGAAAGGCACATTCAGGAAAATATGTAGCTGCAATCCGCCCGACACCAGCACGAAGCGTTCAGGGAGTTCCGCGGATGCCCGGTTCGCGATGCTGATCGCAAGTCCGCATATGAAGGCCGTAACGGGCGCGAACATAGGGCCAATCGACGCGATACCTTCCGTCGCAAACAGCGACGCATTGAAAAATCCGACATGATAGCTCTTCTGCATGTAGGCGGAAAGATGTTCAGTATAGGGGCACGATACGAACGGCTTGATCAGGCCGATCTGGCAAAAGAGCGTCAGTTCGTGGGTCGAGAAGAAATCATTGTAGAAGTCGAGCGCACTGGCCGGCATTCCGATCATTCGAAAATTGACCGTGCCGAAATAGACCAGGAACGGGTACTCCGCCAAGAGACCAAGATTATACGCCAGCACCAGCAGCAATCCGACCGACACCGGCAGCAACAGTGAGAGCATGACCGCTGTTCGCGTCTCGAAATAGATCGACAAGAGCGTGAGGAACAGCAGCCACCCCGGCGCGAGCAGCGCGAGTTTCGTCAGCGTGACCGGATAGAACAGCCCAAGGAGCACCAGGCAGAGCGCTGCAAGGGCATACCTCTTCAGCTGATAGAAGCTCGCATATGCAAAAGGCAATAGGGCTCCGCAGACGATACCGATGGCGTAGAGAAGAGGCTTGGGAAATACGAGCTGCTCCCGAAACTGATAGATGTCGAGTGGACTGACGAGCTGCCGGTTGAAGGTCGCGCCGATGGCTAGAACAACGATCGAGATGGCCAGAATGGCGTACAGCAGCTTGTGGAATTTCTTTGTCGTCAATGTCAATCGGCAGGGAAAAGGCGGGAGCTTCAGGAATAGAGCGGGGATGAGAAACGCGGCCCCGGAAATGAAGGCCGAGATTGCTGATAGGCGGTGATCGTAGTGAAACGTCGAGAATTCGACAAGCCAGAGATAGCCCAGAACGAGCGTGAAGAGATAAAAGCCGAGCGCATAACCGAAACTGAAGCGCCGTCTTACGAAGATGACTGAGAGCAGGGCAAATGGACTGGCTATGGCCGCTGCGGTCAGAATGCGAGGAAGACTGTTCTCGGCCAAGGGCAACAGGCGCCGATAGTACTCACCTACGAAAATCAGGGAGACCCAGGAGGTCAGGACGTGACAAACGAGGAGGGTGGCCAGCCGGAATCGAAGGCGAGGCAGCGACGTCACTGAAACATCCGCGCTTTTCATTGGTGAGGTGCATCCTGCGAAGTATCGCGCGCTCCGTATCATGGAAGGTGCGGCGTGGCCACTGAGGGCAAGCCAGTTGTCGGTCGCCAACCCTGAGTTCCCGCTCCGGTTATCGAAGCCCGGCTAGGCACTTGGCAGCCTCGCTGCCGTGCCGACGACGGCAGCCCAAAGTCTGCCCAGGCTCGTTCTGCATGGGGGCTGACAATTCAGGAGAAGCGCATTGTTGGCTTGATTCATAACGGAATTTTCGAATATAGGCTTTGACTTCGGAGCGCGGTCAGGACGAATATCTCGTGCGGCAGTGCCAAGGTGAGGATGACCTGAATGATCAGATTTGGCCTGCTCGGTTGCGGACGTATCTCAAAGCGTCACTCGGAACTGTTGGGGAATGGTCAAATCGAGGGTGCCCGCCTTGTTGCGGTCTGCGATAAACTCGGGGCGCGTGCGGACGCTGTCGCGACGAAGTTCTCAGTTTCCGCCTACGACGATCTCGACGACATGCTCGCGCGCAAGGACATCGACGCTGTTGCCGTTCTGACGCCGAGCGGCATGCATCCGCAGCACGCGATCGCGTGCGCGCGCGCTGGAAAGCACGTCGTCGTCGAGAAGCCAATGGCGCTTCGGTTACAGGACGCCGACGACATGATCCGCGCCTGCGACGAGGCCGGCGTGAAGCTGTTTGTCGTCAAGCAGAACCGTTTCAACGTTCCGGTCGTCAAGGCGCGCGAGGCGCTGGACGCCGGCAGGTTTGGCCGGCTCGTCCTCGGCACCGTGCGGGTGCGCTGGTGCCGGGACCAGGCCTATTACGATCAGGACGCCTGGCGCGGCACCTGGGGCTATGACGGCGGCGTGCTCACGAATCAGGCCAGCCACCACATCGACATGCTGGAGTGGTTCTTCGGGGACGTGGTGAGCGTACATGCGAAGGCAACGACGGCCCTGGTGAAGGTCGAGACCGAAGACACCGCGGTGGCGACGCTGAAATTCCGCAACGGCGCGCTCGGTATCATCGAGGCGACCACGGCAGTTCGCCCGAAGGACCTCGAGGGTTCGCTGTCGATTCTCGGCGAGAAGGGAACCGTGGAGATCGCGGGCTTCGCGGTCAACCAGATCAGGCACTGGAATTTCGTCGACGAGCTGCCGAGCGACAAGGTCGTTATGGAGAAGTTCTCGGTCAATCCGCCTAACGTCTACGGATTCGGCCACCAGGCTTACTACCAGCACGTCGTGGACTGCCTGTTGCATCAGCGCGCGGCGCTGGTCGACGGCCTTCAGGGCCGCAAGAGCCTTGAACTAATCTCCGCCCTCTATGAGTCGATCGAGACGGGACAGGAAGTTGCGCTGCGCTTCGAGCCGCGGCGGAGCAAGCTCGGTGTGATCTCGTGAGCGGTAGACCGCAAGTGCACCAGGTCGCCGTGCGCGATGTCAAGTTCGGCGAGCGCGTCAAACTGGTCGAACCGTGCAATCTCTATGGTTGCGAGATCGCGGATGACTGCTTCGTTGGCCCCTTCACAGAGATACAAGCCGGCGCAATCGTCGGTGCGCGGACCCGCGTGCAGTCGCATGCCTTTATTTGCGAACTGGTGTCGATCGGAGAGGACTGCTTCATCGGCCATGGCGTGATGTTCATCAACGACACCTTTTCGACCGGCGGGCCCGCACGGGGCCGCCGCGAATTGTGGCGTGCGACAAGGGTCGGCAACCGGGTTTCGATCGGTTCGAACGCCACCATCATGCCGGTATCCATCGCCGATGACGTCGTGATCGGGGCGGGCTCAGTGGTCACGAAGGACATCGTGGAACGGGGCACCTACGCTGGGAATCCCGCCCGCCGCCTCAAGGGCAAGACCTAGGGAATAGCATTCATGCCGGTACCTTATGCGGATCTCGGGCTCCAGTATCAGTCGATCAAGGATGAAATCGACCGTGCGATTGCCGCGGTCATTCGCGACAGCGCGTTCATCCGCGGCCCGTATGTCGACGCCTTCGAACGGGAGTTCGCGGACGCCGCGAGGGTCAAGCACTGCGTTTCCTGTGCGAACGGCACCGATGCGCTCTACCTCGCGATGGCGGCGCTCAAGGTCAAGCCAGGCGACGAGGTCATCACGACCGCGCATTCCTGGATATCGACGTCCGCGATGATCACCCAAGCGGGCGCGACAGTCGTGTTCTGCGATACCGACGGCGAGACGTTTACGATCGACCCCGCGGCAATCGAAGCCGCGATCACGCCGCGCACCGTCGGCATCATCCCTGTGCATCTCTACGGCCAGCCGGCAGACATGGACGCGATCATGGCGATCGCGCGCAAGCACGGCCTCTGGGTTGTCGAGGACTGCGCCCAGGCGCATCTTGCGCAATATAAGGGTCAGGCGGTCGGGACCTTCGGAGCGGCCGCGACCTACTCGTTCTATCCGGGCAAGAATCTGGGGGCGTTCGGCGATGCCGGCGCGGTCGTGACCGGGGATGCCGGGCTTGCCGAGCACATGACCATGCTGGCCCGTCACGGCGGTCTCGTGAAGCACAAGCATCTGATCGAGGGCATCAACAGCCGGCTGGACGGGATGCAGGCGGCGATCCTGTCGGCCAAGCTGAAGCACCTGAAGGCCTGGACCAAGGCGCGTCAGGACGCTGCGGCGGTCTATGATGCCGGCCTCAATCAACTCGATGGCGTGGAGGTGCCCCGTGTCGCGCCTGACCGCACCCACGTCTACCATCTCTACACGATCAAGCATAAGCGGCGTGACGCTCTCGCGGCATATCTGGGCGAGAACGGGGTGCAGACGGCGATCAACTACCCGACGGCCCTGCCGCTGCTGCCCGCCTATTCGCGATTTGCGCATCGCACCGAACAGTTTCCGAGAGCGTTTGAAGATCAGAACAAGATCCTCTCGCTTCCGATGTTTGCGGAAATCACGCGCGAGCAGCAGGATGAAGTCATTCGGCTGATCAGGAATTTCTAGCCGCCATCCTCGCCCAAGCGTCGTACGATGTTCCGGTAGCGCAGCGTCGAGGCTTGCTCGCTGTATTTCAGCGCGGCGACCGCGGCCTGCCGGCCTTTTTCTAGCGTCGCCTCGCGATTGGACGCGGCCTCGGTTATCGCTTGCGCGAGGCTCGCGGGATCCTCCGGAGGCACGACCCAGCCGATGTTTTCCTCCGCGACCGCAAGTCCGGCTTCCGAATTCGGTTCCGTTCCGACGATGACCGCCCGCCCGACGGCAAGAAAGTTGTAGAGGCGGCTTGGAATTGAAACACCTGCGACGTTGCGCCGGTAGGGAATGGCCCAGGCGTCCGCCGCCGCCAGGAATTCGGCAAGCTGTTCCTCGGGCACGGGATCCAGCAAGGTGACGTTCTCCAGATTCTCCGAAGCCTGAAGGGTCTTCAACTCGGTCCAGCCGACGCCCCAGCCGGACAGAACGAAGTGTATGTTCTGCTCACGTCGCAAGAGCCGTGCGGCTTCGAACACGGTGCGAGGTGCATGCGTGAAGCCGAGATTGCCGCAGAGGCCGACGACGAACTTTGCCGGGTGGGGCTTCCTGAAGCTGCCGTCATCGACGGGTTCGCGGAATGCAATCGGCAGCAGCGTCCAGTTGGGTACGAAATGAATGTTCTCTGCGCGGACGCGCGGATAGCGCAGCAGCAGCGGGGGCACGTCACGGCCGATGACGAAGATCGCGTCGAGGGATCCGAAGAGCCAGCCATTGGCGAGACGCAAGACGCGCGTGACGAGCGAAGTCTGCCGGGCGATTCCTGCGGCCACCAGAGCTTCCGGATAGAGGTCGTAGATCAGGAGCGCCGTCTTGGCGCGGCGCAGCCTTGCGGCGAGCGTGATCGTGTAGGGCAGGGTGAAGGGGCTCGTGACCGACATGACGACGTCGCCCGGCCGCGCGCGCTTGTAGACGGTCCAGAACAGCCGCATTGCCAGCGCCGAACTTGCGATGACGCGTCTTGTGAGCGCATGCTTGGGTGGTCTCCAGTTCGTGATCTCGATGACCTCGGGTGCGCTGTTGCCGGTCGCTGCCGGCCTCGCGGTGCCCGGTGTTCCCGACAGCACGACCGTCTTCACGTCCAGGGCGATCGCATTTGCGATCGCGCCGAGATAGGTCGCAGTCGTACTCGAATCGGGCGGATAGTACTCCGTCGCGAGAATGAAGCTGGGAGCTTTCTCCACGACGTTATCCGTTCGCCAGAAGCGGCAGGATGAAATCACGCAGATTTCCGCCCGCAAAGACGTGTCCCGGCAATCCGGCGGCGCGTGCCGCTTCGACGTCGGACGATCTGTCGCCGATCACGAAGCTCTTGCTCGCGTCGACGGGAAATTTCTTCAGGAGATCTGTAATCATGCCGGGCTGCGGCTTGCGCCGATCGCTGATGCGCCGGTAGCGCTCCACCAGGCCGTCCGGATGAAACGGGCAATATTCGAAAGCATCGATCCGCGCATCGCGGGCCGCCAGTTGCTCCGCCATCCAATCGTGCAGCCGATCGACGTCGGTCTCCTGATAAAAGCCTCGGGCCACGCCCGACTGATTGGTGATCACGAAGGCGAAATAGCCGGCATCGTTGACCGCCTTCACGGCCTCAATGGCGCCGTCGATCCAGAGGAATTTGTCGATCTCGAACAGATAGTCGCTGTCGACGTTCAGAACACCGTCGCGATCAAAGAAAACGGCGGGGCGCAGCACTTGGTTGATCGCCGTGCTCTCTCGGTCTCGGGACATTTCGGCTCAACATTGCGTTCTCTGTGGGCGGGCAGGCCGCTAATGCGGCCCCGTCGCCCTCTCGCTAAGTATCACGATTGTGTTCCAGGTCCAATCTGTCCCGGCACTCTCGGCGCGCCCGTTTCCAGGCCGCGCCCGGGGTTGACCAGCGAGGGGCGATATGGCCAAGAAGAGGGTCGGGTGCGCTTCGCTCGGCGTTTCGTGTGCATCCGTCCATGTCAAATGCTACGGGAACAAGGTTGGCCATGACTCAACGTGTTGCTCTGATCACCGGCATCACGGGCCAGGACGGCGCGTATCTCGCCGAATATCTGCTGTCGCTCGGCTATGTCGTGCACGGCATCAAGCGACGCTCGTCCTCGTTCAACACCGCGCGGGTCGATCATCTCTACCAGGATCCGCATGTCGGCAACGTGCCGTTCCTGATGCACTACGGCGACATGACGGACTCGACCAATCTGATCCGCCTGGTGCAGCAGATCCGGCCGACCGAGATCTACAATCTCGCGGCCCAAAGCCACGTCGCCGTCAGCTTCGAGAGCCCGGAATACACCGCCAACGCCGACGGCATCGGCGTGCTGCGGCTGCTCGAGGCGATCCGCATCCTCGGCATGGAGAAGCAGACGCGGTTCTACCAGGCCTCGACCTCGGAGCTCTACGGTCTTGTCCAGGAGATCCCGCAGAAGGAGACCACGCCGTTCTATCCGCGCTCGCCTTACGGTGTCGCCAAGCTCTACGGCTACTGGATCACGGTGAACTACCGCGAAGCCTACGGTATGTTCGCGTCGAACGGCATCCTGTTCAACCACGAGAGCCCGATCCGCGGCGAGACGTTTGTGACCCGCAAGATCACCCGCGGCGTGGCGCGGATCGAGGTGGGACTCGAGGACACTCTTTATCTCGGTAATCTCTCGGCCAAGCGCGACTGGGGCCACGCGAGGGACTATGTCGAGGGCATGCACAAGATCCTGCAAGCCGACAAGCCTGACGATTTCGTGCTCGCCACCGGCGAGATGCACTCGGTGCGTGAGATGGTCGAATTGTCGTTCGCGCAGGTCGGCCGCCGCATCGCCTGGCGCGGGGCGGGCGTCGAGGAGACCGGCATTGATGAGAACAGCGGCAAGACCGTGGTGAAGATCGATCCAACTTATTTCCGGCCGACCGAGGTCGATCTGCTGGTCGGCGACGCCGGCAAGGCGCGAAAAGTGCTCGGCTGGACGCCGAAGCGAACGTTCACCCAGCTGGTCGAGGAGATGATGGCGAGCGATCTGGCGGAAGCAAAACGGGACGCGGCCAGTGGCAAGCGCAGCGTTTGAACTCAAGGGTAGGACCGTCTAGGTCGCCGGCCATCGCGGCAATGGTCGGCAGCGCGATTGTGCGCTAGCTGGCACCCGAGGATGTCCAGCTCGTCACCGCAGACCGGCGCGAGCTCGATCTCTGCGACCAGGCCGCCGTGTTCGACTGGTTCGCCAAGGCGCGGCGCAAGTGATCTTTCTCGCCGCCGCCAAGGTCGGCGGCATCGTCGCCAATGACACGCTGCGCACCGAGTTCATCTACGACAACATCGCGATCGCGGCGAACGTGATCCAGGCAGCGCATCAGAACGGCGCCGAGAAGCTGATGTTCCTCAGCTCGTCCTGCATCTATCCGAAGCTGGCGCCGCAGCCCCTGCGCGAGGACTCGGTGCTGACAGGCCCGCTGGAGCCGACCAACGAGCCCTATGCGATCGCCAAGATCGCCGGCATCAAGATGGTGGAGGCCTATCGCAGTCAGTACGGATCCGACTTCATCAGCGTGATGCCGACCAATCTCTACGGCCCCGGCGATAATTATCACCCCGAGCTGAGCCACGTCGTCGCCGCGCTGATCCGGCGCTTTCATGAGGCGAAACTTTCGGGCGCGACGAGCGTCGTGGTGTGGGGCACCGGCACGCCGCGGCGGGAGTTCCTCTATGTCGATGACATGGCGGATGCCTGCGTGCATCTGATGAAGAGCCATTCCGGCGCGGAGCTGATCAACGTCGGCACCGGTGAGGACATCACCATCGCCGAGTTCGCGCGCGTCGTCGCCGAAATCGTCGGCTATCGCGGCGAGATCAGTTTCGACACCTCGCGGCCCGATGGAACGCCGCGCAAGCTGCTCGACGTCGGCCGTCTCGAAAGGCTCGGCTGGCGCGCACAGACCTCGATCGAGGACGGCCTGCGGCTGACTTACCAAGCCTTCTTAGAAAAAAAACGAATCGACAGAGCGGGATAGGAAGTAATCGCGAGCCGACTCATTCAGCAGGTGGCAAAGATGTAGCTTTCCGGACCGTGGGTGCGTTTGTCTCCGTCGAAAATACGCAGAGCGGTTTGGTTCGAAAGATGACGCCGTTCTCGGTTCCGGGATCTGGCAGATATCGATGACATAGACGATGCCGTTGCGTGACGCATATCGCCGACACAAAAACGGCGATTGAGAATGTCTCAAACCAGAAATTCGGGACGCTGGCCGCGCGATCGCGGCGGACCATGTCAGAGGTGATGTTGACCTCCGCCATGGGGGCCGGGGGAGTGGCGGCTGCGATCAGCCTCGGTTAAGCGCCGTGTTTACCGCCCGCTTCCAAGCGTCTGGCTGGTCCGAGCCCGCGGAGCGATGAGACGGACATCAACAGAACTAACCTGGAAAGCGCTAATGTCGGATTAATCCGCGCTCGAGAATCGGACGCGCCGGGCTGATGGCAACTTCCGAACCACCTGACCAGAGAGTTGCTGTCTGCGGCGGCGGCATCTTCCGTCGCCAAAACGCTCCCAACTCTTGCCGTAGAACGCATGAACTGCATCTGGTCGACCGAGACGTGGTTACCCTTCTTGCATTGATCGTACCAGCGCGGCGCGAGAAACATCACGCGCCAGCCAGCCGAGTTGGCGAGGTTAGGCCCGAACGCCTGAATGCCATCACGAGCAGGTACAGATCGCGCCGCATGCGAGGATCGTTGGGGTGACGCGATGGGCGTTTACGATCGGTTGGTTTCGCCTTCGCCACCACCTCGAAATGGACGTGTCTTGTTCCGGTCCGGTCGGCTGCGTCTTGGGATGCACGGAAATATGTTTGGCGCTCAGCAGAGCCGGAATGTCGGCGGGGGCGAGCTTCCCGGTTGCCACCATCTCGTCCGTCCTGAACTCATCAACGATGAATGACTTGCCCGCTTGCCTGCAAACAAGCTTGATCGTGCAGGCGACGTCCCCCGGGATTGCCGCCACGACCTTAGCTTCGTTCAAAATGTTATGTTCGCTTGCATACAGCGACTCCCGGAACTCGGGGCTTAAGAAAAGAAGAGCCGTTTCCTGCCGATCGGTCAGGATCAGCCTCAGCAGAAGAGCGAGGACCATCGCATCCCGGCAACGATCGGGCCCAATCATTCTCGCAACGTAGCTCGACTCCATGCGATTGAAGGTGACGCCGAGGCCGATTGCCACGGCGAAGACCAAATCGAACTCGGCATTCCCGAAAATGCCGTGGCCCAACCATTGCACGATGCAGGCGACAAGCCCGACGCCGATGTGCAGGGCGGTAAACCTTGCGGGCGTGGAGCGGTGATCGAAAATCGCCCATGCAGCCCAGATCAGCAGCGCGAGCGCAGACCATTGCAGATGCCCCACGTTCGTCAGAACATTCGACCAACTGTATTGTCGTGGAGCCAGCAGATCGGGTATGAAGTTTGGCCCGAACAGGGCGACGCAGGCGAGAAGTCCGGCCAGGGTTGCCAAGCTGCTCACGAACGTCGCTCTGACGGCTTCCCGGTTCGATGAGAGGAAGAGCCAGCAGAGCGCCGTTAGTGGGACCCCAATGATGTTGTGCTTCCAGAAGCCCGCGACGACCATGAGCAATAGCGCGGGGACTGGAGAGCGGTTCTGCTGGCAAAGCCGAAGGAAATACACGAGCGCCGCGCCCATGATAGCGAGGCCAGCAAGTTGCGGATCGTTCGTGCCGATGTAGATGGTCGAGTTGCGCGCCATCATCGCGACATACCACAGCGCCGCAACGGCGCCGCCAAGGCGGCCCAAGGCCAAAATCCGGACCGAAAGAAATACCTCCAGGGCCAGCGCCGCCAGGGCCAGCAGCGAGAGCGCGCGCCCCACAAACAGGTTGTCCATACCCAGCAGCTTGCCGAGCGCCCCGATCACATAGAACGAGAGCGGCGGGTAGTTATTGCCGGCAAGGCTATCTGGCCCTGGGTAGATCGGCCGCCACGCAGCCGCCGCGTCCTGCCAATAGGCGTTCCACGACTCCGTAGGCCAGATTTCAATCAAGAACTGAGCGCGCCAAATTGGCCAAGTGAGGAAATAGGCGCCAGCGAGCGACAAGAGCGCGATGTAAACGACCGCGCGCGTGGACACGCGCGACAAAGGTCGCGTTTCCGCGACGGCAATCGAGATAACCAAAGGAGCCCCCGCCCCAATTTATAAAAAGCAATCGATGGAACCATAGGACGCCGCGGGGCAGCGACGCAATCGGGTAAATCCCGGTGTTGGAAACATAGTGAAAGGCGCAAGTTGGGCTTAGGCGCTGTTGCCGAGCGGCCTCCTATCCTGGCACATCCGATCTGGGCCGTGAGCGCACCCGCTCGTCGACCAGCACCTCGGTGATGGCATCGCGCGATGGAGAATGCTGATTAGCCGGTCGATGGTGGCCGCTGCGTCGCGCTCGCGCGTCGGCCAGCGCGATCATGGTGAGGTCATAGCTCTGCTCGATCTGCTCGGCGGGGATCAGCCGGGCCATGTTCATGATGCTCGCTCGTCGGGTTTCTTCTCGGCCTGCCGCTCTGCTTTTGCAGATAGCCCCGACGGCGCTGCAGCTGGTAGATCAGATCAAGACCAAGCTCCTTATTTCTGGGTGATGTCGTCCCGGTCATGGCAACGATATGTGCTCAACTCTCCGAGGTCGGCACCGGTCTTCCATGCGGCTTGCAGGTCTTCGACCACCATCTCGGACCATGGTTCGCCGGTGTGAATGTCAGGGACATGTTTAGGGATGAACCACGTCGGCCCCGATCGTTTCGCCATCTCCTCGCGCGCATCTCGCTTGTAGGCCATCATAGGTCCTCCCGCAGACATTTGAAGAACGGATGCCGGCCCTTGCCCTCTGGCGACTTGCCCCGATACTCGACCTCCGCAAGCAGCTTCGGCTCGACCCAGATGCCCTTGTGCGCGACCCGCTTGGCATAAGGCTGACTCTTCCGGATCGGGGGCTTCAGCCGCTTCCGCAGCTCGGTCGGCTGGGTGCCATGTCAAACAAACTTTCCCGCTGCTGGCTGTGGCCATCACCATCGGGCTTATCCTGCCTTCGTGATGGTGCGGCAGAACTTACGTCGATCCCGACCGGCCGATGAGATCCTTCATTGGCCCGATTCGAGTCTGCGATCGGCGCTAAGCTACTCGCGCCGGCATTCTCGGTTGGCGAGCAAACGTACAAGTGTTCTGCGGTGGGCTATGCATCGTCGTATCGAAAAAACCGAAGTGAAGCTTGCATCGTCGGGCAAAACAGTGGTTCATAGGGCGCTGGTCCAATCGCGAATGGAGCCCAGCTCATGGCCGATGAATGTAAAGCTGTCAGATCTGCCTGAGGTAGCTAAGCTTAACGGAGAATTCCGAAGAAATTACGGGAAGCTTCTCGGAGCTTCCTGTACCTGCGCTCCATCAGCGCCGCCCGCGGGCGTTCCTTTGGACCGCGTTGCTTTCGGCCGCTTGCTCTGCGGCCCTGGCGTGGCTTGGGAGGCGGGGCGTGTTTCTGTAAGCCGCCGGCTGATAGCTTGAACAAGGCCATTGGCCGTTTTGAACCGCATAATTCCCCGTCGCGCTCGCGCTGCCTCGGAAAAGCGGATCGTACGTTTCACTTTGCCGTCAGTCGGCAACAGCACGTAGTCGAGTACGGACTTGTTGTGCTCGGACAATCTTATGGCGGCGATCCAGCCGTCGGGAAGGCACCCCTCGCGCTCAATACTCCAGAGTGGTGCATGGTTTGGCTTTTGGCCGGGAGTCCAACGAGCAGCCCTGACCGAAAGACAGGTCGTCCCGTTGACAAGTAGGCAATCGCTCCAGCCCCCCGGACTGATGCGTCCGCCCGCCGCTCGAATCGCGGACGCGGCCTGTACGAGAAGCTTGGCCCTTAGCTCCGACCAAAGAGGACGTGAGTCGAGGAATTCGTAGTTCCGCTTCGGTGCGTATCCGATTAGTCGATATAGATTCCGAAAACTGCCAAAGTGGGTTTGACAGGTCGCAGAGCAGGGAAGTCCTGGAGTTCTATCGATAATTGCCGGGGTAAGGCGCCCTTCTCTGAGAAAAACTCGGCGCAGCCGAACGAGCATTTCCTCCTCTGAAAGGTCGACGCGGCGCTCCTCGATAATTCTCCTGACGCTGAAGAAGACCTCGCGATCAATGATGGGTTCGATGCAACCTTCGCTTCTGATCCATTGTTCAGGAGGATTTGGTCACGGCGTTCTGTCGTAACTTGCGAGACTTTCGGTTGAAGATGAGGTTTCCGATATAGCTCTCGTTTCTGAGAAGAATACCAACTGCAGCACGCGTCCATGGCGTCTCTGTGCTCGAGACGAGCCCCTTCTGGTTGAGCTCCCAAGCAATCACGGTTTCAGACCTGACCTCCAGGAACCTGTCGAATATCCACTTCACAACGGCTACCTCCCTCGGATCGCCCGGCCTTATCCGAATGTGGTCCGTGAGGATGTACTTGCGGTCACCCTTTCTCATCACCCCTCTTGTTTGCATCTTTTCATCAACGAGCTCTCGCACCAGCGCGTAGCCCGCACGACAGCAGGGCTTGTATCCAAGCTGACACAAGCGATTTTCAGATGTAGGTTGGTCGACAGTCGCCGTTTCGGTCCGAGCAAATGATGAAAAGAGCGCTAACCGGCATCGCCATGCTGCTTCTGCCTATAACGTGCCTGAACGCTGGATCAACGATCGTCGGCGCGGGCTCTCAGTCGTGCACCGCCTGGATGAACCGGAAGAAGAACCTCGTCGTAAAGGGAGCGTTCGAATCCTGGGTCATGGGCTTCGTCAGCGGGCTCAATGTCAGTGGTGACAGAGAAATTGTGGGCCGCGGTGATTTCACCGCGATTATTGCTTGGATGGACCGGCGCTGCAAATCTAATTCCTCGGATCAGATTGGGGTGGCAGCTCTGGATCTAGCGATGGAGTTGGCAGGTAACGCGGCGAAGCGCTGATCTCGTCAGGCCCGCCGGTTCACGCTGGCGCGCCGCTAACTAAAGCAGGCCTGTTCTCACGGGGCTTCCTTCAGGGTCCCGATCCGGTCCAGCGCCCACAGCAATTCGCGGAAGGAGTGCGGCCCAATCCTTCCGGCTAGCGCCTTCTCGCTTTCGGCGATCGCCGGCCGCAAGCGACCCAAGAGTGTGGCGCCGGTCCCGGTCAAATGGAGCTCGTAGTAGCGGCGATGGACGGCGGAGGCGGAGCGCTGCACCAGGCCGCGCCGCTCCAGTTGGTCCACCAGCCTCCCGATCCCTGCGCGCTCAATCGACAACGATTGCGCGATGGCGAGCTGATTGGCGCCTGGATTGGCCTCGATCACCGACAGCACGAAGAATTGCGACGGGCTGATCTTAAAGACGGCGAGCCGCCGGCTGGCCTCTTTGAGGAGCAAAAGCTGGGCCCGTCGGATGTGATAGATGAGCAAATGGGACAGATCTGCGGAGGCAAGCAGCTTGGGCGGCGCAGGCTTTGCAACTGGCGCCGATCGCGGCACAATGCGCGACAGCTTGGCGAAGCGCGCAGTCTGCGGCGGCTTTTTGGCGATCGGATTTTTGACACCGCCCTTTTTTGTCTTCATGGGCACCATCTTTCACAACCCGGCGCAGGTGTAGGAGCGTCGCCGCTTTGCGCGCATCAGGGACGACATCGTTGCCAGGAGATAGCTAAAGGAGAACTGCGATGGTGCAGCAACCGAGACGGAAGGTTCATCAGATCAGCCTGCGCGCCTTAAGTTACCAAATGTGAAACTCTATCCTCGAGTTCCGCTTGCGCGTCCCTAAGCTCCTCAACGCCCGCCGCAGCACAACCGTGCATTCGCCGTATGCTCGGGCAGTGAGTTTGAACATTCCGGCCCTGCCAAGACTCTCCTACGACAGTATCGTAGCCTTGATCGCCGTGTTGCAGCGGCGCCACCGGTTTGATCGCGGCAGAGGCGCGGACGCCATTCAATGGCAACATATTCCGTCTGCCGAGTTCGTGCTGCTCTAACTGGATCGACCGTGCTCCGTCAGGACAGGAAAGCTGTTGCGCAATCGCGAGATATTCGAAACGAACATTCGATTTTCATCTCGTCTGCGCAATGCCTCAAGGTTGGGAGAGAAGGCGGACGTGCGATTTTATCCAGATCGCCTCCTATTCGCGGCCTGTTATCGGCATTAACAGCAAAGTGCGGTAGCGATGCCGAAGCCGCGGAAAACATTACCAAAATCCGGCTAGGTCCCATATTTGTGGACTTGGTGAGAACCTGTTTTTAGTCCATCTTTTTGAGAAATTCCCTGTTATGCCGCCCTGGCGCACAGTGGACGATCGGTCTCTTACCGTTCGTCCGCGATCACCTTACCGTCGTTCGGCAGCGCACCCGGGTTCACCAGCTCGACATTGCCGCCGAGTTTCGTCACCGCGCGCAACGTGCCGGCGATCTCGTCGCGTAGCGCCTCGCTCGCGGCTGCCGTTTCGGCTTTCAGCGTCATGGCGTCGCTCTCGCCCTGGCGCGTGACGACGAGGCGCATGCGCCCGAGCGCGGAATGGCGCTTGCCGATCTCTGCAACCTGCTCGGGGCGAATGAACATGCCCTTGACCTTGGTGGTCTGGTCGGCGCGACCCATCCAGCCCTTGATGCGCATGTTGGTGCGCCCGCACGGGCTCATGCCCGGCAGCGCCGCGGTGAGGTCACCGAGTGCGAGCCGGATCCAGGGATGATGCGGATCGAGCGAGGTCACGACGATCTCGCCGACGTCGCCGGGCGCCACGGGATCTCCGGTGCCGGGCCTGACGATCTCCATGATCAGGTCCTCGTTCACGACCATGCCCTCGCGCGCCTCGGTCTCGAAGGCGATGAGGCCGAGATCGGCGGTGCCGAAGGCCTGGTAGGCGTCAATGCCGCGCGCCTTGACCTCGGCCTGGAGCGAGGGCGGGAAGGCCGCACCCGAGACCAGCGCGCGCTTGATTGAGGAGACGTCGCGCCCCGCGCTTGCTGCGGCATCGAGCAATATCTTCAGGAAATCGGGCGTGCCGCTGTAGCCGACCGGCCGGTAGGCCTCGATCAGTTCGAATTGCTGCTCGGTATTGCCGGGCCCGGCCGGGATCACCGCGCAGCCGAGCGCGCGGGCCGAGGCGTCGAAGATGAAGCCGCCGGGGGTGAGATGGTAGCTGAAGGTGTTGAGCACGATGTCGTCGGCGCGGAACCCCGCCGCAAACAGTGCCCGCGCGCCGCGCCAGGGATCGGCCTGCCGGCCCTCCGGCTCGAAGATCGGGCCGGGGGAGGTGAAGAGGCGGGCGAACGAGCCCGGGGCAGCTGCCACCAAGCCGCCGAAGGGCGCGGAGGCCTTGTGCAGGGCGGGCAGCTCGGACTTGCGCAGCACCGGCAGGCTCGCCAGCGCCGCCCGGGAGGTCACTGCGGCCGGATCGACGCCCTTCAGCCGCTCGGCATAGGCCGGCGCGGCCATCGCGCCGCGCAGCACCTGCGGCAAGCGGGCGAACAGCTTGGCCTCGCGCGCGGCCGGCTCGCACGTCTCGAAGGCGTCGTAATGGGCGGTCATGGCTGGTCTTTCCGGGTTGGCATCCGTTGCGCGCCGCCGCCGGCATGGCTATCAGACGGCCATGGGCACGGCTTGAAGAGGACGCGATGGCGGACGAAGGAATGATTGCGGCGGACGTCGTCGCGCGCCTGAAGCGTCGCATGATCGACGAGGCGCTGCCGCTGTGGTCGACGGTCGGCTGGGACCACGAAGCGGGTGGTTTCATCGACCGGCTGCATCGCGACGGCTCGGCGGACGCCGCCGCGCCGCGCCGCATGTTCGTGCAGGCCCGCCAGATCTGGTGCTACGCCAAGGCGGCGCAGCTGGGCTGGTATCCCGAGGGGCGCGTCATCGCGCTGAAGGGGCTGGAATACCTGTTGGCACGCGCGAAGGCGCCCGACGGCAAGCCCGGCTACGTGCACCGGTTGACGCCGGAAGGCGCGGTGCTGGATGGCCGGCGCGATGCTTACGACCACGCCTTCATCCTGTTCGCGCTCGCGGCCGTCTACACGCTCGACGGGGATGCGCAAATTCGCGCCGAGATCGATGCGCTGCTCGCCTTCCTCGACGGTCATCTGCGCTCGCCGCATGGCGGCGTGCACGAGAGCCTGCCGGTGTCGCTGCCGCGCCGGCAGAACCCGCACATGCATCTGTTCGAGGCGATGATCGGGTGTTTCGACGCGACCCACGATCTGTCGTTCCAGAACCGCGCCGGCGAGTTTTTCGCGCTGTTCCTCGCCAATCTCTACGACAAGCAGAAGCGCATCCTGACCGAATATTTCGAGGAAGACTGGTCGAAGATCGAGCCGGTCAGCGTCGAGCCCGGCCATCAGGCGGAGTGGGTCTGGCTGCTGAAGGGATTTGAACGCATCACGGGATGCCCGACCGGGCAGCGCCGCGCCGAGCTGCTGGCGTCCGCGCTGCGCTATCGCGACGGGGCGACCGGCTGCCTCACTGATGAGGGCGATGACGCCGGCAACATCCGCTGTAGCACGCGCAGGCTGTGGCCGCAGACCGAGATCGCGAAGGCGTGGATCGCACAGGCCGAGTCCGGCGAGGCCGGAGCGGCGGATGAGGCGCGCGCGGCGCTGGTGCGGCTCGAACGGCATTATCTCAGCCACCCCGTGAAGGGCGGCTGGTACGACCAGTTCGATCGCGACGGCAAGTCGCTGGTCGACACCATTCCTGCGTCGTCGTTCTATCATGTTCTCTGCGCAGTCACGGAAGCGGAGCAGGTGCTCTAGGATTAGAGCCAGCGCTTGCGCCGCTTGAAACTCTTGAGATTCTTGAAGCTCTTGCGCTGGTCGCCGGCGCCGCCGAGGTAGAACTCCTTGACGTCCTCGTTGTCGCGCAATTCGTCGGCGGTGCCGTCGAGCACGACCTTGCCTTGCTCCATGATGTAGCCGTGGCTCGCCACCGACAGCGCGGCGCGCGCGTTCTGCTCGACCAAGAGGATGGTGACGCCGAGGTCGCGGTTGATCTTCTGGATGATCGAGAACACCTCTTTCACCAGCAGCGGCGACAGGCCCATCGACGGCTCGTCCATCAGGATCATCTTCGGGCGCGCCATCAGCGCGCGGCCGATCGCGAGCATCTGCTGCTCGCCGCCGGAGAGATAGCCGGCAAGACCGGTGCGCTCCTTCAGGCGCGGGAAATAGTTGAAGACCATGTCGAGATCGGCATCGACCTCGCGGTCCCTGCGGGTGAAGGCGCCGAGCTTGAGGTTTTCCAGCGATGTCATGTCGGCGACGATGCGGCGGCCCTCCATCACCTGGAAGATGCCGCGGCGCACGATCTTGTCGGGATCTATGCCGTTGATACGCTCGCCCTCGAACAGGATCTCGCCGCGCGTGACCTCGCCGTCCTCGGTCTTGAGCAGCCCCGAGATCGCCTTCAGCGTCGTCGACTTGCCGGCGCCGTTGGCTCCCAGCAGCGCCACGATAGCGCCTTTGGGCACGTCGAGGCTGAGGCCCCGCAGCACCAGGATGACGTCGTCATAGACGACCTCGATGTTGCGCACGGCAAGCAGGGGCGGTGCGGCTACGACGGTCGGGGAGGTGCGCGCTGTTTCGGCGATCTCGTTCATTCTTCATAACTCCGCTGTCGTCGCCCGGCTTGACCGGGCGACCCAGTATTCCAGAGACGCCTGACGTTCCCCGAGGGGGCGCGGCGTACTGGATCCCCGCCTTCGCGGGGGATGACAGTTGCGTGTGTAGGGATAGTGAGGCTCACCACCCCAGCAGCTCCGGCTTGCGCGGCAGCTCGATGGTCTTGACCTTCTCGAGCTTGATCGTGCCCTTGCCCATGAGATCGTTGAGGTCGCCGTCGGTCGCGCCCGCGATCTTGGTGCGATAGAGGTCGACTTTCAGCGTGCCGCGGTGATCCTTGTCGGTCCAGGTCGAGGGATTGCAGACGCCTTCCATGCCCGCCGGCACCCAGTCCTTCTTCTGGTAGAATCCCTTCACGACGTTGTCGCCGGTGGCGCCGCCGTTCTTGGCGGCCCAGTCGAGCGCCTCCTTCATGTACATCGCCGAGCAGACCGCGGCGACGTAGTGCACCGGGCGGTAGACCTTGCCGGTGGGATCGGACATTTTCGAGATCTCCATCAGCGTCTTCATGCCGGGCGCATCGCCGCCCCAGCTCACTGCGGTACGCAGCGGGAAGATCACGCCGTTGGCGGCGTCGCCCGCGGTCTTGGCGGCGTTCTCGTCCATGCCCCAGACGTTGCCGAGGAACTGGATGTCGACACCGGCGCTCTTGCAGGCCTTCATCACCGAGATGTTGGAGGCCGCGGTGTTGCCGAGATAGGCGTAGTTGGCGCCCGAGGATTTCAGGCTCAGGCACTGCGCGCTGTAGTCACCCGGCGCCAGCGCGAACACCAGCGGCGGCAGCACCTCGAAGCCGAGCTCCGTCGCCATTGCTTCACCGGCGGCCTTCGGTGCGTTTGGATAGGGATGGTTGGCGCCCATGTGAACGAACTTCGGCTTGCCGGGCTTGCCCTTCGCCTTCCAGTCCTCGGCCGCCCACATCAGCATCGCGCGCAGCGAGTCCGAATAGCTCGGGCCGTAGAAGAAATTATAGGGTGCGGGCTTGGCCTTGCCGCTGACGCCTTCGGGATCGGTGAGGGCCGCGGCGTAGGAGCCCGACATGTCGGGAATCTTGTCCTGGGCAAGGAATCCGGTCAGCGCCTCGGTGTCCGCCGTACCCCAGCCCATGATCGCCGCGACCTTGGAGTCGGGTGCCGACCATTTCTTGTAGAGCGCGATCGCGCGCGGCACCTGGTAGCCGTAATCGTTGGTGTCGACGTTGAGTTGCTTGCCGCCGACGCCGCCGTTCTTGTTGACCCACGCAAACGTGTCGGCGACGGCCTGGCCGAAGGGGGTGCCGACATCGGAAGTGCCGCCGGAATAATCGGCGAGGTGCCCGATCGCGATCTGCGCCTGCGCGCCTGCCGAGAATGCGGCGATCATGAGGGCGAGCGATGCGGTGCTCAAAAGGGACTTCATCTTCATGGGTCGGTTCCTCCTGTTTATTGTTTAAGTGAAGCAGCCCGGCTCAATGCGAGAACGGGTAGAGTTTCCAGTACGCCTTGATCTGCCGCCAGCGATGGGCAAGTCCGTCCGGCTCGAACATCAGGAACGCGATGATGATCACCCCGATCGCGATCTCGCGCAGGAAGGTGATGTTGGTGTTGAGCGACAGCGCCTTGTCGATCGCGCCGCCCTTCAAATAATGGCTGATGAATTCCATCGCCTCAGGCAGCAGCACCACGAAGGCGGTGCCCATCAGTGTGCCCATGATAGATCCGGTGCCGCCGATGATGATCATGGCCAGGAACAGGATCGAGCGCTCGATGCCAAAGCCTTCCTGGGAGACCACGAGCTGGTAGTGCGCATAGAGCGCGCCCGCGATGCCGGCGAAGAAGGCGGCGAGGCCGAACGACAGCGTGCGATATTTGGTCAAGTTGATGCCCATGATCTCGGCCGAGAGATAATGGTCCCGGATCGCCACCAGCGCGCGGCCGTCGCGCGTGCGCATCAGGTTGGTGACGAGGATGTAGCTCGCCAGCACATAGGCCAGCACGACGTAGAAATACTGCTTATCGCCGCGCAGCGTGTAGCCGAAGATCGAAAACGGGTTTGCGCTCGCCGGCACCGAGCCGCCGGTGAACCACTCGGCGCGGGAGAAGAAGTCGAGCAGGATGTATTGCGCGGCCAGTGTCGCGATGACGAGATAGAGCCCCTTCAGCCGCGCCGCAGGGATGCCGAAGATCAGGCCGACCAGCGCGGTGACGACGCCCGCGAGCGGGATCGCGAAGAACACCGGGATCGGCGCATTGTTCGAGATGTAGGCCGAGGTGAAGGCGCCGAGCAGGAAGAAGGCGGCGTGCCCGATCGAGATCTGGCCGGTGAAGCCGACCAGGATGTTGAGGCCGAGCGCGGCGATCGAGAAGATGCCGATCTGGATCAGGATGCTGAGCCAATAGCCGGCGAGGAATTGCGGCGCGAGGCAGAGCAGCAATGCCCCGGCGATCGCAAAGTTGCGGCTGGTCGTGGTCGGAAAGATCGTGGTGTCGGCCGCGTAGGAGGTGCGGAAGTCACCAGCGGGGATGAGGGCAGGGCCGGCCATGGGTCAGATCCGCTCGATGTCGTGGGTGCCGAACAGGCCGTAAGGCTTGATCATCAGCACGATGATGAGGACGTAGAACGGCGCGATCTCGTAGAGATTGCCCCAATGCAGATACTCGCTGTCGACATATTGCGCGACGTTTTCGAGCAGGCCGATGATGATGCCCCCGAGCACGGCGCCGCCGACGGAATCGAGCCCGCCGAGGATCGCCGCCGGAAACACCTTGATGCCGTAGCCGGCTAAGCCGGATGAGACGCCGTTCACCACGGCAACGACGACGCCCGCGACTGCGGAGACCGTCGCCGATATCGCCCAGGCCATCGCGAACACGCTTTTCACGGAGATACCGAGCGACTGTGCCACCTGCTGGTTGAACGCGGTGGCGCGCATCGCAAGGCCGTATTTAGAGGCGCGGAAGAACCAGGCCATGCCGATCATCATCGCCACGGATACCACGAGGCTCATGACGTAGACGGTCTGGATCTGGAGTCCGAACAGGCTGACCGACTGGCTCTCGAACACGCGTGGGAACGGCTGCGGGTTGACGCCGAACATCCACTTCAGCGTCGCCTGGAGCACGGTCGAGAGGCCGATCGTCACCATGATCACCGAGATGATGGGTTCGCCGATCATGGGCCGCAGGATCAGGACCTGGATCGCGATGCCGAACACGAACATGAACACCAGCGTCATCGGCATGCCGATCCAGAACGGCACCTGGTATTTCGCCAGCAGCGCCCAGCAGACCCAGGCGCCGACCAGCAGCAGCTCGCCTTGCGCGAAGTTGACGACCTGCGTCGCCTTGTAGATCAGCACGAACGACATCGCCACGACGCCATAGAGGGTGCCGACCACGAGGCCGTTGACCAGGAGCTGGATAAGGAAGGCGGTGTTCATATGATATGCTGTCCTTCGCCTCTCCCCGCTTGCGGGGAAACAGTGCGTCGATTGGCGCTCTGCATCGGAAGTGAGCTCACTCCGCAGCCTCCGCCAGATGCCCGTGCCCGCCAAGATCCACCACGCGCAGCGTCGTTCGCACCCGCTGCGTGGTGCCGTCCTGGAAGCGGATCACGGTGTCGACGGGGATGTCGGCATCGCCGCGATAAATCGCGTCGATGATGCCGGCGTATTTCTCGTTGATCACGCTGCGGCGCACCTTTCGGGTGCGGGTGAGCTCGCCGTCGTCGGCGTCGAGCTCCTTGTAGAGCAAGAGGAAGCGCGAGATGCGCTGCGCAGGGGGCAGCGTGGCGTTGACGGTCTCGACCTCCTTCTTGAGCAGGGCATAGACCTCGGGCCGGGAGGCGAGGTCGCTGTAGGTCGTGAAGGAGAGGCGGTTCTTCTCCGCCCATTTCGAGATGATCGAGTAGCGGATGCAGATCATCGCCGCGAGCGCATCGCGGCCGGCGCCCAGCACCACCGCTTCGGCGATGTAGGGCGAGAATTTCAGCTTGTTCTCGATGAACTGCGGCGAGAAGCGCTCGCCGCGCGAGGTCTCGGCGAGATCCTTGATGCGGTCGATGACGACGAGTTGCTTGTTGTCGTTGAAATAGCCGGCGTCGCCCGACAGCATCCAGCCGTCCCTGATGTCGGCGACGCTCGCCTCGGGGTTCTTGTAATAGCCGAGGAACATGTTGGGATGCCGCACCACGATTTCGCCGACGCCGTGGACATCGGCGTTGTCGATGCGGATCTCAACGCTGTCGGCCATCGGTACGCCCGTCGTGTCGGGGTCAACCTTGCCCTCGGGATGCAGCGTGTAGGCGCCCAGGAGCTCGGTCTGGCCGTAGAGCGTGCGCAGCGGCACGCCCATGGCCTGGAAGAACTTGAAGGTCTCGGGCCCGAGTGCCGCGCCGCCAGTCGCGGCCGAGCGCAGGCGGCTGAAGCCAAGCCGGTCGCGCAGCGCGCGGAACAGGATCGCGTCGGCAAAGCCCGAGCGCTGGCCCTGTTCGAGCGCGGCAAGGCCCGACTTCATACCGATATCGAACAGGCGCTGCTTGAAGGGCGTTGCATCCATTACCTTGGCGCGGACGTCTGCGGCGATCGATTCCCAGACGCGCGGCGCAAACAGTACGAATGTCGGCGCGATCTCGCGCAGATCGTTCATCATGGTCTCGGGCTCTTCGACGAAGTTGATCTTCATCCGGCAGAGCAGGCCTTTGCCGAGCACATAGACCTGTTCCATGATCCAGGGCAGCGGCAGCACCGAGACGTATTCGTCGTCGGGGCCCTTCGGATCGAAGGCGAGATAGGTCGCGCAATGGCCGAGCACGCGGCCGGCGGCGAGCATGGCAAGCTTGGGGTGCGAAGTCGTGCCTGACGTGGTGCAGAGAATCGCGACGTCCTCGCCCTTGGTCGCATCCACCAGCCGATCGTACAGCTCCGGTTCGCGTGTGGCCCGGGCACGGCCGAGCCCGGCGAATTTCTCCGCCGACATCAGACGCGGGTCGTCATATTTGCGCATCCCGCGCGGGTCGGAATAGATGATGTGCTTCAATCTCGGCACGCGCTCGGCCAGCGCCAGCAGCTTGTCGACTTGCTCCTCGTCCTCGGCGAAAACGAGCTGAGCCTCACCATAGGTGAGGAGATAGGCGGCTTCCTCGTCCAGCACGTCGCGATAGAGCCCGAGGCTCAAGCCCCCGATCGCATGGGTCGCCACTTCCGCCGCAACCCAGTCCGGCCGGTTGTCGCCGATGATGCCGATGACGTCGTCGCGTCCCAGGCCCAACTCGACGAGGCCGAGTGCAAAGTCGCGCGCGCGGGTGTTGTAATCGTTCCAGGTGAAAACGCGCCACAGCCCGAGATCCTTTTCTCTCAGCGCGATCTCGTTGCCGTGCTCCTTCGCGTTGAGCCGGAGCATCTTCGGATAGGTGTCGGCCTGCGCGACGCGGCCTGCGTAATCCATCATGCCGCGCTCTCCCGCGCTGGCGGAGCATCGTCGGGATCGACCAGCACCTCGTCCTCTTCGCCGAGATAGGCGCGCCTGACATGGGGATCGGCAAGAACCGCAGCCGGGTCGCCCTCGGCGATCTTGCGGCCGAAATCCAGCACCATGACGCGATGGGAGATGTCCATCACCACGCCCATGTCGTGCTCGATCATCACCACCGTCATCCCGAACTCCTCGTTGAGATCGACGATGTAGCGGGCCATGTCCTCCTTCTCCTCGAAGTTCATGCCGGCCATCGGCTCGTCGAGCAGGATGAGGCGCGGCTCCAGCGCCATGGCGCGGGCGAGTTCCACCCGCTTGCGCAGGCCGTAGGAGAGGGTGCCGGCGGGGGCTTTACGCACCGACTGGAGATCGAGAAAGTCGATGATCTCCTCGACCTTGCGGCGGTGTTCGAGCTCTTCCTTGCGCGCGCCGGTGAGCCAGTACAGCGAGCCGGTGAGGAAATTGTTCTTCAAGAGGTGATGGCGCCCGACCATGATGTTGTCGAGCACGCTCATGTGGTGGAACAGCGCGAGATTCTGGAAGGTGCGGCCGATGCCCAGGGAGGCCCGCGCATTCGGCGTCAGGCCGGTGATGTCGCGTTCCCCGTAGAAGAGCTGGCCTTCGGTCGGCTTGTAGCGGCCGGAAATGCAGTTCACGATCGAGGTCTTGCCGGCGCCGTTGGGGCCGATGATCGAGAACAGTTCGCCGTCCCTGATGGCAAAGCTGACATCGGTCAGCGCACGGACGCCGCCGAATCGCAAGGACACGCCGCGCACTTCGAGATTGGTAGCCACCAAACAAATCCCTCCCGGTGATGGCGCATTCAGCGGCGCTCTTCGTCGGTTCCTGTCGTGCGATCCTAGTACGGCCGTGCCGGTGAGGCCATGCAGCAGATGGTCTCCACCGAAAGCCGCGCCGCTTTCTTCCTGTTTGGGATCAAAAGCCGCATCGCCCGAGGTGGTCCTCAATAGGGGAAAGCGCTATTTTAGAATGTCTCCCGGCTGACAATTCTGCGACAAAGTTTTTCGGGTCGCCGCGGCCTTCGTCTTTCGTCGGATGGATATCGAAGCGGTCGTGTTGCAGTGCAACAGAAGAATGGAGCGACGAGAACGGTGCGGTTGGCTTCGGGATCATGATTTCAGAGGATCAACTGAAGCGCGTCGCCGCCTGGTCGCGCGAGCTCACGCAAGCGGAGATCGAGGTCGCCCGTGCCGGCATCACGGAGCGGTCCTACGGCACCGGCGAGACCGTGTTCATGCGCGGTGACACGTTCGACTATTGGGCGGGCATGGTCTTTGGCCTTGCCCGGATGGGCGGGGTCTCACGCGACGGCAAGGAGACAAGCCTGGCGGGGTTGACGGCGGGAGCCTGGTTCGGCGAGGGCAGCGTGCTCAAGAACGAACCGCGCCGCTACGACGTCGTCGCGCTGCGCAACAGCCGCGTCGCCCTGATGGAGCGCAGCGCCTTCATGTGGCTGTTCGAGAACAGCGTCGGCTTCAATCGTTTCCTGGTGCGCCAGCTCAACGAGCGGCTCGGCCAGTTCATCGGCATGCTCGAGGTCAACCGCACGCTGGATGCCACCGCGCGCCTCGCCCGCAGCATCGCCTCGCTGTTCAACCCGATCCTCTATCCGGAATCGACCGCGCATCTGGAGATCACCCAGGAGGAGATCGGGGCGCTCTCCGGGATGTCGCGCCAGAACGCCAACCGCGCGCTGAACCGGCTGGAAAAAGAAGGGCTGCTGCGGCTCGAATATGGCGGCGTCACCATCCTCGACGTCGAGCGGCTGCGCGGATATGGGGACTAGCGCGCGTTGGCGGGGGCATGTACCGGCCAGAGATCGGCGCGCCAGCGGATCGCGACCGCCTCCTCCACAGGCACATGTCGCGGTCACATAGTCTTCATCTTGCTGTGGCCCAACAGGTTCGCGGGCGCGGGGGGATCGGAGCGATTGCAGCATGTGGGTACAGTTGCCGAGGTTTGCCGCGCAGTTTTTTTGTTTCGTGTTTCTCGTGAGTGCCATGGTCTTGCCGGGGCAGGCCGGACCGCAGGACATGCTGGCGCTGATGCAGCGCATTACGGCGCTGGCCAAGGAGGGCCGATATGGCGAGGCCGTCGGTCTGGCCAGGAAGCTCGTCGTTGAGGCCGAGAAGAGCACAGGGCGGCAGTCGCCCGTGACGGCAACCACGCTGGTCGTGCTCGGCCAGACGCTCCAGACGCAAGGCGACGCCACAGAGGCCGAAAGCGTCCTGCGGCACGCGCTCGCAATCCGCGAGAAGAGCCTTGGTCCCAATCATCCCGATGTCGCGGCCGTGCTGGGTACGCTGGGCCAGATCGAGCTGGGCCAGAATCGGCTCGGCGAGGCCGAGCGCGATATGTCGCGCGCCATCGCCATCGACGAGAACGTGCTGGGTTCCGGCCATCTTACGACAGCGCTGGCGCGCATGCAGCTCGGCACTCTCCGTCACCGCCAGATGAAGGAGACCGAGGCGCTCGAGCTGTTCAATCGCGCGCTCGATGTGTTCCGGAAGTCGCCCGGCCAGGCCGAGATCATGATCCCGGTGGCCTTGAACAACATCGCGGAAGTCAACCGCGCACTGGGCCGATTGCAACAGGCGGAAGCGAATTTCGCCGAAGCGTTGGTGCTTCAGGAAAAGCAGCACGGCCCTGATAGCATCTATCTGGCCGCCACGCTCAACAACCTCGGCGAGCTCCGGCGCGCGCAGGGGCGGTTTCAGGAGGCCGAGCAACTGGCCCGCCGGACTTTGGCCATCAGGGAAAAGGCGCTCGGACCCGATCATCCCGACGTCGCCGCGAGCCTCAACAATCTTGCCCTGGTGTTTTCGCGCGAGGGCCGGGACGCCGAGGCCGAGGGGCTGCTGACGCGCGCGCTCGCGATCCAGCAAAAGTCCTTTGGCGCGGCGCATCCGAACGTGGCGACGGCTCTGAACAATCTTGCCGAGGCCTGGGCGCATCTCAACCGCGGCCGAGAGGCCGAACAACTCCTCCGCAAATCGCTGGCGATCCGCGAGAAGGCTCTCGGTTCGACACATCTCGACGTCGCGATCGCGCTCGACAATCTGGTGACACTGATGGGTGACGGCGATCGTTACGCCGAGGCCGAACCGTTCGCGCGCCGCTCGCTTGCCATACGCGAAGCCGCGCTCGGCGGCTCGCATCCGCTGGTCGCCAACAGCCTCAACAATCTCGCCGTCGTTCTGGACAGCACCGGCCGGCAGCAGGAGGCCGGGCCGCTGCTGCGGCGCGCGCTGGATGTCCGGCTGCGGGCTCTCGGCGAGCAGCATCCCGATGTCGCCAACAGCTTCGCCAATCTCGGTGCGCATTATCTCGACCTGAAGGATTGGCAGCAGGCTCGCGACGCGTTCGCCCGCGCGGTGGCGATCCAGAGCAGCCACCATGCCGCTGAGTTCGGCGGGGAGAGCCGAAGCAATCTGAAGGCCCGCGAAGACACCAATCCCTATCCGGGACTGATCGTCGCCGCCTACAATCTTGCGAGCGCAGCCAATGGCGGGCAGGCGGGCGCGCTGCGGTCGCAGGCGTTCGAGGCAGCGCAATCGGTGACGAGCAGGCCGCACGAGCGATCGCAGGAATGTCGGCCCGCATCGCCGACGGGCGCGGCGATCTGGCGGCCCGCGTCCGCGAGCGGCAGGATCTCAGCCAGCAGGCCGTTGCGGTCGACAGGATGCTCGTCGCGGCGATCTCGCGAGCCGATAACGCACGCGACGCGGCGGCGGAACAGGCCCTTCGATCTCGGGCTTCGGCCATCGCAGGTCAGATCCGGGAGTTGGATCGGACGATCGCCGCGCAGTTTTCGGACTATGCGGCGCTGGTGACCAAGGCGCCCATTGCGATCGAGGACGTCCAGAAGCAGCTTCGTTCCAACGAGGCGATGCTGTTGTTCACCACGACGTCGCGTGCCACCTTCGTCTGGACAGTGACGCGCGCCGATGTGCGCTGGCACGCGGCCGAGCTCGGTGAGAAGCAGCTCATTGAGGCGGTCGGCGCCTTGCGCTGCGGTCTGGACGCAGAGGCATGGCTGGACAAGGCGTCCACATGTGCGCAGAAGCTCGGCCGCAAAAATTCGCTCGGCGCAGACGAGCCATTGCCGTTTGATCAGGAGCGCGCTGTTGCGCTCTATCAGGCGCTGCTCGGCCCGGTTGCGCGCGACATCGATGGCAAGGAGCTGATCCTGGTGCCGTCGGGCCCGTTGGCAACGCTGCCGTTTCAGGTCCTGTTGACTGAGAAGCCGGACGCAGGTGGGGATCGCACGAAGGTGCCCTGGCTGGTCAGGCGCTTTGCGACGACGGTCTTGCCATCCGTCTCCAGTCTGAAGGCCCTGCGACAGGTCGCACGCAAGACCGCAGCGTCGAAACCGTTTCTCGGTGTCGGCAATCCCTTGCTCGATGGCGATGGCAGCAGCGATCTTTCGATGGCGCGGGCCAAACTGGCGCGCCAGATCCAGACCTGTGCCGCCATCCCGCCGCAGCCGGCCCAGGTCGCGCAAAGGAACTTGCGCGCCGTGGACGCGCTGTCGGGCGGCACGGCCGACATTGCGCAGCTCAGGCGCCAGATGCCACTGCCGGAAACCGCGCTCGAACTCTGCGCCGTGGCAAACACCTTCTCGCCCGTCAAAGGCGATGTCGTCCTCGCTGGAGATGCCACCGAGACCAAGATGAAGGCGCTCGGTCAGAGCGGCGATCTCGCGAAATATCGCGTCCTGCATTTTGCGACGCATGGCGCGCTTGCAGGGCAAGTGCGTGGATCGATCGAGCCCGGGCTTATCCTCAGCCCGCCAACGGCGCCGACATCGACCGATGACGGGTATCTTTCGTCATCCGAAATCTCGGGTCTCAAGCTCGATGCCGACTGGGTGATCCTCTCGGCCTGCAACACCGCCGGCGGGCAGGCGGCGAATTCGGAGGCGTTCTCCGGTCTGGCGCGGGCCTTCTTCTATGCCGGCACACGCGCTTTGCTGGTGTCGCACTGGGCGGTGAACTCCGATGCGGCGGTTGCCATCACCACGGGCACGATCGACGCCATGAATGGCCATCCCGATGTCGGCCGCGCCGAGGCGCTGCGTCGTTCGATCTCGGCCCTGGTCGCGAAGGGTGGCGAGAATGCTCGGCCTGGAACATGGGCGCCGTTCGTGCTGGTCGGGGCCAGCGCCATGTAGCGGATCAGCGTGCTGCGGCCGGCTTCCGCTCCGCCAGCGCCGCGGCCATCGCCGAGATCAGCGGCCGCATGAAATAGGCTTCATCGGCCGGCGACACGTCGGTGCGCAATCCGTTCGCGGCAAGCTCGCCCGAGACTGCAGGTCCCACCGAGGCGATCAGTGTGCGTTCGAAACCGGCGCGCAGCTTCGCCTCGCTGCCATGCGCCTTGGCGGTTTCGATCAGCCGGCGGACCTGGCCGAGATTGGTCAGTGCAATGGAATCGATCCGCCCCTCGGCCATGTCGTCGATGGCGGCGACGATGCTCGCGTCCGCTGCCTTGGAATCGTAGACGTAGGGCAGCACGGTATCGACCTCCGCGCCTTGCGCAGAGAGTGCGCCGGTCAACGCGCTATGGTCCTTATCGGGGTAGAGTTGCACGCCGAGGCGCCGCCCCTTCAGATCGAGCTTACCCAGCATCTCGATGATGCCTTCGGTGGTCGGCTTCTCCGTCATCTGCTGCTGCTCGAGCCCGATCTCGCGCAGCGCCTTGCCGGGTTTCGGCCCGCGGGTAAATTTTCGCGATTTTGCCAGGGCCGCGACAAAAGCCTGATCGAGCCCGCGAGCGCGCGCGAGCTTCATGACCCGCCGCAGGCCTTCGCCGGTCATCAGCACGAGGTCGTCGAAGGGTCTGTCGATGGCGCGGCGGACCCAGGCCTCGACCGGGGCGGGGTCCGGTGCATCCTCGATGGTGAACATCGGGCATTGCACGACCTCGGCGCCCTGTTCGGCCAGCAGCTTGGAAAACTGCGCCTCCTCGCGCGTTTCCAGGATGAGGATGCGGGTGCCGTTCAAGCGGTCGGCCATGGGCGTGCTCCGGTCAGAATTTCAATGGTACGTTCATCCTGACTCCGCGGTCGGGATTGGCGCAAGGCCGGGGTCGGTGATAGAGCAGGGCGCAAATCGCGGCTCGTTCGGCAGCCGTTGCACAAACCTTCATCAAGAGCCATTGTTTCAACAGTCATGCCCGATCACCAATATGTTCTGACCCTGTCCTGTCCTGATCGTCCCGGCATCGTCTCGGCGGTGTCGACCTTCCTGGCCCATAACGGACAGAACATTCTCGACGCCCAGCAGTTCGACGACGTCGAGACCAAGAAGTTCTTCATGCGCGTGGTCTTCACCGCCGCCGACCTTGCGGTGGAGCTGTCGGCACTCCAGACCGGCTTTGCCGCGATCGCCGAGCGTTTCGGCATGGAGTGGCAGATGCGCGACCGCGCCGCGCATCGCAAGGTGATGCTGCTGGTGTCGAAGTCCGACCACTGCCTGGTCGATATCCTCTATCGCTGGCGCACCGGCGAGCTGCCGATGACGCTTGCCGCGATCGTCTCCAACCATCCGCGCGAGGTCTATGCCGGGCTCGATTTCGGCGGCGTTCCGTTCCACCATCTGCCTGTCACCAGGGAGACCAAGCGCGAGCAGGAGGCGCAGATCCTCGATCTCGTCGCCGGGACCGGGACCGATCTCGTCGTGCTCGCCCGCTACATGCAGATACTGTCGGACGATCTGTCGGCAAAGCTGTCGGGACGCTGCATCAACATCCACCACTCGTTCCTGCCGGGCTTCAAGGGCGCAAAGCCCTATCACCAGGCCCATGAGCGCGGCGTCAAGCTGATCGGCGCCACCGCGCATTACGTGACGCGCGACCTCGACGAGGGCCCGATCATCGACCAGGACGTCGAGCGCATCAGCCACCGCGATACGCCCGAGGACCTGGTGCGCAAGGGCCGCGACATCGAGCGCCGTGTGCTCGCCCGCGCGATCCGGTACCATCTCGACGACCGCGTCATCCCCAACGGCCGCAAGACCGTGGTGTTCATGGATTAGGCACCGTTATTCCGGGGCGCCTCGAAGAGGCGAGCCCGGAATCTCGAGATTCCGGATCTGGTCCTTCGGACCATCCCGGAATGACGATCGCGCCTCAGCGCACCGTGCTTCCCAACGTAGACCCCGTCGCGCCCTTCTGCGCCTGCTCTTCCTTCTCACGATCCGCCGCCGGCATCAGCCGCTTGCGCTCGCGCTCCTTCAGATAGGCGTCGTATTGCGGCGTGCCGGGGCGCGGCGGTGCGTCGGCTGGCAGGCCGCCAGCCCATTGCGGGACGTAGTCACCCATGCCGGCCGAGAGCTTTTCGTTGACGGTGCCGCAGCCGGACAGCCCCGCGGCGAGCGCAACGAGGGCGAGAACGGAGCGGAAAGGCTTGAGCATTGAGGGTGCGCGAATTCAGTGTGTTGGACGCCAGATCAGGCTGGCGCGGCGGAGACTAGCCTTCAACAAGGTAAAATAGACTTATTCGAGGTAGGTAACGTATTACCGAACAGCGGTCGGCCGAGCCCTTCAATGTCCGATTTCTACAAAAGAAAGACGAAATCCTCCATCCACGCCGTCGGTCGCATTTCTAGACTGTGGCGACAGCCTCGCGACAAATCGGCTTGGTCGGCGCGGGGGTTTTTTCGTTGACAGGTCCATTTTATTTGTACAATCGTACAAATAGGCGAAGCCGGGGAGTCCGGGGTAACCTCGACACACTGCTTCCCGTCGGCGATCGGAACGCTTGGCTTGCGCCGAATGGCCGCCAAACGTCCGATTGACAATAAGGGCGCGAAAGACGCCTTGTGGCGCGCGACATCGCGCGTGCGTGAGCTAAGATAACGGCAAGGACCGGGCACTCGGTCCGGCGCACGAGAGGTCAGGAATGAAGGGGAGGGACGTCTGATGTTCGAACGCAAGACATTTTCATGGACGGCAGCAGCGGCCGTCATCGCCGGCCTGGCGGCTCTCGCGCCCGCCAAGGCCGAGGACGCCGTCAAGATCGGCCTGATCCTGCCGATGACCGGCGGCCAGGCCTCGACCGGCAAGCAGATCGAGAATGCGATCAAGCTCTATATGCAGCAGAAGGGCGACACCGTCGCCAGCAAGAAGGTCGAGATCATCCTCAAGGACGACGCTGCGATTCCGGACAAGACCAAGACGGCCGCGCAGGAGCTGATCGTCAACGACAAAGTCAATTTCATCGCCGGCTTCGGCGTGACGCCGGCCGCGCTCGCGGCGGCTCCGCTCGCGACGCAGGCCAAGATCCCGCAAGTGGTGATGGCGGCCGGCACCTCGATCATCACCGAGCGCTCGCCCTACATCGTGCGCACAAGCTTCACGCTGGCGCAGTCCTCCACCATCATCGCCGACTGGGCAGTGAAGAACGGCATCAAGAAGGTGGCGACGCTCACCTCCGACTACGCGCCGGGCAACGATGCGCTGAACTTCTTCAAGCAGAATTTCACAGCCGGCGGCGGTGAGGTGGTCGAGGAGGTCAAGACGCCGCTCGCAAATCCCGATTTCGCGCCGTTCCTTCAGCGCATGAAGGACGCAAAACCCGACGCGATCTTCGTGTTCGTGCCGGCCGGCCAAGGCGGCAACTTCATGAAGCAGTACGCCGAGCGCGGCCTCGACAAGGCCGGCATCAAGGTGATCGGGCCGGGCGACGTCACTGACGACGATCTGCTCAACAACATGGGCGACGCCGTGCTCGGCACGGTCACCGCACATCTCTATTCGGCGGCGCACCCCTCGCAGATGAACAAGGATTTCGTCGCGGCCTACAAGAAGGCTTTCGGCAACCGTCCGGGCTTCATGGCCGTGAGCGGTTATGACGGCATCCACCTCATCTACGAGGCGTTGAAGAAGACCAATGGCGACACCGACGGCACCAAGCTGGTCGAGGCCATGAAGGGCCAGAAGTGGGAGAGCCCGCGCGGCCCGATCTCGATCGACCCCGAGACGCGTGACATCGTGCAGAACATCTACATCCGCAAGGTCGAGAAGGTCGACGGAGAACTCTATAACGTCGAGTTCGCGACCTTCGAAGCCGTCAAGGATCTCGGCAAGACCAAGAAGTGACGCGCGAAAGCGCGTCATCCCCGAGCGCGCTTAGCGCGCATCGGGGATCTCGAAATTGTTGAATGAGATTCCGGGTTCAGCGCTGCGCGCTGCCCCGGAATGACGAACGCCCACCCGGATCAATCGGCTCTCGATGACCTCCATCCTTACCAACCTGTTCGATGGCGTTGCCTACGGCATGCTGCTGTTCGTGCTCGCCTGCGGGCTCGCGGTCACGCTCGGCCTGATGAACTTCGTCAACCTCGCCCACGGCGCCTTCGCCATGGCCGGCGGCTATGTCTGCATGGTGCTGGTCAACCGGATGGGCTGGCCGTTCTTCGCCGCGCTGCCGCTCGCCTTCGTCTCGTCGGCCGCAATCGGTATCGCGCTCGAGCGCACGCTCTACCGTCACCTCTATGCGCGCAGCCATCTGGATCAGGTGTTGTTCACGATCGGCCTGACTTTCATGTCGGTCGCGGCCGTCGACTACATCCAGGGCTCTTCGCGCGTCTTCATCAACTTGCCGGCCGCGCTCCAGGGCCAGTTCGACCTGTTCGGCGTCGGCATCGGCCGCTACCGGCTGATGATCATCGTGATCTGCGGCCTGCTCACCATCGCGCTCCAGATGGTGCTGGCAAAGACGCGTTTCGGCAGCCGGCTGCGCGCAGCGGTCGATGATCCCCGTGCCGCGAGCGGCCTCGGCATCAACGTGCCGCAGGTGTTCGCCTTCACCTTCGCCTTCGGTTGCGGCCTTGCCGGTCTCGGCGGCGCCCTCAGCGCGGAGATTCTCGGCCTCGATCCGTATTTCCCGCTGAAGTTCATGATCTACTTCCTGATCGTGGTCACCGTCGGCGGCTCCTCCTCGATCACCGGTCCCTTCCTGGCCTCGCTCCTGCTCGGCATCGGTGACGTCGCCGGCAAATATTACGTGCCGAAGATGGGCCCCTTTGTGATCTACACCATGATGATCGTGATTCTGATCTGGCGCCCGAACGGCCTGTTCGGCCGCACGGCCGCGCGTTGAGTTCGCCGATGAGCGCTTCATCCGACGTCGGTTATCACGCCCAGCGCCAGGCGCGCTGGCACTACGGCGAGGCCACCTTCTGGCTCATCGTGCTGGGCTGCGGCTTCGCATTTCCCACGCGCTACCTGATCATGACCGATATCCTGCGGCTGGCGCTGTTTGCGATGTCGCTCGACCTCATCCTCGGCTATGCCGGCATCGTCTCGCTCGGCCACGCCGCCTTCTTCGGCGCCGGCGCCTATGCTGCGGGGCTGCTTGCGCTGCACGGCATCATCAACGAGCCCGTGCTCGCGTTGATCGTCGCCGGGCTCGTCGCGATGGTGCTGGGCTTCGCCACGAGTTTCCTGGTGATCCGCGGCGTCGATCTGACCCGGCTGATGGTCACGCTCGGAATCGCGCTGCTGCTGGAAGCGCTCGCCGAACGCTTCTCCAACATCACCGGCGGCACCGACGGTCTGCAAGGCATCGAGATGCAGCCGATCTTCGGCGAAATTCCCTTCGACATGTTCGGCAAGACCGGCTTCTTCTATTCGCTGGCCGTGCTGTTCGTGCTGTTCCTGCTTGCCCGCCGCGTCGTGCATTCGCCGTTCGGCCTGTCGCTGCGCGCGATCAAGAACAATCCGCTGCGCGCTGCCGCCATCGGCGTTCCGGTCAACCGCCGCCTGATCGCGATCTACACGCTCGCGGCGTTCTATGCCGGCATCGCCGGGGCACTGTTTACCCAGACCACCGCGATCGCCTCGCTGGACGTGTTTGCCTTCGAGCGCTCGGCCGATTTGATGCTGGTGCTCGTGATCGGCGGCACCGGCTATCTCTATGGCGGGCTGATCGGCGCGGTGGTATTCCGCATGCTCCAGGAATTGTTCTCGACGATCACCCCGCAATACTGGCAGTTCTGGATCGGCCTCGTGCTGGTCGTGATCGTGCTGGTCGGGCGCCAGCGCCTGCATCGCTGGGCGCTGTACGTGCCAAACCTGATCATCAAGCAGATTGCCGGACGCAAGGCGGTCGTCGCCGTGCCGGAGAGCGACGCATGACCATCGCGCTCGAAACCCAGAATCTCGAAAAGCAGTTCGGCGGCCTGCGCGTCACCCGCGATCTCTCCCTGAAGGTCGAGCAGGGCGCCCGCCACGCGCTGATCGGCCCGAACGGCGCCGGCAAGACTACCGTCATCAACCAGCTCACCGGCGTGCTGAAGCCGAACTCGGGCCGCATCCTGCTCGAAGGCCAGGACATCACCGATCTGCCCGTGCACAAGCGCGTGCTGCGCGGCTTGTCGCGCACCTTCCAGATCAACCAGCTCTATCCTGATCTTACCCCGCTCGAGACCATTGGCCTTGCCGTCTCCGAGCGCCTCGGCCATGGCGGCGAATGGTGGCGTCGGATGGGCACGCGCAGCGACGTCAACGGCGAGATCGCCGATCTGCTGACGCGCTTCCATCTGCTCGACGTCATGAACGAGCAGACCGTAACCCTGCCTTACGGCAAGCAGCGCCTGCTCGAGATCGCCGTCGCGATCGCAGCCAAGCCGCGCGTGCTGCTGCTGGATGAGCCCGCCGCCGGCGTGCCCGAGAGCGAGCGCCACGACATTCTTGCGGTCGTAGGCAGCCTGCCGCGCGACGTCACCGTGCTCCTGATCGAGCACGACATGGATCTCGTCTTCTCCTTCGCCGATCGCATCTCGGTGCTGGTCTCGGGTGCGCTGCTCACCGAAGGCCCGCCGGACCAGGTCGCGCGCGATCCGCAGGTCAAGGCGGTCTATCTCGGCGAGGAGGCGGTCAATGTCTGACCTGCTCGCAATCGACGGACTTCGCGCCGGCTATGGCGAGGCGGTGGTGCTGCCCAACATGTCCCTGCGCCTCGCCGAAGGGCAGGTGCTGGCGCTGTTGGGGCGCAATGGTACCGGCAAGACCACGTTGATCAACTCCATCGTTGGCGTCACCCGCCGCTTCTCCGGCACCATCGCGCTCGCCGGCGCCGACGTCACGCCCTTGCGGCCCGACCAGCGGGCCCGCGCCGGCATCGGCTGGGTGCCGCAGGAGCGCAACATCTTCCGTTCGCTGACGGTCGAAGAGAACATGACGGCGGTGGCGCAGCCCGGCCCCTGGACCGTCGAGAGGGTCTACGAGATGTTCCCGCGGCTGAAGGAGCGGCGGGGCAATTTCGGCAACCAGCTCTCCGGCGGCGAGCAGCAGATGCTGGCGATCGGCCGCGCGCTGACCCTCAATCCCAAGGTCCTGCTGCTGGACGAGCCGACCGAGGGCCTTGCGCCCATCATTGTCGAGGAGCTCTTGAGGGCGATCGGGACCATCACCCGGACAGGGGGCATCTGCTCCATCATCGTCGAGCAGAATGCCCAAAAGATTCTGGGGCTCGCCGACCGCGTTGTGATATTGGAGCGCGGAACGATCGTCCACGACGCCCCGAGCGCCGCGCTGAAGGCCGACCCGTCGGTCCTGGAGCGCCACCTTGGCGTCGCCGGAGCGGCCGCCCACTAGAGCATCCCGGGAGTTAGAAGAATGCAGCGAACCAGAGCCCCCTTCCGCGCCGACGAGGTCGGCAGCCTCCTGCGTCCGGCCAAGATCAAGGAAGCCCGCAGCCGTCTCGAGAAGGGCGAGATCTCGATCGACGATCTGCGCAAGATCGAGGACATGGAGATCGAAAAGGTCGTGCACAAGCAGGCCTCGATCGGCCTCAAGCTCGCGACCGACGGCGAGTTTCGCCGCTCCTGGTGGCATTTCGATTTTCTGGCCAAGCTGACCGGCTGCGAGCTGTTCCACCCGGACACCGGCATCCAGTTCGCGGGCGTGCAGACCCGTCACGACGCGGTACGCGTGATCGGCAAGCTCGACTTCCCCGATGACCACCCGATGCTGGACCACTTCCGCTTTCTGAAGAAGTACACCGACCAGGCCCACGTCACCGCCAAGATGACGATCCCCTCGCCGGCGGTGCTGCACTTCCGCGGCGGCCGCAAGGCGATATCCAAGGACGTCTACCCCGATCTCGACGCGTTCTACGAGGATCTCGGCAAGACCTACCGCAAGGCCGTGAAGGCGTTCTACGACGCCGGCTGTCGTTATCTCCAGTTCGACGACACCGTCTGGGCCTATCTCTGCTCGCAGGACGAATTGCAGAAGGCCCGCGAGCGCGGCGACAATCCCGAAGGTCTCCAGCAGATCTATGCGCGCATCATCAACTACGCGCTCGCCGAGAAGCCCGCCGACATGGTGGTGACGACCCATGTTTGCCGCGGCAATTTCCGCTCGACCTGGATCTCCTCGGGCGGTTACGAACCGGTCGCCGAGACCATGCTCGCCGGCACCAATTACGACGGCTACTTCCTCGAATATGACAGCGACCGCGCCGGCGGCTTCGAGCCGCTGCGCTTCCTGCCCAAGGGCAACAAGGTCGTCGTGGTCGGCGTCATCACCTCGAAGTTCGGTGAGCTCGAGAAGAAGGAGGACATCAAACGTCGTCTGGAAGAGGCCTCCAAGTTCGCGCCGCTGGAGCAGCTCGCGGTGTCGCCTCAGTGCGGTTTTGCTTCCACCGAAGAGGGCAACATCCTCTCCGAGGAAGAGCAGTGGGCCAAGCTCAGCCTTGCGGTGGAGATCGCCAAGGAAGTGTGGGGCCAGTAAGCCTCCGCTCGCTTCGCCACGTGAGTGACGCGGAGCGTCACCACGCTCTCGTCGTCATTCCCCGCAAAGGCGGGGAATCCAGTACGCCGTGGCCTTTCGGTGAATCACTGACGTCTTCGAATACTGGATCGCCCGGTCAAGGCCGGGCGATGACAGCTGAATGTTGGGCGAAGAGCGCGCCGTCGTCACTTCTCCATCAGATAGACGTCGCCCAGCGACCGCTGCACCCGCGTGCCCTTGGTCGATGAGACGACCTCTGCCGCACCCACGTCAGCATCTGCGTACCTCCCGCCCCCGGCGTGCCGGCGTTGCGGGAGACGGCGGCGGAAAACGGTTCGCTGCGTTCAGTTCCCGCCATTGGAAGTAGAGGAAGGGCAGAGTGGGTATTCCCCTAGTGGGCAGATCTTGCTAAGAGACTGTTCCCAACGCTTCTGCCCACCGTTTCCCAACTCATGAAAAACGACGAAATCCTCAGCCAGATCACCGAGTTCTGCCGCAAGGCGGACATGGCGGAATCGACGTTTGGCCGGCGCGCGGTGAACGATGGGAAGCTGGTGCAGCGCCTGCGCGAGGGAAAGCGCATCACCATCGACACGCTGGAGCGGATCCAGGCCTATATCGCCGCGTCGACGACCGGCGGCCTGCCGCCGCCGCGAGGGCTTCAGGTGCCGCCGGAAAAGCGTGATCCGCGCGGCAATTTCCGCTTCTTCGAGAACCGGCAGAAATACCTGCTGTTCGTCCATACCTGCAGCGAGAAGCGGGTGGTCGCCGAGCGCGTGGCGCTCGAGCTCGCCAGCATCCATCCGCGTCCGCCGGCGCTGCGCATCTTCGATGCCGGCGTCGGCGACGGCACGGTGCTGGCGCGGGTGCTGCGCGCAACGCACCAGCGCTACCCGCATATGCCGTTCTATGTGGCCGGCAAGGAACTCAGTCTCGAGGACCTTCGCCTGACGCTGGAGAAGGTGCCGGACCGCATTTTCGAGCATCCGGCGTCGGTGTTCGTCTTCACCAACATGTTCTATTCGGAGGCGCCCTGGCTGACGCCGGCGTCGCCTGCGGCGGCGGCTGCGACCGTCTGGCACGAGGTTCCGCTGCGGGGCGCCTCATCGGGCGAGTTCGAGCAGCAGATCGCCGAGCTGCGGCCGTTCCTGGAGCAGAACTGGCGTGCCGCCATCAGCCCACGCACGGCCATGCCGCTCTATGAACGGCCCGTCGTCCTTGTGCTCTATCGCGAGGATCACCGGTTCCTGCTGGATTCGACCATTCCCCGGCCGGGGCAGACCGAGGCCAATTTCGATCTCGTCATTGCCTCACAGCCCTACCGAGCCCTGTCCTCGGTCAATTTCCGGGCAAAGCGGATTATTGCGCCCCTGGCGCGCGCGCTTCGGCCCGGGGGGCGGCTGATCGGAATCCACTCCCACGGCCAGGATCCGGGCATGGAAATGATCCAGGCGATCTGGCCGGGAGAAAATCCTTTCTCGGTCAGCCGTCATGAGTTATTGCGCGCGGTGAAGTACGAGCTTGGGGCGTTGGGCCGGGACCTGAATTTTAATGCCTACGCGGATAACCGTTCGATCTTCAGGTATGATATGGAAGCGCTGCCCAACGAGGTAACGGGTACCATCGGAACCTCGACGGCCTTTGCAGCGTGGAATGCGGCGGTGTATGTCGCTCAGATCGAGGACGATCGTTTGACAGAAATGACTCAAAACGGCCGCACTCTGGATGCCGCCAGGGATGTGCTGCGAAAGTACAACGGGCTCTGGTTTCTCGACGAATCCTACGTCATCTCGCGACGGCGTGATTGACTTAATCCGAAGGTAAACATCGCAAACGCCCGCCAGCTTAGCGGCGGAACAAGGGGTTACTGATGCGCGCGTCCTATCTCTTCACCAGCGAGTCCGTGTCCGAGGGCCATCCCGACAAGGTCTGCGACCGGATCTCCGATGAAATCGTCGATCTGTTCTACCGCGAAGGGCCGAAGGCCGGCATCGACCCCTGGCAGATCCGCGCCGCCTGCGAGACGCTGGCCACGACCAACAAGGTGGTGATCGCCGGCGAGACCCGCGGCCCGAAGTCCGTCACCAACGACCAGATCGAGAGCGTCGTGCGCGCCGCGATCAAGGACATCGGCTACGAGCAGGACGGCTTCCACTGGGAGAAGGCCGACATCGAGATCCTGCTGCATCCGCAGTCGGCCGACATCGCGCAGGGCGTCGATGCGCTGCAGCCGGGCGAGGTCAAGGAAGAGGGGGCGGGCGACCAGGGCATCATGTTCGGTTACGCCACCAACGAGACGCCGGATCTGATGCCGGCGCCGATCTTCTACGCTCACAAGATCCTGCGTCTCATCTCCGAAGCCCGCCATTCCGGCCGCGAGAAGGTGCTGGGTCCGGACTCCAAGAGCCAGGTCACGGTGCAGTACGAGAATGGTAAGCCGGTCGCCGTGCGCGAGATCGTGGTGTCGCACCAGCATCTGGTCGAGGACATCTCGTCCAAGCAGATCCGCGACATCGTCGAGCCCTATGTGCGCGAGGCGCTGCCGAAGGACTGGATCACGCCGAAGACCATCTGGCACATCAATCCGACCGGCAAGTTCTACATCGGCGGTCCCGACGGCGATTCCGGCCTGACCGGGCGCAAGATCATCGTCGATACCTACGGCGGCGCGGCCCCGCATGGCGGCGGCGCGTTCTCCGGCAAGGATCCGACCAAGGTCGACCGTTCGGCGGCTTACGCCGCGCGCTACGTCGCCAAGAACATCGTCGCGGCCGGTCTTGCGGATCGCTGCACGCTGCAGCTCGCCTACGCCATCGGCGTGGCGCGTCCGTTGTCGATCTACATCGACACCCACGGCACCGGCAAGGTGTCGGAGGATCAGCTCGAGAAGGCCGCCGCCAAGGCGATGGACCTCACCCCGCGCGGCATCCGTACCCATCTCGATCTCAACCGCCCGATCTACGCACGCACCTCAGCCTACGGCCATTTCGGCCGCACGCCGGACAACGAGGGTGGCTTCTCCTGGGAGAAGACCGACCTCGTCGAAGCGCTCAAGCGCGCCGTCTAACCTTATGCGTCATTCCGGGGCGCCCGCGTGAGCGAGCGAACCCGGGATCCTCATCCATCGCGTCGAGATTCCGGGGGCACCTCTCGAGGGCGACCCCGGAACGACCAATTCAACAACAGGACCTCCGCTATGAATGCGAAGCCCGGCTTCACCGACTACATCGTCAAGGACATTTCGCTCGCCGATTTCGGCCGCAAGGAGCTCTCGCTCGCCGAGACCGAGATGCCCGGCCTGATGGCCACCCGCGAGGAATACGGCCCCAAACAACCTTTGAAGGGCGCGCGCATCGCCGGCTCCCTGCACATGACGATCCAGACCGGCGTGCTGATCGAGACGCTGGCCGCGCTCGGCGCCGACATCCGCTGGGTTTCCTGCAACATCTATTCGACGCAGGACCACGCTGCCGCGGCGATCGCGGCGGCCGGCATTCCCGTTTTCGCCGTCAAGGGCGAGACGCTGACCGAGTACTGGGACTACACCGCAAAGCTGTTCGACTGGCACGGCGGCGGTCACCCGAACATGATCCTCGATGACGGCGGCGATGCCACCATGTACGTTCATCTCGGTCTGCGCGCCGAGAACGGCGACACCGCCTTCCTCGACAAGCCCGGCTCCGAGGAAGAGGAAGTCTTCTTCGCGCTTCTGAAGAAGCAGCTCAAGGAGAAGCCGAAGGGCTACTTCGCCGAGATCGCCAGGAGCATCAAGGGCGTTTCCGAAGAGACCACGACGGGCGTGCATCGTCTCTATGACATGCAGAAGGCCGGCACGCTGCTGTGGCCGGCGATCAACGTCAACGACAGCGTGACAAAATCGAAGTTCGACAACCTCTATGGCTGCCGTGAATCGCTGGTCGACGGCATCCGCCGTGGCACCGACGTGATGATGTCCGGCAAGGTCGCGATGGTCGCGGGCTTCGGCGACGTCGGCAAGGGTTCGGCCGCCTCGCTGCGCCAGGCCGGCTGCCGCGTCATGGTCTCCGAAATCGATCCGATCTGCGCGCTGCAGGCGGCGATGGAAGGCTATGAGGTCGTGACCATGGAAGATGCCGCCCCGCGCGCCGACATCTTCGTCACCGCCACCGGCAACAAGGACATCATCACCATCGAGCACATGCGCGCGATGAAGGATCGCGCCATCGTCTGCAACATCGGCCACTTCGACAACGAGATCCAGATCGCGGGTCTGCGCAACCTGAAGTGGACCAACATCAAGCCGCAGGTCGACGAGATCGAATTCCCCGACAAGCACCGCATCATTATGCTGTCGGAGGGCCGTCTCGTGAACCTCGGCAACGCGATGGGCCATCCGTCCTTCGTGATGTCGGCCTCCTTCACCAACCAGACGCTGGCGCAGATCGAGCTGTTCGCCAACAACAAGGACGGCAAGTACAAGAAGGAAGTCTACGTGCTGCCGAAGTCGCTGGACGAGAAGGTGGCCCGGCTGCATCTCGCCAAGATCGGCGTCAAGCTCACCGAGCTGCGCAAGGACCAGGCCGACTATATCGGCGTCAAGCAGGAAGGTCCGTACAAGAGCGATCACTATCGCTACTGAGCCATTGGTTGGACCGAGCATCGACGCGAGGCCCCGGAGCGATCCGGGGCTTCGTTGTTTCGGCGCATGGAATTCAACTCGCTCTGCAGTTGCTGCACGGCTGATTGCCAATTGACGGCCAGCAGCGGCGGGCGGACAATCCTCCTCGGCGGAGGAAACCATGCAACAAGAACATTTCGACGTCCTGATCGTAGGTGCCGGGCTATCAGGCATCGGCGCGGGCTATCATCTTCAGACCAAATGCCCGGGCAAGAGCTACGTCATCCTGGAGGGGCGCGATTGCATCGGCGGCACCTGGGACCTGTTTCGCTATCCCGGTGTCCGCTCCGACAGCGACATGTTCACGCTCGGCTATTCGTTCAAGCCGTGGACCGACTCGAAGGCGATCGCGGACGGGCCGCAGATCCTGAACTATGTGCGCGAGACCGCAACCGAGAACGGCATCGAGAAGCACATCCGTTTCCGCCATCGCGTCAAGCGTGCGGAGTGGTCAACGAGTGAGGCGCGCTGGACCGTGGAGGCCGAGCGCGTCACGGGTGAGGGCGCAACCGAGCCGGTGCGCTTCACCTGCAATTTCCTGTTCATGTGCTCGGGCTACTACAAATACGAGGCAGGCTATACACCGGAGTTTTCAGGCGCAGCCGATTTCGCCGGCCGCATCGTGCATCCGCAGAAATGGACCGAGGATATCGACTATGCGGGCAAGCGCGTCGTCGTGATCGGCTCGGGTGCAACCGCAGTGACGCTGGTGCCGGAGCTCGCCAAGAAGGCGGCGCAGGTCACCATGCTTCAGCGCTCGCCGACCTACGTAGTGTCGCGCCCGGCGCAGGATCCCGTCGCCAACAAATTGCGCCGCAACCTGCCGACGCGGCTCGCTTATCATGTCATTCGCTGGCGCAACGTGATGTGGGGGATGTTCTTCTTCCAGCTCAGCCGGCGCCGTCCCGCAAAGGTCAAGGAGCTGGTCCTCAAGGGCGTGAGAAGCGCGCTCGGCCCCGACTACGACGTCGCGACCCATTTCACGCCGCGCTATAATCCCTGGGACCAGCGGCTGTGCCTCGTGCCTGACGGCGATCTCTTCAAGGCGATCCGGGAGCAGCGTGCTTCCGTCGTCACCAACGAGAT
Source organism: Bradyrhizobium cosmicum (assembly GCF_032290525.1). Classification (GTDB taxonomy): domain Bacteria; phylum Pseudomonadota; class Alphaproteobacteria; order Rhizobiales; family Xanthobacteraceae; genus Bradyrhizobium; species Bradyrhizobium cosmicum_A. Next base: position 28,702 of record NZ_JASXTA010000011.1, on the reverse strand, counting down.
CGACACCTTTACGCGCGACGGCATCCGCCTCAAGGACGGCAGCGAGCTTGCGGCCGACATCATCGTGACGGCGACAGGGCTGGTGCTCCAGGTTGTCGGCGGCCTCGACATCAGTGTCGGCGGCCGCACTGTCGATTTCGCCAATGCGCTGACCTACAAGGGCATGATGTATGCGGATGTGCCGAACATGGCGTCGGCTTTCGGCTACACCAACGCGTCGTGGACGCTGAAATGCGATCTCACCTGCGAATATGTCTGCCGCTTGATCAACTACATGGACCGGCACAATTTCCGCCAGTGCGTGCCGCACAATGATGATCCGACCATCACCGCGCAGCCGTCGCTCGATTTCACCTCGGGCTATGTGCAGCGCTCGGTGGCGAAGATGCCCAAGCAGGGCTCGAAGCAGCCGTGGCGGCTCTACCAGAACTATGCCCTCGACATCGTCTCCCTGCGCTTCGGCCGGATCGACGACGGCGTGATGCGATACTCCTGATCTTGCTACGTAAATTACCGGAGAAGGCTTGAGCGCTTGAGACGAATCGCGACTTAGGGTAGCATTGTTGCGTTGCAAGAAATTTATTTCCGGCGACGTCTGAGTTCCGCGTTGTTGCCGTCTTGAGGAGAGCGCGGAACATGTACGTCCTTGCTCTGGTCACGCAGAAGGGCGGAAGCGGTAAGAGTACGCTGTCCGCTGGATTGGCGGTGGCAGCGATGCAGCGCGGAGAGCGCGTCGCTCTCATTGAAGCGGACGCGCAAGGCACGATCTTGAAATGGAAAGAGCGCCGCGAGAATCGCTATCCTTGCGTCGAGCATGTTGCCGATCCCGCCGAGATCGAGCCGTTGATCGCGCGCCTTCGGGCTGAAGGCGTCTGGCTTGCAATCATCGACACTGCCGCGACGACCAACAGCCTGGCGTTGCGCGCTATCGCCAGCGCCGATCTCTGCCTCATCCCGGCGCGTCCGAGCCCGGCCGATATCGAAGCCGCAATCCCTACGCTGATCGCTATTCGCAGGCGCAATCGCCGGTTTGCCTTCATCCTCAATCAGACGCCCGCACGGGGGTGCCGGCTGAGCGAAGCTGCCACGTCGCTCAACTCGCTCGGCGTGCTTGCGCTCCCCTTCATTGGGCAGCGTAACGACCATCAGGATGCGCTCGGGGCAGGGCTGGGCGTGACCGAATTCGCGCCGGAGGGAAAAGCCGCGGAGGAAATTGTGGCCCTATGGGATTGGATCTCGGAGCGTCTCATCGTGGAGTCGAATGATCATGGACAAGCCGCGCTCAAGACAGCCTGCTGACATTGCACGCGCCAGGCGTCGCTCGCTGGTGGAACTGACGGCGGAAGTGAGCCGCGCCGTCGACGAGGGCTTGGCGATGCCCCCGCGCCCGGTCACCGTCTTCCTCCAGGATGCGCCGCAGATCGCGCAAGCAGCGCCTGCTCCGATGACCGCTCCGGCACAGGAAGCGGCCAGCGTCATCGCTGCAAGCCCTGAACCTCCGAGCAGTACCACCACCGATCTCATCCTGGACATGGTCAAGGATTGTCAGGACCGCGCCTTGGACGGCATGAAGGCTGGTGCTCACGCTGCGCTGGATTATGCCAACGACATCGCCAAGCCACGGCTAGCCGGTGGGACGTCGGAGTCTGGAGCAGTCGCCGCGGCGGAAAGCCACCTTATCGAGGCGATTGGAACGGCAGCTGAGTGTCGCGCCGTCGTGCTCGAACTGATGAAAGTGAATGCTGGCGCGACGTTGGAGTATGCGCGGGAGTTGGGCCGTGCGCGAACGCTGGCGGAGTTGGTTGAGCTGTCGAGCACGCATGCGCGAAAGCAATGTGAGTTGGTCCTGAAGCAAACCGAGTTGCTGAGATTGCTTGCTCAAAACATGACAACGCCCGGCGCGAGGTAGCGCCCCTCGCCTGCGTCGCAGGCGCAGCATCATCCTTTGCGTCCGCAGACCAATTCCACCAGCTCGCAAGCGTCAGCAGGACCGACAGAACGCGGAGACCATACCAGGTCTGCTGCAAGCCCTGCGCAGCGTGCCGCGCGGATCATCCTGTCTGGGCTGCGCGGCGGCGCCGGAATTCCTGCACGGGCAGGCCGCCCCAGCCCCAATTGTCGGTCTCGACTTCCTCGATCACGACGAAGGTGGAATCGAGCGGCTTACCGAGCACGTCGAGCAGCAGCTGGCTCGATCCCTTGATCAGTGCGGCCTTCTCCTCCGGCGTGATCGACGCCGCTCCCGGCGTCGTTCCCTCGCGGGTCACTTGAATGGTGATGATGGGCATCGTGTTTCTCCCGCGCTCAGTGGCCGGCGCTCTGGCCGCCGTCGACGTGCAGGATCTCGCCGGTGACGAAGGAGGCCCCCTCGAGATAGAGCACGGCATCGACGATGTCGGACAGCTCGCCCATGTGGCCGACGGGGTGCAGCGCACTGAGCTGGGCATGCGTTTCGACCGGGTGCATCGGCGACTTGATGATCCCGGGCGACACCGCGTTCACGCGGATGCCGCGCCTGGCATATTCGATCGCGAGCGACTTGGTCGCGGCGCTCAGCCCGCCCTTGCTCAGTGAGGCCAGCACCGACGGAACGTTGGAATTGGCGTGGTCGACCAGCGTCGTCGTGATCTGGACGACGTGGCCCGAACCCTGCTTCTCCATTTCGGCGATCGCCAGCTGCGTGACGTGGAAGAAGCCCGCGACGTTGGTGCCCATCACCGTCGCATAGTCCTCAGCGGTGTACTGCGTGAACGGCTTTGCGACGAAGATGCCGGCATTGTTGACCAGCGTATCGACCCGGCCGAAGCGGGCGATGGCCTGCGAAACCACGCGTTCTGCTGTGCTCCGGTCGGCGATGTCGCCGGCAATGGCGAGAACCTCATCGTCGCTCGATGGCTTGATGGAGCGGGCGGTTGCGACGACGCGATAGTTGCGGTCGCGAAAGCCCTGAACCAGGGCAGCGCCGATACCCTGCGAAGCTCCGGTAATGATGGCGACTTTCTGCTCGATACCCATGATGGGCTCCTGTTGCTGGAAACAAAGCCGGTCGGCTGCGGGGAGTGACTGGCGTGGCCCTGAAGTACGCTCGCCCGCCGTTGCCGCGAAGACCCGCCGAACGGCAGACACTGTTTCGCGCCGCGAACGAATGCCCGTCAGGCGGCCGGATCGGTTGTCGGGGCGCGGGCGAGGCCCTAGTTTGCGGAACAGGAGTTTGAGGGGTTGGCGGGGGCATGGATCGTCTCGACGCAATGAAGGTTTTCGTCGTCGCGGTGGACGAGGGCAGCCTCGCGGCCGCCGGGCGCAAGCTCGGCCGCTCGCCGGCGGCCGTGAGTCGAGCCATTGCCTTCCTGGAGGAACGAGTCGGCACCGAACTGCTGCACCGGACCACGCGCTCGATCAAACTGAGCGAGGAGGGCGAGCGCTATGTCGCGATCTGCCGCCGTGTGCTCGCCGAGCTGGAGGAGGCCGACGACATCGCCGCCGGACCGCGCACGGCACCTCGCGGCCTGCTTACGATCACCGCCCCCGTGGTGTCGGGCGAGATGGTGCTGCGGCCGATCCTCGATGCGTTTCTCGACGCCTATCCGACCGTATCGGCAAAGCTGCTGCTGTTCGACCGCGCGGTCAATCTGATCGAGGAGGGCGTCGATGTCGCGCTTCGCATCGGCCATCTGGCGGATTCCGCGATGGTGGCGATGCGGGTCGGCGAGATCAGTCGCGTCGTCGTCGCGGCCCCGCGCTATCTCAAGCAGCATCCGCGCATCACCGAACCCGGCGATCTCGCCAGGCATCAGATCGTGGCAATGGCGCACCTTCCCAATTCCTGGACCTTTGCGCCGCGGGCAGGTTCGTCGGTGCCGCGCACGGTCCAATTTACGCCGCGGCTCGTCGTCAACAGCACCTATGCGGCGGTGGCGTCCGCCGTCGCCGGGCGCGGTGTCGCGCGGATGTATTCGTACCAGGTGGCCGAGCAGGTCCGGCGCGGCGAGCTTGAGATCGTATTGTCGGGCGATGAGGATCCCGAGATGCCCGCGCACCTGATCTGCCCGCAGGGCCGGCTTTCGGTGCCGAAGGTGCGGGCGTTCACCGACTTCGCCGTGCCGCGGCTGAAGAAGCACTTTGCGCAGCTCAAGAAGAGCATCAGTGCGCGCTGACCAGTTGCGCAGGCGGCAATGCGTTGTTTTGCGTATACGGGCGTCCACCTGAATCGGCGATGCTGCCCAAACGGTTAACGCCGATTTAACGGATGAGTCCTAGCCTGTCTCGGCCGGGGTTACTCGCAAGGCCGAGGTGAGCCCAATGGAAGCCCAAAAGATCGCGGTCGACGCCGTCGTCGCGTTGACCGATTGCGACCGTGACGCCGTCATCGCCTTCATCCGCCGGCTCTATCTCGCCGGCGTCACCGACCCCAAGCGCCTGACCTTCAAGGGTCTTCAGGCGCTGTCGCGGGCCTGATTCGGCCGTTCAGTCCGTTTCGGCCCCATCTGCATCCGTGCTCTCCCCAGCGTGAACGCAACCCTGCGGTGAATATCTTGCCGCTCGGGCGGCGTCGCGATAGATCACGTCCCCGCCTGGGTTACTCGGGATTTGGGGAAATGCTGAAACACCTTTTTGCACCGCAACTCGTCATTTTGTATGTGCTTGCGGCTTCAACGATCTACGTTCACTTCCGCGGCAAGCAGCGGCTGCGATTCGCGCGCCAGCTCGGCGATCACTCCACCTATCTCGCCCCCTATAACGTCCTGATGTACGCGGGCTCGGCCGTGCCGAACAGGCCAGTGATCCCGGTCGATCGGTTTCCGGAATTGAAACCGCTCAGCGAGAACTGGGAGACCATTCGCGACGAAGCCGTGCGCCTATTCGACGAAGGCTTCATCCGCGCCGCCGCGAAGAACAACGACTGGGGCTTCTACTCGTTCTTCAAGAGCGGCTGGAAGCGGTTTTACCTGAAATGGTACGACGACTTCCTGCCCTCGGCGCGCACGCTGTGCCCGAACACGGTGGAGCTGCTCAACGCGATCCCGAGCGTGCACGGCGCGATGTTCGCGATGCTGCCGCCCGGCGGCAAGCTCGGCGCCCACCGCGATCCCTTCGCCGGTTCGCTGCGCTATCACCTCGGCCTCGTCACGCCCAACTCGAACAAGTGCCGCATCCTGGTCGACGGCGTCGAATGCGTCTGGCGCGACGGCGAGGCCTTCATGTTCGATGAGACTTTTATTCACAGCGCGGAGAATGCGACCGACGTCAACCGCATCATCCTGTTCTGCGACGTCGAGCGCCCGATGAAGTTCGGCTTCATGACCGCGATCAACCGCTGGGTCAGCCATCACATCGTCAAGGCGTCGGCGACGCAAAACGTCGACGGCGAGAATGTCGGCGTGCTCAACAAGGTGTTCGGCAAGCTCTACGAGATCCATCTCGCCAGCCGCAAGGTCAAGGAGTGGAACCGCAACGTCTACTACACGCTGAAATACTCGCTGACGGCGCTGATCCTCGGCCTCATCGTGCTGTCGGCGTTGCGGTGAGCGGAGCGTCGCAATGAGTTCCTTGCCAAACGCAAACGCGGAGACAGCGCAGTTCTTCCGCACGTGGCTGGAGACCTTCGCCGGCTATGTCCGCGAGGTCGACTACGCTTCGGCGCGGCCGCTGTTTCATCCCGATGTGCTTGCCTTCGGCACGCATAACGATGTGATCCCCGGCCTCGGTCAATGGGTCTCGACGCAATGGGACAATGTCTGGCCGAAGACGACCGACTTTCGCTTCGTCCTCGATCAGACTTCGATTCTGGGGTCTTCCGACGGCACGATGGCCACTGTGATCGCGCCGTGGACGAGCACGGGCTACCATCCCGATGGCAGCGCGTTTCCGCGTCCCGGCCGGGCGACGATGGTGTTTTCGAGACATGGCGATGACTGGCTGTGTGTGCATTCGCACATGTCGCTGAACCGCGGTGTGCCGCAGACGAGCCACGCCAATCGGCCGGTGAAGGCCTGGTAGATCGAAGCCGTTCGGCAGCGTGCGATCGAAATGCAAAAGGCCCCGGACAGATCCGGGGCCTTTCGATGTCGCGATGTCGTGCAGCCTACTCCGGCTGACCGATGCTCACCTTCAGCGTGCCGACGCCGTCGACGCCGCATTCGAGCTTGTCGCCGGGCTGGAGCTGCGACACGCCGGCCGGCGTACCCGTCATGATGATGTCGCCGGCGGCGAGCTTCACCTGCTGCGAAAGCTGCCAGATGATCTCGGGCACGTTCCAGATCAGCTCGGTGAGATCGCCCTTCTGCGCTTCCTTGCCGTTGACCGTGAGCCAGATCTTGCCCTTGGCGGGATGGCCGATCTTCGAGGCCGGCTGCACCGCCGAGCACGGGGCGGAGCCGTCGAACGACTTGCCGACCTCCCACGGGCGCTCCTTCTTGCGCGAGGCGAGCTGGAGGTCGCGGCGGGTGAGGTCGATGCCGACGGCATATCCGTAGACGTGGTCGAGCGCCTTCTCGGCGGGGATGTTGAGGCCGCCGCTCTTCATCGCGACGATCAGCTCGACCTCGTGATGCAGATCCTTCGTCAGCGGCGGATAGGGGATGGTGGCGCCGTCGGGCACCAGCATGTCGGCGTGCTTGGCGAAGAAGAATGGCGGGGCGCGTTCGTCATTGCCCATCTCGCGGATGTGCTCGAGATAGTTGCGGCCGACGCACCAGATGCGGCGCACCGGATAACGGCCGCTTTCCCCGACGACGGGAAGAGACGGCTGGGCTGGAAGCGGGATGACGTAGGAGGCGGCGTTCATATAGCGGTCTCGCTGCTCTTGAGGTGGAACGAACTCTATGCGGTTGCGCTGATCGGCGCCAGAGCGCCGGCGTCGTGATGCTGCAGGCGGAAGAACGAGGCGTAGCGGCCGGATCGGCGCAGCAGCTCGTCGTGCCGGCCCTGTTCGACGATCTCGCCGCCCTCGACCACCAGGATCGCGTCGGCGTGCATGATGGTATGAAGGCGATGCGCGATCACGATGGTGGTGCGGTTCTGGCAGAGATGTTCGATCGCCTCCTGCACCTGCTTCTCGGACTCGGAATCGAGCGCGGCGGTGGCCTCGTCCAGCAGAATGATCGGCGCATTCTTGAGCAGCGCGCGCGCGACCGCGATGCGCTGGCGCTGGCCGCCTGATACCTGGGTGCCGTGCTCGCCGACCGGGGTGTCATAGCCGAGCGGGAAGCCCATGATGAAATCATGGGCGCAGGCCGCCCTGGCGGCATCCATGATCTCGGCTTCGCTCGCGCCGGGCTTGCCGAACGCGATGTTGTTGCGGATGGTGTCGCGGAACAGATAGACGTCCTGGCCGACATAGGCTGTCTGGGCGCGCAACGACTTTCGCGAGATCGCGCCGATCGACTGGTCGTCGATCACGATGTCGCCTTGCGTCACCTCGTGGAAGCGCAGCAGGAGCGAGAGCACCGTCGACTTGCCGCCGCCGGAAGGGCCGACAAGCGCGGTGACCTTGCCGGGCTCGGCGGTGAAGCTCATGCGGTTGAGCACGGTCTCGCCCGCGCGATAGGAGAAGCTGACGTCGCGCAGCTCGATCCGTGCGTCGGACAATTTCAGCGCAGGCTTGTCGTCGTCGGAATGCTCGCTGGCGGGGCTGTCGACGACTTCGAGCAGCATGCGCGCGCCGACGAGCTGGCTGTTCAGGTCGATGTTGAGCCGCGCCAGCCGCTTGGCCGGCTCGGTCGCCATCAGGAAGGCGGTCATGAACGAGAAGAATGCGCCCGGCGTGGCGTTGAGCGCGACCACGCTGTAGCCGCCGTAAAGCAGGCAGCCGGCGACTGCGAAGCCGCCGAGCATCTCCATCAGCGGGTTGGATCGGTTGGCGACGCGAGCCATCTTGTTGGCGTTACGCTCGACGATCGCGATGTTCTCGTCGATGCGCTTCTGCATGGTATCTTCGAGCGTGAACGCCTTGACCGTGCGGATGCCCTGAAGCGACTCCTGCATCGTCTCCATGATGTCGGCGGTGCCCGTGAATTGGTTGAAGGCGAGGCCCTTGATGCGCTTGACCAGCTTGCGCAGCACCAGCATCGCCGGCGGCACCACGACGAGGCCGATGAACGACATCACCGGATCCTGCCAAACCATCACGCCGATCATGGCGAGCAGCATCATGAGATCGCGCCCGACGGCGTTGACCAGCATGTTGAGCACGTCGGTGATGGACTTTGCGCCGGCCGTCAGCCGCGCCAAAAATTCAGACGAATGCCGCTCGGAGAAGAAGCCGACGCTCTCGCGCATCAGTTTTGCGAACAGCTGGCGCTGGTTGGTGGCGAGGATGGCGTTGGAGATCTTGGTCAGGATCACCATGTGGCCGTAGGTCGCCACGCCCTTGATGAAGAGCAGGATCACCGTGATCCCTGAGAACATCGCGATGCCCGGGATGTTCTTGTCGACATAGGCCTGGTTGATGACCTGACCGAGCACATAGGTCGCACCCGCGGTCGATCCGGCGGCAAGAGCCATCAGCGAAAAGGCGACGAGGTAGCGCCGCCAGTAGAGGATCCCCTGTTCCGTGATGAGGCGGCGAACGAGGGCCATTGCCGCATAGGGATCGTCGGTGATTTTCTTTGGAAACTGGGCCATCCGTAGTCCATTGACGGCGCAGGGAAAGCCTGCCCGCGCGTCAGGGATCGAACGGCCTCTGTGCCCGCTAAAGCTACGCTTTTCAAGCCCAATTAAGGACTTGCGCCCGGACGGAATCTAGGCCGAGACGGCATGGCGGAGCTCGCCATGGCGCTCGCGGAACAGCTTGTCCTCCCAGGCCAGCGCGTGCGCGGCGATGGTCTCGAGGTCGTCGTATTGCGGATTCCAGTCGAGCAGGCTGCGGATGCGGCTGGTGTCGGCGACCATGGTCATGATGTCGCCGGGCCGGCGTGGGGCGTATTGCACGGCGAAGCTGCGGCCGGACACCCGGCGCACCGCGTCGATGGTTTCCAGCACCGAATAGCCGCGGCCATAGCCGCAATTCAAGGTCGTCGAGGCGCCGCCATTGCGCAAATAGGCCAGCGCCGAGCGATGCGCCTGCGAGAGGTCCGTGACATGGATGAAGTCGCGGATGCAGCTGCCGTCCTGGGTCGGATAGTCGGTGCCGAACACGTCGATCTTGGCGCGCTGGCCGGTCGCGGCTTCCACCGCGATCTTGAGCAGATGCGTTGCGCCGACGGTGGCAAGGCCGATGCGGGCCTGCGGGTCGGCGCCGGCGACGTTGAAATAGCGAAGGGTCACGCACTGCATGCCGTAGGCGGCGGCGACGTCGTGCAGCATGATCTCGGTCATCAGCTTCGACGAGCCGTAGGGCGACAGCGGCCGCGTCGGCGCGTGCTCGGGCACCGGCACCTGGTCCGGATTGCCGTAGACGGCCGCGGTCGAGGAGAAGATGAAACGGCCAATGCCGCGCTTGACCGCGACGTTGAGCAGATTGCGCGCGGTCGTGAAGTTGTTGCGATAATAGCCGAGCGGGTCGCGCATCGAATCCGGCACGACCACCGAGCCCGCGAAATGGATGATGCTCTCGATGTTGTGCTGGGCGATCACGCCTTCGAGCAGGTTCTCGTCGCCGGCATCGCCTATGAACAGCGGCACGCCTTCCGGCAGGTAGGCGGAAAAACCGGTGGAGAGATCGTCGATCACGACGACGTCCTCGCCGGCTTCCGCCAGCGCCAGGACCGTATGACTTCCGATATAGCCGGCGCCGCCGGTGACTAGCACAGTCATGGTCTCACCCGTCCTCGATCAACGCTCCAAGCTAACGTTTGCGTGGTGAAGAGGGGGTATCGGCGCGGCTGAACTGGTCACTATGCTTAATGTTGCGTATAGGAGCTTTCCGAAACGGAGCGTGACGTGGCGAAGACCCCCGGCGACCTCGAAGTGATCGTGCCAAATCTGCACAGGCGCTATTCCGGGGTCACCGCGACCAACCGGATGGTGGCGCCGCGGCTGGCGAAACTATATCGCGCCGCGTGGTTCGGCTCTGACGCGCCGGAGGGAATCGCGCGGCTGCGCAGCGCCGATGTCCTGAAGTTGTGGCGCCGCAAGCGGCCGTTGATCTGGCACGCGCGGCGCAACAACGAGATGATCGCAGGCGTGGTGCTGCGCGCGCTCGGCTGGCCGCTGAAACTCGTGTTCACCTCGGCGGCGCAGCGGCATCACAGCTGGATCACGCGCTGGCTGATCCGGCGCATGGACGCGATCGTCGCGACATCGGATTTCTCGGCGTCGTTCCTGAAGGTGAAGGCGACGGTGATCCCGCACGGTGTCGACACCGAAATCTACGCGCCGCCGATCGACCGCGTCGCGGCCTTCTCGGAAAGCGGCTTGCCGGGCCGTTACGCCATCGGCTGTTTCGGCCGCGTACGTGCGCAGAAGGGCACCGATGTGTTTGTCGACGCGATGTGCCGGCTGTTGCCGCGCTATCCCGATTTCACCGCCGTCATTGTCGGCCAGGTCACGCCCGAGCAAACGCCCTTTGCGAACGATCTGAAGAAACGCATCGAAGCCGCCGGCCTGCAATCGCGCATCGTCATCACCGGCGAGTTGCCGATCGAACAAGTGCAGCGCTGGTACCAGCGGCTGACGATCTACGCCTTCACCTCGCGCAACGAAGGCTTTGGCCTGACGCTGATCGAGGCGATGGCGGCCGGCAGCGCGCTCGTCGCCGCGCGCGCCGGCGCGGCGGAGCTCGTGGTGGAGGATGGCGTGAGCGGCGTGCTGGTCCCGACGGGTGATGCCGATGCGCTCGCTGCGGCGCTGGAGCCGCTGATGCGCGATGTGGCTGCGGCGACCGCGATGGGCGAGCGCGGACGGGCACGGGTGCTCGAACGCTTTAGCCTCGATGCCGAGGCGGCGCGGATCGGCGAGGTCTATCGGCCGCTGCTCTGAGCCGCCTCAAACAAAAATCGCGAAAACAACCCCATGCACAGTAGCCGGTGCTAGCGGAATCAATGGCTTGGCGCGCGGTCCAGTGATCTGCGGATTTTACGAAGCCTGTTTGACTCGTCGGGCAAAACAGTGGCAGGATGCCATCATCGGCGCGAGGCCTCAGGTCGTGGCTTTCGCCATATCCTCCCGCAACACCCGCTCCGCAATCCCCACCACCTCGCTCGCCGCGATATCCCGCATGCAGCGGTGATCGTTCATGTTGCAGATCGTGCTCTGGCAGGGCTGGCAGGACAGCACGCTCTTGTCCTGGACCACGGTTGCCGCGAGGCCGTTGAGGGGGGCCCAGAGATAGGGGCTGGTCGGGCCGAAGATGCCCATGGTGGGCGTGCCGAGGGCGGCTGCGATGTGCATCAGGCCGGAATCGTTGGAGATGGCGACGCCGGCTGCGGCCATGGCGAGCACGCCGTTGCGCAAATCGGTGCCGGTGAGGTCGCGGACATCAGGGCCGCCCGCCGCGACGATCTCCTGGGCCAGCCCCTTCTCCGCGGGGCCGCCGACCACCCAGACCTCCAGCCCGCGCTCGACCAGCAAGCGGGCCGCTTCCGGATAGTAGGTCCAGCGCTTGGAGATGCCGACCGAGCCGGGGGCGAGCGCCACGGCGGCGCCGGCGCCGGCGCCGAGGCCGTTGGCCTGCCGCCAGCGGACGATCTCCTCGGCCGGAACCCGGAGTTGCGGCACGGGCCATTCGGCCGGCAGGGGCGCACCGTCAGGCTGGGCGAGAGCGGCGTTCTTGTCGATGAAGCGGGGCAGCTTCTTCTCGCCCCAGCGCCAGCGGTTGATCAGGCCGAACCGGAACTCGCCGACGAAGCCGACCCTTTCGGGAATGCCGGCCAGCGCCGGCGCTATGGCGGCCTTCCAGGTCCTCGGCAGCACCAGGGCGGTGCCGTAATTCCGTTCGCGCAGGAGCTTTGCCAGGGCCAGTTGGCGGCCTACGGCCAGCCGGCCGCGGGGCAGGTCCCAGACGATGCCAGCGCGCACGCCGGGCATGTAATCGACCAGCGGGGCGCACAGGGACGTCGTCAGGAGATCGACCGGCCGGTTCGGCCAGCGCTCCTTCAGGACCCGGACCACGGTGTGATTCCGGACGAAATCGCCGATCCACATATAGGGGACGATCAGAATCGGGCGCGTGTCGCTCCGATCTGCATTTCCGCTAAGTTGCGAATCTTTGTTCATTCGTTAATGGGACCGAAGCGTGCTGACGTGGCGGTTCGGTTAGCCGCTCCCGGCCGGCAGGTAAAGCCGGCTGAAGGCCAATGCCAAAACCGCTTACACTTTGGCGGATCATGCGCTAGGGCAGGACGGGCCGCAGAATTCGGGCAGGGCAAAACCTGGCAGGGTAGGTGGAATGTTGCTGGTGACCGGCGGGGCCGGTTTTATCGGGTCGAATGTCGTGGCCGCGCTCAATGACGCCGGTCGCAGCGATGTTGTGGTCTGTGATCTCCTCGGCAGCGAGGGCAAGTGGCGGAACCTGGCCAAGCGACAGCTTGTGGATATCGTGCCCCCCTCTGAAATTCCCGACTGGCTGAAGGGCCGCAAGCTCGATGCCATGATCCATCTCGGGGCGATTTCCGAGACCACTGCGACCGACGGCGACCTCGTGATCGAGACCAATTTCCGCCTGTCGATGCGCCTGCTCGACTGGTGCACGGCGAATACCGTACCGCTCATGTACGCCTCGTCGGCGGCGACCTATGGCGACGGCGCAGCGGGCTTCGACGACGACGCCTCGCTGCCCGCTCTGAAAAAACTGCGGCCGATGAATCTCTATGGCTGGAGCAAGCATCTGTTCGATCTCGCGGTCGCCGAGCGCGTCGCGCGCGGCGAGAAGCTGCCGCCGCAGTGGGCCGGGCTGAAATTCTTCAACGTGTTCGGCCCCAACGAGTACCACAAGGGCTCGATGATGAGCGTACTGACGCGCCGCTTCGACGACGTGAAAGCGGGCCGGGTCGTGCAATTGTTCAAGTCGCACCGCGAGGGCATCGCCGACGGCGAGCAGCGCCGCGATTTCATCTATGTCGACGACGTCGTGCGCGTCGTGATGTGGCTGCTGGCGACGCCATCGGTGTCTGGCCTCTTCAATGTCGGAACCGGCACAGCGCGCAGCTTCAGGGATCTGACGTTGGCTGCCTATGCCGCGCTCGGCAGCAAGCCCAACATCGAATATGTCGACATGCCCGAAAGCATCCGCGGCAGCTATCAATACTTCACCCAGAGCAAGGTCGATCGTCTTCTCCGTGCCGGTTATAACGGCGGCTTCACGACGCTCGAGGATTCGGTGAAAGCCTATGTCGGGGACTACCTCGACCGGCCCGACCGTTTCCGCTGAGGCTCCAGGACCATGCCGACGCCCATTCTCGATTTCGATGCCCTCACGCAAGCCATCAGCGGCCGCACGGTGCTGTGCATCGGCGACATCATGCTCGACGAATTCGTCTATGGCGAGGTGTCGCGGATCTCGCCGGAAGCACCGGCGCCTGTCATCGCGGCCAATCGCAGCGAGATCCATATCGGCGGCGCCGGCAACGTCGCGCGCAATGTCGCCTCGCTCGGCGCGCGCTGCATCTTCGTCGGCCTCGTCGGTGAGGACGATTCCGGCAGGCGGCTCGCCTCGGCGCTCTCTGAACATGGTGCCATCGAAAGCGTGCTGGTGTGCGACCCGTCGCGGCCGACTACGCGCAAAGTCCGCTTCGTGTCCGAGCATTTCTCCACGCACATGCTGCGCGCGGATTGGGAGCAGGCGGTGCCTGCTTCCGATGACACCGAGTCGAAGCTGATCGAGGCGATCCTGCCGCAGATTGTCCGCGCCGACATCGTGCTGCTCTCCGACTACGCCAAGGGCGTGCTGACCGCGCGCGTGATCCGCAACACGATCGACGCTGCCCGCAAGCTCGGCAAGCCCGTGATCGTCGATCCCAAGAGCCTGAACTGGGCGATCTATCGCGGCGCCACGCTTCTCACGCCCAACCGCAAGGAATTTTCGGAAGCGACGCGAAGCCGCGCCGACACGCCGCAGAGCATCGTGGATGCCAGCGAGGACGTGATGCGGCTCGCCGACTGCGAGGCGATCCTGGTCACGCAAGGCGAGCACGGCATGACGCTGGTGCCGCGCCATGGCGCGGCCGTTCATGTTCCGGCTTTCCCCGTGAAGGTGCGCGACGTCTCCGGTGCCGGTGACACCGTTGCCGCAGCGCTCGCGGTCTCGCTCGCCACGGGCGCCGATTGGGATACGGCGCTGCGCATGGCCAATGCCGCCGCCGCCGTCGCCGTCGGCAAGCAGGGTACCGCCAGCGTGAGCACGGCCGAGCTGCGGCGGAAGATCCTGCCGCATGCGTATCTGGCGGCCGAGGAGAAGATCGTGCTCGAACCTGATAGGCTCGACGCGCAACTGGCGGAATGGAAGCGGCAGGGCTTGCGGGTCGGCTTCACCAATGGCTGCTTCGACATCCTGCATCCCGGCCACGTCAAGGTGCTGACCGCGGCGCGCTCCGCCTGCGACCGCCTGATCGTCGGCCTCAACAGCGACGCTTCGGTGCGGCGGCTGAAAGGCGAGGAGCGTCCGGTCCAGGACGAGCGCGCGCGCGCGGAAGTGCTTGCGGCGCTCGAAGCTGTCGACCTCGTCGTCATCTTCGAGGAGGACACCCCGATCGATTTGATCACCCGGATCAGGCCGAGCGCGCTGGTGAAGGGCGGCGACTACACCCGCGAGCAGGTGGTCGGCCACGAGGTCGTCGAGGCGGCCGGAGGAACCGTCGTGCTGGTCGACATCCTGCAGGGCTTCAGCACGACGGCACTCGTCCATCGCGCGCGCGGAGGGGATAAGTGACGGCGCTCGCCCGCGAGACGACGGCCGCGATGTTCTGGCGACGCCTGCGCAGTCCGGCCGCCTGGGGCGAGACGGTCGACCTGTTCGCGCTCCTGACCGCGGCCTCGCTGCCGTGGTCGACCTCGCTCGCGGCGATCTTCAACGTCGCGTTCCTGGTCTGCATGGTGCCGTTCCTCGACGTTCGTGCCTTCCTGCAATCGCTGAAGCGTCCGATCGCTGCCGCGCCGATCGCGCTCGTCTTGCTCGCACTGATGGGAACGCTGTGGTCGGATGCGGCCTGGGGCGCGCGCCTCTATGCGCTGAGCCCGACGGTCAAGCTGCTGGTGCTGCCCGTGCTGCTCTATCATTTTGAACGATCTCCGCGCGGACACTGGATCTTTATCGCCTTCCTCGTGTCCTGTGCACTGCTCTCGGTGATGTCGTGGCTGGTCGTCTTCTATCCCGGCCTGTCGCTGAAACCCTATGATCCCCTCGAGCGCGGCATCTTTGTCAAGAACTACATCGACCAGAGTCAGGAATTCACGCTGTGTGCGGTCGCGCTCGCGTATCCCGTGATGATGCTGCTGCGTGAGAAGCGCTACTGGCTCGCCGGCTTGCTCATCACGCTGGCGCTGAGCTTCCTGGTCAACATGGCCTTCGTGGTGGTCTCGCGCACCGCCCTAGTCACCGTGCCCATCATGCTTGCCGTGTTCGCGCTGCTGCATTTGAGATGGCGCAGCATCGCGATCATCTGCGTTGCCCTGCTCGCCGGCGCCGTCCTGGCCTGGCAGGCTTCGCCGCAATTGCGCAAGACCGCAGACACGTTCTCCCGAGACTATCGGCTCTACATGGAGGAGAACGTTCCGACGTCCATGGGCGAACGCCTCGAATATTGGCGGCATTCAATTCAGTTTTTTATGCAGGCTCCGTTTGTGGGGCATGGTACCGGATCCTCCCAGGGACTGTTCGAGAGAGCTGCCAAAGAGCCCTCATGGGTTCAGGGCGTCAGGGTCTTTCCGAATCCGCATAACCAGACGTTGCATGTCGCCGTGCAGTGGGGCGTCATCGGCATCTTCGTTCTCTACGCGATCTGGGTCTTTCATTTCCTGCTGTTTCGCGGCGACGGGCTGGCTCATTGGATCGGGCTTTTGGTCGTGGTCCAAAACCTCTTCACCTCGCTGTTCAACTCCCATCTGTTCGACTTCCACGAGGGCTGGATGTACGTCATCGGCGTCGGCGTTGCCGGCGGCATGGTGCTCCGGACACAACAGGCCGGAGCGAAGATGGGGGAAGCCGGTTCCTGAACGGCCGCGCGGCTGGCAACTCCGGTCGAGATGGGCTATCAGCGCGGTCAGGTTGCACCCAACGGGATATTCATCGGTCGGCGGATGACGCGTCTTTCGCATCTCACCTTGCGCAATTTCATGATCGCGCTCCACGACCTGCTGGCGACCACGGCGGCGCTGTTCGTCGCCTTCTATCTGCGTTTCGAGGGCGGCGACGGCTTCTACGACCGCCTGCCGCTGCTGTTCCAGATCCTGCCCTACTTCCTCGCCTTCAGCGTGGTCGTGTTCTTCCTCTTCAACCTGACCACGACGAAATGGCGGTTCATTTCGCTACCTGACGCGCTGAACATCATCCGCGTCGCGACCGTGCTGACGGTTGCCCTGCTGGTGCTCGACTACATCTTCGTCGCCCCCAACGTCCGCGGCGCCTTCTTCCTCGGCAAGATGACGATCGTCCTGTACTGGTTCCTCGAGATTTCCTTCCTCAGCGCGCTACGCATGACCTATCGCTATTTCCGCTATACGCGGGTGCGGCGTCATGCCCGCTCGGTAGATGCCGCACCGACGCTGCTGATCGGCCGCGCGGCGGATGCCGAGGTGCTGCTGCGCGGCATCGAGAGCGGGGCGATCAAGCGTATCTGGCCGGTCGGCCTCCTGTCGCCGTCGAACTCCGATCGCGGGCAGTTCATCCGCAACGTGCCTGTGCTGGGCGGCATCGACGATATCGAAGATGTCGTCGCCGACTTCGCCAAGCGTAACAAGGCGATCGCGCGCCTCATTATGACGCCCTCGGCGTTCGAACCGGAGGCGCATCCGGAATCGATCCTGATGCGGGCGCGCAAGCTGGGTGTCATCGTCAACCGCATGCCTTCGCTGGAGAGCGGCGATACGCCGCGCCTCACCGCCGTCGCGGTCGAGGACCTGCTGCTGCGGCCGAGCGAGACGATCGACTATGCGCGGCTCGAAGCCCTGATCAAGGGCAAGGCTGTCATTGTCACCGGCGGCGGCGGCTCGATCGGCTCCGAGATCTGCGAGCGTGTCGTCGCCTTCGGCGCCGCGCGGCTCCTGATCGTGGAGAATTCCGAGCCGGCGCTCTACGCCGTCACGGAAGCGCTCGCGGCACACGGCGCGGCGGCCGCGATCGAAGGGCGGATCGCGGACATCCGCGACCGCGAGCGCATCATGCGCCTGATGGCCGAGTTCAAGCCTGACATCGTGTTCCATGCCGCCGCGCTCAAGCACGTGCCGATCCTGGAGCGCGACTGGAGCGAGGGCGTCAAGACCAACATCTTCGGCTCAATCAACGTCGCCGATGCCGCGCACAGCGCCGGCGCCGAAGCCATGGTGATGATCTCGACCGACAAGGCGATCGAGCCGGTGTCGATGCTCGGCCTCACCAAGCGCTTCGCCGAGATGTACTGCCAGGCGCTCGACCACGATCTTGCGGCAGGTCGCGGCGGCGCGAGGCCACCGATGCGGCTGATCTCGGTCCGGTTCGGCAATGTGCTGGCCTCGAACGGCTCGGTGGTGCCGAAGTTCAAGGCCCAGATCGAAGCCGGTGGGCCGGTGACGGTGACGCATCCCGACATGGTCCGCTACTTCATGACCATCCGCGAGGCCTGCGATCTCGTCATCACGGCGGCAACGCACGCGCTCGGAACGCAGCGTCCCGACGTCTCGGTCTACGTGCTCAACATGGGCCAGCCGGTGAAGATCGTCGATCTCGCCGAGCGCATGATCCGTCTCTCCGGCCTCCAGCCCGGCTACGACATCGAGATCGTGTTCACCGGCATGCGACCGGGTGAACGGTTGCACGAGATCCTGTTCGCCTCCGAGGAACCGACCCGCGAGATCGGCGTCGCCGGCATCATGGCCGCGCAGCCGAACGAGCCGCCGATGCAGACGCTGCGCAAGTGGATCGCGGCGCTCGAGCAGGCGATCGCCCGGGACGATCGCGCCACCATCAGGACCATCCTGAAGGACGCGGTGCCGGAATTCGGGTCGACCGCGGCCTGACCATGCAGCCTCAAGGCAAGATCGTCGTAGCGAGTCAGCATTACCCGCCGGATCCGAGCACGACCGCGGCGATCATGGCCGAGATCGCCTGCCGCGTCGCGGCGGACCACGAGGTCGTGGTACTGTCGGGCTCGCCAGGCGCATTGCCGACTTCGCAGACCGGCCCCGGCAAGCCGCGCGTCGTCGCCGTCAAGAACAAGATGGCGGGAAAGGCTGCGCTGGTGCGGCGCGGCGGATCCGAGCTGCTGTTCGCTTCGCGCACGTTCCTCGCATTGATCCGAGAGCTTAAGGCTGGCGACGTCGTGCTCACCGTCACGGCGCCGTTCATGCTGCCTTATGCCGTTGCCGCGGCAGCAAGGTTGAGGGGCGCGCGCTCCGCACTGATCATGCACGACCTGTTTCCCGACGTGCTGGTGATGGCGGGACTCCTGAAGCCCGGTTCCATCGTGACGCGAACGATGCGCGCCGCCAACAGCCTGATGTTCCGCGCGCTGAATGCCGTCATCACCATCGGCCGCGATGCGGAGCGGCCGCTCCTGAGCTATTCCGGCATGACGCGAAACAAGATCCGCTTCATCCCGAACTGGGCAACGCTCGCGCCCGGGCCGCGTCCGATCACGTCGGACAATCCGTTCCGCAAGGCGCTGTCGGCGCGTTTCGTCGTCGGCCTGTCGGGCAATCTCGGTTTTACCCATGATCCGGACATCGTGTTCGAGGCGGCGCGCCTGCTGAAAGACGAGCCGGACATTCACTTCCTGCTGTCCGGCTGGGGCATCGGCTTTACGCGGCTGAAGCAGTTGCAGGCCGAGGCGAACCTCGCCAATGTCTCCTTCGTGGCGCGGGTCGAGGATGCCGAGCTCGAGGCCTTCCTGGCGTCTGCCAATCTCTGGATCATTCCGTACCGGAAGGAGGTTGCGGGAGTGTCGGTGCCGAGCCGGTTCTACAATCTGCTGGCGGTCGGACGTCCCGTGGCGCTGGTATCCGAGCCGGAGGCCGAGGCTGCCCTGACGGTGGTGGAGAACGGGCTCGGCTGGGTCGTGACGCCGGGCCGCGCCGATCAGCTCGCGGATGCCATCCGCGCGGCGTCCCGGGCAGACGGCGGCGCGATGGCGGAACGCGCGGTGAAAGCCGCCTCGAAGTTCGACCGGACCGTCGCGATGAACGCCTATGCCGGCCTGATGGACGAATTGTTGCACAACCCTGTTCTGGCGGAGCAACGATGAGCGAGCACAAGCCAGTCGTGCTGGTGACGGGAGCGAGCGGCTTCGTCGGCCGTCATGTCGCGCCCGCGCTGGCGCGCGAGGGATGGTCGGTCCGCCGCGCGGTACGCGGGCCGGAGGGGATCGACGACGAGGTCGTGATCGAATCGATCGGCCCCGATACCGACTGGACGGCCGCGCTCGAAGGCGTGGATGCCGTGGTCCATCTCGCCGCGCGCGTTCATCACAAGCACGAGGAGCACGCCGTCCAGCTCTACCGCAACGTCAACATCGCCGGCACGCTGCATCTGGCGCGCTGCGCGGCGACGGCGGGCGTGCGCCAGTTCATCTTCGTCAGCACCGTTCTCGTGCACGGCCGTAGCAATGAAGGCCGTGCGCCGTTCAGCGAGAACGACATCCTCACGCCGCGCGGCCTCTACGGCATGTCCAAGGCTGCCGCCGAAGCGGGCTTGAGGACGCTGGCGCGCGACAGCGACATGAAGATCTCGGTGATCAGGCCGCCGCTGGTCTATGGCGCGGGCGCCAAGGGCAATTTCGCGCTGCTGACGCGCGCGGTGAATCTGGGACTGCCGCTGCCCTTTGCCGCGATCCACAATCAGCGCGCGTTCCTGGCCGTGCAGAACCTGTCGTCGTTCATCCTGCGCCGGCTGGCTCACCCCGATCCTGCGAGCAGTTTCGAGATCTTCCTGGTGGCCGACAGGGAACAAGTGTCGACGCCCGAATTCATCGAGCGGCTGGCGAAGGCGGCCGGCAAGAACTCGCGCCTGTTCGGCATGCCGCCGGACTTGCTGAGCACGCTGCTCAGCGTGATGGGCCGGCAGGATACGCATGACAGTTTGATCGGCTCGCTCGAGCTCAACCTTTCGAAAGCGATCGCGACCGGCTGGCAGCCGCAGGTCTCCCTCGACGAGGGCTTGCGGCTGGCGCTGTCGACTCAGGAGCCCTGACGGCGGGAGAAGCGGCGCAGCACCAATCCGATCGCGATTGCGCCAGCGATAAGCGCGAGCAATGTGGCCGCCATCGAGCCGGCGCGAACGGTGACGATCGCAAGCACCGCCAGCACGATATTGAGCGCCAACACTTCGCCGGTCACGCGCGGAACGGTGAAGCCGTTGTCGGTCGCTCGCTGATAGAAATGCGAACGGTGCGCCGACCAGAATTGCTCGCGCCGCGCGACGCGGCGAAACAGCGTGATGGTGGAATCCGTGAGGTAATAGGCCGGCAACAGCAGTGCGGCGGCCGGCTGTCCGTGCCAGGCCAGCTCCAGCAGGCACCAGCCGAGCAGAAGGCCGATCGGCAGGCTGCCGACATCTCCCAAGAACACCTTTGCGACCGGCTTGTTGAACGGCGCGAAGCCGAGCATGGCACCGCACAGCGTCGTTGCGATCAGCGCGGCGGGCCATGAGAGCTCGCCGAGCCATCCGAGCAGCAGCAGCGCCGCGGTGACCGGCACCACTTCCGCCACCGTCATCAGGTCGAGCCCGTCCATGAAGTTGACGAGGTTCACGAACCAGATTCCGGCGAGCAGGATGAAGCCGCGCTCCAGCGCGAGCGGCAGCGCCGGCACGATGCGCGACGTCTCGGGCGCCGTGAACACCACCGCACCGACGCAGGCGGCCTGCAGCACGAGCCGCACCGGCACCGGAAGCGACACGATGTCGTCGGCGAATCCGACCAGCGCGATCACGATCGTTGCAATGACCAGCGCCGGCGGGATCGCAATGTTCGCCCAGGCCGCCCACATTGATGCGACCAGCAGCGTTGCGGCGATCACCGCGATGCCGGCGCCTTGCGGCGTCGGGATGCGATGCGACGAGCGCGCATTCGGCCGCGCCAGCGCGTAGCGCTGGAGCAGAGGACGGCTGGCCCAGGTGACGAGGGCCGAGATCAGCGCGGCAATCGCGAGGGCAAGCAGCGAGGGCACGGTGACAACGACATCACTGGCCGGGTTCACTCGGGGACCCCGAGCTGCGCCGAGCCCTGCGCGGCTTTCTCCGCGCTGAGGATCCAGACGAGGCCGCCGAACGCGCCAACGATGAAGGATACCGCGCCG
This sequence comes from Bradyrhizobium cosmicum, assembly GCF_032290525.1. GTDB lineage: Bacteria > Pseudomonadota > Alphaproteobacteria > Rhizobiales > Xanthobacteraceae > Bradyrhizobium > Bradyrhizobium cosmicum_A. The sequence continues at coordinate 7,345 of NZ_JASXTA010000011.1, read as the reverse complement.
AACAACAGCGAGATGTTGACGCCTTCATTGGCGGCAAGCCCGGCGAAGCCGAAGGCGAGGCCCATGGTCGCCTCGCGGACGCCCCAGCCGGCGATCGAGATCGGCATCAGAGTGATCAACATCACCGGCGGCACCAGCAGGAAGACCTGGGCGAACGTGACGGGTGCAGCGATCGACTGCACCACGCACCAGGCGATGACGACGGCGAGCACGTGCACGAGCAGCGACAGGATCGCGATCACAGGTCCGCGCCTGGCGTTGAAGATCACGCGGTTGGCGATCACGGCGCAGGCGTGGATGTGGTGGGTGGCCCACCAGGTCTTCAGCCACCGCCATTTCAGCACGCCGAAGACCAGGAAGCCGATCCCGCCGGCGAGCGCGGCGAGGTCGACGAGCAGCAGGGCCGAGCGTCCGTGCGGATCGGTGATCAGCTGGTAGCTCCAGGGCAGGCTCGCCACGATGAGAATGGCCAGCGCGACGAGGCCGATCGCACGATCGACGAAGATCGAATAGGTGGCCGCCCGCCATCCGGCGCCGGCGCGCGCGACCAGCCACAGCCGGACCGCATCGCCGCCGATCGCGGAGGGCAGGGTCTGGTTGAAGAAGGCGCCGATCACGTTGTAGCGCATGGCCCGGGCGAGCTCGAGCGGCGCGCCGCATTCGGCGCTGATCTCGCGCCAGCGCAGCACGCCGACGAAGATTTGCAGGAACGTGATCGCGATTGCCATGGCGATCCAGAGCAGGCTGGTCGCAGTGAATCGCGAGAACAGTTCGGTCAGATCCACCTTGCGCAGCGCCAGGTAGAGCAGCGCTGCGGAAATCAGGATTTTAGCCGTCGACAGCAGGATTCGGCGCATCTCGCCCGCTTGAACAGGGTTTGCGAAGATTTCAGGCAACCCGACGCAGGACGCCGAATTCGGCCGCTTTGGTATGGTCTTGGCGCCGATCTTGCAATAGCCGTCGTGAAGAGCCGTCGTGAAGAGGGCTCTCGGGCTATTGCGACCCCCTCGATATCGCGGCTAAAGAGGCGCCGTGAACTAGGGATGCCGCGGGAACAGGATGACGGATCAGGCGATTTTGGTCACGGCTGCCGCCGGCTTCATCGGCGAACGAGCTGATGGCGCAGTCCCACAGCCATCTCGACCGGCTGCCGGTGACGGGCCTTCGCTTGTTCACCGTCTACGGCCCGTGGGACGGCCCGATATGGCCGTGTTTCTGTTTGTGAACGCCATCATGTCGGGCCGGCCGATCCGGCTCTTTAACCATGGCAAAATGCGCCGCGACTTGACCTGTATTGACGATGTTGCCCGTGTAGTATCCAAGCTCATCGATCGGGTGCCGCGGATGACCCGGCTGCCGCAAATGCGCCGTCTAAGGTCTACAATGTGGGCAACCACCATCCGGAAGAGCTGATGCATGTCGTCGGACTTTCTGGAGCAGGAGCTGGGTCGGACGGCGATCAAAGAATTGCTGCCGATGCAGCCGGGAGACGTTTTGGAAACGTTCGCGGATGTCGAGAATCTGATGCGCGATACCGGCTTTGCACCGTCAACGCCGATCGCGCACGGGGTTCGCAATTTTGTCACCTGGTATCGGGACTACTTCAAGGTTTGAAATGACGATGGACAAACGCATTATCCCCCTGATCATGTGCGGCGGTGCCGGAACGCGGCTGTGGCCGGCTTCGCGCGAGGTGCGCCCCAAGCAATTCCTGCCGCTGTTCGGCACGCGCTCGACCTTCCAGGACACGCTGCTGCGCGTGTCCGACGCCTCGCTGTTCGATCGTCCGATCGTCATCACCAACGCGTCCTACCGGTTCATGGTGCTGGAGCAGCTCGCCGAGATCGGCATCGAGGCCGACGTGATCCTCGAGCCGATGCGGCGCGATTCCGGCCCGGCGATCGCCGCGGGCGCGGTGTTCGCGCAGAACCGCGCCAGTGAAGCGATCGTGCTCGCGCTCGCCGCCGATCACGTGGTGCAGGACAATGCCGCCTTCGTCGCGGCCTGCCGCGAGGGCCTTACCGCCGCCAGCGCCGGGCGCATCGTCACCTTCGGCGTCAAGCCGGAGCGGCCGGCGACCGAGTACGGCTATATCAGTCCGGGCGAGGCGATCTCCGGCACGGTGCACGCGGTCGCGCGCTTCGTCGAAAAGCCTGATGCGGTGAAGGCCGCCGACTACGTCAATTCGGGCTACCTCTGGAACAGCGGCAACTTCATGTTCCCGGCTAGCGTGCTGCTCGACGAATACCGCAGGGTCGACACGGCGAGCGTGGAGGCGATCTCCAATGCGGTGGCCAATGCCGGCCGCGATCTCGGCTTCGTGACGCTGGAGCCCGTGGCGTTCGGCGCGGCGAAGGCGATCTCGATCGACTACGCCGTGATGGAGAAGACCTCGCGCGCCGCCGTCGTGCCGGTGTCCTGCGGCTGGTCCGATGTCGGCTCCTGGCATGCGGTGTGGGAGCTGTCGGAGAAGGATGCGCAGGGCAACGCCTCGCACGGTGCTGCGGTGTTCGAAGATTCGCGCAACTGCAATGTCACCACCGACCAGGCGCTGGTCGCGCTCGAAGGCGTCGACGACCTCATCGTGGTCGCGACCGCGGATGCGGTGCTGGTCTCGCGACAGAAGGATGCCAACGGCCTGAAGCGTCTCGTCACCAAGCTCAAGACGGTCGCACCGAAGGTCACCGAGGAGCACCTCAAGGTGCACCGGCCCTGGGGCAGCTACCAGTCGGTCGACAATGGCGAGCGTCATCAGGTCAAGCGCATCGTGGTGAAGCCGGGCGGGCGGCTGTCGCTGCAGAAGCACCACCATCGCGCCGAGCACTGGATCGTGGTCCGCGGCGCGGCCCGGGTCACCGTCAACGAGACCGTCAAGACGGTGCACGAGAACGAATCCATCTACATCCCGATGGGCGCGGTGCACCGGATGGAGAACCCCGGTAAAATCATGCTGGAGCTCATCGAGGTCCAGACCGGCAGCTATCTCGGGGAAGACGACATCATCCGGATTGAAGACGACTATCAAAGGTCGTAACCAGCCAGCTCCGAATCACGCGACCCGGGCCGGAAAGGCGGTCCCTTTTTCGGCTTAAGGCCCGGGGAACGTGTAATTTTTTGAATCAAATCGTGTCCGGCCCATAAGGGCGGCATTCGCCACAAGTGTGGCGCCCGTGCTAGAAGCGGCCCGGGGATTTGCGTTGAATCGGGGTTTGCTCAGATGAGTTCCAAAGGATCAGCACCGGCAAGGGCCGGCTTGCGCGTCGGCGTCATTGGCGCGGGCGTGATGGGCAGCAACCACGCGCGCGTGCTCGCAGGGTTGCCCGACGTCACCCTCGTCGGCGTGGTCGATCCTTCGCCGGTGCACCTGACGCGCGCCACCGAGCTTGCCGGCTGCGAGGGGTTCGAGACCATCGAGCAGCTCTTCGCTGCCGGGGTCGATGCCGTCACCATTGCTGCGCCGACCCATCTGCATCACGAGGTCGCGCTCGCCTGCATCGCCAACAACATCCACGTGCTGGTCGAGAAGCCGATCGCCTCCACGGTCGTGGAGGGTCGCGAGATCGTCGCCGCCGCGCAAAAGGCCGGCGTGACGCTGATGATCGGCCATGTCGAGCGCTTCAACCCGGCGGTTGCCGCGGTCAAGCAGGCGATCGCGGGCGAGGACATTCTCTCCATCGCGATCACGCGCGTCGGCCCGTTCCCGCCGCGCATGTCCAATGTCGGCGTCGTCATCGATCTGGCCGTGCACGACATCGACCTGATCCGCTGGTTCACCGAATCCGACATCGTCGAGGTGCAGCCGCAATTGTCGAGTGCGGTCGCCGAGCGCGAGGACATCGCGCTCCTGCAGTTCCGCACCGCCAACGGCGTGCTGGCGCACATCAACACCAACTGGCTGACGCCGTTCAAGGCGCGCAGCGTCACGGTCGCGACCCGCGGCAAGTACGTGATGGGCGATCTGCTGACGCGCCAGGTCACCGAATGCTTCGGCTTCAAGCCGGATGGCAGCTATTCGATGCGGCATCTGCCGGTCGGGCACGACGAGCCGCTCCGCGCCGAGCTGATCGCGTTCCTCAACGCCGTGCGTAGCGGCGAGATTCCGGCGGTGACCGGCGACGAAGGCGTCGCCAGTCTCGAGATCGCCACGCAGTGTCTGGAGACGGCGTCGCGGCCCGCGGCGACGTCGCCCGCCCGCAAGGGCCCGCGCCGCGTTGCCGGCTGATCCCTTTCCATGTCGATTTCTCAAGCTTCGCAAGACAATCAGCAGGGCGCCATGAACCAGCATCTGCGTTCCGAACCCATTCCCTTCATCGACGTCGCTTCGCAGCGCCGCCGGCTCGGTGCTTCGCTCGACGCGGCCGTGAAGCGTGTTCTCGACCATTGCCAGTTCGTCAACGGCCCCGAGGTCGCCGAGCTCGAGAAGCAGCTCGCGGCCTACTCCGGCGCCAAGCACGTGATCGGCTGTGCCAGCGGCACCGACGCCATCCTGATGGTGATGATGGCGAAGAATGTCGGGCCCGGCGATGCCGTGCTGTGTCCGTCCTTCACCTTCATCGCGACGGCTTCGCCGGTGGCGCGGACCGGCGCGACGCCGGTCTATGTCGACGTGGACGAGGCGACCTTCAACATGAGCCCGGAATCGCTCAAGCGCGGCATTGCGACCGCCCGCAAGGCCGGCCTGAGGCCGGTCGCGGTCATCCCGGTCGATCTGTTCGGCCAGCCCGCCGATCACGACGCCATCGCCGAAATCGCCAGGGCCGAAGGCCTGTTCGTGCTCGACGACGCCGCCCAGGGGTTTGGCTCGAGCTACAAGGGCCGCAAGCTCGGCACGTTCGGGCTCGCCACCGCGACCAGCTTCTTCCCGGCAAAACCGCTCGGCTGCTTCGGCGACGGCGGCGCGATCTTCACCGATGACGACGAACTGGCCGCGACGCTGCGCAGCATCCGCGTGCACGGGCAGGGCGTCGACAAATACGACAACGTCCGCCTCGGCCTGACCGGCCGGCTCGACACCATGCAGGCCGCGATCCTGATCGAGAAGCTGAAGATTTTTGACGACGAGATCGCCGCCCGCAACAAGGTCGCCGAGCGCTACGCGCGCGGTCTGTCCAACGTGGTCACCGTGCCGCGTCTTGCGCCGGGCAATACCTCGGTCTGGGCGCAGTACACGATCCGCCTGCCTGAGGGCACCGACCGCGACGGCTTTGCCGCCGCGCTGAAGGCCCAGGGCGTGCCGACCGCGATCTATTACGGCAAGTCGATGCATCAGCAGACCGCCTACAGGCAGTATCCGGTCGCCGACGGCGGCTTGCCGGCTTGCGAGAGCCTGTCGCAGGACGTCATCAGCCTGCCGATGCACGCCTATCTGACCGAAGCCGACCAGGAGCGGATCATCGCCGCCGTCCGCGGCGCGATCGCGGGCTGATTTAAGCGTTCCTGTTACGTTGGTCGTCATGCCCGGGCTTGTCCCGGGCATCCACGTTCTTTGAGTGCGTGGTAAGGCGTGGATGGCCGGGACAAGCCCGGCCATGACGCTGCGGTGACCGTCGGCGCCCCTAGCGCGCATTTCATGTGCGATTTGCAGCCGGGGAGGGTGAACCTTCCGCCGCGGCTTGCCCTAGACCTAATCGCGCCATGCTCTAAAACAGACGCATGCTCGGACGCATCTTCACGGTTGGTGGTTACACGCTGCTCTCGCGGCTGACGGGATTTGCCCGCGACATCATGCTCGCGGCGATCCTCGGCGCCGGCCCGGTGGCCGACGCCTTCTTCGTGGCGCTGCGGCTGCCCAATCACTTCCGCGCGATCTTTGCCGAGGGCGCCTTCAACGCCGCCTGGGTGCCGGCCTATGCGCACGTCCATGGCGAGCGCGGGGCGGGCGCGGCAAAACTGTTCGCCGACCGCATCTTCACGCTGCTGCTGGCCTCACAGGTCGTGCTGCTGATCGTCGCCTGGCTGTTCATGCCGCAGGCCATGAGCATTCTGGCGCCTGGCTTTTCCGAGGACGCCGAGCAGCGCAAGCTGGCGATCGAGCTCACGCGGATCACCTTTCCCTATCTGCTGCTCATCACGCTGGTGACGCTCTACGGCGGCATGCTCAACGTCATGCAGCGTTTTGCCAGCGCCGCGGCCGCCTCGATCTTCCTCAACATCTCGATGATGATGACGCTGGCGCTGGCCGCCTGGTTTCCAAGTGCGGGCCACGCCGCGGCCTGGGGCGTCCTGATCTCGGGCTTTTTGCAGTATTTCCTGCTCGCAGGCGATCTCGCCCGCCATGGCGGGCTGCCGCGCTTTGCACCGCTCAGGCTCGACGAAGACATCCGCGGCTTCTTCAAAGCACTGGGGCCAGCGACGCTGGGATCGATGGGCACGCAGGTCGCGCTGTTCGCCGACACCATTATCGCGACCTTCCTGCCCGCAGGCGCGCTGTCGGCGCTCTATTACGCCGACCGCCTCAACCAGTTGCCGATCGGTGTGATCGGCATTGCCATCGGCACGGTGCTGCTGCCGGAGATGTCGCGGCGGATCACGGCCAACGACCATGACGGCGCGATGAAGGCGCAGCGACGCGCCTTCGATTTCACGCTGCTGTTCTCCGTGCCGTTCGTCGCAGCCTTCCTCACCGTGCCCGATGAGATCATGCGCGCGCTGTTCGCCCGTGGCGCGTTCTCGAAGGCCGATGCCGCCGCCGCCGGTGCGACGCTCGCGGCCTATGCGATTGCCCTGATTCCGGCTGTGCTGATCCGCAGCGCGATCGCGACCTTCTATGCGCGTAAGGATACCGCGACGCCGGTCCGCGCGTCGTTGGCGGGCATCGCCGTCAACGTCGCGCTGAAGTTCGCCTTGATGGGGTCGCTCGCCCAGATCGGGCTTGCGCTGGCAACCGCCGTGGGGATCTGGACTAATCTGCTGCTAGTGCTCTTCTTCGCCGTGCGGCGCGGATTTCTCGTGTTGGATCGCGCCTGGCTGATGTCGCTCGCCAAATTCCTGCTGACCGGAATCATTATGGCCGCTGCCTTCTGGATGATCGCGCGTTTCAGCGGTGTCTATTTTGCCTCGATGCCTTTCCGGGACGAATTGACGCTCGCGCTATTGGCCGTTGGAGGAGCGATCGTCTATGCGCTCGTGGTCCTCGTGTTGTTCGGCCGCCGCTGGTTAGTCTCGCTTGTGCGCGGCTAGGCGAGCTAGGAGATGTGCTCATAAACTCGCGCTGCACTTCGTGTGACGTCCGCTCTGCCTCCGATACCGGCCGTGTTGACGCACTTCACCCTAAAGCGTGATGGCATTAAGTTCGATAGCCTGAATTTTTGAGATAGTTGGCGCATTCCTCGGGTGTGAAAGCGTC
>NZ_JASXTA010000010.1:0-277777 GCF_032290525.1 Bradyrhizobium cosmicum | reverse complement strand
TGACCGAAATCCGCAAAGCAGGCTCCGGACACCAGTCCCACATAGCCCGTTCCGATCATCGCGATTCGCATGAGAAACCCTGTTCAGCTTGGTTAACGAAACCCCAATGCGGGGCGGTTTAGCACTTTCCCGAGGCGAGGGAACAGTCCGCGCGCCAAAAACCGGCACGCGAATTGAACCGGTAAAGAAGTCGGAAACCACTGGGCTCCACACTGCTCCAGGATGGCTCCAACGCCAGCCAGAGCCGGGCGGAACACGCCTCGAAACGGGACACCATGGCACCATCAGGCACAATTGCCGCGAGCGGGGGCTCCAATGCCTCGGCTGCCGCGCGCGTCGACTGGGTCGACTACGCCAAGGGCATCTGCATCGTCATGGTCGTGATGATGCATTCGGTGCTGGGGGTCGAGCTCGCCGCCGGCCAGACCGGCTTCATGCACGTGCTGGTGGCCTTCGCAAAGCCGTTCCGGATGCCGGACTTCTTCCTGATTTCGGGGCTGTTCCTGCCGCTGGTGATCGACCGGGACTGGCGAACCTATCTCGACCGCAAGGTGGTGCATTTCGCCTATTTCTATGTCGTCTGGGTGACAATCCAGTTCGGCTTCAAGGCGCCCGCCTTCGCGGCGGAGACGGGCTGGCGCGACGTTGGCCTGCTGTATCTGGAATCCTTCATCGAGCCGTTCGGCACGCTGTGGTTCATCTACCTGCTGCCGGTCTTCTTCGTCGTCACGAAACTGACACGCAAGATCCCGCCGCTGGCGATCTGGCTCGTCGCGGCCGCGCTGGAGACCGCGAGCATCGCGACCGGCTGGACCGTGATCGACGAATTCTGCGCGCGCTTCGTCTACTTCTATTCAGGCTATCTGTTCGCACCTTACGTGTTCGGGCTGTCGGATCGCGCACGCAGCCATCCCGCGCTGGCAGTCGTGGCGCTCGCGGCCTGGGCGCTCGTGAATGCCGGCCTGGTCGTGATTGGCGCCAGCGAATGGAAGATCGTCTCGCTCGCGCTCGGCTTCGCCGGCGCGTGCGCCATCATCACCATGGCCACGCTGCTCGCGCGCGCGCAGTGGTTGAACTTTTTCCGTTTCTGCGGCGAGCATTCGATCGTGATCTATCTCGCCTTTTTCCTGCCGATGGCGACCACACGGACACTGCTGCTGCGCACGGGCATCATTCCCGACATCGGCACAATATCGCTGATCGTCACCATTTTCGGCGTGATCGGAGCGCTCGCGATCTGGCAGCTGGCGCTGCGGCTCGGCGGCAATTTCCTGTTCGAGCGGCCCGATGCATTTTGGATCGCGCCGAAGAAGGCGGGGCCGGTGTTGCAGGCGGCGGAATAGTGGGGAATCACAGCGGGGGATAGCTGCGCCACCACCCCAAAAATCCGCCTGCCTAGGCTGTCAAAACCCGCAAAAATTCATACATTGCGGCCATGCCCAAAACCGCGCCCAAGACATCCCCGAAGACCACCGCCGCAGCCGACACCAAATCCGCTGCTGACAAGCCTGCTGCCAAACCAGTCGCGGCGAAGGCAGCCGGCAAGGGCGACCATGTCTTCCTGGTCGACGGTTCCTCCTACATCTTCCGCGCCTATCACGCGCTGCCGCCGCTGAACCGCAAGTCCGACGGTCTTCAGGTCAACGCCGTGCTCGGCTTCTGCAACATGCTGTGGAAGCTGCTCCGCGAGATGCCCGAGGACAACCGGCCGACGCACCTTGCGATCATCTTCGACAAGTCGGAGATCACCTTCCGCAACAAGATCTATCCCGAGTACAAGGCGCACCGCCCGCCGGCGCCGGACGATCTGATCCCGCAATTCGCGCTGATCCGCGAGGCGGTGCGCGCCTTCGACCTGCCCTGCCTGGAACAAGTGGGCTTCGAGGCCGACGATCTGATCGCAACCTACGTGCGGCAGGCCTGCGAGCGCGGCGCGACCGCGACCATCGTATCCTCCGACAAGGACCTGATGCAGCTCGTCACCGACTGCGTCACCATGTACGACACCATGAAGGACCGCCGCATCGGCATCCCGGAGGTGATCGAGAAGTTCGGCGTGCCGCCGAACAAGGTCGTCGAGGTGCAGGCTTTGGCCGGAGATTCCACCGACAACGTGCCTGGTGTGCCCGGCATCGGCGTGAAGACCGCGGCGCAGCTGATCATCGAATATGGCGATCTCGACCAATTGTTGTTCCGCGCCGGCGAAATCAAGCAGCCGAAGCGGCGCGAGGCGCTGCTCGAGAACGCGGAGAAGGCGCGCATCTCGCGGCAGCTCGTCCTGCTCGACGACAAGGTCGACCTCGAGGTCCCGCTGGACGATCTCGCCGTCCACGAGCCCGACGCGCGCAAGCTGATCGCCTTCCTGAAGGCGATGGAGTTCACGACGCTGACGCGGCGCGTCGCGGACCATTCGCAGATCGATCCGGCCAACGTCGATGCCGATCCCGGCTATGCAAGAGGTGCCAGCGTGTTCTCGCCGCTGCCGCCCTCGGACGTCGTACCCGCGCCGGGCACCGGCACAGCGGCGCAAGCTGCGCCGGGTGGGCGCAACGCATCGGCGGGCAAGGAGGACAAGGCCGCGAGCCTCAAGGGCGCGCCGATCTCGCTTGCCGCCGCGCGCGAGGAAGCGCTGCGCAAGCTTTCGGTTGATCGGAGCAAGTATCAGGCGATCAAGACGCTGAAGGAGCTCGACGCATTCATCGCCCGCATCCACGATGCGGGTCAGGTTGCGATCGAGATCAGGGCGAACTCGATCGATCCGATGCAGGCCGATCTCTGCGGCATCGCGCTGGCGGTGGCGCCGAACGAGGCCTGTTACGTGCCGCTGGCGCACAAGCAGTCCGGCGGCGGCGCCGGCCTGTTCGACGCCGGCCTTGCGGCCGATCAGGTCAAGCATGCCGAGGCGATCGAGGCGCTGCGGCCGGTGCTGGAATCACCAGGCATTCTCAAGATCGGCTTCGACGTCAAATTCACCGCCGTGATGCTGGCGCAGCACGGCATCACCCTGCGCAACAGCGACGATGCGCAACTGATTTCCTACGTGCTCGATGCCGGCCGCGGCTCGCATGCGCTGGAGCAGCTGTGCGAGCGCTGGTTTGGCCACGCCATGCTGAAGGAGAGCGAGCTGCTCGGCAGCGGCAAGGGCAAGATCACCTTCGACCAGGTGCCGATCGACAAGGCGACGCCGCTGTCGGCGGAAGGCGCCGACGTGACCTTGCGCATCTGGCGCGTGCTGAAGCCGCGGCTCGTCGCCGAGCACATGACCACCGTTTACGAGACACTGGAGCGGCCGCTGGTGTCGGTGCTCGCGCGCATGGAGCGGCGCGGCATCTCGATCGACCGCCAGGTGTTATCGCGCCTGTCCGGCGACTTCGCCCAGACCGCCGCGCGCGTCGAGGCCGAGATCCAGCAGATTGCGGGCGAGCCGGTCAATGTCGGCAGCCCGAAGCAGATCGGCGACATCCTGTTCGGCAAGATGGGACTGCCGGGCGGCACCAAGACCAAGACCGGCGCGTGGTCGACCACCGCGCAGGTGCTCGACGAGCTCGCCGAGCAGGGCCACGACCTCCCGAAGAAGATCCTGGAGTGGCGCCAGGTCTCGAAGCTGAAATCGACCTACACCGACGCGCTGCCGACCTATGTCAATCCGCAGACCCATCGCGTCCACACCACCTACGCGCTGGCCGCGACCACAACGGGGCGGCTCTCGTCGAACGAGCCGAATCTGCAGAACATCCCGGTACGCACCGAGGACGGCCGCAAGATCCGCCGCGCCTTCATCGCAACGCCCGGGCACAAGCTCGTCTCCGCCGACTATTCGCAGATCGAGCTGCGGCTGCTCGCCGAGATCGCCGATATCCCGGTTCTGAAGCAGGCGTTCAAGGACGAGCTCGACATTCACGCCATGACAGCGTCCGAAATGTTCGGCGTGCCGATCAAGGGCATGCCGAGCGAAATCCGCCGCCGTGCCAAGGCGATCAATTTCGGCATCATCTACGGCATCTCGGCGTTCGGGCTTGCCAACCAGCTTGGTATCGCGCGCGAGGAGGCATCCGCCTACATCAAGAAATATTTCGAGCGCTTCCCGGGCATTCGCGCCTACATGGACGAGACCCGCGATTTCTGCCGGAACCACGGCTACGTCACCACGCTGTTCGGCCGGAAAATGTACTATCCCGACATCAAGGCTTCGAACGCTTCGGTGCGCGCCTTCAACGAGCGCGCCGCGATCAACGCGCGGCTGCAAGGCACCGCGGCCGACATCATCCGCCGCGCCATGACGCGGGTGGAGGACGCGCTGGCGGAGAAGCAGCTCTCGGCGCAGATGCTGCTGCAGGTGCATGACGAATTGATCTTCGAGGTGCCCGACGCGGAGGTCGAGGCGACGCTCCCGGTCGTGCAGCATGTGATGCAGGACGCGCCGTTCCCGGCCGTGCTGCTCTCGGTGCCGCTGCACGTCGACGCGCGCGCGGCGAACAACTGGGACGAGGCGCATTGAGCTGCCTCTTCACCTCTCCCCGTAAGAATGGGGCGAGGGAGCGCACCGGGCGCGGGGCGGCGAATCGAATTGTCCTCGGTACAATTGCGCGATAGCCCTCCAGCAGCTCGCATATTAAATCATCGCGTCTCCCGCACTCGGTTCGTCCATGCCCCACACCTCCGCCCTGCTCGGCTTCGCCCTCGTCTGCCTCGGCCTCGTGCTCACGCCCGGGCCGAACATGATCTATCTGATCTCGCGCTCGATCACGCAGGGCCCGGTGGCGGGCATCGTCTCGCTCGGCGGCGTGGCGCTGGGATTCGTGTTCTACATGCTGTGCGCGGCGTTCGGCATCACCGCGCTGCTGCTGGCCATTCCCTTTGCCTATGACGCGTTGCGCCTGGCCGGCGCGGCTTATCTGTTGTGGCTCGCCTGGCAGGCGGTGAAGCCGGGCGGGCGTTCGCCGTTCCAGGTAAAGACGCTCGCGATCGACAGCCCGCGCAAATTGTTCGCGATGGGGTTCGTCACCAACCTGCTCAACCCGAAGATCGCGATGCTGTATCTGGCGCTGCTGCCGCAGTTCATCGATCCCGCCGCCGGCAGCGTGCTGACGCAGTCGGTGGTGCTCGGCGCAATCCAGATCGCGATCAGCGTCAGCGTCAACGCCATGATCGCGCTCGCGGCCGGATCGATCGCGCTGTTCCTGGCGAGCCGGCCGAGCTGGATGCTGGTGCAGCGCTGGCTGATGGGGACGGTGCTGGCCGGGCTCGCGGTGCGGATGGCGGTGGAAGCGAAGAAGGTGTAGCGGACGCCGCCAAGCACACCCCGTCCGTGTCCCGGACGCGCTGCTGCGCAGAGCCGGGACCCAGAAAACCAGGAACGAGATCGGAGAGGCATGGGCCCCGGCTCTGCAGTGCACTGCTTGCGCGCTGCACTGCGTCCGGGGCACGCGATGCGAACCTAAGAGACTAATCCAGCTTCGCCTCCATGCCGCGCTTCACCGCGGGCCGCGCCATCAGGGCTTCGTACCAGCGCTTGACGTTGGGGAAGTCGGCCAGCTCAACCTTGTGGCGAGGGTGGCGCCAAGCCCAGCCCAGGATGGCAAAATCGGCCACCGAGAGGTCGCCGGCGACGAAGTCGTGGTCCGCCAGCCGGCGGTCGAGCACGCCGTAGAGCCGGCGGGTCTCGGCCATGAAGCGCTTCAGGCCGTAGGCGCGGTCCTGCTCGTTCTCCAGCGCGATGAAATGATGCACCTGGCCGGGCATCGGCCCGAAGCCGCCCATCTGCCACATCAGCCATTCGTAGACGGGAATGCGGCCCGCCAGCGATTTCGGCAGGAATTTGCCGGTCTTTTCGCCGAGGTAAAGCAGGATCGCGCCGGATTCGAAGATGCTGACGGGCTTGCCGTCGGGCCCCTCGGGGTCGACGATCGCGGGGATCTTGTTGTTCGGCGAGAGCTTGAGGAACCCTGGCGCCATCTGCTCGCCCTTGGTGATGTTCACCGGGACCACCTTGTAAGGCAGCCCCATTTCCTCCAGTGCGACCGAAATCTTGCGGCCGTTCGGCGTGTTCCAGGTGTGCAGCTCGATGGTCATGCCTTGTTTTCCTTCCCCCAAGACGCTTGGGTGCCAGTCGCTTGGGTGCCAGACGCTTGGGTGCCCGGCCTGGGCCCTCCACTACTCCAGAAGGTTGCACCCCCACAACCGGTGGAGCGGGATGGCCGATCCCTGTTGACGGGGGACGCCCCCTCTGGAATGTCGCGTCCGTCGCGGATAGATTCCGCCTTCACCAAAAATGCTCCCGAGGGACCGCCGTGTCGAAATCTGCCTCCCGCGCCCGCCTGTTCGAAATCATCCGCCGGCGCTCCTTCGGCCGCGGCGAGGTGACGCTCGCGTCGGGCCGCAAGAGCGATTTCTACTTCAACCTCAAGCCGACCATGCTCGACCCCGAGGGCGCGACCCTGCTCGCCGAGCTGACCTATGAGGCGCTGAAGGACGACAATCTCGATTTCGTCGGCGGGCTCGAGATGGGCGCGGTGCCGCTGGCCGGCGCGCTGGCGCAAATCTCCTGGATCAAGGGCCATCCGATCGCCGCGTTCTTCGTGCGCAAGAAGCCGAAGGAGCACGGCGCCAAGCTCGCGATCGAGGGCCTGCCCAAGGGCGAGACGCTTGCCGGCAAGCGCGTCGTGATCGTCGAGGACGTCACCACCACAGGCGGCTCGGCGATGAAGGCAGTGGGATCGGTGCGCGAGACCGGCGCCGAAGTGGTGCTGGTGCTGACCATGGTCGACCGCGAGGAAGGCGCCACCGACACGTTCGGCGCGGCCGGCCTGCCGTTCCGCTCGCTGTACAAGGCCTCGGAATTTTTGAAGGCGTAGGGCGGCGAAAGATTTCTCCGCCGTCATGCCCGGGCTTGACCCGGGCATCCACGTCTTTGCGCACGAAAGTTCGTGGATGGCCGGGACAAGCCCGGCCATGACGGTTTCGTCATTCAGGCCCCTCAACCGCTCATTTACCATCCCGCTCTATGGTGAATCATTCGCTGAGACCTGAGGGTCCCGGCCCGGTTCAGTAGCGTCGGGTGGAGTAAGCGTTGCGTACAGTCATGTCCCATGCGCGCCGGCGGCGTCGCGCGATGCTTGTGGCCGTCACCCTGGCAGCACCGCTGCTTGCGGCTCCGACCCCGGTTTCGGCCGAGGGCCTGTTCGACTTCTTCTTCGGCGGCATGCAGCAGCAGCGGCCGCAGCGTGGGGTGCCGCAGCAGGCGAGCTCCTATGCCGATCCCTTCACCGGCCAGCAGAACGCCGCAACACCGCAATATGTGCCGCCGACTCGTTCGGCCGCAGCCGGCGGCTCCGGGCCGGCCTTCTGCGTGCGCAGCTGCGACGGCAAATATTTTCCGTTGATGCGCGGCCTCGCCTCACCTGCGCAGATGTGTCAGGCCTTCTGTCCCGCCAGCGCGACGAAGGTCTATTTCGGCTCCTCGATCGACGGCGCCGCGTCGCAGACCGGCGAGCGCTACGCCGACAGCGAGAACGCGTTCGCCTATCGCAAGGCGCTGCGCGCCGACTGCACCTGCAACGGCCGCGAGCCGGTCGGCCTTGCCCCGGTCGACCTCGCGCTGGATTCCTCGCTGAAAGCCGGCGACGTGATCGCGACCACCGACGGCCTCGTCGCCTATACCGGCATCCGCGTCGGTAACGATCAGGCTGCCGACTTCACCCCGGTCGTCTCCTATCCCGGTCTCACCGCGCAGGTCCGCGCGCGGCTCGGCGAGATGAAGGTAGCCCCGGTGCGGGCGGAGACGGTCGCAACAGATGCTCCGGCCTCGGCCGAGATCGTGCGTGAGGCGCTGCCTGATGTGACGGTGCCAAAGACGACGGCGCAGAAGCCGGCGAAGCGGGCGGGATTGGATTAGCCCGGTCTCGTGTCCCGGACGCGGCACGGCATGAAATGACGCGACGCTGAGCCGGGACCCAGAATGCCGCAAAGACGGGCCCCGGCTCTTCAGCGCATCGCTGACGCATTGCGCTTTGTCCGGGCACGGGCGGCTACCTCCCGATAATCACCCCGATCACGTTCGGCGCCGCCAGATATTTCTCCTCGATCTCGGCGCGTGCGGCGGCGCGGTTTTCCGCCGTGAGCAGGCCGCGCTTCTCGGCCAGGATCATCCAGCAAAAGCCCCACCAGTCGGTCAGCATGCCCGTCTCGCCGATCAGGTCATAGCCCTGCTCCGCCGCGAAGATGCGCGCTTGCGCCTCGTCGAGCGTATCGAGGAACAGATGGTCCTCGGCCGAGAACAGATCGTCGCTGATGTCGTCGATGGTGTAGCCCCAGATCGACTGGCATACCGCGTTGAACTCGCGGTCGAACTGGTCGTCATCGACCCTCTGGCGCCGCGCCGCCTGATGCAGCCGCGACAGCGAGCGCGCGAAATCGGCGATCCGGGTGAGCGCGAATTGATCGAAGGCAATGGTGGACATGTAGTCCTCGCAAAGTCTGATAGACGCTAGATATGGTGTCGGCAGCGCGCCGAATCACAATGATATATCAAAGACTTGCTAAAGTGTTCTAAATTTGTTCCGAAGCGATGCCGGGATTTTCAGTAACAGCGCGACGCCGCAATGGCGTGGACGCGGCGGTCACCGAGCAGATGGGCAACAAAGCCGTCCCTCGGGAAGATTTTCGCGAAGGCGGCGTCGCGGATGCTGAGGCCGCCGGCATAGGCACCGAAGGCGGGCATCACGGCGCGCATGCCGTCACTGGCAAAGCAGCGGCGCTCCATCGAACGGCCGCGCGCGGAGACGCGGGCCTTGGGATGGAGATGGCCGGCGATCTCGCCATGCGCGCCGGTCGGCTCATGGCGGAAGGTGATCGGGCCGATTGCGACCTCGTCGGCGATGGTGCCGCCGAGATCGCGCGGCAGCATCGGATCGTGATTGCCCGAGATCCAGATCCAGTCGCGGCCGCTCTGGAGCGCGGCGACGGCATCGCGATCGTCCGGCGACAAGCGCTCGTGCGCGGTGCGATCGTGAAAACTGTCGCCGAGCGCGATGACGGTGCGAGGATCATGGCGGGAGATGACAGCAGCAAGACGGCTGAGCGTTGCCAGCGTATCGTAAGGCGGCAGCAGAACGCCGCGCGTGGCGAAGCTCGAGCCCTTTTCCAGATGCAGGTCGGAGAGGACGAGCAGGCGCTGCTCGTCCCAGAACAGGGCACCGGAAAGATCGGCGTAGAGCGAAATACCTGCGACGTCGACGCAGCGCGTCGTCGTCACCGAAAATGCCACTTGCTCCGTCATGGCCGGGCTTGTCCCGGCCATCCACGTTCTTGCCGCAGCAAGAAAGACGTGGATGCCCGGGTCAAGCCCGGGCATGACGATGAGGAGAGATTTACGCCGCAAAACTTCATTCTTGTTGGCTGTCTACGACATCGCCTCTTTGACGAGCTCGTCGGCCGCTTCCGCCAAAAGCTCGTCTGCTGCTTCGCCATAGACTGACTCGCGGCCGATTTCCAGCATCACGGGCACGGCGAGCGGGGAGACGCGGTCGAGTTCCCGGTGCGTGATGCGGCCCTGGATGCGCGTGAGCATGTCGCTGAGCCGGCGCAGATCGAGCAGGCCGGTGGCAGCATCCGCTCGCGCGGCGCGAAGCAGGACATGATCGGCCTGGTGCTTGCGCAGCACATCGTAGACCAGATCGGTCGAGAACAGCACCTGGCGGCGGCTCTTCTCTTCGCCGGTATGCCGCCGCGCGATCAGGCCGGAGATGATGGCGCAGTTGCGGAACGTGCGCTTCATCAAGGCGGATTCGGCGAGCCAGGCTTCGAGGTCGTCGCCGAGCATGTCGGGGTCGAACAGCGCGTCGAGGTCGATCCTGCCGTCGCGGATCATGAAGGACAGGTCGCCGAGCGCCCAGACCGCGATCGCATATTCGTTGGCGACGAAGCCGAGCGGCCGGGCGCGCATCCGCTCCAGCCGGCGCGTCAAGAGCATGCCGAGCGTCTGATGCGCGAGGCGTCCTTCGAAGGGATAGCAGACGAGATAATGCTTGTTGGCGCGTGGAAAGCTTTCGACCAGCAGTTCACGCACCGCGGGCACGTGCGAGGCGTCCCTTTGCTGGGACAGCCAGTCGCGCACCTGCTCCGGCAAGCCACCCCATGCGCGCCCGTCGTCGAGCAGACGGCGCACGCGCTCGGCAAGATAGGTCGAGAGCGGGAACTTGCCGCCCATATAGGACGGCACTTTCGGATCCTTGTCATGCGCGCGCGAGACGTAGACCTGATCCTCGACCAATGTTTCGTAGCGCACCACCTCGCCGCTGAACACGAACGTGTCGCCGGGCGAAAGGCCCTCGATGAAGGCCTCCTCGATCTCGCCAAGCAATCGGCCGCCGCGCGCGATCACGCCTGTCGAACCCGCACCTCCGCCGCGCGAGCGCACCAGCCGCACCTTCAGCATGTCGTCCTCGACGATGGTGCCGACATTCATGCGGTAGCTCTGCCGCACCTTGGGATTGGCGACGCGCCAGCGGCCTTCCTTGTCCTGCTTGATGCGGGCGAAGCGCTCATACGTCTTCAGTGCGTAGCCGCCGGAGGCGACAAAATCGACGACGTCGTCGAAATCCCGGCGCGACAGATCCGCGTAAGGCGCAGCGGTGCGGATCTCGCCATAGAGTTCGTCGCTCAAGAAGGGCTCACCGCAGGCGCAACCCAGCACATGCTGGGCCAGCACGTCGAGCGCACCGGTGCGCAAAGGCGGCGTATCCTGCGCGTTTTCGGCAATGGCATCGATGGCCACACGGCACTCCAGCACCTCGAAGCGGTTGGCCGGCACCAGCACCGCGCGCGAGGCTTCGTCGAGACGGTGGTTGGCGCGGCCGATGCGCTGCATCAGGCGCGAGGAGCCTTTTGGCGCGCCGATATTGACGACGAGATCGACGTCGCCCCAGTCGACGCCGAGATCGAGCGAGGAGGTGCAGACCACGCCGCGCAGTCTGCCCGCCGACATCGCATCCTCGACCTTGCGGCGCTGCGCGACATCGAGCGAGCCGTGATGCAGCGCGATGG
The DNA here is from genome assembly GCF_032290525.1 of Bradyrhizobium cosmicum. GTDB lineage: Bacteria > Pseudomonadota > Alphaproteobacteria > Rhizobiales > Xanthobacteraceae > Bradyrhizobium > Bradyrhizobium cosmicum_A. The sequence goes on along the minus strand of NZ_JASXTA010000010.1, from coordinate 266,734 downwards.
CCAGGTTGTCATCGTTCATGCTCCAAAGGTTCTGGAACAGCATCTCGGCCTGGCTGCGGGTGTTGACGAAGACGAGCGTGGTCTTGTTGGCCTTGATCAGCTCGTAGATCTCGGGAAGCGCATGGCGCGCGCTGTGGCCGGCCCAGGGCAAGCGTTCGCGCGTATCCAGCATCTCCACCAGCGGCGGCGCGGCGCCGCCGGCGATGACGATGTCGGCGGATTTGGCCTTGTCCCTGGGTTGCGGCACCAGAAAGCGCGCCAGCGATTCCGGCTCGGCCACCGTCGCGGACAACCCGATCGCGCGCATCTGCGGCGCCAGCCGCCAGAGCCGCGCGAGGCCGAGCGAGAGCAGATCACCGCGCTTGGAGGTCACCAGCGCGTGCAGCTCGTCGAGCACGATGCGTTTCAGGGAGGAGAACAGGAACGGCGCGTCGTCGGAGGACAGCAGCAGTGCGAGTTGCTCAGGCGTCGTCAGCAGGATATCCGGCGGATAGCGCCGCTGGCGCTGCCGCCGGGACACCGGCGTGTCGCCGGTGCGGGTCTCGATCTTGATCGGCAGCCCCATCTCGGCGACCGGCCGCTCCAGATTGCGCGCGATATCGACGGCGAGCGCCTTCAGCGGTGAGATGTAGAGCGTGTGCAGGCCGCCGGTGCGCTGGAGGCTGCGGCCGGTGGAGACGACCGTCTTTGCCTGAGCCGTGGGCGCCGCGCTCAGCTCGATCAGCGTCGGCAAGAATCCCGCCAGCGTCTTGCCGGCGCCGGTCGGCGCGATCAGAAGCGCGCTGGCGTCCTCGCGCGCCTTCTCCAGCAGCGCCAATTGATGCGCGCGCGGCGACCAGCCGCGGGCCGAAAACCACCCCTGGAAACGGTCGGGCAGCAGCGCGGCGGGCTCGGCCGGGGATTTGAAGATGCGGGGCGGCACGGCATCACAGGTAAGCCGTGGGGGTGGGTTCGTCGAGGGGGTGGGAGGTCCCGTAGGGTGGGCAAAGCGGAGCGTGCCGTGCCCACCATCTATCCCGGGCCGCGAAGGTGGTGGGCACGCTTCGCTTTACCCACCCTACGGCTTTCGCGATTGCGGAGAGAGCCTACTCCGACATCGGCTTGTCGGAGATGTCCCAGTCCTTGCCGGTGAAGGTGGAGATGAAGAGCGTCTTCATCGGCGTGTAGTCCTCGGGCGTGTAGCTGTAATTCACGCCGTCCAGGAAATAGGGCGAGTGGAAGCCGTTGAGGTTCGAGGCCTGCTTCAGCACGTTGGCACGGGTGAGGTCGTCGCCGCAGCGGCGCAGGATCTCGCCCATGGTCGCGGCCTGGCCATAACCGGCGAAGGCAATGGTATTGTCGGGGTCGATCGCCGGCGTGTACTTCTTGCGCAGCTCCTCGAACGCCATCACGTCCGGATCCTTCTCCCATTTGGGCAGGCCGACCTCCTTGTTGTAGCGGATCGCGACGATGCCGGTGGCGTTCTCGAGCCCGGCGGCGTTGAGGATCGAGCGCCCCGTCGAGCCCGCCGATAGCAGTTGCAGCGGCTTCCAACCGAGCTCGGCCACTTTCCGGATCGACTGCGACGATGCCTTGCCGGTCGAGATGTTGTAGAAGACGTCGGCACCCGACTTCGAGAGGTTGATGAGCTGGGAATCGACGGTCGGCTCGGTGAGATCGTAGGTCTGCTCCATGATCACCTGGGCGGTGCCGCCGGCATCCGCCAGCACCTTCTTGAACGGACCCAGAAAGTCGCGGCCAAAATCATCGTTCTGATAGAGAATGCCGATCCTGGCGTTCGGCTTCGCGCTGACGACGTGCCGCGCCAGGATGCGCGCCTCGGTCGGATAGAGCGGCAGGCCCGCCATCGTCCATTTGAACTCTTTCGGGTTGTTCCACTTGGACGCGCCGGTGTTGAGCAAAAGCTGCGGCACCCCCTTCGTGTTCAGGTATTTGTGCACGGCGGTCTGCGGGGCGGTGCCGAGCGAGCCGTAGAGCGCCAGCACCTCCTCCTGCTCGACCAGCCTGCGCGTGGCCTCGACGCATTTCGGCGCGCTGTAGGCATCGTCCATGGTGAGGAATTTGACCTTGCGTCCGTTGATGCCGCCCTTCTCGTTCAGCATCTGGAAATAGGCCTCGCCGATGCGCCCGAGCACGCCATAGAGCGAGCCCGGGCCGGAATGCGGCACGGTCTGCCCGATCTTGATCTCGGTGTCGCTGGCGCCGGCATCGTATTTCTTCTCCGCAGCCCAGACATAGGGCGCGGGCAAAGTGGACGCGGCGATGGTGGCGAGCGCGCCGGCGCTGAAATCGCGCCGCGATGGATTGTTGGTCATTATTTGTCTCTCCCTGGTGCGCGCATTGTGCTGGCATCGCCGCGCGGCTCGCAAGTGAGAAGTCACGGCTTTGCGACGCAATGACGCTCAAATCGCAGGGTATTAGCGCCTAGACTCAAGTTTTCTCCGCGACCACGACGAGGCCGCGCACCGGCTCGTTATTCTCGATGCGCGGAGATGCCGGCTCCAGTGTCAGCAGCTTGAGGCCGGCGCTGGCAATGGCCCCGCGGACATATTCCGCGGCATGGGCATAGCGCAGGCCTTCGCCTAAAACGATGCCGCTGCCGTCATGCGTCTCCAGCGTGAAGGCGAGCACGCCGCCGGATGCGAGCACGCGCTTTGCCTCGGTCAATACCGGCGCGAGATCGGAGAGATAGACGAACGCGTCCGCGGCGACGACGAGGTTCGCGCATCCGTCGCCCTTGCCGCGCAGGCCCTCGATCATGTCGGCCACTTCGAGCTCGGCATAGAGACCGGTGGCGCGCGCCTCCTTGATCATGCCGGACGACAGATCGATGCCGATGCAATGATCGACCTGCTTTGCGAAGGCGGCAGCCGCAAGCCCGGTACCGCAGCCGAGATCGATGGCGCGCTTGAACAGGGCCGGCTTCCTCGCGGCGACGCGCGCGGCGAGCACCGCCTTGAAGATCAGCGATGGCGCGCGATAATCGAGATCGTTGACCAGTACGTGCTCGAAGCGCGGTGCGTATTGATCGAACAGCGCCTGCACATAGGCCTTGGGCATTTCGGACAATTGCTCGTCGCCGAGGCGAATCAGATGCAGGTGAGCGCCGTGCTGGTCCCCCGGATCGCACCGGCGCGCTTCGCGAAACGCCGCGATCGCCTGGTCGCGCTCGCCGAGCTGGCTGCGGATTTCGCCGAGCGTGAACCAGGCGGAGGTGAAGTTCGGTGCAAGCTCGATCGCCTGCTCCATGAGGTCGGCAGCTGCCGGCAGATCACCCTTGAGCTGGAGGTCGCGCGCGAACTCGAAGCGGCGGTCGGCCATGAGATCGCCGGAGGAGTGGAACAGACGCAGGGGCATTCGGAACCGGTTCGTTATTGCCGGGCTTGACCCGGCAATCCGTCAAAAAAAGGAACTGTTTAAGGGGATGGATGCGCGGGTCAAGCCCGCGCATGACGGGTGACTATCGGGCACCGGTGCCTATATGAAAACCATGCGTCCGCAAGACATCCTGCTGCCAGTTGCTGCCGGCCTGTGCTGCAAGCCCGGCGGCTTCCACATCGACCCCGTCCGTCCCGTGGAGCGGGCCGTGATCACCCACGGCCATTCCGATCACGCCCGCGCCGGCCACGGCGCGGTGCTGGCGACGCAGGAAACGCTGGACATGATGCGGCTGCGCTATGGCGACAACTTCGCCGGCTCGACGCAGGCGATCAGCTATGGCGAGGAGATCCGGCTCGGCGACGTCACGGTCAAGTTTCACCCGGCCGGTCACGTGCTGGGCTCGGCGCAGATCGCCGTGACCTGCAAAGACACCTGCATCGTCGCCTCCGGCGACTACAAGGACGCGCCCGATCCGACCTGCACGCCGTTCGAGCTCGTGCCCTGCGACGTCTTCATCACCGAGGCGACGTTCGGCCTGCCGGTGTTTCGGCACGGCGATGCCGCCGACGAGGTCAAGAAGCTGCTGGCATCGGTGGCGCTGTTTCCGGAGCGCGCGCATCTGGTCGGCGCCTATTCCCTCGGCAAGGCGCAGCGCGTGATCGCGCTGCTGCGCCAGGCCGGCTATGGCGCGCCGGTCTATCTGCATGGCGCGATGGAGACGATCACCGAGTACTATCAGAGCCGCGGCATCGACCTCGGCGAGCTCAGGCCGGTGAAGGGCGTGAAGAAGGCGGCGCTCGCCGGCACCATCACGCTGGCGCCGCCGTCGGCCACCTCAGACCTCTGGACAAGGCGCTTTCCCGATCCGGTCACCGCCTTTGCTTCGGGCTGGATGCGCGTGCGCGCCCGCGCCCGGCAGCGCGGCATCGAGCTGCCGCTGGTGATCTCCGACCACGCCGATTGGGATGGCCTCACCGCGACGATCGCGGCGACCGGCGCCGGCGAGATCTGGGTCACCCACGGCCAGGAGGACGCGCTGGTGCATTGGTGCAAGAGCCGCGGCTTGCGGGCACGGCCGCTCGATCTGGTCGGCTATGGCGACGAGGAGGAGAGCGAGACGCCGATTCAAGACGAGGCCGAAGCATGAACCGCTTCGCCGAGCTGCTGGATCGCCTCGCCTACGAGCCCGGCCGCAACAACAAGCTGCGGCTGATCACCGGCTATTTCCGCGAGGTCGGCGATCCCGACCGCGGCTACGCGCTGGCGGCGCTCACCGGCGCGCTCAGCTTCAAGCACGCAAAGCCCGCGCTGATCCGCGACCTGATCGCGGCGCGAACTGATCCGGTGCTGTTCGGGTTGAGCTACGATTACGTCGGCGATCTCTCCGAGACGGTGGCGCTGATGTGGCCGAAGGCGGTGGGGGTCCACAACAATCCACCACCGCCAACGCTGACCGAAGTCGTCATCACGCTGCGCACGCTTGGCAAGACCGAGCTGCCAAAACAGCTCGCACGCTGGCTCGACGAGCTCGGCGAGACCGGCCGCTGGGCGCTGCTGAAGCTCGTCACCGGGAGCTTGCGCATCGGCATCTCCGCGCGGCTGGCCAAGACCGCAGCCGCCGCGCTTGGCGACAAGGACCCGCACGAGATCGAGCTGATCTGGCCCGGTCTCGCGCCGCCCTATCTCGACCTGTTCGCCTGGCTGGAAGGCCGCGGCGAAAAGCCGGTCAATCGCGACCCGGCGCCGTTCCGTCCCGTGATGCTGGCGCATGCGATCGAGGACACCGATTTCGCCGCGCTGGATCCGGCCGATTACATCGCCGAGTGGAAATGGGACGGCATCCGCGTGCAGGCGGTGGCGGGACGCGACGACCGCGGACACATCACGGCGCGGCTCTATTCACGCACCGGCGAGGATATCACGGGAAGCTTTCCGGACCTCGTGCCATCGCTGCGGCTGCCGGGCGCGATCGACGGCGAGCTTCTGATCCTGCGCGAGGGTCGCGTGCAAAGCTTCAACGTGCTGCAGCAACGGCTCAACCGCAAGATCGTCTCGCCGAAGCTGATCAAGGAATTTCCGATCCACCTGCGCGCCTACGATCTGCTCGGCGACGATGCGAACGATCTGCGCGAGCTGCCGTTCGCGGAGCGGCGCGAGCGGCTGGAAGTCTTCATCGCAAAGCTCGACGATCCCCGCATCGACCTGTCGCCGACCGTCCCCTTCGCCAGCTGGGAGGCGCTGACCGCCGCGCGCGCCGAGCCCGCGAGTGCCGGCGCGGGCGAAGATGCCGACGCCGTCGAAGGCGTCATGCTGAAGCGGCGCGATGCGCCCTATCTGCCGGGACGGCCGAAGGGGCAGTGGTGGAAGTGGAAGCGCGATCCGCACATCATCGACGCCGTGCTGATGTATGCGCAGCGCGGCCACGGCAAACGCTCGTCCTATTACTCCGATTACACCTTTGGCGTCTGGACGGAAGGCGATGCCGGCGACGAGCTGGTGCCGGTCGGAAAAGCCTATTTCGGCTTCACCGACGAGGAGCTCCTGCTGATCGACCGCTTCGTCCGCCGCAATACCACCGAGAAATTCGGGCCCGTGCGCCATGTCGTGCACGAGCGCGACAAGGGGCTGGTGCTGGAAGTGGCGTTCGAGGGCCTGCAACGCTCGCCGCGGCACAAATCCGGCGTCGCGATGCGCTTTCCCCGCATCAGCCGGCTGCGCTGGGACAAGCCGCCGCGCGAGGCCGACCGGCTGGAAACGCTGGAAAAGATGCTGAAGACGGAAGCGGCGGAGATCGAGGCGTGAATTGCCGCCACAAAAGCGGCGTGCCCCGAATTAAACTCCCGTAACCCGATTGACGCCCCGTTGCGGGTTCCCCATCTGCCTCGCCGTGCCCTATAATGGGGTCGAATCCGCCAAGGAGTTTGAAATGGTCCAAGACGTCAGAGATTTGCCGGCCGGCCGCAACGACGGGCTGAACCGCTTTCTCGGCGGCTCTCCGCTGGCGGTCGCGTTTCGCCTGGTCCTGCTCTCGATCCTGGTCGGCGTCGTCCTGGCCACGATCGGCTTCGATCCCTGGAATATCCTCTACAGCATTCGCCTGCTGTTCCAGCGCATCTGGGATCTCGGCTTCGACACCGTCAACTGGCTGTGGCGGTACTTCCTGCTCGGCGCGGTGATCGTGATCCCGATCTGGCTGTTGATGCGCGTCTTCGGCGCGCCGCGCCGCTAGGACCCTTACGGAGTCGCAGCCGATGCAATTGCGCTTTGTCGGCTGCGGCGACGCCTTCGGTTCCGGCGGCAGGCTCAACACCTGCTTCCACATTTCGGGGCGCGAAGCCAATTTCCTGATCGATTGCGGAGCGTCGGCCCTGCCGGCGCTGAAACGGCTGGAGATCGACCGTAACGACATCGATCTCATCCTCATCACGCATTTCCACGGCGACCATTTTGCCGGCCTGCCGTTTTTCCTGCTCGACGCGCAGTTCTCGCGGCGGACGCGGCCGCTCACGATTGCCGGCCCGCAAGATATCGAAATGCGGCTTGCCAACGTGATGGAAGCACTGTTCGAGCATTCCTCGAAGACCAGGCAGCGCTTTGAGCTGAACGTCGTCGAGCTTACGCCCGGGCAAAGCCGAGGCTTCGGCGTGGTGAATGTGACGCCCTACCCGGTCGTGCACGGCGAATCCGGCGGACCCTTCCTTGCCTATCGCGTCGCGGCCGAGGGCCGCACGCTCGCCTACAGCGCCGATACCGAATGGACGGAGACGCTCATTCCGCTGGCGCATGGCGCGGACCTTTTCATTGCGGAAGCCTATATGTACGAGAGGGTGGTCAAGAACCATCTCAGCCTGACGACTTTGGAACAGCATTTGCCCGCCATCGGCGCCAAGCGGCTTGTCCTCACCCATATGAGCGACGACGTGCTGTCGCGCCTCGACGACGTCGACCATCTCGCCGCCGAAGACGGCATGGTGCTCGTGTTCTGACATGCACGCGCCAATTCCCCTCAAGATTGGCTCCCGCCAGGTGTTCGCCATCGCAGGTCCCGCGATGGTCGCGAACCTCACCACGCCGCTGATCGGCGTGGTCTCGACCACGGCGATCGGCCGGCTCGACGATGCCGCCCTGCTCGGCGGCGTCGCGATGGCCTCGGTCGTCTTCGATTGCCTGTTCTGGCTGTTCGGCTTCCTGCGCATGAGCACGCTCGCCTTCACCGCGCAGGCGCTCGGCGCCGGCGAGACACGTGAGCAGACCGTGATCCTGGTGCGCGGCTTCATCGTCGCCGGCTTGATCGGGGCCGCACTGATCGTGCTGCAATTGCCGCTCGCCGCCGCGCTGTTCCACCTGATGGGCGGCAGCGAAGGCGTCACGGGCGCCGCAAAAACCTATTTCATGATCCGGATCTGGTCGTCGCCGTTCGCGCTCGCCAATTACGTTATCCTCGGCTGGCTGATCGGCCAGGGCCGCGCCAATCCGGCGTTGTTGCTCCAGGTCGTCATCAACCTCGTCAATATGGTGGCGACCATCATGCTGGTGCTGGTCTACGACACCGGCATCGCGGGTGCAGCGATCGCAGCGCTGCTGTCGGAAGCCGTCGGGTTCGGTCTCGGCCTGATCGTCTGCCGCCGATATGCCGACGGTGGCTTCGCCGTGCCGTACGCAGCGCTGTTCGACCGGGCCAAGCTGATGCGGCTGCTGTCGGTGAACTCCGACATCCTGATCCGCACCGCGGCGCTGATCGCCACATTCCTGTTCTTCACGGCCAAGGGTGCGCGCGCCGGCGACGTGACGCTGGCGGCGAATTCCGTGCTGAACAATTTTCTCCTGGTCAGCGCGTTCTTTCTCGACGGTCTCGCCAACGCGGCACAGCAGCTCTGCGGCCGCGCCGTTGGTGGCCGCGATGCCAGGGGGTTTGCGGATTCCACAAGGCTGGTTCTGCTCTGGGGCCTCGGCTTCGCGCTGATGGTCGCGGTGCTGTTCGCCCTCTCCGGTCCCAACCTGATCGACTTCATGACGGCCAACGACGCCGTCCGCCGCGCCGCGCGCGAATTCCTGCCGTTCATCGTGCTGGCACCTATCCCCGGCGTGTTCGCCTTCGGCTTTGACGGCATCTATATCGGCGCGACCTGGGCGCGCGAGATGCGTAATCTGATGCTGGTCTCACTTGCGATCTTCCTCGCCGCCTGGTGGTCGCTGCAATCGTTTGGCAATGCCGGACTGTGGAGCGCGCTGATCGTCTCCTACCTGTCGCGCGGCGGCCTGCAGGGCGCGCGCTATCCGGCGCTGTACAGGGCGACCTTCCCGAAATCGTAGCTCTCGTGTCCCGGACGCGCTGCAGCGTGAAACGCTGCTGCGCAGAGCCGGGACCCAGCAGGCATGGGTCCCGGATCAGCAGCGCACCGCTACGCGCTGCGCTGCATCCGGGGCACGAGACCGCCTCACATCCCCGGCCAGTCTTCCGCCGTGAGCGTCGCAGCATCGGCACCGACGATTTCTGACAGCGAATCGCGCCCCGTGCGGAGCAGCGTCGAGGTGAGGTCGCGCTTGATCTCGTCGACCAAGCCGAGGCCCTTGTAGACCAGCGACGAATAGAGCTGGACCAGGCTTGCACCCGCGCGGATCTTCGTCAGCGCCGCGCCGCCGGAGTCCACGCCACCCACGCCGATCAGCGGGAATGCACCCTCGACGCGCACATAGGTCTCCGCGACCATGCGCGTCGACAGGCGGAACAGCGGCCGGCCGGACAGGCCGCCCCCTTCCTTCGCGCGCGTCTCCTCGCGCAGCGTGCTCGGCCGCGCGATGGTCGTGTTCGACACGATCATGCCGTCGACCCGGCGCGAGCGCGCCACCTGCACGACGTCGTCGAGCTGGGCGAGGCTCAGATCCGGCGCGATCTTCAGCAGCACCGGCGTGTCGCCGGCCTTCTGCCGCACCCGCTCGCGCGCGTCGATCACGCGTGCGAGGAGATCGTCGAGCAGCGCGCCTTCCTGCAGATTGCGCAGGCCCGGCGTGTTCGGCGAGGAGACGTTGACGGTGAAATAGCTCGCGACCGGCGCGAAGATCTCGATCAGCTTGACGTAGTCGCCAACGCGATCCGGTGAATCCTTGTTGGCACCGACATTGACGCCGACGATGCCGCCATGCTGTGCGCGCGCCGCGAGCCGGCGCAGCGCGATGTCCGCGCCGTCATTGTTGAAGCCCATGCGGTTGATGACGGCCTCGTCGCGCTCGAGCCGGAACAGCCGCGGCCGCGGATTGCCGCTTTGCGGCAGCGGCGTCACCGAGCCGATCTCGACGAAGCCGAAGCCGAGCCGGAGCAGTGCATCCGGCACCTCCGCGCTCTTGTCGAAGCCCGCGGCCATGCCGATCGGATTGGTAAAATTGAGCCCGAAGGCGCGCACCGCGAGCTTGGGATCGTCAGCGCGCGGCTTGACCGGCGGCAGGAAGCGCAGCCCCTGGATCGCCAGACGATGCGCGTCCTCCGGATCGAGCCAGCGCAGCACCGGCAGCGAAAGAGCGTCGAAGGCGCGGATCACGGGGCAAGCTCCGGAACGTCGTGGCCGCCGTCGGAGCGCATGTTGAGGTTCGTCACCGCGATCACCGCGCCGAGATCGAGCTCACTATAAAGGTGCGGAAACAGCTCGTCATTGCGCGAACGCTCCCAGCGCAATTCGCTGCCGAGCGCATCGCCGTCGACCTCGACCAGGAACAGCGCACGCTGCCCGGAATAATGCTTGCGCAAGGTCTCTGGAACCTGGGCGGCGGTCGAGAAATGGATGAAACCGTCGCGCGAATCGTCTTCACTGCCCCGGTAGACACCCTGCCGTTCCGCCTCGCGCCAGGCCGAGGCCGGACAGATTTTGTAGATCTTGACCACCGCTTCCGCAGCCCTGTTTGCTCGTTGAGTCTTTTGGGTTTTTTCGTCTCGTGCGGGTCCTCGAAACCCGGGCGCGACCGTAAAGGCCACCTCCTCCGAACTCAAGACTTAGAGCCATTTCCGTTGCGATGAAATCGGAACGGAGCTCCAAATTCTTGTTTTGGCGGGTTTTCTCGACGCGGACCGGTATCCGCTTGGCTTGCAAGCGCTTGTGCCCCGCCCCCTTGCGCGGAAAACAGAAAGCCGGTTGATTTGAGGATAGTTTTCCTGAGTTGCGACGGGCTGGACCTCCCATGGTCAAGCAGGCCAAAGCGCAGAGAATCCTGTCTCACGGCCAGATCTGGGTTGCGCTGGATCGGCTGGCGGCGCGTGCCGGCCTGTCGCCATCCGGCCTTGCCAAGCGCGCCGGGCTCGACCCCACCACCTTCAACAAGTCCAAGCGCGTCACCGCCGACGGCCGCGAACGCTGGCCCTCGACCGAATCGATCGCAAAAGCGCTGGCGGCGGCCGGCGCCTCGATGGACGCTTTTGCCAGACTGATCGACGACGATTCCGGCGACAGCCGCTCTGTGCCGCTGCTCGAGCTGGCCGAGGCCGGCACGAGCGGCGCTTTCGACGAAGCCGGCTTTCCGTCCGGCAGGGGCTGGACCGAATTTAAGCTTCCGGCTGCCGAGGACAGCCGCAGCTTCGCGCTGGAGATCTCCAGCGATGCGCTTGCGCCGGTTTATCGCGACGGCGACATCATCCTGGTCTCGCCCGGCACGCCGATCCGCAAAGGTGATCGCGTGGTGGTCAAGACCCGGGCCGGCGACGTGACCGTCGCGACGCTGAAGCGCCGCTCGGCCAGGGCACTGCAGTTGCAACCGCTCGATCCGTCGCAGGCCGAGCGGACGACGGCGGCAAGCGACGTCGCCTGGATCGCGCGGATCGTGTGGACGAGCCAGTGAGCTTGTTCCACTGTCATTCCCCGCGAAAGCGGGGAATCCAGTACGCCGCGGCCTATCGACTTTACAAGGGCTGCCCTCTCGAACACGGGATCACCGCCTTCGCGTGATAACAGCGAGAATGCGGCTACGCGCTCCGCGCCAGCGCGCCGTCGATCATGTTCACCGCGTTCTGCACGCCATAGACGGCAACGAACGAGCCGAAGCGCGGGCCCTTCTCCTGGCCGAGCAGGACCTGGTAGAGCATGTTGAACCAGTCGAGCGTGACGCCGGGACGGCCGTCCTTGCCCTTCTTGACCTGGTCGAGGAACGGCTCGCGGCGGCCGATCTCGTAGACGACGTTCTGGATATCCTCCGCGGAAGCCTCCTGCGGAAGCTGCGACAGCGCATCGCGCAGATCCTGCAACGCGGCGCGCTCAACCTCGGTCGGTTCGCGGAACTGCTTCGTCGGCGCGACGAAGTCGCGATAATAGTTGATGGCGTAGCCGACCATCGCATCCAACTTCGGATGCGTCTGCGGGCTCACGCCGGGACGATAGCGGCCGATAAATCCCCACAGCGTCTCGGCATTTTCCGCGTTCGACGACGACACCAGCGTGAGCAGCAGTTGGAAGGTGACGGGCATGTCGCCTTTCGGCGGATGGCCGCTATGGACGTGCCAGACCGGATTACCGAGCTGCTGCTTGGCATCCTGCTTCGAAAAGCCGTCGATGAACTGCTGGTAGTCGTCGACATTGCGCGGGATGACGTCGAAATAGAGCCGCTTGGCCGCCTTCGGCTCGCGGTACATGAACAGCGACAGCGATTCCGGCGAGGCGTAGCGCAGCCACTCGTCGATGGTAAGGCCGTTGCCCTTCGACTTCGAGATCTTCTGCCCCTTCTCGTCGAGGAAGAGCTCGTAGTTGAAGCCTTCGGGCGGCGTGGCGCCGAGTGCCCTGGCAATCGCGCCGGACAGCTTCACGGAGTCGATCAGGTCCTTGCCGGCCATCTCATAGTCGACGCCGAGCGCGACCCAGCGCATCGCCCAGTCGGCCTTCCACTGGCACTTGACGTTGCCGCCGGTGACGGGCGTCTCGACTTCCTGGTTCGTATCCGGGTCGACATAGGTCACCGTGCCCGCCGCGACGTCGCGCCGGATCATCGGCACCTGAAGCACGACACCGGTGGTCTTGCTGATCGGCAGGAACGGCGAATAGGTCACGCGGCGATCGGGGCCGAGCGTCGGCAGGATGATCGCCATCACCTTGTCGTAGGCGGCGAGCATCTTGAGCAGCGTCGCGTCGAAGCGACCTGACGTGTAGTAGTCGGTCGAGCTCGCGAACTCGTAGTCGAAGCCGAAATGATCGAGGAAGGCGCGCAGGCGCGCATTGTTGTGCGCGCCGAACGACGGGTAGTCGTTCGAGAACGGATCCGGCACCCGCGTCAGTGGCTTGCCGAGATGCGCGGCCAGCATCTCCTTGTTGGGGACGTTGTCGGGCACTTTCCGAAACCCGTCCATGTCGTCGGAGAACGCCAGCAGGCGTGTCTTGATCCTGTCCTCGGTCAGCACGCGGAAGGCATGGCGCACCATCGAGGTGCGCGCGACCTCGCCGAACGTGCCGATATGCGGCAGGCCTGACGGACCGTAGCCGGTCTCGAACAGCACCTCGTCCTTCGGGCTTTTCTTCAGCCGCGCGACAATGGCCTTCGCCTGCTCGAACGGCCAGGCGTTGGATTGTTCGGCGAGGATGCGAAGATCGCTCGGGCTCATGCTGGGATCGATAACGGACATCAAGGGGCCTCCGGGGCGCGGAAAATAGCGATTTCCGGGCAGAATGCAAAAATGGGCTTGATCGTCATTCCGGGGCGATGCGCCAGCATCGAACCCGGAATCTCGAGATTCCGGGTTCGCGCTTCGCGCGCCCCGGAATGACAATCGATGGCTAAAACGGGCTCACCGAAAAATACCGCAGCCACAGATCGGTGTAGCGGCCTTTTTCCCAGACGCGGAACATCGCCCAGTTCAGGGCCTGGCGCAGCACGTCGTTGCCCTTGCGCACGGCGATGCCGATGCCCTCGCCGAAGAAGCGGCTCTCGACAAAGGGACCGCCGGAGAAGGCACAGCAATCCCCGGAATCGGTACCGTTGATCCAGAACGCCAGCGAGATGGCGTCGCCGAAGATGAAATCGACCTCGCCCTTGCGCAAGCCGCTACGCATGGCGTCGTCATTGGGATAGGGGTGCAACTCGGCGTCGGTGAACATCGCCTTCAGATAGGCCTCGTGCGCGGAGCCGGCGATGACGCCGACTTTCTTGCCTTCGAGATATTCGGGGCGGATCTCCGGCATCACCGCGTCCTTGCGCGAGGCAAAGCGCGCCGGCACGCGGTAATAGGGATCGGTGAAATCGACGCGGGCGCGGAGCTGCGGGCTCACCGCCATCGAGGCGATGATGGCATCGCCCCGGTTGGAGGAGAGCGCGTCGACCAGCGTCTCGAAGCGGCGCATCTGCACCGTGCAGGTCACCTTGATCTCCTCGCAGAGCGCGCGGGCGAAATCGACGTTGAAGCCGGCCGGATTGCCGTCGGCACCGGTGTAGTTGAACGGCGGATAGTCGGTCTCGGTCAGGAAACGGACCACGGTCAGGCGCGACAGGTCCGGCCGCTCCGGCCGCCGCCGCGGGTCCCAGAAACCAGGCACAGCCTGAGGGGCCGCTTGGGGTGCGACCTGAGGTGTGGCTTGGGGCGCCGCGGGAGGCTGCTTGGCCGGCACCTGCGCCTCCGCGGCGGGCAAGCCTGCGAGCAGGCAGACGCCGACGACCAGCCCCGTCAGCAAGCCACGGCCAGATTTGAACGATTTCGCCTGTTGCGATGGAGCCATCGGCCGGAAATGAACGAATTTCGTTGGGATCGGAGGGCCTTATAGACCATCCCGCCGGGAACGCGAGCGGGGATTGTGACTACGCGGTCGTCATGCCCGGGCTTGTCCCGCCTGCGCGGCCGAAGCCGCTTCGGCGAGGCGAAGGCCCGGGCATCCACGTGCTCCGTCCCGCACTCCAAGACGTGGATGGCCGGGTCAGCCCGGCCATGACGATGTGGATGCGGCTTCGTCTGGACGAGGCTTTCAGAGATACCGCTTCAAATCTGCCGCGGCCTCTTCCGGGGTCCGCTTCAGGTTGAACGGCGAGACGAAGCGGCCGTCGCGGTCCATCAGGTAGATCAGCGCCGTGTGGTCCATGGTGTAGTCGCCGTCCTTGGTCGGAACCTTCTTGGCATAGACCCGGTAGGAGGTGATCACCTTGGCAATCTCGGCGGGATCGCCGCTGAGGCCTTCCAGATGCGGGTCGAAGCTCGACAGATAGTCCTTCATGGTCGCGGGCGTATCGCGCTCGGGATCGACCGAGATGAAGACGGCATTGACCTTGTCGGCATCCTTGCCCATCGCGCGCAGCACTTCCGAGATCTCGAACAGCGAGGTCGGGCAGACGTCGGGGCAATGGGTGTAGCCGAAGAATATCAGGGTCGGCTTGCCCTTGAGATTGTTGTCGGTGACGGCCTTGCCGTTCTGGTCGGTGAGCTGGAACGGCCCGCCGATCGAGGCGGGCTGCGCCACCTTGCTGACCCCGCCCATGGCCCAGAACATGATCAGGAGCCCGACGACGAGACTTGCAGCAAACGCGGTTGCGATCACCAGCGGACGGGCGGCGGAGCTCATGGGCGAAAAACTTCCTGTCGCGGGTCAGAAGCAGGCGGCAAAGCCGGTCCTGATCATTTCGAAGAACACCTGGCTGCCGTAGTGGAACCACAACGCCAGCGCGCCGAGCACGACAAGTCCGCCGGCACCTGCGCCAGCCAACAGCAGCACGGACGGCGTCCGGGCGGCAGTGGGCGAATTGTCCTGTAACTGATAGGCCGGATGCACTGGTTGAGCCATGGCAATGACCAGGGAGAAGACCCCGGTTCCCAGGCATTCAGATAGGCTTTGGCCCGCCCCCGGGCAAGGCGCCGCCGGCGGACCAGAAGATCGTCAGGCCGAGAATGTCAGCGCAGGAGCTGGCCCCGGGCGGATTCGAGCTGGTCCGCTGGCGGGAGAGGCCGGCGCGACGGCTTGATCGCCGAGGCTTGCGCGTCCAGGTAGCAGGGCTTGTACATGGCCTGGAGCTGCCTGCCCTTCAGGAACAGCATGTGCGGGGTGAGGCCGCCGCGCTGCATGATCCAGCGTTTCACCTGCGACGGATACATCGCGTAGAGCATCTGGGTCGCTTCGGCATTGGTGACGGCCCGGCCGTTGCTCCCGAAATCCCAGGCGGCGTGGAAGCCGAGCGTGGCGTGCGAGGTCACGCAGATGCGGTCGCGCGGAATCGCGCCAAGGACAATGGTGCAGGCGGAAGCGCACAGGCCGTCGATGATGACGGTTTCGCCCGACTGGCGCAGATCCTGGTACTTGTCGACGTAGGTTCCAATCCGGCCGCCGCGGTCATCCGCAATTCGAACCACCGCGTGAGAAGCCCCCATGCAAGCGATCAGAAGAACCGCCGCAAGCAACCCCGTCAGAACCTTCATTGTCCCCCGCCCCAGTCGAACTCGAATCTGCGTGTCAGGTGGTGATGCACAGCCAGCGTCTGTCGTAACCAAGGTTTTGTCTAGGCAGGCCGGCTCGCTCAAAACAAATTCAAATCCAGTGTTGCGCCCGCGCTGCACTCGGCCAGTCTCTATCCCAAAGTGGAACAAGTTAACGATGTCTTGCGCGCTCACTCTTGATCTCAGCTACAACCGCTGGCTTCAATCCGGGCAACTACCGGGGGAAACTCATGGCTGAGCAGGCGGACGTCATCGTCGTCGGCGCCGGACTATCGGGACTTGTGGCCGCAACCGAGATCGCCGACGCCGGCAAGCGCGTGATCGTGGTCGACCAGGAGGGTGAGCAGTCGCTTGGCGGCCAGGCGTTCTGGTCGTTCGGCGGGTTGTTCCTGGTCGATTCGCCGGAGCAGCGCCGGCTCGGCATCAAGGATTCCTTCGACCTTGCCATGCAGGACTGGCTCGGCACCGCCAGCTTCGACCGCGACGATGATTTCTGGCCGCGCCAATGGGCCGAGGCCTATGTGGCGTTCGCCGCCGGCGAGAAACGCGACTGGCTGCGCGCGATGGGCCATCGTATCTTCCCCGTGGTCGGCTGGGCCGAGCGCGGCGGCTATGACGCGATGGGACACGGCAATTCGGTGCCGCGCTTCCACGTCACCTGGGGAACCGGGCCCGGCATCGTCGAGCCGTTCGAGCGCCGCGCGCGCGAAGCGGTCAAAAGCGGACGGCTCACCTTCAGGTTCCGCCATCGCGTGGATGCGCTCTCCATCACCGACGGCACGGTGGATGGCGTCAGCGGTGCCGTTCTTGCGCCCGACACGATCGAGCGCGGCAAGAGCTCCTCGCGCAATGTGGTCGGCGAGTTCGCGCTGAAGGCGCAGGCCGTGATCGTGGCGTCCGGCGGCATCGGCGGCAATCACGAGTTGGTGCGGCAGAACTGGCCGAAGCGGCTCGGCGAGCCGCCGAAATTCATGATCTCTGGCGTGCCCGAGCACGTCGACGGCCGCATGATCGGCATCACGGAGAAAACAGGTGCACGGCTGATCAACCGCGATCGCATGTGGCATTATGTCGAAGGCATCCAGAATTGGTCGCCGATCTGGCCGCGCCACGGCATCCGCATCCTGCCGGGCCCGTCCTCGATGTGGTTCGACGCCACGGGCACCCGATTGCCGCCGCCGCTCTTCCCCGGCTCCGACACGCTCGGCCAGCTCCAATACATCATGTCGACCGGCTATGATTATTCCTGGTTCGTCCTGACCCAGAGCATCATCAAGAAGGAATTTGCGCTGTCGGGGTCGGAGCAGAATCCCGACCTCACGGGAAAAAGCTGGCGCATGACCTTGCGCCGCGCCACCAACAAGGGCGCGCCGGCGCCGGTGGAGGCATTCAAAAGCCATGGTGCCGACTTCATCGTGCGGGACAAGATCGAGGATCTCGTTGCCGCCATGAACAAGCTCGCCGGTGGCGACCTCCTCAAGCTCGAACACATCAGGATGCAGATCGAGGCGCGCGACCGCGAGATCGCCAACCCCTATGTCAAGGACGCGCAGGTGATGAACATCCACAATGCGCGCCGCTATGTCGGCGACAGACTGATCCGCACTGCTTCCCCGCACCGGATTCTCGATCCCGCGCAAGGGCCGCTGATCGCAGTCAAGCTCAACATCCTGACCCGCAAGACGCTGGGCGGCTTCGAGACCGATCTTGATTCCCGCGTGTTCGGCGGCGAGGGCAGCGTCATTCCCGGCCTCTACGCGGTCGGCGAAGCCGCCGGCTTCGGCGGCGGCGGCGTGCACGGCTATCGTTCGCTGGAAGGAACCTTCCTCGGCGGCTGCCTGTTCTCGGGACGCAACGCGGGCCGCGCCGCGGCGAAGGCGGTAGGTTAGGTCATGCGAAGGTGGGGGCAGATCTGGGCGTTTCTTGCGGCGTTGGCCGCGGCCTCGGTCGCATCCGCCGATACGATCGACGTCGATGGCGTGAAGCGCTCCTACACCGTGCAACTGCCGGCGACGCGGCTTGTACCGCTCGTCGTCGTGCTGCACGGCAAGACCCAGCGCGGCGCCGACATGGTCACGCGGACGGCGTGGCCGCAGGTCGCAAAGCGCGAAGGTTTCGCCGTGGTGTTTCCGGACGGCCTCAACCATGCCTGGGCCGATGCAAGGACCAGGGCGGGACCTGCGCTGCGCGGCCCGCCGCCAGGCACCGACGATGTCGCCTTCATCGCAAAGCTCGTCGAGAAGCTGGTGACGAACGGTACGGCCGACCCGAAGCGCGTCTATGTCGCCGGCATCTCCAATGGCGGCGCGATGGCGATGACGCTCGCTTGCGCCCGCGCCGATCTGTTTGCGGCGGGCGCGAGCGTGATCATGAATCTCACCGACGAAGCCGCAGTCACGTGCCATCCGTCGCGGCCGCTGCCGATGCTGCTCATGAACGGCACGGCCGACCCCCTGGTGCCTTACGAGGGCGGACGCGGATCGAGCTATTTTGCCGCAGACGGGTTCTGGTCGACCGAGGAGACGCTGGCGTTCTGGCGCAAGCTCAACGGCTGCGAGACCGATGACGCCGACGTGACCGAATTGCCCGACCGGGTGCCCGCGGACCAGTCCACGGTCACGCGGATCTCGTCACGCTGCCCGAGAGGGCACGACGTCGTGCTCTATCGCATCAACCATGCCGGCCACCGCGTGCCCGGCTTCTCTGCCGATGCCCGCTTCCCGAAGGTCGCAACGAGTATGCTGGGGCCGCAGAACGGCGACATCGACGGCGCCGAGACCATCTGGTCGTTTTTCAGTCAGTTTCCATGAAGTACGCATGTATGCCAGGCAACGCATGCGTGCCCGGCAACGCATGCGCGCCCGGGGTGGCACAGGGCAAGGCGCTGGGCTAGACAGGGCCGCCATTCCAGCAGGAGATCCCCAATGAGCATTCAACGTCTCGAAACCGGCCCGCGCATGAGCCAGGTCGTCGTGCACGGCAACACCGTCTATCTCGCCGGTGTCGTCGCGAGCAACGCCGCCGGCGAAAGCGTGACGAAGCAGACCCAGGACATCCTGGCGACCATCGACAGCCATCTCGCCAAGGCCGGCACCGACAAGTCGAAGCTGCTCTCGGCCACGATCTACATCACCGACATGAAGACCTTCGGCGAGATGAACGCAGTGTGGGACGCCTGGGTCTCGCCCGGCAACACCCCGGCCCGCGCCACCGTCGAGGCCAAGCTGGCGGCGCCGCAGTACACCGTCGAGATCATGGTCACGGCCGCGAAGTAATCGTCGCGAATAATCCGCATGCGAATGGGGCGCGATGAGAGCATCGTTGCGCTCCATTTTTTTTTGCGCGCGCCGATGACCTCCGAGGTAATCGATCTGCACGCGTGAACCTTCGATAGTCAGGTCAGCCGAACAACCCGGCGCCATCGCAGGAGACCACCATGACCGATCCCATCACCATCGCCCGCCGCTACATCGATCTCTGGAACGAGCGCACGGCGAGCCGCCGGCGCGAGCTGCTGAGCCAGAACTGGACGGCGGATGCAAGCTATGTCGATCCCCTGATGAAGGGCGACGGCCCTGACGGCATCGACGCGCTGATCGCGGGCGTGCAGCAGCGCTTTCCGGATTTCAAGTTCAAGCTGATCGGCGAGCCCAACGGCTATGGCGACCATGTGCGCTTCTCGTGGGGACTTGGCCCTGAAGGTGTCGACAGCCCGATCAAGGGTACCGACTTCGCCGTGCTGAAGGATGGCCGGATCAGGAGCATCACTGGATTTCTCGACCAGGTGCCCGCGGGGGCATGAGGGGCGCCTAGAATTCCAAATTCGTCATGCCCGGGCTTGTCCCGCCTGCGCGGTCGAAGCCGCTTCGTCGAGGCGAAGGCCCGGGCATCCACGTTCCTCGTGCAGTTGGCGACCAAGTTCGTGGATGGCCGGGACAAGCCCGGCCATGACGATACGGAAACGCCGGTGTGTCACCTCAACCAGCCGCCAACCGATACGCAGCCTTCGCATTCACACCAAACGCCTTCTCGCGCACGTTCGCACCCAGCCTCATCAGGCACGCCTCCAGCGCGCCCTTGATCTCGCCGTAGCTGCCCGCGAGCAGACACACCGGCCAGTCCGAGCCGAAGATCAGCCGGTCCCCGCCGAAGCAATTCGCGGCGTGCTCGACGAACGGAAACAGCCGCTCCGCATCCCAATCGTTCCAGACCGCCTCCGTCGCCAGCCCTGAGACCTTGCACCAGACATTGCCGCAAGTCCCGAGCGCGGCGATGCGGTTGGACCATTCGGCGCTGCCGCCATCGGCGATCGGCGGCTTGGCGGCGTGGTCGAGCACGAAGTGCGCTTGCGGAAAGGCCTGCGCGGTTGCGATCGCGGCCGGCAACCCCCGGCTGCGAACGAGGAAATCGTAGGCGAGATCGCGGGCGAACAATGCGGTAAGACCGCGCTGGACGTCCTCGCGGAGCAGCCAATCCGGATCGGCCTCGTCGTGGACCTGATGGCGGATGCCGACAAGCTTGTCGCCGCCGGGCGCGGCGAGCAGCCGGTCGAGGGTTTCGCCGACCGAACCGTCGGTCAGATCGACCCAGCCGACAACGCCGATAACGGATGGCGTCGCATGCGCGATCCGCAAAAATTCCTCGGTCTCCTCCAGCGCGGAGCGGCACTGCACCACGATGCTGGCGTCGATGCCGTTTGCTTTCAGGAGCGGCGCGAGATCGGCAGGGCCGAAGGCGCGGCGGATCGGCGCGAGTTCCGGCGCGTCCATCCAGGGATAGTCGGCCCGCGCCGGATCCCAGAAATGCTGGTGGGCGTCGATGATCATGCCTACGTTCCACCCGGCAGCGGCGCCCGCGCATCGACGATGTTTTGTGCGCGCAGTTCCTGCCAGAACGCCGCCGGCACTGCCATCTCCGACATCGCGATGTTATCGGCAACTTCCGCGGCATTGCGCGCGCCCATTACGGCGACCGTCACGGCCGGATGGGCCATGCAGAATTGCAGCGCGGCGGCCTTCAGCTCGGTGCCGTGCTTGCGGCTGAGCGCGTCGAGCGCCAGCGCACGTCCAACGAGCGCCGCATCGGCGTCCTGATAGTTGAATTTGGCGCCGAGACGCGGATCGGCCAAGATGCCGCTGTTGTAGATGCCGCCGAGCAGGATGCCGATGCGTTTCGCCTGGCAGAGCGGAAACAGCGCGTCCAGCGCGCCCTGATCGAGCAGCGTGTAGCGACCGGCGAGCAGGAAGCAATCGACCGGCACGGCCTCCGTGAAGCGAACGGGCATCTCCGACTGGTTCATGCCGGCGCCGATCGCCTTGACGGTACCGTCGGCGCGCAGCTTCTGCAGCGCGCGGAAGGCGCCGGCCACGGCCTCGTCGTAATGATCGTCGGGATCGTGCACCAAGAGGACGTCGACCCGGTCGAGCCCGAGGCGACCCAAGCTCTCTTCGACCGAGCACATCACGCCGTCATAGCTGAAATCGAACAGCGGGCGCTCGCGCGGCGTGCCCTTGTAGTGCTCGTCCTCGGCGGCAGCGCCGTCGGGCGCGCGTAGCAGGCGGCCGACCTTGGTCGAGATCACGTAGGATTCGCGCGGCTGTTGCCGCAAGAATGCGCCCACCCGCCGCTCCGCGAGGCCGAAGCCGTAGAGCGGCGCGGTATCGAAGAAGCGGACACCGAGCGACCAGGCGCGCGCGATCGTTGCCTCCGCATCGCCGTCGCTGACAGGGCTGAACAATCCGCCGAGCGGGGCGGAACCGAGGCCGAGTGAGGTGACATCGAGAGAGCCGAGCCGCGACCGCTTCATTCTCATTTCCTTGTGGCAGTCCAAATCATCTCTCCCGCTTGCGAAAACCGCAAGCGGGAGAGGCACGCAGGAGCGCGGGGCTGGCGGCGCTCCTACTTCAACATCTGGGCGACGTTGTCCTTGGTGACGAGGTCGAGGCCGGTGTAGACGATCTCGGGCACCTTCTCGCCCTTCTTGATGGCAAGCAGCGTGTCCATCGCCTTCTCGCCCATCTCGAACGGACGCTGGCCGACCAGCGCATTGGCATAACCGTCGCGCAGCAGCTCGAGCTGCATCTTGAGCGTATCGGCGACGACCAGCGTGAACTTGCCGGAATCGATGTCCTTCTTGTTCCTGGAGGCGAAGGCCTTGAAGCCTTCGGGGGCGAACATCGGCCAGCCGCCGATGGGAACGATGGCGGCGAGATCGGGCGTTGCGGTGCGCATATCCGTCATCTGCTGGACTGCCAGCGCGGGATCGTCGTTGCAGAACGTCGGCGAGCCCGCGACCTCGGTCCATTTGGAGCCCTTCAGCGCCTCGCGGACGCCGTCGACGCGCTCGGCGAGATTCTTGGCGCCGGGACCGCCCGAGACCATGGCGTATTTGCCGCCGTCGGGCCGCAGCTTCAGCAATTCCTTGCCGAGCGCGACGCCGAATTCCTTGTTGTTGGTGCCGATATAGGCGATGCGCTTGGAGCCGGGTGCATCGGCGTCAAACGTGATGACGGGGATGCCGGCCGCGGTCGCCGCCTCGATCGACTTGGTCATGGCCGCGACGTCGGCGACCGAGATGGCGAGGCCGT
Source organism: Bradyrhizobium cosmicum (assembly GCF_032290525.1). Classification (GTDB taxonomy): domain Bacteria; phylum Pseudomonadota; class Alphaproteobacteria; order Rhizobiales; family Xanthobacteraceae; genus Bradyrhizobium; species Bradyrhizobium cosmicum_A. The sequence goes on along the minus strand of NZ_JASXTA010000010.1, from coordinate 244,387 downwards.
CGACTTTCTGGGTAACGAAGTCCTGGATGATCTGGGCCTGCGTCGCCGGCTCGTGTTCGACCGGCCCCTTGTAGATGCACTCGATGTTGCCGAGCTCCTTGGCGCGCTTCAGGCAGCCGTCGCGCGCGAAGTCGAAGAACGGATTGTTCATCGCCTTGGGCACGATGACGAAGCGGTAGTTCGCGGCAAACGCCGGCGTCGCCATCATCGCAACCGCGATGCCGGCAAGAAGAAGTTTCCTCATTGTCTCCTCCACCCTTCTCTGGCCCCCATCCTGTCGAGAATGTCCGGGAAGCGGACAGGCGGCATTTTCGTTGCCTTCCCGGAACGACCTCAATTTCAGATCATCCGCGAGCGCACACGGTCGACCAACACGGCCAGGATGATAATCACGCCCACCAGCGTCTGCTGCCAGTAGGAGGAGACCTGTGCCAGCACGAGACCGTTGCGGATCACTTCCAGCAGCACACAGCCGACGATGGCCCCGAGCGGGCCACCGATGCCACCGGCCAGATTGGCGCCGCCGATGACGGCCGCCGCGATCACGTTGAGCTCGTAGGACGTCGCCATGTTGGCCGGCGCCGATCCAAGCCAGCCGGAGATGATGATGCCCTGGAGGCCGGCTGCGAGCGCACAGATCACGTAGACCTCGATCTTCACCCGCACCACCGGGATGCCGGTCAGTTCGGCCGCCTTCTCGTTGCCGCCGAGCGCAAAGACGTGGCGGCCGAACGAGGTGTGGTGCAGCACCACGGCCATCGCCAGCGCGAGCACCACGAGATAGATGAAGGGGACCGGGACGCCGAGCACGTCGCCCGAGGTGAGCGCATAGAAGTAGTCCGCGTCCGGCCCGCCCGGAAAACTGCCGCGTCCATTGGAGACGACATAGCCGAGCCCGCGCACGATCGAGAGCATGCCGAGCGTGGTGACGAAGGGCGACAGGCCGAGCACGGCAATGCAGAAGCCGTTGACGAGGCCTGCGATCAGGGCGACGCCGAGGCCCGCGAGAAGCGAGACCAGCAGGATCAGGCCCGGGACATTGGCGAGCACGGTTTTGCCGTCGGCCGCCATGTACACGAACAGCGAGCCCGCGGGGGATCCGGGCGTCGACAGCTCGGTCATGACCATCGAGGTGATCATGGCGGAGAAGCACATCATCGAGCCGACCGACAGATCGATGCCGCCGGTGATGATCACGAAGGTGACGCCGAGCGTGGCGATGGCGATGAAGGAGAAATTCTTCGCCACGTTCTGGATGTTGCCTTCGGTGAAGAAATAGGGGCTGGCGAAATGCATGATCACCAGCAGCACCGCGAGCGCGAGCAGGACATAGCCGGTCTGGGTGGCGAAGATGCCGCGCTGCCACCACCTGATCCGGCCGACATTGGTGAAGCTGATCGGAGATTCCATGGGCATGGCCCTCACGCCGCCTCCTTCGCGCCGGTGATGAGGGCGGTGACTTCCTCAGGGCTGGTCTGTAGGATCGGCTTGTCCGCCCGCTTCTCGCCGCGGCGCATGACGATCACGCGGTCGCACACCGCGAACACGTCGGGCATGCGGTGCGAGATCAGCATCACGGCGACGCCCTGCTCCTTCAGCCGGTGAATCAGGCCGAGCACCTGCTCGACCTGGCGGACCGAGATCGCGGCGGTCGGCTCGTCCATCATGACCAGCCGCGCATTCGAGAGCCGCGTCCGCGCGATCGCGACCGCTTGTCGCTGGCCACCGGACATCTGCTTGACGAGATCGTCGGGGCGTGTCTCCGAGCGCAGTTCGCCGAACAATTCCAGCGCGCGCGCCGCCATCGCCTTGTGGTCGAGCAGAGCGAGCGGGCCGAATCTGCGCTTCAGCTCGCGGCCGAGAAAGACGTTGGCGGCCGCCGTCAGATTATCGGCGAGCGCGAGATCCTGATAGACTACCTCGATGCCGACTGCGCGGGCATCGACCGGCCGGCTGAAATGGACCGGGCTGCCGGCAAAGCGGACCTCGCCACGCGTGGGGCGGAAATTGCCGGCGATGATCTTGACCAGCGTCGACTTGCCGGCGCCGTTGTCGCCCATCAGGCCGACCACCTCGCCCGGGAGGACCCGCATGTCGACCTCGTGCAGCGCGCGGATCGCACCGAACTCCTTGCCGATGCCGGTCAGCTCGAGAACCGGCGTTGCTTCAGCACTGTCCATCAGCGGTCGTCCTTAGAGGTAGCGGTTGACCAGGGATTCCAGATATTCCTGCCGGCCCGAGCGCGGCTGCGGGTCGAAGCCGGGGCTGAGCGCACGGCCCGCGAGATCGGCGAGCGAGCGCTGGCCGCCGAGAATGGCCCGCCCTTCGGGACCGGCCCATCCCTCGTAGCGTTTTGCGAGCGGCGCGGTGAGGGCGCCGGCATCGAGCATATCCGCCGCAGCAAGGAACGCGCGCGCACAGGCATCCATCGAGCCGACATGGGCATGGATCAAATCGTCGGGGTCGATCGACTGCCGCCTGATCTTGGCGTCGAAATTGAGCCCGCCCGTGGTGAAGCCGCCGCGGTTCAGGATCTCGTGGAACACCAGCGCCAGCTCGCCCACGTTCATCGCGAACTGATCGGTATCCCAGCCGAGCAGATCGTCGCCGCGGTTGATGTCGAGCGAGCCGAACACGCCGAGCGCCTCGGCCAGTGCGACCTCGTGATGGAAGGAGTGGCCGGCGAGGATGGCGTGGTTCTGCTCGATGTTGAGCTTGACGTCCTTGAGGAGGTCGTAGCGTTCGAGGAAGCCGTAGCAGGTGGCGACGTCGAAATCATATTGATGCTTGGTCGGCTCCTTCGGCTTCGGCTCGATCAGGATCGGCCCCTTGAAGCCTATTCTGTGCTTGTGCTCGACGACGAGCGAAATGAAGCGGCCGAGCTGGTCGAGCTCGCGCTTGAGATCGGTGTTGAGCAGGGTCTCGTAGCCTTCGCGCCCGCCCCATATCACGTAGTTCTGGCCGCCGAGCCGATGCGTCACCTCCAGCGCGGCGCGGACCTGGCCGGCGGCATAGGTGAAGATCTCGGGGTCCGGATTGGTCGCGGCGCCCGCCATGTAGCGGCGATGCGTGAACAGGTTTGCGGTGCCCCAGAGCAGGCGGACTTTTGCCGAGGCCATTTTCGCTTCAAAGAGATCGGCGATCGCATTGAGGTTCGCGACAGATTCGGCGAGCGAATTGCCTTCAGGCGCCGCATCGACGTCGTGGAAGGTGAAGAAGGGCACGTCCAGCAGGCGGAACAGCTCGAAGGCGACATCGGCCTTGGCGCGCGCCTGCGCCATCGCATCGGTGCCCTGGTGCCATGGCCTCAGGAAGGTCTCGCCACCGAACGGATCTCCGCCGGGCCAGCAGAACGAATGCCAGTAGCAGACCGCAAAGCGCAAATGGTCCTCGAGCCGGCGGCCATGCACGAGCCGGTCCTTGTCGTACCAGCGAAATGCGGGCGTATTTCCCGCCTCCTTGCCGGCAAAGGCGACCGGCGTGCTTGCACCGAAAAAACTGGCGGACGCGTTCACTTAGGCAGACTCCTTCAATGCGGGATACAGCGCGCGCCAGCGCCGATAGGCCTCGTCGTAGGCCGCGGCGATCGACGCGCGGGGCGTGAAGCTCGCGAGCCGCCGCGGACGGACGCAGATCTCGACGGGGTCCTCGCCCGTGGCAGCGATGCGGCCGAGCCGCGCGGCGCCGAGCGCCGCCCCGACCTCGCCCTCCTCGACGCGGTGGACGGGAATGCCGAGCACGTCGGCGCAGATCTGGGCCCAGAGCGGCGAGCGCGAGCCGCCGCCGACGAGGTCGAGTTCGTTGATCGGCCCGCTCGCCGCGCTCAGCGCCGCCAGATTGTCGCGCGCGGCAAAGGCGACGCCTTCGAGCACGGCCTGGACGATCTCGCCGCGCCCGGTCGCGCCGCGCAGGCCGACGAAGGCGCCGCTGGCGGCGGCATCGTTGTGCGGCGTGCGCTCGCCATCGAGATAGGGCAGGAATTTTATCGGGCTCGGCGCATCGACGCGCTCGCCGAGCGGCGCCAGCAGGGCTGCGGCCGGCGCCTCCATCACGCCGGACAGCCAGGCGAGCGAGGCCGCCGCCGACAGCATCACGCCCATCTGGTGCCAGCGGCCGGGCAGCGCATGACAGAACGCATGAACGGCCGAGGCCGGCGCCGGCGCAAAGCGATCGGTGACGCGGAACACCACGCCGGAGGTGCCGAGCGACAGGAAGGCATCGCCGGGCGCGATTGCGCCGAGCCCGATGGCGCTCGCGGCGTTGTCGCCGGCCCCGCCGGCGACCACAACATCCGCGGCCATGCCCCAGCGCCGCGCGACGTCCGGTGCGAGCACCGCGCTGACCTCGCTGCCCTCGACGAGGAGCGGCATGTGGTGGAGATCGAGCCCGGTGGCATGCAGCAGCAGGGCCGACCAGCGGCGCAGTCCGACATCGAGCCACAGCGTGCCCGCGGCGTCGGACATATCCTCGACCATTTCGCCGGTGAGGCGATAGCGCACATAGGCCTTGGGCAGCAGCACCTTTGCCACGCGCTCGAAGATTTCCGGCTCGTGCCGCGCGACCCAGAGCAGCTTCGGCGCGGTGAAGCCGGGCATCGCCAGATTGCCGGTGATGCTGTGCAGCGACGGGCAGCGCCGCTGCAGCGCCGCGCATTCGGCCTGCGAACGGCCGTCGTTCCAGAGAATCGCCGGCCGCAACGGCCGTCCATCCTCGCCGAGCAGCGTCGCGCCATGCATCTGACCCGACAGACCGATGCCCCGCACCCGGGCAACCTCGTGTGGGTGACGAACGGCGATGTCGTCGACCGCGCCGATCGCCGCATCGACCCAGGAATCGGGATCCTGCTCGGACCACAGCGGCACGGGATGCGACAGCGCAAGCTCGCGCGCCGCCGTCGCGACAATCGCGCCAGCTTCGCTCACGAGCACCGCCTTCACACCTGATGTGCCGATGTCTAGTCCGAGATCCACGTCGTCCTCCCATTCACCCCGTCGCGGCATGCGATCTTGCGTCGCCTTTCCTCCAACGGGCCGTTTCGATAATCGCCTGCTGCTATGGCAGATTGTCCCGCATCACGATGTCGATCCTGATCTTCTCCTGTTCGCGCAAGATCGGCTCGCCGCGGGCGAGCGCGAGCAGCACGCGCACGGCGGCGCGCGCTTCATGTCCCGGGTTCTGCGAGATTGCGGCATCCATCACGCCCTGCAACAGCAGCCGCCGCGTCAGCGCGGTGACGTCGTGGCCGACGAACACGACCTGCTTGTCGCGGCCGGCATCGCTCAACGCCTTGGCGACGCCTTGCGTGCCGGCGCCGACGTTATAAAGCCCGACAATGTCAGCATGCCTGGCCAACAACCGCGCCAGGAGCTGCTCCGAGCGGTCGTCCTCGTCGCGCCCTTCCAGCACCGGCAGCACGCTGAGATCAGGGAATTCCGACGCCATCACCTGGTTGAAGCCGAAGATGCGCTCGGCATGGTCGCGCAGGCCCTGCGAGCCCGCGACGATTGCGACCTTGCCGGATTTTTGGCCGACCAGCCGGCCGACCAGCGCACCGGCGCTGCGCCCCGCGGCGATGTTGTCGATGCCGACATAATGGTCACGGCGCGACGACGGCACGTCCGAGACCAGCGTGACGACCTTGGTGCCGGCATCGACGAGATCGTTGATGGCGGCGCGAACGCCGGGATGGTCGAGCGCAACCACGGCGACGCCGTCGTAGTCGGCCGACAGCCCCTCCAGCGCGCCTGCGAGCACGGACGGGTCGAACACGTCGGTTGCGACCATCTCGACGCTGAGGCGGCGGGCTGAGAGCCAGGCGGACATCTCGCCGAGATAGGCCTCGATCTGCTGCATGAACGGGTTTGGTCCGGAGGGCATCACGAAGGCGAAGCGACGGGCGCGGCCGCGGGCGAGCTCGGCGGCGGCGACGTGCGGCTGGAAGGCGTTGCGCTCGATCGCCGCCTTGACGCGCCGCACCGTGTCCGGCCGCACCCCCGGACGGTTATGCAGAACGCGGTCCACCGTCGCGAGGCTGACGCCGGCCTCGCGGGCGATGTCCTTCAGCGTCAGCGCGGTCGCGGTGAGGGTCTCGGCCATGGCTGAAGGCTAGCAGAGGTATTTTGAGGTACGCAACTCATTTTGAGGGCCATGACGGCATTTTGGAGTCCGGATCGCTCGCGGCGCGCTCAGCGGCCGGTCAGATCGAGCGTGAGGAACAGGCTGTTGGGATCCTCACAATAGCCCTCGAACGGGCCGCAGTCGACGAAACCATGCGCGTGGTAGAGCGCGTGCGCCGGCTTGAAATAATCCCACGAGCCGGTCTCGAGGCTGAGCCGCGTCATGCCGCGCGCGCGGGCCTCCGTGATGATGTGGCGGAGCATCTGGCCGCCAAAGCCGCGCCGGCGCGTGGTCTGGACCGTGTGCATCGACTTCACCTCGCCATGATCCGCCGAGAGCGTCTTCAGTGCGCCGGTCGCGACCAGCATCTCGCCATTCCAGCCGGTCCAGAACGCGACATCCGCCGCGCGCAGCCCTGCAAGGTCGAGCGCATGCGCGCTGCCCGGCGCGGTCTGCGCCCGCGCAGCCGTGACGTGATGGTCAAGCAGCGCGATGATGCGGGGATCGAACGTATCGCCGGTGCGGATCTGCATCGCCAGGGTCTCACATCTTCCCATAGGACGCGCCGCGCCGCGTGATGATGACGTAGCGCGCGTCCTGTCTGGTTTCGTTCTCGAAAGTCACCGCGCGCATCACGTCAAAGTCGAGACAGTCGCCATCGCGCAAGCGCACGGTCTTGGCGTCGATATGCACGCAGACCGCGCCCTCCAGCATCAGCAGCTGCTGGGTGAAGGCATTGCGGCCCCACGGGCTGTAGGAGACGCGCGCGCCGGCCGGCAGGTCGACGACAATGATCTCGATGCCGCTCGCAGCATCCGGCGGCGAGGCATGACGCCGCCGGTAGCCGCTGTCGGGATCGCGCCAATGCGGCTGGTCGGCGAGCCGCGCCAGCCGCTCCGGCGGCTTCTCCGCAAGCGCGACGACGTCGCTCAGCGTGACATCGAGCGCCGCGCAGAGCTTGTTGAGCAGCGCGGCCGTCGCGCTGCTCTGCGCCCGCTCCACCCGCCCGATCATGGCCCGGCTGACGCCGGAGCGGCCTGCGAGTTCGTTCAGCGTCATGCCCGCCTGCGTCCTCAGAGTCTTCAAGCGACGACCGATCGCACGGTCGAGTTTTTGCTGGTCCATGGCCTCTGATCCGAACATTGCCGGCTGACCGCGCCCCGCAAAGGTCAAAGCAGCTTAGCGCGAGAAGCGGCGAACGCGGGAAGCGAGCAGCTAATATATTAGAAACTTGGTGCGGCGCGCGACGGCGAACATCGGCCCTTCTCCGCTAAGGCTTCGAAGGGCATCCTGCTTTCGCGCTGCTGAAATATCAAAGTCCTGCGAAGCGCCTGGCGCGAAGCAGGATGGAGCGGGCGAAGGGAATCGAACCCTCGTATGCAGCTTGGGAAGCTGCCGTTCTACCATTGAACTACGCCCGCGGATGCGCAGCTTGCGCCCGCCCTGATTAGCCGAGACGGCGCCGCCCGCCAAGCGGTTTGGCGCGGCCGGCCGGACCGTTGTTAACGTCTCGTCAAGATTCCAGGTGCGCCGGATTGTGGCGGTGTTATGGTTGCCGGTCTGGGAGAGCGTACATTGCGTGGGGGCGTGTGTATGGTGGGGCGTGGTTACGCGATATTCGACACGGCCATAGGGCGCTGCGGCATCATCTGGAGCAGCACCGGAATCGTTGCCGTGCAATTGCCGGAGGCGCGGGAGATCGACACCCGCCGCCGGATTTTTGCAGTCCATCCCGAGGCGCGCGAGCAGCAGCCTCCGCTCAACGCCGAACTCGCGATCGAGGGCATCGCCGGCCTGCTGCAGGGCAACGATCCCGATTTCTCCGAGGTCAGCCTGGACGCGGGCGGTGTGCCCGGCTTCAACCGCCGGGTCTACGAATACACCTGCACCATCCCGCGCGGGGAGACCCGCACCTATCATGAGATCGCCAAGGCACTTTCCGCCTCCGGCGCCGCGCATTCGGTGGCGCAGGCGATCTCCAGAAATCCCTACATGCTGATCGTGCCCTGCCACCGGGTGCTGGAGGCCGGCAACTACACCGACCGGCTTTCGCCCTATGGCGGGGTGATCTCCAAGCGGCGGCTACTCTCGCTGGAGGGCGCTCATCCGATCGCCAGCAAGACGCTGTTCGACGTGCTGCTGCCCGTTGCCCCGCCGAGGCCCTCCACCTAGATAGGTGGCATGGACGGAACCACGCTGCTGACCACGCGCTCGATGACGGTCTCCGAGTTTCGCTGCGATGCGGGGCCGGACGACCGGCCGTTTGCGGAGTGCCGCACCGGCCATTCCATCGCCTATGTCCGTGCGGGCAGCTTCGGCTGCCACTGCCGCGCCGGCTTCTTCGAGCTGGTGGCGGGCTCGATGCTGGTCGGCGCGCCCGGCGAGGAATACACCTGCACGCATGAACATGTCAGCGGCGACGTCTGCCTGTCGTTCTTCCTCGATGAAGACCTGGTCGACGCCCTCGGCGGGCGGCGCGAGGTCTGGCAGGTCGGCGCGACGCCGCCGCTGCCTGAGTTGATGGTGCTGGGCGAGCTCGCCCAGACGGCGGCAGATGGCAACAGCGACATCGGCCTCGACGAGGTCGGCCAGATCCTGGCTGGCCGGTTCGTCGACGTCGTCTCCGGCAAGGCACACAAGCAGGCGACGCCGACCGCGCGCGATCGCCGCCGCGCGGTCGAGGCCGCGCTGTGGATCGACGCCAACTCGCATGCCGAGGTCGACCTCGAACAGGCAGCAAAGCAGGCTGGCCTCAGCCCGTTCCACTTCCTGCGGCTGTTCTCGGCCGTGCTCGGCGTCACCCCGCATCAATATCTGGTGCGCTCGCGGCTGCGGCATGCGGCGCGGCTGCTGACAGATGATGACATCGCGGTCACCGACATCGCCTATGACGTCGGCTTCGGCGACCTCTCCAACTTCGTCCGCACTTTTCATCGCGCGGCCGGTGTATCGCCGACCAGGTTCCGCCAGGCCTCGAAGGGGAAGCGCAAGATTCTCCAAGAGCAACTCGCCCTCAACTGACTAGGGTCGTCTCCGGCGCGCCATCGCACGGCGCGCATTGGAAATGGAGACCATCATGTACGACCATATCGGACTGCGCGTTGCCGATCTCGACGCCGCCACGCGCTTCTACACCGCGGTGCTGGCCCCGCTCGGCTACGTCCTGTGCTCCAGCGGCGACGGCTATGCCGGCTTCGGGCCGAAGGGTGAGCCGGCGCTGTGGCTGCACCTGACCAAAGGACGCAAGGCCGATGGCGCGCACATCGCGTTTCGCGCCAAGGACCACGACGCGGTCAAGGCGTTTCACCGCGAGGGCTTGAACAGCGGCGGCCGCGACAATGGCGGCCCCGGGCCGCGCAAGGACTACAGCCCGACCTATTATGCGGCGTTTTTGATTGATCCCGACGGCAACAATGTCGAGGCGGTTTGTGCGTGAACCACAGCCGCCTGCGAGATCTCGTAGGTGGGCAAAGCGCAAGCGTGCCCACCAACTGTTCGCGACAATGCCGATGAATGGTGGGCACGACGCTATGCTCCTTTGCCCACCCTACCAATACTGCATTTGAGGAAACTCCCATGGCCTCCATCCACAACGACATTCCCCTCAACGCCTCCGCGCGCGACGTCTGGGACGCGGTGCGTGATTTCGGCGCGCTACCTCAGCGGTTGGCGCCGGGCTTCGTCACCGCCTGCACGCTCGATGGCGATGCGCGCATCGTCACGTTCGCCAATGGCTCGGTGGCGCGCGAGGTGCTGGTCGATTGCGACGACGCGCGGCAGCGGCTGGTCTATGCTATCAACAACGAACGGCTGAAACATTACAGCGCCTCGGTGCAGGTGATCGCCGAGGGTGAGGCGAGCTGCCGCCTCGTCTGGATCATCGACATGCTGCCGAATGAGCTCGCGGCCTATGTCCAAGGGCAGACCAAAGACGCCGTCGCCGCGATCCACCGGGCGTTCCCGGCTGCCGCTGCGTGACAATTCTCACAGAGCACAGTCTGCGCCCGCCGTAACCATGGCTGCGTGCGTCCGGTTGGCCCCGCTCTCCCGGCGGAGCCACGCACGTGAGGAGCATGCCATGAGAGGTGCGGATAAGGTGATCTGCCAGGCAGCCGCCGTGCTGCTGCTGTTTTCGGTCGCGAGCACGCCGGCAAAGGCGCAATTCCTCGGCGGCGGAGGCGCCGGCGGCGAGGACATGATGACCCAGATGGCGCCGATGCTGGAGATGATGAAGGCGAAGATGGGCAAGCGCCGCTTCGCCATGCTGATGCAGACCATGGGCCTGATGATGAGCCGCATGATGGAGAATGGCGGCGGCGGGCTTGGCGGTCTCGGCGGCGGCAATCTTGGCGGCGGCTTCGGTGCGCCCAACTACGGCGGCTACATGCCGATGGGCGGTGGCGGCTATATGCCGAGCGGAATGGGCAGCATGGGCGGCGGCGACATCACGGGCATGCTCGGCGCGGGTGGCGGCGACATGATGGCGATGATCCCGCAGCTGATGCGGCTCGCCAATGTCGGCGGCGGTGGCGGCCATCGCCGCCACAGGCATCGCTAATCGGCGGCTGCCGACAGAGCCGGCCTGATCGCAGGCTTGGTCTCGCGCGGTCCCCAGCGCGTCAGCACCACGCTGGAGCAGGAGAGCAGGCCGAGCACCACCATCGAGCTCGCGGCCAGCCAGAAGAAGCTCTGCGCGGTGGCATCATGCGTCGACAGCCACCAGCCGCAACCGGCGATGTAGATCAGCCGCGCGGTCTGCGCCAGCACCGGCCCGATCACCTTTGCGGCGGCCTGCGACGAGAAATACATCGTGGTTGCAAGGCCGAAGAAGGCGTAGAACGGCGCCACCGTCGACAGGTATTGGTGACTTGTTGCGCGCACGGTGGCGCTGTCGGTGAACATGTTGACCCAGAGATCGGGGAAGATCGCAACGAGGCATGCCGGCGCGCCGACCGCAACGAAGGCGGCGGCACTCGCAATCCAGGCGATGCGCCGGGCGCGCGCGATACGGCCGGCGCCGATCGCCATCCCAACCATTGGCACGCAGGCGATGCCGAACGAGAACGCGATCGACGTCAGCAGGAATTCCAGCCGCGCACCGATGCCGTAACCGGCGAGGATCGCGGTGCCGAACTTTGCAAGCATGTGGGTGAAGATCGAGATCGTCAGCACCGATTGCAACGGCGAGAAGCAGGCGATGGCGCCGACCTTGAGGATATCGAAAAACATCGCCCATTGAATACGAAGCCCGCGCAGCTTCGGCACGATGCGCGCGCGGCCGGAGAACAGGTACCAGCCCATCACGCAGATGTTCATGGCATAGGCGATCAACGCGCCGGCGGCGACGCCGCGCATGCCGAGTTGCGGCATGGGCCCGAGCCCAAGGCCTAGCGAGCCCCCGAGCACGATCTGCCAGACCGCGGAGTTGAGGATCAGCAGCGACGGCAGCTTCATATTGCCGGTGCCGCGCAACACGCCCGCCATGGTGTTGAGCAGCCAGGGCAGCACCGCGCCGCCGAAAAACACCTGCGTGTAGGCAATCGCATGCGTCAGCACGTCGCCGCGGCCGCCGAGCATCTCGAGCACTTTTCGCCCGAAGATCAGCATGCCCAGCATGAAGACGAGGCCGAAGGTGATGCCGATCAGCAGCGCATGCATGGCGAGCGTGCCGGCGCGCTCGCGGTCACCGGCGCCGAGCGCGCGTGCGATGGCCGAGGCCACCGCGCCGCCCATGGCACCGCCCGACATCGTCATGGTCAGGATCACTGTCGGAAACACCAGCGCCATCGCGGCCAGCGCTTCCACGCCGAGGCGTCCGATATAGGACGTCTCCGCGATCACCACGCAGGTGCCGGCCGACAGCGCGACCACGTTGGGCCAAGCGAGGGAGAGCAGCGTGTGCAGGATCGGCCCGTCCGTCAGCGCGCTTCGCACGGCACGCGGAGGCGGCGGCAGCGGACGCTCTTGTTCATCGACCGGGATTTCGGCGATGTCGGACATGTCCTCTCCCGGGGCACGAGCGCCATTTTGCGGCGCGGCAATGAGTAGGTGTGCCAATGAATTTGTTCGCGCAAAAGGCGCAGGGTTCAGCTTGTTAGCACGACAATTGCCGATTCCTCCCGCGCCTGATGCAGGCGTGCCCTGCGACAGCGCATTTCAGTGGGTGGAATTACTCGATCACCCAAATGAGCGGCGCACGGCCGCTTGGGATCGGGCGCAGATGCACGCCGATATGCCGGCCGCATCCGGCAGCGAGCCCTTCGAACAATCCCTCCAGCACCTTGGCACAGGCGCGGTGATAGTCGCCGACGTCCTCCATTAGCTTCCAGCTCTGCTGCTCGATTTCGAAGCTGCCTTCGGATTGCGTGGTCTCGGCGACATCATCCTGCGCCGCGAACAGCGCGTTGAGGAACGATGCGAATTCATTCGCACCGCCACGGCTCGTCGCCAGCGCCGCCGCAACCTCGTCGAAATACTGCATGCCGATCAGCTTGCCGGTGAGGTGCAAGAGATAGCCGGCATCTTCCGGACCGAACAGCTGCACCATCACGGGCGCGGCGGTGCGCACATATTCCATCGCGTAGTTGCGATAGGCCTTTTCGAGCCTCGATTTTGGCCAGCTCGAAACAGGTAGCGCCGGCGCGTTCTTGGCGTCGAACAGCGGGGCCTCCAGATGCCGCGCGAACACCAGGCGCCGGTCGAGCTCGAGCGGATGGTCGTACTGATGGTAATAGCCTTCGAGCCCGTCCTGGCCGTCCACGCTCTGCTTGGTGCAGACGAAGCCGAGGCGGAGATCGCCGAGCGCGGCGCCGTTGTTGGCGTGCCAGCCGCGCAGCATCGCTCGGCTGACCTCACCCGGCACGCCGCAGATCGCGGTACCCTTCCAGATCCAGCGCGGCGGCGGATAGCGGATCCAGGCCTTGGTGTCGCTCTCGTACATGTATTCGACATGCACGCCCCCGATCCAGTTGGAGAGATAGTGATATTGCGCGGCGGCGACCGCCGGCGGCAAATGGCTGAGGCCGAGCTTTTGGAGCCCCGGCAGGAAGCGCTCCTGCTGCTGGCGGAGGAACACCCGGAAGACGAACTCGGCGGCATCCGCCGTGCCGCGCCGCGTGACGACGGTGAGGATGAGGCCGGTGAAGTAAGCGTGATAGAGGTCGGCGACCGCGCGCCAGCGCTTCCATTGCGCTTCCTGCGCGAGGTCTGCTGCGGCGGTCATGTTCGCTCCCGATCGCTGTTTTGATCGAGTGTGTCATCGCGGATGGGGCGACGCAACACGCCACAAGCTCGGTGTCATCGCCCGGCGAAGACCGGGCGATCCAGTACTCCGAGACGGGAACGATTAAATCGTAAGGCCGCGGCGTACTGGATTCCCCACCTTCGCGGGGAAGGACGGCGGAGGACGGGGATGCAGCTACGCCCGGAAATGCTTGCTCAGCTTCAGGCCCTGCGCCTGGTAGTTCGAGCCGATGCGCTGGCCGTACACGGCGTCGGGGCGCGCCAGCATCTTCTCGTAGACGAGGCGGCCGACGATCTGGCCATGCTCGAGGATGAACGGCACCTCGCGCGAGCGCACCTCCAGCACGGCGCGCGATCCCAGCCCGCCCGCACCGGCATAGCCGAATCCGGGATCGAAGAAGCCGGCATAGTGCACGCGGAATTCGCCGACCAGCGGATCGAACGGCACCATCTCCGCGGCGTAATCGGGCGGCACCTGCACCGCCTCTTTCGAGGCGAGGATGTAGAACTCGCCGGGATCGAGGATCAGGCTGCCGTCGGGGCGCGCTGACATCGGCTCCCAGAAATCTTCGACCGCGTAGCCGGAGCGGCGGTCGACGTCGACGACGCCGGTGTGACGCTTGGCGCGATAGCCGACGAAGCCGCTGGCCTTCTCGCCGGACAAATCGACGGAGACCGCGACGCCGCCGGAGAGATCGGCATCGTCGATATCGACGAGACGCTCGGCGGCGTGCAGGCTGTCAAGCTCGTCGGCATTGAGGATGGCATCGCCGGTGCGGAAGCGCACCTGCGACAGGCGCGAGCCCTCGCGCACCAGCACCGGAAACGTCTTCGGACTGATCTCTGCATAGAGCGGACCGTGATAGCCGGCGCCGATCATGTCGAAGCGGCGGGTGCCGTCGGCGATCACGCGGGTGAAAACGTCGAGCCGGCCGGTGGAGCTTTTCGGGTTCGCCGCCGCGACGATCTCCGGCGGCAACGCCAGACTTTCAAGCAGCGGCACGATGTAGACGCAGTTGGTCTCCAGCACCGCGCCGTCGGCGAGGCTGAACTCGTGCAGCTTCAACTCGTCGATACGCTCGGCGACGGTGGCGCCGGGCCCGGGCAGGAAGCTGGCGCGCACCCGATAGGCGATGTCGCCGAGGCGCAAATCGAGACTCGCCGGCTGGATCTGACTTTCGACGAAGTCGTAGGCGGGCAGGATGAGCCCCGCCTCCGCCATTGCCGCGATCATGCGGTCGGGCAGGATACCATTGGCGTCGGCAGCGACCGTGAACGTCAATCGGGGGTCCTCGTCAGGGGGCAGGTACATCCGGACATGCGGAAAATACAGCTTTTTACGGCTATCCGATGGACGTCTTGACGGAAAGAGCATTGCGGAATATGAGCATGACTTATCCCGTGGTGATTTGAGCCGGCCGGCTTGCAGCCACGTTAAATAAGTCGCTAAACAGGCCGGGGACCTCTGTGATCCCGGCCCGTGGTTTTATCCAGGCCGGTTTTTTTGTGACCATTTTCAGGTGGTCACGCAGGAGGTCCTATGTCGAAGTCCCCGGCGTCCGCCGCGCACTACCGTCCCGAAACCCGCCTGGTCCATTCCGGCACCCTGCGCTCGCAATATGGCGAGACGTCGGAGGCGCTGTTCCTGACCCAGGGCTACGTCTACAACAGCGCCGAGGAGTGCGAGGCGCGGTTCAAGGGCGAGGACCCCGGCTTCATCTATTCGCGCTATTCCAACCCGACCATCGCGATGTTCGAGCGCCGCATGATCGAGCTCGAGGGCGCCGAGGCGGCCCGCTCGGCGGCGACCGGCATGGCCGCGGTGACGACCGCGATCCTGGCGCCGCTGAAGGCCGGCGACCATTTGGTGGCCTCGCGCGCGCTGTTCGGCTCGTGCCTCTACGTCGTGCAGGATCTGTTGCCGCGCTACGGCATCGAGACCACGCTGGTCGACGGCGCCGACCTCGACCAGTGGCAGCGGGCCTTGAGGCCGAACACCAAGACATTCTTCCTGGAGAGCCCGACCAACCCGACGCTTGACGTGCTCGACATTCCCGGGATCGCCGAGATCGCGCACAGTGGCGGCGCGCGGCTCGTCGTCGACAACGTGTTCGCGACCCCGATCTGGCAGAGCCCGCTCGCGCTCGGCGCCGACGTCGTGGTCTATTCCGCGACCAAGCACATCGACGGCCAGGGCCGCTGCCTCGGCGGCATCATCCTGTCGTCGGAAGCCTTCATCGCCGAGCACGTCCACAATTTTATGCGCCAGACCGGCCCGTCGATCTCGCCGTTCAACGCCTGGGTCCTGCTCAAGGGCCTGGAGACGCTGGCCGTGCGCGTGCGCGCGCAGACCGACACGGCTGCGCGCATCGCCGACGTGCTGGCGAGCCATCCCAAGATCTCGCGGCTGATCTTTCCCGGCCGCCCCGATCATCCGCAGGCCGCATTGGTGAAGAAGCAGATGCGCGGCGGCTCGACCCTGGTCGGCTTCGAGGTCAAGGGCGGCAAGCAGGCGGCATTCCGCGTGCTCAACGCGCTCAAGCTCGCCAGGATCTCCAACAATCTCGGCGACGCCAAAAGCCTCGTCACGCATCCGGCGACCACGACGCATCAGCGCCTCAAGCCGGAAGACCGCGCGGCCCTCGGCATCAGCGAAGGCTTCATCCGCTTCTCGGCGGGGCTCGAGCATCCGGACGATCTGATCGAGGACCTGACCGCGGCGTTGGAGAAGGCGTAGCCACACGCTCGCAGTCGTAGGGTCGGCAAAGCAAAGCGTGCCCACCATTCACGATCGCGGTGCCGATGGATGGTGGGCACGACGCGCGAAGAGCGCACCTTTGCCCACCCTACGGCACTACGGCACCGAACCTACATCGGTCGATAAGTCCGCACGTCCGCCGGCACGTTGACGCCGATCTTGATCTGGCCGACGGAGCGGATGATGTCGTCGCCGAGCAGCTGGGCGAAACAGGCATAGCCCCAATCGTTCATGTGCAGACCGTCGGCAATGACGAAGCTCTCGACCGGGATCGATTGGTTCTCGTGCCAGTCGCGCATCACCTCGAAACGCGGGAAGATGCCGACGTGGCGCAGCTCGGCGACCTTGCCGAGCAGCTTCACCATCTTGCCGGCGCTCTCCTTGCGCTGGTTCACGGCCGGCGAATATTGCGGATCGACCAGCACGATGTCGGCGCCGCCCGAGGCCTGGATGCGGGAAATGCCCTCTTCGACTATTTTGGCGGTCTCGCCGGGATCGAGATTGCGCAGCACGGCGTTGGTGCCGACTTGCCAGATCACGAGATCCGGATGCGCGTCGATCACCTGCGTCTGGAGGCGCTTCATCATCTCGGGCGCATCCTCGCCACCAACGCCGGCATTGATGACGGTGATGTCGGCGGTCGGATAGTGCCGGCGCAGCTGCGCGGCGAGACGGTTCGGATAATTGAACTCCGGCGAACTCGCGCCGAAGCCCGCGGTCGACGATGAGCCAAACGCGACGATGACGACGGGCTGGCCGGCGGCGAGCTTGCTTGCGACATGCGGCAGCGAGCCCATCGCCTTCGAGCCGCCCTTCGGCGGCAGGCAGGGCACGCGGCTGAAGATGTCGCCGGCGGATTTCGCGACCTGCTTCACCTTGTCGACGGCGCGCGCCGTGATGCCGCGCTGGTCGGGGGACGTCGCTGCGACGGTAGTCTGGGAGGGCAACGCGAAAGCGGGATTAGCCGATTGCTGCGGAGCCGGCGCGGCCTGGGCCTGCACGGCTTGCTGCGCGCGCGACGGTGACACCGGCGCCAGCAACAACAGCACGGCCGCTGCGGGCGCAGCCAGCCATGCCGTCAGGCAAAAAGGGCGGAGAGAACTCATTAACGCTAGACCTCAATTTTGCTGCTGGGCCGGCCCGAGATGGGCTGCGTCAATCACGAACTGTGCCAACGCCCGGCCAAGGCAATCATGGACCTGTTTCGCCAGCTCGGGCCCGCGGGACGGGCTGAACAGGTCGAACTGACCCTGATCATTCCACTGCCGCATGATCGCGAAACGGTCGAACAGCGGGATGTCATGCTCCTGCGCCACCACCCGCATATTATCGAGATAGGGCGGCACCGAGATCATGGTCTCGGTACGCGGACTGTACTGCAAGTTCATCAACACGACGTCAGCCCCTGCATTTTGCAACGCGGAGACCCCTTCGGTCACTGCGCCGCGAAAATCGTCGGGATCGATGGCTCGGATAGCATCCACCGTCCCGGTCTGCCAGATGACCAAAGTAGGCTTTTTTGCTTCCATCAGCTTAACGAAGCTCGCAGCCGCCTCCTCGGCCGTCTTCTTGCTCTGTATTTCTACGGAGACGTGCACGGCCTCCGATGGAGGCAGCTTGTCCTTCAGGATGGCCTGCATGCGCGCCGGATAGGAGGCATCCTCCGAAGCCGGAATCGTGGTGGAGCGGCTGCCGATGACCAGGATTTCGAGCGGTTTGCCGGCCTTGATGGCATCGGCGACCTTGGGAAGCTGGCTTTCGCTGGTGAGCAGATAGGACGGCAATTCGCAGGCCGCAGGTGCGGCCGGGGCCGCAGGCGCAGCATCGCCCGCGCGCGCCGGCGGCGCGGCGAGGCCACCGCATAGCAGGATCAGGCTCAGGAGAACCCTCGCCTTCATCAACCCCCCCCCGCCATATCGGCGCTGCCGACGGCGCTTTTGGTTTTCGAACCGCTCTTGTCAGCCACGCGCTTGTACCACGAAATCACCCAGGCGACGCCCCACATGACCAGGATTCCCGAGAGACTAATCAGCGCATGCATGGCCGGGCCGCCGGAAACTTCGGCCAGAACGAAATGGCCGGCGAAGGCGAGAAAGACGCCGAGGCAGAAGATCTCGAGCGAATGCGAGCCGCACAGGATCAGCGGCCGCAGCCAGCGCGATTTCAGACCCGGCCAGTCCCGCGGCAGGAAGCGCACCGTGAGCGCGGCCAGCGCCAGGAAATGCGTGAATCGCAGCACGTCGAGGTCGGTCTTGTCGATCGGATACATCCACTGCTCGAGCCGCTTCGGCATCAAATGGGAAAGCTGTGGCACATACCAGGTCAGCGTCACGTAGAACGCCGCCACCAGATAGGCGACCGAGATCCACATCGTTACCGGCGAAGCCAGAATACGAGACATGCGCCGCGCACCTCCGAGCGCACACCATGCACCGAAGACGAAAAGCAATTGCCAGGCCAGCGGATTGAACGCCCAGAATCCGTTCGGATAGGCCGAGAAGTAGAGGTCGTATTCCCAGGTGACCGCGTAGAGCGCAACCGAGAGGCCGAGCGTGACGTCGGGCTTCCATTTCATCGACCACAGGATCAAGGGCAGCGCCAGCATCAGCACGATGTAGAGCGGCAGCACGTCCATGTTGACGGGACGGAAGCGCAGCAGCAGCGCCTGCACGATGGTGACGTCGGGCTGCTTGAGGAAATCCATGATGCCCATCTCTTCGGTGTAGAGCGGGTTCTCGAAGCTGGTCGCGACGTAGGAGATCTCGGCGAGGAAGATCGTGAACAGGAAGACGTGGGCGACATAGATCTGCCAGACCCGCCGCAGGATGCGCGCGGTGGCGATGACGACGCCGCTCTCCAGCATCGCGCGGCCGTAGACGAAGGCGGCGGTATAGCCGGATATGAAGATGAAGATCTCGGTGGCGTCGCTGAAGCCGTAATTGCGGATCGTGAACCAGGTCAAAAGGCTCGTCGGCAGATGGTCGATGAAGATCAGCCACAGCGCGAGGCCGCGAAACAGGTCGAGCCGGAGCTCGCGCTCGCCGATGGCGGGCAGCGAGATGGCCGGCGCGGCGGCGCGCCGCCTGGCGCCTGCGGGCTTGGCACCCGCGGTTCCCGCGATCGTCGATCCCGTCACTTGGTCGGCAATGGTCATCGGGGCCTAAAAACCCTTCCACAAATCGCGACGCCTTGTGGAGTGTACAGGTCCGGTCGTTGTCTCGCAAAGCGACCGGATCACATTGGGCGTACTTCCCCGCCAATTCGGGCGGGACGATGTCGCGAAAGCCGTCCGGCGGCGTTTGGTTCCCGGCCGGATTTCGGTATGATGGCAGCCATGTACCGCGCCGTGACTCGCCAGATTGAAGTGACCGTCGAGCCGAACTTTGTTCCGGAGCAGTCGTCGGCCGACCGCTCGCGCTATTTCTGGTCCTACACCATCGTCATCACCAATTCAGGCGAGGAGACCGTGCAGCTCAAGACGCGGCACTGGATCATCACCGACGCCACCGGCCGCCAGCAGGAGGTCAAGGGCGAGGGCGTCGTCGGCGAGCAGCCGACGCTGGCCCCCGGCGAACGCTTCGAATACACCTCCGGCGTGCCGCTCACGACGGCCTCCGGCTTCATGACCGGCCGCTACCAGATGGTCAGCGCAAGCGGCGAACGCTTTGAGATCGACGTGCCGACGTTTTCGCTCGACAGCCCGGACAACAAGCGGGTGTTGAATTGAGGTGGACGGCGCTGCCGTAGGGCGGGCAAAGGCGCAAAGCGCCGTGCCCACCATTTCAATCAAGATAAAGGTGGTGGGCACGCTCCGCTTTGCCAACCCCACGATAGCTCGCAGCGAGGAAGGATAGGCGCTTACGCCTCTTCCACGCCCGCCTCGTCCGGCGTGAACTGGTACACCGACGAGCAGAACTCGCAGGTCACGACGACCTTGTTGTCCTTGACCATGGCAGTGCGATCGTCCGGCGAGAAGCTCTTCAGCATGGAGGCGACCGCGTCGCGCGAGCAGGAGCATTGCGCCTTCAGGACCAGCGGATTGAACACGCGCACGCCGCGCTCGTGGAACAGGCGAAACAGCAGCCGCTCGCCGGAGAGCTCGGGATCGATCAGCTCGACGTCCTCGACGGTTTCCATCAGCGAGCGCGCCTCGACCCAGGCATCGTCCTCGGCGACGGCGTGCAGCTCGGCGCCTTCGGGCGCGTCGCCGGGATGCAAGTCCGCCTGCCGCGCGCGCTCCGGCGCCTTCGGCAGGAACTGCATCAGCATGCCGCCGGCGCGCCAGCGATGCTTGCCGCCGTCGTTCGAACGCCACTCCTCGCCGACCGCGAGGCGCACCTTGGTGGGGATCTGCTCGGAGCGCAGGAAATATTCGTGGGCGGCCTCTTCCAGGCTGCCGCCGTCGAGCGCGACCAGACCCTGGTAGCGGCTCATGTCGGGCCCCTGGTCGATGGTCATGGCGAGATGGCCGCGGCCGAGCAGCGTGCCGGAGTCCTTGGCATCACCAAGGCGCGCAGCATCGAAGCGCGCATAGGCGCGCAGGCGATCCGGCGCCATGTAGTCGACGACCAGGAACGACACTGGACCGTCGGTCTGGGCCTGGAGGATGAAGCGCCCCTCGAACTTCAGTGCCGATCCGAGCAGCGTCGTCAGCACGATGGCCTCGCCGAGCAGCTTGCCGACTGGCGCTGGATAATCGTGCTTAGTCAGAATCTCGTCGAGCGCCGGGCCGAGCCGCACCAGGCGCCCGCGCACATCGAGCGCGTCGACCTCATAGGGCAGCACGGCGTCATCGATGGGAACCGCTGATGGCGCGCGAACCGGGCCTTCGGACCCGGTTTTCATGTGGGGGGATTGGGAAACCATGGCGCTTTATCTGGGGTCGGAGAGGTGGATTGGAAGGGGCGATTGAGTAGCGTGTTCCGGATACGAGTTGGAGTGCACGAAGCAACCTCAAACTCGATGTCGTCCCGGACAAGCGCAAGCGCAGATCCGGGACCTATAGCCACAGGGTTTGGCGAAGCACATCAGCCTCCTCCAGCCCGCTTCTGGCGCGCTTGTCCGGGACGACAAGTGGTTGTGGCCGGCAAAAACGCCAGCGCATACCTACTTCACCGCGTCAAAGCACCAGGCCAGAATGCCCTTCTGCGCGTGCAGGCGGTTTTCGGCCTCGTCGAACACGACCGATTGCGGGCCGTCGATCACCTCGTCCGTGACCTCCTCGCCGCGATGGGCCGGCAGGCAGTGCATGAACAGCGCGTCGGGCTTGGCCAGCGACATCAGCTTGGCATTGACCTGGTAGGGCTTGAGCACGTTGTGGCGGTGCTCGCCCTCCTTGTCGCCCATCGACACCCAGGTGTCGGTGACGACGCAGTCGGCGCCCTTCACCGCGGCCTCGGGATCGGTGCCCAGCACGATCGACGCGCCGGTCGCCTTGATGAAGTCGCGCATCACCTTTTTCGGTGCGAGCTCGGGCGGGGTTGCGACGTTGAGCTGGAACTTGAAGCGTTCGGCGGCATGGGCCCAGGACGCCAGCACGTTGTTGTCGTCGCCGGTCCAGGCCACTGTCCGGCCCTCGATCGGGCCGCGATGCTCCTCGTAGGTCATGAGGTCGGCCATCACCTGGCAGGGGTGCGAGCGCCGCGTCAGGCCGTTGATGACGGGCACGGTTGCGTATTCCGCAAGCTCCAGCAGGGCCTCGTGATTGAGGATGCGGATCATGATGGCGTCGACATAGCGTGACAGCACACGCGCCGTGTCGGCGATGGTCTCGCCGCGGCCGAGCTGCATCTCGGCGCCGGTGAGCATGATGGGCTCGCCGCCGAGCTGGCGCATGGCGACGTCGAACGAGACGCGGGTGCGGGTCGAGGGACGCTCGAAGATCATCGCCAAGGTCTTGCCTTCGAGCGGCCTGACCGGCTGATGCGCCTTCTGCTTCGCCTTCATCGCGGAAGAGGCCGCGAGCATGCTCTTGAGCTCCGTCAGCGGGAGCTCGTTGATGTCGAGGAAGTGCTTCGGGGGCTTGCTCATCAGCTTGCCGCCCGCTTGGTCTGACTGGACGAGATCGCAGCACAGGCGCGTTCGAGCCGACCGACGCTGTCCTCGATCTCGGCTTCGGTGACGATCAAGGGCGGCAGGAAACGCACGACATTGTCGCCGGCACCGACCGTGAGCAGTTTCTGGTCACGCAGCGCCGCGACGAGATCGCCCGATGGCACCACGGCCTTGATGCCGATCAGGAGGCCCTCGCCGCGCACTTCGCTGACGACCTCAGGGTGACGGTCGATCACGGAGGCGAGCTTCTGTTTGAGCAGCAGCGACATCTTCTGCACGTGGTCGAAGAAGCCGGGCTTGAGCATGACGTCGAGCACGGCGTTCGCAGCCGAGATCGCCAGCGGATTGCCGCCGAAGGTCGAGCCGTGCGAGCCGGGCGTCATGCCGGAAGCCGCCTCCGCGGTCGCAAGGCAGGCGCCGATCGGGAAGCCGCCGCCAAGCGCTTTCGCCAGCGACATTACGTCGGGTTCGACGCCGAAACGGCGATGCGCGAACAGATCGCCGGTGCGGCCCATGCCGGTCTGCACCTCGTCGAACGCGAGCAGCAAGCCTTTCTCGTCGCAGAGCTGGCGCAACGCCCTCAGGAAGGCCGGCGTTGCCGAACGCACGCCGCCCTCGCCCTGGATCGGCTCGATCAGGATGCCCGCGGTCTGCGGACCGATCGCCTTCTTGACGGCCTCGATGTCGCCATGCGGTACCTGGTCGAAACCGTCCATCGGCGGGCCGAAACCTTCGAGATATTTTGCAGAACCGGTCGCCGCCAGCGTCGCCAAGGTGCGGCCGTGGAAGGCGCCCTCGAAGGTGATCATGCGATAGCGATCGGGATGGCCTTTCACCGCGTGATAGCGGCGCACGACCTTGATCACGCATTCCAGTGCTTCGGCGCCGGAATTGCAGAAGAACACGAAATCCGCGAAGCTTTCGTCGCACAGACGCGCGGCGAGTTTCTCGCCGTCAGGGCTCTGGAACAGGTTCGACATGTGCCAGAGTTTCGTCGCCTGCTCCTGCAACGCTGCGACCAGCGCGGGATGGGCATGGCCGAGCGCGTTCACGGCGACACCGGAGGTGAAGTCGAGATAGCGCTCGCCATTGGTCGCGATCAGCCAGCAGCCTTCGCCGCGCTCGAAACCGAGGTCGGACCTGGCGAAAACGGGGAGCAAATGCGGGGCTGCGCTGTTAGTCATGACGGCCACTTGATGTTGCGGACGGCGTGAGCGTGCATTGCGCAACGCACCATCAACCGGCCCGGAAAACGAAACGTGCCGCCTTTTAAGGGCGGCACGCGCGACTATCTTAGGCCTGGTGAAACGGGTGTCAATGCCGCCCGGAAAGCCTCGCGAAACGCTCAATCCGTAGTCTTGCGGTATCGATTTTGCGGGTTTTCGCCACGGAACATGTGGAAGCGAGTCGGCGGACTCTTGCGCGGGAGTCACGCCATATTGTAGCGTTTGGCTTGTCAGATACGACATCTCGTGCGGCAGTTCTGATCTCTAAGTCCTCATGTACCGGCGTAAACGTTCGGGCGTCATTGGCGCGCTCGGCGAGCCTTAAGGGATTCTGACGGCACGGGTTTTTCGAGGCTTAGGCATTCGCCGCGAGGCGCCAGGATGGCAGCCGCACGACGAGGGAAAGGGTGCAATGACGGTTTTGACCTGGTCGGATGATCGCGTCGAGCAACTGAAAAAGCTCTGGGAGGCCGGATTGTCGGCCAGCCAGATCGCGGCAGAGCTCGGCAATGTGACCCGCAATGCCGTGATCGGCAAAGTGCACAGGCTCGGCCTGTCCGGACGCGCCAAGAGCCCCTCATCCGCTGCACCCCGGCCGCGCAAGGCGCGTCCCGCGCAGCACATGATGCGGGTGACGCGGCCGATCTCGCGCGGCAACACCGCGCTAGCGCAGGCCTTCGAAGTCGAGGTCGAGGCCGAACCGGTCACCTACGACAACGTGGTGCCGATGAGCCAGCGGCTGTCGCTGCTGGAGCTGAACGAGGCGACCTGTCACTGGCCGGTCGGCGATCCCTCGAGCCCGGATTTCTTCTTCTGCGGCGGCAAGGCGCTCTCCGGCCTGCCCTATTGCGCCCAGCATTCGCGCGTGGCCTACCAGCCCGCTGCGGACCGCCGGCGCGCGCCGGCAAAGCCGGGTCCGCGGTAAGTCAGTTTGAAGTTCGAGACGGCAGCCGTCATCGAATGACGGCTCCAATAACTCGATGTCGTCCCGGACAAGCGCGCCTCAAGCGCGCGCAGATCCGAGACCCATAGCCACCACAATACCTGGCTAAGGGGGACGCGGAGTTCCCTTCTTCGCGCAACAACCACATCCTGTGGTCATGGGCCCCGGATCTGCGCACGCTTGTCCGGGACGACACTGAGATTGTTGCCGCAGCTCGCTGAGCCAACGTCCGCTAAACCAGTTTACGCCTGCTCCGCCTTCGCAAATCGATCGTCCAGCGCGTAGCCGGCGCCGCGAACGGTGCGGATCGGGTCCTGCTCGCGGCCGAGATTGAGCAGCTTGCGCAGGCGGCCAATATGGACGTCGACGGTGCGCTCGTCGATATAGATGTCGCGGCCCCAGACGCTGTCGAGCAGCTGCTCGCGCGAGAACACTCGGCCCGGGTGCTCGAGGAAGAACTCCAAAAGGCGGTATTCGGTCGGACCGAGATCGATTGGCCGGCCCGAGCGTGCGACGCGGCGCTTGTCGCGGTCGAGCTCGATGTCGCCATAGGCCAGCACGGTGGCGAGCCGCTCCGGGCTTGCGCGCCTGAGCAGGCCCTTCACCCGCGCCAGCAGCTCCGGCACCGAGAACGGCTTGACGATGTAATCGTCGGCGCCGGTCGCAAGCCCCCGCACCCGCTCGCTCTCCTCGCCGCGCGCGGTGAGCATGATGATCGGAAGCTGCTTGGTCTCGGGCCGGGTGCGCAGCCGCCGGCACAGCTCGATGCCGGAGAGGCCAGGCAGCATCCAGTCGAGCACGATCAGATCGGGGATGTGCTCCTTGAGCCGGGTGTCGGCATCGTCGCCGCGCATCACCGTCTCGACGTCATAGCCGTCGCCTTCGAGGTTGTAGCGAAGCAGCTCGGTCAGAGCTTCCTCGTCCTCAACCACCATAATGCGTGCGCCCATCGGGTCGTCGCTCCTTAAGTATTCGGGACCGTCGTGGCGAAGGTCGTCATGTCGCCCTTCGGCCGCTTGTCGGTGATCGCCTGGCCTTCGATCATGTAGAACACGGTCTCGGCGATGTTGGTGGCGTGGTCGCCGATCCGCTCGATGTTCTTGGCGCAGAACATCAGATGGATGCAGAACGAGATGTTGCGCGGATCTTCCATCATGTAGGTGAGGAGCTCGCGGAACAGCGAGGTGCAGATGGCGTCGACTTCCTCGTCGCCCTTCCACACCGCCATCGCCGCCGGCAGATCGTGCGCGGCATAGGCGTCCAGCACCGATTTGACCTGCTGCTGCACGAGGTCGGTCATGTGCTCGAGGCCGCGGAACAGTTTCAGCGGATGGAAATCCGTCTCCAGCGCCGCCACGCGCTTGCCCATGTTCTTGGCGAGGTCGCCGATGCGCTCGAGATCGGTCGCAACGCGCATGGCGCCGACGATCTCGCGCAGATCGACCGCCATCGGCTGCCGGCGCGCGATGGTCAGCACGGCGCGCTCCTCGATCTTCTTCTGGAGCGCGTCGAGCTCGGAATCGATGGCGACCACGCGCTGACCGAGCGCGACGTCGCGGCGGATCAGCGCGTCGACGGAATCGACGATCATGCGCTCGGCGATGCCGCCCATCTCCGCGACCAGCCGGGTGAGTTCCTGGAGGTCGGTGTCGAAGGCCTTTGCGGTATGTTCGGAAGCCATGTGCTGTCTCCTCAGC
Source organism: Bradyrhizobium cosmicum (assembly GCF_032290525.1). Classification (GTDB taxonomy): domain Bacteria; phylum Pseudomonadota; class Alphaproteobacteria; order Rhizobiales; family Xanthobacteraceae; genus Bradyrhizobium; species Bradyrhizobium cosmicum_A. Next base: position 218,350 of record NZ_JASXTA010000010.1, on the reverse strand, counting down.
CGAACCGGCCGGTGATGTAATCCTGCGTGCGCCGATCGGTAGGCGACGTGAAGATCTTGCTGGTGTCGTCGAACTCGATCAACTCACCGAGATACATGAAAGCAGTCTTGTCGGAGACGCGAGCCGCCTGCTGCATGTTGTGGGTGACGATTGCGATTGTGTAGTTCTCGGACAGCTCCTGGATCAGCTCCTCGACCTTGGCGGTCGAGATCGGATCTAGCGCCGAGCAGGGCTCGTCGAACAGGATCACCTCAGGCCGCACCGCGACGGTGCGGGCGATGCAGAGGCGCTGCTGCTGGCCGCCGGAGAGCGACAGGCCGGAGGCATTGAGCTTGTCCTTGACCTCGTTCCACAGCGCGCCGCCGCGCAGTGCCTTCTCGACGCGGTCGTCCATCTCGGACTTCGATATCTTCTCATAAAGACGAATGCCGAAGGCGATGTTCTCGTAGATCGTCATCGGGAACGGCGTCGGTTTCTGGAACACCATGCCGACGCGTGCGCGCAGCAGGTTGAGGTCGAGCTTGCCGTCGAGGATGTTGGTCTGGTCGAGCATCAGCTGACCGGTGGCGCGCTGGCCCGGATAGAGATCGTACATCCGGTTGAAGATGCGCAGCAGGGTCGACTTGCCGCAGCCCGACGGGCCGATGAACGCCGTGACGCGGTGGGTGCCCAGCGTCAGGTTGATGTTCTTCAGCGCATGGTGCTCGCCGTAATAGAAGTTGAGGTTTCGCACCGTCACCTTGGGGGGAGCCTCGGGCAGCGCTGCCGTCTGGGGCAGACCACCGGCCGCGCTCATCGACGACGATACTGAAAGATCACTCATTTTGCGGTCCTCTCGGCGCCAAGGATGCGCGCGCCAATGTTCAGGGCAAGCACGGTCAGGGTGATGAGCAGCGCCCCGCTCCAGGCCAGCTGCTTCCAGTAGGCGTAGGGGCTCTGCACGAAGTTGTTGATGGTCACCGGCAGGTTCGCCATCGTCTTGGTCATATCGAGGCTGAAGAACTGGTTCGACAGCGCGGTGAACAGCAGCGGCGCGGTCTCGCCGGCGACGCGGGCGGTGGCGAGCAGCACGCCGGTAATGAGACCCGCGCGGGCCGAGCGGTAGGCGATCCGCTTGATCACCAGCGAGCGCGGCAGGCCGAGGGCGGAAGCCGCCTCGCGTAGCGCGTTCGGCACCAGCAGCAGCATGTCTTCGGTCGTGCGCAGCACCACCGGGATGACGATGACGGCGAGCGCGAGACAGCCGGCGATCGCCGAGAAGCCGCGCATCGGCACCACCACGGCACCATAGATGAACAGGCCGATGATGATCGAGGGCGCCGACAGCAGGATGTCGTTGATGAAGCGGATCACCGAGGTCAGCCTGTCGTTGCGGCCGTATTCGGCGAGATAGGTGCCGGCGAACATGCCGAGCGGCGCGCCGATGCCGACGCCGATCAAGGTCATCATCAGCGAACCGACGATGGCGTTGAGCAGGCCGCCGTCAGTGGAGCCGGGCGGCGGGGTATTCTCGGTGAAGATCTGCACGTTGAGACCGGCCACGCCGTTGTAGAGCAGCGTGACCAGGATCAGCGCGAGCCAGGTGACGCCGAAGGCGGCCGCAGCCATGCAGAGTCCGCGGACGACGATGTCCTTGCGGCGACGGCGGGAATAAATCGGGTTCATGGCGTCAGTTCCCCGCCTTTTTTTCCAGCCGCATGAGCATCAGCCGCGCCGCTGCGAGCACGAAGAACGTCAGCACGAACAGCAGCAGCCCGAGCAGGATCAGGCCGGACTGGTGCAGGCCGTCGCTTTCGGCGAATTCGGATGCGATCGCTGCCGAGATCGTGGTGCCCGGGGCGAAGATCGACCCCGAGATGCGGAACGAATTGCCGATGATGAAGGTCACCGCCATGGTCTCGCCCAGCGCGCGGCCCAGCGCCAGCATGATGCCGCCGATGACGCCGACGCGGGTATAGGGGATCACCACGCTGCGGACGACTTCCCAGGTGGTGCAGCCGATGCCGTACGCCGCCTCCTTGAGGACCGGCGGCACCGTCTTGAACACGTCGACCGAGATCGCGGTGATGAAGGGCAGCACCATGATCGCGAGGATCAGCGCGGCGTTGAACAGGCTGAGATAGGACGGGGGACCTGCGAAGACCGCGCCGAGCACGGGGACGCCGTCGAAGACCTTGATCATGAAGGGCTGGAAGGTGTTGGCCAGGAACGGGCCCAGCACGAAGAATCCCCACATGCCGTAGATGATCGAGGGGATGCCGGCGAGCAGCTCAATCGCCATGCCGATCGGGCGGCGCAGCCATTGCGGACATAGCTCGGTCAGGAAGATCGCAATGCCAAGGCCGACCGGAATGGCGATCAGCATCGCGATGAAGGAGGTGACGAGCGTGCCATAGATCGGCCCGAGCGCGCCGAGCACCGGCGGATCGGCCGAGGGCGCCCAGCGCTGCGTCCACAGGAACGACAGGCCGAATTCCTTGATCGCCGGGAAGGCGCCGACGACCAGCGACATGATGATGCCACCGAGGATCAGCAGCACCGAGATCGCGCTCAGCCGGGTGATCCAGTAGAAGGTGACGTCACCGAGCTTGAACGCGCCCAACGCCTTGGCGCGATCATACGGTCCGGCGGCATCAACCACATTGCTCTCGACAGCCATCTCAGCCACGCCGATCCCCTGTACCCGTTTTATATACGCTTGTTGTTGGTCTTGCGCCCCGGATGCGGCGCAGCGCGAAGCGGTGCGACGCTGATCCGGGGCCCAGTTCTTGTGGGTCCCGGCTCTGCGCAGCAGCGTTTCACGCTGCGGCGCGTCCGGGACACCGGAGTCGTTAGCTCTTGATGTCGGCAGACCAAGTCTTCTCGATCAGCTTCACGACGCTCTCCGGCATCGGGATGTAGTCGAGCTCTTCGGCCGCCTTCGCACCGTTCTTGAAGGCCCAGGTGAAGAACTTGAGGGCTTCCTTCGAGGCTGCCTTGTCGGTCGCATCCTTGTGCATGAGGATGAAGGTCGCCGCCGTGATCGGCCACGACTTTTCGCCGGGCTGATCGGTCAGGATGACGTAGTAGCCGGGAGCCTTGGCCCAGTCGGCGTTGGAGGCGGCCGCCTGGAAGGCTTCGACCGTCGGCTGCACCGGCTTGCCGGCCTTGTTGACGAGACCGGTGTAGGTCAGCTTGTTCTGCTTGGCATAGGCGTACTCGACGTACCCGATCGAGTTCTTGGTCTGGCCGACGTTGCCGGAGACGCCTTCGTTGCCCTTGGCGCCGACGCCGACCGGCCACTCGACCGCGGTACCCTCACCGACCTTGCTCTTCCAGTCCGCGCTGGCCTTGGAGAGATAGTTGGTGAAATTGAAGGTCGTGCCCGAACCGTCGGAGCGACGAACCACGGTGATCGCGTCCGAGGGCAGCTTCACGTTCGGATTGAGCTTCTTGATCGCGGCGTCGTCCCATTTGGTGATCTTGCCGAGATAGACGTTGGCGAGCGTCTCGCCGTCGAACACCAGCTCGCCCGGCTTCACACCCTCGATGTTGACGACGGGAACGATCGCACCCATCACCATCGGCCACTGAACGAGGCCGTCCTTCTCGAGCTGCTCGGCTTTGAGCGGCGCATCGGTCGCGCCGAAGGTCACGGTCTTGGCCTGGATCTGCTTGATGCCGCCGCCGGAACCGATCGACTGGTAATTCAGACCGTTGCCGGTCTCCTTCTTGTAGGCGTCGGCCCACTTCGAATAGATCGGGAACGGGAAGGTCGCACCGGCGCCCGTGATATCGGCGGCAAAGGCCGCCGTCGCCGACGCGGCGACCAAGCCGGCGGCGACGATCGTTTTGATGAAATTCATGCTGGTCTCCATACAGGGGAGCGAAGCGCCGTCCGCGCCCGATCGCGCTCCCCGTGCCGCCCGCTTTAGGGGTGGTCGGCTGTGCTTTTACGAAGCTTTCGTGACAGTTGGATGACACCGCTAAGGGATTGAAATCACTTCAAAATCAGGCCGGCACCGAGGCCTTCGCTTGGGGGAAGCAGGCGGTAAAGGTGGCGCCCTGTTTGGGCACGCTTTCGATCAAAAGCCGGCCGCGATGGCGGTTAAGAATATGTTTCACCAGCGATAATCCGAGCCCGGTTCCGCCCTGCGAGCGGCTGTCGCCAACGTCGACCCGGTAGAACCGCTCGGTCAGACGCGGCAGATGCTCGGGTGCAATGCCTGGGCCGAAATCCCGCACCATGACCCGGATTTCCTGAGTTCCATCAGGAGCCGCGCCTGAGATCAGGGACACGGTGACGCGCCCGCCCGAGGCGCCGTATTTGAGCGCGTTCTCGATCAAATTCTCGAACAGGCGGAGCAGCTCCTCACGGTCGCCCGCGATCATCACCGGCGCCTCCGGCAGATGGGTCTCGACCTCGACCTGACGCTCGCGCGCCAGCGGCTCGAGCCCGTCGGCGACCTGGAGGATGATCGGCAGCAGGTCGACCAGGGTGTCGGGCCGCACATGCGCCGACAGCTCGACCCGCGACAGCGAGAGCAGATCGTCGATCAGGCGCGCCATGCGGGTGGCCTGGTTGTGCATGATGCCCAGGAAGCGCTCGCGCGCCTTGGGATCGTCCTTGGCCTGGCCCTGGAGCGTGTCGATGAAGCCGGACAGAGCAGCCAGTGGCGTGCGCAGCTCGTGGCTGGCATTGGCGACGAAGTCGGCGCGCATCTCCTCGACCCGGCGCAGCGGCGTCTGGTCGTGGAAGGTCATCAGCATGCATTTGTCGGCGCCGCCGAAGCTGGTCGGCACCGGCACCGGCGTGATGATCAGCTCCATCCAGCGATCGACCGGAACATGGTCGAGATAGGTCGCGCGCCGCGGCTCGGTGGTCGCGATCGACTCGCGCAGCGCCGTGATGATCTCCGGCGAGCGCAGCGCGAACTGGGCGAGCTCGTTCCTGCGCAGCGCCGGCGCGAGCTGGGCGGCGGCGGCATTGAGATGGATGACGCGGCCGGCGCGGTCGAGCAGCACCGCCGGATCCGGCATGCCGGCGACGACCGCGGCCACCGCGGCGCTCTCGACCGGGTTGATGCGCCGGACATCGTCGCGCGAAGCGGCGGTATCGTGCAGGCGCCAGGGGATCAGCGCCGCCGCGGCGATGCACAGGAACACGGCAATGGCATGCAGCGCCGACAGCTCGCCGAGCGAGACTACCACCGACAGCGCCAGCGCCGCGGCGATCAGGATGACGGTCGAGTGCCGCAGCCGGTCGGACCAGGGCTGGGCGGAGGGAGAAGATGGGGCGTCGATCGCCATCGGGGCGGGCTTCTCCTGGAGGGCTTGCGGCGGTCAGGCGCCGCTGTCGCTGCGCTCTCTCACATAAGCGGCTTCGGGCGCCGGGCCGGGGTCGAGCTTGAGCGCCGCCTGCTGCAGGCGCTTGGATCGAGCACCGATTATAACCTCGCGAAACGTCAGCAAGATTACAGAAATCACGAAAGGGGACAGATAATAGAGGACGCGGAACAGCAGCATGCCGCCCAGCAGCTCCTCCCGGTCCATCTGCCAGAGGCCGACCAGCATGGCGGCGTCGAACACGCCGAGGCCTCCAGGCGAGTGGCTGGCAAAGCCGAGCAGCGTCGCCGAGACGAAGATCACTGCAACGACGACGAAGCCGAGATTGGGCTCGTCGGGGACCAGCACGTACATCGCGAGCGCGCAGAAGCCGAGATCGACGATGCCGATCGCGATCTGGAGCAGCGTCAGCGGGCCGCCGGGCAGCACCACGGTCCAGGGCCCGCGGCCGACCACGCGCGGCTGGGTCCAGACCCAGACCACATAACCGACCAGCGCCACGATGATCATCAGCGCCAGCGTCCGGTTCAGCCAGGGCGGAAGCTGGTCGATCGAGGCGGCGGCTTCCGGATGGTAGGCGATGCCGAGGCCGAGCACGGCGGCATTGCCGAGCCAGAAGGTTAATCCGGCGAGGAAGCAGATCTTTGCGACGTCGATCGCGTTCAGGCCATAGGCCGAATAGATGCGGTAGCGCACCGCACCGCCGGTGAAGACGCTGGCGCCGACATTGTGGCCGATCGAATAACTGGTGAAGGCGGCGAGCGCGTTGATACGGTAGGGCACATGGGCGTGGCCGATCGCGCGCACGGCGAACAGATCGTAGAAGGTCAGGGTGAAATAGCCCGCGGCCACGAACAGCGCCGCCATCGCAATCTGGCTCGGCTCGGTGCTCTTGATCGCCTCGAGGACCTCGTTGGTATCGATGCCGCGCAGCATGTGATAGAGCACATAGCAAGCGATGCCGATGACCGCGATGCTGATCACAACTCCAAGCTTATGCAGGATTTGCTTCTGGCGCAGAAACGACGTCGCTCTGCGTATGGCTTCCAGCATCTAGACCTCGAACAACGCTTCAGCGGCCAGGATGGCCGGCGGGCAGGCGGACGACGCACAGGCACTCAGCGAATCCTCGCCGCCGACTCCGGCATCGCGCATGCCCCCTGCTCCTCCACTAGCGCGTTTTGGCGCGGAGTGGAATTCGGCAATTCGAACAAAAACTCGTGCCTTCAATGTTTTAGGCAGGTTGGGGGCTCCGGATGCACAGTTTGGCGCTTTCGGCGGCACGACTTGAGGCGAATCTCATGGCAATCCTGCGCGGCCGCCGTGAAGTTTTGATGATTTCGGCCGTACAATGTTCCGTCACGGCTTAAGCCGACGTCAATCTATGGACGGTGCCCTCCCGTTGAAAGAGGGGCGACCGGCGCTGTTGTTCACGGTTTTCCGACGTGCCGAAAGGCCGCGCGGCCCAGCCCTGCCCCCCGCAGCCAGGATGCTCGGCAACATCACAGCACGGCTGGCGGCGCGGTCCGCGCGACCACCCGGTCGCGCAGCCAGGCACCGATGGTGCAGCCGACGAGGTAGCAGGCGAACATGATCAGGGCGAGGTCGAGCCAATAGCCGAAGCGGCCCGGGACGACGTGCGTGAAAGAGGCTGCGGCCAGGGCGGCGACGAGCACCGCGAGCCAGCGCGCGGTCACCTTCGAGGTGCCGTTGCCGCGCTGTACCACGGAGATCCAGCCCATGCAGAAGCCCAGCAGCACCGAGCCGATCAGCCAGCCCATATGGAACGAGACGAGATAGGGCATCGTCACCTCACCAGAAATTCGATGCGGCGGTTCTGCGCTTTGCCCTCGTCGGTGTCGTTGCCGGCGAGAGGTTGCGTGGCGCCATGGCCGACTGCGGCGAAGCGAGTCGCCGGCAGGCCCGCCTTGACCAGATAGTCGATCACCGCCTGCGCGCGCTTTTCCGAGAGCGCCTGGTTGAAGGCGTCCTCGCCGTCGGCATCGGTATGCCCGGCGACCTCGATATTGGTGGTGGGGCAGCGCAGCGCCGTCTCGATCAGATGATCCAGGATGGCCGCGGAATCCGGATCGATGTCGGCGCGCCTGGCTGCGAAGCGGATCTTGCCCTTGTTCAGCAGCTCCGTGAACAATTGCTGGCAGACCGTGCCATCGACCGGGCCCGCGGCGGGCTTCACCGTGATCTCCGGCTTGTACTGCCAGTTCTTGGGAAAGTCCTTGCCGAGGCCCGCACGGATATCGTTCGCGGCGCCCTCGTAGAGCGCATCGCCCGACAGCTTCACCTCGCGGTCGGACACCACGAGCGTGCCGGTCGACAGCCGCGACAGCGCGCCGAGAGCTGCGACCACCGCAATGTTGAAGGACGCCGGCGCGCCGATGCTGGCCTTGAGGTTGTCGACGACCTTTTCGGTGAAGAATTTTCGCGACGCGCTGGTCGCGATCGCCGCGTGGACATTGTTATCCGGCACGTAGCCGGTCAGCGTCACCGTCGCGGCAACCGGATCCTTGTAGGCCTGGAAGATGTAGGGTGGCGCCTTGACCTCGTTGGCGGCGATCGAAAACCCCTCGGGCAGGTTCTTCAGCGCCGCCGCAATCGCCTCACGGCCGCCGAGGTCGCGCGCCATGCCCGAGAGATTGACCTTGGTGTCCGTGATCGTGATCTTGCCGTCCTTGAGCTTGCCGATCTGGTCGAGCAGCAGCATCGCGGCTGCCTCGAACCGGGGCGGCGAACCACGCGCCAGCCCCATCTGATCGGCGACCTCGACCCCGTTGACCTCCTTGCGCGCCGCCTCCGTCAGCCGCGCCTTCATCGACGGCAGGGGGGCGGAGCCGGACAGCGTCACGCGCACTACGTCACGCTCGGCATTCCAGACGAAAGGCCTGGCTTCGGGAACAAGGCGGGTGCGGTCGTCGACCAGGCGCACGCCGGGGACGATCTCGACCGTCATCACCGCGTCGCGGCGGCCCTCCTCGGAAAAGGCATCGGCAGCCAGGCTGACGTCACGGCCGTCCACCGCGATCCGCGTCTTGTCCAGAACGGTGTCCTTGAGAGCGGCCGAACTGCGCGCCGAGAGGTCCGCCTCGACCGGCAAGGTGTTGTTCCAGGACGCAAATCCCCACATGACGGCCAGGGGAATCAACCCTGGCCACCATTTGCTGGCCCACCTGAAAAGCTTCTGCATCCGACGACCCGAACTCTGGAACTGGTGACAAAACAAACCCTTGGCGGGCTGTCAAACCGGAAATGACGCCCTTCCAAAGGTCCTCCATGGACAATTGGAATAACTTTTTCTTCAAGGGTGTCACCCTAAGTTGAGGGTGGAATGCCAGGGGTCGGCCAGCCGGTCATGAAACAACTCCGTAACAACGTCATCCGCGCCGGGCTGGGAGCACTCTATTTCAGCGGCGCGCACCACCTCCTGCGCCCGCTTTTGTCGGGCGTCGGCGCTATTTTCATGCTGCACCACGTGCGGCCGGCCCGTGAGGCCGCGTTCCAGCCGAACCGGCACCTCGAAGTCACCCCGGAATTCCTGCGCGCGACGCTGAGCCATCTGCGCTCGCGCGAGATCGACATCGTCAGCATGGACGAGCTGCATCAGCGGCTGGTGCAAGGCCGGTTCGGCCGCCGCTTCGCCGCCTTCACCCTCGACGACGGCTACCGCGACAATCTCGACCATGCGCTGCCGGTTCTGCGCGAATTTGACGCGCCACTGGCCGTCTATGTCGCCAGCGATTTCGCCGAGGGCACCGGACGTCTGTGGTGGACTGCGCTGGAAGCCGTGATCGCCAGGGCCGAGCAGATCGACGTGCAGGTCGGCAATTCCGCACTGCGGCTCGATGCAACGACGCCTGCTGCAAAACACGCGGCGTTCGATCGCCTGCACGACTGGCTGCGCGCGCTGCCGGGCGAGCACGATCTCAAGCGCGAGATCGAGGCGCTCTGCGCAAAGTACGGGGTCGACATGGCCGCGCTGTGCCGCAGCCTGTGTCTGTCGTGGGACGAGGTGAAGCGGTTTGCCGCCGATCCGCTGGTGACGATCGGCGCCCACTCCATCAGCCATTGCAATCTCGCCAGGCAGAACGAGGAGATCGCCGCGCAGGAGATGGCGGTGAGCCGCGCGCGGATCGAGCGGGCGCTCGGCCGCAAGGTGCAGCATTTTGCTTACCCCTACGGCGACCGCGACGCTGCGGGCGAACGCGAATTCGCTCTTGCAGCGGCTGCCGGCTTCAAGACCGCCGTGACGACGCGGCCCGGCATGCTGTTCGCCGAGAATGCCGGCCACATGACCGCACTGCCGCGCGTCTCGCTCAACGGCAACTACCAGGACGCGCGGATTCTGCCGGTGCTGACCTCGGGTGCGGCAACCGCGATGTGGAACGGCTTTCGCCGGATCGCGGCGGCGTAGGCCTCAATCTCCCCTGTCGTCCCGGATCTGCACTCCGCTTCGCTCCGTTGTCCGGGACGACGAGCTGAGTTGACTCCCCTCCCCTCCCCGCCCAGAACGTCTCCAACCAAGGGAGGCACCATGTTCAACGATCTGTTCTCGCTCAAAGGCCGCGTCGCGCTCGTGACCGGCGGCTCCCGCGGCATCGGCAAGATGATCGCGGCGGGGTTCCTCAGCGCCGGCGCGGCAAAGGTCTACATCACGGCGCGCAAGGCGGGACCTTGCGAAGCCACGGCGAAAGAGCTGTCAGGCCAATATGACGGCGATTGCATCGCGCTGCCGATCGACATCTCGACCGTCGAAGGCTGCGACAGGCTGGCCTCCGAATTCATCAAGCTGGAGCCGAAGCTCGACATCCTCGTCAACAATGCCGGCGCAGCCTGGGGCGCGGAGTTCGACGAATTCCCCGAGAGCGGCTGGGACAAGGTGATGGATCTCAACGTCAAGTCGCTATTCTTCCTGACCAAGGCGCTGGCGAAACCGCTGCGCGCGGCCGCAAGCGCAGAACATCCGGCGAAGGTGATCAACATCGCCTCGGTCGACGGCATCTTCGTCAATCCCAGCGAGACCTATTCCTACGCCGCCAGCAAGGCCGCCGTGATCCATCTGACGCGGCGCATGGCGACCAAGCTGATCAAGGACAACATCAACGTCACCGCGATCGCGCCGGGCGCGTTCAAGTCCGACATGAACCGGGCCGCGCGCGACCACGCGGATGAAGTTGCCAAGCGCATCCCGGCGCGGCGCATCGGAACCGACGAGGATATGGCAGGCGTGGCGATCTATCTCGCCTCGCGCGCAGGCGATTACGTGGTCGGCAACACCATCGCGGTCGATGGCGGCGTGGTCTACGCGAATGCGGGGCTGGAGATCGCGGGGTAGGCGGGAGAGTTCGAGGCGGCGCTCTCGCCTCACACTCCGAAGTCATGCCCCGGCTCGACCGGAGCATCCAGCACGCCGCGGCGTCTCGATTTATCTCTCTCTGGAATACTGGATCACCCGCTTTCGCGGGTGATGACACCATTTGTGTTGCGCGGCCATTGCGCCTCGCGAGCAGCCCCTACGACTCGATCTTCACGTACTCGAAATCGCCGGGCTTGTTGTCGATGCCGACTTTCGGCGGCGAGATCCAGGAGGCGAACTGGCCGGTCTCGGTGACGGGCTGCATCAAGGAGGTGATGAAGTCGCCGTCCGCGGTCGAAGGCAGCCACTCGTCCTTGCGCTTGGCCCAGGTGGCATCGTCGATCAGGATGCCGTCGGGCGTGGCGTGCACGTCCTTGAACTCGCCGATGTGGCGGTGGAAGGCGACATTGGGCAGCGTCAGCTTGAAGTCGTAGCCGGCGGTCGAGATCACCTTGTTCCAGCGCAGCATGCCCTTGACGCAATCCTGGCTGTAATCGTCGCGCAGGCGCATGTTGAGCGCGGTCAATGCCGGCTCGTCGACCAGCTTGATCTCGCCGTCGATGAACTTGAGCACCGGATAGGTGGCGTTCTTGAGCTGGTGATCGTCGTCGATCTGGGTCTCGTGATAGCGGCCCTTGATGCCGGTGTTGAAGGCGTTGGCCGCGTTGGTCGAGACTTCCGAGCCGAACAGGTCGAGCGACAGCGTGTAGTGCAGGTTCAGCTTCTTCTGGATGGTCGGAAGATCAATCACGCCGAGCGCGCGGACTTTTGCGATGTCGGAGGGATCCGTGATGCCGGCTTCACGCATCGCATCGCAGGTGCGCTGCACGACGCGGGTGATGCCGGTCTCGCCGACGAACATGTGATGCGCTTCTTCGGTCAGCATGAAGCGACAGGTGCGCGACAAGGGATCGAAACCCGACTGCGCGAGGCTGTGCAGCTGCATCTTGCCGTCGCGGTCGGTGAAATAGGTGAACATGAAGAAGGACAGCCAGTCGGGCGTCGCCTCGTTGAAGGCGCCGAGCATGCGCGGCGCGTCGGCATCGCCGGAGCGGCGGCGGAGCAAATCGTCGGCCTCTTCGCGGCCGTCGCGGCCGAAGTATTTCTGGAGCAGGTAGACCATCGCCCAGAGATGGCGGCCTTCCTCGACATTGACCTGGAACAGATTGCGCATGTCGTAGAGCGAGGGCGCTGTCTTGCCGAGATGGCGCTGCTGCTCGACCGAAGCCGGCTCGGTGTCGCCCTGGATCACGATCAGGCGGCGCAGCATGGCGCGATACTCGCCCGGCACTTCCTGCCAGGCGGGCTCGCCAAAATGCTCGCCGAAGGGAACGACGCGGTTCTCTTCCTGGGGAGCAAGTAGAATGCCCCAGCGATAGTCGGGCATGCGGACATAGTCGAACTTGGCCCAGCCGCGCGGATCGACCGAATAGGCGGTCCGCAGGTACACCAGTGATTCCTGGAAGCCTTCCGGTCCCATGTCTTTCCACCAGTCCATGTAGCCGGGATGCCAGCCTTCCAGCGCTTTGAGCACCTGGCGGTCTTCGGCGAGGTTCACGTTGTTTGGTATCTTGGTCGAGTAGTCGACGTTCATGATGTTCATGTTCATGGCCGTGCTCCTTGCGATCTCTTCTCGTCATGCCCGGCCTTGTGCCGGGCATCCACGTTCTGCTTGCTGAGCCAAGACGTGGATGGCCGGGACAAGCCCGGCCATGACGCAGCAAATGTCCTTACACGCGCGTCATATCGAATTTCGGCTTCTGGCCGCTGCCGTAGCGGCGCAGCGCGCCTTCCTCGCCGACCGCGTTCGGGCGCTGGAAGATCCAGTTCTGCCAAGCGGTGAGGCGCGAAAAGATTTTCGATTCCATCGTCTCCGGGCCGACGAAGCGCAGGCTGGCTTCCATGCCGGTGAGGCTGTCGGGCGAGAAGCTGGCGCGCTCTTCGAGGAACACGCGGACCTCGTCGTCCCAGTCGATGTCGTCGAGCGCGAAGGTGACGAGGCCGAGTTCTTCGGCCTGCTCGGCGTCGAGCGCGGTGCCCATGGTGGCTTCGGCGCGCTCGACATCGGCCGGATCGGCCTGGAAGCGCGACGAAAGCCGCGTCAGGCCGTGGCTCATCGGATACGGGCCGAAATTCATCGCGGAGAGTTCGATCGACGGCGGCGGCCGGTTGTCGCCCTGACGCGTGCCGATCAGCATGTAGGAGCGGTCGGCCGCGAAGACGAGCTCGGCGAGCGTCCCGGCAAAGCACGAACCTGGCTCGACCAGCGTCACCAGCGTGCGCGAGGTGACGTCGATGCGCTTGAGCACGCGCTTCCAATAATGGCGGATCTCGTTGACCAGCCAATGAGCCTTGTTGGCTTCGAGGAACGCGTCGGATGCGAGCACATGGGCGCGATCGCCATGGCTCTTGAACACCAGCATGGCAATCTCGAGCTCGTTGATGCGCAGATGCAGGATGGCGTCGTCGAGCTCGCGCGCAACCTGGAGCGGCCAGAACGACGCGCCCTGCGCCATCATGCCGTCGATGTCGGCGGGCGGCGCGGCTTCCGGCGCCTTGATCGAGATCGTGGCGATGCGGGCGGCGCGGTCGATGTCGACCGTGACGAAGCCGTAGCGGAGGCTAGTCTCGTCGATGATGCGCTTGAGCGGCGTCAGCGCGACGCCCTTGCCGCTGCCCTTGCGCTTCGAGCCATCGGCGAATTCCCTGGCGCGCTCGGCGACCTTGGCCTCCAGCTTGGAATTCGGCGCGATCTCGTCGACCAGGCGCCACTGCACGGCGCGCTTGCCCTTCACGCCTTCCTCGATGGTGCAGAAGAAATCGGCGTGGTCGCGGCGCACCTTGCGCTTGTCGACGACGCGCGTCAGCCCGCCGGTGCCCGGCAGCACCGCGAGCAGCGGTACTTCGGGCAGGGCAACGGCGGACGCGCCGTCATCGGCGAGGATGATGTGATCGGTCGCCAGCGCCAGCTCATAGCCGCCGCCGGCGGCCGAACCGCTCACCACGGTGATGAAGCGCTGGCCGGAGTTCTCCGACGAGTCTTCCATGCCGTTGCGGGTCTCGTTGGTGAACTTGCAGAAGTTGACCTTGTGGGCGTGGGTCGAGCCGGCGAGCATGCGGATGTTGGCGCCGGCGCAGAACACGCGGTTCTTGGCGGAGCGCATCACCACGACCTTCACCCCGGGATGCTCGAAGCGAAGCCGCTGGACAACGTCCGCAAGCTCGATATCGACGCCGAGGTCGTAGGAATTGAGCTTGAGCAGGTAGCCCTCGAACAGGCCGCCATTCTCGTCGACGTCCATGGTCAGAGTGGCGACGTCGCCATCGATCGCCAGCTTCCAGTGCTTGTAGCGGGACGGTTCGGTCTGGAAATCGATGAATGTCGCGCCGCCTGCGAGGCGCCGATCTTCCCCGGCCATGGGCCACCCTTGAGCTGATTATGATCTTCGGCGTTAACCGTTAGATGCACAATAGTGCATCTTTTCGAGCTCGTCTAGCCTCTATCGGTCGACGCATGCACTTTGTTTCATGACGACGGCCCGGATTCCGCGGATGTTGCGAGCCCATTCCGATCTGAGCGCGCCTCGGGCGCGTCACACCCAGCCGTCATCATGCGGCACGTCCTTGCAGTCCCGGATCAGCGCGGAGGGCCGCCTTCGCAAATTGCTCGATCGCCTCGAGCGTCGCTGCCGGCGCCTCACGATGGGGGGAATGCCCCGCGCCTGAAATGATTTTCAGGTCAACCGGGCAGTAGCACTCCTGCTGCGCGATCTCGACTTGACGCAGGGTGCCGTATTGGTCGTCCGCACCCTGCAGAACGATGACAGGGACGCGGATATAGGCGAGGTATTCGGAGATGTCCCAGTCGCGGAATTTCGGATCGAGCCAGGCGCCGTTCCAGCCATGGAAGGCGTTGTCGACGTCCTTGTGCCAGCGCGCGAGCTTGGCTTTGAGATCCGTGGTTTCGTAAGCCGTCTTGATCGCGCTGATCGATGTCACCGAGATATCCTCGACGATGAAGTGCGGCGCGATCAGCACCAGACCGTTCAGCCGGTGGTCCTGATGCGCGCCGGCATAGATCGTCGCGATCGAGGCGCCGTCGGAATGGCCGATCAAGAGGCCACGCTTGAAGCCGATCGCGTCGAGCAGTTTCGGCAGCACATCCAGCGCCTCGCGCTGCATGTAGTCGAGCGGCCGCGGCAATATCACCGGGCTCGACTGGCCGTAGCCGGCACGCGAATAGACGAAGACGCCGGCGCCGGTGACCTGCCGGAGCTTTTCCGGAAAATCGCCCCAGAGCCCGACCGAACCGAGGCCTTCGTGCAGCATGACGATGGTCGGCGCGTCGGCTGATGGAGGCGCGAGCCATTTGTATTCGAGGCTGGCGTTGCCGATGGCGAGGAGGCTGGTGGAAGTGAGGTTGGTCATTTTCTTCGCTCTTCTTTCTCCGTCGTCATGCCCGGGCTTGACCCGGGCATCCACGCCTTTCCTCATTTGCGGTCACGCGTGGATGGCCGGGTCAAGCCCGGCCATGACGAGGTATTGTGCACAGCCAGCTAGTTTGCCCCGTCCCGCAATTTGAACCGCTGGATCTTTCCCGTTGCCGTCTTCGGCAGCGAGTCCACCACGTCGATCCAGCGCGGATATTTCCACGGGCCGATCTTCTGCTTGACGTGCTCTTTCAGCATCTCCTGCAGATCCGTCGTCTTCACGCCGGGGCGCAGCACGACGAAGGCCTTGGGCTTCAGCAGGCCTTCCGGATCGGCCTCGGGCACGACGGCGGCTTCCAGCACGGCAGGATGCGTGATCAGCGCGCTCTCGACCTCGAACGGCGAGACCCAGATGCCGGAGACCTTGAACATGTCGTCGGCGCGGCCGCAGAAGGTGTAGCGGCCTTCGGCGTCGCGGACATATTTATCGCCGGTGCGGGTCCACGGGCCTTCAAAGGTGCGGCGGCTCTTGTGGCGCTGATTCCAGTAGCCCTCGCCGGCGGAGGGCGCATCGACCAGGAGTTCGCCGACCTCACCGTCGGCGACGTCCTGCCCGGCCTCGTTGACGAGCCGCACCGCATAGCCCGGCACCGGCTTGCCCGAGCAGCCGTATTTGATGTCGCCCGGCGCGTTCGACAGGAAGATGTGCAACAGCTCGGTCGAGCCGACGCCGTCGAGAATGTCGACGCCGAAGCGCGCTTTCCAGTTGTTGCCGACGGATTCCGGCAGCGCCTCGCCGGCCGAGGTGCAGATGCGCAAGGCGCCGCCGCCGCGCTCGCTCTTCATGGTCTCGTCGTTGAGCATCGCCGCGAACAGCGTCGGCACGCCGTAGAAGATCGAGGGATTGTAGCGGTTCATCAGGTCGAACATGCGCGCCGGCGTCGGCCGCTCGCTGTTCAGGATCGTGGTGGCGCCGACCGACATCGGAAAGGTCAGTGCATTGCCGAGGCCATAGGCGAAGAATAGTTTTGCCGCCGAGAGGCAGACGTCGTTCTCGCGGATGCCGAGCACCTGTTTTGCGTAGGTGTCGGCGGTCGCCTGCAGATTGGAATGGATGTGGCGCACGCCCTTGGGCATGCCGGTCGAGCCCGACGAATAGAGCCAGAATGCCGGCTCGTCCGGATGCGTCGCGGCGGTGGTGAACTGGTCGCTCTCGCCGGCGATCTCCTCGGCGAGTTGCCTGTGGCCGTTCTGCTTGGCGCCGGATACCACGACATGCTCGAGATCCGGCATGCGGCCGACGACGTCCTTGATGACGGGGTAGAGCGCTTCGGAGACGAACAGCACGCGGGCGCGGCAGTCGGCGAGGATGTAGGCGTATTGGTCAGCGGTGAGCAGTGTGTTGAGCGGCACCGGCACGATGCCGGCGCGGATTGCGCCCAGGAACAGAAGCGGGAAATCGACCGTATCCAGCATAATCATCGCCACGCGTTCTTCGCGGCGAACGCCGAGCCGGCGCAGCATGTTGGCGGCGCGGCGGCTCTCACGCTGAAGCTCGCCATAGGTGAGCCGCGAGGCGGTGTCGTCGAAGGCGAGCTTGTCGCCACGCCCCTCCTCGACATTACGGTCGAGCAGCCAGGTCACCGCGTTATAGGATCCCTCGCTCACGGGCTCCTCCCCGAATTTAGAATTATAATTCATAGAAAGACACTGCGCCGGCTTGCTGTCAATGCCAGCAGGCATTATGTTTCATTAAAACGCGCCGCAGGACCTCCGCTCAAGAAGGCCCATGATCCGTAGTCCATGACCGACAGTCCCGACGCCGAACCCCGATTTCTCGAACAGCTTGGCCAACGCGTGCGCACCATGCGCGCGCTGCGCGGCATGTCGCGCAAAGTGCTCGCCAAGGTATCAGGGATTTCGGAGCGCTACATCGCGCAGCTCGAAAGCGGCAAGGGCAATGTGTCGATCGTGCTGCTACGCCGCGTCTCCGACGCGATGGGTGCGCATCTGGAGGATTTGCTCCCATCGGCTGATCCCACCCCGGACTGGCAGATGTTTCGCGACCTGCTGCGCAAGGCAACGCCTGCACAGATCGCACAAGCAAAAGATCTGCTCGCCGGCGGCAGCGCCTCCGCGCCGCGGCGCGCGCCGTTCTGCGGCATTGCGCTGATCGGGCTGCGCGGCGCAGGCAAATCGACGCTTGGGCGGATGCTGGCGAAGAAGGTCGGCTGGAGCTTTGTCGAGCTCAACAAAGAGGTCGAGCAGCAGAACGGCCTGTCGGTCGCCGAGATCATCGCGCTGTACGGCCAGGAAGGCTTTCGCCGCATGGAGCAGGCGGCGCTGCAGCAGCTGCTGGCGCGCAACGAGCTGATGGTGCTGGCGACCGGCGGCGGCATCGTCTCCGAGCCCCTGACCTTCGACCAGATCCTGTCGTCGTTCTACACGATCTGGCTGAAGGCCGAGCCCGAGGAGCATATGGCCCGCGTCCGACGCCAGGGCGATCTGCGCCCGATGGCCGACGATCGCTCCGCGATGGCCGAGCTGCGCAACATTTTGCTGAGCCGCGAGCCGCTGTATTCGCGCGCGACGGCCGTGGTTGATACGGCGGGACTGTCGGTCGATGCTGCCGCCGCGCGGCTGATCGATGCGGTGCGACCGGTGCTGCAGAACGAAGCCCGCAGTTTTGGTCTGCGGAGTGTGGCGCTCTAGCAATGACCGACAGCGACGTCGCAATCTCCATGTTCGAGCGGATCGGCGGCAGCGCCACGATCGACGCCCTGGTCGACCGTTTCTACGACCGCATGGACACGCTGCCGGAGGCAAAGATCATTCGCGCCATGCATGCCGGCGACCTCGGCCTGATCAGGGACGTGCTGAAGCGCTATCTCACCGAATGGACCGGCGGTCCAAAACTCTATTCCGTCGAAAGGGGCCATCCACGGCTGCGGCAGCGCCACATCGGCTTTGCGATCGGCGATGCCGAGCGCGACGCGTGGCTGCTCTGCATGCGCGGCGCGCTTGAGGAGACGGTGACCGACGCCGCTACGCGGCAGGACCTCGACAAGGCGCTGTCCGGGCTCGCCGACTGGATGCGCAACCGGCAACGATCCTAGGCGGCCCGCGAGAGTTCCACGCGGCTAGACCGACCAGTAATTTGGGTGCGGGTAGGGCCGCGAGCGGTCGCCCCAGTCGAATTCATCGCCATCGATCTCGCAGGGGCCGCTGCTCAATTGCTCCGGCGTCAGCTCGACCTGGAAGGCCTGACGGGCCGGATCATATCTCAGTGCGCTCCACTGCAGAGGATAATGGTGGCGGGTACCGAGCAGCCCGCCGGTCTTGATCACGGCGTAGGCGACCGTTCCGCTCACCTTGTCGAGCATCAATCGCTCGATCGTGCCGAGCTTCGTGCCGTTGCATCCATAAACGGCGACGTGCTCCACCCTATCACTGGGAACCATGGTGTGTTGCATGGCGTGCTCCCTGGTTTTGCGTGGAGCAGATTATAGCTCCGTGGATAGGGCTACAGCAATTGCGAACGCACTGCTTCGGCGCCCTCCCGCAGCAGCGGCAAGAAGCGGTCGATCAATTCCTGCTCCGGCACGCGATCGACATGGGCGCCCATGTTGATGGCGGCGACGATCGCGCCGTCATAGCGGCGGACCGGAACCGAGATCGAGCGGAAATGCGGCTCGGCCTCGCGATCGACCAGCGAGTAGTTTTGCGTGCGGTCAGCCGCGATGCGCGCGAGCAGCGCCTTGGGATCGGTCACCGTCTGCGGCGTCAGCGCTTCGCGCTTCATCGCCTTCAGCCGCGCGGCAAGATCGGCATCGTCGAGCTGGCCGAGCATGGCGCGCCCGACCGAAGTGCAGAAGGCCGGGAGGCGGTAGCCGATCTCGAGTCCGCCGGAAAACATGCGGGCCGGACTGCTGCGGGCGACGAACACGACATCGTCACCGTCGAGCACCGCGAGCGAGGAGATTTCGTTTGCTGCGGTCGCGACACGATCGAGCACCGGTTGCACGACCGTGACCAGCTGATTGGACCGCAGATAGGACGCTGCCAGCGTCAGCACATGCGGCGTCAGCGAGAACAGCTTGCCGTCGCCGCTGACGAAGCCGCCACGCTGAAGGGTGAACAGCATGCGCCGCGCGGTGGCACGCGGCAGATCGGCGGCGCGGGCGAGATCGCTCAGCGTCATCGGGCCGGCGGTCGCGCCAAAGCACTGCAGCAGGCGCAGGCCGCGATCGAGGCTCTCGACAAAATCGGTCGCGCGCTCGTCGTTCTCGTTCCGCTTCAGCTTGGGCATGGTGCCAGGGGCAATCCTGCAAAATAGTGCTTGCTGCGTGCCCAACGCATGCCATAATTCGCCCATTCGTTCAATAGGCGAACAAAAACGCCCACAAGGATGCACTCGCCATGATGAGCCAGGAGCAGAACGACCTGATCACCCGCACCGGACTGAAGGATCCGTGCGGCAAGCTGATGCGAAGCTATTGGCAGCCGGCGGCGCTGGTCGATGAGCTCGACGGCGAGCGGCCGATCCGCCCCGTCAAATTGCTCGGCGAGAACCTGGTGCTGTTCCGCGACGAGACCGGACGATACGGCCTGATCGACCGCCACTGCGCGCATCGCGGCGCTGATCTTGCCTTCGGGCGGTTAGAGCATGGCGGCCTGCGCTGCGCCTTCCATGGCTGGCTGTTCGACGCCACCGGCCAGTGCATCGAGACGCCGGCCGAGCCGAAGGATTCAAAGCTGTGCCAGAACATCCGCCAGCGCTCCTATCCCGTGATGAAGAAGAGCGGCATCCTCTGGGCTTATCTCGGCGAAGGTGAGCCGCCGGCATTTCCGGAGCTCGACTGCTTCGTCGCGCCTGATACTCACACCTTTGCGTTCAAGGGCCACATGGCCTGCAACTGGCTGCAGGCCCTCGAAGTCGGCATCGATCCCGCGCACGCGTCGTACCTGCATCGTTTCTTCGAGGACGAGGACACCTCCACTGCCTACGGCAAACAGTTCCGCGGCGCTTCTGCGGGGTCTGATCTGCCGATGACGAAAATCCTGCGCGAATACGACCGCCCGATCATCAATGTCGAGCACACCGAATATGGCCTGCGGCTGATCGCGCTGCGCGAGATCGACGAGGAGCGCACCCATGTGCGCGTGACCAACCAGCTCTTCCCGCACGGCTTCGTCATCCCCATGAGCACGGAGATGACGATCACGCAGTGGCACGTGCCGGTCGATGACGAGAACTGCTACTGGTACGCGATCTTCACCAGCTATTCGAACCCGGTCGACAAGAAGAAGATGCGCGACCAGCGGCTCGAGCTGTACGAACTGCCCGACTATAAATCGCGGAAAAACCGCAGCAACGATTACGGCTTCGATCCGCACGAGCAGCAGACCGCGACCTACACCGGCATGGGCAACGACATCAACGTCCACGATCAGTGGGCGGTGGAATCGATGGGCGCGATCCAGGACCGCACCAAGGAGCATCTCGGATCGAGCGACAAGGCGATCGTGCAATATCGCCGCCTGCTGCGGCAGGAGATCGAGAAGGTTTCGGGCGGCGAGAAGCCGATGCTGTTCCTGGACGAGGCCAACGCACGCAGCATCCAGGGACCGGCGACCATGGACGGCATCGGGCCGACGCGGGGCTGGGAAACCTACTGGATGGAAGTCGACGTCAAGCGTCGCCGGGGCGCACCGTGGACGCCGCCGGTGCCGAAGGAGATCGCCGACAATGTGCATCGGCTGACGGCGGCGGAGTGAGTTTTCGGGCATCGTCATTCGGGGCGATGCGATAGCATCGAACCCGGAATCTCGAGGTTCCGGGTCTGGTCCTTCGGACCATCCCGGAACGACAGCTATCAGGGGAGTAGTCGAGTGACTTTCGTCGCGCGTCATGCGCTGTGGTCGGATGAGCAGAGGGACGCGGCGACGCGCATGCGCCGCCTTGTCGAGGAGAAGAGCCTCGAGGTCATCCGCCTCGCCTTCCCCGACCAGCACGGCATCTTGCGCGGCAAGACCATCATCGCCTCGGAGGCGATCGCCTCGCTGGAGAGCGGCTGCTCCATCACCACGACCATGCTCGCCAAGGACACCTCGCACCGCACGGTGTTCCCGGTGTTCACGTCAGGCGGCGGCTTCGGCATGAAGGAGATGGAGGGCGCGGCCGACGTGCTGATGCTCGCCGATCCCACCACGTTTCGCGTGCTGCCGTGGGCGCCGGCGACGGGCTGGGTGCTGTGCGACCTCTATTTCAACGACGGCCGCCCGGTGCCGTTCGCGACGCGCGGGCTTTTCCGCAAGGTGCTCGACGAACTCGGCAGGCGTGGCCACAATTTCGTTGCGGGCCTCGAGGTCGAATTCCATATCTTCAAGCTCGACGATGCGCATATGCGGCCCGAAGATGCCGGTCAGCCCGGCACGCCGCCGTCGGTCAGCTTGCTCAGCCACGGCTATCAGTACCTCACCGAGCAGCGCTTCGATCAGATGGAGCCGGTGCTGGAGATCCTGCGCCGCGACATCGTCGCGCTCGGGCTGCCTCTGCGCTCGGTCGAGGTCGAGTTCGGACCGAGCCAGTGCGAGTTCACCTTCGCGCCGAAGAAGGGGCTGGAGCCGGCCGACAACATGGTGCTGTTTCGGAGCGCCGTGAAGCAGATCGCGCGCCGCCACGGCTATCACGCCACCTTCATGTGCCGGCCGAAACTGCCGAACCTGTTCGCGAGCGGCTGGCATCTGCATCAGTCGGTCGTCTCGCGCGCGAGCGGCGAGAACCAGTTCATGGCGAAAGACGGTAGCGAGCCGCTCAGCGCGTTCGGCCGCGCCTGGCTCGCCGGCCTGCTCGACCACGCCCGCGCCTCCACCGTGTTCACCACGCCGACCATCAACGGCTACAAGCGCTATCGCTCCTATTCGCTGGCGCCCGACCGCGCGATCTGGGGCCGCGACAATCGCGGCGTGATGATCCGCGTGCTCGGCGGCGCGGGTGACGCCGCCACGCGCCTGGAGAACCGCATCGGCGAGCCCGCCGCCAATCCCTATCTCTACGTGGCCTCGCAGATCCTCTCCGGCCTCGACGGCGTCGACCGCAAGCTCGATCCCGGCCCTTCCGCCGACACGCCCTACGAGACCCAGGCGCCGCTGCTGCCGAAATCGCTGCGCGATGCGGTCGGCGCGCTGAAGGACGATCCGTTCTTCCGCGAGAAGCTCGGGGCGGAGTTCGTGGACTATTACACCCACATCAAGAACGCCGAGATCGACCGCTTCCTGTCCGAGGTGACCGACTGGGAGCACCGCGAATACTTCGAGGTGTTTTGATGGAGATGCGTTTCACGCCCGCGTGAGGCGACTTCGTCCGGCCTGTTCCGACGACATCACCGCGCTCGCCGACGAAGCCATTTTCCCCATCCCTCAAAATCGGCCGGAAACACTCCCCCGGTACCCTCCCTGCATGTGATCAACAATGGAGTTCGGTCATGTGGGGTCAATTGTTTAGCCTGATCTATCGCCTGTCCTGCCGGACCACCTTGATCGAGATCGGCATCCACCGCCCGGGCCGTTAGCAGCCGGCGGACGCCATTTAGGTCAGCTGGTTTGACCAGATAACGGGGATTTCCATGCGCAAGCTGATCCTGATCGCCGCAATGTCGCTGCTCTCAAGTCAGGCCTGTGCCGGTGGCTCGCGAAGCCTGAGCCTTGCGGCGTCCAATGCGAACCAACCGGCAACCGAGCAGCCGGCTGCGCCGGCAGCCATGCCGCCGCAGGCCACGCAAGCGCCACCGGCGAGTGTCCGGACCGCGACGACAACGCCGACGTCAACTCCGCCCGCCGCAACGACGCCAACCGCGACGGCTCCGGTGCAATCGAGCAGCGCGCCGACGGCGAGCACCTCCGAGACGCCGAAGGCGAAACGCAGGCAGCCGTCCGTCGAAACCCGGGTAATCCGCGAACTGCATCGCCACGGGATCTATTGGTGATCGTCCAGCCGCCTACATCCGGCGGAAACGATCACCAGCGATAGCCGAGCGTCGCGATCACCGTCAGCGGCGCACCGCGGTAGCAATAGCCGACCTGGCAGGTGGTGTAGTGCAGATTGAACAGGTTCTTGGCATTGACCTGGAACTGAAGGCCCTTCAACTCCTTCGTCGCCTGGCCAAAATCATATTTCAGCGCCGCGTCGACCAAGGTCACCGAGCTGTTCTTGAACGTGTTGGCGTCGTCACCATAGCTCCAGGACATATGGCGCACGCCGCTGCCGACGCTCAGTCCCGCGAACGGGCCGGCCAGCGGCAGGGCGTAGTTGCCCCACAGCGTCGCGGTATGCGGCGGATTGCCGGAGGGAAACTTGCCGATCGTCGAACTGTCCGCCGCCTGTTTGGTCACCATGTCGAGATAGGTGTAGGACGAGGTGATATCGAAACCGCCGCCGAGGCTCGCGAGCCCCTGCAATTCGAAGCCGCGACTTTGAATCTCGCCGCGCTGGACCGTCACGCCCGTTCCCGTCGTAACCAGGCCGCCATCCTGGGTCAGGTCGAACACTGCCGCGGTGATGAAGCTCCTCGTGCCCTGCGGCTGATACTTCACGCCGACTTCGGTCTGCTTGCCCGTGGTCGGCTTGAAGAAGGCACCCGACGGATCGACGCCGAGATTGGGAAAGAACGACGTCGAATAGGCGACATAGGGCGCAACGCCGGAATCGAATACATAGGTCAGCCCGGCCCGCCCGCTATAGGCCTGGTCGGATTGCGCCTGCCGGGTCAGCGCGAACAGATCCTCGCCGGTGGTGCGGACCCAGTCGCTGCGGCCGCTCAATGTCAGGATCCAGTGGTCGAGCCTGGCCTGGTCCTGAATATACACGCCGGACTGGGTCTGCCGCTGGGCCGTCGATGACGAGATCGCCGGATCGGGAATGGATTCCGGTGCGTAGACCGGCGCGGCCAGATTGAGATCGGAGACACCGAAGCCAAAGCCCTGCTTGTCGTTGAACTTCGACGCGGTGTAGTCGTTGCCGACCAGGAGCGTATGCTGCACAGGCCCGGTCGAGAGCCTGGCCTCGACCTGGTTGTCCATGATGGCCGATTGCAGCGTGTCGTGGACGTAGCCGGTATAGCGCGAGACGACATTACCCACCGGCGCGCCGAGAAAACCGACATAGCGGGTGACCGCATCGACATCGACGTAACGGAATTTCTGGCGGACGGTCACGTCGTTGTTGAACGCGTGCTCGAATAGATAGCCGACACGGCCCTGCTCCTGATCGAGCGAATTGTAGGACGGGCTGCCCGTGAAGATGTCCGTGGTGGTCCCGATTCCCGAGGAATAGGTGAACATTGATCCGGGCGTCTTCGATTTCTGGTAGGCACCAAGAATGGTCAGGGTCGTCGATTGATCCGGCTTCCAGGTGACGGCGGGAGCGATGTAGGTCCTGTTATCCTTGCCGCCGGGCACGAACACGTCGGCGTCGCGCGCCACGCCAGTCAGCCGATACGAAAATTGGCCGTTGGCATCGACCGGGCCTGACAGGTCGAAATTTCCCTGAATGCGCTCGCGGTCGCCGAACAGCGTTTGCACCTCGTGAAACGGCTGGCTGGTCGGCAGCTTGCTCTGGAGGTCGATCAGTCCGCCAGGAGAGCCGAGGCCATAGAGTGCCGAGCTCGGCCCGCGGACCACGGTGATGCTGTCGACCCCATAGGGCTCGGTCTTGAACACGCTGAGACCGGCGCCGACGAGGCGCAGCCCGTCGAGATAGATGCCGTTGTAGGTGATGTCGAAGCCGCGAATCGAAATGGCATCGAAGCGCGGATCATAGCCGGAAGCATCGATGCGGACGCCCGGTTGATAGCCGACCGCCTCGGTCAGCGTCTGCACGGCGCGATCGTTGAGCTCCTTGCGCGTCACGACCGAGATCGACTGCGGCGTCTCGAGCAGAGGCGTGTTGGTCTTCGTGCCGGCCGCGCTGCTGCTTGCAACGTAGCTGGTCTCGCTCGACGCATTGGCGCGACCGGCGCCGGTGTCGGCCGCGTTTCTAGCTGGCGCGGCTCCGGAATTACGTTGTGCCGCGACGCGGCCACGCGGCGACTGCGAAGCTCGCGGAGCGGATTGGGCACGCGGGCGTGCCTGATTCGGTGCTTCCACCGTGACGGGAGGCAAAGTCGCCGCCGGGGTCGAATTGGTCCCGGAGGTCTGTGCGGCCGACGGCGTTGCGTGCAGGACCATTCCGAGGCCGGCCGCTCGCAGACCAGTCCTCACCATCCGTTCCCATCCGGGCGTCCGCCCGTCGCTGCGCTTCATCGTCGTCCCCGAGTTCCAGCTTTAAAACAACCCGGGAGTAACCAGATCGAGGCGCACGCCGCCTTTGCGCGCGCGCAAATCACCTTTGAGCGCACGTGGAGGCTTTCAAATTGACTGACAGTCGCTCGGCGAATGGCCAAAACGCCGGCGGAAGGCCGTGGCGAAATTGGCCGGATGGGCATAGCCGACCCGAAAGGCTGCCTCGGTGACCGACAACCGTTGATGAATCAGAAGGGCACGCGCGGCATCGAGCCGCCGGGCCCTCAAATAGTCGATCGCGCTTTCGCCATACGCCATCCGGAATTTCTGGATGAAGGACCGGCGGCCCAGCCCCGCGTTCCGCGCCAGTTCGTCGATGCTCCAGGGGTAGGCGAGATCGGCGTCGATCCGAGCCTTGACCGATTGCAACCGCATCCGCTGGAGATCGGCCGCCGGATCGGCCTCGATCCGGCCGCGCTCGCCGAACAAGGCGTGGACAACGATCTCGGCGGCATGCGCCGACAGCAACAATTGCGCCGCGGTGCCGGCGACCGGCGGCGAAAACATTTCCGCCGCGACGGCCTGTATGCGCGCAGATGCCGTCAGGGAGACGACGGCCGCACCGGCCTGATCGTTCTTGAACAGCGCCCGAAACGCGTCCCCGAGTCCAAGTCCGTCGATGGAAGCCTGGGGGAGCGCCAGGCCTATCGCGGGACGCTCCTCACACCGAACCGAACGTCTTGCCGCGACGGCTTCGCGCACGGCGATTGCCGTCATCTGTCTTTCAGCGCCGGGCGCACGCGTCGGAATGCCGCGGCTCGCGGCGTCGTCGAACGCAACGGAGATGAACAGGCCCGGCGCGGCGGCCGCGGGCCCGTCGGGGTCGGCTCGAAACTCACCCCTGACGAACACGCAGCCCGGGAAATCCAGCCATTGCGCTGCTGTCGAAGCGCCAGGCAGTGCGGAACCGATGTCGTCTCCAGGCCGTCCGACAATCTGATTGTAAAGGTCCCGCATTCCCATCCGCTTACGCCGCGACATTGACGGCTGGCGGCGGCGCACTCAAGGTCTCTGCGCGCAGTTTGGAGAGCTTCGAAACTGGATATGCGGAAACGATTCTGCGCGCGACGCGCCCAGCGCCGACGATGCGGCGGGCTGCGCTGCGTCAGATTCCCAGATATTTGTGCTGGAGATCCGGCTCCGCCATCAGCTCGTCCGACGTGCCGCTCCACACCGTCTTGCCGCGCTCGATGATATAGTGGCGGTCGCAGATGCGGGCGAGGTGGTCGACGTTCTTGTCGACGACCAGGATCGACTGTCCGCGGCTCTTGAGCAGCGACAGGCAATTCCAGATCTCTTCGCGGATCAGCGGCGCGAGGCCTTCGGTCGCTTCATCCAGGATCAGCAGTTTTGGATTGGTCATCAGCGCCCGGCCGATCGCGAGCATCTGCTGCTCACCGCCGGAGAGCTGGTTGCCCATGTTGGACGCGCGCTCGGCAAGGCGCGGAAACATCACGTAGATGGCGGCCAGCGTCCAGGGATTGGCGGCATCGAAGCGATCGGCGGCGGCCGCAACCAGATTTTCGCGCACGGTAAGGTTCGGGAAGATCTGCCGTCCCTCGGGGACGAGGCCGACGCCGAGCTGTGCAATCCGGTACGATGGCTGGGTCCGCGTCTCCGTACCCGCGAAGCGGATGCTGCCTGCCCGCGCTGGCGTGAGGCCCATGATGGAGCGGATGGTCGTGGTCTTGCCCATGCCGTTGCGGCCCATCAGCGAGACCATCTCGCCCGGCTTGATCGACAGCGACAGGCCGAACAGCACCTGGGACAGGCCGTAGCAGGTCTCGATGCCGTCGACGTCAAGCAGCGTGTCAGCCTTCGCATTTTCAGCCATGGTGCGTCACCACATGCTGGTCGCCGAGATAGGCGCGCCTGACGTCCTCGTTGGCGCGGATCGCGGCCGGATCGCCCGAGGCAATGACGCGGCCATAGACCAGCACCGTGATGCGGTCGGCGAGCGCGAACACCGCGGGCATGTCGTGCTCGACCAGCACGATCGAGACCTCCTTGCGCAGCTCCTGAAGCAGTTGCACCATGCGCTGGGATTCGGTGACGCCGAGGCCGGCCATCGGCTCATCGAGCAGCAGCAGCTTCGGCTTGCTGGCAAGCGCCACCGCAAGCTCGATCTGGCGTCGCTCGCCATGGCTGAGCCTGGACACCAGGACATCGGCGCGGTGCAACAGGCCGACGCGGTCGAGCGCGGCGTGGGCGGCATCGCGCAGGCCCTTCTCCTTGCGCGCATTGGCGAAGAAGCGGAACGAGGTGCCGGCATGCGCCTGCGCCGCCAGCGCGACGTTGTCGGCGGCGGTGAAGTCGAGCAGCAGCGAGGTGATCTGGAACGAACGTGCGAGGCCCAGCGCGCAGCGGCGATAGGCCGGCAAATAGGTGATGTCGCGCCCGCCCAGCGAGACGCTGCCGGAGTGCGGCTCGAGATGCCCCGTGAGCTGGCTGATCAGCGTGGTCTTGCCGGCGCCGTTCGGGCCGATGATGGCGTGCAGCTCGCCGCTAGCGACGTCGAGCGAGACGTTGTCGGTCGCAATGATGCCGCCGAAGCGGCGCACCAGCTTTTCGACGCGGAGCAAGGGTTCAGCCACGGTTGAGCCTCCCGAGCATGCCCATGATGCCGCCGCGCCCGAACAGCACGACCAGCAGCAACAGCGGCCCCATGATCAGCGCCCAATATTCGGTGATCTGCGACAAGAACTCTTCCAGCAGCAAAAACACCACCGCGCCCATGACCGGGCCGAACAGCGAGCCCATGCCGCCCAGGATCACCATCACCATCAGGTCGCCGGAGCGCGTCCAGTACATCATTGCCGGGCTGACGAAATCGGTATTGTTGGCGAGCAGTGCGCCGGCAAGGCCGCACATCATGCCCGAGATGACGAAGCAGACCAGCTGGTAGCGCTTGGCGGGGAAGCCGATCGCCTGCATGCGCTGCTCGTTGGAGCGCAGGCCCTGCACCACGAGACCAAAGCGCGAATTGACGATGCGCCAGATCAGGAAGAGGACGCCGAACAGACATGCGAGGCAGAGATAATAGAACTGCGTGCGGTTCGACAGGTTGATCAGCCCGGAGAAATCGCTGCGCTTGTAGACGGTGAGGCCGTCATCGCCGCCGTAACGCGCCAGCCCCGAGGCGACGTAATAGGCCATCTGCGCGAAGGCGAGCGTGATCATGATGAAATAGACGCCGCGCGTGCGCAAGGAGAGCGCGCCGATCACCAGTGCATAGAGCGCCGACGCCGCCAGCGCGACCGGAAACTGGATGAAGCCGCTTCCGACGCCTTCCTGGGCGAGCATACCGACGGCGTAGCCGCCGATGCCGAGATAGGCGGCGTGGCCAAAGCTCATCATGCCGCCGAAGCCCATGATGAGGTTGAGGCTCGCGGCGGCCAGCGCCAGGATGACGATACGGGTGAGCAGCGTCAGGATGAAGACGTTGCCGCTCAGCTGCGAATACAGCGGCAGCAGCACGAGGCCCGCCAGCATCAGGGCCGTGACGGCCTTGCTCACAGTCAAAGCCTTCATCGACGGTTGGCCGGAAACAGCCCCTCCGGCCGCACCACCAGCACGATCGCCATCAACAGGTAGATCAGCATGGACGACAGCGCGGGCGCGGCGGTGGAGGCGGCGGCGCCGCTCAGCACCTGCCGCAGCAGGTTCGGCAGGAAGGCACGGCCGAGCGTGTCGATCATGCCGACGAAGATCGCGGCGAGGAACGCGCCGCGGATCGAGCCGATGCCGCCGATCACGATGATGACGAAGGCGAGGATCAGGATGTTCTCGCCCATGCCGATCTGCACGGTGAGGATCGGCGCCTGCATCAGCCCGGCTAACCCTGCGAGCGCCGCGCCGAGGCCGAACACCAGCGTGTAGAGCAGCTTGATGTTGATGCCGAGCGCGCCGATCATCTCGCGGTTGGAGGCGCCGGCCCGGATCAGCATGCCGATGCGGGTGCGCATCACGCCGAGATAGAGCAACAGCGCGACCAGCAGCGCCACCACGATGATGGCGAGACGATAGGCGGGATAGTGGATGCCGGGCAGGATCGGCACCGGCACGGTGAGCCAGGCCGGCAGCGGCAGCGCGAGGCCGGCCGGGCCCCAGATCAACCGCACGGCCTCATTGAAGAACAGGATCAGGCCGAAGGTCGCGAGCACGTGGTCGAGATGGTCGCGGCCGTAGAGATGCCGCAACGCGCCCATCTCGAGCACGATGCCGAGCACCAGCGTCGCACCGAGCGCCAGCAGCGCACCGAGCAGAAAGCTGCCGGTCCAGGCCGCGAAGGTCGCGGCGAAATAGGCGCCCATCATGTAGAGCGAGCCGTGCGCGAGGTTGACGAGATCCATGATCCCGAACACCAGCGTCAGGCCGGCGGCGAGCAGGAACAGCAGCAGGCCGAATTGCAATCCGTTCAAGAACTGTTCGACGACGAGCAGCATCAAGACTCTTTCAGGCGCACGCAGGTTCGCGCCGATGTTCGAGCACGGTCGCCATCAGTGAAAGAGCTCCCCCTGCCTCTACAAGGCGGAAAAATGGGTAATGGCAGTATCGTTCCGAGGCAAGAGCGATTCGACACCAAACATGCACTTTGTTGCATGCCAATGCATGCGGTCCAATTGACCCTGCAAGAAGGCTGCCGTGCGGGATGGGTCAACCTGCCGCACCCAAACGATTACCCTCCCCGCGGCTGGCCGTGGGGAGGGTCCGAACGTCGTCAGAGATAAAGGATGCGTCTAGAGCTCCATTCCAATGGAATCGGAATGGAGCTCTGGATTTTTATTTTGACGCGTTTTCTTGACGCGAACCGGTCTCCACTTCGCTCGAAAACGCTTTAGTGCGACGTCATCTGCCGGGGAAGATCATCCGGCTCGGCAAGCATGCTGTTGGCCGTCGAGGCCTCCAGCGCCGCCATCCGGAATAGATAGGCGAGCGTCGCCAATCCGGTGTCTTCAGCCATCTGCGCCAGCTCGAGCGCCATGTCGGACATGTAGCCGAGATTCTCGTCCTTGATCTGCGCCATGATCTGGCTGTCCCGCATCATATTCGACATCTCAGGCGCTCTTTCGTTGCGCGGCAGCAAGGCCGCAGAGGTTGGCACGGGCGACGGCGTCCAGACGTGGGCCGTCCTGTTGCACGATCGAAGCCATGCCGATGCGATCATGCAGGGCATGGACCGTCTGCTCGCGAACGTCGATGATCGCGGCCATCGTCCAGGCATCCTCGACCAGGGCCGGCAGCCCGAGCGGAGTCACGACGAAGCCGGCCTCGTGAAAGCGCGGCAGCCACCAGGTTTCCATGATCGCGCTGACCTGCGCGATACCCTGGCCGAGGCAGAACTCCTGCACCGCCGCCATCAGTTGCAGATTGAGCGCGCCGTCGCGGCGATCACGGACGACGAAATAGCGCGACCATTCCCAGATCAGGGGATCCGAAGGGCAGCCGCGAACCGACGCCAGATGCGGGAAGACCTCGCTCATCATCGAGGGCTTGGTGGTGGGATAGAGCCGGTGACCGCCGACGACGCGCCGGCCCTCCAGCGCCAGCAGATAGACGGTATCCTCGTCGTCGTAGGAATCGATCTCGCGGCGATCAGGCCGACGCAGGGTCTCCCAGCGTCGCTCCTCGACGAAGATGTCGTGGCGCAACCGGAAGTGCTGTTCGAGTACGTCTTCGTAAAGGTGGCGATTGACTGCAGAAATTGCGTGAATCATGAAAACCCCCATTCAGCCGAATGGGGGGCAGAATCTGCCAAAAGATGCAGGTTCGATATTGGGAAATTTCCCAGTATGTCGCTTAGGGGGCGATGATCTTGTGGCGAATCGCCAGTGCCACCGCATGCGTACGGTTGACCGCGCCGAGCTTGCGCGCAGCAGTTGCAAGATGTTCTTCGGCCGTGCGCTGCGTGATGTTGAGGATCTCGCCGATTTCCCAGGCCGACTTGCCTTGCGAGGCCCAGGCAATCACCTCGCGCTCGCGCGGGGTGAGGCGCGTCGACTGACGCGGCGTCGGATCGAGCAGACGGCGAATGTGATCGAAGCCGTACATCGCCATCAGGTGCAGCGCCGGCTTGCTGCGGGGATTGAGGTCGAGATGGACGCCGCCGAGCGACACTGCAGCCTCATAGCCGGTGAGCCCGTGGATCGGCACGATGAAGCCGCGCGACATGCCAAAATCGCCGGCGCGGTTCATCACCTCGGCCGCGGTCGGCTCGAGTTCGGCATCGTATGGCGCTTCCGACCATTCGAAGGGGTTGACCGACTGGCGGCACAGCCGCACCACCGGATCGAAGCGATCATAGTTGTTTTGCGTGTAGAGACTGAACCAGCCCGCCGGCCAACGCTTGGCGAGCACCATCTGCGCAAATCGCTGGTCGGGATTGGGCAGCCCCGTCACGATGATGGTTTCGAAGCCGAAGCGGCCAAAGGCCGTTTCGAGCGCATGCATGGCGTCGGGCACCTTGCGATAGGTCCCGAGGCCCTCGATGAAGTCGAGCGCTTCCCGGCCATAATCCACGGCGGACATCAGTGCGTTTCCTGCCCCTCGATGTCCGGTATAGCACGTCTTTGGCGACTGCCTCAATTCACCGCTTCCGTAGTTTTCCGGTATCCCATTGACCCCGAAGATTTAATCTACTTGTGGAAGAAGTGACGTCACGATACACCTAGGACGTCTGAAGCGGGAACACCACGATGCAAGATGAGGACATGGCCCTCAACAGCGTGCTCGGCCTGGAACTCAACCGCGTGTTTTTCGCCGTCCGTGAAACGGCAAACAAGCAGAAGATCATCGAGTTCGCGCGCGAGGTGCTGCGGAGCGAGCGCACCAAGCCGGTCGATAGCGTTTCGCCGGAAGGACCGGCGAGCTAGTACGCGTTGCAGCAAACGACGCCGATGCAACGACTCTCGCAAAGCTGCCCTCCCCTTCGAGCGCGCCGATCTTGGTCGAAACGCATACTTGTCGCTGGATGACATCGCATCTCTCGTGAGATGATCGGCATTACGATCGTTTCGGATGCCCACGACATGATGACGCTGCGCCAGGTGGAAGTAATCCGGGCCGTGATGGTGACGGGCACCATTGGCGGCGCGGCGAAGCTGCTCAACGTATCGGCGCCGGGGATCAGCCGCCTCGTCAAATACACCGAGCGCTCGCTCGGCATCCGCTTCTTCCAGCGCCAGAACGGGCGTTATTTCCCGACGCCGGAAGCCGAGAACATCTTCGAGCAGATCAACGGGGTCTACAAGAAGGTCGACGATCTCTCCGAGCTCATCTCCAAGATCGGTCGCGGCGGATTGTCGGAGCTGCGCATCGGCTCGGTGCCGAGCATCTCGCAGGTGATGGTGCCGCGCGCGATCGAGCGCGTCCGCCGCCGCTATCCCGATCTCGGCATCGACATCAACATCCTCAAGATCGAGGAAGCCATCGACTATCTCATGCTCGGCCGCGGCGAGTGCGTCGCGATGAGCTACCGGCTGGAGCATTCCGGGCTCGACTTCATGCCGCTCGCCTCCGGCGAGCTCTATTGCATCGTGCCGCCCGGCCACGCGCTCGCCGGCCGCAAGCAGGTCTCCGCCGCCGAGATCACGCGCTATCCACTGATCGGCATCGATCCGAATGATCCCTACGGACGGATCATGGCCGAGATCTTTGCGCGCAACCGGCTCGACTACAACATCACCATCCGCGCGCGCTTCGGCACCACGGTCTGCGCGCTGGTGAAGGCGGGGCTCGGCATCGCCATCATCGACCAGTTCACGGTGGCCCATGGCGGCTACCCCGGGATCGAGCTGTTGAAGATCACCGAGCCGACGCGGTTCGACACCTATATCGCGGTGAAGCGCGGCGCGCCGCTGTCGCTGCATGTCGAGTATTTCATCGAGTCCCTGCGCGCCGAGATGCGCGCGGTCGAGCCGTCCCGCGGCAACGGCAAGGCCGCCCCGGCACGTGGGCGGAAGAAATAACATTATGTTAGGTTTGCCCGATAAATGGGTAATTGTGTTAGGCGAAGGAAAGGCTATCGTCGCACTTGGAATTGCGTGCATTTCGCGGCTAATGACCGGAAATCACCGCTCACCATCAGGCGATAGTCGATTATGTCAAAGCGCGGACCTGCCGCACCCAAGAAGCTCCTGACCGGCCTGATCGGGGCACCGATCGCGCATTCCGCGTCCCCCGCCATGCACGAGCGCGCCGCCGAGGCGCTGGGCCTGCGCGGCCATTACCAGCTCATCGAGGTCGCCGGCGCCGACGCGGCCGGGCTCCGCCTGATGCTCGAGGGCGTGCGGCGGCTGGGCTTTGCCGGCGTCAACGTCACCTACCCCTACAAGGAAGCGGTGGTGCCGCTGCTCGACGCGCTGGCGCCGGGCGCCGCCGCGATGGGCGCGGTCAACACCGTGGTCGTCAGGGACGGCCGGCTGACCGGCCACAACACCGACACCACCGGTTTTGCGCGCGCCGTGGCGCCGCTGCTGGCGCCATCCGGCAACGCGGTGGCCGTGATCGGCGCCGGCGGCGTCGGCAAGGCGATCGCGTTCGCACTGGCGAGCCTGGACGTGACCGACATCCGCATCTTCGACAGCGAGCCGGCGCGCGCCGAGAAACTCGCTTCGCTGCTCGCGAAGCAGGGCGGCGCGCGGGTGGCGGGGAGCGTCGAGGACGCGCTCGACGGCGCCACCGGCCTCGTCAACGGCACGCCGGTCGGCATGCTGCCGAACCGCGGCATGCCAGTCCCGGCCACGTTGCTGCACGACAGACTGTGGGTCGCCGACGCCGTCTATTCACCGCTGATCACACCGCTGCTCGCCGCGGCACAGGGGCGCGGCGCGCGGATCATGACCGGGCGCGAGCTTGCGATCTACCAGGCGGCCGACGCCTTCGAACTGTTCACGGGCCTTGCTCCATCGACCGAGATCATGGGAGAGGCTTTCGACGGAGTGATGGCGGCACGAAGTTCGACCTATCACGCAGCGTAACCGAAGCGGCCGGACACAAGGCCGCGGACAACATCAACGCAAATGGGAGGAGAGACCATGAAATCGACTATTCTGGCAGGCGCGCTGCTTGCCCTCGCGACTGCAACCAGCGTCCACGCCCAGGCGATCAAGCTCGCCAACGTCGCCGAGCTTTCGGGCGGCGGCGCCACCGTCGGCACCAACTGGAAGAACGGCATAGACCTCGCCATCGAGGAGATCAACGCCAAGGGCGGCGTGCTCGGCCGCAAGCTCGAGGTCACCCATGCCGATTCGCAATCGAACCCCGGCGTGGCGCGCGCGCAGGTGCAGAAGGCGCTCGATGCCGAGCCCTATGTGCTGCTCGGGCCCGGTTATTCCGGTTCGGTGAAGGTCACCGCGCCGCTCGCGGCCGAGGCCGGCATCGCGCAGATCATGGGCGGCGAGGCCGCCGAATTGACGCAAGCCGGCAACAAGTTCCTGTTCCGCACCTCGTTCGGCCAGCAGTCCTCAATGCCGAAGGTCGCCAAATACATCCACGACGAGATGAAGGCAAAGACGGTCGCGGTGGTCTGGGTCAACAATGATTTCGGCCGCGGCGGTCGCGACGTCGTCGTCAAGGAGCTCGACCGGCTCGGCTCCAAGGTGGTCGCCGATCTCTCGACCGAAGCGGGCCAGGCCGATTTCGCCGCCGACGTCGGCAAGATCAAGGGCGCCAATCCCGATGCCGTGTTCGTCTATCTCAACGAAGAAGAGAGCGCGCGCATCCTGAAGGAGCTGAAGCGCCAGGGCGTTACCGCGCCGCTGATGGGCGAGACCACGCTGATCGGCCAGAAGGTGATCGAGCTCGCCGGCGATGCCGCCAACGGCGCGCGCGGCCATGTCGGTCTCACCACCGATGCGCCGGTCGACCTGATCAAGGCGTTCCGCGAGAAGTTCTCCAAGAAGTACAATTACGTGCCTGACCATAACGGCCTGAAGGGCTACCTCGCCGTCTACATGGTGAAGGCCACCACCGAGAAGATGGGCAAGGTCGATTCCAAGGCGTTCGCCGACACGCTGCACGGCCTGACCATCAAGGCCACCGAGGAGCCGGGCATCCTGATGGACGTCACCTTCAGCGAGACCGGCGACATCGACCGCCAGAGCTTTCTGGTCGAGGTGGTCGAAGGCAAGCAGGTCGTGAAGCAGGTGCTGCCCAAGGTGAAGTGAGACGCTTCCTTCGCTCCCTCTCCCCGCTCTTCGCGGGGAGAGGGAGCGATAGACCTGAATTCGCGTCGAGTTCACTCGGGCTCTAACGGTCAAAGAGAACCCATGTCCAACCTGTTCGATCTTCTGGTCGCGGGACTTGCCACTGGCGCGATCTATGCGCTGGTCGCGGTCGGCTTCACGCTGCTGTGGCAGACCTCACAGACCATCAATTTCGCCCAAGGCGAGTTCGTGATGCTGCCGGCGTTCCTGATGCTGGCGGCGATGCATGCCGGCGCACCGTTCTGGCTCGCGATCATCCTCGGCATGCTCTTGTCGATGCTTCTGCTCGGCCTCGCCTTCAAGATGCTGCTGGTCGACCCAATGATGCGCCACGGCGTGCTGCCGCTGGCGATCGCCACCATGGCGCTGGCGATCGGTCTCAAGGAGGCCGTCAAACAATTCTTCAGCGCCGAAGCCTCGCCGTTCCCGTCGATCGTGCCGACCGGCGACGTCTCCATCCTCGGCTACGCCGTCTCGCTGCAAAGCATCGGCGTTCTCGTCCTCGCCATCCTTGCTGTCTTCGGCCTGACCGCGCTTCTCAACCGCACCTCGCTCGGCCACCAGATGCAGGCGGCCGCGCAGAACCCGACGGTGGCCCGCATCATCGGCGTGCCGGTCGAGCGCATGATCCTGCTGACGTTCCTGATCAACGCGTTCCTGGTCGCGCTGGCCTCGCTGCTGATCACGCCGATCTACCTTGCGAAGTTCTCGTCCGGCGAAGTGCTCGGCCAGGCCGCTTTCATCGCGGCCATCGTCGGCGGCTTCAACCAGGTGCGCGGCGCGATTGCCGGCGGCCTGCTGATCGGCGTGCTCGATAACCTCGCAGCGTCCTATGTCTCGACGCAATATCGCGCGGCGGTGCCGCTGATCTTCCTGATCCTTGTCATCCTGTTCCGGCCGCAAGGGTTGCTCGGCCGCGCCGAGGAGCGCACGGTATGAGCGGCTTCGCCAAACCGTTGAAGATCGCGCTCAGCCTTGCCGTCATCGCCGCGCTGATCATCGTCCCCATGAACTTCAACCGCTACGGCCTGTTCATCCTGAGCCAATGGGCCGTGATGAGCATCGCCGCGATGGGGCTCAACCTCACGCTCGGCTATGCCGGCCAGGTCTCGCTGGCGCAGGGCGCCTTCGTCGGTATCGGCGCCTATGCGGCGGCGATCATGACCACGCATGGCTGGCCGCTGCCGGCGGCGATCGTGGTCGCCATTGTGCTGAGCTTTGCGGTCGGCTGGGTGCTGGGTTATCCCGCGCTACGCGTGCAGCATCATTATCTCGCCTTCGTCACGCTGGCCTTCTCCACCCTCGCCTTCCTAGTGTTCCGCAACGAGAGCTGGCTCACCGGCGGCATCTACGGCATCGCCAACATTCCGCGGCCGCACATTTTCGGGCTCGCGACCAACAAGCCGCTGCCGTTCTACTACGTCTGCCTCGGCGTGCTCGCGATCGTGTCGTTGGCGGTGTGGTGGCTGATCCGGTCGCCCTGGGGCCGGGCCTTCATGGCGCTGCGGGAAAACCCGCTGCGCGCGCAATCGCTCGGCGTCGACACCCGCCGCTACACGCTGATGGCGTTCGCGATCGGCTCTGCGCTCGGCGGCGTCGCGGGGGCTCTCTATGCGCCGCTGACGCAATATATCGATCCGGTGCCGTTCAACCTGTCGCTCTCGCTCGACCTCTTGATGATGGTGATCGTCGGCGGCGCCGGCTTCTATTTCGGCCCGTTCCTGGGCGCGATGATTGCGGTGCTGCTGCCGGAATGGCTGCGCTTCACCGAGGGTTATTATCTGATGCTCTACGCGGTCGCGGTGATGCTGCTGCTGATCTGGTCACCGAGCGGCATTCTGGGCATCCTCGACCGCTACCTGGCCGAGCGTCGCACCAAGGCGGCCTCCGCGTTGCGCGCGGTCGCAAAATCCCGGCTGGAGACGGCGCAATGAGTGCGGTGCTCGAAGTCACTGGCATCAAGAAGAACTTTGGCGGCATCAGCGCCGTCGACGGCGTCAGCTTCGACGTGCGCGAGGGCGAGATTCTCGGCCTGATCGGACCGAACGGTTGCGGCAAGTCTACGCTGTTCAACTGCATCCTCGGCCAGCTCACGCCATCGGGCGGCGAGGTCAAGCTCGACGGCAAGGTCGTCACCGGCCTGCGGCCCGCCGAACTCAACAAGCTCGGGGTCAGCCGCACCTTCCAGCTGTTGCAGGTCTTCCCAAAACTCTCGGTGCGCGAGAACCTGATCCTCGCGGGACAGGAGCACCAGGGCAACATGGCCTCGCGTCTGGTCGGCCGCTCCGATGCGGGGCTGACCGAGGCCGCCAACCGGATGATCGGCTTCTTCAAGCTCGATCATCTCGCCGCCGAGCCGGCCGGCGGCCTGTCCTACGGTCAGCAGAAGCTGCTCGATGCCGCCATGGCGTTCATGGGCGGACCGCGCCTGGTGCTGCTCGACGAACCCGCCGGCGGCGTCAACCCGTCGATGCTGTCGGACCTGAAGGACCGGCTGGTCGCGATCAACCGCGAGAAGAACGCCACCTTCGTCGTGATCGAGCACAACATGGAGTTCGTGATGTCGCTGTGCTCGCGCGTGATGGTGATGGCGGAAGGCAAGGTGCTGGCGATGGGACGGCCGGATGAAGTGCGCAAGAACCCAGCCGTGATCGAAGCCTATCTCGGACATTAGGAAACGAGCCATGAGCGACCCGATCCTCTCGGTTCACAATCTCGTCGGCGGCTACGGCAAGATGACGATTTTGAACGGCACCACATTTTCTGTGCCGGCGGCCACGATCACCACCATCATCGGCCCGAATGGCGCCGGCAAGTCGACCGTGTTCAAGGCGATCTTCGGCCTGTTGAAGCTGCGCGAGGGCAAGATCAGCTTCGCGGGCCGCGACGTCACGAATTTGAGCCAGCGCACGCTGCTCAATGCCGGCATCTGCTACGTGCCGCAGGGCCGTAACATCTTTCCGGAGCTGTCGGTGCGTCACAATATCGAGCTCGGCGGCGTTTCGGCTGGCAAGGGTATCGATCTGCCGAGGCGGATCGAGGCGGCACTCGACCTGTTCCCGGCGCTGCGGCGGAAATCGACGCAGCAGGCTTCCACGCTGTCCGGCGGCGAGCAGAAGCAGCTCGAGATAGCCCGCTCGCTGCTGCTCGAACCGAAGCTCATGCTGGTCGACGAGCCCTCGATCGGCCTGTCGCCGCTGATGGTGCAGCAGACTTTCGACATCCTCAAAGGCTTGCGCGATCGCGGCGTCACCATCCTGATGATCGAGCAGAACGCGCGCTCGGCGCTGGAGATTTCCGACATCGGCATCGTGCTCGAGCTCGGCCAGACCCGCATGGTCGACGGCGCAAAGCGTATCCTGAACGATCCGCGAATCGGCCAGCTCTTCCTCGGCGGCGCGATGGAGGAGAGTGCGGCATGAGCGCGCAAATGCGCATCGGCGTTGTCGGCGCCGGCCTGATCGGCCGCCGCCATGTGGAATTGATCGCGGCGTCGCCGGATTGCGTGCTGGCCGGCATCGCCGATCCATCACCCGCCGCGAGGGATCATGCGCTGGCGCACGGCGTGCCCTGCTACGCGGACCATCGCGCGCTGCTGGCGCAGGAAAAACCCGACGGGCTCGTCATCGCATCGCCCAACACGCTGCACCTGCCCATGGCGCTCGACTGCGCAGAAGCCGGCGTGCCGGCACTGATCGAGAAGCCGGTGACCGAGACGGTTGCCGCTGCGCAGCGCCTGTGCGCCGCGGTGAGGCGCACCGGCGTGCCGATGCTGGTCGGCCATCACCGGCGGCATAATCCGATCATCAAGGCCGCCCGCGACACGGTGGCGGCCGGCAGGATCGGCCAGCTCACCGCGGTGGTCGGACTCTGGCTCCTGAAGAAGCCCGACGACTATTTCGAAGTTGCCTGGCGGCGCGAGCAAGGCGGCGGGCCGCTGCTGATCAATCTGATCCACGACATCGACAATCTCCGTTTCATCTCCGGCGAGATCGTCGAGGTGCAGGCGCTGACGTCAAACAAGGTGCGGGGCTTTGCGGTCGAAGACACAGCCGCGCTGCTATTGCGCTTTGCCAATAGCGCGCTGGGAACGGTCACCGTCTCCGATGCGACGCCCGCGCCGTGGAGCTGGGAGCTGACCGCGGGCGAGAACACGGTCTACCCCAGGCAGGACCAACCCTGTTACGTCTTCGCCGGCACCGAGGGGTCGCTGTCGGTGCCGACCATGGAACTTTGGTCCTATCCACAGCGCGCGGGCTGGCACGCGCCGCTGTCGCGCAACCCCGTCGAACGCGCGGGAGCCGATCCGCTTGTCGAGCAGCTCCGGCATTTCCTCGCCGTGATCGCGGGCCGCGAGCAGCCGTTGGTCTCGGTCGAGGACGCGATGGGCACGCTCGCCGTCGTCGAGGCTGTCGGCGAGGCCGCACGCACGGGGCACGCGATATCGCCCGGCCGGATCATGGAGCAGGCAGCATGAACAAGCGTTCGATCGCAACGGTCTCCCTCTCTGGCGCGCTTGACGAGAAGCTCCGCGCCATCGCATCGGCCGGCTTCGACGCGGTCGAGATCTTCGAAAACGATTTGCTGTCGTTCGGTGCAAGCCCGCGCGAGGTGGCGCAGCTCTGCAAGGACCTCGATCTGGAAATCTGCACATTCCAGCCGTTCCGCGATTTCGAGGGCATGCCGGAGCCGCAGCGTGCGCGCAACTTTGCCCGCGCCGAACGGAAATTCGACCTGATGCAGGAGCTTGGCACCGACCTGCTGCTCATTTGCTCCAATGTCTCCCCCAGCTCGCTCGGCGGCATCAACCGCGCCGCGGACGATTTTCGCGAGCTCGGCGAGCGCGCGGCCAAACGCGGTTTGCGCGTCGGTTACGAGGCGCTGGCCTGGGGACGCCACGTCAACGACTACCGCGATGCCTGGGAGATCGTGCGGCGCGCCGATCATTCCGCGATCGGAATCGTCCTCGACAGTTTTCACGCGCTGGCACCGGGCTTTCCGGTTCGCGCGATGGCCTCGATCCCCGGCGACAAGATCTTTCTGGTGCAGCTCGCCGACGCGCCGAAGCTCGAGCTCGACATCCTGTCGTGGAGCCGGCACTTCCGCTCCTTCCCCGGCCAGGGCGATTTGCCGGTCATCGAGTTCATGGCAGCGATCGCCGCGACCGGCTATGCCGGTCCGCTGTCGCTGGAGATCTTCAATGACCAGTTCCGCGCCGGCTCGGCCGCTCAGACCGCTGTCGATGGACTGCGCTCGCTGATCCTGCTGGAGGACCAGCTCGCACCGGATTGGCCGAAGTTTGCCGGCGAGCCCCTGGCCCCGAAGGCCAAGAGCCGCGGCACCGGCTTCATCGAGTTTGCCGTCAACGAGACCAAGGCCGGCGAACTGGCCCGCCTGTTCGCGCAGCTCGGATTCCGCAAGACCGGCAGGCATCGCAGCAAGGCGGTCGAGCGCTGGTCGCAGGGCAAGGTCGAGCTCGTCATCAACTGCGAGACCGACGGCTTTGCGCATTCGCACTACGTCACGCACGGCCCCGGCGTCTGCGCCATTGCGCTCGATGTCGACAATGCGGGCCTCGCCATGCAGCGCGCCGAGTCACTGAAGACGCGCACTTTCTACCAGCCGGTCGGTCCGGGCGAATTGGAGATCCCCGCGATTCACGGCGTCGGCGGCAGCCTGCTTTATTTCCTCGATCAGGCCGGCAAGAACTGGGACACCGATTTCGAACCGGTCGCAAGCGACGCGAACGGAGACGCGCTGCTGGCCGTGGATCACATCGCGCAGTCGATGCCCTATGACGAGATGCTGTCCTGGCTGTTGTTCTACACCGGCATTCTCGACCTGACGCGGCTGCCGCAGATGGAGATCGCCGACCCCAGGGGCCTGGTGCAGAGCCAAGCCGTCATCAACGCCGGCCAGAGCCTGCGCTTCGTACTCAACGGCTCCTCCGCCAACCGCACGCTGCCGGCGCGCTTCATCTCGGAGTTCTTCGGCTCAGGCGTGCAGCACGTCGCGTTCTCGTGCCGCGACATCTTTGCGACGGTCGCCGAGATGCGCAAGCGCGGCGCGGACTTCCTCGATATTCCGGACAATTACTACGACGACATCGAAGCGAAGTACGACCTCGCGCCCGAATTGATGGCGCAGCTGCGCGCCAACCACATCCTCTACGACCGCGAGGGCGACGGCGAATTCTTCCAGGTCTACACGCACATTTTCGACGAGCGCTTCTTCTTCGAGATCGTGGAGCGCAGGAATTATCAGGGATTTGGCGCGGCCAATGCCGGCATCAGGCTCGCAGCGCAGGCCCGCGAAGTGCGCCCCGCGAGCATGCCGCGGGTGTAGCTCTGCCCACGCCGTCATTGCGAGCGCAGCGAAGCAATCCAGAACTCCTCCGCGGAAAGACCCTGGATTGTTCGCAATGACGGAAGGGAGGAGATTCCGTCAATCCAATCGACAGAACCCCTTCCCCTCACCCCAACCCTCTCCCCGTAGGAACGGGGAGAGGGAGAGGAGAGAGTGCGCTCAATCAGCCTCACTTCATCGGGCACTTGTCGTGGAAGCGGTCCTGATCGTTCTCCACGATCGTCGCGACCGTCTTCAGGGACAGCTGGCCCTCGGCATCCTTCACCACGTCCTGGAGATAGAAGCTCTGAACCGGGATGTGGTTGTTGCCGTATTTGAACGCACCGCGCAGCGACTTGAAGTTGGCCTTCTCCATCTCGACCTTCATCGCGTCCTTCTTGCTGGTGTCGCCCTTCACCGCGATCACCGCGCTGTTGATCAGCTGGGCCGCATCATAGGCTTGCGCGCCGTAATAGGTCGGACGCAGGCCGGGGTACTTCTTGCGATAGTCGGCGACGAAGCGCTTGTTCTGCTCGTTGGGGAGGTCGTTGACCCATTCCTGCG
The DNA here is from genome assembly GCF_032290525.1 of Bradyrhizobium cosmicum. Lineage (GTDB taxonomy): Bacteria > Pseudomonadota > Alphaproteobacteria > Rhizobiales > Xanthobacteraceae > Bradyrhizobium > Bradyrhizobium cosmicum_A. The sequence goes on along the minus strand of NZ_JASXTA010000010.1, from coordinate 175,772 downwards.
CGCCGGGAACCCCGAGCGCGTTCTCCTTCTGCAGCGGCAGCGAGAGCTCGTCGACGGTGAACGCCGTATAGAGCGGCATCGTGCTCTTCAGGCCCGCCTGCGTGTATTGATTGAGGAACTGCACGCCGGCGGCGCCGGGATAGAACACGAAGATCGACTCGGCACCGGAGGCGCGCGCCTTGGAGAGTTCGGCGGAGAAGTCGAGCTGGCTCGGCCAGACCGTGTATTCCTCGCCCTTGACCTCACCCTTGAAGGTGCTCTTCACGCCCGCGAGCATGTCCTTGCCGGCCGCGTAGTTCGGCCCAATCAGGAACACGCTCTTGACGCCCTTCTGGTTCATGTAGAGGCCCATCGCCGCGGGCGTCTGGTCGTTCTGCCAGGAGGTCGAGAACACGTAAGGCGAGCAAAGCTCGCCGGCGAGCTGCGACGGGCCGGCATTGGCCGAGATCAGGAAGGTCTTGGAGTCCACCGCGGTCTTGAGCGAGGCCAGCAGCACGTTCGACCAGATGTAGCCGACGATGAAATCGACCTTGTCGGACTGCACCAGCTTCTCGGTCTTCTGCTTGCCGACATCGGGCTTCTGCCCGTCGTCCTCGTAGATCACCTCGACCGGCTTGCCATCCATCTTGCGGCCGATATGATCCAGCGCGAGCTCGAAGGAGTTGCGCATGTCGTTGCCGATCACGGCGGTCGGGCCGCTGAAGGTCGAAACGAAGCCGATCTTGATGGTGTCGCCGGCGACTGCCGGATTTGCCAGCACCAGCGCCGCTGCGCCTGCCAGCCAGAATGCCGTCCTCATATCCACTCCCCTCCTTATTATTGATCCCGAAGCGAGGTGATCGCCGCTCCGGGTCGTCTCCATTGAACGCAAAATCTATCGCGCCGCCAATGGCTCAGCGCCTGCCCCTGCACCATATTTCGCCCCCATCGGGGATAGCAAGAAATATAATTCTACTCACTTCGACCAAGGGATGGTCGAGGCTGCGGCGCTTATTCATAGGGCCTGTCGATGCATCAGGCCTATGCGACGATTGATGACGGCTATTGGACCGCGGCGCCCAATCCGCACTTAAATGAAGCAGAGCAGCAGCGAGATTCGAGGACGCATCATGACCACGACACCGCATCGCGTCGTTATCGTCGGGGCTGGCTTCGGCGGGCTGGAGGCGACCTACCGGCTTGCGGGCGCGCCGGTCGAGATCACGCTGATCGACCGCCGCAACCATCATCTGTTCCAGCCGCTGCTCTATCAGGTCGCCACCGCGTCGCTCGCCACCAGCGAGATCGCCTGGCCGGTCCGGCACCTGATGCGCGACCGGCGCGATGTGACAACGCTGTTCGCGACCGTGAGCGGAGTCGATGCCGACAGGCGCTGTGTGCTGATCGACGACGGCAGCGAGGTGCCTTACGATACGCTCGTGCTCGCCACCGGCGCGCGCCACGCCTATTTCGGCCACGACGAGTGGGAGCAGTTCGCGCCCGGCCTGAAGACGCTGGAGGACGCGACCACGTTGCGCCGGCACATATTGGTGGCATTCGAGCGCGCCGAGCGCGAAACCGACCCGGCCAAACGCGCGGCGCGGTTGACCTTCGTCATCGTCGGCGCAGGCCCGACCGGTGTGGAGCTCGCGGGCACCATCGCGGAGATGGCGCATCACACGCTGCCCGCCGACTTCCGCAACATCGACACCCACAACGCCCGCGTCGTGCTGATCGAGGCCGGTCCGCGCGTGCTGGCTGGTTTTCCCGACGACCTCTCGGCCTATGCGCAGGCGTCGCTGGAAAAGATCGGCGTCGAGGTCGTGCTCGGGCAGGCCGTCACCGAGATCAATCGTGAGGGCGTGGTGTTCGGCAGCAAGTTGCTCGAGGCAAAGACCCGGATCTGGGCCGCCGGTGTGCGCGCTTCGCCCGCCGCCGAATGGCTGGGCGCGCCGGCCGATCGCGCCGGGCGCGTGCAAGTGGAGGCTGATCTTACGATCCCTGGCCATCCCGAGATCTTTGCGATCGGCGACACCGTCAGCATCAACGCCTGGGAGGGCAAGCCGGTGCCCGGCATTGCGCCGGCGGCGAAGCAGCAGGGCCGTCACGTCGCCGAAACCATCAAGGCGCGGCTGCGCGGGGAGGCAAAGGGCGCGTTCCGCTACAAGCACTCGGGCAGTCTCGCGCAGATCGGCAAGCGGCTCGCGGTGATCGACTTCGGACGCATCAAGCTCCGCGGCACCATCGCATGGTGGATCTGGGGCATCGCCCACATCTACTTCCTGATCGGCCTGCGCCATCGCCTCAGCGTCGCCCTGAGCTGGCTCTGGATCTACGCGCGAGATCAGCGGGCGGCGCGGTTGATCACGCAGGGGAGCAGCAAGGTGGTGTAGAGGTGCTCCTCTCGTGTCCCGGACGCGGCGCGGCATGAAATGACGCGACGCAGAGCCGGGACCCAGCGGTCATGGGCCCCAGCTCTGCAGCGCAGCGCTACGCGCCGCACTGCGTGCGGGGCACGAGATCCGCTACTTCACCAGCTCACACCCGCCCTCCGCCATCGGCCGGAACGCCTGCTCCGCCGGAATCGTCGAAACCAGCTTGTAATAGTCGTAGGGATATTTCGACTCCTCCGGCTTCTTCACCTCGAACAGGTACATGGGGTGGACGACGCGGCCGTCCTGGCGGATCGTGGTGTCGCCGAACAGTCTGTCCTTGCCCTTGAACTCCTTCATCTCGGGCACGGCGTTCTTGGCGTTGTCGCTGCCGGTCGCGGCGACCGCGTTGAGATAGGCAAGCGTAGAGGCGTAGACGCCGGCCTGGTTGCCGCTCGGCATCTTGCCGTTCATGCCGGGCCGCGCGGCGAAGCGTTTTGCAAAGGCGCGGGTATCGTCGTTCATGTCCCAGTAGAAGGCTTCCATGAGCTGAAGGCCCTGCGCGACCTTGAGGCCCATGCCATGAACGTCGTTGATGAAGAGCAGGAACGCGACCAGCTTCTGGCCGCCCTGCTGCACCCCGAACTCGGCGGCCTGCTTCACCGCATTGATGGTGTCGCCGCCGGCGTTGGCAAGGCCGATCACCTGCGCCTTCGAACCCTGTGCCTGCAACAGGAAGGACGCGAAATCGGACGTGCCGAGCGGATGTTTCGAGGAGCCGAGCACCTTGCCGCCATGCGCCTCGATGTATTTCTGCGCTTCCGACTCGATGCCCTTGCCGAGCGCGAAGTCGACCGTGAGGAAATACCACTCCTTGCCGCCGCGCGACACCATCGCGGCCGCGGTGGCGTTGCCGGTCGCCCAGGTGTCGTTGACCCATTGGATGGTATTGGGCGAACAGGCCTTGCCGGTGAGATCCGAGCTTGCGGTCGAGGACGCCAGGAAGGTCATGCGGCTGTCGCGCAGCAGCGTGTTGATCGAGAGCCCGACCGCCGAGTTCGGAACGTCGACGACGGCATCGACGCCCTCGACCTCGAGCCATTTGCGCACGATGGCGTTGCCGACGTCGGCCTTGTTCTGGTGGTCGGCATAGACGATCTCGACCTTGATGCCCTTGCCGCCGCCGTTGAAATCCTCGGCCGCCATGCGCGCGGCTTCGACCGAGCCCATGCCGTTGGTGTCCTGGAAAATGCCGGAGATGTCGTTGAGCACGCCGACGCGCACCACATTATCCGAGATCTCGGCGTTCGACGCGCCGCTCATCAAGCTCGCAGCGAACGCAAGCGTCCACGTCAGGTTCTTCATTGGTCCCTCCCCTATTGGTCTTTCGCGTCAGGCCGGCGTGATCGTCACCGGCAGGCTGTCGAGCCCGCGCAGTGTGTTGTTGAAGCGGCGCTTTGGTTCGCCCGCGATCTCGATGCTGGCGATGCGCCGCGCCAGCGCCGAGAGCATCGTCTCGCCCTCGAGCCGCGCCACGAGCTGGCCGACGCACATGTGAATGCCGGAGCCGTAGCCGACATGGCCGGAGGTGCGGCGCGTGATGTCGTAGCTGTCGGGCTTGTCCCAGCGCCGCGGATCGCGATTGGCGGCGGCGAGGAACATCAACACTTTCTCGCCCTCGCCGATCGTCACACCCGACAGCTCGACCTCACGCGTGGTGGTGCGGAAGAAGGTCTGCACCGGACTTTCAAAACGCACGGCCTCCTCGAACGCGTTGCGTGCGAGCGTGGGATCGCCGCGCAGGCGCTGCCATTGATCGGGGAAGCGGGCCAGGCAATAGACCGCCGCGCCGATGCCGTTGACGGTGGTGTCGAGGCCCGCGGAGAGCAGCGACCGCACCAGGAGCGGCGCTTCGGTCGCCGTGATCGCGCCCTCGTCGACATGGGCGTGAATGCAGGCGCCGATGCCGCCCGGCGTCAAATTATCGCGCTGGCACTGGTCGGTGACATAGGCCTGATGCGGCGACGAGCGCGCGATCGCCTCCTGACGCAGCTCATTGGGCGGGCCGAACGCATTGAACACAACACTGGCATAGGGGATGAGATGCTCGCGGCCCTCGGGCTTCAGCCCCAGCGCATCCGGGAAGATCGAAAGCGGATAGGCCTCCGCAAGATCAGTAACAGCGTCGAAGCTGCGCTTTTCGATCAGCACGTCGACCCGCTGCTCCGCCGCCGCGGCAAAGCGGTCGCGCAGCCCCTTCATCACGGTCGGCGACAGCACCTTCGACAGCACGGCGCGGGTGCGGGTGTGCGCGGGAGGATCGGCCTCCAGGATCAGGCTCGGCGGCCGCCACGGCGTCTCTTTCTTGAAATCGGAGAGACCGACGCCGCGGCTGGAGCAGAACGTTGTTGGATCGTTCAGCACGGCATGGACCTCGGCATAGCGCGCCACCCCGTAGACGTTCCACTTGTCGAGATAGACCACCGGGCCTGTCTCCCGCAGCAGCTCATGCGTGGGATAGGGATCGGCAAAAAAATTCATGTCGAAGGGATCGACGTCGAGATGCGGGACGGCCGACGGACCGTTGATTTCCGGGGAGCTGGAAGTGCTCATTGAAGTCCTCCCTCATTTTGATCTTGTGAAAGGGCGGCGCTTACCCTTAGGTCATCGGGAACGCCGCGAGACAGAAACCCGACATGCCGCCGTCTTCGACCAGAGCCCGCCAGAAGCCTGCGCCCACGGAAGTGGGACCGACGCTCGACCTCGACCGCTACGTCCCGGCGATCATCACCTTCATCGCCAACAAGCTCTCGAACAGCGCGACGGCGTTCTACCAGAAGCAGTTCGGCGTCAACGTCACGGAATGGCGGATCATGTCGCTGCTGGCGATCGAGACCGGCATCCCGGCCTCGCGCATCTGCCACGTCATCGGTTTTGACAAGGGCCCGGTGAGCCGCACGCTGGCGGGGCTGGAAAAGCGGGGACTGGTGTCGATCCGCACCGACCCCAACGATGGCCGCACCCATTCGATCTCGCTGACGGCAAGAGGACGCGCCACCCATGACAAGGTCATCGTCGCGGCGTTCGAGCGCGAGCGGCGCCTGTTGTCCTGCCTGAGCAGGGACGAGCGGGAGGTGCTGATCGACCTGCTGCGCCGGCTGCACGAGAATTTGGGCGCCGTGACCGGCGGCAGCCAAGCCTGACGGGCCGCGCGCCGGGCGCGTTCCCCCGTCATGTCGAGGCATGAGACAGCGGCTACCCGCGGCACCCTTGCGGCCGAGCATCGTTTCCTCCGAGATTAGACGCGGCGGTTTCCCCCGCCGTCATCTTGTCCGGGAACGGTTCGCACAGATTAGTTGCTTAGGCAACAAAAGAATCGTGCAAGAATATTGCGACAGAATCACTGGCGTATCGGGCTTGCCCAGCTCTCGTGTCCCGGACGCGCTGCAGCGTGAAGCGCTGCTGCGCAGAGCCGGGATCCATGCAGCCACGCGCACGACGAGAGATGGGCCCCGGCTCGACAGCGCATCACTGCGTGCTGCACTGCGTCCGGGACACGGAAGCAACCAGTGCGGTCATTTCTCAGTTAGGAGGGCAATCCACTCACCCGACGCATTGTCATTCAACCGCGTCACCGCATCGGCGCGCCGCGTCAACACGGCGCGCTGGTTGATGTAACCCTTGTCGGTGATCTCGCCGCCGTCGACCGAGGGCGGCTCGGCAAGCAGCAGCGCGCGCGTGGCGTGGCCGGAGGAATTGGCGCCCTGCTGCTTCAGTTTTGCCAGACCCTGCCCGATCGCAGTCCTGACCCTGTCGTGCGCCAGCACGTCGTTCACATCGGCCGCCTCACCCAAGCCGGCGAGGGCGCGGCAAGCTGCGATGTTCGGGAAGACCAGGAACCGCACCTCGTCACCGCCGTGGCCGGTGACGACGATGTCCTGTGCCAGCGGTGCCAGCGCGGCGATGCCGGCAACGCGCAGCGTGCCGACGCTGACCCAGGTGCCTGAATTGAGCTTGAAGTCCTCCGCGACGCGGCCGTCGAAGAACAGCCCGCGCTCCGGCCGGTCGGCATCGGCGAGCTTCACGGCGTCGCCGATCAGATAAAAGCCCTCCTCGTCAAACGCCTGCCTGGTCAGCTCCGGTGCCTTCCAATAGCCCGGCGTGACGTTGGGTCCGCGCACCCGCACCTCGAGCTTGTCGCCGGAAGGAACGAGCTTCAGCTCGGTTCCGGGGATCGGTACGCCGATATTGCCGGAGCGGTCGGCGAGGAAATGACAGTCGGTGGCGAGCGGTGAGGTTTCGGTCGAGCCCCAGGCCGAGACCATGGGCAGCGCGCGGCCGACGGTCTTGATCGAGAGCTCCTCGAGCGCGTCCCACAGGTTCTGCGGCAGCGCGGCGCCGGCATAGAAGGCGAATCTCACTTCGCCGAAGAAGCGGCGGCGCAGCTCCTCGTCGCCGCGCAGCGCCGCGATCAGCATGTCGAAGCCGCGCGGCACGTTGAAATAGACCGTCGGCATCACGCTTTTCAAATTGGCGAGCGAGGTCGCGAACAGGCCGGGCGCGGGCTTGCCGCCGTCGATATAGAGCGAGCCGCCATTGCGCAGCACCAGATTGAAATTGTGGTTGGCGCCAAAGGTGTGGCTCCAGGGCAGCCAGTCGAGAATGACGAGATCGCCACGGTCCTGCTCGAGGAAGGTCCAGGTCTGCGCCTTGGCCTGCTGGCTCGAGGTCAGCATGCGCTGGGTGTTGATGACGGCCTTCGGCGTGCCGGTCGAGCCCGAGGTGAACAGGAATTTCGCGATCGTGTCCGGCGTCACCGCGGCGAAAGCTTCTGCGACATCGCCCGTCTCAGGCGCTGCCGCGATATCCCGGAAGGCGAGCGCATCGGCATCGCCAGCATTGCCGCTGATGATATGCGCTTTGTGCAGCGGCTTGATCGCGTCCAGCGCCCCGGCAAACGGCCTCGTCGCCGAGACATAGATCGCGCCCGGCTGAAGCAGCGAGATCATGCTCTTGAGCTTATCGAAATCTTTCGACAGCAGCGAATAGGCCGGCGAGATCGCGGCCGAGGGAACACCGACATGCTGGGCGGCCAGCGCGAGTAGCGCGTGATCGATGCTGTTGTCGGAGAGAATGACGACGGGGCGCTCGGCGCTGAGCTCATGCGCCAGAATCCAGGACGCCGCCGCGCGTACGCGCCGCAGGGCACCCGCGTAAGTCATGGTGGCCCAGGGCGTATCGGCGCTGTCACGCTCGGCGAGGAAGATCGTGTCGGGCGTCTGCCGCGCCCATTGCTCCAGCCAGTCGCCGATGCAGCGCGCGCTCTCGCGAAGAGGCTCGCCCGAGCGCAGCACGATGCTGCCGTCGGCGCGATGCTCGGCGACGGTCTTCGGCGCTGCGAACAGGCTTGAAGCCTCACCGCATGGGGCGACTGTCATCGGTTTCCTCCTCCGCCGGTCCCGGGATCGGCCGCAGCCTCGTTCCGGGCTGCTTTGGCCATAATGTTGGGCACGACAATTGTTGTCGTCAACAACAAACTTCCGCATGGGCCACGGAGGCGCTAGGGTCGCGCGGCAGGAGATGGAATTTGACAGCCAGCGTAGCCCGAGCCGATGCCCGCCCCTCCCCGCGCAAGCGCGCCGGCAACGGCGCAGCCCGAGAGATCGACGCGGAGGGGGTCGGCCTCGATGCCCTGGTCGGCCACGCCGGCTACGCGGTGCGGCGCTTCCAGATCTGGATCTTCCAGGACTTCATCAAGACGCTCGGCGAGGTCGACATCCGGCCGACGCAATATTCGGTGCTGACGGTGATCGGCGCCAATCCGGGCCTGTCCCAGATGGCGGTCGCAAAACGCCTCGGCATCGAGCGCGCCCGGCTGGTGCACCTGCTCGACGGTCTCGAACAGCGCAGGCTGGTGAAGCGGATCAAGTCGAAGACGGACCGCCGCTCCCACGCGCTGCACCTCACCCCGCCGGGCGAGACCGCGCTGGCCAAATTCAAGCGGCTCGCCGCGGAGCACGAACGGCATGTCGAGGCGAAGATCGGCAAGGCGAACCGGGAGCGGCTGCTCCAGATCCTCGCTGGCTTCACCTGATCCCGACTGCCCGTGATTTGGGCAGGTGCTCGTAACAGGGCGCCGGTACGACCATCCGCCCGGCCGCCGAAATATCCCACAAGCCACTGATCCCTCGATAATATCCGGAGCAATCGTGTTGCCCGGATTCTGTACACAATGGCACATCGCTTGCTTCAATCCGGGTGAGACCTGTTGCCGGAGTTTTGTCACCATGGGGGCTGAGCAGCCTGAGACGATCGCCGCGATCGTGGCCGCGCATCGCGCGGGCACGATGACGCCTGCGCAAACGATCGCGCGGACCTATCAGCGCATCCGCGACCATAACGATCCCGCGATCTTCATCAGCCTGCGCGAGGAGAAGGACGCGATCGCGGAAGCCGAGAAACTCATCGCGTGTGCGGATGCGGCCAGTCTGCCACTTTACGGCGTGCCGGTTGCGGTGAAGGACAATATCGACGCGCTCGGCTTTCCGACCACGGCGGCCTGCCCGGCCTTCTCCTATATGCCGACCCATGATTCGACCGCGGTAGCGCGGCTGCGCGCGGCCGGCGCCATCATCATCGGCAAGACCAATCTCGACCAGTTCGCGACCGGCCTCGTCGGCGTGCGCTCGCCCTACGGCATCCCCAGAAACTCGATCCGCGAAGATCTCATTCCGGGCGGTTCGAGTTCGGGCTCGGCCACCGCCGTCGGCGCCGGGCTGGTGCCGCTGTCGCTGGGGACCGACACCGCCGGCAGCGGACGCGTGCCGGCAATGCTCAACAACATCGTCGGACTGAAGCCGAGCCTCGGCATGATCTCGACCGCAGGGCTCGTGCCGGCCTGCCGCACGCTCGACTGTATCTCGGTGTTTGCATTGACGGTGGACGACGCCGCGCTGGCGCTGTCGGTGATGGCCGGGCCGGACCAGGCTGATCCGTTCTCGCGTGATCGGCCGCTTGGCGCCATCACGCCGTTCCCGGCCAGCCTGCGCCTCGGCGTGCCGCGCAACGGACAGCTGATTTTCTTCGGCGACAAGAAATCGGAAACCGCCTATGCCGAAGCGCTGAAGCGCTGGACGGCGCTCGGCGCCACGCTGGTCGAGTTCGACCTCGAACCGCTCTACGAGACGGCGCGGCTGCTCTATGAGGGTCCCTGGGTCGCCGAGCGCTATCTCGTGGTCAAGAACCTGCTGGCCTCGGCGCCTGATACGATTCATCCCGTGACGCGCGAGATCACTGCGGCCGGCGCGCGGCTGACGGCGGCAGACACCTTCTCGGCGCTCTACCGCTTGCAGGGCCTGCGCAAGATCGCCGAGCGGACGTTTGCAAACATCGACGCGCTGGTGCTGCCGACGGCGCCGACCGCTTATACGACCGCGCAGGTGCTGGCCAATCCGATCGAGCTCAATAGCCGGCTCGGCACCTACACCAATTTTGTGAATCTGCTCGATCTCTGCGGCCTCGCAGTACCGGCAGCGATGCGTACGGATGGCATTCCGTTCGGCATCACCCTGCTGGCGCCTGCAGGCCGCGATGCGACGCTTGCGAGCATCGGCCGCGTGTTTCATGCGGATACCAAGCTGACGGTGGGCGCGAAGGGCACGGCACAAGCGCCACTCGCGGAGCTTGCCGCTGACAGCGGCGATGAGATTCCGATTGCTGTCGTCGGCGCCCATCTGTCCGGCATGGCGCTGAACGGCGAATTGAAGGCACTGAACGGAAAGCTGATCGAAGCGACCAGAACGGCACCAGACTACAAGCTCTACGCATTGAAGACCACGCCGCCGAAGCCGGGCCTGCTGCGCGTCGAAGCGGGCAAGGGCGCATCGATCGAGCTGGAAATCTGGTCGCTATCGTCGTCGACCTTCGGCAAGTTCGTCAACGCGATCCCCGCGCCGATGGCAATCGGCACGGTCAGGCTCGCCGACGGCCGCAGCGTGAAGGGGTTTCTCGTCGAGCCGGAAGTGCTGGGCGAGTCCCGCGACATCACCGCGTATGGCGGCTGGCGGAAGTTCATGGCGGAAGCTGCGTCGGCATAGGTAGTCTCGTGTCCCGGGCGCGGCACATCACGCAGTGGTGCGCTGCTGAACCGGGACCCATGGAGCGACTTGCGAAGCGGATAGATGGGTCCCGGCTCTGCGGAGCAGCGCTACGCGCTGCACCGCGTCCGGGACACGAGGGCGGACCTACACCGACACCGCGTAGATCTCGTACTCCCCGCGCACCAATTCGATATGCGCACGCATCGCGGCCGCTGCCCCCTGCTTGTCGCCGCGCATGATGGCGACGACGACGCGATCGTGCTCGGCTTGCGACTTGGCGAGACGACCGAGGTTGCGGAACTGGGCGCGTCGGAACGGCTGCACGCGCACGCGCGTCGCCAGCGTGATCTCGGCGATGTAGCCATTCTGCGATCCCGCATAGATCGCGTTGTGGAAGCGCTCGTTGACCTCGTGGAAGCGATCGGGATTGCCGGCGTAACTCAATACCCGCAGCTCTTCGTGGACGGCCTCCAGACCGTGGCGTTCGGGTGCGGACATGCGCTCGGCGGCAAGGCCGGCGCACAGCGCTTCCAGCTCCGCCATCGCCTCGAACATGCTCGTCAGCCGCTCGACCGAGGGCTGCGCCACCACGGCACCGCGATGGGCGCGCGCTTCGACGAGACCGCTTGCCACGAGCTGACGCAGCGCCTCGCGGACCGGGGTGCGCGAGACGCTGAAGCGGCGCGCGATATCGGTCTCGTCCAATGGCGCACCAGGGGCCAGGGTTCCGCGCACGATCTCGTCGGCAAGCTGAAGCCGCAACTCCTCGGCGCGCGTCACCTTGTGCACGCTGGGCTGCGCCCGGTCGACGCGCGGCACAACCGGCTCGGCCGGCAGTGCTCCGGGCGGAAGATCGTCAAGCGTCATACGGTCAGGTCTCTTTCGACTCGTCGATGATGCTGACATGGGCCGCGACGACGCGCCAGCCCTCCGGGAAGCGAATCCAGGTCTGCATCTGCCGGCCGACCTTGCCGGGAGCCGTGTCGCGATAGAACAAGGTGGAGGCAACGGCCGTGTCGCGGCCGTAGCTGGAAATCACCGTCTTGTCGGTGCGGCGGTTGAGGCCGACCGGCGAGCGTCCCGCGCGGAAGCCGGCGATTGCCTCATAACCGTAGAGATTCTCCCCGATGCCGTAGCGCAGCGTGCGGGGATCGTTGCGGAAGAGCTCGCCGAGCACGGCGACGTCATTGGTGATCAGCGCTTGCTCGTAACGCTCGAACGCGACTTTGACTTCCGCGATCACATCGGGGAGATCGATCTCCATTCTAAATTCCTCTCGGCGCGGGCGCGGATACCACGCCCGTCTTCTCCAATGCGTACGCGACGCGCAACGCGATGTCCTCGCGCCACGGCGCGCAAATGATCTGCACGCCGATCGGCAGCGGCTCGAGCGGCACCGGCACCGCGACGACAGGCAAGCCGATGAAGGAGATCGGTTGGGTGTGGATGCCGATATTGGCGCGCACCGGCAACTCGACACCGTCGAGATTGAAATTGACCTGGCCCAGTTTTGGCGCGGTACACGGCGTCGCCGGCGCGATCAGCACATCGACAGACTTGAAGATCTCGGCGATCTGCGCGCGATACCAGCGGCGGAATTTTTGCGCGCGATCGACCAGCGGCGCCGGCACCATGGCGCCCGCGATCAGCCGGTCCCGCACGGCGGGATCAAAATCGTTCGGGCGCTTGCGCAGGCGGTCGAGATGCAGCGAGGCGCCTTCGGTGGTGCTGATGACGTAAGCCGCCGCACGGGCGCGCGCGGCTTCGGGCAGTTCGACCACGCGCGTTGCGCCGAGCGCCTTGGCGACGCGGCTGACGGCTTCGACGGCTTCCGGAAACACGTTCTTCTGGAAGTAGCCGCCGGCGATCGCGATGCGCAGATCCGAAACCGGATTGGCAAGCAGTGGCACCGTCGGCTCTAACCCACGCGTCGTGCAGGCGGCATCGTCCGCATCCGGGCCCTGCATCGCGTCATAGGCGAGCGCAAGATCGCTGACGGAGCGCGCGAACGGGCCGAGATGATCGAAGCTTGCGACGAACGGGAAGGAGCGCGCGCGGGACAGCCGGCCGTAGGTCGGCTTCAGGCCAAAGATGCCGCAGAACGAGGACGGCACGCGGATCGAACCATTGGTGTCCGAGCCGAGTGCGATCGGCACCAGCGCGCCGCCGACGGCGCTGCCGGAACCGCCGGAGGAGCCGCCGCTCATCCGCGTCGTGTCGTGCGGATTGCGCGAGGGACCGTCATGGACGTTCTCGCCGGTGAAATCGTAGGCGTATTCGCCCATGTTGAGCGCGCCGACCAGCACCGCGCCGGCGGCTTCCATCCGCTCGATCAGCGTCGCATCGCGCCCGGCGGGGGCGAGGTCGCGATTGATCTTCGAGCCGGCGCGCGTGGCAAGGCCCGCGACGTCGAACAGGTTCTTCACCGCGAAGGGCACGCCGGCGAGCGGACCGACGGTCTTGCCGGCCGCGATGTCGGCGTCGACAGCGCGTGCTTTCGCGCGCGCGCGATCGGCGGTGACGTCGGTGAAGGAATTGAGGATGGTGTCGCGCTGCTTGATGCGCGCGAGCGCGGCTTCGGTGGCATCGAGCGCCGACATCTTGCCGCCTGCGACCGCGCTCGCGATCTCGGAGGCCGTCATCTCTGGCTTTGTGGTCATGGCAGCGTCAGACGGTGAAGATCGGCGCCGGCTCGGTCTCGTCCGGCAGCGCGAATTCATCGACGAGGCGGCCAAGCCGCAGCGAGACTTCGAGATTGGCGCGAACCGCCGGCCTCCAGGCCTCCTCGACCGGCAGCGCCAGCGCTTTCGATACGGCGTCGATATAATCGTCCAGCGGCTCGGCCATCACTCTCTCAAGCTGATCTCAGTGCACTCTCAGTGAACTTGCAACGGCGGATGCGGGATCGCCGTCAGCAGCTCCTTGGTGTAGTCGTCCTGCGGATCGCTCAAGACCCTCTCGGAAGAACCTTCCTCGACGATTCGACCCGACCGCATCACAATGACACGATCGCACAACAAGCGCACTACGTTCAAATCATGCGAGACGAACAGATAGCTCATACCTAGGCGTGCTTTCAGGTCCTGAAGCAGGTTCAGGACCACGGCCTGCACCGAGACGTCCAGTGCCGCGGTCGGCTCGTCCAGGATGACGAGCTTGGGATGCAGCGCGATGGCGCGGGCGATGCCGACGCGGGCCTTCTGGCCGCCGGACAATTGATGCGGGAACCGATCCAGCAGATTGTGCGGCAGGCCGACCATGGTGGCCAGCTCCTCGCAACGGAAGCGGAGCGCGTCGCGGCCCCGGATGTCGTCGAGCTGCATGATCGGGTCGGCGATGGCGCGCACGGCGGTGAAGCGCGGATTGAGGCTGTCGGTCGGGTCCTGGAACACCATCTGGATGCGGCTGCGCTGCGGCAGGCGGGCGAACGAGGCCGGCGCGATGGCGCCGATGTCCTCGCCGTCGAACTGGATCAGACCGGAGGTCTGGTCGAGCAGCCGCATCACCATCATCGAGGTGGTCGATTTGCCGCAACCGGATTCGCCGACCAGGCCGACGCTCTCGCCGTGGCCGATCGAGAAGCTGATGCCGTCGACGGCGCGGAACACGTCCGGCTCCACAGGCGGCTTGCGGCCGAACAGTTTTCCGAGCGTCGCGGTCGCGCCCTGGCGCGGATATTCCTTGACGAGCTTTTCGATGAGCAGAAGGGGCTTTTGGCCATCCGCGCCGGCTACGGCGGCCGGGCCGGCTGCTGCGCTCGCGGCAGCGGCGGCTGCGCCCTCCTCCTCCGGCAGCAGATCGCGCAAGCTCACGCCGAGCCGCGGCGTCGCGCGCATCAGCTTCTTGGTGTAGGGATGCTGCGGATTGGCGAAGATATCGGCGGCCTTCGCGGTCTCGACCACGCGGCCCTTCTCCATCACCACGACGCGGTCGCAATAGGCGGCCGCAAGGCCGAGATCGTGCGTGATCAGGATGGTCGACATCGCGCGTCGCTTGGTCAGCTCGACAATCAGATCCATCACCGCTTTCTGCGTGGTGACGTCGAGGCCGGTGGTGGGCTCGTCTGCGATCAGCAGCTGCGGATTGCAGGCGAGCGCGAGCGCGATGACGACGCGCTGGCACATGCCGCCTGACAGCTCGAACGGATAGGCGTGGTAGCGCTCGCGCGGGCGGGCGATCTTGACCTGCTCCAGCGCCTCGATCGCCTTTTCGCCGTGATCCGAAACCATCGCCTGCTGCACATGGGTGCGCAGCACGTCCTCGATCTGGTGGCCGACTTTCCGGATCGGGTTGAGCGCAGCGCGCGGGTTCTGGAAGATCATCGAGACTTCGCGACCGCGCAGGTCGCGCATCTGGTCTTCGGTCGCGGCCTTGACGTCGATGCCGGAGAACATCACCGAGCCCTCGGCGATCCGCCCGGCACGGTCGAGGATGCGCATCACGGCGTAGGACGTCACCGACTTGCCGGAGCCGGACTCGCCGACGATGGCAAGCGCCTCGCCCTTCGCGACGGAGATGCTGACGTGCTGCACGGCCTTGACGATGCCGCGGCGGGTGGAGAATTCGACCGTGAGGTCCTGGACGTCGAGCAGCGGCTGGGCGGTCATGGACGGCTCCCGTCACTCAAAAAGTGCGAAAACAACCCCATGCACAGTAGAACGGGATTGGAATCATTGGAGAATTTTTGGCGGACATTTGCCATCACGTCCTCCGCTGGGGGTCGACGATGTCGCGGAGGCCGTCGCCGAGGAGGTTGAAGCAGAATACGGCGATCATCAGCGCCAGGCCCGGAAACAATGCGATCCACCATTCGCCCGACACCATGAAGCCGGCGCCCTCGGCGACCATGATGCCCCATTCGGCGGTCGGCGGCCGGACGCCGAGGCCGATGAAGGAGAGGCCGGCGGCGTTGAGGATGGCGTAGCCCATGGTCAGCGACATCTGCACGATCATGATCGGCATGATGTTGGGCAGGATATGCACCAGCAGGATGCGGAATTCGCCGTTGCCGGACAGCCGCGCGGCCTGCACAAAGCCGGCGTTGCGGCGGACATTGGCTTCGGCGCGCGCGACGCGGGCATAGAGCGGGAAGTTCACGATGGCGGTGGCCAGGATGATGTTCTGCACGGTGTTGCCGAGCGCGGCGACGATGCCCATCGCCAGCACGAACAGCGGGAAGGCCATGATGGTGTCGGCGATGCGGCCGACGATGCGGTCGGTCCAGCCGCCAAAATAGCCGGCCGCGATGCCGGCGAGGCCGCCCATCAAAAACACCAGCGCGACGGAGGCGACTGCGATGAAGGTGTCGAGCCGTGTCGCCACCACGACGCGGCTGAAGATGTCGCGGCCTAATTGGTCGGTGCCGAACCAATGCGCCATCGACGGCGGCTTCAGCGCTGCGGCTGTATCGGACGCCAGCGGGTCGTACGGCACCACATAGGGACCGAAGATCGCGGCGACGAGGATCACGATCAAAAGACCGAAGGCAAAGCCCGTGACCTTGTTCTCGCCAAGGACGTAGCGGGTCTGTTCGAGGAGCGCGACCAGTCCCGAGGTCCGCGCGGGACCGACCGGCTCGACAGCAGGCGCAACGGTACTCATGATTAGCCCTCCAGCCGCACGCGTGGATCGATCACACCGTAGAGAATGTCGATCACGAGATTGAGCAGCACGTACATGACCGCCATGGTCAGCACGAAACCCTGCACCGGCGCGAAGTCCGACGAGATCAGCGCTTCCACCGCGTAGGAACCGATGCCGGGCCAGGCGAACACTTTTTCCACCAGCACGTTGGCCCCGAGCAGGAACGAGAACACCATGCTGAGCGTGGTGATCACAGGCAGCATCGCATTGCGGAACGCGTAGGTGACGATGACGGTCGCCGGCGACAGGCCGCTGGCGCGCGCGGTGCGGACGAACTCCGACGACAGCACCGCCAGCATCGAAGCGCGGGTCATGCGCGCGATCGGCGCCAGCGAGAAGATCGCGAGCGTCGTCGCCGGCAGGATAAGCTGGCTCAGTGCCGAGCGGAACGCCTCGAGGTCACGCGCGATCAGGGTGTCGATCAGGTAGAAGCCGGTGATTGTCGGCGGCGCGCTGTAGAACACGTCTAACCGGCCGAGCGGCGCGGGCGACCAGCCTAGCCGGAAGTAGAACACATAGACCAGCACGAGGCCGGTGAAGAACACCGGCAGCGAGACGCCGGCCGTCGTCGTGACCCGGCAGAGATGGTCGACCCATGATCCCGGCCGCGTCGCCGCCAGCACGCCGAGCGGAATGGCGATCACGATGGAGACGACGAGGCCGATGAGCGTCAGTTCAGCCGAGGCCGGCAGGCGATTGCGGATTTCGGCCGCGACCGGCTGCCCCGTGGTCAGCGAGTTGCCGAAATCGCCGTGGGCGAGATCGTTGGTGTAGCGGAAGAACTGCTCGATCAGCGGCTTGTCGAGGCCGAGCTTTTTGCGGATCTGCTCGACGGCCTCTTTGGTTGCCGCCGGGCCGGCGAAATAGGCCGCGGGATCGCCGGGCAGCGCGCGGGTCAGCAGGAAAGTGACGATGACGACGCCGATCAGCGAGGGAATCGCGAACATCAGGCGCTTGCCGATCATGGTCAGCATGAAGTGGCACTCCACGAAGATGAAACGCTCTCGCTGATCGGCGAGAGCATCACCCCACACTCCGCTGCGTTCCCTCCCCCCTTGTGGGGGAGGGTTAGGGAGGGGGGTGGCTCCGGGAGAGGTCGGAGTTCGTGGCTACCCCCCTCCCTGCCCCTCCCCCACAAGGGGGGAGGGAATGAGAGAGCGGTGGCCGCCTCACTCCGATCAATCAAGCCAACACATGCCGATGCGTCGTCGACGATCAGCATGACCCCTCACCCCTTCGCCAGCGAGCGGTAATCCAGGCGGCGGTGAAACCAGTATTGGTAGCCGCTGATGTTCTTCTGCATCGCGACGTTGACGAAGGGCTGGTACAGCGGGATGCGCGGGATCTCGCTGAAGGCGAGATCGACGAAGCTCTTCACATCCTTGTCGTAGGTCGCGGTGTCGCCGCCGGCGGCGGCCGTTCGGGCGCCGTCGATCAGCTTGTCCATCTCCGGCGACTTGTAGCTCATGGTGTTGAAGACGGAATTGTTGCCGTGATAACACCAATAGAAGAAGTATTCGGGGTAATCGAGCCAGCCCGAGAACACGTTGGTGAAGAGCGGCATCTCCTTCTTGTTCAACTCGGTGCGCCAGTTGGCGCCGGGCACCTTGTTGATGGTGGTCTTGATGCCGATCTGCGCCAGTGACTCCTGCACCAGCACGCAGAGCGGCTCGTTGACGCCGGCGAAGTTCAGATCGAACGAGATCGTGGTCTCGAAACCGTTGGCGAAGCCGGCTTCGCTAAGCAACGCCTTCGCCTTGTCCATGTCGGTATTGTATTTGTGCGGCTGCGGCCAGGCGACCTCGGTCGGCCTGTCCTTCGACGCGCCGAACATCGGATTCGCCAGGCCGAACATCACGGCATCGATGATCTTCTGGTAGGGCAGCGCATAGGCGACCGCCTGACGGACCTTCGGATTGTCGAAGGGCGGCTTCGTGACGTTCATGCCGATATACTGGATGCCGTTGGAGAACGGGAGCGACACCACGTTGAGCTTGCCGCTCGCCTTCATCTCCTGAAAATCCTTGTTCGGCAGCTCGTAGGAGATGTCGGCATCGCCGCGCTCCAACAGCGCACGGCGGTTGCCGGCCTGCGGCACCATGCGCCAGATCACGCGCTTGATCTTCGGCAGCGGACCACAGACCCAGTCCTCGTTGCGCTCCATGATCACTTCGGTACCTGCGGTCCACTTCGTCACCTTGTAGGCGCCGGAGCCCGCGGTCTGCTGCTTGGTGAATTCGAGTCCCCAGGGGTCCTTCTCGCTGGCGTTCTTCTTCACGAGCTCGGAGTTGACGATGCAAGGCACGATCACGGCGAGGTCGGGGACCGTCAGCCTGTCCTTCTTCAGGAAGTCGACCCGCACGGTGTAGTCGTCGATCACGACGAACTGCTCCGGCTTGGTCAGCGAGCCCGCGCTCATCTGGAAGGTCGGAAAGCCGCCGACGCTGACGGCGCGGTCGAGCGACCATTTCACGTCCTTGGCCGTAACCGGCGTGCCGTCGTGGAATTTGGCGTTCTTGCGCAGCTTGAAGGTGACCGACATGTCGTCGATCTTGAACTCCTCGGCGAGCTCGCTCTTGAACTTGTCGCGGTCGTAATAGGGCACGCCGCCGGGACCGGTCTTCATCTCGTGGCTGATCAGCCGGTCATAGCAATTCCACGACACCTCGTAGCCGGGCACGTTGGTGCCGATGCCGTGGATGTCGAGATTGTTCGGGCCGCCTTCCGAGACGATCAGCAGCGTCTCCGAGCGCGCATCGGCATAGGCGGACGAGATCACGGACGGCACGGCCGGAAGCGCCGCGCCGGCGGCCAATCCGGACACGGATTTGAGGAAATCGCGGCGCTTCATGAAAATGCTCCAACACAAAAGTTTCTGGTTGGAACAGGGATTCGCAAGGTTCGTGCCAAGGCTTACGGAATCGTTAATCCGCGCTTAAGGCACTGACAGGACAGAGGATTGTTTGAACTCGGCCGGGTTCATCGCATCCTCGGCATTCGGGTCAATTGCATACAAAGACCCCATAATTGGTTATTTTCTAGGCGCTTCAAGGCCGAAGCCCACTGATTAGCCCTACCTGTCATTCCGGGGCGATGCGCAGCATCGGAGCCCGGAATCCATCGGGCCGCAGAACGCGAGGGCAAATGGATTCAGGGCTCCTCGCTCCGCGGCGCCCCGGAATGACGGAGAGGGGGCGCTCAGTCCGCCCAGATCAGCTCCTGAAGCTCAACCAGATCGCCCGCCTGCTCCTGCCAACCCTCGATGCAGATGTGGCTGTTGAGGTCGCTGGCGCGGTGCAGCAGCATCAGGGCCATCAGCCGGCGCTTGAGCGCGAAGTCCGGCTTCGCATAGCCAAAGCCTTCCAGCAGGCTGCGCACCCGCCCCGGCCGGCCCGCCGCCATGAACGCGCCGGGGCCGAGCAGGTCGTAGTCGCGCCATCCCGCCAGCACGTCGCCAAAATCGAACAGGCCGGCGAGCGACCATTGGCCGTCGTCGCAGCTGAGCAGGAAGTTCTCGGGAATGTATTCGCCGATCAGGATCACCGGCGGTGCATCCATCGGGATCAGTTTTGCGGCGTCGCGCAGGAGATCGTCGAGGCCGGCGATGAATTTCGGCGCAAGGCCAAGACGCGTGTGCCGCGCCCTGCAGCCCTCCATCTGGGCGCGCATGAACGCGTCCCAACGCGGCTCGATTCCAGCGAGGGGGCCGAGCGGGGCGCGCTGCACGGCGGCGATGGTCTCGCCGATCTGGCGCAGCAGGCGCTCCTTCTGCGCTTCGGCTAAGTGCGACCAGACCTCCGAGCCGAGCGTGCCGGCAAGGCGCGTGATGATCAGATAAGGCCAGCCGTCGCGCATCCCTTCGGCGACGATCTCCGGGATCGGCAGATGGAGACGGCCTTTGAGCTGCGTCAGCGAACCGCGCTCGGAGACGAATTGCGGGCGCAGCAGCGGCGGGAAGATCTTCAGGATCAGATCCTTGCCGAGACCGACGACGAGGTTGGTGCCTGTTACAAACACGAGCGGTGCGCTGGTATCGAGACCATGGGCGCGGGCGATGTCGATAGCGATCGGCAGCCATCGCGGCGGATCGGCGCGGAAAGCACGAAAGCTCTCCGCGTCGGTGAAGTGAGGTAGCTTCATCGACATCGCGCGCTCGATGCGTTTGAGTTCGTCATGCCCGGGCTTGTCCCGCCTGCGCGGCCGAAGCCGCTTCGGCGAGGCGAAGGCCGGGGCATCCACGTTCTTCGTACTGTGCAGCAAGGCGTCGATGGCCGGGACAAGCCCGGCCATGACGCTGTGGAAAGACCTTGCGCACCGACGTCAAGCTTCGCTCCACGACTACCGGTCCGGGCTGGCGCGCTCGAACTGGCGTAAGAGCTTGTTGCCGCGCTCGACCGCGGCATCGAGTGCGGCTTGCGCGCTCTTCTGGCCGGCAAAGGCCTGCTCCAGCTCGTCCTCGATCGCGCCGCGGATCAAGACGAAGGAGCCGAGCCGGATGCCCTTCGAATTCTCGGTCGGCGCATGCAGCGTGATCTCCTCGAACGAGATCGCCGAGCCCGGATTGCGCTCGTAAAAACCTTGCGCACGCGTCAGCTCGAAGGCGGCGCGGGTGACAGGCAGATAGCCGGTGTTCTGGTGCCAGGCCGCCTGCACGCCCGGCTGCGACAGATAGGCGAAGAACCGCGCCACGCCCTTGTACTCCTCGCGCGGCCGGTCGCGCAGCACCCACAGCGTGGCGCCGCCGATGATCGAGTTCTGCGGCGCGCCCGCAACGTCGGGCCAGTATGGCATCATGCCGTAGCCGACCTCGAACTTCGAATTGGCCTTGATGTCGGCGCGCGTCGCCGAGGATCCGATGAAGATGCCGCATTCGCCGTTCTGGAAGCGCGGCTCGGCCGACTGCCCGCGGCCGCTATAGTCGAACACCTTCGTCTTCTGCCATTCGGCGAGCTGGGCGACATGCTTCACGACGACGGGATTGCTGATGGTCAGCTCCGCATCCAGCCCTGCAAAGCCATTGGCGCGGGTCGCGAGCGGCAGATTGTGAAACGCGGAGAAATTCTCGATATGGATCCAAGACGGCCAGGACGTGGTGAAGCCGCACACGGCGCCGCGGTCGCGCAGGCGCTTTGCGGCCGCGCCAAGCTCAGGCCAGGTCTTCGGCGGCGTCTCCGGATCGAGGCCGGCGTCGCGGAACATGGTCTTGTTGTAGTACAGGATCGGCGTCGAGGAATTGAACGGGAAGGACAACAGATTGCCGGCCGCATCGGTGTAATAGCCGGAGACCGCGGGCAGGTAATCGGCCAGCGAGAACGGCTCGCCCATGTCCCGCATCATGCTGAACACGGGATAGATCGCGCCCTTGGCCGCGGTCATCGTGGCGGTGGCGACCTCGTTGACCTGGACGATCGCCGGCTGGCTGCGCGAGCGGAAGGCGAAGATCGCCGCCGTCACCGTTTCGGTGTAGTTGCCCTTGTAAGCAGGCACGATGCGGTAGTCGGATTGCGAGGCGTTGAAGTCGGCAGCGAGTTTTTCCAGCTGCCGGCCAAGCTCGCCGGACATGGCGTGCCACCACGCGATGTCGGTGGCGGCGCGCGCCCCGGAGCTCAATGCGAGCGCCATGGAGACGGCGACGACCTGCACAAGGCGTAATGCTGACATCACGATGGCTCTTCCCGCGTCGATTGGCAAAAGGCGACCGCAGCCTGCTTAAGGCCCGGCCTCGGCGGTTTCAACCGGAATGACTATCGGCCGCGTCGCACAATCGCGCTGCGGGGCGGCAGCATGGTCTTCCCTTAACCATCTGCTAGATTGCGTTGAACCTTTTCGTTCCGCCATAGACTTCACCACTGAGGGGTTGAGTGTGCCAGTGCTGAACCGTGCCGAACTCTCGCGGGCCGGGGTGATCTTCGTCGCGCTTCTGCTCGCGATCTGCGCGAGAGGCGCTGCTGCGCGCGAATTCCGCGCCGCCGACACTCAGACCGAGGATTACCCGACCGTCCAGGCGCTGCGCTACATGGGCGCCTTGATCGCCGAGCGCACCGCCGGCCGGCACGAGATCAAGGTGTTCCACTCCCGCCAGCTCGGCGAGGAAAAGGAGACCATCGAGCAGACCCGGGCCGGCGCGATCGACCTCAACCGGACCAATGTGGCCCTGATCGGCAACTTCGTCCCGGCTATGAACGTGCTGGCCATGCCGTTCCTGTTCCGGTCCATCGAGCACATGCAGAAGGTGCTGGACGGGCCTGTCGGCAGTGAGATTCTCGGCAGCTTCGAGCCCTACGGCTTCGTCGGGCTCGCCTTCTACGATTCCGGCGCGCGGTCGATCTACAACGGCGTCCGACCCGTGAAGAGTATCGCCGATCTCAAGGGATTGCGGATCCGGGTGCAGCAATCGGAGTTGATGAGCCAGATGGTCCGCTCCCTCGGTGCCGAGCCCGTCGAGATGCCCTATGGGCAGGTGCTCGCCGGGCTCGCCAACCATCTGATCGACGGCGCCGAAAACAACTGGCCATCTTTCGTGACCACGGACCATTACAAACATGCCGGCCACTACTCACTCACCGAGCACACGATGAGCCCCGAAGTGCTGGTGATCTCGCTGAAGGCCTGGAAAAGCCTGTCGGCCGAGGACCAGATCATCTTCAGGGAAGCCGCGGCCCGCTCCAGCCGGTTCATGCGCGAGAAGTGGCGCGACCTCGAGGAGCAGTCGCAGCGCAAGGCGATCGAGGCGGGGGTCACCATCGTCAAGGACATCGACCACAAGCCGTTCGAGGACGCGATGGCGGCAATCTACGCCAAGGCCGGGCGCGATCCCGCCGCGGCCGCGCTGATCGAACGCATTCGAAAGGTGGAGTGAGGCTTCGTGATCGCGACCGGACACAGCGAGCACGCAGACAGGCCGCCCGGCCCGATCGGGCGGCTGCGCGCGCGTCTGGTCGGCATGCTCAGGGCGGTGCCGATCCGCTGGCGCATCCTGTCGATCGCGGCGCTGAATTCCGCCGTGGTGGTGGTGCTGGTGGGGATGATCTGGAACGGCGCGCAGGTGCTGGGCTCGGCCTGGGACGACGTCCGCCAGGTGCGCGAGTCCGACCGGATCCTGGCGCTGCTCGAAAGCGAGACCGGGCGGCTCCAGAACCTGATCCACCGCTACATCAATCAGCCGAGCCCGGACCTGTTCGCCGAGATCCTGCTGCTGCGCGAGGCGGTGCTGGGCACGCTGACCAACCGTGCCGCCAAGGACCCGATGCTGGCAGGCTCGGTCGAGGAGCTCGAACGGACCACCGACCGATTCCTCAACGGCTTCGGCGAGCTGCGCGGCGTGCAGGCCACCATCGCCAGGACCTATGAGGAGCAGGTGCAGGGCCCGGCCAGGGACATGGCCGGCCTCTATTCCATCATCGAAGGCGCCACCGGCCATCGCGACGCGCTGATCTGGCCCTCGCTCGGCAAATCCCGCGAAGCCTTCACCGCGATGCTGGTGGCGGCCAATTCCTATTATCTGTCGCTGTCGACGGGTGCGGCCGACGACGCGCGCCGCAACACCGAGACCATCGAGAAGACCATCCCGGTGATGATCGACCTTGCCGACAACGATCTTCAGCGCATGGCCTTGCGGCGGCTCGCGGCCCGCACCGCGTCCTTGCGCGAAGGCTTCGCCAAACTCTCCGAGCAGCTCACCAGCCGCACCGAATTGCTGCGCAACACCATCGACGCCAGCCAGGCCGAGGCGATCGGCGCCATCGACGATCTCTCCAGCAAGATGCGCCAGCGCGAGCAGAAGGCGCAGGAGACGTTTGACCGCACGCTTGCCGACATTTCCCGCCGCGTGCTCTCCATTGCGATGATCTTCCTCGGCATCATCCTCGCCGCCGGCGTGCTGATCGCGCTGTCGATCCGGCTGCCGCTGCAGCAGATCATGGCGGCGATGCGCGCGATCACGCTCGGCGATCTCGGCCGCGAGGTGCAGGGCACGCGCGCGCGCGACGAGGTCGGCGCCATGGCGCGTGCGGTGGAGGTGTTCCGCGAGAATGCGATCGCGAAGCGCCAGACCGAGGACGAGCTGCGCGCCTCCAAGGAGAAGGCCGAGAGCGCGCTGCTCGAGCTCAACACCGCGCAGCAGAATTTGATCGATGCCGAGCGGCTCGCCGCGCTCGGCGGCCTCGTCGCCGGCGTCGCCCACGAGGTCAACAACCCGATCGGCATCAGCCTCACCGTCGCCTCCAGCTTTGCCCGGCGCACCGAAATTTTCGAGGCGCAGCTCAAGGGCGACGGGACCCTACGCCGCTCGCAGCTGGAGGAATTCGTGCAGTCCTCGCGCGATGCCTCGCAGCAGCTGGTCGCCAACCTCCAGCGCGCCGGCGAGCTGATCCAGTCGTTCAAGCAGGTCGCGGTCGACCGCTCGCATGCCGAGCGCCGGCAATTCTCGCTGAGCGAGGCCACCGACCAGATCATCGCCAGCCTGCGTCCCGTGCTGAAGCGCTCGCCGATCACGCTCCAGGTCGACGTGCCCGAGGGGCTGCTGCTCGACGGCTATCCCGGCTCCTACGGCCAGATCCTGACCAACCTCTTCCTCAACGCCGCCAACCACGCCTTCGCCGACGGCCGTGCCGGCACCATCACGATCTCGGCGCGGCCGCGCGGGGCCGACGACATCGAGATCATCTTCGCCGACGACGGGGCCGGCATGACCCCTGACGTGCAGCGCCAGGCCTTTGACCCATTCTTTACCACAAGGCGCAATGAAGGTGGCACGGGACTCGGGCTGCATATCGTCTATAACCTCGTTACCCAGCAGCTCGGCGGACGCATGATGCTGGAATCCAAGCTGGGACAAGGCACTACTTTTCGCATTATCATGCCCCGCCTCGCCAGAGGCGGCGCGCAAAGCACAGAGACTGACGGGACTTCTCAATGGCCGAACAGGACGATGTCCTCCACCTGATCGACGACACCGGTACCGCTCCGGAGGACCAGAACGCCCGGAAATGGAAGATCGCCGTCATCGACGACGATCAGGCCGTGCATGACGGCACCCGCTTCGCGCTGTCCGACTACAGCCTCAACGGCCAGGGCCTGGAGATCCTCTCCGCCTATTCCGCGGCAGAGGGTCGCGAGCTGATGGCGGCGCACAGCGACATCGCCGCGGTGCTGCTCGACGTCATCATGGAGACCGACGTCGCCGGCCTCGAGCTGGTCGAGTTCATTCGCAGCGAACTCAGGAACGAGACGGTGCGCATCATCCTGCGCACCGGACAGCCGGGCCAGGCGCCGGAGCGGCGCGTGATCGTGCAGTACGACATCAACGACTACAAGGCCAAGACCGAGCTTACCGCCGACAAGCTGTTCACCTCGCTGACCGCGGCGCTGCGCTCCTATCAGCAGCTCGAGCGCATGGTGCAGACGAGGCGCGGGCTCGAGATCATCATCGACGCCGCCTCGACGCTGTACGACTTCAAGTCGATGCAGCGGCTGGCCGAGGGCGTGCTAACCCAGCTCGCCTCGCTGCTCAACGTCGATTGCGCCGGCATACTGGTCCTGCGCGACAATGGCGGCGTGGACCCCGAGCTCTCGGTGCTTGCCGGCAGCGGCTGCTACAGCCGCTTCATCGGCACCACCTCGTCGAAGGCGCTCGACCCCGATCTGCGCGCGATGGTGGAAGCCGCCTTCCAGGGCCGCAAGAACGAATTCGCCGACCATCGCAGCGTGATCTATTTGCGTACCGGAAGCGGCCGCGAGGTCGTGGTGCTGCTCCAGGCCGAGCGCGAGCTGTCCGAGACCGACCGCTCGCTGGTCGAGATCTTCTCCAGCCGGCTCTCGATCGCCTTCGACAACGTCATCCTCTACCAGCAGCTCCAGGACGCCAATACGCAGCTGGAAGACCGCGTCGCCCAGCGCACCCGGGCGCTGATGCAGGCCAACCGCCGCCTGTCGGCGCAATGGCTGCGGCTGCAGCGCGCCAACGGCTTCAAGAACGAGATCCTCGGCACCGTCGCGCACGATCTGAAGAACCCGCTCGGCGTCATCCTCGGCCGCACCGAGATGCTGAAGGAGCTGATCTCGACCGGTGCGTCGCCGAGCGGCGTGGCCGCCCAGGTCGACCACATCCGCGATGCGACCAAGCGCCTCACCACGATGGTCGATCATCTGATCTCGGACGCGATGGCCGATGCCTTCGACATCACCATCCGCCGCGAGCCGGTCGACGTCGCGGCCCTGGTCAAGGAGGTCGCCGAGGCCAACCAGCCGCTCGCCGTCAACAAGCAGCAGGCGATCAGCGTCACCGCGCCGGCCAACGTCGTCACCATGTGCGATACCGACCGCATCCGCGAGGCGATCGACAATCTGATCAGCAACGCCATCAAATACTCGCCGATCGGCGGCAGGATCGGCGTGGCCGTCAGCCACGAGGGCAGCGAAACCATGGTCCGGGTCAGCGACGAGGGCGCCGGCCTGTCGCCGGAAGACCTCGGCCGCCTGTTCGGCCGGTTCCAGCGGCTGTCGGCAAAGCCGACCGCGGGCGAGAGCTCGACGGGGCTTGGGTTGTCCATCGTCAAGCGTATTATCGACATGCATGGCGGCGAGGTGACGGCGGAGAGCGACGGTCCCGGCAAGGGATCGACCTTCACCATCACCCTGCCCGCGACCGACCTGCCGTGATTTGAGCACCGAGATCTGCAAGATTTTGAAGTGACATGACCCAAAGCCAGCACATCATGATCGTCGACGACGAGGCCCCGGCCCGGGAGATGGTCGGCGATTACCTCAAAATGCACGGCTTCACCGTGACGCTGTGCGACGGCGGCAAGAGCCTGCGCGCCGCGATCGACGGCAGCATGCCGGACCTCGTCGTGCTCGACCTCAACATGCCCGAGGAAGACGGCCTCTCGATCATCCGCGACCTCAAGAGCCGCATCAACGTGCCGGTCATCATGCTCACGGCCACCGCGAGCCCGATCGACCGCGTCGTCGGCCTCGAGCTCGGCGCCGACGATTACGTGGCAAAGCCCTGCGAGCTGCGCGAATTGATGGCGCGTATTCGCTCGGTGCTGCGGCGGAGCGCGCCGGTGAAGGCCGCCGAAGCTACGCCTGCGAAGTCGGACAAGGATCAACTGGTGCGCTTCGGCACCAAATGGCTCGATCTCGAAGCCCAGGCGCTGCGCGACGACGAGGGCAACGAGCATCCGCTCACCGCGTCCGAGTTCGGGCTGCTGAAAGTGTTCGCGGCCAATCCGAAGCGCGTGCTGTCGCGCGAGCGCCTCCTCGAACTCGCCAATGCGCGCGACGCCGAAGCCTTCGACCGCGCGGTCGATCTGCGCATCATGCGCATCCGCCGCAAGATCGAGCCCGACCCGACCAAGCCGGCCGTAATCCGCACCATCCGCGGCGGCGGCTATCTGTTCTCGCCGTCGGGCGAGAAGGCGTAGGAGCGCGCGGCACCCACGGTGTCGTCCCCGGGGCGCGCGCAGCGCGGGCCCGGGACGACGGTGGTGGGTGTGGCGCGACCGAACGCAAGGGCCGGAAATTCGTTCCCTGCGGCTCAGCGCGCCGCCAAACACCCGCCCCGTATTTTCCGTACATTGAAATTCCACGCTTTTTTGCCCCGAATGTTTCGTCGCCCCCTGTCCGACGAAATAATTTGGCGGCGCACGAAACCATTTTCCGCTTTTCGTGCAGACGTCCCGAAACGTTGGCTCATTAACACTTCGGTCCAAGGAAACGCCGCTCGGTTGCGGCGCTACGGGGAGCCAAGTCAATGCCGAACGTCATCGCCATCAACGCCCAAGCCAGCCAGAGCATCATCGCCGCTCAAGCGACCTCGGACGACATGCTTCTCGAAAGCATTGCCGACGGCAACCGGACGTCGATGCACATTCTCTACTGCCGGCACAATGTGCGGGTTTACCGTTTCATCCTGCGCATCGTGCGCGATGCCACCACGGCGGAGGATTTGGTGAGCCAGGTGTTTCTGGACGTGTGGCGGACCGCCGGCCAGTTCCAGGGTCGCTCGCAGGTCTCGACCTGGCTGCTCTCGATCGCCCGCTTCAAGGCGCTGACCGCGATGCGCCAGCGCCGTTTCGAGGACATCGACCAGGAAGACGTGCGCGAGATTGCGGACGATTCCGACACGCCGGAGACATCGCTTGACCGCAGCGACACCAGCGCCATCCTGCGCGCCTGCGTGCAGAAGCTGTCACCCGCGCATCGCGAGATCATCACCCTTGTCTACTACCATGAGAAGTCGGTGGAGGAGGTCGGCCAGATCATCGGCATCCCGCAGAGCACGGTGAAGACGCGGATGTTCTACGCCCGCAAGCAGCTCGCCGGATTGCTTAAGGGCTGTGGTGTCGAGCGCTTCGCCGCGTAAACCTAAGAATTTCAATGGGATAGGACCCCTCTTTCGGCCCTGTCCCGGAACACGGAAGTGTTACCGCCGACGAAACAATTGAAACAAAGCACAACATCCGGCGGAAAAACTTCCCTCCTATAAAGCTCGCATACGGTTTTCGTTAAACCTCCCAAGACCTCCAGCGACCCGGACGATGCCCCCGTCCGGGTCGTTTTGTATTTGGAGGTAGGTGTCTGCGTGGCGGCAGACTCACCGCGCGCTCCCGCCTCGCATCCCGTCACGAAGGCGTGACGCCGCGTAACGATCCGTCCCTCGACCCCGAACTGCCCTCGTGATCCCCATCGCGAGTGCCCGATGCTCGAACTTGTCTTCGCTCTCCTGGCCGGACTCCTCACCATTGCCGCGCCCTGCACGCTGCCGATGCTGCCGATCCTGCTCGGCGCCTCGATCGGGCGCGCCGGGCATTTGCGGCCCGCGATGATCGCGCTCGGCTTCGTCGTCTCGTTCTCGGCGACCGCGCTGCTGCTCGGCGCCATCACGCGCCTGTTCGATTTCGACCCGACCGTGCTGCGCGAGGCCGCCGCGGTCCTGCTGCTCGGCTTCGGCCTGCTGATGCTGTGGCCGGCGCCGTTCGAATGGCTGTCGATCCGGCTCAATGGCTGGCTCGATCTCGGCAATTCCAGCACCGCGCAGCGCGAGGGCGCACTCGGCGGCCTCATCCTCGGCACCACGCTGGGCCTGGTCTGGACGCCCTGCGCCGGCCCCGTGCTCGGCTCGATCCTGACGCTGGTCGCGACCTCCAGGAACGCCTCCTGGGCGGCCGTGCTGCTGATCGCCTACGCCATTGGCGCTGCGATCCCGATGCTGGCGATCGCTTATGGCGGACAGGCCGCGAGCACGCGGGTGCGCAGCCTCGCGCGGATCTCGCCGCGGCTCCAGCAGGGCTTTGGCATCGTCGTGATCGGCTTCGCGGTCGCCGCCTACTTCCAATATGACACGCTGATCGTGGCGTGGCTCACCGGATTCTACCCCGCCGGCCAGATCGGCCTGTGATCACCCTGCATCTCAACCGGAGGACTCGCCCATGACTTTCAAACTGCTCACTTTGGCCGCCGCACTGATCGGCATGGCCGTGACAGGCGCCGTCATCCCCGGCATCTGCGACGAGGCCGCGCGCGCCGCCCCGATTCAGTTTGCGGCAGCGAGCCAGCAGACCGCGCCCGACTTCACCGGCATCACCAACTGGTTCAACTCGAAGCCGCTGAGCCTCGCCGATCTCCGCGGCAAGGTCTTGCTGGTCGACTTCTGGACCTACGGCTGCGTCAACTGCGTCAACACGCTGCCGCACGTCACCGAACTCTATGCGAAATACAAGGACAAGGGCCTCGTCGTGGTCGGCGTGCACACGCCGGAATTCCCGTTCGAGCGCTCGGCGTCCAACGTGCAGGCCGCGCTGAAGCGCCACGGCATCACCTATCCGGTGGCGCAGGACAATGATTCCAGGACCTGGAACGCCTACCGCAACCAATATTGGCCGGCGCAGTACATCATCGACCAGACCGGCAAGATCGTGTTCCAGCACGCAGGCGAGGGCCGCTACGACGAGATCGACCGCACGGTGGCCAAGCTCCTGAACGTCAACAGCTGATCCCGCACGGCCATCGGGCGGCCGATTTGAGGTCTCGCCCTTGTTGCTTGACTCCACGGACCCGTCCGTGGAGTTTCGCAGGCCTCGGAATCAGCCGCCCGCAATGGACGACGCGACGACCAGCACCGACATTCGCCTTCGTGAAGGCGCCTCGATCGCGCAGCGGCTGGTCATGTCCGGCTTTGCGGCCGCCGTCGCGCTGTGCTTCACGCCCGGCCTGTTCACGCACGACACCCTGGAAATCGTCATATCGGTGGTCGCACTGCTGGTGGGAGCGGGGTTCGTCGTCGGCATCATGATGGCGCCGGCGGTGGTGTGGATCATCACGCCGAACGAGATCCTGATCGGGCGGCAAAGTCCGTTCGGAAAGCTTCGCACCCGGGTCGTCGCGAAGGATGAGATCACGGGGTTGCAGGTTCCCGGCAGCAAGCGGGTGAAAGCCCGCTTTCAGCTCGTCTTCACGCTTGTCTCTGGCGAACGCCTGACGTCGCCACCGATCTCCGACGTCACCCATGTTCGCGACACCGTGACCCGGATCGCTGCGCAGTTCGACGTTCCCAATGTCGAGGAGCCGGTCAATCCGCTCGATGCCAGCAATCCCGAGATGCATCTCGGTGAGCCGCTCGAGCCGTTTTCCGTGCGGGACATCCGGATCGTGTCACTGATCGCCATCGCAGTGTGCGCCGTCCCCTACGCCTACAAGCTCTGGCGCGGCCTATCGCCCAGCCATGTCGACATCCTGCTGCTGCCGGTGGGCGCGCTCGCCGCGTTCGCCGTGCACAGATACGCCAACCTCGTGACCGGCGCCTTCTGGATCATCCGCGAGGGCGATATCCGCGTCGAACGCCTGTGGGGCGACGGCACGCCGCGCACGGATCATATCGAGGGACACGACGTCAAGACGATCACCGTCGACCGCCGCGGCCGCTCCGAGGACGAGCACTGCATCGTCACGATCCGCCTGCGCTCGGGGCGACGGTTTCGCAGCCCCCGGATCGGTTCGAGGATCGAAGCCCGCGCCGTCGGGACCGAAATCGTCCGGCGGCTCGGGATCGCGGCGGAGAACAACCGGATCTGAACGCCTGCCCCCGCCGGGCACTGCTTTTCGCGCCATCCCCTGTTTGTGGCATTGCGCGGACCCGTCAAAAAACCAAAGCATTCTCGTGACATACCAGACGGCGCGCCATCAACTTGCCATGAACATGCCCCTCAGGTTTGATGGTTCCGAATGATTTGCGCTGTGGCAGCGGGGAGAGCTTGAAATGACGGATATTCGTCGCCTGACCGGGATGTTGATGGCTGCGGTAGGGCTGGTCCTGTCGGCGCCGCAAGCTTCCGCCCAGCAGCCGGACCGCGGCGACGAGCCGGGCCTGGTCGCCGACGACGGCTTTCAGCTCGAGCCGGAATGGCAGAAGCAGGTCGTCTACTTCCGCACCACCGAAACGCCGGGCACCATCATCATCTCGACTGCCGAACGTCACCTCTATCTGGTGCAGCCGGGCGGACGCGCGATCCGCTATGGCATCGGCGTCGGCCGCGACGGCTTCCAGTGGCAGGGGCTGGTGAACATCACCAACAAGAAGGAATGGCCGGATTGGACGCCGCCGCCGGAGATGATCCAGCGCCAGCCCTATCTGCCGCGTTTCATGGCCGGCGGTCCCGGCAATCCGCTCGGCGCCCGCGCCATGTATCTTGGCACCACCGTCTACCGCATTCACGGCACCAACCGCCCGGACACGATCGGCACCAAAGTGTCCTCGGGCTGCTTCCGTCTCGTCAACAATGACGTCGCCGATCTCTACGATCGCGTCCCTGTCGGCACCAAGGTGGTCATCCGGCAGAAGCCCGAACTCTAGGGGCTGCCGTTCGAGCATGGTCCTCGGAATCATGCTCGCCCGCCTCCATTCAATTCCTTTTCCCGATTTTTCGAGAGAGTAACATGATGCGCACTTTTCGAGGCGGCCTGCTGATCGGGCTCGCGGTCGCCGTGCTGGTCGCCGTTCTGGCCATCATCTATGAATTCTACGACACCCGCACGCTGAAGCGCACCGTTCGCCGCGGCGAGGTGCTGTGCGGCGTCAACAAGGGCCTGCCGGGCTTCTCGATTCCCGACGACAAGGGCAACTGGACCGGCTTCGACGTCGATTTCTGCCGCGCGGTGGCAGCTGCCATCTTCAACGATCCGGGCAAGGCGAAGTTCGTCCCGCTCGATGCCGGCGAGCGCTTCAAGGAGTTGCAGAGCCGCAAGGTCGACATCCTCTCGCGCAACTCGACCTGGAGCATGGCGCGTGAGCTCGACTACGACCTGTATTTCCCGGCCGTCGCCTATTACGACGGCGCAGGCTTCATGCTGCCTCGTTCGCGCAACAAGGAGACCTCGCTGGACCTGACCGACAGCAAGGTCTGCGTCCAGGCCGGCACCACGACGGCGCTGAACGTCGCCGACTACTTCCGCGCCAACAACATGAAGTATGAAGAGGTGAAATTCGACAAGCTGGACGACGTCGTGAAGGCCTACGACACCGGCAAGTGCGACACGCTCTCCGCCGACGTCTCCCAGCTCTATGCGCTCAGGCTCAATCTCGGCAAGCCCGGCGACCACATGATCCTGCCGGACATGATCTCCAAGGAGCCGCTCGCCCCCGTCGTGCGCCAGCGCGACGACGACTGGATGATGATCGTGAAGTGGACGCTCTATGCGATGATCAACGCCGAGGAGCTCGGCGTCACCTCAGAGAACATCGACGAGGCCCTGAAGTCGAAGAAGCCGGAAGTGATGCGCCTCGTCGGCACCGAAGGCAGTTACGGCGAGCAGCTCGGCCTCACCAGGGACTGGGTCGTCCGCATCATCCGCAACGTCGGCAATTACGGCGAGATGTACGAACGCAACATCGGCGAGAAGTCGAAGCTGAAGATCCCGCGCGGCATGAACCAGCTGTGGAATGCGGGCGGCGTGCAGTACGCGCCGCCGATGAGGTAAGCGCGGTTTCTCCGCCGTCATGGCGAGCGAAGCGAAGCAATCCAGAGTCCCTCCCCGGCGACAGCCTGGATTGCTTCGTCGCAAGTGCTCCTCGCAATGACGAGCTTGGGGCACGCGCTGCCCACTATCTCAGCTGTCATCGCCCGGCTTGACCGGGCGATCCGGTATTCCAGAGACGGTTGTGATCGATCGAGGGGCCGCGGCGTACTGGGTCGCCCGGTCAAGCCGGGCGACGACAGCGCGTGTGAGGCACGTCCTCGCGCCTCACGTCGATCCGCCTCAATACCCACGCGCCCGCGCCAGCTGCTCGGTGTGGTAGTTCGCATCCCCGAACAATTCCTCGCACACCCTCGCGCGCTTCATGAAGAAGCCGATGTCGAACTGGTCGGTCATGCCCATGCCGCCGTGCATCTGCACGCCTTCCTGCACCGCGCGCGTGGCAGTGGTGCCGGCGCGGGCTTTCGCGACTGCGACGGCTGATGCGGCCTTGGTAACGTCGGCATCCAGCGCCTGCAGCGCCTTCATCGTGGCGGCGCGGGTGATCTCGATGTCGACGTAGAGCTCGGCGGCGCGGTGCTGCAGCGCCTGGAATTCGCCGATCAGCTTGCCGAACTGCTTTCTGTTCTTGAGGTACTCGACGGTGCGGTTGAACACTTCTTCGCTGAGGCCGACCATTTCGGCCGCGACCGCGCCGCGGCCGATGTCGAGCACGCCGTCGAGCAGGGCCGCGCCCTGATCGACCTCGCCGAGCATGCTGTCGGCATTGACCTCGACATTGGCAAGCTCGATCCGCGCCGCATTGTGAGCATCGACCATGATGGTGCGCTCGATCGCCACGCCCTTGGCCCTGGAGTTGACCAGGAACAGCGTCAGGCCGTCGCGCTCGCCGGCCGAGCCCGCGGTACGGGCGGCGACGATGAAGAGATCGGCGACATGGCCGTCAACCACCAGCGCCTTGGCACCGGAGAGCTTAAAACCGTTGCCGGCGCGCACCGCCTGCAAGCTGGTTTGAAGCGGGCGATGCTTGGCGCCCTCATCGACCGCGAGCGTCGCGAGCAGCGAGCCGTTGGAAATCTTCGGCAGATATTCCGACCTCTGCGCGGCATTGCCGCCGCGGTTCAGGGCCGAGGCCGCGACCACGCTGGTGGCGAGAAACGGCGACGGCATCAAGGTGCGGCCGATCTCCTCCATGACGATGCCGGCTTCCATGAAGCCGAGACCGCTGCCGCCGAACTCTTCCGGCACCAGTAGGCCGGCAAAGCCCATCTCGGCGAAGGAATGCCAGAGTTCCCTGGAGAAGCCGGTGGGGTCCTTGGAATCCCGCAAGCTGCGCAGGTGCGACACCGGCGCCCGGTCGCTGATCAGCCCGCGCGCGCTGTCGCGGAGCATCGATTGTTCTTCGGTGAGGACGAGGGCCATGTGCAATGTCTCTAACGTCTGGCGGAATGCATGTCTGTTGTTGTCATTCCGGGGCACGCGAAGCGTGAACCCGGAATCTCGAGGTTCCGGGTTCGGTCCTTCGGACCGCCCCGGAACGACGGTGGAATTACGCCCCCGGCAGATCGAGGATGCGCTTGGCGACGATGCCGAGCATCACCTCGCTGGTGCCGCCCTCGATCGAGTTCGCCTTGGTGCGCAGCCAGGCGCGCGGACGCGCCCCTTGCCTGGAGCGCTCGCTCTCCCATTCCAGCGCGTCGATCCCGCCGGCCGACATCAGGATCTCGTAGCGGCGCTTGTTGAGCTCGGTGCCGTAATATTTCATCGCCGAGGAGAATGCCGGATGCGCCTGGCCGGCCTTGGCGAGATCGACCGCGCGCTCGGCGCAGGCGGCAAGCGCGGCCTCGTCGACGTCGAAACTGGCGATCCTACCGCGCAGCATCGCATCGTCGAGGCGGCCAACTGCGTCGGTGCCGACCGAGTCGGCTGCGATCTGGCCGAGCGGCCGGCCGACGCCGCGCTCGCCCATGCCCGAGATCATCGCGCGCTCATGCTGGAGCAGATATTTCGCCACGTCCCAGCCGCGGTTGACGGTGCCGACCACATGCGCCTTCGGCACGCGCACGCCATCGAAGAAAGTCTCGCAGAACGGCGAATAGCCGGAGATCAACAGGATCGGCTTGGTCGTCACGCCCTTCGAGGTCATGTCGAACAGGATGAAGCTGATGCCATCGTGCTTCTTCGCGGCGGGATCGGTGCGGACGAGGCAGAAGATCCAGTCGGCGTAGTTGGCGTAGGAGGTCCAGATCTTCGAGCCCGTGATGACGAAATCATCGCCATCGCTCTCGGCGCGGGTCTGGAGTGAGGCGAGATCGGAGCCGGCGTTCGGCTCGGAATAGCCCTGGCACCAACGGATCAGGCCGGCCGCGATCTTCGGCAGATGCTCTTTCTTCTGCGCCTCGTTGCCGTATTTCAAAAGCGCCGGCCCGAGCATCCAGATGCCAAAACTCGACAGCGGCGGACGCGCGCCGATCCTGGCCATCTCCACACGCAGGACCTTGTGCTCGGCGGCGCTGAGGCCGCCGCCGCCATACTCCTTGGGCCAGTCCGGCACGGTCCAGCCCTTGTCGCGCATGCGCTCGAACCAGATGCGCTGCGGCTCGGACGAGAATTTCGCGTTGCGTCCGCCCCAGAACACGTCGGCGTCGGAGGTCGCGGGCTTGCGCATCTCCGGCGGACAATTGGCTTCCAGCCAGGCGCGCGTCTCAATGCGGAAGGTTTCGAGATCGGCGGTCTCAGTCTCGCTGGCCCTGGAGTCAGTCATGGGTCGTTTCCATCATTCAAAATCGGCTTGTTGGCTACGACTCTGGGCCAAGCTCCCGCGGAATTCAACCACTTCTGCACCCGTGCATCGGCTATAGTCGCGGCGACAGCGGTGCTTGAAAACAAAGAGGAAACGACAATGCGCCTGAAACTTCTTTCGCCTGGCGAAATGAACGAGAGTCAACGGCAGACCTACGACGAGTCGATTGCCGGCAAGCGCGGCAAGCCGCCGGCGCCGATGATGGCATGGCTCAACAGCCCCGACATGGCCCGTCACGCCACGCGGCTCGGCGAAGTGCTGCGCTACGACACGATATTCCCTGCAAAGCTTTCGGAGATCGCGATCCTGGTGACGGCGCGGCACTGGACCGCGCATTACGAATGGTACGCGCACAAGCGCCTCGCACTCGCGGGAGGGATGGACCCTAAAATCATCGACGCCATCCGCGACCGCCGCACGCCGGAGTTCGACGATCCCAAGGGCATGATGATCTATGACCTTGCGAAGTCGCTGCATGAGGGCCACGGCGTCGAGAAGCGCCTCTACGACGCGGCGGTGACGCTACTCGGCGAGCGCGGCGTGGTCGAGGTGATCGGGCTGTGCGGCTATTACACGATGGTGTCGATGACGCTGAACACCTTCGCGTTCGGGCTGCCGGAGGGCGAGGTGCCGGAGCTGTCATAGTTTCGCATCTGGAAACGCAGGGTTTCGGGACAGGCCGGTAGCACTGCCCCGGGACCGGACTTAAGTGGAGTTCATCAGGGAGCACCACCATGTCGCAAAACCAAGCCGTCGCCGCCGGCACCAGGATCGGCCACGTCCACCTCAAGGTCGCCGATCTCGATCGCGCGCTCGGTTTCTATTGCGGCGTGCTCGGCTTCGAGCTGATGCAGCGGATGGGCTCGGGCGCAGCGTTCATCTCGGCCGGCGGCTATCATCACCACATCGGGCTCAACACCTGGGAAAGCAAGGGCGGCTCGCCGCCGCCACCGGGCACCACGGGACTATTCCACACCGCGATCCTTTACCCGACGCGGCCGGCACTGGCCGATGCGCTGCATCGCGTGCTCTCGGCGGAAATTGCGCTGGATGGCGCCAGCGACCATGGCGTCAGCGAGGCGCTGTACTTGCGCGACCCGGACCAGAACGGCGTGGAGCTGTATTGGGACAAGCCGCGGGAGCAATGGCCGCTCGGGCCGGATGGCAAGCTGGCGATGTTCACCAAGCGGCTGGATGTTGAGGGGTTGCTGAAGCAGCGGGAGGGGTAAGCCGCCCCTCACCATTGCACGAGCCTCACGATCCATCCGGCCGCATAGAGTCCGACGCCGAACACGGCATGCGTGAGCAGCGTGTTCAGACGCGCCATGTTGGGACGTGGCGCGCGATGGGCTGCAATGCCGAGGCCCATGCCCGGCTGCATGATCAGGAAAGGCGCCGCCGCGCTGCCGATTCCGACGATCAATGCGGGGCCAATACGCGGGGAGTGCAGCCAATCGAGCCCCCAGATCGCCAGCAAGACGGCCGCGAACGCAATGCCGATCAGGTAATGGGCGGTCCAGCCAATCAGGCGTTCGCGTGGAGCCGGATCGGATGCCGCGATCTGAAGATGCCGATATTGTCCGCTCGCGAGCAGGATGAGCCAACGACCTACGAGCCCATAGTCCAGCGATGGGATTCCGAGAACATGCGCGCGAAGAACGCTCCAACCATCGATCACGGCGGTTGCACCGGATCCGATCAAGGCGGCGCCGACCAGAAATTCGGTCATCTCACCCATTCGGCACCTCGCTGCCGCGGGCGGCCCGCGCGCCGATCATCCAGCATGCGGCGGTAAAACGGATCGCATCTGCCTCCACGTAGGGGGCGAAGGCGGGCCGTACCGCATCCACGACCCTTTGGCGCAATCCTCTGTCGGCATCCTGCAGGAGCGTTCCGACGGGTCCCAGCCAACCGACATAGCGAGCGAGTTCGCTGGCAGGAAACTGACATGGAATATCGATCGGCCGGATGTCGATCTCCGTCCAACCGCTCTCCCGCAGGACGGCCATGACCCGATCCTTGTCAGCGAAGGCGAACTGCCCCGGACCGCCGGATGGACGGGCAGGCATATTCGGCAGAAGTGGCGCAGCGGCACGTTCGGCCGCCGTCATGAACGGATTCTCGGCTGCGCTCCGCCATGCAGCGAAGGCGAGGCCGGCGCCTTCGGCGGCAGCGCGCCTCAGATTTGCGAAGGCCGCAACTGAGTCGTCGAAGAACATCACGCCGAGACGTGAAATGATCATATCGAAGCTCGCCCGGTCGAATTTATAGTGCTGCGCATCGGCGCAGATAAAGCTGGCCGAGGCGCCTTCGCGCTCGGCGCGGGCCAGCGCCGCCCCGATCATCGGCGCGGAGATGTCGATGCCGGCCACTCGGCCGCCCTCCCCGAGCTTTCGCGCGACCGCAACGGTCAGACCACCGGTGCCGCAGCCGACGTCGAGGACGCGACGATTCGAGCCGGCAGGAACGGCCTCGCACAGCGGCCGCTCGAATTGCTTGAACATCTCATCCAGGATGTCTTGCGTCTCGACCCAGGCACGCCCGGCAGGACCATTCCAAAGCCTCATCTGCTCGATCGCCTTCTGCTGTACAGCGTCCATGATGATTTTCCCTTTCGTCTTGCCTCGGCGGCGTTGGACGCGGCATAGTGCCAGTTCAAGTGAACTTGAGGTCAAGCGTGATGACGATCGATATCGCCGAAGTCGCACGGCGCTCCGGTGTTCCGGCGTCGACGCTGCGATTCTATGAGGAAAAGCGGTTGATCGCCTCGATCGGCAGGCGCGGCCTGCGCCGGCTGTTCGATCTGGAGGTCCTGGATCGCCTCGCGCTGATCGCGCTAGGGCGCGCGGCGGGCTTCTCGCTCGATGAAGTTGCCCGGATGTTCGCGCCCGACGGACGGCCGCGTATCGACCGGCGGAAGCTTGCCGCCAAGGCCGACGAGTTGGACCGAACGGTCCGCAAGCTCATCGCGATGCGCGACGGGCTGCGCCATGCCGCGGCCTGTCCGGCGCCAAGTCACATGGAATGCCCGCATTTTCGCCGCCTCATGCGGGTCGCGGCATTGGGAACGGCGAGGGCACCCAAGCGGGCACCGCGCGCGCCGCGATCAGGCTGAAGAGGTCGCTCGCCTTGTGTGTCCCCGCACCATGATCAGCGCCGCGGCCATCACCTCCAGCGCGATGCAGAGATAAAACGGCAGTGCATACCCGCCGGAGAAATCGCGCAAGGCCCCGACCACGCCGGGCCCGAACGCATAGGTCACCTGGTTGATCGCGGTGTTGAGGCTGATCAGCACGCCGAATGAGGTGCTGTCGAACTCCTGCTGCACGATCAGCGAGGGCAGCGTGATGAGGTTGCCGACCGAGAACCCGAACACCGCGCAGGCCGCGATCAGCACGTAATCATTATGCAGGTTGATGACGACGCACAGCGCGGCGGCCTGGCACAGGAACGACAGCGCGGACGCAAGCCGCTGGTTGAGGCGGTCGATCACCAGCGAGAACAGCACCCGGCCGACCACTGCCATCGCCGTCAAAACCGCGACTGCCACGGCCGCGCGCTCGCGGCCGATCACGGGATCGAGGAACGAGATCAGGTGCACGATGAAGCCGACTTGGGCGAACAGCACCAAGGCAAAGGCAATGGTCACCGTGAGGAAGCCGACATCGCGCAATGCCCACGCGCGGATTTGCGCCGACGACTGCGGCTTCGCCTTCGCCGCTGCGTTCCTGCCGTGGATATCTGGCGGACTGCTGACGAGAAGGAGAATCACCGGCACGAGTAGTACCAGCATGGCGCCGGCGGCGGTATACATCGCGCCGGCGAAACCGACCTGGCCGATCAACATCACCAGCAGCGGCACGCCGACGATGCCGCCGAAGCTCGCACCGTTGAGCGCCAGGCTGATCGCCATGCCGCGCTTGTGGTCGAACCACAGGCTGATGGTGTTGGTGATCATGGCGAGGCTGGTACCGGCCCAGCCGAAGGCGAGCACGGCGTTCGCCAGATAAAGCTGCCAGGGCTCGCGCACCGCGCCGATCGCAACCGCAGCCGCCGACATCGCCAGCGTCCCCGCGATCAGGCCGAGCCGCGGGCCATATTTGTTGACGGTCTCGCCGACGAAGACGACCAGCAGCGCGCCGAACAGGTAGAAGAACGTGGTGGCCGAGGAGATCAGCGAGGCCGACCAGCCGTGGGCGCGCTGGAGTTCGGCGACATAGACGCTCTGGCCGTAGAAGCCGAGGCCCCAGCCGAAGGTCGCGAGCAGGAAGCAGACCGCGACGATGCGCCAGCCTTCGTAGCGGACGGAGGATTCGTCGATCGGCACGGCGGGGCGTGGATTGTCGAGCATTTCTTTGCTCCTCGCCGTCATTCCGGGGCGATGCGAAGCATCGAACCCGGAATCTCGAGATTCCGGGTTCACCCTTCGGGTGCCCCGGAATGACGGCAGAAATTGAAGGACGTTGATGGCCTGACGAACAGCTTCATGACGAGCATCATGTAACAACCGCGCACCAGAAAATCACTTCGACGGCGATCGAACTATCAACGTTGCTGCCAGCCTCCTGCCAACTCAGATTGCGTCCGGGAACTCGCCCATCGCAGCGTCGAGGCGCGCTTTGCGGCGGCGGGCCCATGACGCCAGCGAGAGCACGGCAAGGCCAAGCACCACCGGCGGGAACACCACCATGTTCACGGCCGACCAGCCGTAATTGGCGAGCAGCTGGCCCGAGGAGAACGAGCCGATCGCCATCATCCCGAACACGAGGAAATCATTGAAGGCCTGCACCTTGTTGCGCTCCTGCGGCCGGTGCGTCTCCAGCACCAGGGCGGAGGCGCCGATGAAGGAGAAATTCCAGCCGATACCGAGCACGATCAGCGTGGCCCAGAAATGCATCGCGGTGAGGCCGGACAGACCGATCATGGCCGCTCCCGCTTCAAGAAGCAGACCAGCTGCGACGATCTTCGGCGCGCCGAAGCGCGCGATCAGCGCGCCGGTAAAGAAGCTCGGCCCGTACATGGCGACGATGTGCCATTGAATGCCGAAATTGGAATCGGACAGGCTGAGGCCGCAGAGCTTCATGGCGAGCGGCGCCGAGGTCATCACCAGATTCATCATGGGATAGGAGATGACGCCGCACAGCGCCGCCGCGATGAAGCGCGGCTGGGTCACGATGTCGAGCAGCGGCCGGCCGCCATGCAGATCGGCAGGCGCCGGCTTGGGCATATCGACGCCGGCGACGATGCCCATCGCGACCAGCGCCACGGCGGCCTGCACCAGGAAGCTGAAGGCGAAGAGATAGGGCGACCAGACGTCCATGGTCCATTGCACGAGCTGCGGACCGAGCACGCCGGCGAAGACCCCGCCCGCCATCACCCAGGACACGGCTTTGGGCCGATAGGCGGCGCTGGCGCCGTCGGCGGCGGCGAAGCGATAGGACTGCGCCACCGCGCCGTAGAGGCCGCCGAGGAAGGTCGCGAGGCAGAACAGCGCGAACGAGCCGCGCAGGATCGCAAACGAGCCGAGCACGCCGGTAAGTGTGCCGAGGCCGGTGCCGACGATGAAGGCGGCGCGGCGGCCGAAGCGGCGCGAGATCGCGCCGGTCGGCAGCGTGCCGGCGGCAAGCCCCACCACATACATCGAGATCGGCACCGTCGCGAATGACATGTCGGGCGCAAGCGTGGCGCCGACGATCGCGCCGGTGGCGAAGATCACCGCCGAGTTGGCACCGGTCAGCGCCTGGGCTGCGGCAAGGCGCACCACATTGGCACGCACGCGGGCGTCGGCGGCGATCACATTGGCTGAAGTCACGTCTAGCATCGGCATTTCCGCCCGGAGGATCTCAAAGTGTTTGGCTGATTCCGGCACTATGGAGGGGCGCGGCAGGGCCGGCAACCGGCGCAAACGGGCGCGGGCCATGCCCCTGA
The DNA here is from genome assembly GCF_032290525.1 of Bradyrhizobium cosmicum. Taxonomy (GTDB): domain Bacteria; phylum Pseudomonadota; class Alphaproteobacteria; order Rhizobiales; family Xanthobacteraceae; genus Bradyrhizobium; species Bradyrhizobium cosmicum_A. The sequence goes on along the minus strand of NZ_JASXTA010000010.1, from coordinate 133,974 downwards.
CGCAATCAGGCGGATGATATCGGCCGGAGCTCTTGACGGCTTGCGCTCGATCAAATCCTATCCGCCGCGATCTCCAGGAGTTTCGTTCATGTCCGTCGACGACAGGCCCACGCTCAGCGCTCCCGACGACGATCCCTGGCTCTGGCTGGAGGAGATCGAAGGCAAGCAGGCGCTCGACTTCGTCGAACGGCAGAATCAACTGACGCTCAGCGCTTTCGGGGGCGCGGCCTTCGCGCGCGACCGCGACGTCCTCGCGGCGATCTACGATCGTCCCGACAACATCCCCTATGTCAGCCGGCGCGGACATGATCTGCACAATCTCTGGAAGGATGCCGCCAACCCGCGCGGCCTGTGGCGGCGGACGACGCTCGCGGAGTTTCGCAAACCCGATCCGGCATGGGAGGCCATGTTGGATATCGACCAGCTCGCCGCGACGGAAGGCGAGGACTGGCTGCTGAGCGGCATCACCACGCAGATGGGAAGCTCGCGGGCGATCCTGAGCCTGTCGCGTGGCGGCAGCGACGCGGTCACCTTGCGCGAGTTCGACCTCGATACGAAGAATTTTGTGGCGGACGGCTTTACGCTGCCGGAAGCCAAGGGCGGCGCGGACTGGCTCGACGCCGACACGCTGCTGCTGTCGAGCGCCCATGGCGAGGGCATGGCGACCAGCTCGGGATATGCGCGGACGGTTCGCGTGTGGCGACGCGGCCAGCCTGTCGAACAGGCGCAAATGATCATCGAGACCACCGCCGATCACATGGTGATCTATGGCGGCGCCGATGATACGGGGCCTGCGCCGCGGGTCTGGATCGTCGACCAGATCGACTTCTTCAATCATGCGATCTGGCTGCGCGATGCGGCCGGGACAATGACGAAGCTCGATCTGCCGACCGGCGTCTGGATGCAGGCGCATGGCGACTGGTTCGCGATGAAGCTGCGCAAGGACTGGACGGTTCAGGGGCGGACCTATGCCACCGACACCGTGCTCGGCATGTCGCTGTCAGCTTTCCTCGCCGGCAATCGCGATTTCGCGGTCCTGTTCGAGCCGGAGCCACGGCGTGCCCTGCAAGGCCTGTTCTGGACCGCGGGAAAGCTGGTGCTGTCGATCCTCGATGAGCTCCAGCCGCGATTCGAAATCTGTACGCCATCCGCCACCGGCTGGAGCCGCGAAACACTGGGCGGCCTGCCGCAGATCGGCGTCGTCGACATCTGGCCGCTCGATCGCCATGCGTCCGAAAGCAATGGCGATCTGCTCGCCAATGTGCAGGATCCGCTGACGCCGCCGTCGTTGCTGTTGATCGAGCGCGGCGTCGCAAGCCCGACCGTGCTGAAGCAGGCGCCGAGGACATTCACCGCCGATGGTCTCGTGGTGACCCAGCACGAGGCGATCTCGATCGATGGCGAGCGCATCCCCTATGTCCAGACCGGCCCGGCGACCGAAACCGGAGACGCGCCGGTCTATATGAGCGCCTATGGTGGCTTCGCCCATTCGGTGAAGCCGTATTACACCCCCTCGCTCGGTAAGCTGTGGCTGGAGCGCGGCGGCACGATGGTGCAGGCGAATTTGCGCGGCGGCGGCGAGTTCGGCACCCGCTGGCACGATGCCGGCAGGCTCGCCGGCAAGAAACTGTCGCATGACGATTTCGCGGCGGTTGCCGCCGATCTCGTCCGCCGCGGCGTGACCAGCGCGAAGCGGATCGCGGCACAGGGCGGCTCGAACGGCGGCATCCTCATCACCAACATGCTGGTGCGCTATCCCGAGCGTTTCGGCGCACTGTTCTGCACCATTCCGCTGATCGACATGCGCCGCTACACAAAACTGCTCGCGGGCGCGAGCTGGATCGCGGAATATGGCGACCCCGACAAGCCCGAAGAATGGGAGTGGCTGAAGACCTACTCGGCCTATCACAACGTCAAGGCCGGCCAGCCCTATCCACCGATCCTGATCGCCACCACGCGGCGCGACGACCGCGTCCATCCCGGCCACGCGCGCAAGATGGCGGCAAAGCTCCAGACCATGGGCTACGAGGCCTGGTTCTACGAACCGGAAGCCGGCGGTCACGGCTACGGCAAGGACAACAAGGAGCGCGCCGGCTTCGAGGTGCTGGGGTTTCGGTTCCTGAAGGAGAAGATCGGGTGGCGGGACGGGGAGGGCTAGCGCTTGGGGCACTGAAGCTTCCACATCGTCATGGTCGGGCTTGTTCCGGCCATCCACGTCTTGCCGCGTGGGCCAAAGAACGTGGATGCCCGGGACAAGCCCGGGCATGACGACTTCCCGAATTAACCCCGTGCAAACACCAGCGTCAGATTGTTCGCGGGCATCTCGATCGCATCGACGAGGCGAAGGCCGACACCTCGTGCCAGCGTCTCGACATCGCCGATATCGCGCACGCCCCAGTCGGGATTGCCTTCGCGCAACGACGTGTCGAACACGGCGTTGCTGAGTGCGGTGTGCTTGCCGTCGCGCTTGAACGGGCCGTAGAGGAACAGCTTGCCGTCGGCACGCAAATAGCGGCCGGCGCCGGCGAACAGGCCCTCGGCCACCGCCCAGGGCGCGATGTGGATGACATTGGCGCAGAACAGCGCGGCAAGGCTTGTCGGTGCCTGCCCGCTCTTCATCTCCGGGCACCAGTCGGGATCGGTGAGATCGATCCGCAGGGGCGAGCGGACATTTTGCAGGCCGGCATGAACGCGCCAGGCCTCGATGCTCTTGAGGTGGCGCTGATTGAGATCGCTCGGCCACCAGATCAGGCCGGGCGTATGGCGGGCGAAGTGGACCACGTGCTGCCCGGTTCCGCTGCCGAGCTCGACCACGTTGCCGGTCAGGCCGGCGAGATGCTTTTCCAGCGCCGCCCAGAGCGGCTCGTGATTGCGGTGGAAGGCCGGCGCATCGAGCCGCCCATCGGGCTCGACCCGTCCGCCGTCCCCGCCAAATTCAACGACATAGTCAGCCAAGTCAGGTCCCCTTGAAAAAACGAGAACGCGATGAAAACAGGATGAGCGCCCAGACGCCCCGAAAACAGCCGGCCCGCGCTACTGACCTTACCCTTGGGCCAAACACTTAAGCCCAAGCCCTTGGGACCAAATCGGCCGAATAAATAATCTCTTTAGTTGCAATGCGGAAGATATTAACTCCATTTTGTTGCGTGCATAGTCTTGATTGTCAGCAGGTGCCCTTTGTGCTTTGGAACGCGTCTGTTTCGCGATCGAGATCATCGACATACGCCTCGGAATGACGCCTTGACCGCCTTGTCCCGCATGCCCGTCCTGTTCATCTTGCTGGCCATTGCCGCCGGCCTGGCCGGCCCGGCACGGGCACAATCCACCGTCGCCGACGGCCAGAAGCTCGCCTTCGACCGCGGCAAGGGCAATTGTCTGACCTGCCATGTCATCAAGGGCGGCGACCTGCCCGGCACGATCGGGCCGGAACTGACGGACATCAAGGCAAAATACCCTGATCGCAACGAGCTCGTCGCGATCATCTTTGACGAGACCAAGCGCAATCCGCAGACCATGATGCCGCCGTTCGGCCGGAACCGGATTTTGACCGAACAGGAGATCAGCGCGATCGTTGATTTCCTGCAAACCCTGTGACCGCCGGCACCTCAGGAGATTTGAGATGACCACGACCACCGGCCCTGATCCGACGCGGCGCCTGATCCTTCAGGGCGCAGCCTGCGTCGCGCTGCTCGGCCTCGGCAATCTGCCGTTCGGCGCCGCTCCCGCACGCGCGGCGGCGAACGACAAATATCCGGAAGAGGCGTTCAAGCTGAAGAACGAAGCGGACGCGATCAAGGCGCTCTACGGCAAGGCCGCCGAGCCGTCCGACAAGATCAAGCTCGACGCACCCGAGATCGCCGAGAATGGCGGCGTCGTGCCGATCTCGGTGACGACGACGCTCGACAAGGTGACCTCGATCTCGTTCTTCGTGGCCGAGAACCCGAACGCGCTCGCGGCGTCCTACAGGATTCCCGACGGCACGCTGCCTGCTGTCGCCAACCGCCTGAAGATGGCCAAGACCACCAACGTCACCGCGATCGTGGAAGCCGACGGCAAGCTCTACAGCGCGACCAAAGAGGTCAAAGTCACCGTCGGCGGCTGCGGCGGCTAAGCGAGGAGTTCGACATGGCATCCACCATTCGCGTACGCGCCACCGCCAACGGCGACATCACCGAGGTGCAGGCGCTGATCCAGCATCCCATGGACACCGGGCTGGTCAAGGATCCCAAGGGCGAGCTGATCCCTGCGCACTATATCCGGGAGCTCAAGTTCGAATGGAACGGCAAGGACGTCTTCGTCGCCAATTGGGGCACTGCGGTTTCCAAGGATCCCTACGTCAAGTTCAGCTTCAAGGGCGCCAAGAAGGGCGACGACCTCAGGATCTCCTGGACCGACAACAAGGGCGGCTCGGACACGACCACCGCGAAGATCGCGTGATGAAGGCCCGCTCCGCCCTCCTGCTTGGCTCGCTGAGCGCCGCGCTCGTCGCGTTCGGCCTCACCTCTCCACGCGTGGTCGCGGCCGACAAGATCGATCCCGTTGCCGATGCCAAAGCGTTCCAGAACTTCTTCTTCCAGAAATTTCCGGACGTGAAGCACGAGGATTTCGTCAACGGTCCTTATTCGATGAACGCGGACATGAAGCGGCAGTGGCAGGAGAAGGAGGAATTCCCGCCCTACGAGTTCGCGCTCGACGCCGGCAAGGAGATGTTTTCTACGCCGTTCAAGAACGGCAAGAGCTATGCCGATTGCTTCCCGAATGGCGGCATCGGCATCCGCGGGAACTATCCTTACTTCGACGAGAAGGAAGGTAAGGTCGTCACGCTGGAGCTCGCGCTCAACCGCTGCCGTGAGGCCAATGGCGAGGCACCCTATTCCTACGTCAAGGACGAGATGGCCTCGCTGACCGCCTACATGGCCTATACCTCGCGCGGCAAGCCGATGGACATCAGGATTCCCGATGATCCCCGCGCGCTCGCGGCGTTCGAGAACGGCAAGCGCTACTTCTACACGCGGCGCGGCCAGATGAATTTCTCCTGCGCGAGCTGCCACGTGCAGAGCCCGGGCGAGCGCATCCGCGCCGAGATCCTGGCACCGGCGCTCGGCATTGTGAACGCGATGCCGATCTACCGCTCCGAATGGAGCGGCATGGGCACGACCAGCCGCCGCTTCGTCACCTGCAACAGCCAGACCCGCGCTGTTCCGCTGGAGCCGCAGGCCGATGAATACCGCGACGTCGAGTATTTCCTCTCCTACGTCGCCAACGGCCTGCCGATTTCAGGCCCGGGAGCGCGGCCATGAAGCTGTCACTTCCTCTCGCCATGCTGGTTGCGTTGAGCTTCGCGCCAGCGGCGCGCGCGGCAGCCGAGGCGGACTACAAGGCGGCCTATGCCGCCGCGGAGGCCGCCGCCAAGGAGGCCGCCGGCATGCGTAACCAGTGGACCGTGACCGTATCTGCGCTGACAGCAGCGAGGAAGGCGGCCGATGGTGGCGATTTCGACCGCGCCGTCGCCGCAGCGAAGGAAGCCGAAGCCCTCGCCAAAGCTTCGATCTTCCAGGCGACGTCTGAAAAAGAGGCGTGGAAGACCATGGAAATCCGTTAGACTGAGCCCTGCTGGAACAGCCGAGCGATCATTGAGGGGCGGAGAATTCGAGATGGCGATCCGCCGCCGCGATTTCCTGAAGAGTGTGGGCCTTGCTGCCGTCTCGGCCGGACTGCCGCGGCGTGCGCGCGGTGCGGACACCGCGAGCATTTACGACCTCGAACGGTTCGGCAATGCGCGGATCCTGCACATCACCGACGCCCATGCGCAGCTCAACCCGGTCTATTTCCGCGAGCCCAGCGTCAATATCGGCATCGGCGAGATGGCCGGGCGGCCGCCGCATCTGGTCGGCCGCGCCTTCCTGGAGCGCTTCGGGATCCGATCGGACAGCGCCGATGCCTACGCGTTCAGCTGTTTCGAGTTCGAGAAGTCCGCGGGCCGCTTCGGCAAGCTCGGCGGCTTCGCCCATCTGAAGACGCTGATCGACCGTTTGCGCGCCGACGCCGGCGAAAGACACTCTCTGCTCGTCGATGGCGGCGACCTCTGGCAGGGCACCGGGCTCGCCAACGTCATGCAGGGCCGCGACATGGTCGAGGTCGCCAATCTGCTCGGCATCGAGGCGATGACCGGGCATTGGGAATTCACCTATGGCGAGCAGGTGCTGCGCGAGAACCTCGAGCGCTTCAAGGGCGAATTTCTGGCGCAGAACGTTTTCCTGACCGAGGAAGCCGCATTCAACAACGTCCCCGCCTTCGACAAGGCTACGGGGCGCGTGTTCAAGCCCTCTCTTATCAAGGAGCTCGGCGGCCGCCGCGTCGCGATCATCGGCCAGGCCTTTCCTTACGTGCCGATCGCGCATCCCAGGCGGTTCACGCCGGACTGGAGTTTCGGCATCCGCGAGGAGGAGCTCCAGAAGCACGTCGATGCCTTGCGCAATACCGACAAGGTCGATGCGGTCATCCTGTTGTCGCACAACGGCATGGATGTCGACCTCAAGCTCGCAAGCCGTGTCACCGGCATCGACGTCGTTCTCGGCGGCCATACGCACGATGCCGTGCCGCAGCCAATCGCCGTGAAGAACGCGAGTGGGACGACACTCGTCACCAACGCCGGCTCCAACGGGAAATTTTTGGGCGTACTCGACCTCGCGCTCGACAAGGGCAAAGTCAGCGACGTCAGGTATCATCTGCTGCCGGTCTATTCGGAGTTGCTGAAGCCCGACCCTGGAATGGCCGAGCTGATCGGAAAGCTGCGCGCGGTGCACGTGACCGACTGGTCGGAGAAGATCGCAATACCCGACCGCCTGCTCTATCGCCGCGACAATTTCGTCGGCCCCGTCGACGAGCTGATCTGCACCGCGCTGCGCACGGAGCTCAATGCCGAGATCGCGCTGTCGCCGGGCTTCCGCTGGGGCGTTACCGCACTGTCCGGCCAACCGCTGACGATGGAGGATTTGCTCGCGGAAACCGCGATCACCTATCCCGAGACCTATGTGCAGGAGATGACCGGCGCCCAGATCAAGGACGTGCTGGAAGACATCTGCGACAATCTCTTCAACGCCGATCCCTATTACCAGCAGGGCGGCGACATGGTGCGCGCCGGCGGGCTCAGCTACACCTGCATGCCCACCGCGGCGATCGGCAGCCGCATCTCCGAGCTGAGGCTCAAGGGCGGCAAAGTGCTCGCCGCGAGCCACCGCTACAAGGTCGCGGGCTGGGCTTCGGTCAACGGCCAGCAGGGCGCACCGGTGTGGGATGTCGTCGCCAGATATCTGCGCTCGGGCCGGATGTTTCAGGAGCAGCTCGGCTCCGGCGTCACTCTGAAAGACGTCGATGGCAACCCCGGCATTGCAGGACGGGGCTAATGCGCTCGCAATTCATATCCGCGATGCTGCTCGCGCTGCTCGCTTTCGCCGCGGTGCCGCCGGCTTTCGCACAGCAGGTGCCGCTCCAGGACAAGCCGTTCGCCGAGCACAAGATCGTGCTCCAGCTCTCCGACGGCGATGCGAGGAAGCAGGCTTTGGTGCTGAGCGTCGCCAACAATTTGCTGAAGGCCTACGATCCCGACAAGGTCGCGATCGAGGTGGTCGCCTTCGGTCCCGGCATCGATCTGCTGTTGTCAGGCAGCGAGCGGCGCAAACAGGTCGAGAGCCTGATCGCCCAGGGCGTGCGCTTCGACATCTGCCTCAATACGGTGGACACGATCGAGCGGGAGACCGGGAAGCGGCCGGAGTTCATTCCGGCGGCGACACCGGTGCAAGTCGGGGTCGGGCAGATCCTGTTCCTCAGCGAGAACGGGTACACATTGGTGAGGCCCTGAGCCCTTGTCAGGCGCAGCGTCGCGGCACACCCGGTGTCATTCCCTGCGCAGGCGGGGAATCCAGTACGCCGCGGCCTCACGGTATCCTCTCGCCGTCTCTGGAATACTGGATCGCCCGCTTTCGCGGACGATGACAGCGGGGCATCTCGAAGCGGTGAGCCCGGAACGCCGGCCGGGGCACGCAATAAAAATCTTCTAAATCTTCTTGTCTCGGCAGTAGCTTACTTCTCTTTGCGTTCCCATTTGTAGTAGAATCTTGGAAATCAGTTCACGCCGGGTCCTGCCATGATCTTCCGCCAGCTCTTCGACAGCGTTTCGGGCACCTACAGCTATGTCCTTGCCAGCCGCCCCGGCGGCGAGGCCCTGATCCTCGATCCCGTGCTGGAGAAGGTCGACCGCTACTGCCAATTGCTGCGGGAGCTCGACCTCAAGCTGGTCAAGGCCGTCGATACGCACCTTCACGCCGACCACGTCACCGGCCTCGGCGAGTTGCGCGACCGCACCCATTGCATGACCGTGATGGGCGACCAGACCAAGGCGGACGTGGTGGCGATGCGGGTTGCCGATGGCGACAAGGTGACGATCGAGGGCCTGTCGCTCGACGTGATGTACACGCCCGGCCACACCGACGATTCCTATTCCTATCTGATGGGCGACCGCGTCTTCACCGGCGACACGCTGCTGATCCGCGGCACCGGCCGCACCGATTTCCAGAACGGTTCTTCGCGCGCGCAATACGAGTCGATTTTCAATCGGCTGCTGAAGCTGCCGGACGAGACGATGGTGTTTCCCGCGCACGACTACAAGGGCGACACCGTCTCCACCATCGGCGAGGAGAAGCGCTACAATCCGCGGCTCCAGGTACGCTCGGTCGACGAATATATCGAGCTGATGGCGAACCTGAAGCTGCCCAATCCGAAGATGATGGACGTCGCGGTGCCCGCCAACATGCATGTCGGCCTGCATCAGGAGGAGCTGGAGAAAGAGGGCCGCGCGCTTCGCGCCGTCGAGGCGATCCGCATCCTCGGCCGTCCCGACATCCTGCTGGTCGATCTGCGCGAGACCAACGAGCGGATGAAGCACGGCATGCTCGAAGGCGCGCTGCATACGCCTTATCCGTCCGTTGAAGACAGCCTCAAGCCCGGCGGCATGCTGCGCGAGGTCGCGGCCGCCACCGGCCGCCGCGTCGTGTTCTTCTGCGCCTTCGGCGAACGCTCGGCGATGGCTGTCGCGGCCGCCAAGGAAGCTGGGCTCACCAACACTGCGCACATCGCCGGCGGCATTGACGCCTGGAAGAAGGCGGGCGGGCCGGTGGTGCACGGCTGACGTCATTGTCGCGGCCCTTGAGATAAGTCAGGGTCGCCACATATCTTCCGGATAGGGTTCGGATGACGCATCACCATCCGGGAGCAGCCATGGCCAAGACCGCCAAGCCAAGCGAGCCGCCCAAAAAGGTGGACGACAAGGCGAAGAAGCCTCCGCCTCCGCACGATCCCGGCGACGACGATTACGAGGACGGTGATATCGCGACGCCGAAGCGCGACCGCTACGGTCCGGACGACGAACCGTTTTGAGGGGACTGCCGGTTTGATCCGGCGCTAGCGTCACGCTCTCCACTGTCGTCCCTGCGAACGCAGGGACCCATAATCCAGGGAGGAAGATCGCTGTTCGGTACCGGGACTTCTCGCAATCGAGATATCACGCGGTATGGGTCCCTGCGCCCCGTGCGCAATTGCGCACTAGGCAGGGACGACAGATGGGCCGCACTAGCTGCTTGCGCCCGCATTCATGGACAAATAACCGCTGTCCCCGATAGTTTGCGCGTCCCCTCAAGGACGTGAAACGGAATTGTAATGGTCGACGTTCTCGCCGCACCGCAGCATGGCAAGGCGGACAGTGCACTGCGCACGCTGACGGGTATTTCGATCGCGCATTGGGTCAGCCATTTCCATCTGCTGGTGCTGCCGATGCTGTTTCCGTTCCTGAAGAGCCAGCTCGGCGTCGGCTATATCGAGCTCGGCTTCGCACTCACGGTGTCCGCGGCCGTATCCGGTCTCACCCAGGCGCCGACCGGGTATCTGGTCGACCATTTTGGCGCGCGCAGAATCCTGCTGGGCGGGCTCGCGCTCGGCGGCTTTGCGCTGATCCTGCTCGGCCTGCACCTCAGCTATGCCTCGCTGATCGCCTGCGCGGTGCTGCTGGGTCTTGCCAACAGCGTCTATCACCCCGCCGATTACGCGATCCTCGCCAGGCACATGGACGAAGCGCGGATGGGCCGTGCCTTCTCGATCCATACCTTTGCCGGCTATCTCGGCGGCGCCGTGGCGCCGGCGATCGTCGCTGCTCTCGTCACCGTCTCCGGCGGCACGGGTGCGCTGATCGCGTCGGGTACGATCGGCCTGCTGGTGGCGCTGCTGCTGGTCGTCATGAACATTCCCGATGCCGGCGCGCACAAGACAAAGCCCGGTGCGACGGATGCGCCGAAGCAGGCCGTGATTACACCGGCACTGATCACGCTCACCGTGCTGTTCATGCTGCTCAGCCTCTCGGTCGTCGGCATCAACAATTTTGGCGTGGTGGCGCTGATGAGCGGTTACGGCGCGTCCTACTCCGCTGCCAACATCGCGCTCACCGCGTTCCTCGCCGCCAGCGCCGCGGGCGTGCTCGCCGGCGGCTTCCTCGCCGACCACACCGAGCGCCACGGCTATGTCGCCGCGGCCTGCTTTGGCGCCAACGCGGCGATCGTGCTGCTCATCGCGCTCGTGACGCTGCCCGGCTGGACCCTGACGGCCGCGATGATGATGGCGGGCTTCCTCTCCGGCGTGATCGCACCTTCGCGCGACATGCTGGTGCGCAATGCCGCGCCTCCCGGCGCCGCCGGCCGCGCCTTCGGCATCGTCTCCACCGGCTTCAATCTCGGCGGCATCATCAGCCCGCTGCTGTTCGGCTGGATCATGGATCAAAGCGCGCCGCACTGGGTGTTCGGGGCATCCGTGATCTTCATGCTCGCAACAGTGGTGCTGTCGCCGTTCACCGAGCGGCGGGCGCAAGGCAAGGCTTAGCTGCAAATTGAGTCGTCGTCCCCGCGAACGCGGGGATCCATAACCACGGGGAGAAGTGTGGCGCGAATCTGGTAACTCCGAGTCTTCGCCAAACCACTGCCTGTGGCTATCGGTCCCGGATCCGCGCTTCGCTTGTCCGGGACGACAGTTGTGATTGGGGCCGGGAGCGCCGCCTTACGTCGGCGACACCGCGCCTTTCAGCGCCGCGGCCTGCGGAGCGGCACCACGGCTCAGCCTGGCCTTTTCCGTGTTCGGCCAGAGCAACAGCAGACCGATGACACCAGAGCCAACCATGACCACCGCGTTGATGGTGAAGCCGGTCATGTAGCCGTCGAGCATGTTTCCGGCGCGCTGGATCACGGTGCCCATGACGGCGGGCGCGATAATGCCGGCGAGCGTGTAGAGCGCACCGTAGATGGCGAGAACCGCGCCGCGTTGCGAGGCCGGGGTGAACTCGCCGAGCATGGGCGGGCAGACCACATAGATCGCACCGCACAGGCCCGAGCCGACCACGAGCAGCGCGATCTGGAGGCCGGCGCCCTGGACATGCGGCATCACCGCCAGGATCACGCCACCGATCACCAGCGGCACCGAACCGAACACGCCGCGGGCGAGGCGCGTCGTCACGCCGCGCGCCATCAGCACCTGCGAGATCCAGCCGGTGAGGATGACGACGGTCGCGCCGAACACCCAGGGCAGGATCGAGACGAAGCCGGCCTGCTGCTGCGAGAAGCCGAGCCCCTTGACGATGAAAGGCGTGAACCAGGTGAGACCGAGCGACAGGGCCCAATAGGCGCCGAAGGTCGCCGCCACGCAGCCGATGAAGGTGCGCGAGGTGAGGAGCTGAAGATACGGGATTCTCGGCTCGTTCGCCGCGAGAAACTGCGTGTCCTCCAGCGGGCCTTCCTTGCCGAGCGCGAGCCAGGCTGCGACCCAGATCAGTCCGACGACGCCGAGCGCGCCGAAGGCATAGTGCCAGGAATGGTTGACGATGATCCAGTTCAGCGCCGGCACCGCCAGGATCACGCCGAAGGCCGAACCCTGCGACAGGATCGCGGTCGGCAGCGTGCGCTTCTCGTCGGGGAACTATTTGTAGATCGCGTGCATCGCGACCGAAGCCGCCGGTCCCTCGCCGGCGCCGAGCGCGATGCGGCAGATCACGAGTGTGGTGAAGCTGACGGTACCAACCATCGGGAACTGAGTGAGCGCCCAGATCACGGCCAATGTCAGCAGCACCCAGCGCGTCGGCACCTTGTTGACGATGAAGCCGACCACGATGGCCGAGATCGAGAACAGGAAAAAGAATGACGAGCCGAGCAGGCCGAACTGCTCCGGCTCGAGCTTCAGCTCGGTCATGATCGGAACGCCGGCCAGACCGACGACGATCTTGTCGGCGAAGTTCACCAGCATGAACAGAAACAGGAGAAAGGTAACGCTCCAGGCGCCCTTCGGTGTTGGCTTGGACATCCCCGTCGTCTTCTCCGCCGCTTCGGGCGTTGCCTGAGCGCTCATGATTCTCCCCGCATGTCTTTTTGTCGGCACTTTTTGATTTGACCGTCCTCGGAGCTAACAACGGGTTGGAAGCCAACGCAACCCCGGCATTTCCACGGCAGGTGTGCTACGCAGCATCGAGTTCATTCCGTCCGGCGCAACGATCTTGCTGAGTATCCGAAACCTCTCCAAAACCTTCTCCTCGGCCGGCGAGCCGGTCCATGTGCTGCGCGGTGTCGACCTCGAGCTCGGGGCCGGCGAGCGCGTCGCGCTGACCGGCGAATCCGGCAGCGGCAAGAGCACGCTGTTGCACCTGATCGCAGGCCTGGATGCTGCCGACGGCGGCTCGATCCGGCTGGAGGACACCGAGGTCACCAAACTGTCCGACACGGGGCGCGCAGGCTTGCGACGCGACCGGATCGGCCTCGTGTTCCAGCAATTCAACCTGATCCCGAGCCTCTCGGTCGCGGACAATCTCGTCTTCCAGGCGCGGATTGCCGGCCGGCAGGATGCGGCCTGGACCAGGGAGCTGGTCGAGCGGCTCGGGCTCGGCGGGCTGCTCAGGCGTTATCCAGAACAATTATCAGGCGGACAGCAGCAGCGCGTCGCGATCGGCCGTGCCCTGGCGACAAGGCCCTCGCTCCTGCTCGCGGACGAGCCGACCGGCAATCTCGACGAGCAGACTGCCGACGACGTGCTGGCGCTGGCGCGCGACCTCGTCGCGCGCACCGGCTGCGGCTTCCTGATGGCGACGCACAGCCTGCATCTGGCCGGCACGCTCGACCGCCACCTCACTTTGCATGCGGGACGAATCGCATGAGGCGGGCACTGTGGGTTCTTGCGGTGTTGCTGAGCCATTGGCGGCGGCACAAGATGCAGTTCGCGACGCTCCTGATCGGCCTGATCGCGGCGACCGCGCTGTGGAGCGGCGTGCAGGCGATCAACCAGCAGGCCCGCAACGCCTATGATCGCGCGGCGGCGACGTTTGGCGGCATGCGCACGGCAATGCTGGTCGCGCCTGATGCCGCGACCTTCTCGCAAGATCTCTTCGTCAAGCTCCGTCGCGCCGGCTGGCCGGTCTCGCCGGTGCTGGAAGGCCGCGTTCAGGTCAACGGCCGCTCGGTGCGGCTGCTCGGGATCGAACCGGTGACGATGCCGGCGGACGTCGGTAACGCGCCGCGCCTTGGTGCCCCGGACTTGAGCCGTTTCGTCGCCCCGCCCGGCCAGACGCTGGTGGCGCGGGAGACGCTGACCGATTTGCAGGAGCAAGAGGGCGCGGCCGCTTCGATCGGCAGCGGCGCAAAACTGCCGCCGCTGCGCGTGCTGCCGCAGCTCGTGCCCAATGTGCTCGTCGTCGATATCGGCGTGGCGCAGCGGCTGCTGAACAAGCCGGATCAGGTGTCACGACTGCTCATTGGCCGGTCGAAGGGCAAGCCGGCGCCGCTGGAAAGCGTCGTCGGCGACCAGTTGCAGCCGGTCGAGCCGAATGCGGAGACGGAGCTGGAGCGCCTCACCGACAGTTTTCATCTCAACCTCACCGCCTTCGGCCTGCTGTCGTTCTTCGTCGGCCTCTTCATCGTGAACTCGGCCGTCGGCCTTGCCTTCGAGCAGCGGCTGCCGATGCTGCGCACGCTGCGAGCGTGCGGCGCGTCGGCCCGGCTGGTCAACACGGTGCTGGTGATAGAGCTCGTGGCACTGGCGCTGGTCGCCGGGCTGATCGGGCTCGTCTGCGGCTATTTCATTGCGGCCGCGCTGTTGCCCGACGTCGCGGCATCGCTGCGCGGGCTCTACGGCGCGCAGATCCCGGGACAACTCACGCTGCGCAGCGAATGGTGGCTCGCCGGCATCGGCATCAGCATCGCCGGCGCGCTGGTCGCAGCCGCCACCAGCCTGATCAAGGCGATCCGGATGCCGGTGCTGGCGACCGCGCAGCCATACGCCTGGCAGCAGCGGCAGCGCCGCTGGCTGATCCTGCAAAGCGGTGCGGCCTGCGCGGTGTTCGCGGTCGCAATACTGCTGCTTCACTACGGGCAATCGCTGATCGCGGGTTTTGGCGTGCTGGCCGCATTGATGCTGGGCGCCGCGCTGATCCTGCCGGCTCTCCTCGAAATCATTCTGCTCGCAGGCCAGCGCCGGGCGAAAGGACCGCTCGCGCTGTGGTTCTGGGCGGACAGCCGGCAGCAGCTCTCCGGATTGTCGCTCGCCCTGATGGCACTGCTGCTCGCGCTCGCCGTCAATGTCGGGGTGTCCACCATGGTCGAAACCTTTAGCCGCACCTTCATAGGCTGGCTCAACGGACGGCTCGCGGCCGATGTCTACATCAGCGCCTCCGACAACGCGCAAGGCGTCGCGATCCGAAACTGGCTGAAGCAGCGCAGCGACGTGCAGGCGATCCTCTCGGGCGGACGCGCGGAGGCGCAGGTTCGCGGCCAGCCGGTGGAGCTGCTCGGCCTGCCCGATCACGCGCTCTATCGCGAGCGCTGGCCATTGCTGGAAGCCGCGCCACGCGCCTGGACCCGGCTCGTGCCGGGCAATGCCGCCTTCATCAGCGAGCAGCTCAGCCGCCGCCTCAACATCCGCGTCGGCGACGTCATTGACGTGCCGGCGCCGGGCGGGACCTGGGAGCTCGACATCGCCGGCATCTATGCCGACTACGGCAACCCCAAGGGCCAGCTCGCCGTCAATGTCGCGGCGCTGATCCGGCAGTTTCCGCAGACGCCGCAGACGCGGATCGGCCTCATCGTCGCAAAGGAGAATATTTCCGGCCTGATCGTGGCGCTGCAAAAGCAGTTCGCGCTCGACGACCGCAGCGTCGCCGACCAGGCGACGGTGAAGGCGGAATCGATCCGCATCTTCAACCGCACCTTTGCGGTGACCTCGGCGCTGAACGCCTTCACCCTCGGCGTGGCCGGCATCGCATTGCTGACCAGCCTGCTGACTCTGGCGAATTCCCGCCTGCCGCAGTTGGCACCGCTCTGGGCGATCGGCATCACGCGGCCGCGCCTTGCCGTGATCGAGCTGACCAAGACATTGTCGGTTGCGCTGTTCACCTCGCTGCTGGCGGTGCCGCTCGGGCTGTTGGTGGCGTGGTGCCTGATCGCGATCGTCAACGTCAAGGCGTTCGGTTGGCGGCTGCCGTTCCATGTGTTTCCGCTGCAACTGGTCGAGCTGGTCGCGGTCGCGCTGATCGCCTCGCTGCTTGCCGCGCTGCTGCCGATGATCCGGCTGGCGCGGATGCAGCCGGCGAGCCTCGTCAAGGTGTTTGCCAATGAGCGCTGAGAAGATGTCACGGCGCGCCTTCACCGGCGGCATCGCCGCACTCGCGCTCCCGCGCCGCGCCGGCGCGCAAGGCTATGCCGGGCTCGGCGAGACCGCCGACGGCTTTGCAAGGGTCACGCCGGGAAAGACGTTCGCCTTCCCCGCCGATCACGGGCCGCATCCGGAGTTTCGCATCGAGTGGTGGTATCTCACGGCGAACCTCACGGATGGCAGCGGCGCACCTTGCGGCCTGCAATGGACGCTGTTCCGCCAGGCGGCGCAGCCGGGTCCGCAGGGCGAGGGCTGGGCCAACCAGCAGATCTGGATGGCGCATGCCGCGGTGACGCGTGCCGACACCCACCGCTTCAACGAGACGTTTTCACGCGGCGGCATCGGGCAGGCCGGCGTCATCGCAACACCGTTTGCGGCCTGGATCGATGATTGGGAGATGAAGGGGTCTGAGCGCATTGACGATCGCACTCTGGCGCCGATGACGCTGAAGGGCTCCGGCACCGACTTCAGCTATGCGCTCACGCTGGAAGCTGACCGTTCCGTCGCGTTGCAAGGCGATCGCGGCTACAGCCGCAAATCCGAGCGCGGCCAGGCCTCCTACTATTACAGCCAGCCGTTCTACCGCGCGCGCGGCACGCTCACCATCGACGACAAGCCGGTCGAGGTGGCGGGCCAGGCCTGGATGGACCGCGAATGGAGCAGCCAGCCGCTCGACGCCGACCAGACCGGCTGGGACTGGCTGTCGCTGCATCTTTCGTCCGGCGACAAGCTGATGCTGTACCGGCTGCGCCAGAAGGACGGCAAGGACCATCCGTTCGGCAACTGGATCAGCGCGTCCGGTGAGACGCAGATGATCGCGGGTGGCGATATCCAGATGATTCCGAAAGCGACGGCGGAGGTCGCCGGACGCAAGCTGCCGGTGGAATGGCAGATCGCGATCCCCTCGCGGTCATTCTCAATAGCTTGCAAGCCGCTCAATCCGAGGGCCTGGATGGGCACCGGCTTCTCCTATTGGGAGGGACCGATCAGCTTTGCCGGTACCCATGACGGCGTTGGCTATCTCGAGCTGACCGGGTATTGAAGGCGCGGTCCCTTCAAGGAAGCTCGCGATGTATCATCTCACCGCCCTCGTCACGTTGCTGGCGATCGCATTCTATTTCTTCACCAGCATGAACGTCTCGCGGTCGCGGACCAGGACGGGCGTCAAGGTGCCGGCGATTTCAGGCCATCCGGATTTCGAGCGCGCCTTCCGCATCCAGATGAACACGCTGGAATGGATGCCAGTCTTCCTGCCGGCGCTCTGGCTGTTCGCGATCTATATCAACGACGCCATCGCGGCGGGGCTCGGCGCCGTCTGGATCGTCGGCCGCATCGTCTATTTCATCGGCTATTCGAAGGCCGCCGCAAAGCGCGGTCCCGGGTTTGCGATCCAGGGCATCGCAGCGATTGCGCTGTGGGCGGGAGCGCTGGGCGCGGTGCTGCTGCGGCTGGTGTGAGTGGGCAAGCCAACACGCGCGCTCGTGTCCCGGGCGCGGTGCAGCGTGTAACGCTGCGCCGCTGAACCGGGACCCATTTTGGTGCCGACACGGGGAGAAGCGTGGGTCCCGGCTCTGCGCAGCAGCGTTTCACGCTGCAGCGCGTCCGGGACACGAGAGGCTCACTTCGTCAGCGGGCAGCCGCTGTCCTTGGCGGTGAAGAACGCCTTGTCGCCCGGGACGGTGGCGAGCAGCTTGTAATAGTCCCAGGGCTTCTTCGATTCCGACGGCTTCTTGACCTCGAACAGATACATGTCGTGCACCATGCGGCCGTTTTCGAGCACCTTGCCGCCTTGCGCAAAGTCGTCGTCGACCGGCAGCTCCTTCAGCTTCTTGGCGACCGCTTCGGTGTCCTTGGTGCCGGCGGCCTTGACCGCCCTGAGATAGCTCAGCGTCGCCGAATAGGTGCCGGCATGGATCATGTTCGGCATCCGCCCGGTGCGCTTGAGGAAACGTTCGCCGAGATTGCGTGTGCGGTCGTTGACGTCCCAGTAATAGCCCTCGGTCAGCACCAGGCCCTGTGCGGCCTGCAAGCCGAGGCCGTTCACTTCGGCGAGCGTCATCAAGAGGCCGGCGAGCTTCTGGCCACTGGCGACGATGCCGAACTCGGACGCCTGCTTGATCGAGTTGGTGGTGTCGAGGCCGGCATTGGCAAGGCCGACGATCTTCGCCTTCGAGCTCTGCGCCTGGAGCAGGAAGGACGAGAAGTCCGAGGAGTTGAGCGGCACGCGCACCGAGCCGACCACCTTGCCGCCATTGGCGGTGACGATCTCGCTGGTGTCCTTCTCCAGCGCATAGCCGAACGCGTAGTCCGCGGTGAGGAAGAACCAGGTGTCGCCGCCGGCCTTGGTCAGCGCACCGCCAGTGCCGACGCCGAGCGCGCGGGTGTCGTAGGCCCAGTGGAAGCCGTAGGGCTGGCACGCATCGCCGGTCAGGCGCGAGGTCGCGGCGCCGACGACGATATCGATCTTCTTCTTTTCCTTGGAGAGCTCGTGGATCGCAAGCGCGACCGAGGACGTCGTCAGCTCCGTGATCATGTCGACGTGCTCGACGTCGTACCAGCGCCGCGCGATGGACGCGGCGAGATCCGGCTTGTTCTGATGGTCCGCCGTGACGAGCTCGATCTTCTGGCCCAGCACCTCGCCGCCGAAATCCTCGATCGCCATCCTGGCGGCCTCAACCGACCATTTGCCGCCGTAATCGGCATAGACGCCGGACTGGTCGTTGAGGATGCCGATCTTGACGCCCTGTGCGAAGGCCGGCGCGGCGAGCATCAGGGCAGAGATTGCGACGGCGGCAAAAAGTGCTGATTTCATTCGTTAAGCTCCCAGCAGTTTTCTGTTTTGAAATCGCGCGGATAGTAGTGAAGAACCCCGGGCCTGCCCATCCATTTCGGCCTAGGCCGTTAGTATGGAGGGTGCGCGCCAAACAACCGCTGTCGTCCCGGACAAGCGCGCCTCGAGCGCGCGTAGATCCGGGACCCATAGCCGCAGGATTGAGTTTGGGGTTAGCTGGCAGTTGCCAATCGTCGCCAAATTGCTCCCTGGGGGTATGGGTCCCGGATCTGCGCTTGCGCTTGTCCGGGACGACAGCGGAGATGTGGACGTACCGATGGCCACAATGATCAGGCCACCACCTCGAGCTTCTTCCCCTCGTTCCGCCCCTCCGCCAGGTTCCGCACCACCACATAGAAGATCGGCGTGAACAGAAGCCCGAACAGCGTGACGCCGATCATGCCGAAGAACACCGCGACGCCGACGGCCTGCCGCATCTCGGAGCCGGAGCCGCTCGATATCACCAGCGGCAGCACGCCGAGGATGAAGGCGAACGAGGTCATCAGGATCGGCCGCAGGCGCAGTCGGCACGCCTCGATGACGGCTTCCAGCCGCGGCCTGCCTTCATTCTCGATGTCGCGCGCGAACTCGACGATCAGGATCGCGTTCTTGGCCGCCAGCCCCACCAGAACGACGAAGCCGATCTGGGTGAGGATGTTGACGTCCTGCCCCATGATGCGCACGCCGATGGTGGCGGCGAGCAGGCACATCGGCACGATCAGGATCACCGCGAACGGCAGTGTCCAGCTGCCATATTGCGCGGCGAGCACGAGATAGACGAACAGCACGCAGATCGGGAACACCAGCAGGCCGGCATTGCCGCCGGTGATTTGCTGATAGGAGAGGTCGGTCCATTCGAAGGTGAAGCCGCTCGGCAGCGTGTCGTCCGCGAGCTTCTTGATGGCGTTGAGCGCGGTGGTCGAGCTAGTGCCCGGCGCCGGCTCGCCTTGCAGCTCGGACGCCGCATAGAGATTGTAGCGCGCAACACGGTCGGGGCCGGAGACGTCCTTGAACTCGACCACGCTGCCGAGCATCACCATGTCGCCGGAGGCGTTGCGCGTGCGCAACCGCGAGAGATCGCTTGGCTCCTTTCGGAACGGGAAGTCCGCCTGGGCGGTGACGTGATAGGTGCGGCCGAACAGGTTGAAGTCGTTGACATAGGTCGATCCGAAGTAAGTCTGGATCGTGTCGTTGATGTTGGCGATGGGCACGCCAAGCTTCTGCGCCTTGGTTCGGTCGATGTCGACGAAGAGCTGCGGCGTATTGGCCGAGAATGGCGAGAACACTGTGGGAGCGAGCAGCGAGGGCGATTTGCGCGCCGCGGCGACAAGCTCGTCGGTCGCGGCCGCAAGCATCTCGGGCCCGCGGCCCTGGCGGTCCTGGATACGGATGGTGAAACCGCCGCCGGTGCCGATGCCGGGTACGGCGGGCGGCGGGATCACGATGATGAACGCGCCCTGGATCGAAGCCAGGCGCTTGCGCAGCTCGCCCGTGATGGCATTCGCAGACAGTCCCTTCTTGATCCGCGCCTCGGGCTCGTCGAACACCGGGAAGAGCGCCGCCGCGTTGCCGGCCTGCGTGCGGGTGGCGCCGGAGAAGCCGGCGAAGGCGGCGACGCGGATAATGCCTGGTGTATCTAGCGAGATGCGTTCGATCTCGCGCACGACCTCCGTAGTGCGCGCCAGCGAGGCCGCGCCCGGCAATTGCACGGAGATGATGACGTAGCCGCGATCCTGCGCCGGAATGAAACCCTGCGGTGTGGTCACAATCAGCCAGCCAGCGCTGCCGATCAGCACGACGTAGATCAGGATCATCACGACCGAGTGCCGGATCACGAAATTGGCGAGGCCGGCATAGCCATGCGCGAGTCGGTCGAACACGCGGTTGAACACACCGGTGAAGGAGTTCCAGCCGCGCGCGATGAGATTCCAGGCGGCGGGCGGGCGCTTTTCCTCATGTGGCGTGAGGATCAGCGAGGCAAGTGCCGGCGACAGTGTCAGCGAGCAGAAACAGGAGATCGCGGTCGCGACCGCGATGGTGACCGCGAATTGCTGGAAGAACTGCCCGGAAATGCCGCCGATGAATGCAGTCGGAACGAACACCGCGCACAGCACCAGCGCGATCGAGACCAGCGCGCCGCCGACCTCCTCCATGGTCTTGAGCGCAGCATCCCGCCTGCTCATGCCGTGCTCGAGATGCCGCTCGACATTCTCGACCACCACGATGGCGTCGTCGACCACGATGCCGACCGCGAGCACGAGGCCGAATAGCGTGAGATTGTTGATGGAGAAGCCCAGCGCCGCCATCACCGCGAAGGTGCCGACCAGAGAGACCGGGATCGCGATGATCGGGATGATCGCCGGCCGCCAGCCCTGCAGGAACACCAGCACCACGATGACCACCAGCAGCATGGCCTCGTAGATGGTCTTGATCAGCTCATGGACGGACTGCGCGATGAACTCGGTCGGGTTGTAGCCGATGTTGAAGTCGAGCCCCTTCGGAAAGCTCTCCTTCAGCTTCGTCATGGTGTCGGAGATGTTTTTCGCGGTCGCGAGCGCATTCGATCCCGGCCGCTGCGTCACCAGCATGGCGACCGCCGATTTGCGCAGCAGGAAGCTGTTGGTGCTATAGGCCAGCGCGCCGAGCTCGATGCGGGCAACGTCGCGCAGCCGCACGGTGCGGCCGTCGGAGCCGGCCTTGATCAGGATGTCCTCGAACTGCTTCTGGTCTTTCAAACGCCCGGTGAAGGTGAGGTTCGGCTGGAAGGCACGGTCGGCGATCGGCGGCTCGGCGATCTGGCCGCCCGCGATCTGCACGTTCTGCGCGCGGATTGCGGCCAGAACTTCGGTCGAGGTCAGGCCGAGATTGGCGATCCGATCAGGATCGAGCCAGAGCCGCATCGAATAATCACGTGCGCCAAAGATCTGGATGTCGCCGACGCCGTCGATCCGCAGCAGCTGGTCGCGGACCTGGAGCAGCGCATAGTTGGAGATGTAGAGCTGGTCGAAGGTGTCGTCGGGCGACAGCATGAACACGACCATCAGGATGTCGGGCGAGTTCTTGCGCGTGGTGACGCCGTTGCGCTGGACTTCCTCAGGCAGGCGCGGCTGCGCGATCGCGACGCGGTTCTGCACCAGCACCTGGGCCTTGTCGAGATCGGTGCCAAGCTTGAAGGTGACGGTGATGGTGAGCTGGCCGTTCGAGGTCGCCTGGCTGTAGAGATACAGCATGTCCTCGACGCCGTTGATCTCCTGCTCGATGGGAGCTGCGACCGTGTCGGACACGGTTTGCGCGGAGGCGCCGGGATATTGCGTGGTGACGACGACGGTCGGCGGCACCACTTGCGGATATTCGGACACCGGCAGCGTCGTATAGGCGAGCGCGCCGACGATCAGCAGCACGATCGACAGCACCATCGCCAGGATGGGCTGGTTGATGGACAGACGGCCGAGATTCATGACTTGTCACCGGGCTTGCCACCGGCCGGAGCCGTCTGCGGAGCGACCTTGGCGCCGACGCGGGCGCGCTGGATGCCGTTGACGATGACGCGATCGTCTGCTTTCAGCCCTTCGCGGATCACGCGCAGGCCATCATCGAGCGGACCGAGCACCACGGGACGTGCCTCGACGGTATCGTCAGGCTTCACGACGAACACGATCTTGCGGGACTGGTCGGTCGCGACCGCGACGTCGGGAATCAGTAGCGCCTCATAGGGCGCGCTGCCGATCAGGCGGACGCGACCGAACTGACCGGGCAGGATCGACAGATCGGTGTTCTTGATGACGGCGCGGCTGCGTAGCGTGCCGGTGGAGACATCGAGGCGGTTGTCGAGGAAATTGATGCTGCCCTCGCGCGACGGTTTCGTCTCGCCGGCAAGCGCCACCTGCACCGGGTTCGCCGTATCGCGCGAGCTCGGGCGGCGGCCTTCGAACCACAGCTTGCTGTATTTGATGAAGGTCGCCTCATCCATGTCGAAATAGACGTAGATTGGGTCGAGCGTCACGATTGAGGTGAGCAGCGTTGACGTCCCGGTATCGCTGCCCTGCACGAGATTGCCGGGACTGACGAGATGGCGGCTGACGCGCCCGGTCAGGGGCGCCGTCACATGCGTGAACTCGATGTTGAGCTTGGCAGCCTTGAGCGCGCCTTCGGCCTGCACTTCCGCGGCGTGCGCGGCCTGCAAGGCCTGTCGGCGCTGGTCGACGACCTGCTCGGAGACGGCGCTGGTCTGCACCAGGCTCAGCCCGCGATCGAGTTCGCGCTTGGCAAGCTCGACCCTGGCCCGCGCGTCAGACAACTGGCCGTCGGCCTGCGCCGCCACCGCCTCGAACGGGCGGGGATCGATCACGTAAAGCAGATCGCCCTGACGCACGATCGCGCCGTCCTGGAATTCGACGGAGTTGACGAAGCCGCCGACGCGCGGGCGGACCTGCACCTCCTCCATCGCCTCGAAGCGGCCGGTGAACTCGTCCCAATCGGTGACGGTGCGCTTGACCGGCTGGGCGACGGTCACCGGCGCGGGCGGCGGCGCGGCCGCTTGCGGGGCCGGCTGACCACAACCGGCAAGAGCTATCGCCGCGGCGATAAGACCGCCAATTGCGTAGGACCGAGGCTGAACGAAATCGTGCGTTTTGACAAATTGCTCGCTTCCGTCCGGTTCGCTCATCGCAGGTCCTCGCATCAAAGCCGCGGAAAGAGCAGGGTACGCTTCTACCCGCGGGCGCCACAAGATGGGTGGCAATGATGAACTCTTCAAGACCAATGCATGGGCAATGCTCGGCGAGATGCCCTGACCGGATGGCGGGTTGACAGAGAGGGCGATGGATGCGCGGCAGTTGCTCGGCTGTAAGGTCGCGATGGCGGAGCGGCGTTCACCACCCTCCCCTGGAGGGGGAGGGTAAGAAAAGCCCAGCGTCTTCGCGCATGACGAATGCCGCCAGCGCGGCTAGATTACCCCCCACAAAAACAAGACGAATTGTCTGGGGAGGACAGGCGTGCACCAGGGACGTGTCGTTTACGGCGCGATCGAGGAGGTCGTGTTCGGCCATCCTGCCGCCGAGGCCATCGTCGCGCAGATGGACCGGCTGGGGACGCGCCGCGCCTTCCTGATGGTATCAGGGACGCTGAACCGGCAGACCGACGAAATCGAGAAGATCAGGCAGGCACTCGGCCCGCGTTGCGCCGGGCTGTTCGATGCCATGCCCGCGCACACGCCGCGCGAGGCAGTGATCGCCGCCGCCAATGCGGCGCGCGAGGTGAACGCCGACTTGATCGTTACCGTGGGCGGCGGCTCGATCACTGACGGCGCGAAAGCCGTGCAGCTCTGCCTTGCCAACGGCATCGACGATATCGGCGGCATCGAGCGCATCCGCGTCCACAAGGGCGTCGCGCCCGAAATGACTGCGCCGACGGTGCGCCAAATCAGCGTGCCGACCACGATCGCCGGCGGCGAGTTCAGCTCCATTGCGGGCGTGACGGACCGCAGCACCCATGTGAAGCAGATGCTGCGTCATCCGCTCACCGTGCCGCGCGCGACCATCCTGGATCCCGCCATCACCGTCCACACGCCGGAATGGCTGTTCCTGTCCACCGGCATTCGCGCCGTCGACCATTGCGTCGAGGCGATCTGCTCGCGCGAGACGCACCCCTATGCCGACGCGCAATCGGTCAAGGGCCTCGCCATGCTCGCCGACGCGTTGCCGCGGGTGAAGGCCGACCCCGCCGATCTCGATGCGCGCATGGACGCGCAGATTGGCACCTGGCTGTCGATGGGCGCGCTCGCGGCCGGCGTGCCGATGGGAGCAAGCCACGGCATCGGCTATGTACTGGGTGCGGCTTTCGAGGTGCCGCATGGCCACACCTCCTGCATCATGCTGCCGGCGGTGATGCGCTGGAATGCGCGAGACAATGCCGAGCGCCAGATGATCGTCGCCGCCGCGATGGGCTTTCCCGGCCACAACGCCGCCGACGTGCTCGATGCCTTCATCCGTTCGCTCGGCATGCCGCGCAGCCTCACTGAGGTCGGCGTGTCGCCGGAGCATTTCGACGCCATCGCGGAACAGGCGATGCGCACGCCCTGGGTGCCGCGCAATCCGCGCAAGATCGACGGCCCGGCGCAGTTGCGCGAAATCCTGCTTCTCGCCGCATGATTCTCGTGGAGGACAGATGTATTCCGGTCAGCATGCCCGCCTGCGCCCGCTCCAACCCGCCTTCATCATGGCCGCGACCGGCGAGGCCGTCACCTATCGCGAGTTGGAGGCGCGCAGTAACCGCCTCGCGCATCTGTTCCGGAAGCACGGTTTGAAGCGGCTCGACCATTATTCGATCTTCATGGAGAACAATTCGCGCTATCTCGAAGCCTGCGGTGCGGGCGAGCGCTCCGGACTGTACTACACCTGCATCAACTCGTTCCTGACACCGGGCGAGCTCGCCTATCTCCTCGTCAACAGCCGGTCGAAGATCCTGATCACATCGGTGGCGAAGCTGGACATCGCGCGCGAGGCGATCCAGGCCTGTCCCGACATCAGGCTGTGCATCGTCGCCGACGGGCCGGGCGAGAGCGAGCGCATCGTCGGCCTTGCCGAGGTGACAGCCGGTCTGCCGGCAACGCCGATTGCCGATGAATGGCTCGGCACCGCCATGCTGTATTCGTCGGGCACGACGGGACGGCCGAAAGGCATTCTGCGGCCGCTGCCGGAGGAGCCGCCAAAACACAATCTGCCGCTGTTCGATTTCCTGACGAAGCTTTGGCATTACCGCGAAGGCATGGCCTATCTGTCGCCCGCTCCGCTCTATCACTCGGCGCCGCAGGCTGCCGTGAACCTCACGATCCGCATGGGCGGCACGGTCGTCATCATGGAGACTTTCGATCCCGAGCGGTATCTCCAGCTGGTCGAGCGGTGGGGCATCACCCACACCCAGCTGGTGCCGACGATGTTCTCGCGCATGCTGAAGCTGCCGGAGGAGGTGCGAAAGCGCTACGACCTGTCCTCGCTGGAGATCGCGATCCACGCCGCCGCCCCCTGCCCGGCGCTGGTCAAGGACGATATGATCAAATGGTGGGGCCCGATCATCCACGAATATTACGGCGCGACCGAGGGCCTCGGCTTCACCGCCTGCAACAGCGAGGAATGGCTCGCCCATCGCGGCACCGTCGGCAAGGTGCTGCTCGGCGACCTCCACATCCTCGACGACAACATGCGGGAGTGCCCGACCGGCACGCCGGGCCAGGTCTGGTTCAAGACGGCCTCGCCGTTCGAATATTTCAACGATCCGGAGAAGACGAGAGAGGCGCGCTCGGCCGACGGCAGCATGAGCACGGTCGGCGATATCGGCTATGTCGACGAGGATCGCTTCCTCTATCTCACCGACCGCGCGACCTTCATGATCATCTCCGGCGGGGTGAACATCTATCCGCAGGAATGCGAGAATCTGCTGATCACGCATCCCAAGGTTGCAGACGCCGCGGTGTTCGGCGTGCCCAATCCCGATCTCGGCGAAGAGGTAAAGGCGGTGGTGCAGCCGATGCGCGGCATCGTGCCGGGCCCCGCGCTCGCGGAGGAGCTGATTGCCTTCTGTGCACAATCGCTGTCGCGGCAGAAGGTACCCCGCTCGGTCGATTTCGAGAAGGAGCTGCCGCGGCTGCCGACGGGCAAGCTGTACAAGCGGCTGCTAAGGGACAGGTATTGGGGGAACAAGGCGTCGCGGATCGTGTGAGGACGCAGTCAAGAACTCGGCTGTCGTCCCGGACAAGCGAAGCGCAGATCCGGGCCCCATAGCCAGGGAAGAGTTTGGCGAAGACTCGGAGTTGCCAGTTCGCGCGATGACTTCTCTGTGGTTATGGATCCCGGGTTCGTCACTTTGTCGCGCCCCGGGACGACAGCGGAGTTTGTCGATCCGGCTGCGCGTAACATCTGAAACCACCCCTTCGCACCTGCACTCTCACATGATGGAGGCATGAAACTCCTGCCGCCTTCCGTCATCCGAATTGTCGAGAGAGCGGATGGCCTTGCCGGTTGCCTCGCTCCGCGCGCGTCGCTATCGTCGTTTCAAACAGGCCGCAAAAGGCCGTTGTCCAGGGAGGACGAGGATGCGGAGCGTGCGAGCGCTCGCCGCGACGGCGGCGCTATCTTTGCTGACCTTTTCCACGGCCAGCTTCGCCGGCGAGCCCAAGCAGGGCGGGATCCTGCGAATCTACCACCGCGACAGCCCGGCGAACGCCTCCATTCTCGAGGGCGCGACCTATTCGGTCAACGTGCCGTTCATGGGCGTGTTCAACAACCTCGTCATCTACGACCAGCACATGGCCCAGAACAGTCCTGACAGCATCAGGCCCGAGCTGGCCGAGAGCTGGTCCTGGAGCAGCGACTACAAGAAGC
Source organism: Bradyrhizobium cosmicum (assembly GCF_032290525.1). Taxonomy (GTDB): domain Bacteria; phylum Pseudomonadota; class Alphaproteobacteria; order Rhizobiales; family Xanthobacteraceae; genus Bradyrhizobium; species Bradyrhizobium cosmicum_A. The sequence continues at coordinate 107,043 of NZ_JASXTA010000010.1, read as the reverse complement.
TGACGTTCAAGCTGCGCCAAGGAATCAAATGGCACGACGGCAAGCCGTTCACGTCGGCCGACGTCAAATGCTCCTTCGATCTGCTGATGGGAAAATCGCAGCAGAAGCTTCGGCAAAATCCCCGCAAGACCTGGTACAACGAGGTCAACGACGTCACGCCCAATGGCGATTTCGAGGTGTCGTTCGAGCTGAAGCGGCCGCAGCCCTCGCTGCTCGCGATGCTCGCCTCCGGCTACACGCCGGTCTATCCCTGCCACGTCCCGCCGGCGGAGATGCGCACCCATCCGATCGGGACCGGGCCGTTCAAATTCGTCGAGTTCAAGGCCAATGAATCGATCAAGCTGGTTCGAAATCCGGACTACTGGAAGAAGGGCCTGCCCTATCTCGACGGCATCGAGTACACGATCATCACCAATCGCTCGACCGCGATTCTCGCCTTCGTCGCCGGAAAGTTCGACATGACCTTCCCGACGCATATCACCATCCCGCTGCTCAAGGACATCAAATCGCAGGCGCCGAACGCAGCTTGCGTGGTCGAACCGACCAACGTTTCGACCAACATCATCGTCAATTCGACAGCGCCGCCGTTCGACAACATCGATGTCCGCCGCGCGATGGCGCTGGCGCTCGATCGCAAAGCCTTCATCGACATCCTGTTCGAAGGCCAGGCCGACATCGGCGGCACCATGCTGCCGCCGCCGCAAGGCATCTGGGGCATGCCCAAGAACAAGCTTGAAACCATTCCGGGCTATGGCCCGGACGTGAAAGCGAGCCGCGAGGAAGCGAAGAAGCTGATGCAGAAGGCGGGCTACGGCCCCGACAAGCATCTCGCCGTCAAGGTCTCGACACGCAATCTCGCGGAATATCGCGATCCCGCGGTGATCCTGATCGACCAGCTCAAGAGCATCTATATCGACGGCGAGCTCGACGTGGTCGAGACCGCGAACTGGTTCCCGAAGGTGGCGCGCAAGGACTACATGCTCGGCCTCAACCTGACCGGCAACGCCGTCGACGATCCGGATCAGTCGTTCTACGAGAACTATTCCTGCGGTTCCGAGCGCAACTACACCAATTACTGCAACAAGGAGATCGAGAAGCTGTTCGACGTGCAGTCGCAGGAGACCGATCTCAACAAGCGCAAGCAACTGGTCTGGGAGATCGACAAGAAGCTGCAGGAGGACGTGGCCCGCCCCATCATCTTCCATGCGCGGGCCGGCACCTGCTGGCAGCCTCATGTGAAGGGCGTCACGATCATGTCGAACAGCTCCTACAACGGCTTTCGCTACGAGGATCTGTGGCTCGACAAGTAGCGCAAGCCGGGCGGGCGACTAGCGGGCTCGACGGAGGCTGGTGATGTTTGCCTATCTGGTGCGCCGCCTGTTCCTGATGCTCGTGACCCTGTTCGGGATCTCGGTCGTCATCTTCTTCCTGCTGCGCGTCGTGCCCGGCAACATCGTCGATATCCTGTTCGCCGCGGCCGGCTATGTCGATCCCGCCGACAAGGCCAATCTGGAGAAGGAGCTCGGGATCGACCAGCCGCTGATCGTGCAGTACTGGCACTGGATCAGCGGCTTTCTGCGCGGCGATTTCGGCTACTCCTACGTTTCGGAGAAGCCCGCGCTGCAGGAGATCTTGCCGCGAATTCCGATCACGGCGCGGCTCGCGGGCCTGGCGCTGCTGTTCTCGGCGTCGGTCGGCATTCCGCTCGGCGTCATCAGCGCGGTGAAGCAGGGCACGCGTCTCGACTACGCGCTCCGCGTCGTCAGTCTCAGCGGCTTGTCGCTGCCCTCGTTCTGGCTCGGCCTGCTCATCCTCACCGCATCGGTGGCGATGTTCGGCCAGATGCCGATCTTCAATCCCAACCCGCACACCTGGCTGGAAGCGTTCGCGACCTATGCCGTACCGGCCGCGGCCGTCGGCTTCCGTAGCGCGGCGCTGACCATGCGCATCACCCGCTCGTCGATGCTGGAGGTGCTGCGGCAGGACTATATCCGCACCGCCCGCGCCAAGGGCGCCTCCGATGCCGCCGTGAACTATCGCCACGCGCTGAAGAACGCGATTTTGCCCGTCATCACCGTGATCGGCATCGAGGCCGCGTTCCTGATCGGCGGCCTGATCGTGACCGAGACCGTGTTCAACATCCCCGGCGTCGCGCGCTTCCTGGTCGAGGCGATCCGCTGGCGTGACTACCCGATCGTGCAGAACCTCGTGATGCTGATTGCCGTGGTGGTGGTGAGCGCCAACTTCATCGTCGACATGCTGTACGCGGTGTTCGACCCGCGGATCAGGTACACGGATTAGGAGAGGCGCTTGGCCGCGATCGACTACGACTTTGAACTGAGACGCGCCGGGGCGCATGCGGCGGGCGGCTGGCGGCGCGTGCTGTTCCTGGCGCAGCGGCATGTGCTGGGCGCCGCGGGACTCGTCATCATGACGCTGTTCGTGTTCACGGCGATCTTCGCCGACTTCATCGCACGCTACGATCCCCTGACGATCGATTCCGCCCGCGCGCTGGCACGCCCCAGCCTCGCGCACTGGATGGGCACCGATTCCTTCGGCCGTGACGTCTTCAGCCGCATCATCCACGGTGCCCGGATCTCGCTCGCCGTCGGGATCGGCTCGACCGCGCTCGGCGGCACCATCGGCGTCATCGTCGGATTGACGTCGGGCTATCTCGCCGGCTGGGTCGATCTGGTGTTCCAGCGGGTCTCCGACGTTCTCCAGGCGTTGCCGCTGCTGGTGCTGGCCCTGATCATGACGGCCGCGCTCGGCCCGTCGCTGCCGAACGTCATCATCGCCATCGCCATTCCCCTGATCCCGACGGTGTCGCGCGTCGTCCGCGCCAACACGCTGGCCTTGCGCGAGCAGCCCTTCGTCGAGGCCGCCAAGTCGATCGGCATGAGCGAGGTGCGGATCGCGCTGCGCCACGTGCTGCCGAACACACTGGCGCCGCTGATCGTGCTGGCGACCGCCCAGCTCGGCTCGACCATCCTCACAGAGGCTTCCCTCTCCTTCCTCGGCCTCGGCATTCCCGAGCCATATCCGTCCTGGGGCCGCATGCTCTCGGAATCCGCCGCCGAATATGTCCGCACCGCGCCGTGGCTGGTGATCTTCCCGGGCATCGCCATCAGCCTCGCCGTGTTCGGCGCCAATCTGTTCGGCGACGCCCTGCGTGATATCCTCGATCCCCGGCAGCGCGGCTGATGACTGATAAATCCGATCTCGTGCTCGAGGTGAGAAACCTGAAGACGGTGTTCTTCACCAATTCCGGCCTGTTCAAGGCGGTCGATGACGTCTCGTTCACCGTGAGCCGCGGCGAGACGCTGGCGATCGTCGGTGAATCCGGCTGCGGCAAGAGCGTCACCGCGCTCTCGCTGATGCGGCTGGTGCCGGATCCACCCGGGCGGATCGTCGGCGGCTCGGTCTCGCTCGAAGGCACCGATCTGCTGGCGCTGGACGAAGCGCAGATGCGCGCGGTCAGGGGCAATCGCATCTCCATGATTTTCCAGGAGCCGATGACCTCGCTCAATCCCGTGATGCGGATCGGCGACCAGATCGTCGAGGCGGTGCGGCTGCACAGGAACATGTCGAACCGAGAGGCCCAGACCATCGCCGTCGAGATGCTGCGGCTGGTGCGCATTCCCGAGCCGGCGCGGCGTGCGCGCGAATATCCGCATCAGCTCTCCGGTGGCATGCGCCAGCGCGCGATGATCGCGATGGCGCTGGCCTGCCGGCCGGCGCTGCTGATCGCGGACGAGCCAACCACCGCGCTCGATGTCACCATCCAGGCGCAGATTCTCGCGCTGATCCTCGACCTGCAGAAGGAGCTTGGCACCGGCCTCGTGCTGATCACGCACGATCTCGGCGTCGTCGCACAGACCGCACAGCGCGTCATCGTGATGTATGCCGGACGGAAAGTCGAGGAAGCAACCGTCGAGGCATTGTTCGCCGATCCCAAACATCCCTATACGCGCGGGCTGATGGCCTCGATTCCGTCGGTGCCCGCGTCCGGCATCGCGGCGCAAGCGCGGCTCAATGAAATCCCCGGCACCGTGCCGTCGCTGGTCCGGCTGCCGAAAGGCTGCGCCTTTGCGCCGCGCTGCAAGCTGGCGATCAAGCGTTGCGAGGCCGAATATCCGCCACTCGCGGATTGGGGCGGCGGCCATCTCGCCGCGTGCTGGCGTGCGGCTGACGTGGCGGAGGTGGCATGAGCGAGGCGCTGCTCGAAATCACCGATCTCAAGAAGCACTATCCGGTGCGCGCCGGCGTGCTGCGCCGGCAAGTCGGCACCGTACATGCCGTCGATGGAGTCTCTTTCTCGGTGGGTGTCGGCGAAACACTGGGGCTGGTCGGCGAGTCCGGCTGCGGCAAGTCGACGGTGGCGCGTAGCGTGCTGCGGCTGGTGGAGCCGACTTCGGGCCAGATCCGCCTCGACGGCGAGGACATCACGCATCTGTCCAAGACGGCACTGCGGCCGCATCGCCGCTCGATGCAGATTGTGTTCCAGGACCCTTTTGCCTCGCTCAATCCGCGCATGACCGCGGGCGACATCGTCGGCGAGCCGCTGGCGGTTCATGGGCTCGCGTCCGGTAGGGCGCTGGAGGCGCGCGTCGCAGAGCTGTTCGAGCAGGTGGGCCTGCGGCCGGATCAGATGCGCAACTTCCCGCATCAATTCTCCGGCGGTCAGCGCCAGCGCATCTGCATCGCGCGGGCGCTGGCGCTGGGGCCGCGCCTGATCGTGTGCGACGAGCCGGTCTCCGCGCTCGATGTCTCGATCCAGGCGCAGGTCATCAATCTCCTGATCGATTTGCAACGCCGGCACGGCTTCTCCTATCTCTTCATCGCGCACGACCTCGCCGTGGTCGCCCATATCAGCCACCGCGTGGCCGTGATGTATCTCGGTCGCATCGTCGAGATCGCCGGCAAGGACGAACTGTTCCGCAATCCGCGCCATCCCTACACGCAGGCCCTGCTCGCCTCCGTGCCGATCGCCAACCCGCTCGCAAAGAAGCTCGCGCCGCTGGTCGACGGCGACGTGCCGAGCCCGGTCAATCCGCCGCCGGGCTGCGCGTTCCATACCCGCTGCCGGTTTGCGATGGAGCGGTGCAGGACAGAGCGGCCGGCGCTGATGGATGCGGGCGATGGACACCAGGTCGCGTGCTTGCTCAATGAGGGGACGGGGCGAGGCCAGTAGCAACGGGTCGCAACGCCCGGACCACCGGCCAGGCCGCCAGCGCCGCTGCCAGGTGCTTGAGCGTGTGGCCCGAGACAAGGTGCCCCGTCGCTTCGAATATCGTCACGTCACCCAACTCGAACAGCTTGGCCAACACGTAAAAGAAGATCACGCCGCCGAGCGGCACGCCAAGCGCACCGGGCCGGGGCCGTGTCAACGCCAGTCCTACAGCGAGTGCCATGCCGCCGAACTGCACGACGACCCACGGCGTGAGGTTCTCGCGAGCCACCCAGGCCGCGAGCAGGCCCCCGACCATCATCAGCACCAGCACCGCCTCGCCTGCGCGCGCGCTGACGCGCTCGCTGACCGCGATGCCCAGAAATCCTGCGAACGCCACCGCCATGCCGAGGCGGTCGGCCACCAGCCGCTGCGGCGCATCAGGATCGAGATGATAGAAGCCCGAGCCTGCGCAAGTGAGGATCAGTCCCACAAAGAACCAGCTTGCACCCACCGGCGCATCGTTGCGGGCGCGCAGCCGCTCCGTGCCCCAGACGCCCATCGCGAGGAAGGCGAGATTGCTCAGCACGTCGCCGGCGTTGGGCACGCCCAGCCATGGACGGCTGTCGACAAAATGCGGGATGTGCCACGCAGCGGCGGGCAACGCGGGCGCCAGCAGCGCCGCCAGGGTGAGGATGAAGAGCGCACCGATCAGGCATTTTTCGCGGGCTTGCGGTGCGGCGAACGCGCGCCGGCGGGGCACTGACGTAAGCATGGCAACGGCCTCATAATTGAACAATGTTCATATTAGTAGCTGAACAATGAACAACGTTCAATGAAAGTTTGTGCGAGGACATCGCGGCAGAAATCGCATTGAAATCATTTGCAATTCTGGTCAGACAGCGGCCCCGGCTCGCGTTCGCGCGCTGGGGACACGAGGCTACGCCCCAATCTCCACCACGATCCGTCCCGTCGTGACCTGCTCGCCCTCGGCCACGTCAATCCCCGATACGACACCGTCGATGCCGGCCTTGTGGACGTGCTCCATCTTCATCGCCTCCAGCGTCAGCACCGGCTGGCCGGCGGCGACGCGATCGCCCGGCTTGACCAGGACGGCGACGACGCGGCCGTTCATGGCGGCGCGGACTTTTCCGTCGCCGCCGTTGCTTGCTGCGGATTTCGGCGCCGCGAGAGTGAGATCGTTCACCGCGAGCGGGATACCGCGGTGCTGGACGTACAGCCGGTCGCCATCGCGTAGGAATTTTGCACTGTCCATCACACCGTCGTGGCGGAAGCGGATCGCTTCGGCATCGAGCTGGTCGATTTCGAACTTGTCTTGGCGGCCCTCGATAGCAACGGTGTAACCACCGTCGCGCTCGCGTGTGACTTCGATTTCGTGCGCGTGGCCGGAGATATCGACCTTTGCCGGCAGCGCAAACGTTGCCGCGAGGCTTCGTCCGCTGCGCCACGAAGGCGCCTGCGGGTTGGTGACGTACAGCAAGAGTCCAGCGAGTGCCACGCCGAAAGCGCTGCTCGCCGGTGGCGCGAATAGCTCGTCGTGATGCGCGCCGATGAAGGCCGTCGTCGCTTCGCCCTTGGCAAAGCCGGGGTAACGCAGGCAGGACAACAGGAACGCCTGGTTGGTGGTCACGCCAAAAGCCGTCAATTGCTCCAGCCCGACGATCAGCCGTCCCCTCGCCTCTTCGCGACTTGCCCCATGGCTGATCACCTTGGCGATCATGGAATCGTAGAACGGCGGGATCTCCGCGCCCGACTGCAGCGCATGCTCGACGCGAATCCCTTGCGGCACCTGCCAGCGCGCCATGCGGCCGGACTGCGGCATGAAATCCTGCGCGGCATCCTCCGAGCACAGCCGCACCTCGATGGCGTGGCCGGAAAACTTGATGTCCTGCTGCTTCACCGGCAACGGCTCGCCGCGCGCGACGCGCAGCTGAAGCTCAACGAGATCGAGCCCGGTGATCGCCTCGGTCACGGGATGCTCGACCTGGAGGCGCGTATTCATCTCCATGAAGTAGAACGCGCCGCTGGCGTCGAGCAGGAATTCCAGCGTGCCGGCGCCCTCGTAGCGCAGCGCCTTCACCGCGGCGACAGCAACCTCGCCCATCTTTGCACGCAACTCCGGCGGGACCGCGGGCGACGGCGCCTCTTCGATCAGCTTTTGATGCCGCCGCTGCACCGAGCAGTCACGCTCGCCAAGATGGATGGCGTTACCGTGGCTGTCGCCGAACACCTGGATCTCGATGTGCCGGGGATTCTGGATCGCGCGTTCGAGGATCACGGTGGGATCGCCGAACGCAGCCTTCGCCTCCGATCGCGCGCTGCGCAGGGCATCGCCGAAGGATGCAGCATCCGTGACGAGCCGCATGCCGCGCCCGCCGCCGCCGGCGACCGCCTTGATCATCACGGGGAAGCCGATCTGCTTGGCTTCGGCGAGCATGACCTCGTCGCTTTGGTCCGCGCCCTGATAGCCGGGCACGCAAGGCACCCCGGCCTTCTTCATGATCTCCTTGGCGCCGGCCTTGTTGCCCATCGCCTCGATCGCCTGCGGCGACGGGCCGATAAAGACGAGCCCGGCGTCCTTGCAGATTTGCGCGAACTCCTCGTTCTCGGCGAGGAAGCCGTAGCCGGGATGGACGGCGTCGGCGCCGCTCGCCTTGGCCGCGGCGATGATCGCGGGGATATTGAGGTAGGATTGCGACGGTAGCGCCTCGCCGATCCGCACCGCCTGGTCGGCCTGCTTCACATGGAGCGCATCGCGATCGGCATCCGAATAGACGGCGACGACGCCAAGACCGAGCTGCCGCGCGCTGCGCATCACGCGGAGCGCGATCTCGCCGCGGTTGGCGACCAGGACCTTGAAGAACGGCCGGTGCTGCACTGATCCGTTCCTCATGGGCGGGCTACCGAAAACTGCATGCGCTGCGGCGTGCGTGCGTCGCCCTCGCGGCAGATCGCGAGCACCTCCGAGAGCACCGCGCGGGTATCGCGCGGATCGATCACGCCGTCGTCGAGCACGCGGGCGCTGGTCGAGAACACGTCCATCTGGCCGTCGAACACGCCGATGATCTGCGCCTTCATGGCCTCGAGCTTGTCTTTCTCGACCGCCTTGCCGCGGCGCGCGGCGGCGGCCTCGGTCACGATTGCCATCGTTTCGGCGGCCTGCTCGCCGCCCATCACGGCGGTCTTGGCGTTGGGCCAGGAGAAGCAGAAGCGCGGATGGAAGCCGCGGCCGCACATGCCGTAATTGCCGGCGCCGAACGAGGCGCCACAATAGATGGTGATCTGCGGCACGGTGGCGGACGTGACCGCCTGGATCATCTTCGAGCCGTGCTTGATCATGCCGGCTTCTTCATAGGCCTTGCCGACCATGTAGCCGGTGGTGTTGTTGAGATAGAGGATCGGCGTGCGAGTCTGGCAACAGGCCTGGATGAAATGCGTCGCCTTGTTGGCGCCGGCGGGATCGAGCGGACCGTTGTTGGTGATGATGCCGATCGCCTGGCCCTCGATGCGGGCATAGCCGCACACGGTGGCCGGGCCGTAGTTCGGCGCCATCTCGGTGAAGTCGGAATCATCAATGATGCGGGCGATCACCTGCTTCATGTCTACCGAGCGCTTGTGATCCATCGGCATGATGCCGAGCAGCTCGGCCTGGTCGTAGCGTGGCGGCTTGAACTGCGACGCCGCCCGGCCCGGCCGCTCCCATTCCAGCGCGGCCATGATCTCGCGCGCAATGCGCAGCGCGTCGCGGTCGTCCTCGGCGAGATAGTCGCCGAGACCGGAGACCTCCGTGTGCATCTCGGCGCCGCCGAGCTCTTCCTCGGTCGCAATCTCGCCGGTCGCGGCTTTCAGCAGCGGCGGGCCCGCAAGGAAGGCGCGGGTACGGCCGCGCACCATCACGATGTAGTCGGACAGGCCGGTCTGGTAGGCGCCGCCCGCGGTGGACGAGCCGTGCGTGACGGTGACGACCGGCAGGCCGGCAGCGGAGAGCCGCGCGAGGTTGCGAAAGATGTTGCCGCCGCGAACAAAATCCTCGACGCGGTAGCGCAGCAGGTTGGCGCCAGCGCTTTCGACCAGTTGCACATAAGGCAGCTTGTTCTCCAGCGCCAGCTCCTGCACCCGCAGGGTCTTGTCGAGGCCATAGGGCTGGAGCGCACCGGCGTCGATGCCGGAATCATTGGCGCTGACCATGCAGCGGATGCCCGAGACGAAGCCGATGCCGGCAATGACGCCGCCGCCGGGCACGCTCTTGCTCGCATCCGGTACGTCGAACATGTAGCCGGCAAGTGTCGACAGCTCGATGAAGGGCGCGCCGGGATCGAGCACCAGCGCGACGCGCTCGCGCGGCAGCAACTGGCCGCGCTTGTGGAAGCGGTCCTTTGCCGCGGCTGATGCCGCGCGCGTGCGCTCTTCCAGCGCGCGCATCCGGTCGATCAGGCCGAGCATGCCGTCGCGATTGGCGTGATAGGCGGCGCTGCCGGGGAAAATAGTGTTTTCGAGAATGGACATAGATTCTCCTGCCCGTCATTCCGGGGCGCGCGGAGCGCGAGCCCGGAATCCATACTCCCGATCGTGGTTATGGATTCCGGGCCTGGCCTTCGGCCATCCCGGAATGACGGAGTTTGGCTTACCTGTTCGTCCCAAAGATCTTCCGCGCCTCGGCCGGACTTGCGATCTCGCGGCCGGCACGGCGGGCGCAGGCGGCGATGGCTTCGATGAGCTGGCCGTTCGAGGTCACCTTCCTGCCGTCGGCGAGATAGAAGGCGTCCTCAAGTCCGGTGCGCAGATGACCGCCGAGTTCGGCGCAGCGCTGGTGCAGCGGCCAGATCTCTTCACGGCCGATCGCGGTGACCTGGAAGTGTGCTTCGGGGCGCTTCAGCTTGATCAGGATCGGCAGCAAGTCAGGATCGGCCGGCATGCCGGACGCCACGCCCATCACGAAGTTGTATTCGAGCGGACCTTTGTACATCCCGACCTGACGGTACATGCCGACGCAGCGCACGATACCGACATCGAAGCATTCGAACTCGGGAATGGTGCCGACCGCGTTCATGACGTCGAGATAGTCCTTCACCTTCTCGACCGCATTGTCGAACATCATCGGCGGCCAGGCCCAGCTGTTGTCGGCCTTCACCTTCAGGTAATTCAGCGAGCCGGCATTGCAGGCGGCGATCTCGGGCTTGGTTTCGCGGATGCAGTCGAGCGCGCCGCTATAGTTCGGTCCTGACACGCCCGATGTGTGGTTGATGATGACGCCGGGACACGCCTCGCGGATCGCCTGCTGGATCTCCTTGCTGACGCTCACGTCCCAGGACGGCAGGTGCCCCTTGTCCGGCGCCTGCTGGCGCAGATGGATGTGCATGATGGACGCGCCGGCGTCGAACGCAGCCTTGGCCTCGCGCGCCATCTGCTCGGGCGTCACGGGCACGTTGTGCTGCTTCGGGTCGGTGAGCACGCCGTTCAGCGCGCAGGTGATGACGCCCTTGTCGCTCATGCCACTGATGTCTCGCACGTTGAGAATTCAACGCTTGCGATCATGGGGCGCCGCGGCATGCGGCTTCTTGCGCGGAGAAGCTGGAAAAGGGCGATAAGCTGTAGGGTGGGCAAAGGCGTCTTGCGCCGTGCCCACCATCTCTCTCGACACCTCACGAAGGTGGTGGGCACGCTTGCGCTTTGCCCACCCTACGAGAGCGGCTCTAGCTCGCCTCCGCCAGCCGCACCGTCTCGGAGCTGCGATAAATCGCAAGATCGCGCGAGCCGACGAAGATCGCGCGCGGCTTCAATCCGTAGAAGCGGCGGATCGAATGGCTGAAATGCGTGGAGTCGGGATAGCCGATGTCCTGCGCGAGATGGGCGAGGTTGAGGTCCTGGTTGGCGAAGTGCAGCAGATGCCGCGCACGCTTCCAGGCGCGGAAGGAGCGGAACGAGATGCCGGTCTCCTCCTTGAACAGATGCAGGAAGCGCGAGGCGGAGAGCCCCGCTTCCGCCGCGCAGGTATCCGCCGTCAACGGCTCGCCGGAGAAGCGCCCGATGCGGGCGACGGCGCGCATCACGCGGGGATCGAGCACGCGGCGCGGCAGCGCCTCGCCAAAACACATCTCGTCGAATTCGGCGGTGGTGATGTCGTTATAGCGGCGCTGGCGCAGCAGCGCGTAGGCGGCCAGAATCTTGCGGGCATAGACCGCCCGGTCCGGGCCGGTGAGCCGCTCAGCCAGGGCCTCGATGACACCGTCCGGCATGCTCTCCGGCTCGAGCGTGACGCTGATTGCGGTGCGATAGTCGCTGGCGATGGAATGCCGCTGGTTCGGCAGGGTGACGAACAACTCGCCGGTGGCGAGGGCATCGTCGATCGTCAGATGCAGGCTGCCCTTGACCGCCACATAAACGTGGCAGCAGCCCGGGGTCCGCTTGCGGGGGCGGCCGAGCAGGCCGGCATAGAACACCCGCTCCGGGGTGATCAGCATCAGATGGTCGGATTCGCGACCGTTATCTTCCATTGGGATCCTCCTCGCGCGGCTCTTTGGCCGCTGCGGACGGAGATCACCTTAGCGTAAATTCGGGCGGTGTCACGGCAGGATAGCGCTGTCATGGAGCGCAAAACTTCGGCCTCCCGGGACGTCCAGAGGACTAACCCGGAACCCGGAGGTTGCGGCACAAGATTCCGGGTTCGATGCTGTCGCATCGCCCCGGAATGACAACTTCCCTTACGCCCTCACCCGCGGCGCGACATTCTGCTCGACACCAGCCTTCTGCTCCGCAGCAACCGCGCGCTTGAAGCCATCGCGCTGCTGCAACCGTGCCCAATAGGCTGCGACATTTGGCCCAAAATCCTTGGACAGCCCGATATTGTCGGCGAGACGGAGCGCATAGCCGATCACGATGTCGGCGGCGGTGAAGCGACCGGCGCACAAGGTTTCGGCATTTGCAGTCGCTGCCTCAACGGCGCGCAGCCGGCCCAAGAACCATTTCGCATAATCGCCGGCGACCTGCGGATTGCGGCGCTCCTCCGGCTCGAGCTGGGTGTATCGGAGCACCAGCGTCTGCGGAAAAGTTAACGTGGCATCGCTGAAATACATCCAGTTCAGGAAGGCGCCATAGGCGGGATCTTCCGGCCCGACCATCAACGGCGTCGGCCCGTGCTTGATGCCGAGATAATGGCAGATGCCGGAGGACTCCGTCATCCTGGTCTCGCCGTCGACCATGAAGGGAACCGTGCCCAGCGGATTAAGCGCGAGATACTCCTTGGCGAAGACCCGGGGCGGGAACGGCAGCATCTTCAGTTCGTAAGGAAGCCCCATCTCCTCCAGCATCCAGAGCGGGCGGAACGAGCGCGCGGCATCGCAGTGGTAGAGCGTTATCATCAAGAACTTCCTTTGCTGCCGGGCAGCGTGCCCATCATCTTGCACAGGACCATCAGCATGACCTCGTCGGCGCCGCCGCCGATCGAGGTCAGGCGGCTGTCGCGATAGGCGCGGCTGACCGGCGTCTCGTTGGTAAAGCCCATTCCGCCCCAATATTGCAAGCAGGCGTCGGTGAGCTCGCGGCCGAGCCGGCCGGCTTTCAGCTTGGCCATGGTCGCAAGCTTCGTCACGTCCTCGCCCGCGACGAGCTGCTCGGCGGCGCGATAGATCAGCGCGCGCAGCAGCTCGACTTCGGTCTGCATCTCCGCAAGCTTGAAGTGCACGACCTGGTTGTCGAGGATCGACTTGCCGAACGCCTTTCGGTTGCGCGTGTACTCGATGGTCTCGTTGATGATGTATTCGTGCGCCTTCAGACAGGCCGCCGCGCCCCACAGCCGCTCCTCCTGGAACTGGATCATCTGATAGGTAAAGCCCTGGCCCTCCTCGCCGATCCGGTTGCGCTTGGGCACGCGGACATTGTCGAAGAAGATCTGCGCAGTGTCGGAGGAGCGCATGCCCATCTTGTCGAGCTTGCGGGCGACAGTGACGCCCTTGGTCTTCATCGGCACGCAGATCAGCGATTTGTTGCGGTGAACGGGGCCGTCGCCGGTGTTGGCGAGCAGGCAGATCCAGTCGGCCTGGGTGCCGTTGGTGATCCACATCTTGCCGCCATTGATGACGTAATCGTCGCCATCCGAGCGCGCAGCGGTCTTGATCGAGGCGACATCGGAGCCTGCGCCGGGCTCGGAGACGCCGATGCAGGCGACGAAATCGCCTGATATCGAGGGCCCGAGAAATTCACGCCGCACCTCATCCGAGCCGAACCGCGCCAGCGCCGGCGTCGCCATATCGGTCTGAACCCCGATCGCCATCGGCACGCCGCCGCAGGTGATGGCGCCGAGCTCCTCCGCCATCATCAGCGCGTAGGAGTAATCGAGGCCAGAGCCGCCGAACTCGACCGGCTTGTTCAGGCCGAGGAAGCCGAGGCTGCCCATCTTCTTGAACAGCTCATGCGCCGGGAAAATGTCGGCCTTCTCCCATTCATCGACATGAGGATTGATCTCGCCTGCGATGAACTTTTGCAGGGAGCGGCGAATGTCGTCGTGGTCGGCGGTGAACAGCATTTTGTCTCCATCGTCATTCCGGGGCATCGCGAAGCGATGAGCCCGGAATCCATTCCTCTGCGGTACATGCGGCCCGATGGATTCCGAGCTCGCGCTACGCGCGCCCCGGAATGACGGCGGACATCACAATCCCATCTGCCTACTCGCCAGATCCTTCATGATCTCCTCCGTGCCGCCGCCGATGGCATTGACCTTGACCTCGCGATAGATGCGCTCGGCCTTGATGCCGCGCATGAAGCCGGCGCCGCCGAAAATCTGCACGGCTTCCGAGGCGCAGAACGCCATGGTCTGCGTCGCCTGGTTCTTCATCATGCAGATTTCGGCGACCGGGCTTTCACCCTGCTCGAGCCGCCAGGCCAGCATTTCCAGCATCGCCTGGGACGCGGCGACCTTCTGCGCCATGTCGACGATCTTGTGGCGGATCACCTGATGCTGGGCGAGCGGCTTGCCGAACGTCTTGCGCTCTTTGGCGTAGGCGATCGCTTCGTCGAGGCATACGCGTGCAAAGGCGGTGCAGCCGGCCGCCATGCCCATGCGCTCGCTGTTGAAGTTCTGCATGATGATCTTGAAGCCCTGGCCCTCCTCGCCGATCAGATTTTCGGCCGGCACGCGGCATTCGTCGAAATGCAGCGTCGCGGTGTCGGAGGCCCACCAGCCCATCTTCTTCAGTTTTGTGCGCACCAGGCCGGGGGTATCACCCTCGATCAGGAGCAGGCTGACGCCGCCGGCACCCTCGCCCCCAGTGCGCACCGCAACGGTCAGATAATCGGCGCGCATCCCCGAGGTGATGAAGGTCTTTTCGCCGCTCACGACGTAGTGATCGCCGTCGCGCCGCGCGCGGGTGCTGAGGTTCGCAACGTCGGAGCCGCCGCCCGGCTCGGTGATCGCCAAAGCAGAAATCTTCTCGCCTGACAGCACCTGCGGCAGCACGCGCGCCTTGACCTCCGGACGCGCCGCCCGCGCGATCGGCGGCGAGCCGATGGTGTGGCTCATCAGGCTGGCGCTGACACCGCCGGCACCGGCCCGCGCCAGCTCCTGGCTGGCGACGATCTTCATGAACTGGTCGGCGGCGATCCCGCCATATTCCTCGGGAAATCCGAGCGCCAGGAGGCCAATCTCGGCCGCCTTGCGATAGAGCGCGCGGGGAAATTCGCCGGCCTCGTCCCATTCATGGGCGAACGGGGTGATCTCCTTGTCGACGAAGCGGCGCATCATTTCGCGGAACGCGTCATGCTCGGCGGTATAAAACGGGCTCTTCATCGCAGTCTCGCCTCGTTGGCGGATTCGTCTCATTCACCATGGCCGGAACATTGACAGCTCACTTGCGCCGAGTGGCTGGCTGAAGCGCGAGACGGCGGTCCAGCAACTCAACGCAAGACGATTTTCGCTCCTCGCAGGCCAACTCCGAAACAAAAAGACGTCGCTGCACGAACTCCGGCCGGCCCTTGGGCCACGCCGGGCATGGTGCACGACCACAGGGATGCCGGCGGCACCAGACCGCCCGAGGAGGGATTTTTGGCCGTTCGCTATTACGACTGGATTGTCCATCATGGCCGCCGCGCGCCTGATAAGCTTGCGGTGATCGACCTCGCGAGCGAGCGCCGCTTCACCTATGCGCAGCTCGACGCCCGCGTCTCGCGCCTTGCTTCCTTTCTGCGTCACGACCTGAACGTCTCCCGCGGCGACCGCGTCGCGGTGCTGGCGCTGAACACGACCGATACGCTGGAGGTGCAGTTCGCCTGCGGACGGCTAGGTGCGATCTTCGTGCCGCTGAATACCCGCCTGACAGTTCCCGAGCTTCAGTTCATCACCGGCGATTGCGCGCCGAAGGTGATGATCCACGACACTGATTTGGCCGAAACGGCGCTCGCGGTCGCAGCGCTCTGCGGCATAACGACCAATCTGCTGCTCCGCCCAGGCGGCAGCTACGAGGCCGGCATCGCCTCGGCAAAACCGCTCGACCGCGCCGAAGAGGTCACGCTCGATGATGTCTCGACCATCATGTACACGTCGGGCACCACGGGCCGTCCGAAGGGCGCGACCATCACCCACGGCATGACCTTCTGGAACTGCGTCAATCTCGGCGGGCCCGCCTGTATCGGGCCGGGCTCGGTGCTGCTCACCGTGCTGCCGCTGTTCCACACCGGCGGGCTCAATTGCTACACCAATCCCGTGCTGCATGCCGGCGGCACCGTGATGATCATGCGGGCCTTCGATCCCGGCACCGCGCTCGGCCTGATCAACAATCCCCCGCAAGGCATCAACGTGTTCTTCGGCGTGCCCGCGATCTACCAGTTCATGGCACAGCATCCGGCCTTCGCAACGACCGATCTCAGCCGGCTGGTCGTCGGCGGTGTCGGCGGCGCACCGATGCCGGTGCCGCTGCTCAAGGTCTGGGAAGCACGGGGTGTCGCGCTCCAGCAGGGCTACGGCATGACCGAGACCTCGCCGGCCGTGCTGGTGCTGGATCGCGAGGATGCCGCACGTAAGGCGGGCTCCGCCGGCAAGCCCGTGCTTCACACGGAGGTGCGCATCGTGCGCCCGGACGGAAGCGACGCCGAGATCGGCGAGCTTGGCGAGCTCTGGGTCAAGGGGCCCAACATCACGCCCGGCTACTGGAACAGGCCGGAAGCCAACAAGACCTCCTTCACCGATGGCTGGCTGCACACCGGCGATGCCACGCGCGTCGACGAGGAAGGGTTTTATTACATCGTCGACCGCTGGAAGGACATGTACATCTCCGGCGGCGAGAACGTCTATCCGGCCGAGGTCGAGAACGTCCTGCATCAGCTCGACGCCATCGCGGAAGCCGCGGTGATCGGCATTCCCGATCCGCAATGGGGCGAGGTCGGCCTCGCTATCGTCGCGGCCAAGCCGGGCCAGCGGCTGACCGAGGCGGATGTCTTTGCACACTGCGCGGCCAATCTCGCCCGTTTCAAATGTCCGCGGCAGGTCCGTTTCGTCGAAGCGCTGCCACGCAACGCCACCGGCAAGATTCATAAGCCAACCTTGCGCAAGGAATTCTCGGTGGCGTCCGAGATCGACAAGAAGGTCGCCAACGCCTGACCAAAGCGCCCCTCGCGGGCGCTTCTTCGTTTCTGAAGGTGATCAGGTTCAAGGCTGGCCAATGGGAGCTGTTTGGCGATATGATCGGCGCCGAAACCGGAGGTTAACGCGACGCCGATGCCCCGCCCCGACGATCGGGAGCCGTCCCCGAGAGAGACGGCTCCCGCCTCGCGCGATGCGGCGGCAGCGTCGTTTTTCTTTCTGCACATTCGCAAGACCGCGGGCGTTTCGCTGCGCGGCTTGCTTGCCAACCGCTTTCCCGCCGACCGGATCCTGTTTCAGGCGCACTCGCGCGTCGGCCGCCAACTGCCGGACGGTGCACACTTCGTCACCGGTCATGTCGGCTTCGATTATGCCGGGCGCTTCAGGAGGCGGCCGACGATCTTCACGGTTCTCCGCGAGCCGCTGTCACGCTGCACCTCGGCCTATGATTTCTTCCAAAGCCACAGCGAGTCATTCTTTCGCACACTCGCGATGGAGCTCAGTCCCGAGGAATATCAGGCCCGGCGCCGGTTCCAGGAGCGCGCGGGCCAGCTTGGCGCAACACGTTTTCTCGCCGAGGAGGAGACGCTGGCGCGCTATTGGCTTGCCAACGTGCAGACCCGGCAGCTGGCCGGCGCCGCATGCAACCACCTGCGCGACGACGATCCGCGCCTGCTCGATGTGGCGCGACAACATCTCGTCAGCATCGATCTCGCCGGCATTCTGGAACGCCAGTCGGACACGCTGCAGCTGCTTGGACGGATGACGGGCTGGGGCACGCTCGGCCCGCTGCCGCACCTCAACCGAACGCCGCGATCAGGCGGGCCGGAGATCGATCCGGATTCGCTCGAAATCCTGCGGTCGTGGAACGAGCTCGATCTGCAGCTCTATGACGAGGCATGCCGGTTGTTCGAACAGAAGCTTGGCGCAGCGTCGGCCGGCGAACCGGTGCCGGAGCTTGCAGCTACGATGCCAACCGATGGCTTCACCCCGGACCAGCCTCTGCATGGCTTCGGCTGGCATGAGCGGGAGCATCACGAAGGCCGCTGGCTGTGCTGGAATTCTGCGGCTACGGCGACGCTGAATTTGCGGACCGCGATGGCGCGCCCTTCGCGCTTGCAATGCCTGCTGTCCCATGTCCTCAACGAGGAAGCGCTCCGGCGGCTCGACATGTCGCTGAACGGCCAGCCGCTCGTGCTGCGAAGATGCGTGGTGCAAGGGGGCATCCTGCTCGAAAGCGATCTTCGCGCCCATGTCTGGAGTGCCGACGCTCATCGCGCCTTGCTGACGTTCCATTGTCCGGTGATGGGACGCCCGCCCCGGATCGATCACGCACCGTCCGATCTGCGGCAGCTTGGCTTTGCGCTGACCCGGCTCCGGCTGTTCTGACGTCAGCCGGCGTCTTGGATCAGCGGCGGATCGCAGACCTTGCAGTTGATTCCGGAAGGCGCGCTCGCACTGATTGCGATGGCCACAATGGGAAGGCCAAGCCGGCGCGCATCGTTGCCGGCCTGAAACCGGGAGCAGGTCCATGCGAGCCTTGCCGTTCCGCTATTCGGCAGACCGAGACTGAGCGTAAAGCCGCCGCCATCGATTGCGATCGACGGGTCCGCGACACGCGCGCCGTCCAGATAGAAGCGAACGCCGATGCAAGCCTGGGGCTCGCGTATCTCCGGCGAGTCGATCCGGACCATGTTGCCGCCGGGCGTCCCCCGGATCCAAACGACGGCCTCGGGCTCGCTCCAGCGAAACTTGCGGTCGTGCCAGGTCTCCTCGGCATGGAAGCCGGCATTCGCAATCACGCCCAGCTGCGGTGATGCGGCGCGTGCGCCCCGCCGAACACCGCCAATACGATCGAGCCGCTGGAAATCGATCAGTGCCGCTATGTAGCGCCTCAGCCAGCGCGAGATGCTTTCGGGTGAGCCACCCAGCACCACGAGGGTCAGGATGCAGCGCGCCCGGATCGCAGCGAAAAGTGCGCGGCACCGCGCAGGACGATCGCCGAACAGGGCCGGCTCGGCCCAGCGCCAGAACGCGAGCCATACTTCGTCCGGCCTTCTCAATGCACGGCGCGAAAAGCTACTCCGCACGACAACCCGAACGGCCTCGCGCGCCAGCGCGGGATCGAAATTGTCCTGACAGCTCCACTCGACCGGAATGTCGAGCAGTTCGCTGCCGGGATCGTCGCGGGCATCGCTGAGATAGCGGATCTCGCCTTGCACGAAATCGAGCGTGAACGCCTTCAGCTCACCCAACTTGCCGACATAGTAGTGATGGAAGCGCGCCTCCTCGAAGTAGCCGATGACATGGCCTCTCGCATGGTAAGCGGCGGCGAGCACCCATTCGGCGAAATGGCCGAGCTCCTCGCGCAGGCCGCCGCATTCCCAGTAGACGTCGCGCCGCGTCACGAAGCACTGGTCCAGCACCTTGCGCCAGGGATGCTGCTTCATGCCGAACTCGATGTCGGCTTGGTACATCGCTGCCTCCGCCACGGACAGACGGTTATGGCAGATCGGCACCGACTGGCAGGAGAATCCCGCCCAGTCGGGATGGGCGTCTATCGCGCGGATGCAGAGATCGATCACGTCAGGCTCGGGCCAGCAATGCGACTCCGTGAAGAACAGATACTTGCCGCGGGCCCTGGCGGCGCCGAATGCGCAGAGCCCGACGTCGTGATTCGAATCGGTGAATTCGAGGCGCGCACTGTCGCCGACGAGCGCGTTCAGCTCGTCGCGCGCCGTGAAATCCGTCGGTACCACCAGGATGATTTCGTAGAGCGATTTGTCCGCGGTCTGCGACGTCCAGCCGAGCCAGGATTGCTCCCACTGCCCGCGATGATATTCGAGCGGGATGATGATCGAGAACAGCGGAGATTCGCCGCTATGTGGCGCGGACGCGTCCTGCATGCCTCCCTTATAGGCGCATCAGGCGCCATTCCGGACAGTTTCTCGCGGACTATACCGACATAAACAGTGCGAACGATTCTTCCACCGTGCGGCGCAGATGCCTTCGATACAACGCGTGGTTGGCATCGTCGGGGCCGACCCGTCCCAGCGACGGCTGCGGGACGTTGCGAAGCGGCACATAGGCGATCGGCGCGGCAATCGGCGTCAGTTGCGAGCCGGGGCCGGCGCGGAGCGTCGAGATGATGCCGTACATCTCGCCGGCCACCGTCGGCCGCGACACCGTGATCACGCGATGCTGGCCGTGCTTGATGATGACGAGATAGACGAAGCCGGACTGATGCGGCACCGCGACCTCGCCGGTGTGCTCATAGGCCGCATCGGTCCGCTCGCCCTCGCGGAAGACCAGTGACGAAACCTTCGGCTCCCAGACGATCTCGGTGCGATAGGCGAAGATCGCGTCCTTGTCGCCGAACGACGGTCGCAGCGTGATGTAGACATCCTCGAGCCAGGTCACCGCGCGATACGAATAGGAACCGAGGCTGTCGGGCGCGACATCGTTTGCCGCTGGAGGCGCCATCACGGCGGCGCTCTTGCGCAAGGAGACGCCCAGGGCCTGCTCCAGCCGCACGGTCGTCGCCAGCGTGAACGGTCGGCGGCCGCCGAGCACCTTCTCCAATGTCGAGAGGCTGAGCTTGGTCTGCTCGGCCAGCGTCTGCCGGGAGATCCGGCGCCTCGCGAGCTCCTCGCGGACCGTCTCCGCGATCTCGCGGCTCTGCTCGTCCGAAAGCTGCTTGTCGGGGAATTTGTCCTGCGTCTGCATGTGGCCCTGCCTTGGGAGCACAGTCTAGCAGGCCGGACAAACCAGCACAAAACCGCACATGACCGCCGCGGCGGCGGCCGACCCGGGCAGGTCGCGGCGGAACATTGCCGATCATTCTGCTCGCGAAATCGGGCCCTCCGGACGGAAGCTGAAAGACGACAATATCCCTCGGGAGCAGGCGAAATGGAAACCTACGACACAGCCGACGGCGACGAACACCCCATGCTGGGCGGGTTGATCAAGCTCGGATTGCTTCTTCTGGTGCAAGGCATCGCGGTGATGCTGGTCGCCTTCGTGGCCCTGCTGGTGAGTTTTGAGCCCGGCTGGTCGGCGACCACGGAGCCGACGCAGCAGGCCAGCCTGCTCCAGCCGGGCGACGCCAGGTCCGGCAGCCTGCTTCTGAAGCAAGAGGGCGCCACCACCGAAGCAATCCGCCTCGGCATCGACATCGACATCACGGTGTCGGGCCCGACGCTGCGGGCCCGCGTCACCCAGGCCTTCCGCAATCCGACCATGGACTGGGTCGAGGCGACCTACGTCTACCCGCTGCCCGGCGGCGGCGCCGTCGATACGCTGAAGATGGTGGTCGGCGACCGAATCATCGTCGGCGACATCAAGGAGCGGCAGCAGGCACGCGTGATCTACGAGCAGGCACGCCGCGCCGGCCAGACGGCGGCACTCACCGAGCAGGAGCGGCCGAATATCTTCACCAATTCGGTGGCCAATATCGGACCCGGCGAAACCGTGCTGGTGCAGATCGAATATCAGGAGCCGGTGCATCAATCCGGCAACGAATATTCGCTGCGCGTGCCGCTGGTGGTCGGTCCCCGCTACAATCCGGCGCCGATCGTGCAGAGCGTCGACTTCCGCAACGACGGCTCGGGCTGGGGCGCGACGAATTCGGACCCGGTGCCGGACCGCGACCGCATCGCGCCGCCGGTGCTGGATCCAGCGAAGAGCGCGCCGGCCCATCCGACCAGCATCATGGTGCGCCTGAAGGCCGGATTTGCGCTCGGCGAGGTCAAGAGCCAGCACCACAACGTCAAGGTCGAGAGCCCGGACAATGCGACGCGTGTGATCACGTTGGCCGATGACACTGTCCCCGCCGACCGCGACTTCGAGCTGAGCTGGAAGCCGGCCGCGGAGAAGGCGCCGTCGGTCGGCCTGTTTCGCGAGCATGTCGGCGATGCCGATTACCTGCTCGCCTTCGTCACCCCGCCCAGCGCCGAGCAGGCGGTGCAGAAGCCGCCGCCGCGCGAGGTTGTGTTCGTGATCGACAATTCCGGCTCGATGGGCGGCACATCGATCGTTCAGGCCAAGGCCAGCCTGACCTACGCGCTCGGCCGCCTCCAGCCCAATGACCGCTTCAACGTGATCCGCTTCGACGACACCATGGACGTGCTGTTTCCAGCCTCCGTGCCCGCCGACGCCGTGCATGTCGGCGAGGCGACCTCGTTCGTGGACGCCTTGCAGGCCCGCGGCGGCACCGAGATGGTGCCGGCGATGCGCGCCGCGCTGACCGACAAGCTCAGTGACACCGGCATGGTCCGGCAGATCGTGTTCCTGACCGACGGCGCGATCGGCAACGAGCAGCAATTGTTCGAGACGATCACGGCGATGCGCGGCCGCTCGCGCGTCTTCATGGTCGGCATCGGATCCGCGCCCAACACCTATCTGATGACGCGCGCGGCCGAGCTCGGCCGCGGCGCCTTCACCCATATCGGTTCGGTCGAGCAGGTCGAGGAGCGCATGCGCGGGCTGTTCGCCAAGCTGGAAAATCCGGCCGTGACCGGCCTCAGCGTAAAATTCTCTGACGCGAAAACCGACGTTACGCCTGCGATCATTCCCGACATCTATCGCGACGAGCCGCTGGTGCTGGCGGCCAAGCTCGACAAGCTCGCAGGCTCGCTCGAGATCCGGGGTCGCGTCGTCGACCGCCCGTGGTCGGTGACATTGCCGCTGCAGAACGCCGCCGAAGGCAAGGGCCTGTCGAAACTCTGGGCGAAGCGCAAGATCGGCGATGCCGAAGTCGCACGCACCCTGCGCGAGATGACGCCTGATGCCTCCGACAAGGCGATCCTGACGCTGGCGCTCGACCATCAGATCGTCACGCGGCTGACCAGCCTCGTGGCCGTCGACAGGACGCCGAGCCGCCCCGAGGGCACGCCGCTCAAGCTCAGCGAACTGCCGGTCAATCTGCCGGCCGGCTGGGACTTTGCGAAGGTCATTGGCGAACGACAGCAGCTTCCGGCGCAACTGCGCGAGCGCCATGCCGACGCGCGCAGCCAGCCCGCTACCAGGCGGCCGGCCCCCGCGGTGCCCGACGCGATCCGCCTGCCCAAAACTGCAACCTCGGCCGAGCTGAAGATGACCGCGGGCTTCATCCTGATCGTGCTCGCCCTGATCCTGTTCGTGTTCAACCGGCGTCAGCCCTTGCTCACTGACGCTGCTTGAGAGAGGAGCCTCCCGAACTCCTCTGTTAGCGCGCGCGGTCGCCCGTCCCGTACCAACGGCCGCGCGCGCCTTTTTCTCAATATCAAGGAGCGAAGCGACCAAGCAATCCAGACTGCCGCTCCGGAGACAGTCTGGATTGCTTCGCTTCCGCCTTCGCTCCTCGAGCTACGGCGGACAAGTCGCTCGCAATGACGAGAACGAAACACAATGCTCCGCTCCATCTCTCCCCTTGTTCTCGCCCTGATCGGCCTCGTCCTGTTCGGCGACGGCGTCTACATTCATGCCAAGGCATGGCTCGCCCAGGTGCTGCTGGAGCGCGCGTTCGACAGGAGCGTGGCGACCGGCGAGGCGGTCAAGCCATGGCCATGGGCCGACACCTGGCCGGTCGCACGGATCGAGGTGAAGCGCATCGGCGCCAGCGCCATCGTGCTGGAAGGCACCAGCGGCCAGGCCCTCGCGTTTGGACCCGGCCATATCCACCGAACGGTTGATGCCGGCGAGCGCGGCATTGCCGTATATGCTGCACACCGCGACACCCATTTCCGCTTCCTGCGGCATGTCGCCATGGGCGATGTGATCGATGTCACACGCAGTGACGGCAAACATTTCCGCTATCGCGCAGATTCCTCCGCGGTGGTTCGTTTCGATGCATCGGGTATCGATCCCACAACACGGGATTTCGAGCTGGTGCTCGCGACCTGCTGGCCGTTCGACGCCGTCACGTCCGCCCCCGAACGCTACGTCCTGCATGCCATCTTGATCGAAACCCATGAATAGCCGTTCGCAATCGGCCCGCCCGGGATCGGTCTCCCCCAGACCCCTCCCACACGCGGAAACCGCCCTTGGCTCCAACCGCTGAACTGGCGCCTTCGTCCGCAGACCTATAAGAATGGCTAATTGCTCGTCGCATTCTGCAATGAGCGGAAAGATGCAGTCGATGGACGACGAGTTCAAGCGGCGTATCGAGCAACTCGAAAACCGCGTGGCGCTGCTGGAGAGAAATCTGGAGCTCATTGCCGCCGGGCAAAGACGCACCTCTCTTCGCAGCCTCTGGCGGCGCCCGCCGATATGGACCTTCGAGCAGTACCCGCCGCGTCTGCTCAACCAGAAGGCCTTCAGAGCGGCGCCTGCGGTCCCCGCCAATGCGTCGCGGATCGCGGTCGTCACGCCGAGCTACAACCACGTGCAATATCTCGGCGCCACGATCGAGAGCATCGTCAGTCAGAACTATCCGAACCTGTTTTATCACGTGCAGGACGGCGCCTCGATCGACGGCACACTCGATCTCCTGAAGAGCCTTGGCGACGGCATCAGCTGGACGAGCGCGCCGGACCAGGGACAGTCGAGCGCCATCAATCTCGGCTTCGCCGGCGCCGACTGCGAGATCATGGCTTATCTCAACAGCGACGACATGCTGCTGCCCGGGACGCTCGCCTATGTCGCCGACTACTTCATGTCCCATCCCGATAGCGACGTCGTCTATGGCCATCGCGTTTTCGTCGACCGTGACGGGCTCGACGTGGGACGTGCCGTGCTGCCGCCGCATGACGGCAAGGCGTTGCAATATGCCGACTATATTCCGCAAGAGACGATGTTCTGGCGCAAGCGCGTGTGGGACCGAATCGGGCCGATCGACGAGAGCTTCCACTACGCAATGGACTGGGATTTCATCTTGCGGGCGCAGGCCGCGGGATTCAAATTCGTGCGCCTGCCGCGATTTCTCGCCTGCTTCCGCATCCACGATGCGCAGAAGACGGCCTCGACCTACGCCGTAGGCGTCAGGGAAATGGGCATCCTGCGGCGCCGCGTCCTCGGCTTCGATCCGACCCAGATGCAGATCCGGCGCGCCATCGCGCCCTATCTTGCGAAGCAACTGGCGTATCATTACGCCTACAAGCTGAGGCTGCTGCGCTACTGAGCAGGCGACAATCGGCGGCGCGGAGAGGCGCGGATGCCATGATCGAGCCAGATCCGTTCGAGGCCGATGCCGAGCGGCCGCACGTCAGAGCTCAACGCCAGATCCGCAGGCGAGCGCGGATCGGAGAGCGCCAGACTGATGGTCAAGGTTCCGTCGGCCGCAATCGCGCCGGGATCGAGCGTCAACCTGCGCAAGCCGACGAACGCCTCCGTCGAGAAGGTCAGCTGCTGTAACGGCCCGTTGCTGACGCGACAGACGGCGCGCAATTGCGGGTTACCGTCGGAGACGAATGCCCGGCACGCCAGCACGATATCGACCGGTCGTAACGGAACGGGACGGACCTCGAAGCGGAGCACGCAATTCCTGGCGATGGACCAGGTGCCCCATTCCTCCGGTTCGCTCCATCCTTCGATCAGTGCGGCGACGCCGGTCCCGTCGCGCACGAATTCGAGTTCGCCTGCGCCCAGGATCGGCGCGGACGCGGATACCTCGAGAGCAGCCGGATCGAACGGCGCCTGCTCCGGAACGAACTGCGCGATCACGCGCACCGCATCTGCGATCGAAGCGAGCCCGAGTGCGGAACCATCCAGCTCGTAGATTACGCGATTTGGTCCGCTTGCGCGGACGCCCCGGCCGGGTGGCGGACGATCCGCATGGCGTGTCGGAACGATGATGTCGCCCGCATCGAAGCCATGCGTGCGGGCGAGTTCGCCGATCGTCTGCAAGGTCCGGTCGTACAGGAGCGGCCGGTTGTTGATGCCGGCCGCAAGCGCCTGGGCGAGGGCCTTGAAGTCGAGCCGGACATCGTCATCGTCCGCCAGCAGCAGGCGCTTCAGGACGAGCATATCCTTGGCAATGAAGAGCTGGAGCGCGTTGAGATCGGGAAGTTCTGGCTCACCGTCAATGGTTCCGAAATCTCGGGCACCGCGCGGCGTTTCGAGCAGGTCCGTCGTCTCGAAGAACAGCGCATGGCCGGTGCTGTGCCGCGAAAAGCCGGCCATGCCGAGCGGCCGCGACAAGCGGACGAAGCTGTCGGTCAGCGCGGCGTTGGCGATCCCTGACGCGACGTCCGGCGAGAGACCGACAAAATAGCGGCCGGCAATCGCGCGCATTCGATCTATGACGCTGCGGTGGACGAACGAATTGTAGATCATCGGCAGATACGCATAGTGCGCCTGAAAGCCGAAAATGCGCACCAGCTCGTTCCGAGACGAAATTCGCTTTGCGGACGATGTGAGATCGATTTCCGCGAGCAGCCGGTTGCGGAAAGCCGCATGGTAGTAGCTCGGCCAGTGATAGCTGTAGGCACGCCAGCTCAACAGATCGGTCGCCCGGCCCGAAAGAATGCCCTCCGCCGTCGCACAGGCGTAGGGCATCAGGGCATCGTCATCGCCGATGAAGGTGACGTACTCGCCAGAGGCCTGGCCGAGTGCGGCCTCCCAATTGTCGGTCATGGTGAGAACGGCGTCGCTGGCGAAATGCCTGAAGCGTGCGTCCTTCAGACCTGCGACCATCTCGGCAATCTCGGGATTGCCGCCATTGTTCTGGACGATGAACTCGCAATCGGCATTCGCAGGCTGGCACGCCATGGTCGCGAGCGCATGACGAAGCGTGTCGGGACGGTCGAGCGTTGGCACCACGACGGACAGCAGAGGCATGATCACCATTACGGAAATGAGCGTCACGAAGTCCTAGCACCTCGCCTCGCCGTTCGCTCTTTCGCCAAAAGCCTGGTGATGTTAGCCTTTGTCGCGAACTCTGACCATTCCGTCACACGGATGAAACTTGTCACGATCGGTCCCGCCAGATGCCGGCGCATAACTGCGCGCTGCAAAAAGAACAATAGGTGAGAAACGCCATGGAAGCCCAGGTATCAGCCGCGTCTGTTTCTCCGCGTCCATGGTCGCCGGCGCCCGATGCAAGCGATGTCGTCAAAGGCATTCACGCCATGCTGCACCCGCACAACATCGTGCTGGTGGGCGCGACCGACAAGCCCGGCAATTATGCCGAGCGCATCTGGAACAACCTGGTCAAATACGGCTACGAGGGCGGGCTCTATCCGGTCAACGCCAGGCGCGAGACCATCTGGGGCGTCCCTTGCTACAAGGACTTTGCGAGTCTCCCGGAAAGGCCCGATCACGTTCTGGTGCTGGTGCCCGCGCGTTTTGTCGTGCAGGTGATCCGCGACGCCGCCGCGGCGGGCGCGCGTTCGGCTACTGTCGTCACCTCGGGCTTCAGCGAATTGCAGGATGAGGAGAGCCAGAGGCTCGCCGCCGAATTGCAAGCCGCGATACGCGAGACGGGCCTCACCGTCACCGGCCCGAACTGCCTCGGCAATTTGAGCGCCGGCGAGAAGCTCTTTACCAATATCGACGACCGCATCGTCACCATGGAACAGGGCGCGGTGGCGATCGCCGGTCAGTCCGGCGCCATCGTCATGGCGATCCGCCAGGCGCTGGAGGATCGCGGCGTCGGAGTCGGCTACATGGTGACGACCGGCAACGAAGCCGGGCTCGAGACGCCGGATCTGATGCGCTATTTTGCCGAAGATCCCAGCATCAGGGTGATCGTGGTCTATCTCGAAGGCGTCCGCAACACCAAGGCGTTCCGCGACGCCTGCAAGGCGGCGCGGGCCGCGAGCAAGCCCGTGATCGCGCTCAAGCTCGGGGCGTCCGAGGGTGGTCGTGCGGCGGCGATGGCACATACCGGCGCACTCGCAGGCTCGATCGAGACGTTCGACGCCGTTGCAACCCGCGAAGGCGTGATCCGGGTCGATGGTCTCGACGAACTGATCGAGACCACCGAATGCTTCGTCCATTCAGCCGTGCCCAAAGGCGACCGGCTCGCCGCGGTCACGCTGTCCGGCGGCAAGCGCGGCATGCTGCTTGACGCCTTCTATGCCGAGGGCCTGAACTTTGCGCCGCTGAGCCCGCATGTCGGCTCGGAACTGGCCAAGATGCTCGGGCCGGGCTCGATTGTCGGCAATCCGCTCGACGCCGGCTTCGCCGCGGTGGTCGATCCCTCCGTCTACATGAAGTCGATCGAACTGATGATCGACGACCCCGATATCGACATCGTCATCATCGATGCCGAACTGCCGAAAGCACCGCACGAACTGCGCGAGCGCAATTTGCGCATCGTCAACGAGATGGCGAGCCGGGCCGCAAAGCCGGTGATCTACATCAGCGCGATGTCGATCGGCTTCACCGAGTTCACCAAGGGCTTGCGCAAATCGTTGCCGCATCTTGCGGTGATGCAAGGTATGGATCGCGCGGTGACCGCGATCAAGTCGCTGCTCGCCTATGCCAGGCTGCGCAAGGAGGTGCCCGACATCGTCTCGAGCTCGAAGCCTGCCGCGCGCACTGTGCTGGAGAAGGCGCTGAAATCGGCGAGCGGTGCCGCGCTCGACGAGGTCGCCTCGAAGAAGCTGCTGAAAGCCTATGGCATCCCGATCTCGAAGGAGGCCATCGCGCAGACGGCGGCGGAGGCGGTGAAGATCGCCAGGCAGATCGGCTTTCCGGTCGTCGCAAAACTCGTCAGCGCCGAGATCCTGCACAAATCCGACATCGGCGGCGTGGCGCTGAATCTCAACAGCGCGACTGAAGTGAAGAAGGCATTTGCCGACATCACCGCGCGCGTGGCGAAGCTGAAGGGCAAGCCGAAGCTCGACGGCATCCTGATCGCGCAGCAGGTCAAGGCTGACCTGGAGCTCGTCGTCGGCGCCTCGCTCGACGCCGAGATGGGGCCGGTCGTGCTGTTCGGCACCGGCGGCATCGACATCGAGCTGATGAAGGACGTCGCGCTGGCCGGTGCGCCGCTGGACGAGGCCGAGGCGCAGCTCCTGATCGGCCGCACCAAGGCCGGCATCAAGATGCGCGGCTATCGCGGCAAGCCGGCGTTGCACGAGGCCTCGGCGGTGAAGGCGCTGGTCGGCCTCTCCAACCTGATCGCGGATGCCGGCGACCGGATCGCCTCGATCGACATCAACCCGTTCCTGATCAACACCAAGACGGGCGTGGCCGTCGATGCCCTGATCGTGTTGAACAATGCTGCGGCAAGACGTGCGGTTGGACATTGATGGCGCGTAAGGCGGGTTACGCTTCCCTAACCCGCCTTGCCTAGAATCGCGGGCCATTGGGCCTCCTTCCAACTTCCCCACTTTGGCCGTAGAATCGCACCATGGCACGCGCGAGCAATCTGGTGATCGGTACGGCAACGCTGGCAGCGATCGCCGTGGCGTTCGGCGGCGTGCTCGGCGTGCAGAAATGGCGCACCATCCAGAGCCGCAGCCAGTTGCGTGTGGTGTTCGAGGGCGGCTCCGCCAGTGGCCTGCGCCGCGGCGGGCCGGTCAATTTCGACGGCATCCCCGCGGGCCAGATCCTGTCGATCAAGCTGGACAATCCGCGCAAGGTCGTGGCCCTGGTGATGCTCGACAACACCGCGCCGATCCGCAAGGACACCGTCGCGGGCATCGAGTTCCAGGGCCTCACCGGGGTCGCCGCGATCTCGCTGATCGGGGGGGCGCCCTCGGCGCCGCCGGTGCCGCTGGACTCGGACGGCATCCCCGTGCTGACCGCCGACCTCAGCGACGCCGAATCCATCGTCGACACCCTGCATAGCGTCGACCGCACGATCGTGAGCAACGCGCCTGCAATCAAGGAGGGCCTGAGCACGTTCGAGACCTACACCGCCGATCTCAGGAGCAAGGGTGGCGAAATCGATTCCGTCATGGCCAAGGTCGACAGCGCCTTCGTGGGCTTCGACAAGGCGGTCACGAAGATCGAAGGCGTGGTGCCAGGCTTCGTCGACGGCAAGGCGGACGAGCTGTTCGAGAAGATCAAGGGACTGCACGAGCTCGCCGATACCATGAGGAAGAAATCGGCGGGCTACCTCGAGGACATCCGCCGCTCACTGCTCGACGTCAGCGAGGCCGCCAACAAGATGAGCGGGACGCCCGTGGCGCCGCGGCCTCCTCGCAGGCCGCCGCAGAAGAAGCAGTAGAGCCTACCAGGCGTAGCGCACGAGGCCCTTGCCGGCGTAGGAGCGGGTGACGTTCGAGAACTCGCCCTCGAAGGTCGCCGACGCCGACCAGCCGTTCATCCAGCTCATCTGCACGGCCGCCGTGGTCAGTGCGGAATCGCGCGCCTGGGCGGCCCCATTCACGACGAACACCGCGCCCGGCAGCGTCTGGAACACCGCGCCGACGGCGCGATCCGGATTGTAGTCATGCGCCCAGGCGATCCGGCCGCGCAGCGTCATCAGACCGCCGGCCGCAGCGAACGACTTGTCCGCGCGCAGGCCGAGCTCGGTGCGAGTGCTGGTCACGTCCTTGGCGGCATAGTTGAGCGCGAAGGTGTTATTGCCGACCACTGCCAACTCCGAATAGTTCGGCAGGCTGAACAAGGTGGCCTGTGCCGCAGCATAGGGCGTCAGGCCGATCCACTGCGTGGCATAGCGATAGCCGCCCTCGATACGGCCCGAGAAGGCGTTCGCGTTGAACTGCGCACGCAGCTGATCGACGCCGGCAGCCGTGACGATGCGGTTGGTCGTGACGTCCTGCCAGCCATAAGCCAGCGCCGCCGTGATGTAGGCGGGTCCCGCGGTGTGACGCACGAACGCGCCGGCCTGAAACAAGTCGGAGCGGCCCCAACCCAGGCCGTTGACGTTGAAGCCGGTGCCGCCGCCGGCAAGCGCAAAGCCGGCGATCGTCGACGGCGAGAAGCGATAATCGAGACCGACGGCAGTGCCATAGACGCTGCTGCTGGTGTTGTTCGAGCCGAGCGCAACATTGCCGTCGGTGGTCTGCGAGCCGCCATAGCCGGCCGCCCACACGTCCCAGCGCTGCTCGAACGTGAGAGCCGGTGCCTTTCGGTAAACCGAGGCAAAAGCGTCGCGCGCGCTTCTGTCACGTGCAGCCTTGCCGGTCGCGGCATAGGCATTTGCGCCGGCGTCGTCGGCATAAGGCGTCGCACCAGGTATACCGCTGCGCCCCGGGCCGAACACGTCGGTCAACAGGCTGATGAACAGGTTCATCGCGTTGAACGTCGTCTGCTGCGTACCCGTCGCCGACTCGCCGGAGGCCTGGGTGAGGCCGGCCGGCGAAAGGTTGGCGAGCGCCACCGGCAAGCTGCCGGTGCTGTTGAAGTAATTCGTCAGGACGTTGGCGACGTTCTGCTGATTGACGTTGAGGCCGCCACCATAGCCCAGCGCGAGGTCGAGGTAGACGTTGTTCAAATCGTAGCTGAGCGTCGCATGCAGGTTCGACGACAGGCCCGCGACAACGGGATTGAAGGCGTCGGGAAGCGTGCCCGCGTTGAGGATCGTATAGTGCTTTCCAATCGAGCCGGTCGGAACGACGACGACGGTCGCGCCGTTGAGCGTCGCCGTGCCGGTCACAGCTGCGAGGCCGTTGCTGGCGCCCGAGATCTGCACCCTGTAGCTCGACGCGCTGGTGAACGAGAGGTCACCGGACACGGTGAGCGTTCCGGCCGGATTGCCCGGCGCCAGCCTGCCGCCATTGACGGTGGTCGTGCCGACCGTGGCGGCGCCGCCGAAGGTACCGCCGGCAGCGACGGCCACGGTGCCATTGATGGTGCCGGCGAGCATCAGCGTGCCGCCGAGCACGTTCCAGTCCTGGTTGCCGGTACCGGTCACGGTCCAGGTCGAGCTGTCGACCTTGTTGAAGGTCGAAAAGCCGTCGTACTGGAGGCCGGTGCCGATCAGGTCGAGATTGAAAATATCCTTGCCGGTCCCGCCGAGCTGGAACCCGTCGGTGCCGGATGCAAGCACCTGGCCATTAATGACGCTGCCGGGGCCGAGCGTGAGCGTGTTGGAGCCGCAGCCGCAGAAATCGATCGCAATGGCACCGGACGCGCCGGCGTCGATGGTGCCCGAATTGAAGATGCTGGCACCGTTGCTCACCATGATGCCCGTGCCGTTGGCGCCGACCGTGATTGTGCCGGTGTTGACGATCTGGTTGGTCGTGCCGAACGCACTCACATCGATGCCCACACTGGACGCACCGACGGTGATCGTGCCGCCGTTGGTGACTGTATTGGAATCGCCGATCACGAGGAGGCCTTCGGCGAAATCGGCGCCGGTGATCCGTCCGCTGTTGGTGATGGTGGAGAACGAGCCGTTATAGGCAACGCCGGCGCCGCCCAGGCCGACATTGATCGTGCCGCTTTGGCTGATCGTGGCCCTGTCACCTTGCATCGAAATGCCGGCCGATCCGCTAGCGCCCGCATTGATCGTGCCGCCGTTGGTGACTTTAGAATCATCGCCCTGCACGGCAATGCCGACGCCAAAATCGCCAGCCGCGATCGTGCCGAGATTGCTGACGGTCTGGAAGTCGCCCTGCATGAAGATGCCGGCAGCGTTCTGTCCGACCGTAATAGTGCCCGTGGCGGTATTGGTGACCGTATTGTTGTTATTGATCGCCAGAATGCCGCCGGAGAAGCCGGTGGAGGCGCCCACCGTGATCGCGCCGGCATTGGTGACGGTCGCTCCGCCGAACACGACGATACCGGTCGAATCGTCGACACCGGTGATCGTACCTGTCGCGGCGTTCGTGATCGTGTTGTTCTGGCCCGCGAAGATGCTGACGCCCGACGCACCGACGGAGAGCGTGCCGCTGTTGGTCACGGTGTTGCTGTCGCCGACCGAGATCGCTGCGCCGCTGTCCCCGGTCGTGATTGCGCCGGCATTGGTGATGATATTTTGGTCGATCGCCTGGATGCCGCGGCCGTTGTCGAGCACCGTGATGGTGTTGTTATTGGTCACGGTGTTGGAATTTCCAACGGCAATGCCGGTGAGGCCCGAGCCTGCCGACAGCGTTCCGTTGTTGGTGACGGTATTGGAATCGTTGACGCCGATCGAAAGCGCGCCGTTGTCGTTCACGATCGCGCCGGACAGCACGTTGACATTGAGGCTGCCGACGCCGGCTCCGGCCTGAAAACCGTCGGTGTCGGTGCCGGTACAGGTCACGGTCTGGCCGCTCGTCGCCGGATCGGGCGTGCAGAGCGCGTTGGCCGGTGTCGCGCAGACGCCGAGACCCAAAAAGATCGCAGATCCGCTGACGGACAACGCGGCGCCGCGCCGGCGCAGTCGACCTGGCCGCCTCGATAGCCCCTCGCCCCTCACGTCACGCCCCCGGTTCCCGTCAATTCCACGGGGAACTTAGGCCATGAGGAGGTCCCATAGAACTACGGCAGCACCGGAACGCGTCCGTTTGGCCACAACTGCGGCGGAATCCCACCGTGATGTTGCAACCGCGCCACGGTTTTGCCGGGCAAGGGTTCAGTAATTGGTGGCCGCCGCCTCGTTCGGGATGCCGTCGATCGGACATTCCGCAGTCCCCGGCGTCGAACGCGTCATCGCTTCGACCATGTCGCGCGTGCCTTCGGGATCGGCGATCCAGTTCTTGTAGAAATCATAGGGGCAGGCCGCGACGCCGCGCGGGCTTTCGCCGGAATTGATCATGCCGGTATAGCCGCGGTGGACCAGCTTGTAGAGATGGTTCTGCGACTGGCCGTTGCGGCGCGCATCGCGGATCAGATGCTTCGAGAGCTGGGCATACTGGATGCCGTAGTCCTCCTCGCCGCACTCGCCGAGGGTGCGGCCGTCGAAGCCGATGATCGCGGAGTGGCCGAAATAGGAATAGACGCCGTCGAAGCCGGCGGCGTTGGCGACCGCGACATAGACGTTGTTGGCCCACGCCATCGCCTTGGAAATCAGGACCTGCTGTTCCTTGGCCGGATACATGTAGCCCTGGCAGCGCACGATCAGCTCGGCGCCCTTCATGGCGCAGTCGCGCCAGATCTCCGGAAAGTTGCCGTCGTCGCAGATGATCAGGCTGACCTTCATGCCCTTCGGGCCGTCCGAGACATAGGTGCAATTGCCGGGATACCAGCCTTCGATCGGCACCCATGGCATGATCTTGCGGTATTTCTGCACGATCTCACCCTTGTCGTTCATCAGGATCAGGGTGTTGTAGGGCGCCTTGTGCGGATGCTCCTCGTGGCGCTCGCCGGTCAGCGAGAACACGCCCCACACCTTCGCCTTGCGGCAGGCCTCGGCGAAGATCGCGGTCTCTTCGCCCGGCACCGCAGAGGCGGTCTCGTACATCTCCTTGGAGTCGTACATGATGCCATGGGTCGAGTATTCCGGGAAGATCACGAGGTCCATGCCGGGCAGACCGGCCTTCATGCCCACCAGCATGTCGGCGATCTTGCGGGCATTGTCGAGCACCTCGGCCTTGGTGTGCAGGCGGGGCATCTTGTAGTTGACCACTGCGACGCCGACGGTGTCGTTGCTGCTGGAAATGTCGCCGTGAAGCATGTCGAGCGCTCCTGTCTTTTATTTGAGGTTGTCGTGTGCGTCAGTGACTGATCATCCAGGGCCGCGCGGTCGGAAAGCCCTTGGCGCCGCTCCTGGTCTTGGTCACCAGCCGCG
The DNA here is from genome assembly GCF_032290525.1 of Bradyrhizobium cosmicum. Classification (GTDB taxonomy): domain Bacteria; phylum Pseudomonadota; class Alphaproteobacteria; order Rhizobiales; family Xanthobacteraceae; genus Bradyrhizobium; species Bradyrhizobium cosmicum_A. The sequence continues at coordinate 72,732 of NZ_JASXTA010000010.1, read as the reverse complement.
CAGGTTTGCCCTTGTCCGTCGAGCCCTTGTCCTTCACGGTCTTGCCCGTGGAGCAACAGCCGCAACCGGGGCCGTGCGAGGCCTTGTATTGGGCGAGCGTCTGCGGCGCGTGCGTGCTGCGCTCGTTGACGGCGTGCGCCTTGCGCCTCTCCGCCGGCATGCAGAGGAAGTTCGGCGCGGTCAGGATCACTCGCGGCGCCATCGTCTCGCAGTGCGGGCAGCCTTGCGGATCGTCGCATTCCGCCATCGGGCGCAGGTCCTTGAACGGACCGCAATCGTCACAGAGATATTCGTAGACCGGCATCGCATCATCCCTACGCTGTTGCCTGTTTGGAGAATTCCGCGGCGGATGCGGGGCGGCAAATACACACCGTCCCGCATCCCGTCGCGCAGGGAGAGACTATTTGTCCGGCGAGATCGGCATCTGGATGTCGCCGGTGATGTGCTTGATCGGTCCCGCCGCCGACGGCATCACGTCGAAGTCGAAGATCTCCGTCGGCAGCCACAGCGTGGCGCAGGCATTGGGCACGTCGACCACACCTGAGATGTGGCCCTGGCACGGCGCGGTGCCGAGGATCGAATAGGCCTGCGCGCCGGAGTAGCCGAACTTCTTCAGATATTCGATCGCATTCAGGCAGGCCTGGCGATAGGCGATGGTGACGTCGAGATAGTGCTGGTTGCCTTGCTCGTCGACCGAGATGCCCTCGAAGATCAGATAGTCCTTGTAGTTCGGCGTGATCGGCGACGGCTTGAAGATCGGGTTCTTGATGCCGTATTTCGCCATGCCATCCTTGATCACCTCGACCTTGAGATGCAGCCAGCCGGCCATCTCGATTGCGCCGCAGAAGGTGATCTCGCCATCACCCTGGCTGAAGTGCAGATCGCCCATCGACAGACCCGCACCCGGCACGTAGACGGGGAAGTAGATCTTCGAGCCGCGCGAGAGATCCTTGATGTCGCAATTGCCGCCATGCTCACGCGGCGGCACGGTGCGCGCGCCTTCGGCGCCGATCTTGTCCTTGACCTCACCCTTGGCGCGACCGCCGTGGGCGGTCGGCGCGAACGGCGGATTGGCCAAACCGGGCACGCGGGTCGGGTTGGTCGCGATCAGCTCGGCCTCGCGCTTGTTCCAGGTGTCCAGCATCTTCGGATCGGGCAGACAGCCGATCAGGCCGGGATGGATCAGGCCGGCGAAGTTGACGCCGGGCACGTGGCGTGACGAGGTGTAGAGACCCTTGATGTCCCAGATCGACTTCTGCGCCAGCGGGAAATGATCGGTGAGGAAGCCGCCGCCATTCTGCTTGGAGAAGAAGCCGTTGAAGCCCCACAGGCTCTCCTTCATCGGACCGACGTCGAGCAGGTCGACAACGAGGAGGTCGCCGGGCTCGGCGCCCTTGACGCCGATCGGACCGGAGAGGAAATGTACGATCGAGAGGTCGATGTCGCGCACGTCGTCGGCCGAATCGTTGTTCTTGATGAAGCCGCCGGTCCAGTCGTAGGTCTCGATGATGAAGTCGTCGCCGGGATTGACCCAGGCCACGATCGGAATGTCGGGGTGCCAGCGGTTGTGCACCATGTCATTTTCGTAGGCCGATTTGGTGAGATCGACCTTGATCAGTGTCTCTGGCATCGAGAAGCTCCCCTTTTACACGGTTGGTTAGACGGACAGATATTTCGAGACCTGCGCGGCATCGACGGCGTCGCGCGGATCGTCGCGCACGATCTCGCCGTTCTCGATCACCAGCACGCGGTCGGCGATCTCGAGCGCGAAGCTGAGGACCTGCTCGGACACGACGATCGACAGCCCCTTTTCGTCGCGGATGCGCTTGAGCGTGCGCGCCATCTCCTTGATGATGGACGGCTGGATGCCTTCGGTCGGCTCGTCCAGCAGCAGCACCTTTGGCTTGGTTGCGAGCGCGCGAGCGATGGCGAGCTGCTGCTGCTGGCCGCCGGAGAGATTGCCGCCGCGGCGGCCTTTCATCTCCAGCAGCACCGGGAACAATTCGTAGATGTCAGCCGGCACCTCGGTCCCGCCGGAGACGACGAGACCGGTCTCGATGTTCTCCTTCACCGTCATGGTCGAGAAGATCATGCGGCCCTGCGGCACATAGGCGAGGCCCTTGGCCACGCGCGCGTAGCTCGGCAAGGCACCGAGCTCGGCGCCCTCCATGGTCACCGAGCCGCTTTTCGCCGGCAGGATGCCCATCAGCGATTTCATCAGCGTGGTCTTGCCCATGCCGTTGCGGCCCATGATCGACACGATCTCGTTGGGGGCGACCTTGACGTTGAGCCCGTGCAGCACCTCGCTCTGGCCGTAGGCGACGTGGAGGTCTGAGATTGCCAGCATGCGAGGCTCCTTAGTGACCGAGGTACACTTCAACGACCTTGGGGTCGTTCTTCACCTTCTCCATGGTGCCCTCCGAGAGGATCTGGCCCTGGTGAAGCACGGTGACCTTGTGCGCGATGTCCTCGACGAACTTCATGTCGTGCTCGATCACCAGCACCGACCGGTTCTTGATGATGCGGTTGAGCAGCTCGGCGGTCTTGGCACGCTCGGATACGCTCATGCCGGCGACGGGCTCGTCGAGCATCAGGAGGTCCGGATCCTGGATCAGCAGCATGCCGATCTCGAGCCACTGCTTCTGGCCGTGGCTGAGCTCGTCGGCATAGGTATTGAGCTTGTCCTTGAGGAAGATCATCTCCGCGACCTCCGCGACCCGGTCCTTCACCAACTGGTCGCGCTGGAACGTCAGCGAGCCGAACACGGTGCGCCCGCGCGGAAACGAGATCTCGAGGTTCTCGAAGACGGTGAGGTCCTCGAACACCGATGGGGTCTGGAATTTGCGCCCGACGCCGGTCTGCACGATCTCATTCTCCCTCATTTTCGTGAGCTCCTTGCCACGAAACTGAATCGAGCCCGATGTCGCCTTTGTCTTGCCGCAGATCAGGTCGAGCACCGTGGTCTTGCCGGCGCCGTTGGGACCGATGATGACGCGGATCTCGTTCTCCTCCACGTAGAAGGAGAGGTCATTGACCGCCTTGAACCCGTCGAACGAGACGGTCAATCCGGAGACCGCGAGCAGGAAGTCCTTGGGCTGATGTCCAACGAGCATGATGGTCCCCTCACTCTGCCGGTGCGCCGTCGGCGACCGAATTATCCTTCCAGCCGGGCTTCGACTTGCGCGAGGCGAACAGCCGGTCGATGTGCGGCTGCACATAGTCGGCCCAGAGCCCGGACAGACCGTTCGGGAAGGCGAGAACGACCGCGATGAACAACGCGCCGAGGCCGAACAGCCAGAGCTGCGGGAAGGATTCCGACAGGCTGGTCTTGGCGAAATTCACCAGAATGGCACCCCATATCGCGCCGAGGATCGACATGCGCCCACCGACCGCGGTGTAGATCACCATCTCGATCGACGGCACGATGCCGACGAAGGACGGCGACATGAAACCGACATTGAGCGCGAACATGGCACCGCCGATCGCGGCGAAGACCGCGGCCATGCAGAAGGCAAAGATCTTGAAATTGGCGACGCTGTAGCCGGAGAAGCGGACGCGGTCTTCCTGCTCGCGCATCGCGACCAGGATGCGTCCGAGCTTGGTCAGGCGAATGAACTGCGCAATGCCGATGCAGGTGAACAGCAGCACCACCTCGACGAAGTACAGGATGACCTTGGCGTGATCGGGCCGGATGTCCCAGCCCTTGAGCGTGCGCAGATCGGTCATGCCGTTGATGCCGCCGGTATAACCCTGCTGTCCGACGATCAGGATGGTCAGGATGGCGGCGACCGCCTGGGTGATGATCGCGAAATAGGTGCCGCCGACGCGGCGCTTGAACATCGCGGTGCCGATGATCAGGGCAAAGAGGCCTGGGACCAGGATGATGGCGAGGATGGTGAAGGTGAGGCTGTGAAATGGCTGCCAGAACAGGGGCAGCGAGGTGATCTGATTCCAGTCCATGAAGTCGGGGATGCCGGGCGTCGACTGGATCTTGGTGTTCTCGACGCTGGAGGCTTCGAGCTTGAGGAACATCGCCATGCAATAGCCGCCGAGGCCGAAGAACACACCCTGCCCGAGACTCAAGATGCCGCCATAGCCCCAGCACAGCACGAGGCCGAGCGCGACAAAGGCATAGGTCAGGTATTTCGCGACCAGATTGAGACGGAACACATCCAGCGTCAGCGGCAAGATCACGAACAGCACTGCAGCCAGGGCAATGAAGCCCATGAGTTCGGAGCGATTGAAGAAGCGTGAGTTGATGATCATGACTTGCCTGCTTCCCGTTATTTGCGGACTTTGAGGGCAAAGAGGCCCTGCGGCCGCAGCATCAGGATGCCGACGACAGCGAGCAGCGTGAGCACCTTGGCCATCGAGCCCGACGTGAAGAATTCGAGCGTCGATTGCGTCTGCGAGATCGAGAACGCGGAAGCGATGGTGCCGAGCAGGCTGGCCGCGCCGCCGAATACGACGACGAGAAACGTATCAACGATGTAGAGCTGGCCGGATGTCGGCCCTGTGGAGCCGATCATGGTGAAGGCGCTTCCGGCGACGCCGGCAATGCCGCAGCCGAGACCGAACGTGTAGCGATCGACCTTCTCGGTGTTGATGCCGACCGCGCCGGCCATGATGCGGTTCTGCACGACGGCGCGAACCTGACGGCCCCAGCGCGACTTGTACATCACATAGGCGACGCCGAGGGTAATCAGCACGGTGAGGCACATCACGAAAACGCCGTTGATCGGCACCTCGATGCTGTCGGTGACGTGCAGCGAGCCGAGCATCCACTGCGGCAGCTCGACGCCGACCTCGCGCGCGCCGAACACGGAGCGATAGGCCTGCTGGAGCATCAGGCTGAGACCCCAGGTCGCGAGCAGCGTATCGAGCGGGCGCTTGTAGAGATGCCGGATCAGCACCCATTCCACCAGCATTCCCAAGGCACCGGATGCGACAAAGGCCAGGATCATCGCCAGGAAGAAGTAGCCACTGAACAGGCTCGGCAAGTAGGACTGGAATAAATTCGAAGTCATCCAGGTGACGTAGGCCCCGAGAATCATGAACTCGCCATGAGCCATGTTGATGACGCCCATCTGGCCGAAGATGATGGCAAGTCCGAGCGCCATCAGCACGTAGACCGAGAACAGGATCAGTCCCGCAAAGCCCTGCATGACGAAGATCGAGCCGAGATCACCAAGCGAATAGTCGCCGAACATCGATGTCCTCCGTCAGGGATGAGGTCCCGCGTCGCGAGCAGGTTCGCGACGCGGGGGGCTTGGGCGTGGACTTGCAATCCACGCCAGGGAGCAGCTTGGTCTGGAGAGAAGGCGCGACTGATTTCGCGACCTACCGGGCGCGTTTTACTGGTAGCCCTTGGGGAACGGATCCGGCTCGACGAGATCGGCGGTCTCGAAGATCAGCTCGAACTGGCCATCGAGCTTGGCGCGTCCCACCCGGGTCTTCGACCAGAGGTGATGATTCTCGTGGATACGCACATAGCCTTCCGGAGCACCCTTGAACTCGACACCCGGCGAGGCCGCCGCGATCTTGTCGACGTCGAAGGAGCCGGCTTTCTCAACCGTCAATTTCCACAGCCACGGGCCGAGATAGGCAGCCTGGGTGACGTCTCCGATGACGGTCTTTTCGCCCCACAGCTTCTTGAACGCCGGCACGAAGGTCTTGTTGTTCGGATTGTCGAGCGACTGGAAGTACTTCATGCAGGCATAGGCACCCGCGATGTTCTCACCACCGATGCCGTCGATTTCGTCTTCGGTCACCGAGATCGTCAGCAGCGCCTGCTTCGAGAGGTCGATGCCGGCGGCCTTGAGCTGCTTGTAGAACGCGACGTTGGAGCCGCCGACGACGTCGGTGAAGATCACGTCGGGCTTGGTCAGCTTGATCTTGTTGATGACCGAGTTGAACTGGGTCGAGCCGAGCGCATAGTACTCCTCGCCGACGACCTTGCCCTTCAGCACATTCTCGACGTGCTTGCGCGCGATCTTGTTCGAGGTGCGCGGCCAGATGTAGTCGGAGCCGATGAAGAAGAACGACTTGGCGCCTTTCTCCTTGGCAATCCAGTTCAGGCCGGCGAGAATCTGCTGGGTCGCTTCCTGGCCGGTGTAGATCACGTTCTTGGACTGCTCGAGGCCTTCGTAGAAGGTCGGGTAATAGAGCATGCCGTTGTACTGCTCCATGACCGGCAGCACCGCCTTGCGCGAGGCCGAGGTCCAGCAGCCCATGATGGCCGCGACCTTGTCGTTGACGAGCAGCTTCTTGGCTTTTTCCGCAAATGTCGGCCAATCGCTGGCGCCGTCTTCCTGGATGAACTTGATCTTGCGCCCGAGCACGCCGCCCATGGCGTTGATCTGCTCGATGGCAAGCTTTTCGGCCTCGATCGAGCCGGTCTCGGAGATGGCCATGGTGCCGGTCGCCGAATGCAGAATGCCGACGGTCACCTCGGTGTCGGTGACCGCAAGGCCCGTGGTGTTGACCGCTGAAGTCGCCGGGGTCTGCGCAAAAGATGCCCGCGGCATCATCGTGATAACAGGCACGGCGGCCATGCCCATCAATAGTCTGCGCCGTAACGGCGACAGCAGGCCCTTGTTTGCTTCGTCTGACATGAGCACCCCACTTTTTGTTCGAGAACACGCGATTGGCCCGTGAGGATGGCTCGAATTTGTGCAGCGCAAGCATACGCAAGATCGCGTATACTGCACCGCAAAATACCGACGTAGGCTTTTGGTACGGGATTTGCGAGTTCACGAGAGGTTTCGGACGGCTTCGGGAGTGGGGTTCGAGTGGCAGGGCGGCAGCGAATAGACCGCGTCAGGCGCCAGTACAATCAATGGGTCGCCAACCAGACGCTGGAAGACTACGCGCTGCGCTTCACCGCCAAAAGCGCGCGCCGCTGGTCCGCCGCCCGCGTCGCCAACACCGCGATCGGCGCGATCTCCTTCCTGGTGCTGGAGGCGATCGGCGGCACCATCACCCTCAATTACGGCGTCACCAACGCCGCTGCCGCGATTCTCGTCGTCTCGACCATCATCTTCTGCTGCGGCGTGCCGATTGCCTATTATGCAGCCAAATGCGGCATCGACATTGATCTCCTCACTCGCGGCGCCGGCTTCGGCTACATCGGCTCGACCATTACGTCGCTGATCTATGCCTCCTTCACCTTCATCTTTTTCGCTGTCGAGGCGGTGATCCTGGCAACCGCGCTGGAGATGTGCTTGGGCATCCCGCGTCCGATCGGCTACCTCATCAGCGCGGTCGCGATCATCCCGCTCGTGACCTACGGCATCACGTTGATCAGCCGCTTCCAGCTCTGGACGCAGCCGCTCTGGGTCATCCTGCACATCCTGCCTTTCGCCGCGATCGCATGGGCCAATCCGCACTCCTTCACGGAATGGCACAAATTCGCCGGCGAACATGGCGACCTCGGCGGACATTTTGATCTGCTGCTGTTTGGTGTCGCGTCCTCCGTCGTGTTCTCCCTGGTGGCGCAGATCGGCGAGCAGGTCGACTTCCTGCGCTTCTTGCCACGCGACCGCCGCACTTCGAAGGCGTCGTGGTGGATTGCGCTGATGAGCGCAGGACCGGGCTGGATCGTGCTCGGCGCACTGAAACTTCTGGCCGGCTCGTTCCTTGCCTTCTTTGCGCTGAGCCACGGCGTGCCGCCCGAGGAGGCCGCCGAGCCCGCGCATATGTATCTCGTGGCCTTTCGATACGTGCTGTCGGAGCCGGATCTCGCGCTGGCGTTGACCGGCGTTTTCGTGGTCCTGTCGCAGCTCAAGATCAACGTCACCAACGCCTATGCCGGTTCGATCGCCTGGTCGAATTTCTTCTCGCGCCTGACGCACAGCCATCCTGGGCGCGTCGTCTGGCTGGTGTTCAACGTGATGGTGGCGCTGCTCTTGATGGAGATCGGCGTCTACAAGGCACTCGAGCAGACGCTGGCGCTCTATTCCAACGTCGCGATTGCCTGGGTCGGCGCGCTGGTGTCCGACCTCGTCGTCAACAAGCCGCTCGGCCTGCGTCCGCCGCAAATGGAGTTCAAGCGCGCGCATCTCTACGACATCAATCCGGTCGGTGTTGGCGCGATGACGCTCGCGATCATCGTCTCGATCGCGGCGTTCTACGGCCTGTTCGGCCCGACCATGAAAGCGCTCGCCGCCTTCGTCGCGCTGACGGTCGCCTTCGTCACGGCACCTGTGATCGCATGGCTCACCGGCGGAAAGTTCTACATCGCGCGCAAGCCGAAACGAAGCTGGGCGAACATCGAGTCGATCCAGTGTTGCATCTGCGAGCACAGCTTCGAACCCGAAGACATGACGTCCTGCCCCGCCTATGCCGGTCCCATTTGCTCGCTGTGCTGCTCCCTCGATGCGCGCTGCCACGACCTCTGCAAGCCGCATGCGCGGGCGCAGGTGCAGTTTGCCGATGCGCTTGGCAAGATCCTGCCGCAGCCGATCTATCAGCGGATCAACTCGCAGTTCGGGCACTACATCGGCGTGTTCGTCGTGTCGGCCGGCCTCGTTGCGCTGGTGCTCGGCTTGATCTACCTGCAGACCTCGGCGAGCGTGCATGGCGAGAACACGCTGGTCTCCAACGTGCTCTGGAAGGTGTTCTTCTCGCTCAGCATCATCATCGGCGTCGTCGCCTGGCTGTTCGTGCTGGCCCAGCAGAGCCGCCGGGCGGCCGAGGCCGAAACCAAACGGCAGACGACGCTACTGATCCAGGAAATCGACGCGCACAAGCGCACCGACGCCGAGCTCCAGCGCGCCAAGGAGGTCGCCGAATCCGCCAACCTCGCCAAGAGCCGCTATGTCGTGGGCCTCAGCCACGAGCTGCGCTCGCCGCTGAATGCGATCAGCGGCTATGCCCAACTCCTCGAGCAGGACGCCTCGCTGCAGACCAAGCCGAAAGACCAGGTCCGCGTCGTCCGCCGCAGCGCCGATCACCTCTCTGGCCTGATCGACGGCATTCTGGACATCTCCAAGATCGAGGCCGGACGGCTGTATCTGTCGCGCGACGAGGTGCGCCTGACCGAGTTCCTCGACCAGCTCGTCGGCATGTTCCGCCTTCAGGCCGTCGCCAAGGGGATCGACTTCGTCTTCAGGCGGCCGCCCCATTTGCCGCTCGTGGTCTATGCCGACGAGAAGCGGCTGCGCTAGGTGCTGATCAATCTGCTCTCCAACGCGATCAAGTTCACCCAGACCGGCAGCGTGCAGTTCGTCGTGCACTATCGCAGCCCCGTCGCCGAGTTCGAGGTGACCGACACCGGTCCCGGCATCCAGGGCGACGATCTCGAGCGGATCTTCGCGCCGTTCGAACGCGGCGCGCTCGGAGTCTCGCAGCCACAGACCGGCACGGGGCTGGGGCTTACGATCAGCCGGCTGCTGGCCGGCGTGATGGGCGGCGATATCAAGGTCGCCAGCACGGTTGGCCGCGGCAGCACATTCAAGGTGAAGATGCTGCTGTCGGAGGTCACCAACCCTAGGCGCATCGCGCCAGTGGAGGCCCCGGTCTCCGGCTATCACGGCGCTCGCAAGACCATTCTCGTCACCGACGACGATCCTGTTCATCGCGACCTCTTGCGCGAAGTGCTGACGCCGCTCGGCTTCATCCTGCTCAGCGCTCCCGACGGGCCGGGCTGCCTGGCGCTGGCGCAGCACTGCCGGCCCGATCTGTTCCTGCTCGACATTTCCATGCCGGGCATGGACGGCTGGACGGTGGCGGAGACGCTGCGCGCGAACGGCCATCATCAGGCGCGCATCCTGATGGTCTCGGCCAGCGCGCTCGAAGCCCACGGCACGCCGCTGGCGCAGCCTTTCCACGACGGCTACCTGATGAAGCCGATCGACATTCCGCGGCTGCTGGAAACCATCCGACAGTTGCTCAAGATCGAATGGCAATACGGCTCGGACGAGATCATCGTGCCCCTGTGGCGGCCGGAGAGTGGTTCGCGGCCGCCGGCGCGGCACATCGAAGCGCTGATCGGGCTCGGCCAGATCGGCTACGTCAAGGGCATTCAGTTGAAGCTGGACGAGATCGGCAGCGAGTACCCCGAGCATGCCGATTTCGTCGCGCAGATGCGATCGCTGGTCGATCGCTTCGACCTCGACCGGTACATGGCCACATTGAAAACATTGCATGCGTATGAGCACTGAGCCGAAAAAGCGCGACGTCGCGCTGGTGGTCGACGACTCTCCGGAGACGCTGCGGCTGCTCACCGACGCGCTCGACGGCGCCGGAATGACGGTGATGGTGGCGCTCGATGGCGCGAGCGCAATGCGCATCGTCGACCAGATCACGCCCGACATCGTGCTGCTGGATGCGGTGATGCCCGGCATTGATGGCTTCGAGACCTGCCGGCGCCTGAAGCGCGATGCGGGCCTTGCCAATGTACCCGTGATCTTCATGACGGGCCTTGCGGAGACCGAGCACATCGTGCGCGGGCTGGACGCCGGCGGCGTCGACTACGTGACCAAGCCGATCGTGATCGAGGAGATGCTGGCACGCATCCGCGTCCATCTCGGCAATGCCCGGCTGACGCAGAGCGCCCGCGCCGCGCTCGACGTTTCCGGCCGCTTCCTGTTCGCGGTCAACCGGCAGGGTCATTTGCTCTGGGCAACGCCGCAGGCGCAGAAACTGTTGGCCGATCACCATGGCGCGCAGGCCGGCGACGACTTCGTCCTGCCGCCGCCGCTGCTGCAATGGCTGGAGCAAGCCAAGGGCAAGGGCAGCTCAAAGTCTCAGGCCGCCTCCTTGCCCGACAATCCGCAGCTCCGATTCTACTACATGGGCGAAACCGCGCCGAACGAATTCCTGCTGCGGCTCTCCAGGGAATCCGGCACCACCCTGCCGCCCGAATTCACCAGCGAACTCGGCCTCACCACCCGCGAAGGCGAGGTGCTGGCCTGGCTCAGCAAGGGCAAGACCAACCGCGACATCGCGCAGATTTTGGGCTTGAGCCCGCGCACGGTCGACAAGCATCTGGAGCAGATCTACTCCAAGCTCGGGGTCGAGAACCGGACTGCGGCTGCGGCGATCGCAGCCAATGCGACGCGGCGGAATTCGTAGTTTTTGCGAACGAGTTGAGACACCATCCATCCAACAAATGCTGTCATCCCGGACAAGCGCAGCGAAGCGGAGCGCAGATCCGGGATCCATAGTGACGGGGAGACGTTCGGCGAGGCCTCGGAGTTGCCGGTTCGCCCGGCAACTACTGCCTGGGAGTATGGGTCCCGGGTTCGCTTCGCGCCCCGGGACGACGGCGGAGTGGGCGGCGTCCTCTACCGCCCCTTACTCGAACAGCCCCTCACCCATACACGAACGCCTTGTCATCCAGATCCGTCTTCGGGATATCGTCCTTCTCGGTCCAGTAATCCTGGCTATGCTGCCATTCCGGCTTGTCGCCGCGCTTGGGCAGCAGGTCCATGTTGCGCATCATGTAGCCGGGGTTGAAGTTTTCCGGATCGATCCAGGGCAGGATCGGCATGTTGTGGTCTTCGGCGCGCAGCTTGACCTCGACCTTTTTCTTTCCCTTGGTTTTCATGTGACCGAGCAGCCGGCAGACGAAGTCGGCGACGAGATCGACGCGCAAGGTCCAACTGGCGCGGAAATAGCCGAACACCCAGATCATGTTGGGCACGCCCGTGAACATCATGCCGCGATAGGTGACGGTGTCGCCGAAGGCGAGCGGCTTGCCGTCGATCTCGAAGGCGATGTCGCCGAGCGCTGCGAGATTGAAACCGGTCGCGGTGACGATGATATCGGCGTCCAGCAGCTTGCCGGATTTGAGCTGGATACCGTTCTCGACGAAGCACTCGATCTCGTCGGTGACGACGGACGCCTTGCCACTGGCGATACCCTTGAACAGATCGGCGTCCGGCACGAAGGCGATGCGCTGCCGCCAGGGGCGATAGCTCGGCGTGAAATGCGTCTCGACATCATAATCGGGACCAAGGACTGCGCTGATCTGGCCGATCAGCTCCTTCTTTACCTGCTCAGGCTTGGAGAGGCAGAGCTTTGTGAACGCATCCTGCTCGAACAGGATCTTGCGGCGGACGATCTCGTGAATCCAGGCCTCGTCGACCTGGAGCCTGCGCAGCTCCTCGGCAATCTCGATGGCGTTGCGGCCGAGGCGGAAATAGGTCGGCGACCGCTGCAGCATGGTGACATGCGCGCATTGGTCCGCGATGTTCGGCACGAGGGTCGCCGCCGTCGCGCCCGAGCCGATCACGACGACCTTCTTGCCCGCGAGATCGATGTCGTCTGGCCAGGTCTGCGGATGGACAAGGCGGCCCTTGAAGCGATCGGTGCCTTTCCACTCGGGCGTGTAGCCTTCCGAATGGCGATAATAGCCCTGGCACATCCAGAGGAAGTTGGCTGTGAAGGTTTTTGCTTCACCGGTATCGGTCACGACCGCCTCGATGGTCCAGAGATTTTTCTCGCTGGACCAGCTCGCGGAATTGATCCTGTGCTTGTAGCGGATGTGCCTGGCGAGATCGTTTTCGGCGATCACCTCGTTCATGTAGGCGAGGATTTCCTCGGCCGTCGCGATCGGCGGTCCGACCCAGGGCTTGAAGCTGTAGCCGAAGGTGTGCAGGTCGCTGTCCGAGCGTATGCCGGGATAGCGATGCGTGGTCCAGGTGCCGCCGAACGTCGCCTGCATTTCAAGGATCACGAAGCTCGCGCCCGGAAGCTGCTTTGTCACGTGATAGGCGCTGCCGATGCCGGAGATGCCGGCACCGACGATCAACACGTCGAAATGTTCAGAAGCCTGTTTGGCCGTGGCGTGACTGCGAACAGCGACATTCATTGTTGCTTCTATGCCTTGCTTGTTTTTGTGACCGTCCTTGACCGGACGGCGCGTTTCCTCCGCGACGGGCATGGTCACCCGTCGCGCCTTCGTTACAAGATGACATAGATCAACTCGCGGTCAAATCACAGCGCCGCACCCCAGATCCGCGCGGTCTGCAAGATCCAGTCGCGATAGAGCGTGAGCGGCGTGACGCCGGTCAGCCCGCCGCAACCGGCGGCGCCGTTCGGCCCCGTCGACCAGCTGATGACGCCGACCAGCAGCGGGCCGTTCGGCCTGTCCTCGAACACGGGACCGCCGGAATCGCCGGTGCAGGCGCCAATTCCGTCGCGAACACCGTTGGTTACGGGATCGACCAGGCGAATTTGAAGCGTGCCGGGCTGCCCTGTGGCAACGAGGCCGGCAACGCGAATCGTGCCGCCGCTCTTGCCGTCACCGCGCACCGTGACGCCAATGCCGGCGACGACGAAGCGGCTGCCGACCTGGATTGGAATTTGCGGCATGCCGACAGGCACCGTCGATTTTCCCTTGAGTGGAATATCGAGTTGCAGCAGCGCCACGTCGGCGGTGGCGCGATGCGCCTGCATGGCCTGCATGTTGAAGTTCGGATGAATCGCGACCGTGCGCACGTTCAGCAGTTGCGGCTGACCGTCGGTCCCGCGATCGACGATCTTGTAGTCCGCACCAGGCTGTACGCAATGGGCGACGGTGAGCACCAGCTTCGGTGCGATCAGGCTGCCGGTGCAAAAATTGCCGCGTGACCCGACGATGGTGACGATCGCCCGCGCGACACCATCGGCCTGCGGTGTGCCGCCGCCGACAATCGCGTGCGAGGGCGACGCGAGCAACAGCGCGGCTATGATGAGGGTTGCAAGCTTCTTCATGGGAACACGCTTTGGCGTCAGCATCAGTGACGGTCGGACTGCTTCGGACTGGCCCTTGCCGATAGCGCATGCTAGCCCTCTTGGAAAGGAATTGACGGGGACGGGATCTTGACGATCGAGGCTGTGATCTTTGATTTTGGCGGCGTGCTGACGAGCTCGCCGTTCGAGGCGTTCGCGCGATACGAGACGGAGCGCGGCCTGCCCGTCGACATCATCCGGCGCACCAACGCTGCCAACCATCTGGAAAACGCCTGGGCAAAGTTCGAACGCGCCGAGGTCGACATCGAGGCGTTCGACAGGCTGTTCGCCGAGGAATCACTCGCGCTCGGCGCGGAGGTGCGCGGGCGCGAGGTGCTGCCGCTGCTTCAGGGCGACTTGCGCCCCGAGATGGTCGAAGCGCTGAAGCGCATCAAGGCGCAATTCAAGACCGGCTGCATCACGAACAATCTGCCGGCCAACGCGATCGGCAGCATGACCGGGCGCTCACTTTACGTCGCCGAGGTGATGGTGCTATTCGACCACGTCATCGAATCCGCCAAGATCGGCCTGCGCAAGCCCGATCCGCGCATCTACAAGCTGATGGTCGAGACGCTGCAGGTCGATCCGAAGGCTTGCGTCTATCTCGATGATCTCGGCGTCAATCTAAAACCCGCGCGCGAGATGGGCATGACCACGATCAAGGTCACCAGCGGCGCGCAGGCGATTGCAGAGCTCGAGGCGGCGACGGGATTGAAGCTGAATTAAGTCGTAGGGTGGGCAAAGCGAAGCGTGCCCATCAAAGCGCGCTTGGCGCGGAATGAAGATTGTGGGCACGGCGCGATGCGCCTTTGTCCACCCTACGAGAGTAAGCCTACTCTACCAAGGCGATCCGTTCGGGAAAGGCCGCAGCCAGCGATGCACGATCCGGCTTCAGCACACCGCGCTCGGTGATGAGGCCGGTGACGAGTCGCGCCGGGGTCACGTCGAACGCGTAATTCGCGACCGGCGAGCCCTCCGGCACGATGCGCACCGTTTCCAGCCTTCCGTCCGCCGTGCGGCCAGTCATGTCGGTAACTTCCGTACCGCTGCGCTGCTCGATCGGGATGTCGCGGATGCCGTCGTGGACCGCGAAATCGATCGTCGGCGACGGCAACGCGACGTAGAACGGCACGCCGTTATCGTGGGCGGCGAGTGCCTTCAGATAGGTGCCGATCTTGTTGCAGACGTCGCCATTGGCCGCGACGCGGTCAGTGCCGACGATGGCGAGATCGACCATGCCGTGCTGCATCAGATGTCCGCCGGTGTTGTCGGGGATCACGGTGTGCGGCACGCCGTGATGGCCGAGCTCCCAGGCGGTGAGCGAGGCGCCCTGGTTGCGCGGCCGGGTCTCGTCGACCCAGACGTGGATCTTGATGCCACGCTCATGCGCGAGGTAGATCGGCGCCGTTGCGGTTCCCCAGTCGACGGTGGCGAGCCAGCCGGCGTTGCAATGGGTGAGCAAATTGACCGTCTCGCCCGGCTTCTTCTTTGCGACGATCGCCTCGATCAGCTTCAGGCCGTTGTCCGCGATGCCGCGGTTGATCTCGACGTCCTGCTCGACGATCTCGTCGGCCCGCGCGTACGCCGCATCGGCCCGTTCAACCGGATCGACCGGCGCGAGAGTCGCGCGCATCTCGTCGAGGGCCCATTTCAGGTTGATCGCTGTCGGCCGCGCCACGACCAGTGTCTCGTAGGCACGCTTCAGGCCGGCATCGGAAGAATCCTCGCGCATCGCGAGCGCCATGCCGTAGGCCGCTGTGGCGCCGATCAGCGGCGCCCCGCGCACCAGCATGTCGCGGATCGCAACCGCTGCATCTTCGCACGAGGTCAGCTTCGCGACGACGAATTCGTGCGGCAGCCGGCGCTGGTCGATCGCGCCGACGGACCAGCCGTCGCGCTCGCGCCAGATGCTGCGAAAATACTTGCCGTCGACCTTCATGGCATTCTGCCTTTCGTCTCAACCACGCAGGATGCGCCCAGCCACCGCATCGAGCTTCTTCAACAGCTCGGGATCACGCGCCTCGGGCGCCGTGATCAGCGCGGTGTCGAGCGCCCGATCGGAGCCGATCGGGCACGGCTCGTGCTCGCGCGGAAAATCCTTCGCCAGCCGCGCCACCAGCGCCTTGGCCCTGTCGGCGTTGGTCGTCAGCACGCGGATGATGTCCTGCACGGTCACCGCGTCATGATCGGGATGCCAGCAGTCGAAATCCGTCACCATCGCGACGGTGGCGTAGCAGATCTCGGCCTCGCGGGCGAGCTTCGCCTCAGGCATGTTGGTCATACCGATCACGGAGTAACCCAGGGTCTTGTAGGTCATGCTCTCCGCATAGGTGGAGAATTGCGGCCCTTCCATGCAGACATAGGTGCCGCCGCGCGCGAACGCGATGCCCTCGGCTTCAGCGGCCGCGGCAAGGTGAATTCGCAGGCGCGGTGAGACCGGATGCGCCATCGACACATGCGCGACGCAGCCCCTGCCGAAGAACGAGCCCTCGCGCTTGTAAGTGCGATCAACGAATTGGTCGACGAGAACGAAGGTGCCTGGCGGCAATTCCTCCTTGAAGGAGCCACAGGCCGACAGCGAGATCAGGTCGGTGACGCCGGCCCGCTTCAGCACGTCGATGTTGGCGCGATAGTTGATGTCGGAGGGCGACAGCCGGTGGCCCTTGTCGTGCCGCGGCAGGAACACGATCGGCAGACCGGCGATGGAGCCGCGCCGCAGCGGTGCCGACGGCTCGCCCCAGGAACTCTGGATCACCTCTTCGCGAGCATTCTCCAGTCCCGGCAGATCGTAGATGCCGGAGCCGCCGATGATGCCCAATACCGCCTGCGTCATGCCTGCTCCACCTGTCCGCTACCTGCGACATGGTTAAGCTATGCCAGTTTTGCGGCGGTTTTGGAACGGGGCTTGGGAGCCTGCCGGCGAGAAGATACGGGCGCCGAGCTAAGCCGCGGCCGCCAGCTGCAGCTGGGTGGCGATCATGCGCTCCAGCGTCTCGACCGACTGGAAATTCTCCGGCGTGATCTCGGATTGGGGAATCGTGAAATCGAACTCGGCCTCGACGCCGAGCATCAGATTGACCATGTCCATCGAGGTCAGGCCGGCGTCGACGAGCTTTGTCGACGGCGCGACGTCGGCAGTGAGCGAGTTCTGCTCGAGAATGCCCTTCACCAGCTTGATGATGCGATTGCGCACGTCGGTATCAAAAGACTGCATCGGCAAATTCCCATATGTCTATCAAAGATCGGGCCGGTTGCCGGGTACGATGGGCACGACGGGCCGATCCCACAATAGGCGGCACCATTACATCGCGTTTCTTAGTAAACGATGACTCAGATTGTCTGGAATTCGAGCTTCTTCCAGATCCCTAACGCGATCGCCGGAATTCGGGCGGTGCAAACAACCCGGACTTAACTGTTCATTCGGAATTCGATTTTGTTTACCCTCTATTTCATCGACGAATTTGAATTAAATCCGTAGCCTCGTCCCACAAGCAAAGATGGTCGGAGGATCGCTTGCGGCATCGCGAATGATGCCGGCGATCTCGAACGGCAAACCGGAGGCGGACGAGCATGAACATGCGTGAAGCAGTTCTCACTGTCGACGAGACGCAGACGAGCTTCCTCGAGCAAGGTCCCTCTCTGGTCGAACGCGCCGCCCGGACCGCCACCGTTGCGGCTGCCGACGCAGACGCGGTCGATCGCGACGCCCGCTTCCCGCACAAGGCTTTCGAAGTCGCGCGTGAGCAGAAACTGCTCGGCGTCATGATCCCCGTCGAGTTCGGTGGCTTTGGTGCCTCGATCTACGACGTCACCGACATCTGCTACACGCTCGGACGCGCCTGCGCCTCGACCGCGATGATCTACGCGATGCATACGACCAAGGTCGCCTGCGTCGTGAGGCACGGCCATGGCATTCCCTGGATGGAAACCATGATGCGCCGGGTCGCACGCGACCAGTGGCTGCTCGCCTCCTCCACCACGGAAGGCCAGAACGGTGGCAATATCCGCGCCAGCGCGGCCGCGGTCGACCATGCCGGCGACACCGTCTCGCTGGTGCGCGACGCCACCGTGATCTCCTACGGCGCCGAGGCCGACGGTCTCGTCACCATCGCCCGCCGCACAGGCGAGGCCGCCGCCTCCGACCAGGTCCTGCTGGCACTCGCCAGGGACGATTATTCGCTGAAGCAGACGCAGGGTTGGGAAACGCTCGGCATGCGCGGCACCTGCTCGACCGGCTTCGAGCTGAAGGTCGACTGCCCCGCCGACCGGGTCTTCCCGGAATCTTATGACAAGATCCACGCCCAGACCATGACGCCGTTCGCGCATCTGTGCTGGTCGTCGGCCTGGGCCGGCATCGCCGCCGCGGCCGTGACCCGCGCGCAGGCTTTTGTTCGCAAGGCGGCCCGCAGCTCCGGTGGCCAGATGCCGCCCGCCGCCGCGCACTTCACCGCCGCAAAGATGTCTCTGGCAAAATTGCGCGCACTGATCGCCGCAAATGTCGACGCCTTCGCCCGTTCCGAACATGACGAGCGCGCGCTGGGCTCGCTCGACTTTCAGTCCTCGATCACGCTGCTGAAGGTGCAGGCCTCCGAGCTCGCGGTCGAGACCGTGATGCATGCGATGCGTACCACGGGCCTTTCCGGCTACCGCAACGACGGCGAGTTCACCATGGGCCGCCATCTGCGCGACGTGCTGTCGTCGCCGATCATGATCAACAACGACCGCATTCTGGCCAATGCCGCGACCTCGACGCTGATGAGCGGCATTCCGACAAGCCTTCGAGATTAACGAGCCTTTGAGATCAACGAGCCTTGAAATCAACGAGCCTTGGCGACTAACAAAAACAATTGCAGATAACAGGAAGTCGAACATGAACATTGCTGTTCTCCCCGATTCGCCCGAGACCGCCCCACACATGATCGACCCGCTCGATCATCTCGCGGACAAGCTGTTCCACCCCATGGGCTCGGACGGCGTCTATGCCCGCACCGCGCTTTATGAAGGCGTCGTCGACAAGCTCGCCGCGTTGATCACGAGCAATCGCGAAGCCGGCACCGAGGTGATGCGTTTCCCGCCGGTGATGAGCCGCGCCCAGCTGGAAAAATCCGGCTATCTCAAGAGCTTTCCGAACCTGCTCGGCTGCGTCTGCGGGCTGCACGGCACCGAGCGCGAAATCAACGCCGCGGTGAGCCGCTTCGATGCCGGCGGCGATTGGACGTCGTCGCTCTCGCCGGCCGACCTCGTGCTGTCGCCGGCGGCCTGCTATCCGGTCTATCCGATCGCGGCGAGCCGCGGGCCATTGCCGAAGGGCGGCCTGCGTTTCGACGTCGCCGCCGACTGCTTCCGCCGCGAGCCGTCGAAGCATCTCGACCGGCTGCAATCGTTCCGGATGCGCGAATATGTCTGCATCGGTACGGCCGACGACGTCGCCGATTTCCGCGAGCGCTGGATGGTGCGGGCGCAGGCGATTGCGCGCGACCTCGGCCTGACCTTCCGCGTCGACTACGCCAGCGATCCCTTCTTCGGCCGCGTCGGCCAGATGAAGGCGGTGAGCCAGAAGCAGCAGCAGCTCAAGTTCGAACTCCTGATTCCGCTACGCTCGGAAGAGCAGCCGACCGCCTGCATGAGCTTCAACTATCATCGCGAACATTTCGGCACGACATGGGGCATCCAGGACGTCAACGGCGAACCGGCGCACACCGGCTGCGTCGCCTTCGGCATGGATCGCCTGGCCGTCGCCATGTTCCACACCCACGGCACTGATCTTTCCGCCTGGCCCGCCGGGGTGCGGGAGCTCATGGGCATGCAGCCACAAGTCGCGGCAAATGCCCACGGCGAAGGCTGGCGCTAAGCGAACGCGGCCTGTCATTTCCACGGGTAAGACGAGCGTGATCCACACCAAGGTCCGATGCCGCGAGATCACCGAGGCCGACGTCGAGAAGGTCGCTGATCTCTTGACGCGCGGCTTCGTCGGACGCTCGCGCGACTATTGGATCCAGGGGCTGCGCCGGCAGGCCTTCCGGCCCGTGCCGGAGGGTTATCCGCGCTTCGGCTACATGCTCGACGATGACGGCACGCCGGTTGGCGTGCTCTTGTTGATCTACACGGCACGGAAGCACGGCGAGGAGGCCGCCGTGCAGTGCAACCTGTCGAGCTGGTATGTCGATCCGGCCTATCGCAACTACGCCCCGCTGCTGACCAAGATTGCGCAGCGGCACAAGGACGTCACCTATCTCAACATCAGCCCGGCGCCCTGGACCTGGCCGATCATCGAGACGCAAGGCTTTCGCGCCTATTGCCGCGGAATTTTCTTCTCGGTGCCTGCACTGGCGCGCGCCCCGCGCTGGAGCAAGATCGAGGTGATATCGCAGCACGCCAAGGCCATCGAGGGGCTTTCGGACGACGAGACCGAGCTGCTGACCCGGCATGCCCGCTACAATTGCCTCAGCCTCGTCTGCCGCACGCCGCAGGGAACGTTCCCCTTCGTCCTGCAACCGGTGCGCATCCGCCGCGGCTTCGTCGCGCCGCCAGCGATGAAGCTGATCTACTGTCGCAGCGCCGCCGAATACGCCGCCTGCGCGGGCCGCATCGGCCGGCTGCTGCTGCGGCTCGGCAAGGTCTCGGTCGCCATCGACTCCAATGGGCCGATTCCCGGCCTGGTCGGTATTTATACCGAGCGCCGCGGCCGCAAATATTTCAAGGGTCCGCACCGCCCGCAGCTCGCCGACCTGACGGATACGGAACTCGTACTGTACGGACCGTAAAGGGTCGAGCCGGCCGCGCCATGGCCTTGCCGAATGGCCGTTAGCGCGTTTGCTCTCCATCGCCAGTCACTCTCCGTAAACTACTGCGCTTAAGGGAATTTTCCGGCCTCTTCGTTACCGTCGGCGGCTGAATTACGCTGCGTTAAATCTATTGCCGCCGAGACCGCCGATCCCATGACGCCGACCAGCGACAACGAGCTTGGTGCACGCTGCGAAGAGGGCCCGCAGGCCCTGGTCGGGCTGAGCCAGCTTGCGCTCGACCACATGGAGCAGGGTGTCTGCGTCTACGACGCCGACAACCGCATCGTGCTCGTCAATCAGCGCTATCTCAGCCTGTTCAACATGTCGGCCGAGATCGTGCGAATCGGCACGAGCTACCGCGACGTGCTCGCTCACAGCGTGGCACTCGGCAACATCCCGGCAGGGGAAGTCGACGCCCTCTACGCCGCGCGCATGGCGCGGATCGCGGCCGGCAAGCCGTTCCGGACCGAGCAGCGGCTGGTGAGCGGTCTCGTCATGGCGCTCGATCTGAAGCCGCTTCCCGGCGGCGGCTGGATGACGATCTGCGACGACGTCAGCCGCCTCGCCCGGCTCGAGGCGGAATTGCGCGTGCAGACCGAGCGCAGCCAGCATGCGCTCGCCAACATGTCGCACGGCCTCATCATGTATGACGCCGACAGCCGCGTCGTTGTCTGCAACGAGCGCTTCCTGAACCTCTACAACCTCGACCCCGGAATCGTGAAGCCAGGCGTCACGCACAGCGCGGCCATCGAACACTGGCTCTCGCGCGGCAACATGCCGGGAATGTCGGCCGACGAGTTCCACGACACCAGGATCGACGACGTGCGCAGCAGGAAGGCGAAAACCCTGCTGGTGATGCGCTACGACGGGCGAATGGTGCAGGCGGTCTCCCGCTTCCTGCCGGATGGCGGCTGGGTGACGGTGCACGAAGACGTCACCGAGCGGCTGCAATACGAGGAGACGCTCAGGCAGCAGAATTTCATCCTCGATGCGGCGCTGGAGAACATGGCGCACGGCCTTGCCTTCTTCGACAGCGACATGCGGCTTCGGGTCTGCAACACCACTTACCGCAGGATCTACCGACTGTCGCCGGAGGAGACCAGGCCCGGCACGCATCTCAGCGAGTTGATCGAGCGGTCGATGGCGAACGGCGCATTCGCTTCCGAATACAGCCCGAAACAGCTGCTGCAAGCCGCCAGCGCCAGGATCGCGAACTGCGACTCCTCGCCGATGCGCCGCCGCATGTCGAACGACACCGTCATCTCGGTACGATACTGCGCACTTGCCGAAGGCGGCTTCGTCGCCACCTATGAGGACATCACCGAGCGCGAGCGTGCGGTCGAAGAGCTGAGCCAGCAGTATCGGCGCTTCGACGCAGCGCTGAACAACATGAGCCAGGGCCTGTGCATGCTCGATTCGGCCCTGCGCGTGATCGTCTGCAACCGCCGCTACATCGAGATGTACGGGTTGTCGCCCGACATCGTGAAGCCGGGCGTCTCGATGCGCGAGATCATGGAGCACAGCTGCTCGCTCGGCATCCATCCGAACATGACCGGCGCCAAGCTTTATGCAGATTACGTCGAGCGGCTGCGCGAGGGCGAGCACACGCTACATCGTCATCTGAGCGACGGCCGCATCATCAAGCTCAATCACAAGCGGATGGAGCATGGCGGCTGGGTCGTCACCTATGAGGACGTTACCGAGCGTCACAAGGCCCAGGCCCGGGTCGCGCACATGGCGCGGCACGATTCACTCACCGACCTGCCCAACCGAACGCTATTCCGCGAGAAGATGGGCGAGGGGCTGAACCAGGTCGCGATTGCCGGCGGCGCAATGGCCGTGCTGTGCTTCGACCTCGACAATTTCAAGACCGTCAACGACCGCCTCGGCCACGCCGCCGGCGACCGCCTGCTGCGCTGGGTCGCGGCGCGGCTAAAGGAGAATGTCGGCGAGCACGACACCGTCGCGCGCCTCGGCGGCGACGAGTTCGCCGTGCTCCAGCGCGGATCGCAGCCGCAATCGGCGGAAAAGCTCGCCCGCCGCCTGGTCGAGATCATCGGCCACCCGCCGCCGCTGGAGAGCCAGTCGATCCATGTCGGCGTCTCCGTCGGTATCGCGGTCGCGCCGGATCACGGGCTTGACGCCGACGAGCTGATGAAATGCGCCGACCTCGCGCTGTACCAGGCCAAGGCCAAGGGGCGCGGCGCCTATCAGCTGTTTGAGCCCGAGATGGAGGAAGAGGCGCGCAACCGGCATGCGCTGGAGCAGGACCTGCGCGGCGCGCTGGAGGCACGTGAATTCCACCTGGTGTTCCAGCCGCAGATGCGTCTCGACACCTCCGAGCTCACCGGCTTCGAGGCCCTGCTGCGCTGGAAACATCCGTCGCGCGGCCTGGTCTCCCCCGCCGAATTCATTCCGCTCGCGGAGGAGAACGGGCTGATCGTTCCGATCGGCGAATGGGTGTTGCGCACGGCCTGTGCGACCGCGGCGTCCTGGCCGGACGTCGCCGTCGCGGTCAATCTGTCGCCGGTGCAATTCCGCTCGCGCGGGCTGGTGGCGATGGTCACGAGCGCACTCGCCGAGGCCGGCCTGCCGCCGCAGCGGCTCGAGCTCGAGGTCACCGAAACGGCGCTGCTCGACGACAGCGAGGCGACGATCGGAATCCTGCACCAGCTCCGCAGCCTGGGCGTGCGCATCAGCCTCGACGATTTCGGCGTCGGCTATTCCTCGCTGAGCTATTTGCGCAAGTTTCCGTTCGATCGCATCAAAATCGACCGCTCGTTCGTCGGCACGCTCGGCGAAAGCCCGGAGAGCGTCGCCATCGTCCGCACCATCGCCAGCCTCGGCTCTGTGCTCGGCGTCGAGACCACGGCGGAGGGCGTCGAGACGATCGAGCAGCTCGACTTTGTCCGCGAATGCGGCTGCACCGCCGTGCAGGGATATTATTTCGGCAGGCCCTGCCCTGCGGCCGAGGTCCGGCGCACGATCGAGAGGCTGAGTGCAGTCCGCCGGGTCGCGTAAGAGCTTCGGCCGCCTCAAATTCCGTGCCTCGGCACGCTTCCAAACGACCAATTGTCGCACGCGCCTTTTCCGGCCGAATCGCCGTGCCGTGCCCGCAGACGGCCCGCGCAATGCGCTTTTCTTCTCCCATGATTTCGGGGACAATCCCGTCATAACAACGAGAAACGGCGGTCCAGCGAGGCCGCCGCGAGGGAGGAGTTTCGATGTCGCGAGACGGGCTGAAGACGATCGCCTTTGCCGCCATGCATGCTGTTGTGGTCGCGTTGCTCGCAACCGCCGCCAGTGCGCAAGACTATCCCACCAAACCCGTCACACTGATTGTGCCATGGCCGGCCGGCGGATCGACCGACATCTCGATGCGCGCGATCGCCGACAGTGCCTCGAAAGTGCTGGGGCAGCCGATCGTGATCGACAACAAGGCCGGCGGCGGCGGCACGGTCGGGCCTGCGACCATGGCGGCGGCCGCGAAGCCCGACGGCTACACCATCTCGCAGATTCCGATCACCGTCTTCCGCCTGCCCTTGATGCAAGAGGTGTCATGGGATCCGACAAAGGACTTCACCTACATCATTCACCTCACCGGCTACACGTTCGGCGTGACCACCAGCGCGGAGTCTCAGTTCAAGAGCTGGAAGGACGTGGTGGAGTTTGCCAAGGCCAACCCTGGCAAGGTGACCTATGCGACGCCGGGCACCGGCACCTCGCTGCATATCGGCATGGAGCAGATCGCCGCGATGTCCGGCATCAAGCTCACGCAGGTGCCGTTCAAGGGCGGCGCCGAGACCAACGCCGCCGTGCTGGGACAACACACCATGCTGCAGGCCGACTCGACCGGCTGGCGGCCGCTGGTCGACGCCGGCAAGCTGAAGCTGCTGATGGTGTGGACCGGCGCGCGGTCGCCGAACTATCCCGACGTGCCGACGCTGAAGGAGCTCGGCTATCCCATGGTCTATGATTCGCCCTTTGGCATCGCCGGCCCGAAGGGCGTGGATCCCGAGATCGTCGCCAAGCTGCACGATGCCTTCAAGAAGGCGCTCGAGGATCCCGCGGTGATCGCCACGCTCGCCAAATATGACATGGTGCCAAGCTACAAAAACACCGAAGACTACAGGAAGTTCGTGGTCGAGGTCACGGAATCCGAGCGCAAGGTGATCGATACTCTCGGGCTTGCGAAGAAATAGAGATAATCCACTTCCGTGTCCCGGATGCGGTGCAGCGCCTCTTCAGCGATGCACCGCAGAGCCGGGACCCCACTTTTTTCGTCCACACTCATGGGCCCCGGCTCTGCAGCGCACCACTTCGTGCTGCGCCGCGTCCGGGGCACGAGAGGATCGCAATGAGCAACCAAACCGACGTCAAACTTCGCCTCTCCAATTCCGAGCTCTGGGGCGGGTTGATCGGGCTCGCACTCGGCGGATTCGTGATCTGGCAGGGACTGAAGCTGAAGCTCGGCACCATCAGCGATCCCGGCTCCGGCTACGTGCTGTTCTACACGGGCATCCTGATGTGCGTGTTCGCGGCCTCCATCATCGGCTCGGCCATTACCGAGGGCGGGCCTACGCTGGCATCGCGCTGGGAAAACGTGCGCTGGAGCAAGCCGCTCCTCGTCATCGTCTGCCTCACCGCGTTCTCCTTCGCACTGGAGCCGCTTGGATTCCTGCTGTCGTCGATCCCGTTGATGCTGCTGCTGTTGCGCCTGATCGATCCGGTGCGCTGGACACTGGCGATCCCGGTCGCCGTTCTGGTGCCGCTGGGCATGTGGTGGGTGCTCAAGCGGCTGCTCCTGATCCAGTTGCCTTCGGGCCTGTTCGAGATCGGCTGACCGCATGGATACGCTTCTCAACGTCGCGCACGGGTTCGGCGTCGCGCTGCTGCCGATCAACCTGCTTTACTGTTTCATCGGCGTCTTCATCGGCACGCTGGTCGGCGTGCTGCCGGGCATCGGGCCGATCTCGGCGATGTCGCTGCTGCTGCCGGTGACGCTGTCGGGTACGCCGGAATCCGGCATCATCATGATGGCCGGCATCTATTACGGCTCGATGTATGGCGGCTCGACCACCTCGATCCTGGTCAACATCCCCGGCGAGGCGGCCTCGGTCGTCACCTGCATCGACGGCCACCAGATGGCGAAGCAGGGCCGCGCCGGACCCGCGCTCGGCATCTCCGCCTTCGGTTCCTTTATCGCCGGCACGTTTGCGCTGGTCGCCTTGATGCTGGTGGCGCCGCGGCTTGCCAGCATCGCGATCGCGTTCGGTCCGGCCGAGTATTTCAGCCTGATGGTGCTCGGCCTCGTGGTGCTCACCTTCCTCACCCAGGGCTCGATGCCGAAGGCGCTGCTGATGGCGTGCATCGGCGTCGTGCTCGGACTGATCGGGCTCGACAGCATCACGGCGCAGCCGCGGATGACATTCGGCCGCATGGAGCTGATCGACGGCATCGGGCTCGTGCCTGTCGTGATGGGCCTGTTCGGCGTTGCCGAGGTGCTGCTCAACACCGAGCAGGCGATCAAGCGCGACATCATCAACGCAAAGATCACGCAGCTCTTGCCCAACAAGGCCGATTGGCAGGCGAGCGCCGGCCCGGTGGCGCGCGGCACCCTGCTCGGCTTCCTGCTTGGCATTCTGCCTGGCGGCGGCGCGGTGGTGGCCTCGTTTGCGTCCTATGCGCTGGAGAAGCGGCTGTCGAAAACGCCGGAGCGCTTCGGTCATGGCGCCATCGAAGGCGTCGCGGGCCCGGAGTCGGCCAACAACGCGGCCGCCGGCGGCGCGTTCATTCCGCTGATGACCTTGGGCATCCCGCCGAACGTGGTGATGGCGCTGCTGCTGGGAGCCTTCGTCATCCACGGCCTGCAGCCGGGGCCGCTCCTGATCACCCAGAACCCCGGCCTGTTCTGGGGCATCGTCGCCAGCATGTATATTGGCAATGTCATGCTGCTGATCCTCAATCTGCCGTTGATCGGCATGTGGGTGCAGCTCCTGAAACTGCCCTACAACATCCTGTTCCCCCTGATCATCCTGTTCACGATCCTCGGCGTCTACTGCTCGAGCAACAACGTGTTCGACGTCTATGTGATGATCGCGTTCGGGATCATCGGCTATCTCATGCGCAAGCTCGGCTATGAGCCCGCACCGCTGGTGCTGGCGTTCGTGCTGGGACCAATGATGGAGAACAATCTGCGCAAATCGCTGATCCTGTCGCAGGGCGATCTCTGGACTTTTGTGCAGCGGCCGATCTCGGCGGTATGTCTTGCATTTGCGCTGATGCTGCTGATCGCGCCGCTATTGCCTGCGTTGCGCAGAAAACGCGAGCTGGTGGCACTGGATGAAGGGGCATGAAGCGCGGCCCAATCAGCCTTCGCCGGGCTCCTCTAGCCGATCACGCAGAGTGCCAATCACGCGATGGGCGATCTCGACCTCCCTCACCGACAATCCATCCGACAGGTTGTTGACCCAAGGGACCTGCAAGCGGCCAGCCGCATCGTAGATCTGCCGACCCTTGTCAGTGAGCACCACAAGCTGGGCCCGGCGATGATGCGGGTTGGTCTCGAACACGACGAGACCATCACGCTCCAGGTCGTTGACGATACGCTGCACGTTCTGGCGGTTGGCGCCGAGATTGCGCGCCAACCAGGCGACCGGCTCGGGGCGGTCGGCATCGACGATCGCCCCGAGTATCTGCCAGCGAGCGCTGGTGAGGCCGAGTGACGCCACCAATCGGTCGCCAGCGGTCAGAAGAATGCCGTTAGCTCGGAACAGGTCGAGGATGAGGCTGGTCAGCGCCTCGCCCGCCGGAGTTCGCTTAATCTTGTTCATTTGTCACCATTATTCCGTATTGACATTATGATGTCAATTGCCTATGCCTCGGATTGTCAACCTGACATGATGATACCAAATTGAACGGAGTGATGACATGCCTCAGATGCGTCCCCTCGACCCGGCCTTTCCGATCGACCGCCAGATCGCGATCGACACCGGCTCCGTGGTGCTGGTGAATCTGTTTACGCTCGATCCGGCCGACGAACAGAGCTTCCTGAAGAGCTGGCAGGACGATGCCGCCTTCATGAAGCGGCAACCAGGGTTTATCTCGACCCAGCTTCACCGCGCCGTCGGAGACAATCCGACGTATCTGAATTACGCCGTGTGGGAATCCAACGCGCATTTCCGCGCGGCCTTCACTCACCCGGAATTCCGCGCGAAGATCGCGGTCTACCCCGCATCCGCCGTCGCGAGCCCGCATCTGTTTCAGAAGGTCGCGGTGCCTAATGTCTGCGTGGCGTAGCTGCGGATCGCAAAGCGGTTATCCCGCCGCAGGCAGCGCGCTGTCCGGCGGTGCGCCCCACGGGCGGTCGGCTGAGGCAAGCCCGATCAGGCGGCCCTGGATATAGTCGCAGCCCCAGTCGCGCAGCATGTTCGCGGCCTCTTCATCCTGCACCCATTCGGCCACGGTCTTGATGTCGAGGCGGCGGGCAAGATCGATCAGGGTCTGCACGAAGGCGCGGTCGTCGGCGGAATGGGTGATGTTCTGCACGAAGGCGCCGTCGATCTTCACAATGTCGACGCCGAGCTTGCGCAGATTCCGGAACGAGGTGTAACCGGCGCCGAAATCGTCGATGGCGATGCGGCTGCCGAAATTCTTCAGCCGCGTGACGAAGCCGCGCACGTCGTCGATGTCCTGGATCGCCACCGTCTCGGTGATCTCCACGATCAGCCGCTCGGCGACACCGGGATGGGCCAGCATCAGCGACTCGATTCCCGCCCACCAGTCCGGATCCATGGTCGTATCCGGCGAGATGTTGAGGCTAAGGCAGATATCGGGCGTGGCCGCGAGCTCGGCGACCACGAGCTCGAGCACGCGGTGATCGACCAGGCGGATCAGCCCGAGCCGTTCGGCGACCGGCACGATGTCGGGCGCGAGCAGCACCTGACCGTCGCCCTGATCCATCCGCACCAGGCATTCGTGGAATGCGCGCTCGCGCGAGGCGGTCGACACCACCGGCTCATAGGCGAGCCTGATGCGGCGCTCGTTCAGTGCGGTGACGATCTCGTCGGTGACGCGGATGTTGACGCGGCGCTGCGCGTCGCGCGCAGCATCCGGGCGCCACGCCGCGAACGAGCCGGCGCGGCGGCGCTTGGCGGCGTCCAGCGTCTCATGAGCACGGTTGACCGCCTCGTCGGTGTTGCGGGCATAGCGCGGCACACTCACTGCGCCGATCGAGGCGGTGACCGACACCGGACCGGATTTGGTCGGCACCACCTCGTCGCGGATGCCGGCGAGGAAGCGCTCGGCGGCGACGTTCATGTCGTCGACGGTGCAGTTCTTCAGGATCAGTCCGAACTTGTTGCCGGAGAAGCGGCCGAGCACGTCGCCGCCGCGCAGACGCGCACGGATGCGCTTGGCGACGTCGAGGATCACGGCATCGGCAACGTCGAAGCCGAAGGCGTCGTTGACCCGGACGAGATGATCGATGCCCACCAGCATGAAGGCCGCGGTCGAGCGGAAGCGGGCCGTCTCCTCGATCGCCTCCGCCAGTGCCGCGATCAAATGCAGTCGGTTGAGCTCGCCGGTCAGCGGATCGAGCCGGGCCAGTTTCGTCAGCTCCTCGTCGCGGGCGTGACGCTCATTGTTGATGCGGACAGAGCCGATCGCGCGCGTGGGGCGGCCGTCGGGGCCGGCAAACCAGCGGCCGGTCTCCTCGATCCAGACCAGGGGATCGGAGGCGCTCATGCGCACGCCGTATTCGATGCGGTAGGGCGTGCCGTCGGCGCCGTGCACGGCGGAGGTCTGCGCCAGCGCGGCGGTTCGCTGCGTTTGCGCGGGCTCCATCAGCTTGGCGAATTCGGTCCCGGTTGCGAGCCGCTCGGCAGGGATGCCGGGGAAGACGGCGCCGACCTGCTCGCCCCAGACGATGACGTCGCTGGCGATGTCCCAGGCGAACACCGCCTGGCCAAGGGCGGCCAGGATGTCGGAGGCTTGCGGCAATGCAGGGGTCAAAATCGCCTCGTTTCGGGACAGCGGGAAGTCCTGAGCCGGCACAGGATAGAGCCAGATTCGCCCCCGACCCTAGGCAAAGTTGATAAACAATTTGGAAACCACGTTTCGTGGGCCCCGGGAACCAAACCGGCCTGTCCGGCATAGGCCTTGCGAGTACGTGACACGCACCGGCGCCAGCGTCCCGAAACGCGACAATCTTCCGCCGGGTCAACGGTGATTGCGATGTTGAGTACTGATCGATCGGTTGAGGCGGACAACGGCACGGGCACGGCCCTGGTGCCGCAGCTGCCGATGTTGCAGTGGGTGCACAAGGTCCCGCTGCCCCGCCCCGACCCGAGCTTCGTCACCCAGCTCATCGCCAATGCCGAGCATTTGCCCCAGGCCAGCCGGCTGCGCCGCGCCTCGTCCGA
The DNA here is from genome assembly GCF_032290525.1 of Bradyrhizobium cosmicum. Taxonomy (GTDB): domain Bacteria; phylum Pseudomonadota; class Alphaproteobacteria; order Rhizobiales; family Xanthobacteraceae; genus Bradyrhizobium; species Bradyrhizobium cosmicum_A. Next base: position 42,806 of record NZ_JASXTA010000010.1, on the reverse strand, counting down.
AGACGCGCAGATCGCCTACGGCAGCAAACGCCCGCTTCCGAGCGTCAGCGCGCGCACGCGGCAAATGGCTTGAGACTGATCAGCGCGGCGTATCAGGCGACGACGGCGTGCCGTTACCCGGCTGCAGATGCGGCGAGGGAATTTCCGGCGAGGGCGTACTCACAGGCTTCGGCGCCGGGTGATCCATCAGCACGGATTCGGCAACCGATTGTGCCGTGGGCGCGGGCGGCTCCGCCGGAGCTGGTTGCGGAGCGGACACCGGCTTGAATTTGGGCTCGAATGTCCCTTCATCCGCCGGCGCCTCGGCGTGGCGCCTGGCCTTCGGCACTGTCGTCTCGGCGACGTAGGTGACGCGGCGGCGCGTGCGCTGGGCGATGCCGCCGAGGAAATCAGCCATCGCGAGCAGCACCAGCAGGAAATAGGTGGAGTTGCCGAATTTGGGCCACATCACGAATTCGGCCGCGGCGGCGCCGAACACGATCAGCGACAGCAAATGATCCATCAGGAATTTCGAGCCGGGCCGCGCGCCTTTGACCACCTCTAGCAGCAGCAGCACGATCCCGAGCGCCAGCATCACATCCGCAAGCGTGACCGGCCAGGTCTCGCCCGTGATCATCGGCACCTTGAACAGCACGTCCGTGAAGGACACGGTCGGCATCAGGAAGGCGATGATGTTGTAGACCGCGAGCGGAATCAGGAGCAGCGGGAAACCGACCATCGGCAAATGCCTTCTCGATCAAGATATCCGGACAGGACAATGCGGCGGCGAAGCATTAGCTCCGCCGCCGTCATCCTCACATCTCATGGTTGGCCGAAATCAGGCAGACGAAATCATCCTGCCCGAAAGAAAGGTCCTCAGGACTCTTTCTTCTTCAGGACCTGACGGCCCTTGTACATGCCGGTCTTGAGGTCGAGGTGGTGGGGACGGCGGAGCTCGCCGGAGTCCTTGTCTTCCACGTAGGTCGGCTTCTTGATGGCGTCTGCCGAGCGGCGCATGCCACGACGCGACGGCGAGGTTTTTCTTCTCGGAACGGCCATTTCAATATCCTCTAGGGATTGGTGTTTTCCGGGCATCGTCCGCGAGGGGACGGCTCAGCACCCGCAAACCGAGGCGAGCTGAATGCCGATCAAGGCCGCGCTTATAGAGGAAGGCTGACCGTAAATCTAGGCTTTTGGACCGGGAAATACGTCCGAAAACGGCCCAAAATCAGCGATTTTCCCGCCAGCAGGTCGAAAGTGAAGAGGCCTGCACCCTCGCCACATAGGTCCCTGCCAGCCGCCGGACGCCAGATCCGGGGGTCCGGGCGCTGCGTTTGACCGGATTGGGCAGGATCGAGGCCAGAAGTGCGGCCTCCCGAGGGGAGAGGCTGGCCGCCGATCTGCCGAAGGCATAGGCGCTGGCCGCCTCGACCCCGAACTGGCCCTGCGGGCCGAGCTCGGCGATGTTGAGGTAGATCTCGAGAATCCGCGCCTTGGGCAGGACGAGATCGATCCACAGCGCCAGCGGGAATTCCAGCGCCTTGCGGACGAAATCCCGCCCCTGCCAGAGGAACAGGTTTTTGGCGACCTGCTGGGTGATGGTGGAGGCGCCCCGGAACGGCGTACCGTCCTCCTTCGCGTCGTCGATCGCCTCGCGCAGCGCGCCCCAGTCGATGCCGTGATGCTTGCAGAAATGGGCGTCCTCGGCCGCCACCACCGATCGCGGCAGTGAGGGCGACATCGCGGCCAGGTCGATCCACTCCCGATGCATCGGCGCCCCCCGCAAGCTACGCCAAGCCATCAGTGTCGAAACCGGATGGCCGGTGCGGTAGAACGGCGCGATCACGTAAGGCGCGAGAACCACGACCGCGAGCGCTAGCAGCAGGATTTTAACGATGCGCAAATCGACCTTTCCGGCGCAAAATGAAAAGTGGCCACGGATCCCGCCATAAGTCTGTGATAATTCTGGCCTTTTCCAGTACTTTTTAGGCCTTCCAAACGATTGACTGGGGCGGGCGCATAAAGGATTGTCCCGCCGAATTTTAGTTCTGGAGCCCTTCTTGATGACCGGCACGTCCCCGTCCGATTTCGCCCAACGCCTGGACAAGACCGCTGATGACACCGAAGCCCTGCTCGGGCGCCTGCTCTCGGACGACATCCTGCCCGATGAGATCGCCCGGCCCAAGCGACTGATGGACGCAATGCGCTATTCGAGCCTGAACGGCGGCAAGCGTCTGCGGCCGTTCCTGGTGGTCGAGAGCGCGGCCGTGTTCGGCGTGCCGCGCGAGGCCGCGCTGCTCGCCGGTGCGGCGCTCGAATGCATCCACTGCTATTCGCTGATCCACGACGACCTGCCGGCGATGGACAATTCGGACCTGCGCCGCGGCCGTCCCACCCTGCACAAGAAGACCGATGACGCCACCGCGATCCTCGCCGGCGACGGCCTTTTGACGCTCGCCTTCGACATCATCACCCGGGACGAGATCCACCGCGACGCCAATGTGCGGCTGCTGCTGACGCGCGCGCTGGCGCGCTGCGCCGGCATCGGCGGCATGGTCGGCGGCCAGATCCTCGATCTCGCCGGAGAAGGCCGCTTTGGCGGCAACGAACCGATCGATGTCGCCCGTATTCAGCAGATGAAGACCGGCGCGCTGCTGCGCTACGGCTGCATCGCCGGCGCAATCCTCGGTCAGGCCTCGCAGAAAGAGTATCAAGCGCTCGACGATTACGGCCGCGCGCTCGGCGAAGCCTTCCAGATCGCCGACGATTTGCTCGACGTCGAAGGCGATGCGGCCGCCCTCGGCAAGCCCTCGGGCCAGGACGCCGCGCTCGGCAAGACCACCTTCGTCACCCAGCTCGGCATCGAAGGCGCCAAGCAGCGCGTGCGCGACCTGCTCGCGCGGGCCGACAGCGTCGTGTCGATCTTCGGCGACCGCGCCGCCGTGCTGCAAGCCGCTGCGCGATTTGTCGCCGAACGAAAGAACTGACAGCTCCGATGGTGGCCGAGGGCAAAGAAGATCCCGCCCTCGCCCGCTTCCGCAAGATGTCGCGGCCGGTGCGGCTCATCTATGCGCGGCCGCGGACCTTCATCGCGCTCGCGGCCGGAATCCTGGTCTGCCTGCTGCTGCCGAGCTCGCACCGGCTGGTGACGCGGCTGCTGTTCGGTTGGGATGCGCTGATCGCAGTGTATCTCGTGCTGGTCTACGCGATGATGCTGTGCAACGACCACCAGCACATCCGTCGCGCCGCCGCGATGCAGGACGACGGCCGTTTCGTGATCCTGCTGGTGACGGCAATCGGCGCGTTCGCGAGCATCGCGGCGATCGTCGCCGAGCTCGGTGCCCATCGTGGCGCCGCGGAACTTACGATCGCGATCACGACCATCGCGTTGTCATGGGCGGCCGTACACACCACCTTCGCGCTGCATTACGCCCATGAATATTACCGCGGCCCGCCGGGCGGCTTGCAGTTCCCGAGCGGCGACAAGGAAGACCACGCCGACTACTGGGATTTCGTCTATTTCTCCTTCGTGATCGGCATGACCGCGCAGGTCTCCGACGTCGGCATCTCCGACAAGATCATCCGCCGCACTGCCACCGCGCACGGCATCATCTCGTTCATCTACAACACGGCGCTGCTAGCGCTGACAGTCAACATCGCGGCAAGCGCGATCTCGAACTGACGTCGTCCCGGTCCTCGTGCGCAACTGTGCACTAGGCTTGGACGACTTGAAGTGTCAGTGACAAACCTCGACATTGGCGTCGTTGCCGGGGCCGCCACCGCCGCGATATTCGAGATGGCAGCCGCGGTTGACCGGACGGCAGCCGCCGTTATTGCAGAAAACCTGTCCGCCGCCGGCGGCACGGCCAGCGCCGGCCGCAGCGCCGATTCCGCCCATGCCGCCATAACCGCCCGCCTGCCGACGCTGCCGCGCCGGACGATCTTCGCTGTCGTCGCGTCGCGAGGTCGCGGGCTTGGAAGCCGTGGGCTTTGCGGCGCGCTTCTTCTCACACTCGTTGTCGTCGTTCAGAGCATAGCCGTCGCCGCAGACAATCCTGGTGCATTTGTCGCCCTCGGCCTTGAAGCCGCGCTCGCAAGCCAGCGGGCAAACCCGCGACGGCTTTGACTTGACGGTGTCGAGCGCATCGGTGCTCGCCATCTTTACGTCGAGCTTGGTGCCGGCATAGCGGTTGAACTGCGACAGCGATCGCTGCGAGGATGTGTTCCAGTTGCCGTCAGCCTGCCCGGAGAAGCAGCCGACCCGGCCGAGCTCGGTCTGCACCGAACGGCTGAGATCAGCCGGCGCGGTCGCCGGCGTCAGCGAAGCAACGTTGATGCCGGCGGAAGCCGCCGTGCTGCTGGGTGCAGCGTTCGGCGCCGCGGTGGCGAGGTTGACGCGCTGCTGCTCGGCGGCGGCAGCCTGCTGCTGCGCCTGCTCCTTGGCCTTCTGCGCGGCAAGCTGCGCCTGTTCGGCGGCCTTTGCGTCGGCGGCGGCCTTGGCCTGCGTATCCTTCTGCGCGCCGACGGCCGCAAGGCGATCACGCTCTGCCTCGGCCTGCTTGGCCTTTTCGGTGGCAGCCGCATGGGCCTGCTCGGCGCCGATTTTCTCGACCTGAAGCCTGGCGAGGCTTGCATAGAAGCCGTCGGAATGCTGGGCAAGGAACGCCTCCCATGCCGGCCTGCTGCCGACCTGGAGCGCGAGTTCGTAATCGCGGCGGATATCGGCCTGCGGATTCGGCGCAGGCGCCGCCGCAGCAGCCACCTTGACCGGCACCAGCGGCACGTCCTCACCGCCAAGCGAGCCGTACACGAACGGCTCCTGCTTGTTACCTGTCGACTTGAGCACGTCGTCGCGCACGAAGCCGAAGGCGCGGCGAACGTCGAGGCCCGGCGTCGTCAGATGCTTCGACAGCGCCACGGTAAAGGGGCTGTTGGCGCCGTCGCCGTCCTGCGCCGTGAAGCCGGCCTTGGCCGAATAGGCGATCAGCGTGTTGGGGCTGTTCGGCTCGACCTGGGCGAGGCCGCGGCCGATGCCGCGCGAGGCGACCGTGCGTTTCATGGTTTTGCCGAACGGATTGTCGCGGCAGGCATCCAGGATCACCAGGCGAAGTTGCTTTGCCGGTTCGACCGCGACCAGGACGCGATCGAGGGAGAGCGCCTCGTCAAAGACGTCGGTGTCGCGCTCCAGCTTGGCGTCGACGGGGATCAGATAGTTCGAGCCTTCGACCTCGATGCCGTGGCCGGCATAGTAGACCACGGCGATATCGGCATCGCGGGTTGCGTCGGCGAATTCGCGCAGCACACGCCTTGTGTCCAGGGCGGACAGATCGTGCCGGGAATCGACGATTTCGAAGCCCGCGTCCTTCAGCGTCCTCGCCATCACCGACCCATCATTGACAGGGTTCACGAGCGAGGGCGCGTGCTGATAGGCCGAATTGGCGATCACCAGCGCGACGCGTTTTCCGGCAAAGGCGGGCGCGGCGCCGAACAGCAGCGCGGCGGCGAGGAGGAGCGGGCAAAGTCTGAGCAGGTTGCGCATGACAAGACTTCCGACAATTCTGGGCGTTCAGGCCCGTGGGGACCGCTTTAGCAGGACCGACCGCCGGCGCTTGTGACGGAGGTCACGAAGGTGGTGCCGACGACGGCCCGAAAGACCCTTTATATTTGTCGCGCCAGTGCGGTCGGGGTTCGGGCCGCAAAGGCGCGCGGGGGGTCGGGTTCCCCTAGGAATCCCCGACGTGCCCCCGATACTGCGGCAGATCGTCGGTAATGGCGTGCCAAGGTGCCTTCGAGCCGACGAAGATATGGGCGCTCGGCCGGATCGAGGGCGCATCGACCAGGGTTCCCATGGCGACATGGACCCATTTCCCCTCTCGCACCCGGGAATAAAGCAGCGAGCCGCAGCGGGCGCAGTGGGCGTCATGGATGGTGTCGTCGCCGTAGATGAGCCGCTGGTCCTCGCCTTGAACGAGCCGCAGCTTGTCCTGCACGATCCCGGCGAATGGCTTGAAAACCGAGCCGGTGGTGCGGCGGCAGTTCGAACAGTGGCAGTTCATCGCATAGGAGAACTCATCCGCCACCTCGTAGCGCACGGCGCGGCAATAGCATTCGCCAGTGAGGATGCGGGCGTTCGAATTTTCTGATCCGGTCATGGCGGCGCCTTCACGCAAGTGGTTGACACACCCATAGCGCATTTCGGTGTGTACGATTAAGTTCGCCCGAAGCCATCATTCAAAGGGATGACCCATGAGCCAGAACCGTTCGAGCGTCGAAGCCGTCGTGCAATCCTACTTTGACGCTCTCTACGAGGGCGACGCCGATAAGCTCGGCGCGGCGTTTCACCCCTCTGCCGACCTGCGCTGGGTCGAAAAGGGCGAGCTCAAGATCCTGACCGTGCCGGACTGGCTCGCCTGGGTACGCAAGCGTCCCTCCGCCAAGTCTGAAGGCAAGCCGCGCGAGGATTTCATCGTCACCATCGACCGTTCGGATGACAACACCGCCTTCATCAAAGTCAAATGCCAGCTGCCGCCACGCTATTTCACCGATTATCTGGTGGCGATGAAGCTCGCCGACGGCTGGCAGATCGTGTCGAAATCGTATCGGTATGATCTGAGGGAGTGAGAGGGGCGCTGCTTCCCACTCTCCGTCTCGTTCAAAGGTCCCTCATGCCTCTCGATCGTCGCTCCCTGCTCGCCTCCCTCTGCTGGATGGCCGCTTCTCCCGCGCTTGCCGCGAATGCTCCGCCAGAGCTCGAATCCTACGAGCGCGAGAGCGGCGGGCGGATCGGGATCTATGCGGAGAATCTCGCGACCGGAGCAAAGCTCGCATGGCGCGCCGACGAGCGCTTCGTCATGTGCTCGACCTTCAAGGCCTCGCTCGCGGCCTGCGTGCTCGCGCGGGTCGATCGCGGCGAGGAGCAGCTTGCGGCCATGATTTCCTACGGCGAGGGCGATCTGCTGGACTATGCGCCGGTCGCCAGGCAAAATCTCGTGGCCGGTAAAATGTCGGTCGCCGAGATGTGCAAGGCGATCGTCGAGCTCAGCGACAACACCTGCGCCAATCTGCTGCTGGCGCGGATCGGCGGCCCCGCCGTGCTCACCGCGTTCTGGCGATCGCTCGGCGACACCACATCGCGGCTCGACCATAACGAGCCTGAACTGAACCGCTCGCCGCCCGGCGACCCCCGGGACACCACGACGCCGGCGGCGATGGCGGGCAATCTGAAGCGGCTGGTGACGGGCGAGGCGCTGTCGCCGGCCTCACGTGCGCAGCTCTCCGAATGGATGGTCGGCTGCAAGACCGGCGCGAACCGTCTGCGCGGCGGCCTGCCGGCAGGCTGGAAGATCGGCGACAAGACCGGCAACAACGGCAAGGACGCATCGGGCGACATTGCCGTCGCTTGGCCCAACCCCGATATGCCGATCCTGATCGCGGCCTATACCCAGGGGGGCACGCCCAATGCCGCGCAGATCGAGGCCGTGTTCGCGCGCATCGGACGGATGGTGGCCGAACAACTGGTCTGAGCCGCGCCGCATTGACCTTTTGGCTGCTTCCGGGTCAAGACAGGCCATGATCGCCGCGAAATTTCAGACTTTTCTCATCCTGCTCGCCGCGTTGGCGGGGACCGCGCTCGTCGCCCGCCGCTTCAACGTCGCTCCGGCCATTCTGCTGATGCTCGCGGGCGTCGGCCTCGCCTTCGTGCCGGGCATGCCGCCGGTGGAACTGCCGCCGGAGCTGATCCTGCTGATGGTGCTTCCGCCGCTGATCTACTCGGCGAGCGTCGCCATGAGCTGGCGCGAGTTCAGGAACAATTTGCGCCCGATCGTGCTGCTTGCGGTCGGCGCAGTGATCTTCACCACCGCGATGGTGGCGACCGCAACGCATTATCTGATCGGGCTGCCCTGGACCGTCGGCTTCCTGCTGGGCGCCATCGTCGCCCCGCCCGACGTGGTCGCGCCGCTCGCGATCGCGCGACGGCTCAACATGCCGCGCCGGCTCCGCGTCATCCTCGAGGGCGAAGGGCTCGCCAACGATGCCACCGCGCTGATCCTCTACCGCTTCGCGCTCGCCGCCATCATGGTCGGACATTTCTCGCTGCCGGTCGCGGCCGGCGAATTCCTCCTGATCGTCGCCAGCGAGATCGCCTTCGGTATCGGCGTCGGCTGGCTCTCCCTCCGCTTTCGCAAATGGTCGGCGGATCCGCAGGTCGAGCTGACGCTGTCGCTGATCACGCCCTATGTCTCTTACTGGGTGCCCGAGCATGTCGGCGGTTCGGGTGTGATCGCGACGGTGGCCTGCGGCCTATATGTGAGCTGGAACGGCCCGCTGCTGATTTCGTCGGCAACGCGCTTGCAGGGCATCTTCTTCTGGGACCTCGTGATCTATCTGATCGAGGGCTTGCTGTTCCTGCTCACCGGCTTCCAGATGCGGGCGCTCTACGAGAAATCGAAGGCATTCCCGCTCGACGACATCCTGATCGCGACCGCCGTGGTCCTGGTAATCGTCGTGGTCGCGCGGTTCGCCTGGCTCTATCCCGCGACCTATCTGCCGCGAATCCTCAGCAAGTCGCTGCGCAAGCGCGATCCGTCCCCGCCCTGGCAATGGCCGTTCACGCTCGCCTTCACCGGCGTGCGCGGCGCGGTGTCGCTGGCGGCCGCGCTGGCACTGCCGTTCACGCTGCCGGGCGGCGAGGCCTTCCCCTATCGCGACCTGATCCTGTTCGTCGCTTTTGGCGTCATCTTCGTCACGCTGATCGGTGTCGGCCTGACGCTGCCGCCGATGGTCCGCTGGCTCGGCGTCGCCGAGGCCGGCCGCAGCGAGCATGTCAGTGAGCACGAGGCCGAGATCGCCGCGCGCCGCCAAGCGCTCGACGCCGCGCTGAAATCGCTGGACGCACTGACCGAGGGAACGGAAGTCTCCGAGGAGGTGATTCGGCTCCTGCGTGCCCGCCACGAGATCCGCGTCAACCAGCTTCCCGATTCGCTCGATCCGACCCATCACGACGTCTCCGCCGCCGGCACCGCGCTGACCCGCGACCTGATCGCCGCAGAGCGCAAGTTCATCCACGACCTCCTGCGCGACGGTCAGATCACGGACGAGACACGCCGCCGGATCGAGCGCGACCTGGATCTGGAGGAGGCGAGCTTGGCGAACCGGGAGTATCGGGGGGCGCCGCTGTAGCGCAATGACGGGTGTTGAAGTAGCAGCGCAGTCTACCGCTTCTCGCAAAACTCCCCCATCGCCGCGGCGACGGCGCTCGCGATCAGCTCCTGCCGCTCGGACGAGTTCATCGTCATCTCCTCGTCGCGGTTGATAATCGAGCCCGCCTCCAGCAGCACTGCGGCACTGCTCGTCCGCGACAGCACGACGAGCCCGTCATAGCGGTAGACGCCGACATCCTTGTCGAGCAGTTCGCGCCGGTAGCGGCCCATCAGCGGCAGGGTGTATTGGCTGGCATAGTGCAGCCCCTGCTCCTTCAACTGCCGGCCGATCATCCGGGCCAGCCTCAGGCTGGTGGCGAAGTGCGGATTGCGCTGCGACACGAACAGCGAATGACCGGAAAAGCGGTCGCTGAAATAGCTGTTCGCGCCATCGAATTCCCAGCTCTCGAGCAGCTTGTCCGGCACCGAATCGTGGTGGATCGACAGGAACAGATCGGCCCGGCCGTCATTGGCAGCACCGACGCGCTTGAACAGGCTCGGCCGTGCCTTGCCGTCCGTGACGAGCAGGCGGGTTGCGGCAAAACCTTCGGATTTGAGTTTAGCCGCGATCTGCCTTGCGAGCCGGAAGTTGAAGCCGAACTCCGTGTCGTTGCGCGCGCTCAACGCGCCGTAGGAATCCGGCGTGTGCCCGACATCCACGACGATGCGGAATTTGGACATCTCGCATTTGGCCGCAGATTGCGTCGGCTTCGGTTTCGCTATCTTTCGTGGCGCAGCGACCTGGCCGGCGCCGAGCGACGACAGCAGGATCGACGCAACGAGCGGCAAGACGAGAATTGCGACGATGCTCTGCGATTGCCTCAAGCCCTACTCCGCTGCCGCGCTGTGGGGACGGCCGACGAAGCCCGCGACATCACCAAAACGCTCCAGCATTACCGCGGGCAGATCCTTGCCCTTGCCGGTAACGCAGGCGCCGGAGCGCACGGCGTAGCGATCCTGATGCGCGGCCTGCGGCGGCGGCTCGCCCTGCTGAAGCGCACGCGCCAGATCCATCATGACCTTGCGGAAATGCATGATGCCGAGATCGGTCGGGCCGAGATGCTCGCGGGTGCGGTCGGCGATCGGGCCTTGGCTGTCCTGCACGGCTGCATCCTGCTCGGAGACGCCCTTGATGCCGGTGTAGCTCCTGGTCTTCTGGAGCTTGCGGTCGATCAGATAGTCGTTGCCCTTGTGGCGCAGCGGCACGTAGCTGTCGTCAACCTGCGCGATCACGCCATTGCCGCGGTCGAAGGCGTCGCGCTCGGCTTGCGTCAGCGAACGCTCCGGATTCCAGGCATAGGTGTAGATCCAGCAATTGGTATCGGTCACGGGCACGAAGGTCTGGCCAAAAATGTTCTCGCCCGGCATCGCGCTCGGCGCGTAGGCGTGGAACGGCATCAGGAACTGCGCGATGCGCCAGTAGATATTGTCGCCGCCGGTGAGCCGGCCGCCGGCAATGGTCAGCCCCGCATCGTGCGGGCTGATCTTGATCACGGGGCGTGGATCGTCCGCGATCCAGCGCATGTGGTCATTGTTCATTCGCGCGATTGGACTCACAAAGTGCTTCTTGATATCCAAAATCTCGTTCTCCTCCTTGTCGAAAGAGAGATGCGCGAAAGTGAAATGCGCGGTGTCGATCGAACCCTCCAGCGCCTGCACACAATTGCAGTCCTGCCATTTCTTGCTGACGTAGCGGTGCGAGGCCGGCAACAGCGCCATTTCAAGATCGGGCAACTCGGGCATGACATCGGCTGGCCCCATATAGGCCCAGATCATCTCGCCCCATTCGCGCGCCGGATAGGACTTGATGCGGATCAGGTCTTTTGCGTTGAGATCGGGATAGGAGGTCGGCATGTCGACGCATTTGCCATCGGTGTCGAACTTCCAGCCGTGATAGACGCAGCGGATGCCGCATTCCTCGTTGCGCCCAAGCCACAGATTGGCGCCGCGATGCGGGCAATGCTGGTCGATGATTCCGACGACGCCGCGGGAGTCGCGGAAGGCGAGCAACTCCTCGCCGAGCACGGTGATCTTCTTGGGCTCGCCGTCGGACTCGGGGAGTTCTTTGGAGAGCAGGACAGGAATCCAGAAGCGGCGCAACAGCTCGCCCATTCCCGTCCCGGAGCCGGACTCGGTCAGGAATTTGTTGTCCTCGGCGCGGAGCATGGCGGATCCTCCCGATTTGTTTTCGGGAAGATTGGCGCGGGAGCGCGAGGACGTCAACGCAAGAAGCAGCGTCTAGACCGGCCGCTCCCCCTTCACCGTCACCCGCGTGCCCGAGCGCGTATGCGGCCAGTAGTCCCACATCGCGCGGTGCTGGGTGCAGCGGTTGTCCCAGAACGCGATGGCGTTCTCGGTCCAGCGGAAGCGGCACTGGAACAGCGGGTTTTCGGCGTGCTGGTAGAGGTAGGCGAGCATCGCATCGCTCTCGTCGCGCGGGATGCCGTTGATGTGGCGGGTGAAGCCGCGATTGACGTAGAGCGCTTTCTTGCCCGTGACCGGATGCGTGCGCAACACCGGATGTTCGGCGTTCGGATAGGACGGACGGTCGGCGACGCCGTAATTGGCGTACAGCCCGCGATAGATCGGCTCGCCATCGTGCAGTGCGGTGAGCCCGTCGAGATAGGTCTTCATCCGCTCCGATAGCGCCTCGTAGGCCGCGTACATGTTGGCGAACAGCGTGTCGCCGCCGCGCGGCGGGCATTGCTTGATGTAAAGGATCGAGCCCATCGGCGGCTCGAGATCGCATGACACGTCGGAGTGCCAGCCCTCGCCGTTGGCGCGCGGCGAGTTCGCATCGGCGTAGATCTTCATCAGCGCCGGGTCTTCGTCCTCGTGCGGGGCTGCGGGATGAAAATGCAATTCGCCGAACTTGCGGCCGAAGGCGAGATGCTGCTGCGGCGTGATGTGCTGGTCGCGAAAGAAGATGACGAGGTTTTCGGCAAGCGCCCTGTGGATCTCGTCCATCTGCCGGTTGGAGCGGCTGTCGCCCTCGACGAGCTTGCCGATGTCGACGCCTGAGATCTCTGCGCCAATGATGGGCGTGAGCTTTTCAACCGCGATGGTCTCGTAAGGCGCGCCGTCGTTGGTCGTGTGACGGTAACGCGGGCCCTGCTTGCCGGCGAGTGAGCTCATGAGTGTCTCCCGATCGTTCTTGATTGGGAGCCATCGTAGCTCGCGGTGACAGATACGCAATCGGCGCCGCAAACACAGCCGTCGTCCCGGGGCGCGCGTAGCGCGAGCCCGGGACCCATAGCCACGGGATTGGGTTTGACGAAGACTGGGAGTGACCGCCTACCGTAACCACAACGCCCTGCGGTTATGGGTCCCCGCCTTCGCGGGGACGACAGCGAGCATGAGGCGAGAGCGGCGTAAAACTACTCCGCCGCGGTCACCGGCACCTTGGCGCCCTGGCCGTAGCGCTGGTCGATGTAGTCGATCACCAGCGCCTTGAAGTCGGCGGAGATGGTGGGGCCGCGCAGCGTGCGGAACTTCTTGCCGTCGACGAACACGGGCGCGGCTGGCGCTTCGCCGGTGCCGGGCAAGGAGATGCCGATATTGGCATGCTTGGATTCGCCCGGGCCGTTGACGATGCAGCCCATCACCGCGACGTTGAGCTCCTCGACGCCGGGATATTTCGTCTTCCAGCCCGGCATCTCGTCACGGATGAAATCCTGGATCGAGCGGGCCAGCTCCTGGAACGTGGTCGAGGTGGTGCGGCCGCAACCGGGGCACGCCGCAACCAGCGGCACGAACGTGCGGAAGCCCATGGTCTGCAACAGTTCCTGGCCGACCTGCACCTCACGGGTGCGGTCGCCACCGGGCTCCGGCGTCAGCGAGATGCGGATGGTGTCGCCGATGCCCTGCTGAAGCAGGATGCCGAGTGCGGCCGAGGAGGCGACAATGCCCTTCGAGCCCATGCCGGCTTCGGTCAGGCCGAGATGGATGGCGTAGTCGGAACGGCTGGCGAGGTCCTGATAGACCGCAATGAGATCCTGCACCGCCGAGACTTTTGCGGACAGGATGATGCGATTCTTGGGCATGCCGAGCTCTTCGGCGCGCGCGGCCGACAAAAGCGCCGACTGCACCATCGCCTCGCGCGTCACCGCGCGCACGTCGCGCGGATTGGCTGAGGCGGCGTTCTCGTCCATCAGCTTGGTCAGCAGCTCCTGGTCGAGCGAGCCCCAGTTGGCGCCGATGCGCACCGGCTTGTCGTTCTTGTTCGCGATCTCGATGATGTCGGCGAACTGGGTGTCGCGCTTGTCCTTGAAACCGACATTGCCGGGATTGATGCGGTACTTGGCAAGCGCTTCGGCGCAGGCCGGATAGGCCGCCAGCAGCTTGTGGCCGATATAGTGGAAGTCGCCGATCAGCGGCGTGGTGATTCCGCGCTTGAGCAGGCCGTCGCGGATATGCGGGACGGCGGCGGCGGCCTCCTCGCGGTCCACGGTGATGCGGACCATTTCGGAGCCGGCGCGCGCGAGCGCTGCGACCTGGGCGATGGTGCCGTCGATATCGGCGGTGTCGGTGTTGGTCATCGACTGCACGACGATCGGCGCACCGCCGCCAACGGCGACGTCGCCGACCTTGACCTGGGTGGTCTGGTGCCGGGGCGCCGGGCCCGCGATGTCGGAATCGATGGGGTTTTCGAGCTTGTTCATGGGGTCCAAATATCAGGTTTTGGTGACGTTGAGCAATGCGTCGCGCGGCGCCGCAGCCACTTGGCTCGGACGGTTAACCAGAAAAAGCCCAGCAATTACAAGGACCGCAGCGGCCCCGAACGTCAGGCTCAAGGTGTCGTGCATGATGAAATAGCTACCCACCACGCCAAACAAAGGGGTGATGAAGGTAAAAGCCGACAATTTGCTGGCCGAATAGGTCTTCACCAGCGCGAACCAAAGCGTGAACGTGGTTCCAACCACCCAGATCGCCTGGAAGGCCATCAGGCCGAGCGACAGCGGTGACGGGGTGTGGGTGATCGATTCGCCGAACAGCCAGGCGGCGGTGCCCAGGATCGGAATCGAGGTCGCGACCTGATAGCCCAGCGCCTTCTCCGGCGCGGCGAAGCGCAGCCTTGTGCCCTTGGCGACCAGGGTGGTCGCCGCCCACAGCCCCGCGCCGGCGACGATCATGAGATCGCCGAGCAGGACCTGTGAATCGACATTGGGCTGCGGCACGCCGATCGCCAGTGCGACACCGGCAAAGCTGACGGCCAGCCCGAGCCATTGCGTGCCACCGAGCCGCTCGCCAAGCACCTGGTAGGAGCCGAGCGCGACGAAGAACGGCGCCGTGTAGAGGAACACCACGGCGCGGGACGCCGGGGTGAAGCGCAGGCCCTGGAAGATCAGCACGAACTCGATGCCGAACATCAGTCCGGCGATCACGCCCGCCTTCCACGTACCGTCGCGCTCGAAGAATTTGACGCCGCGCAGGCTGCCAACGATGAAAAGCACCGGCAGCGCGCCCATCGAGCGGAACATCGCCTGCAGCATCGGCGGAATATCGGGCAGAACCAGCTTCACGGCGATCTGGTTGAACCCCCAGGTCATGCACAGCATGAGCATCAGGGCGATGGCGCCGGCACTGAGGGGGCGGCCGGCGGACGGCATGGCTTGTTGTGCGGACATTTCTTCCCAAAAACCGGCTTTGCGCCGTTGTTGCCTTATGCAGCTTTCTGACAATGGGTGCAGACGCCCGTGATCTCCACCACGGACAGCTTTGGCGCAAAGCCTGAGCTGCGCGCGGCGGCATTCAGGTCCTTGGCAAAGGACGCCGACGGAATTTCGCCAACGAGGCCGCAGCGCTCGCAGATCAGGAACGCCACCGCCGACGTCGCGTCATGGTCGTGGGCGGCGCAGGCCAGATAGGCGTTGCGGCTTTCGATGCGGTGCACGAGGCCATTGGCCATCAGGAAATCGAGCGCACGATAGACCGTGATCGGCGCCGGCCTCGGCATCGACTTGGCCAGTTCGTCGATCACCTCGTAGGCGCCGAGCGGCCGATGGCTGGAGAGCAGCGCCCCCAGGACCTGGCGGCGGATCGGCGTGAATTTCTGCGCGCGCTGCCTGCAGACCGCTTCCGCATGCGACAGCGCGTCCGCGGTGCAGCGGCCGTGATCGTGGTCGGGTGTCGGAAATGCCGGCTTTGCCAAGGTCATGTGAGCCGCCTTCTAGCATTTTGGCCGGGGAACCCAAAGCACGACCGGCGAACGGCTGCCAGCCATGCTTTTGCTGCGGGACGCGCCGCGTCACCCCGCCATATAATAATCATAAGCTTGCTTATTATATGGGAGCTTATTGGAGAGACAAAACTCATGACCCGCGGGTCCGTCGACCAGAACTTCCTGTTTACGCTCAGCGAACTCAACCGCCTGCTCCGCGTCTATGCCGACAAGGAGGCCTCGCGCTTCGGCATCACCCGCGCGCAATGGGCCGTGCTCGCCAAGGTCGAGCGTAGCGAGGGCATGAAGCAGTCGGAACTCGCCGAGCTGCTGGAGATGCAGCCGATCACGCTGACCCGGCTGATCGACAAGCTCTGCAACAGCGACTGGATCGAGCGCCGCAACGATGCCTCGGACCGCCGCGTCAAGCGGCTCTATCTGAAGAAGGCCGGCCGGACGTTGCTCGGCAAGATGAGCGGCCTGAAGTCGGAGCTCACGGCGAACGCCCTCGACGGGATCAACCCGGCCGACGCTCACCGTCTGCTCACCCAACTCGAATCCATCAAGGAAAACGTGCGCAACGCGATCCAGACCAGCGGAGCGGAACAAGCACGCAAGGAGCAACGCTATGGCTGATCAGGTTCTCAAATTCCAGCCCGAGCAAAAGAGCGACAGCGGCAAGCCCACCAAGAAAGCCGGCACCAACCCGCGCCGCCGCCTGATGGCCGGCTTGCGCCGCTATCGCCGCGTCCTGCTCCTGGTCGTGCTGCCGGTCGCCATGGCCATTGCCGGCTTCACCTTCTACCTCAACGGCGGCCGCTATGTCGGCACCGACGACGCCTATGTCGGCGCGCAGAAGGTTTTGGTGACGCCCGATATCTCCGGCAAGATCGAGAAGGTCGTGGTGAAGGAAGGCCAGACCGTCAAGCAGGGCGACGAGCTGTTCGAAATCGATCCCGTGCCGTTCCGCCTGGCCGTCGATCAGGCCAAGGCCGCGCTCGACCAGTCTCGCACGACCTATGACAACCTGGTCGCCAACATCAGGATCTACGCGCAGATGCTCGATCTGGCGCAGCGGGGCGTCGACCTGAAGCAGCGCGACGTCGAGCGCAAGCAGTCGCTGGTCAAGAGCAATTTCGGCTCGCAGCTCGATCTCGACAACGCGGCCAATGCGCTGGTCACCGCCGGCGCCCAGACGCAGTTCGTCAGGCAGCAGCTGTCCAACGCGAAGACCCAGCTGCTCGGCAATCCCGACCTGCCGCTCGAGCAATTTCCGCCTTACGCCCAGGCCAAGGCGAAGCTCGATGAGGCCCAACGCAATCTCGACCATACCGTGCTGCGCGCGCCGATGGGCGGCGTTGCGACGCAGGTCGAACAGATACAGCTCGGCCGCTACGTCACCGCCGGCACGCCCGTGTTCTCCATCATCGACGTCGCCCACCCCTGGGTCGACGCCAACCCGAAGGAGAGCGACCTCACTTACGTGACTGAAGGACAGCCCGTCACGCTCGAGGTCGACGCGTTCCCGAACCACGTCTTCAAGGGCAAGATCGGCTCGCTCTCGCCCGGCACCGGCGCGCAATTCGCGATCCTGCCGCCGCAGAACGCCACCGGCAATTTCGTCAAGGTGGTGCAGCGCGTGCCGGTCAGGATCTATTTCGACGAGACCGACAAATACGTACGGAGGCTGAAGGCCGGTATGAGCGTCTATGCCACCATCGACACCGGCCACAAGCGCTCGCTCGCCGGCCTGCTCGGTCTGTCGGCGACCGCAAGCCAGGACAAAGATCAAGACAAAGATCAGGACAAGGACTGATCGATGGTGGAGTCCAACCCCGCTTTGATGGTCCCCGGCCTGCGCCGGAACATGGTGACGATCTGCGCCATGACCGCGACAATCATGCAGGCGCTGGACACCACCATCGCCAACGTGGCGCTGCCTTATATGCAGGGCACGCTGTCGGCGTCACAAGACCAGATCAACTGGGTGCTGACCTCCTACATCGTCGCCGCCGCGATCATGACGGCGCCGGTGGGCTGGATCTCCAACCGCTTCGGCCGCAAGCGCATCTTCATCATCTGCTCGGCCGGTTTCACCTTCGCTTCCGTACTGTGCGGGCTCGCGCAGGACATCAACCAGATGGTGCTGTTCCGTCTGCTGCAAGGCGTGTTCGGCGCAGCGCTGGTGCCGCTGTCGCAATCGGTCATGCTCGACTATTACACGCTTCAGGAACGCGCCAAGGCGATGTCGATCTGGGGCATGGGCGTGATGATGGGTCCGATCATGGGTCCATCACTCGGTGCCTGGCTGACCGAGACCTATTCCTGGCACTGGGTGTTCTTCGTCAACCTCCCGTTCGGCGTGGTTACCGTGCTCGGGCTCGCCGTCTTCATGGATGAGACCGACAAGAATCTCAGCCTGAAGTTCGACTGGTTCGGCTTTGCCGCGCTGGCGGTCGCGATCGGCGCGCTGCAGCTCGCGCTCGATCGCGGCGAGCAGCTCGACTGGTTCGAGTCGGTCGAGATCGTGACCGAGCTCGTCATATCCGGCGTCGCCTTCTACTACTTCTTTGCCCACTCTTTCACGACGTCGCGGCCCTTCATCCAGTTCGCGCTGTTCAAGGACTGCAACTTCCTGACCGGCTGCATCTTCATGACGGTGATGGGGCTCGTGCTGTACTCGACCATGGCGCTGGCCTCGCCTTACCTGCAAAATGTCATCGGCTATCCCATCATCACGGCGGGCGGGCTGCTGGCGAGCCGCGGCTTCGGCACCTTCTTCGCGATGATGATGGTCGGCCGCATCATGCGCTACATCGAGGCGCGCACGCTGATCATCGCCGGCCTGACGCTGACGGCGGCCTCGCTGTTCCAGATGACGGGCTGGACCGACCAGACCCAGGTGCCGGAGATCGTCGTCGTCAGCCTCATCCAGGGCTTCGGCTTCGGTCTCGTCTTCGTGCCGCTCTCGACGGTGGCATTCCTGACGCTGCCGAACCACTTACGCACCGATGGCACCTCGATGCTGACCTTGATGCGCAACGTTGCCAGCTCGGTCGGCATTTCGATCGTGATCGCCGAGCTGACGCAGGGCACGCGCAAGACCTACGCGATCCTGTCCGAGCACATCAACCCCTTCAACCACGCACTCCAGATGCCTGGCGTGAGCGGCATGATCAATCTCTCCACCGACGCCGGCCGCGCCATGGCCGACCGGATGGTCAGCGTGCAGGCGCAGATCACCGCCTTTGCGCACGACTACATGCTGGTGATGATCTTCATCCTCTGTACCATCCCGCTCGCCCTGATGATCGGCTCGACCAGGGCCAGCTTGCGCAAGCAGGCCGCCGGGCCGGAGCACGCGGTGATGGAGTAGCCGTGTAGAGTAAAGAGTTGGCCGAGCCACAATCTCCACTGTCGTCCCGGACAAGCGAAGCGCAGATCCGGGACCCATAGCCACAGGGAGTGGTTTGGCGAAGACTCGGAATTGGAAGACTCGGGATTGGAAGACTTGGAGTTGGAAGACTTGGAGTTGGCAGCCCATACCACAATCGCTCCCTGTGGTTATGGGTCCCCGCCTTCGCGGGGACGACAGCGGAATTGTTGAGCCGCCGTCGCGCTCCACGGTCCGCTACAACAACTCCTCGCATCCCAAATCGTCGACCGCCATCATCACCCGCTCCAGATTGTTCCACCAGATCAGCGGCGGGATGTTGACGCTCCATTGCCAGACGGGTTTGGTGATATGCCAGAGCACCGACCGGCGATAATCCTGGTCGAGCGCACCGCGCGTGTAGCCGGTCACGCCGTGCGCGATCAACGTCTCATGGTAATGATTGAGCAACGGGCGCTCGAGCGCCTGCCGGCGCTCCGGATACCATTGGGTCGCCATCATGTAGGCGAGGTCGCCGGTCGGCACGTTGATGCGCCACTGGTCGAAATCGAAGACGCGCACCGTGTCGGCGACGCCGGCGCGTGGCAGCATGAAATTCCAGATATGGGCATCACCGTGAGCGATGGTGACATGGCGGCGGGAATGATAGCGCTGCAATAGCCGGTCCGATTGCTCGATGAAGCGGCGGTAGAGAATACGCCGCTCTTCGCTGAGGCGGTCGCCGAGGAGATCGGCGAAACGATCGTAATGGCCGGCGAAGGTCTCCATCAGCTTCGCGCTGTCGTCGGCGCTCATCCAGTTGCCGACAGTGTCGCCAAGGCCGGGATGGTCCCACCAGGCCGCGTGCCATCTCGCGAGCGCCGTTACGATCGCCGTTGCCTGCTCGCGCGACGGCGGCAGCGGCCATTGCGTCGCGATCTCGTGGCTATCGGTGAGGTCCTCGAGCAGGAGATGCCAGGTGAGGCCGTCCTCGTGAAAATGTCCGTCGAAGCAGCGCGGCGCGAGACCCGGCGGCATTTCCGGTTCGAGCTGCGTGTAGAAGGCGACCTCGTTCCGGCCGCCATTTGCAAGCGGCTTCGCGAAGGCGGCATGTGCGGTCTTCAGGATCAGGGACTGCGGGGCACCGGCGGACTCCCCGACATAGCGCAAGCCGAGACGCACGATGTGAGACACGATCGTGTCGCGCTGATGCAGTACCTTCACCTCGCGCACGGCACCGGCGTCCAGCGCGCCAGCCCTGCGCAGCGCCGCCGTGAGATAAGCAGGCTCGGCAACCGCCGGCAGTTGCGGATTCGTCATGAAAGCCACGATGCCCCCGTGCCGCGCCATACTGCACGATCACACCCCCTGGGACCAGCGGCAGGCACCGCGCCGGGCTCAGGCCGCTGCGGTCGAGTCGCGCACGGCCCGGACGACGACCGATCGCAGCGATTCCAGATTGGCGGCCATGCCGGCGATCGCCTGCTTCACCTCCGTGGCGCGATCGTTGACCGAGGCGGCGTCGCGGCTGACATTGGCGATCTTGGCCGAGACCTCCTTCGCAGCCGAGGCCGATTCGGAAATCGACCCCGCGATCTCCCGCGTCGCGGCGTCCTGTTGTTCCATCGCGGCGGCAACCGAGGTCGCCACGCCGTCGATCTCGACGATGTGGCCGCCCATGGTCTCGACGGCATCGACCGCGGCCTGCGTCGAGGCCTGGATCTCCGCGATCAGGCGCCCGATCTCCTCGGTGGATTTGGCGGTCTGGTCGGACAGGGATTTCACCTCGGCAGCGACCACCGCAAAGCCGCGGCCGGCCTCGCCGGCGCGTGCCGCCTCGATCGCGGCGTTGAGCGCCAGAAGGTTGGTCTGGCCGGCGACGCCGCCGATGAGGTCGGAGACCTCCGCGATCTTCTTCAC
Source organism: Bradyrhizobium cosmicum (assembly GCF_032290525.1). GTDB lineage: Bacteria > Pseudomonadota > Alphaproteobacteria > Rhizobiales > Xanthobacteraceae > Bradyrhizobium > Bradyrhizobium cosmicum_A. The sequence goes on along the minus strand of NZ_JASXTA010000010.1, from coordinate 22,174 downwards.
TGCGCCCGCCAGCGCCTGGATGGTGGAACGCGCCTGCTCGCGGCCTGCGACCGCCGATTTGGTGACCGTGCTGGTCCGCGCGACCTGGGTTGCGATGTCCCGGATCGAAGCGCTCAGTTGGTCGGCCGCGGCCGAGACGGCCTGCGAGCTGCCCAGAGCCTGGGTGGACGCCGAGGCCACTGCCTGTGACTCCGCGGACAGCGACCGGGCGATCTCGGACAGACTGGAGGCGGCCCGCTCGACGCCCTGACTTGCCACGCTCGCGGAGTCGACCGAGCGGCCGGTCTCGCGCTCGACGGTCTCGGCCATCTGGTGCAGGGCGCCACGCTTGGCAAGTGCGGCCTCCTGCTCCTTGCCCAACTGCTCCTCGCGCAGGCGCGAATTCTCGATCGCCGCCTGCTTGAACACCAGCAACGCGCCTGCCATCGAGCCGACCTCGTCCTGGCGGTGCGCGAACGGAATGTCGGCGGCGAGATCCCCGGTGGCGAGCTTCTGCATCGTATCCGTCATGCGCACGATCGGGCGCACCACGCCGAGCGCGACGCCGAGCAGGCCGGCGGCAATGAAGGCGAGGACGGCGGCAGAGACGCCGAGGAGAATGTAGAGCATCGAGCTGTCGCGGTCCGCGGCCAGCTTCTCCATGTCGGCATTCTGCTTGTTGGCGCTTTCGACGATGCTGTCGATGACGGCGCGATGCGCGGTGTAAGCGTCCTTGAGCTGCGCATAAGCGCGCTCGGCGGCGTCCATATCCCTGGCTTTGAGGGCCGGCAGGAACTGGTCGGAGAGGAGCTTCCAGAATTTCTGCACCTCGGCGTCGGATTTCGACACCAGCGCGGTCTTCAGATCGGCCGAAAGGCTGGAGGCGACCCAAAATGCCTTGCGCTCGTCATAGTCCTTGCGGAGCTGGACCAGGCGCTCGCCATGGGCCGCCAGTTGGTCCGGCTCGCGCATCGCCAGCGTCGCCTCGAGATAGGCCTCAATCACGTATTCCGGCGGCGGCAGGATATCGGCGATCAGATCGTTGCCGAGCTTGATGTCGGAATAGAGCGGGCCGCCGACCTTCAGCTCCTTCAAGGCGTAGAGGCTGGTCGAGACCACGGCGGTGAAGCCAATGGCGAGAACAATCCCGAACGCGATGATCGCGGAGGACAACGACAGGCGAATTTTCATGGAGAGATCCGGGCTCCGCGTCAGATTTGCGGAGATCCTAGACCGTTACGGTAAATACGGACTTGCCACGCGCGGAAATTGTAGCGTGCAAACACCGCTAGACTACGGGGATAGAGCGTCAAACGGTCGCTTATAAGTCAGTGTGGCTGACACACAAACGCGAAATGGGATCGTTTCAGGCTTGTTGCAGGCAGCCACCGGCGCAGTTGGGCTGAATGAGAAACCCGTGCCGGCGACCCGGATCGCCGGCACGCGCTGCATCATACGTCGAAGAATACCGTCTCGTCGCCGCCCTGGAGCCGCAGGTCGAGGCGATAGAGCGGCTTGCCGGCCACATGCACGGCGATCAGCGTGGCGCGGCGCTCGGTAGGCACCACCGCCAGCACGGGATCGGCGGCATTGCCGGCCTCGTCGCTGAAATAGATGCGGGTGTAGAGATGCCGCAGCATGCCGCGGCCGAACACCGCAAGCAGGATATGCGGCGCCTGCGGCTTGCCGTCCGGATCCGGCACCGCGCCCGGCTTGATGGTGTCGAAGGAATAATTGCCGTCCTTGTCGGTGCCGCAACGGGCGAAGCCGCGGAAGCTCGCATTCGGCAGCGCGCGCTTGTCCTGCGGATCGGCGAAGCGGCCTTGAGCATCCGCCTGCCAGATCTCCAGCATGACGTCAGGCACGGCTACGCCGTCGCCGTCGAACACGCGGCCTTCGACACGGATGCGGTCTCCGGTGACGTCGGACGTCAGCGTCGAGTTAGTGAACGCGTCGTTCCATGCGTACTCGCCATTGGGCGTCAGGCCATATTTGAAGAACGGACCGACGGTCTGCGATGGTGTGATCCCGTTGTCCTTCACATTGTCCTGCACCTTAGTGGTTCTCCGTTGGCGTGGCGTTCTTGCCGCGCAGCACGATGTCAAAGCGGTAGCACAGCGCCCATTCGGGCTGAGTATTTTCGAGGTCGAATGACGAGACCATCCGCGCGCGGGCCTTTTCGTCCGGCACCGAGTTGAAGATCGGGTCGAACGGGAACAGCGGGTCGTTTGGGAAATACATTTGCGTCACGAGCCGCGTGACGAAGGAATGGCCGAACACCGACAGATGGATGTGCGCCGGACGCCAGGCATTGTGATGATTGCCCCAGGGATAGGCGCCGGGCTTGATGGTCACGAAGCGGTAGTAGCCCGCGGCATCGCTGACGGTGCGGCCCGCGCCCGTAAAGTTCGGATCAAGCGGCGCCGGATGCTGGTCGCGGACATGGACGTAGCGGCCGCAGGAATTGGCCTGCCAGATCTCGACCAGCGAATTCGGTACGCCGCGGCCGTCTTCGTCACGCACATGGCCATGGACGATGATGCGCTCGCCGATCGGCTCGCTCGCGTGCTGGCGCGTGAGGTCGTTGTCGCCTTCGCGCACGGTCTCGTGACCGTAGACCGGGCCGGTCAGCTCCGACAGCGTGTGGCGCATCGGGATCAACGGTTTGTTCGGCGCGCGCTTGATCGAGCTCTTGTATTCGGGCGACAGCGGCAGCGGATGCGCCTTGTTGCTGTCGACAGGATAGATGAATGTCATTGGCGAACTCCTCCCCGGCCATTTTGGTCCGGCCGGTCAACACTTCCCCGGATCATTATAGAATATAACTAATTTGGGGAAGCGGTTTTGGCGGCCCTCCATGCCTGTCATTCCGGGGCAGCCGAAGGCTGAACCCGGAAACTCGAGATCCCGGATTCCGCCCTGCGGGCGGCTCCGGGATGACGGGACGCTAAGCGTCCCGTCAGTTCAGCTTCTCGATCGCAACCGCAACGCCCTGACCGACGCCGACGCACATGGTGGCGAGGGCGAGCTTGCCGCCGCGCTGTTCCATGCCGTGCACGGCGGTGAGCACGAGGCGCGCACCACTCATGCCGAGGGGATGGCCGAGCGCGATCGCGCCGCCGTGTGGATTGACGAAGTCGGCATCGTCGGCAACGCCGAGCTGGCGCATGCAGGCGATGCCCTGCGAGGCGAAGGCCTCGTTGAGCTCGATCAGGTCGAAATCGCCGATCTTCTTGCCGAGCCGCTCCATCAGCTTGCGGGTCGCCGGCACCGGGCCGATGCCCATGATGCGCGGCGGCACGCCGGCAGAGGCGAGACCGAGGATGCGCGCACGCGGCGTCAGACCATGCTTCTTCACGGCAGCCTCGGAGGCCAGGATCATCGCGGCGGCGCCGTCATTGACGCCGGAGGCGTTGCCGGCCGTCACCGTGCCGGGATTGCGCACGATCGGCTTCAGCTTGGCAAGGCCCTCCAGCGTGGTCTCGGGGCGCGGATGCTCGTCCTTGTCGATCGTAACCGGGCCGGCCTTGCCGCCGGGAATGGTGATCGGGATGATCTCTTCGGCGAAGTAACCAGCCGCGATCGCCGCACCCGCGCGCTGCTGCGAACGAATCGCGAAGGCGTCCTGGTCGGCGCGCGAGACCTGGAATTCCTCGGCAACGTTCTCGCCGGTCTCCGGCATGGCGTCGACGCCATACTGCGCCTTCAGCAGTGGATTGATGAAGCGCCAGCCGATGGTGGTGTCGAAAATCTCCGCGGAGCGGGAGAAGGCTTCCTGCGCCTTGCCCATCACGAAGGGGGCGCGGGTCATGGATTCGACGCCGCCGGCGATCGCGAGCTCGATCTCGCCGGAGCGGATGGCGCGCCCCGCAGCACCGACAGCGTCGAGGCCGGAGGCGCAGAGCCGGTTCAGGGTCTGGCCGGGAACCGAATCCGGGAGCCCCGCCAGCAGCAGCGCCATGCGCGCGACGTTGCGGTTGTCCTCGCCGGCCTGGTTGGCGCAGCCGAAGAACACTTCGTCCACCTGCGCCCAGTCGAGATTGGGGTGCTTGGCCATCAGCGCCTTGATCGGTGCTGCGGCGAGGTCGTCGGCGCGCACCTTGGCGAGCGAGCCGCCGAAGCGGCCGATCGGGGTCCGCACGGCATCGCAGATAAAGACGTCACGCATCGTTGTTCTCCCTGAATGCCGCGGTTCGGCCAAAATTCTTCAATGTCGGCGGAGTTTTAGGAGGGCGCGCGCGGCAGGTCAATTGACGGTTTCGCGTGCGATTCGCAGGGCCTGCCGTCCGCAACGCATCCCGCACTGCGGACAACGTGGAAAACCTCCCCTCCCCGGCCAAACTGATAGGAGCACGGGACGAAATTTTGTAGGTTGCGCCGCCCATGACAATGCAACAGCCGATCCCTGTGCCGCCCTCCGACGAAGCGCCTGCCGCGCCGGCGGAAGCCGCCGCGCGCGTCACGCCGATGATGGAACAATACCTCGAAATCAAGGCGGCGCATCAGGGCCTGCTGCTGTTCTACCGGATGGGCGATTTCTACGAATTGTTCTTCGAGGACGCTGAGATCGCCTCGAAGACACTCGGCATCGTCCTGACCAAGCGCGGCAAGCACCAGGGCGCAGACATTCCGATGTGCGGCGTGCCGGTCGAACGCTCCGAGGATTACCTGCACCGCCTGATCACCGCCGGCCACCGGGTCGCGGTGTGCGAGCAGACCGAAGATCCCGCTGCTGCGAAAGCGCGCGGTAACAAGAGCGTGGTGCGCCGGGGCGTGGTGCGGCTGGTCACCCCGGGCACGCTGACCGAGGACACGCTGCTCGACGCACGCGCCAACAATTATCTGCTGGCGATCGCGCGCGCCCGCTCCTCCGCCGGCGGCGACCGCTTCGGTCTCGCCTGGATCGACATCTCGACCGCCGAATTCACCGTGATGGAGTGTTCGGGCGGCGAGCTCGCCGCGACGCTGGCGCGTATCAATCCGAACGAGGCGATCGTCACCGACGCTCTCTATAACGACAGCGATCTCGGCCAGACCCTGCGCGAGTTGCCGGCGGTGACGCCGCTGACCCGCGACGTCTTCGACGGCGCCACCGCCGAGAAGCGTCTGTGCGATTATTTTGCCGTCGCGACCATGGACGGGCTGGCGCAACTGACGCGGCTGGAGGCCACGGCTGCGGCTGCTGCCGTCACCTATGTCGACCGCACCCAGGTCGGCAAGCATCCGCCGCTGTCGCCGCCCGCGCGCGAGGCCTCGGGGGCGACGATGGCGATCGATCCCGCCACGCGCGCCAATCTCGAGCTGACGCGAACGCTCGCAGGCGAGCGCCGCGGCTCGCTGCTCGACGCGATCGACTGCACGGTGACCTCGGCCGGCTCGCGCCTGCTGGCGCAACGGCTCGCCGCGCCGCTGACGGATGCCTCCGCAATCGCGCGGCGGCTCGACGCGGTCAGCAGCTTCGTCGCCGATTCCGCCACGCGCGAGGATATCCGCAGCATTTTGCGCGGCGCGCCCGACATGTCGCGGGCGCTGGCCCGTCTTTCGGTCGGCCGCGGCGGCCCGCGCGATCTCGCCGGCCTGCGTGACGGCATCCTCGCCGCCGACCAGGTGCTGGCGCGGCTTGGCGAGATCGACCAGCCGCCGCAGGAGATCGCCGCGGTGATGGCTGCCCTGCAACGTCCGTCGCGCGAGCTCGCGGTCGAATTCGCCTCTGCCCTCGACGAACAACTGCCGCTGATCAAGCGCGACGGCGGTTTCGTTCGCCAGGGCTACGAGCCTGTGCTGGACGAAACGCGAAGTCTGCGTGATGCCTCACGTCTCGTTGTCGCCTCGATGCAGGCGCGCTACGCCGACAACACGGGCGTCAAAGGTCTCAAGATCCGGCACAATAACGTGCTCGGATATTTCGTCGAGGTGACCGCGCAGCACGGCGACAAGCTGATGTCGCCGCCCTTGAACACGACCTTCATCCACCGCCAGACGTTGGCGGGCCAGGTGCGCTTCAGCACCTCCGAACTCGGGGAGATCGAGGCCAAGATCGCCAATGCCGGCGACCGCGCGCTCGGGCTCGAGCTCGAGATTTTCGAGCGGCTGTCCGCGAAGGCGCTCGTGGTCAGCGACGACCTGCGCGCCGCCGCCCATGCCTTTGCATTGCTCGACGTTGCGACCTCGCTGGCCAAGCTCGCGGTCGATGACAATTATGTGCGGCCGGAGGTGGATGAATCCCTCGGCTTCGCCATCGAGGCCGGCCGCCATCCCGTGGTCGAACAGGCGCTCAAGCGCAATGGCGAGCCGTTCATCGCCAATGCCTGCGACCTCTCGCCGGCGCCCGGCCAAAAGTCCGGCCAGCTCTGGCTGCTGACCGGTCCCAACATGGCCGGCAAATCGACCTTCCTGCGCCAGAACGCGCTGATTGCCCTCCTGGCGCAGATCGGAAGTTTCGTGCCGGCCACGCGCGCGCGGATCGGCGTCATCGACCGCCTGTTCTCGCGCGTCGGCGCCGCCGACGATCTCGCCCGCGGCCGCTCCACTTTCATGGTCGAGATGGTCGAGACCGCGGCGATCCTGAACCAGGCCGGCGAGCGCGCGCTGGTCATCCTCGACGAGATCGGCCGCGGCACCGCGACCTTCGACGGCCTCTCGATCGCCTGGGCCGCGATCGAGCATCTGCACGAGAGCAACCGCTGCCGCACGCTGTTCGCCACGCATTATCACGAACTGACCGCGCTTTCGGCAAAACTGCCGCGCATGTTCAACGCCACGGTGCGCGTCAAGGAGTGGCAGGGCAATGTGGTGTTTCTGCACGAGGTGCTGCCGGGCTCGGCCGACCGCTCCTACGGCATCCAGGTGGCGAAGCTCGCAGGTCTTCCGCCGGCCGTGATCACGCGGGCGAAATCCGTGCTGGCGAAGCTGGAAGCCCAGGACCGCGGCCAGACCGCGCGGGCGTTGGCTGACGATCTGCCGTTGTTCGCCGTACCTTCGCGGGCCGCGGCGGAAGCCGCGCCGCCGAGCGAAGCGGAGCTGTTGGTGGAGGCGGTGAAGGCGCTGCACCCCGACGAGATGTCCCCGCGCGAGGCGCTCGATGCGCTCTATGCGTTGAAGGCGCAGCTGCCGAAGCAGTGACGGTGCGGTAGGGTGGGCAAAGCGAAGCGTGCCCACCAACGCGAATTTTTGGAAATATGGTGGGCACGGCGCGCGAAGTACGCGCGCCTTTGCCCACCCTACCGTTCTACAATTCCAACCTACGCCCTGCTCGCGATCGCTGCCGCTTCCGCCGCCGCGCGCTGCATGCTGTTCGACATCTCGTTCGTGACCGTGCTCTGTTCCTCGACGGCTGCGGCGGTCGACGTCACATATTCGCTGACACTGGTGATCGCCTGCTTGATCGAGCCGAGCGCGCTGACGACGTCGCCGGAGATACCGTTGAGGCTGCCGATCTCCTGGCCGATCTTGTCGGTGGCCTGCTTGGCCTGGTTGGCAAGGCTCTTCACTTCGGAGGCGACCACCGCGAAGCCGCGGCCGGCCTCGCCCGCGCGGGCGGATTCGATGGTGGCGTTGAGCGCCAGCAGGTTGATCTGGCCGGTGATGCTGTTGATCATCTCGACGATGCCGCTCATCGCCTGCGCGGCCTCGGTGAGACGCTGCGCCTGGGCGTCGGCGGCGGCGACCTGATCCACCGCGCTCATCGCGGTCTCACGCGATTTGGTCATCGCCTCGGAAATCTCCCGCACCGAGGCGTTGAGCTCCTCCGAGCCCGCTGCAACCGATTCCATCATGCCGCGAACGCGCTCGTTGCCCATACGGACCAGCGCCTGGTTCGTGACGTCTGTGGCGTACTTCACCACCTTGTACGGCTTGCCATTGAGATCCATGATCGGGTTGTAGGAGGCCTGGATGTAGACTTCCTTGCCGCCCTTGCCGATGCGCTTGTATTCGGCCGCCTGGTACTGGCCACGATTGAGCGCGGCCCAGAACTCGCGATAGGCGGCGCCATCGCGCTCGGCAGATTCGACGAACATGCTGTGATGCTTGCCCTTGATCTCGTCCAGCGCATAGCCGAGCGTGCCGAGGAAATTCGCGTTCGCGGTGATGATCGTGCCGTCCATATTGAACTCGATGACGGCCTGGGCCTTGTCGATCGCCGCGATCTGGCCGGCGAGATCTGCGTTCTTCAGCTTCTCAGCGGTGATGTCGGTCGCGAACTTGGCGACACCGAACGGCTTGCCGTTCTGGTCAAGCAGTGGATTGTAGGAGGCGAGAATCCACACCTCTCTGCCGCCCTTGCCGAGGCGCTTGTATTCGCCGGCCTGGTATTCGCCCCGATTGAGCTTGGCCCAGAACTCGCGATAGGCGGCACCGTCACGCTCGGCCTGGGCCACGAACAGGCCGTGGTGCTTGCCCTCGATTTCGGCAAGCGAGTAACCGAGCGCCTTACAGAAATTCTCGTTCGCGGTGACGACGGTGCCGTCGAGCTTGAACTCGATCACGGCCTGGGCACGGCTGATGGCGGACACCTTGGAGGTTTCCGTCATGGTGCGGATTTTCTTCGCGGTGATGTCGGTCGCAATCTTGACGACCTTGACGGGCTTGCCGGCACCGTCGAGCACCGGATTATACGACGCCTCGATCCAGACCTCGCGGCCGCCCTTTGCGATCCGCTTGAATTCGGCCGCCTGGAATTCGCCGCGGTTGAGCTGCGCCCAGAACGCCTTGTACTCGGCGCTGTCGCGCTGATCGGCCGGCATGAACATGGCGTGCTTCTTTCCCTTGATCTCGTCGAGAGAATAGCCGAGGGCCTTGAGGAAATTCTGGTTGGCGGTCAGGATTGTGCCGTCCATGGCGAACTCGATCATGGCCTGCGACCGGCCGAGGGCGGCGAGCTGTGCGTCCGCATCACTGCGGGAACTACGACCAAACATAAAGGATCTCCATCTCGAAATAACGTCGATGGGACACGCCCATCTAGACCAGGGGATGCAACCGCGCGGCAAAGTCGCCGTATTCCAATTCACAATCCCGCGGGTCCGGGGCGATCAAATCGCCAATCCGTCTTCATGACGCACGGACGGAAGCCGAGACGGGTACGCAATACAATTCGTAAGGGAAAAGATCGAATAAAGTTCTAATGGTAGCGTCGAAATTCGGCAGCGGTGGATGTCCGTAGTCTCACGGCGTTCGCTGCGTCTTATGCATCGCGCGCCGGCCAATGCCCCACAGCGTCAGGTTCCAGCTTACGCAGGTGCCGAGTGCAAGACACAAACCAATGGCGGAACCGAACTGAACAACGGCAACGTGCATGACGGCAATCGCCATGCCGAATCCGAGCAGACCCCAGGCGGAGTTGGCGAGCACGGCGGCGGTCGGAGGCCCGCCGATGCGCGGATGCAGGATCAGCATGATGCTGGAGAACACCACGGGATACAGCGCAATGATGCCGCTGATCCGCGGGCCGACCCAGCCCGATGTCGAGACCACGATGGCGACGAGGGTGGCAACCAGCGCAGCCCGCATCGGGACGTCATACCAGCGGCGCGTCACCAGCGGCATCTTCACATGGCGATAGCCCGCGAGCAGCGGAATGCAGATGCCGAACGCGATCAAGTTGACCGCAAGTCCGGCGCTGAGCGACCAGTCGAACTGCTTGATGATCGATGCGAACACGATCCAGACCGCGACCGCGCTTCCGCAACTCAGCAGAAGACCGTGCCGCTGCGCCAGCACGACATAGGTGAGGCACATGAAGATCGTCGCCGCATTGACCGGCAGGCTCGCCAGCGCCCCCTGCGCAATGAAAGCGGCGTCATGGTCGAGCGCGAGGAACACGTAGGACGGACCGGCCGAGACCGGCAGCGTCGCGATCAGCGCGCCGATCACCGGTCCCGAGCGCTCGGTGATGATCGACGCCGTCACGACGAAAGCTGCCGCGATCGCCATGCGCAGGAGGAGGAAGAGGATGAAGTGGAAGTCGAGGGACATCTCACGCGGGATCTTATTGTTGAGGAATTTTCCGCGGGCTCGTTCACCTCTCCCGGAGGGAGAGGTTCGATTTGCGCAGCAAATAGGGTGAGGGCTTCAGGTCCCACGAAAGAGCAGAGCCCCTCACCCGCGCCTTCGGCGCGACCTCTCCCGATGGGAGAGGTGGACAGTCACATCCGCTGCATCAACACCGAAATCTTCGGGCCGTTCTTGATGGTCTGATAGACCACGCAATAGCGCTCGGTGAGCTTGAGCAGGAGATCGAGCTTGTCCTGCGGCGCCGGCGTGTCGACCTCAAAGCGCAGGCGTATCTCGGCGAAGCCGACCGGGGTCTCCTTGTCGACGCCGAGCGTGCCACGGAAGTCGAGATCGCCTTCGGCATAGACGTTGCCGGTTTTCAGCGGGATCTCGATCGCTGTCGCGACCGATTTCAGCGTGACGCCAGCGCAGGCGACCAGCGCCTCCAGCAGCATGTCACCGGAGCAGAGCTCGAGGCCGGAGCCGCCGGTGGCGGGATGCAAACCGGCCATCGCGATAGCGCGGCCGGTCTCGACCTTGCAAGCGATGCCTTCGCTGTCGGTAGAGCCCTTGGCCTTCAGCGTGATCATTGCGGTCTTGGGATCGGTCTTGTAGCGCTCCTTGATCGGAGCCTGCATCTGGCGCAATTGGGCGGCGTCCATCTTGTTCTCTCCCGGAAAAATCGCTTCCCGATGTACCGGCTCAGAGGGAGAATGTCACCACCACATGGCCTGACCGGGACCCTGGGTTGCGTCACGGTCAGGCACGCTACGGTCGAGCGAGCGGTCGAGTGACGTCAGCACACTTCGCTTGAAATTCTCGAACAGCGGCGAATTGCGGTCGCGCGGTCGGCCGAGGTTGACCCCGATCTGATCGAACAGGCGGCCCGGCCGCGGCCGCATCACCAGCACGCGGTCGGCCAGCACCACGGCCTCGTCGACGTCGTGCGTGACGAGGATCAAGGTCGGCCGCGTGTCGGCCCAGAGGTCGAGCAGATGATCCTGGAGGTCGCGGCGGGTGAAGGCATCGAGCGCTGAGAACGGCTCGTCGAGCAAGAGCACCTCGGGCTGCGGCACCAGCGCGCGGGCGATGGCGACGCGCTGCGCCTGCCCGCCGGAGAGCTCGCGCGGCCAGGCCTGCGCCTTCTCCGCGAGCCCAACGCGCTCGAGCGCACGCGCCACCTGCTCGCGCCGCTCGGCCGCAGGCAGATCGGAAAGGCCGAAGCCGATGTTCTCGGCCACGCTGAGCCAGGGCAGCAGCCGCGGCTCCTGGAAGATGATGCCGATCTTGGCATGCGGCGAAGCGATCGCCTCGCCGTCGAGCGTCACCGTGCCGGCGCTGGCGCGATCGAGGCCGGCGATGGCGCGCAGCAATGTTGATTTGCCGCAGCCGGAGCCGCCGATGATGGCGACGATCTCGCCCTGCCTGATCTCGGCGGAGAAGCGCGCCAATGCCTGCACGCCGTTGGGATAGGTCTTGCTGACCCGGTCGAGCGCGAGCATCGCGTTACGTTCCCCTCGCGCGGCCGAAGGCGTCTTGCCAGCGCAGGAACGGCGCGGCTGCGATCTCGATCAGCCAGTCGGTGAGCTTGCCGAGGACGGCGAAAATCACGATCGCGGCGAGGATCTGCGCGGGCTTGCCGAGCTGCTGGCCGTCGAGCAGGAGATAGCCGAGGCCTTCCGAGGCGCCGATCAGCTCGGCCGCGACCACAAACATCCAGCCGAGACCGAGGCCGACGCGCAAGGACACGACATAGGCCGGCAGCACCGCGGGCAGCAGGATGCGGCGGATCATGGCGAACCCGGAGAGACGGAAGGTGCGGCCGACCTCGACGATCTTGCGATCGACCGAGAGGATCGCGCCCATCACGCCGAGATAGACCGGGAAGAACACACCGGCCGCGATCAGCGCGATCTTCGAGGTCTCGAAAATACCGAGCCAGAGGATGAACAGCGGTACCCAGGCGAGCGAGGGGATCGCGCGCAGCGCCTGCACGGTCGGGTCGAGCAGCCGGCGCGCCAGCGACCAATAACCGGAGATGGCACCGAGCAGCGTACCCGCGACCACGCCGAAAGCGAAGCCGAGACCGACACGCCACAGCGTCGCGGCGATATGGCGGATCAGTTCGCCGGAGCGGGCGAGTTCGGTGATGGTGGCAAGCACGCGCGAGGGCGGCGGCACCAGCCGGCCATTGGAATAGCCAAGCCAGACCAGGAGTTCCCAGCCGAACGCGAGGATCAACGGCAGCAGCAGTCCCAGCAGCGGCCGCGCGTAACGCGCAAGCCGCGTCGGCGCTGCGGCGCCTTCGACGGGTTCCGAGGTTTGTTGCAGGACTGGCGCGTCGGAGATCATGGCCGGTAGGAAGCGCCTCTGGTTAGGGAATGCAACACTACTCTTGCCGCGCCCTCCGCTGTCGTCCCGGACAAGTGAGCGGAGCGCCGATCCGGGCCCACGGCACAGGGAGTCGTGGTACGGGGACTCGGAGTGACCATTGTCGGGCAACAACCACGCCCCGTGGTTATGGGTCCCGGGTTCGCTTCGCGCCCCGGGACGACGGCGGAGTTTGTCAGCGCGCGCTTGCCAATCTCTAGTTCGTCGGCAATGGCACCTGGTCGTCGATCAGGACATCCAGCGTCGCCTTCACGTCGACCTTGGCGTCGACCACGCCGGCCTGCTGCAGGGCGAGACCCGCAGCGAGGATCGACTCGCGCTGGGGCGCGCCGATCCGGCTGTGGGTGAGCTCGGTACGCTCCTTGAGCTGCTTGTCGACGACGGCATCCGGCAGCTTGGTCACGGCGATGAAGGTCTTCTTCAGCTCGTCGTAGTTCGCCAGCGAATACTTTCGCGCCTCCTCGTAGACCGCCAGCACGCGGCGGGCCGCGTCCGGATAGTCCTTCAAGAACTGCTCGCGCACATTGAGGATGCCCCAGGTGTTGGCGTCGGCCTTGCGATAGAACAGTTTTGCGCCTTCCTCGACCTCGGCTTGCGCCATCATCGGATCGAGACCGGCCCAGGCGTCGACGTCGCCGCGGATCAGCGCGGTCTTGCCGTCGGCGTGCTGGAGCAGCACCGGCGTGATGTCCTTCTCCGTCAGGCCGGCGCCGAGCAGCGCGCGCACCAGGAAGATGTGCGGATCGGTGCCGCGCGTCACCGCGACGCGCTTGCCCTTGAGGTCGGCAACGCCGGCGATCTTGGAATCCTTGCCCGTCACCAGCGCCGTCCATTCAGGGCGCGAATAGACATAGATCGACTTGATTGGGTTGCCGTTGATGCGGGCGACCAGCGCCGCCGATCCCGCGGTCGAGCCGAAATCGATCGAGCCGGCGTTGAGGAATTCGAGCGCCTTGTTGGAGCCGGCCGACTGCACCCAGGTGACGGTGATGCCGTCCTTGGCGAACTCCTTCTCCAGCAGCCCCCTCTGCTTCAGGACCATCGACACCGGATTGTAGGTCGCCCAGTCGATGCGGATTTCCTTGAGCGGATCCGCTGCCTTTGCCGCAGGTGTCATTGCGAGCGCAACCGCTCCCGCCAACAGAATGCGTCGTGTCATCATGCCCAGCCTCCTCTAGAACTTCATTGTTTTTCAATGAGTTACATCTAGAGGTCAACGAGAAAATCCAGCCCTTGAAAGCCCGCCGCCTGAGAACAATTTTGCCTGAGCCTCGCCTTTTCCAGCATGGAACGGCTATTGCCAGAGAATGGCGGGTGACAGCGCCTGTCACCTCTTATATCCGGTGAGACATGGACAGCGTCGCGACTGAGCACAAGGCGGAGGTGGACGATCGCTTCGACAGCGCGCGGATCACCGCCGCGGTCGATGCGCTCGCCGAAAAGCATGAGGGCCGCGAGGACGCGTTCCGCACGGCCATGGCGCAGTTGCTGAAAGCCGAGCTGATCGCGGCGCGCGCTGCCGCACAGGCGATCCTGCTGAAGGATCGTCACGGGCGCCGCTGCGCCGAACGGCTGTGCCATGTGCAGGACGAGATCATCCGCATCCTGTATTCGGCCGCGACCCGTCACCTCTACCGCTCGCCGATCCCGACGGGGGCCGAACGGATGGCGGTGGTCGCGACCGGCGGCTATGGCCGCGGCCTGATGGCCCCCGAGTCCGACATCGACCTGCTGTTCATCCTGCCCTACAAGCAGACCGCTTGGGGCGAGCAGGTTGCCGAAGCCATCCTCTATTGCCTCTGGGACATGGGGCTTAAGGTCGGTCACGCCACGCGGTCGGTGGATGAATCGATCCGGCAGGCGCGCGGCGACATGACGATCCGCACGGCGATTTTGGAGACGCGCTTCCTCACCGGCGACCAACCGCTCTATGACGAGTTGGTCGAACGTTTCGACAAGGAAGTGGTGCAAGGCACCGCATCCGAATTCGTCACCGCAAAGCTGGCCGAGCGCGAGGAACGTCATCGGCGCGGCGGCCAATCGCGCTATCTGGTCGAGCCCAACGTCAAGGACGGCAAGGGGGCCTTGCGCGACCTGCATACGCTGTTCTGGATCGCCAAATACGTCTACCGCGTCCGCGACACCGACGAGTTGGTCGAGCGCGGCGTATTCGACGCGCAGGAGTACCGCACCTTCCGCCGCTGCGCCGACTTCCTCTGGTCGGTGCGCTGCAATCTGCATTTCTACTCCGGCCGGCCCGAGGAGCGGCTGTCATTCGACCTCCAGCGCGAGATCGCGATCCGGCTCGGCTACACCTCGCATCCCGGCATGCAGGACGTCGAGCGCTTCATGAAGCACTACTTCCTGGTCGCCAAAGAAGTCGGCAACCTCACCGCCATCCTCTGCGCCAAGCTCGAAGACCAGCAGGCCAAGCCCGCGCCGGTGCTGAGCCGGATGATGGCGCGGCTGCGTCCCACGCCGGTGAAGCGGCGCGTGCCCGACAGCGACGACTTCATCGTCGACAACAACCGCATCAACGTCGCCGCGCCCGACGTGTTCAAGCACGATCCGGTCAATCTGATCCGCATCTTCCGCCTGGCGCAGAAGAACAATCTCGCCTTCCATCCGGACGCGATGCGCGACGTGACGCGCTCACTCGGCCTGATCAACGCGCAGCTTCGGGAGAACCCCGAGGCCAACCGGCTGTTCATGGAGATCCTGACCTCCGACAACGCCGAGATCGTGCTGCGTCGGATGAACGAGACCGGCGTGCTCGGCCATTTCATCCGCGCCTTCGGCAAGATCGTCTCGATGATGCAGTTCAACATGTATCATCACTACACGGTGGACGAGCATCTGATCCGCTGCGTCGGCTTCCTGCAGGACATCGAGCGCGGCGGCCTCGACGAGTTCGCGCTGGCCAGCGACCTGATGCGCAAGATCCGGCCCGAGCACCGCCCGGTGATCTACATCGTGACGCTGCTGCACGACATCGCCAAGGGAAGACCCGAGGATCACTCGATCGCCGGGGCCAAGGTGGCACGGCGGCTGTGCCCGCGGCTCGGCTTCAGCGCGGCCGACACCGAGCTCGTGGCGTGGCTGATCGAGGAGCATCTGACGATGTCTACGGTCGCGCAGTCGCGCGATCTGTCCGACCGCAAGACCATCGAGAATTTCGCCGCCGTGGTGCAGTCGGTCGAGCAGATGAAATTGCTGACGATCCTGACCACCGCCGACATTCGCGGCGTCGGCCCCGGCGTGTGGAACGGCTGGAAGGCGCAGCTCTTGCGCTCGCTCTATTACGAGACCGAGCCGGTACTGACCGGCGGCTTCTCGGAAGTCGACCGCGGCAAGCGCCTCACGGCTGCCTACGGCGAATTCCGCATGGCCTTCGCCGAATGGCCGGCGGACGAGCTCGATGCCTATATCGGCCGGCACTATCCGGCCTATTGGCTCAAGGTCGAGCTGCCGCGCAAGATCCGCCACGCCCGGTTCGTCCGCTCCAGCGAGCAGGCCGGCCACAAGCTTGCGATCAATGTCGGCTTCGACGAGGTGCGCGGCGTCACCGAGCTCACGATCTTCGCCGCCGACCATCCCTGGCTGCTGTCGATCATCGCGGGCGCCTGTGCATCGGCCGGCGCCAACATCGTCGATGCCCAGATCTACACCACGACCGACGGCCGCGCACTCGACACAATCTCGATCTCAAGGGAATACGACCGCGACGAGGACGAGGGACGGCGCGCCACCCGCATCGGCGAGATGATCGAGGACGTGCTCGAGGGCAAGCTGCGCCTGCCCGAAGTGGTGGCGCGGCGCACCGTGCGCAGCAAGGCGCGTCCGTTTGTGATCGAGCCGGAAGTGACCATCAACAACCAATGGTCCGACCGCTACACCGTGATCGAGGTCTCCGGGCTCGACCGCCCCGGCCTGCTCTACGAGCTGACCACCGCGATCTCGAAGCTCAACCTCAACATCGCCTCGGCCCATGTCGCGACCTTCGGCGAGCGCGCCCGCGACGTGTTCTACGTCACCGATCTGCTGGGCGCACAGATCAACGCGCCGACGCGCCAGTCCGCGATCAAGAGCGCGCTCACCCATGTGATGGCCGGCGACAAGGCGGTTGCGGCACCGGCGGCGTGACCGCAGAGACCTAAACCTCCACCCCCTCATGCCGCAGCAGCCAGCGCTTGCGCTCGAGGCCGCCGCCGTATTTCACCAGCGAGCCGTCGGCGCCGATCAGGCGATGACAGGGCAGCACCACGCTGATCGGATTGGAGCCGTTGGCATGGCCGACCGCGCGAATGGCCTTGGGCATGGCGATCCCCGCGGCAAGCGCGCCATAGCTCATGGTGGTGCCGGCAGGAATCTTCGCGAGCGCCGTCCAGACCTTTTGCTGGAACGGCGTGCCGGCGGTGCGCCAGGCGATAGCCGAGAGCTGGCCGAGATCGCCTTCGAAATAGCCTGACAGCGCCGTCCGCATCTGCGTCGGCGCAGGCTGATCGCTGAGATCCACCACGCCGTAATGCAGGCGCAACAGCTCGCGCATGCGATGCTCGTAATCGTCCCAGTCAAGCGCGCGCAACGCGCCTTCGGCATCGGTGACGAGCAAGGCGATCCCGATCGGCGTCGTCAGGCGATCGAGACCGAATCGTTCGGGCGTCCTGGTTGGTCGAGCGGGCATTGCGGCACCCTTGCATGGGAACACGCCATCGCGTTTGCCATGGCGGCCGTGCTAACGTCCACCCGAAAGCTGACGCTTTTGGGGGAGCTCAACTTGATCCTGATCGGCAATGTCCTGGTGGCGCTGGTCGCTGCACTGCACGCCTTCTTCCTGATCCTGGAGATGTTCCTCTGGGACAAGCCACTGGGCTTGAAGGTCTTTCGCAATACGCCGGAGAAGGCCGAGATCACGAAAGTCCTGGCCGCCAATCAGGGGCTTTATAACGGCTTCCTCGCCGTGGGCCTGATCTGGGGTCTCGTCCACGGCAATCCCGCCTTCGCGTTCCAGATCAAGGCATTCTTCCTGCTCTGCGTGATCGTGGCCGGCGCCTATGGTGCGGCGACCGTCAGCTCGCGGATCCTGATCGTGCAGGCGCTGCCGGCGGCGATCGCGCTGGTCGTGCTGTTCCTCGCCTAGTTCTTTGCCTGAGACGCTACAACGCAGCGCCGCGATCCTTGCGCGGCGGCGAACGTTCCTCCACAATCTTCGGCAGCGATGGCGACCGTTGCAATCAACGGAAAAAGACCATCGACGGAAATTCCGTCAGGAGGAACAACCCCACATGAGCAATCGCAGAGCCTTCCTAGCTGCCACGGCAGCACTCGCCTTCACGTTCTCCGCCAGCCAGGCTCTCGCCCAGAAGAAATACGACACTGGTGCGAGCGACACCGAGATTAAGATCGGCCAAACCGTGCCGTTCTCCGGCGCCTATTCCGTCTACGCCAATATCGGCAAGACCCAGGCGGCCTATTTCAAGATGATCAACGATCAGGGCGGCATCAACGGCCGCAAGATCAATTTGATCCAGTATGACGACGCCTATTCGCCGCCGAAGACCGTCGAGCAGGTGCGCAAGCTCGTCGAAGGCGACGAGGTGCTGTTCACCTTCCAGCTCATCGGCACCGCGGCCAATGCCGCCGTGCAAAAATATCTCAACGGCAAGAAGGTGCCGCAGCTGCTGGCCTCGACCGGCGCGGCGCGCTTCAACGATCCGCAGAACTATCCCTGGACCATCGCCTACAATCCCAACTACGTGTCCGAGGGACGGATCTACGCCAAGTACATTCTCGCCAACCACCCCAACGCCAAGATCGGCGTGCTCTACCAGAACGACGACATGGGCCGCGACTATCTCACGGGCCTCAAGAGCGGCCTCGGCGACAAGGCCGCCAGCATGATCGTCGGCGAGGTCTCCTACGAGGTCACCGATCCGACCGTTGACTCCCAGGTGGTCAAGCTGAAGTCGATGGGAGTCGATCTGTTCTATAACGCCTCGACCCCGAAATTCGCGGCCCAGGCGATCAAGAAGCTCGCCGATCTCGGCTGGACCCCAGTGCATATCCTCGACATCAATGCGAGCCCGGTGTCGGCGACACTGAAACCGGCCGGCCTCGACATCTCCAAGGGCATCATCTCGACCAATTACGGCAAGGACCCCGGCGATCCCCAATGGAAGGACGACGCTGGCGTGAAAGCCTTCTTCGCCTTCATGGACAAGTATTTTCCCGAAGGCGACAAGCTCAACACCGTCAACACCTACGCCTATTCGGTCGCCGAGCTGCTGACGCAGGTGCTCAAGCAATGCGGCGACGACCTGACGCGCGAGAACGTCATGAAGCAGGTCGCCAGCATCAAGGGCTATACCCCGAGCCTAGCGCTGCCCGGCATCAAGATCAGCACCGGGCCGAATGACTATCGCGTCAACAAGCAGATGCAGATGATGAGGTTCAACGGCGAACGCTGGGAGCTGTTCGGCCCGATCATCGAGGACAACGGCCCGTCGGGCTAGTTCGCCACAGCAACGGCTTCAACGACGTCATGCCCGGGCTTGTCCCGCCTGCGCGGCCGAAGCCGCTTCGGCGGGGCGAAGGCCCGGGCATCCACGTTCTTGGAGCGGCAGACGAAGGCGTGGATGGCCGGGTCAGGCCCGGCCATGACGATGGAGGGAGAATCGCCCCACGGCATTCAAGTCGGTATCTCCCCGAAATTCTTCCCCACCGGCAGCACGGCGTGGCGGATCAGCCGGGAATCCTCCACGGCGGCCTGCCGGTGCTTCACCGCCTCGCGATAGACCGGATCGCGGATCATCTC
This sequence comes from Bradyrhizobium cosmicum, assembly GCF_032290525.1. GTDB lineage: Bacteria > Pseudomonadota > Alphaproteobacteria > Rhizobiales > Xanthobacteraceae > Bradyrhizobium > Bradyrhizobium cosmicum_A. Next base: position 2,997 of record NZ_JASXTA010000010.1, on the reverse strand, counting down.
GACGAAGGCTGAGACGCCCGGATATTCGGCGATGAAGCAATGGTCCCAGCGTTCGTCTTGCGGACCGATCAGCATCAGCTCGAACCTGCCCTGCCAGACGATGCGGCCGCCGAGCCGTTCGAACACCGGGCCGCTCTCGCGGCCATAGGCCGCATAGGCTTCCGCGCCGCTCGCCTTGCGACCGTCCGGATAGGCGGCGTCCTTGCGCAGCCGCACCAGGTTGAGCATGTGGATCGGGCCGGGACGGTCGTTGTCCCGGAATTGCGCGAAGATCTCCTTGGTCGGGTCGATGTGGCCCATGTGGCTTCCCTCTTGTGTTATGGCGGCGATCCTAGCCCTGCGGCCCGGCAAGCAGAACTGCGGCTGGCGAATGCCGCACCTCCTAATCGCGCGTTAACATCCGGGTAACCGGGCCTTAAACAGCGACCGCTAGCGTGCGGCGGGGCGGGCTGACCGGGCGTTTGCGTATGGGGTTGGGAAAGAAAAAGGCTGGGCGGAAGGAGCCGTTGTTCGGCTTGCCCGCGGCGCTCGCCGATCTGCGCCTGACCGCAGCGGACCGCATCCCCAACGCCGACGACAAGCCGAAAAAGTCCACGAAGCCATCCGCCAAGCGCAAGAACGACGATTCGGGCGACGAGCCGCCGCGCGAACGGAAGGCTCAGCCAGGCCGCAGCGGCGCCAAGCGGCGGTCGAAGCCGCGCGGCGGCTTTAGCCTCGGTCGCCTGGTCTATTGGGGCGCGGTGCTGGGCCTGTGGTGCGCAATCGCCGTGATCGGCGTCGTGATCTATGTCGGCGCCCACCTGCCGCCGATCCAGTCGCTGGAAATTCCCAAGCGCCCGCCGACGATCCAGATCGTCGGCATCGACGGCAGCATGCTGGCACAGCGCGGCGAGATGGCCGGCGCCAACGTCGCGCTGAAAGATTTGCCGCCGTATCTGCCGAAGGCGTTCATCGCTATCGAGGATCGCCGCTTCTATTCGCATTTCGGCATCGATCCGGTCGGCATCCTGCGCGCACTCGTGACCAACGTGCTCCATCGTGGCGTCTCGCAGGGCGGCTCGACCCTGACGCAGCAGCTCGCCAAGAACCTGTTCCTGACCCAGGAACGGACCATGGCGCGCAAGCTTCAGGAGGCCGAGCTCGCGATCTGGCTGGAGCGCAAGCACTCCAAGAACGAGATTCTGGAGCTCTACCTCAACCGCGTCTATTTCGGCTCCGGTGCCTACGGCGTCGAAGCCGCCGCGCAGAAATATTTCGGCAAGCCGGCGAAGAACGTGACGATCGCCGAGGCCGCGATGCTGGCCGGCCTCGTCAAGTCGCCGTCGCGCCTCGCCCCGAACCGCAATCCGGAAGGCGCCGAAGCGCGCGCGAAAATCGTGCTCGCGGCGATGGCGGATGCGAAATTCATCACCGAGGCGCAGGCGCAGGCCTCGATCGGCCATCCCTCCTACAACGTGAAGCCGGCCGGCGCCGGCACGGTCAATTACGTCGCCGACTGGATCGGCGAGGTGCTGGACGATCTCGTCGGCCAGATCGACGAGAGCATCAAGGTCGAGACCACGATCGATCCGAAGCTGCAGAGCGTCGCCGAAGCCGCCATCATCGACGAGCTCGCGGCCAAGAGCGTGAAATTCAACGTCAGCCAGGGCGCGCTGGTGGCGATGACGCCTGACGGCGCGGTGCGCGCCATGGTCGGCGGGCGGAACTATGCCGACAGCCAATACAACCGCGCGGTGACGGCAAGACGCCAGCCCGGCTCCTCGTTCAAGCCGTTCGTCTACCTGACCGCGCTGGAGCAGGGGCTGACGCCCGACACGCTCCGCCAGGACGCGCCGATCGAGGTCAAGGGCTGGAAGCCCGAGAACTACACCCATGAATATTTCGGCGCGGTGACGCTGACGCAGGCGCTGGCGATGTCGCTCAACACCGTCGCCATCCGCCTCGGCCTCGAGGTCGGGCCGAAGAACGTGGTGCGCACCGCGCACCGACTTGGCATCTCCTCCAAACTCGAACCCAACGCGTCGATCGCGCTCGGCACATCGGAAGTCTCGGTCGTCGAGCTGGTCGGTGCCTATGCACCCTTCGCCAATGGCGGCGTCGCGGCGGCGCCGCATGTCGTCACGCGGATCAGGACGCTCGGTGGCAAGCTGCTCTACATGCGCCAGGCGGACGAGCGCAACCAGGTCATCGACCCCCGCTATGTCGGCATGATGAACACGATGATGCGGGAGACGCTGATATCAGGCACCGCCAAGAAGGCGGAGATCCCGGGCTGGCCGGCCGCCGGCAAGACCGGCACCAGCCAGGATTACCGTGACGCCTGGTTCATCGGCTACACCGCCAACCTCGTCACCGGCGTCTGGCTCGGCAATGACGACAACTCGCCGACCAAAAAGGCGACCGGCGGCGGCCTGCCCGTCGAAGTCTGGTCGCGCTTCATGCGCACGGCGCACGAGGGCGTGCCGGTGGCCGCCTTGCCGAACGCGCAAGCGAGCTGGGGCCTGTCGAACCTCGCGCAGGCGGCCTCGCAAGTGTCACCGCCGACAACGGCGCCACCGTCGGCTCCGGCCAACAATGGTGGCTATCGCGCGCCGCCTCCCACCCGCGCCAATGCGCGGCCGGAAGCTGCCGCCGGGCTGGATGGCTGGCTGATGGACCGGCTGTTCGGTGGGAACCGATAGGTTCGCGCTGAGGTCTTTTTCGCCTCAAAACAAAAACTGCGAAAACAACCCCATGCACAGTAGCTGGTGATTTCCGGCGGAATGCATGGTGGATGTTGCAAAGTCATTGACGCGTCGGATCATTCGGTCGCCGCCGCGCAAGGCGCGGCCCGGAGGGAAAGTTTTGCCTCCGGCGTAAAATTTACCGAGGTCAGCAGATCCCCGAAAGCTAAAACCTCAGTGTCTTCAAGCTCCCGCTATTGATGCTGTGGACGGCTCCTCCACGGGCACGAGAGTGCCAAAGACTGGGCGCCGTTTAAGGCTCCCACGATTCGGA
>NZ_JASXTA010000009.1:0-292626 GCF_032290525.1 Bradyrhizobium cosmicum | reverse complement strand
ATTCGCAGGCACCAGCGTGCCCGCTGTCAGGCAGAAACTCCACTTATCGACCTGTCCAAATTTGCGGAGCCGGCTCTCCATTCATGGCCCTGGCATGGGACTGTTAGTGCCTGACATGGGACTGCGAAATGAATTATCGGGTGTCCATCTCATGAAATCCTTGCTCGCTGTCACAAGCGTGGCTTGAGTGTCGTCCGGAAACTCTGTCAGTAGCCATTCAGTTGAAACGCGGCCCTTCATGCTGAAACCGCTTCTCTTGCTTACTCTAATAAAGCCATGGGCAACTAGACACTGAAAGCAGCGCTGGGCCGTACTACGTCCGACGTTAAGTGCCTTGGCGGCTTCTCTAACGCTGTACGGGATCTTACCATTGTTAGAGTTTGGCCCTCGGTAGCGCCTCGCTAACTCGATGTAGAGCGCTCTGCTGCTCCCATCGAGCGCCTGCCATGCTGCCGACGCGAGCATGTATTCAAGGAGTCTGACATAGCGTTCGCGCGGTCGAGCGTCTTTACCAGTACGCTTGTGATAATCACGCCGGTTTGTCATTCAGCAGCCTCGTCGCATCAAAGCGGTCGATTCATCGAACTTCGCCGAGGCCATTTATGGCCGCGTATAGGTTCGCGAGGCTGGCCGGAAGGCTCGTAAAGCGCTGAACGTGCCGTCCACCGGGAGTTAGGATGGCAGCGTCCCGACTGACCGCATATTGGCCAAGAGGGGTGAGATCAAAATCGGCGTGGCACTGCGCCCGATTGCGCGGTATCTTTGGCATTGTTGTACCTAGCATTCCGGTTTAGGGACGACATTTTGGCCGACGTGAGTTGACGCTCACGTCGGCTTTTCAACTTTCCTTTCGGTGAAGACAGGTAGCTGTTGACGTCGACACCAGTGAGGCCGCTGTTGATGTCGGCGATGGTGCTGACGATCATGTTCGCAAAGCGGGTCCTTATGCGGAACCCCGGCAGCGGCCTCGGTGCTGCCGGGCACCCTCGACCCAGCCGACCACCCGCCGTTCGCGATCCCCGAGCTTGGCATAGGCCCTGTGATTGATTTTCTTCGGACGAACGCGCTGCCCATGACGTCGTACTGCGCCGCGACGCCGATTGGCGAACGCAGGGTGACCACCGTCGGGGCATGTGAGTGCACCATGCAGAGTACGGTCGAAGGGTCGAGGCCCCTCGCCAACAGCACCCGGCTGGAGTCCAGCAGAGGCTGTCGCGTCGCCCCGCAGATCACTTCAGCGTCGTCCTTAAGGCGGGCGTCAAACCTGTCATGGCGACGTTTGCCGCGCCGATCAAACGACGGAGAAACCACAATTATAGTCTCTGTCATCATCAGGAGACCTTGCGAGATGGCAAGATCGGGCGGTGCATTTCAGAGGTTGATCGGACCAACGGCCCGATCTTGTTGTGGGCCCACTCGTCAAGGCCGGACGTTGGGTATAACGGGGTGCGGCCGGCAAGCCGAAAGGGCGGCCCATCTGAAGCCACGCAAGCAATTTTGGCTAGCGTCTTGGGAGAACAAGGTATCCCATAAGTGTCGGTAACGTATTTGGCTGCTTCGGCTCGCCTGAGCAGGCGACCAGGTTCAGGAGTTTTCTTCTGGAGAGTATCCATCTGCGCCTCGCGTCTTCACGGAGCAATCTCCGTCGATGCAAGGAAATCTACAGCGCTCGTTTAGGCCCTCTGTCCGTAACTAGTCATGATTTTTGGATTGATTACGAGCGCTCTGACAAACTTGCGAGGGCTTTGCTGATCGTAGCCCTCAAGCCCGTCGTAGGCCAACCCACGTAGTTGAGCACATGTTCGCAAAATTGGGGAAATTGAAACGACCCAGTAGCCCAAGGGTCTCGGCCGATCTGCTTCCAGAAATCAGCAAGATTCATGATGAAACACGGTCGGAGTTCTGCCTTATTCCTACCGCCACGCTTTTTACCTCGCCTCAACGCTTCCTCGAGAGAATTGTGGATCTCGCCCAACGCAGCTGAGACAAGAGAAATGTTTTGGCTGCGAGCAAATTGACGGCGGTATTGAAGCGTATGTTCTTCAATGTGAACGCGCTCCTCCCTCGGAGAGGTCCGGCTTCTTGGATTGACGCTCGCGTACGTTTGTTTCGGAAACTCGAACTTTGGGAAGGTCTGGCGCGTCCAGCTGGAGCTGAACATTTCTCCAAGATGCGATATGTTGTTTCGAACGATGGTCTGACCAATTGGTCCGCATGTTTTTAAGTAGCGTTGCGCCTCCGACAGCCTTTCAATCGCATGCTTTAGCTTCTTACGATCATCAGCACGAGTGCGCCGTCGCCGTACTTTAGTTATTTCATTCCCAAATTCATGAATGAGTTTCCTTAAGAAGGCTTCCGTTTGAGTCTGCTGAGAGGCCGTCAGACCGTGTGCTTCAAAAAGCGCCTCCATGTCCCTCTGTGGAATAGCTTTGGGAATGCCCAAGTCCACATCCCGCACGGTCTTAGCGATCCGGGGGGGCGCTCTCTTGCTCATCATACCGGAAGGTCTCCGCAGATCGCGTAAAAGTGACGAGGCGAGCAACTGAGGGTCAGCTTTTCGGGAGCTACCCTAGCCGCGCCGATTGATTAGGCCTTCCGAAGCTGGACGACCTTGTTTTGCTTCTTTCCGGTCATGGCATCGTCGATGTGCCTGGCGATCCGATCGGCAGCTGCGAGGAGCGCCGAATCGATCTTGTGAATGTATCCTTCAGTGACGCTTGCCCTGGAATGCCCAATAAGCGCTTTGATAGTCGGGATCGAATAGCCGATATCCTCGGCCGTCGAGCTGAACGAGTGTCGCAGCCCGTGGCAGGTAATCCCCGGTACATCTTTGGCAGAGACCTTCTTCAGCCAGCGGGTCAGACCAGTGTGGTGCTTGGAGTCGGTCGTGACGGCGGGAAAGACGAACTTGGATTTCGACTTGGCCATTGCCGTCTTCAGAACGGCAATAACGGCGGGCCCCACAGGCCGGATACTTTTTCCGGTCTTGCTGTCGCCGAGCCGCAGCGCCATTCCGACAGGGTCGACTTCAGTCTTGAGCAGGCCTTCGACCTCATCCAGACGGCAGCCCGTCATCGCGGCTGCCCTGCTTGCAAGGACGGGCTGCCAATGGTCGCCGTTCACCTCCGCAGTGGCGAGGCATTTACCTAAGCGACGGTAGCCCGCATCATCCAGGCGCCACTCGAGCGTTTGATCCTTTGGTCGCCTGATACCGCTTACGGGGTTGTCGGGCCGGTACCCTTCATCGACAGCGTAGCTGAATATCCCGCCGAGGAGACCCATCGTACGGGCCGCGGTACCCTTGCCGCCCGTCACGATTGCGCGGCCGCGCTTCTTGGTCTTCACGTCCGCGGCGGACTTACCGGCGATTATGTCGCGCTGGAGGCCCTTGGCATCGGTGGATGTGAAGCCCTTCACGGTCTTCTTGCCAACCAGCTTGATGATGTGCCGCTCGATGCGCCCCTTGTCGCTGTACAGAGTCGTCCCGCTTTTGGTCTCGCCCCGCCGCGTCAGGATCAGGCCGCGTTCGGCCTTGTCGAGGTATTCCCGGCAGAGTTCCTCTATAGTCATGGCGCCGCGGGCGAGTTTCTTGCTCTCGACAGGATCTGAACCCCTGACGACGTCCGCTAGGGCAAGTTTTGCGTCCTTGCGGGCCTCTTCAGGCGTCAGGACGCCATACCGACCCAGAGTGAGCCGGCGGCTCCGCCCATTCACGTTCCGATACTGGACGATGAAGGACTTGGCCCCGCTTTTTTTCACCCGCAGGCCGAAGCCCGGCAGATCGTCGTCCCACAGAAAGACGTCGGCTCCCGTGGTTTCGGCGGCGTCGACTGTGCGTTTGGTCAGTTTCGGCAATTTTCCCTCAGGTAAGCACCGGGTAAGCAGGTGCCGGAAATCGAGGGAAATTCGGAGCAACGACCGTAGCCCCCAAATCAGGCCTTTTCCAGCCTATATCTGGAGGCCAGATATTCCAAGGGATTTCAGGTAAGCAAGAGTAATTTAGTCACCTTTGCTCTCCGAAGGCAAAGGTCACACGTTCGAATCGTGTCGGGTGCGCCATTAGTTTCAGAGACTTAGTCGTCTTTTTTCAATATGGCCGATTCGCATCGCGTAAGCGGTTGACGGCGTAGTTTAGAGAAATCGCGGGTAAACTGAGTGGCGCTCGCAGCATTGGACCTTGCAGACGAATTTGAGGAGCGTTCGTCGAACGCCCTCAGTCGATCGGTCGCTCGAGCAAGCGGAATCAGAAGACGAGGCAACTCAGTTCGTCTGAACGCTACCCGCAAAGTGGAGCTCACACTTTCAAATCGCGTCGCTGCGCCAAATTCCGCCAATCCAGAGCCGCTGGGTACGTGACTTCCGCATCGTAGCTGCGGCGGTCCGGAACGACGAGAAGTTCGAATCGCCTCGGGCAGGAACGGTCACACATCCATAGCGTTGGCCTTCTGCGCAACGAATGCGCAACCGGATCATCAGTTCATCGACACCAGAAAGTGAAATTGATGCATGGGGTGGCGCAGACCATTCGTCTCAAGCTGGATGCAGTCTGGCGGCGTATCGGCAAGACCGAGACGGACGCCTTAGCCGAACAGTACGGCTGAGGCTGTCGGATCTCTGATCAGTGCTGCCGCTGGAAAGGATGAGGGAGCCGGCGCCACACCAGCGCGCGATAGACTCGCTGTTCCTGGAATGGAGGACGCAATGAGTTCAGCACCGTCCGAGGTTCGACAACTCTTAGAGAGTCGAGTCAGGAGCGCCGACATGGACGATACGAAGATGAAGACGAACACGAGCGGTTATACTAGCTTGATTGTTCAGACAATCATCAGCGGCGTCATCATGTATCTCGTGATGTTCGTCATGATCGACGGGCTCGATAGCTTTTACCACAATCTTAATATGTTCTACATGACGCTGACGATGGTTGCACCGATGGTAGTGCTGATGATCCTCGGAATGCGCCACATGTTTCCGTCGAAAGGCACCAATGCCATGATCCTCGCGGGCGCAATCATCGTCTTCGTCGGCAGCTTCGCCCTGATCCGCACCCAAACAACGATTGGTAATCGCGCCTTTCTTCGCTCGATGATTCCGCACCACTCGGGCGCGATCCTGATGTGTCAGCATGCAAAGCTGAGCGACCCCGAGATCATTCGCCTGTGCGGCGACATCGAACGGTCACAGCGTAAGGAGATCGACCAGATGAAGGCGATCCTCCAGCGGACATAGATCGTGGCGCTCCTAGGCTGTGATCAGTCGGCCGTTTTGGACATCTCGGATACTCGCATGACATGAAGCTACAGCTCTCGATCGTCGCGATGGTCGGCGAGCCCGCTTGCCGCGCGCCGGGTGACGTTCTTCATGTTCGGGGAAGTTCATCCCTTGAGGATCGCGTCGATGTCTTCATAAGGCAAATACTCACGTCAGCATCGCGATAATCGACTGAATCTGGTCCGAGGCGGACGTCACCAGTCCGTCATACGACGTCTGGCCGTGTGCGGCAGCCTTCAGGATGCATTCGGCCACCGCCGCTTTCAGGCCGAACACCGACTGATGGGCGGGCACGCTCGCCATCACGGTCTCGAGGGCCTGGCGCATCGTCTGAACGAGTTCGGAGCTGTATTGCATGTGCTGTCCTCCGCGGGCTCATATTAGGTCGCCTGCCCACGCTCGCCACTCACAAGCCTGAGACTGCCTTTTGAACTCGTCGAGACAGAACGCCGCAATTCAACCGCCGGATGGACGTATTGAGCACAGCCGAGGCCGATCACTGCAGCGGCGAAGGCCAGCAATCGAAGCATCCACCACCTCGCGCTTCTCACCGCGCAATTGTATCATCTTTCCATGAGCGAATCCGGCACCGTGACCGGCGAATCCCCACCCGTCCGCAAGATCATCCATATCGACATGGATGCCTTCTATGCGTCCGTGGAGCAGCGCGATAATCCGGAGTTGCGCGGCAAGCCGGTCGCGGTCGGGGGCTCGGCGGAACGCGGCGTCGTTGCGGCCGCCAGCTACGAGGCCCGCAAGTTCGGCGTTCGCTCCGCCATGCCGTCGGTGACCGCGAAGCGGCAATGTCCCGACCTGGTCTTCGTCAGGCCGCGCTTCGAGGTCTACAAGGCGATCTCCAGGCAGATCCGCGACATCTTCGCCGAGTACACGCCTGTTATCGAACCGTTGTCGCTCGACGAGGCCTATCTCGACGTGACGGAGAACCTGCAAGGCATTCCGCTGGCGCGGGACGTCGCGCTGCGGATCCGCGAGACCATCAAGGCCGAGACGGGCCTCAACGCTTCCGCAGGTATTTCCTACAACAAGTTTCTGGCAAAACTCGCCTCCGATCACCGCAAGCCCAACGGTCAGTTCGTGATCTCGCCGGAGATGGGGCCTGCCTTCGTCGAGACGCTGCCCGTCGGCAAATTCCACGGGATCGGTCCGGCGACCAGCGCAAAGATGAACGCGCTCGGCCTATTCACCGGTCTGGACATTCGTAACCAGACCCTGGAGTTCATGAATACGAACTTCGGCAAGTCGGGCGCCTATTACTACTGGATCTCGCGCGGTGTCGACGAGCGGCCGGTCCGGGCCAACCGGATCCGCAAGTCGATCGGCGCGGAGACCACGTTCTCGACCGACCTCGATGAATTCGACGCGTTGGTCGCCGAGCTCAGGCCGCTCGTCGACAAGCTCTGGCGCCATTGCGAGACGACCGGCAACCGCGGCCGCACCGTCACCCTGAAGATCAAGTTTGCCGATTTCGAGATCATCACGCGCAGCAGGTCCCTCCCCGCGCCGGTTGCGGGCAGGGACGAACTGGAGCGGCTGGCCTGCGGCCTGCTCGAATTGGAGATGCCGCCGCCCAAGTCCGTCAGGCTGCTTGGAGTATCGCTGTCTTCCCTTCAGGACGGGGACGATCCGGAGCCGCAGCTGACATTCCCCATTCGAGCCGGACCGGCAATGACAGCGGCAGGATTTTTCACCAATGACAATGCCGATCCGCTCGAACCAATCAATGCCTCACGTGCTCGAACACCACGATCACGCCGGTCGGCTCTGGCTCGTGCGCCATCAGCCGCGTCAGCTCGGCATCGCTCCAGTCGGCGAGGCTGACGACCTCGCCGGTCTCGCGCTCCGCACCCAGCGACGGCGTGGGTTCGAGGACCTTCAGTCCCATCTCGTCGACGAAGAAGGTGTGCTCGCCGAACATGCTGTTGAGCTGGGGCATCGCCGGATGCTCGTCGGGCAGCACCTGAGCGCCGAGTTGGTTAACGGTCTGCTTCACCTGTTCGGATGTGAGCTTCATGGGCTGCTCCGTTTCTGTCGTACCGGGTTTCATTGGGAATGGGCCAGAACGGGCGTTCCCGGCGCCGTTGTTCGCCTGGCTCAAACTTCCGAACGGGTCCTGCGCACAATTGTTCCGACAGAATTCATTTCGTGATCGCGCGTTGCATCTGCCGCGCTCGCGGCACGGGATCGCCACACGATCCACATGATTCGCCGCGGTACACGCCGAAGATGCGGCTATTCGCTCCTGACCCCGCCGACCGAGAGCGCGCAGATCCGTGACAGGTAGGTGTAGGGCAGGCCAGTCTCTTCGGCCCAGGCGTTGAACTGTGCCTGCACCTTGGCGAGGTCGCCCTTGGATTTGACTTCTTCGGCGGTGTCGCGGCCGGCGCCGCGCAGGCAGGCGACGACGTCCCTGGAGGTCACAAATCCGTCCCAGCCGACGAAGCGCAGCAGCATCTGGCCGGTATTGCCGCCGAGTCTGCTGCCGCGCCTGGTCAGAAGATCGAGCAGGCCGACCTCGTTGGACGACGGCCACTTCGCCAGAAACTTTCCGAAGCTGCCGTGCTCTTTCGCGATCTCCTGCACGAAGGCGGCATTGTCGCGCACCGACATGATCTTGGCGGCGTTGCGCACGATGCGCGTATCGCGCAGCAGGCCTTCCCAATAGTCCTCCGGCTGGAAGGTGAGCTTGGCCGGCTGGAAATGCAGGAAGGCCTCTTCGAACCCGTCCCATTTCGAATCGATCACGCTCCAGGCGAAGCCCGCGCAGAACACCCGCTTGCTCATTTCGGCGAGGATGCGGTCGTCGCCGAGTTTTGCGAGGCCCTTCAGGTCGGGCTTTTCGGGCATCAGCCTGTCGAGCGCCCTGGGCCCGCCCTTGCGCTTCTCGGCGCGGGCGCGAATCGTCTTGAAGGAGGTCATGCGGATACCGCGCTGGGATGCGCCACGACATCAGAATTCGATGATCGGGTCCAGCCCCGCGATTGACGGGAGGACGCGGCCGTGCTGGTCTGCTTCTTGCTTTATGACGTTTTGCAATTCCCAGACATTTTCAATCTCGCGAACGGATTTTCAAATGCGCTGCCTGGTCGTGGCCGACCTGCACTATTCATTGCCGCAGCTCGACTGGCTGGTCAGCGCGGCCCCCCAGTTCGACCTCGTGATCTTCGCCGGCGATGCGCTCGACATCGGCTCGATGGTGGATTTTCGCGCGCAGATCGTGGTGGTGAAGAAGTACCTCGCGCTGCTCGCGGCGCAGACCCGCGTGATCCTCTGCTCCGGCAATCACGATCTCGACGAGCGCAATGTGGAAGGTGAAAAGGTCTCGCGCTGGATCTCGGAGGTGCGGGAGCTCGGGATTGCCTGCGACGGCGACAGCCTCACCATCGGCGACACGCTGTTCACGGTGTGCCCGTGGTGGGACGGGCCGCTGGTCAAGCAGTGCATCGTCGAGCAACTGCGAGACGCCGCCGTCAATCGGCCACAACGCTGGATCTGGATACATCATGCGCCGCCGGCGAATTCGCCGACGAGCTGGGGCGGCAAGCGCTTCTTCGGCGATGTCGAGCTAGTGCAGTGGGTCATGCAGTATCAGCCGTCGATGGTGATCTCGGGCCATGTGCACCAGTCGCCCTTCATCGCCGACGGATCCTGGTTCGACCGCCTGGGCCAGACCTGGGTGTTCAACACGGGCCTGCAACCGGGACGGCCGCCGACCCATATCGTGCTGGATCTCGATGCGAACAAGGCGTTCTGGCTGGCGGCTGGCGAGGCGCAATGGGTCGATCTCGACGCGCCGCTGAGGCGGCCGGCTGCGTTGATCGAGGAGCCGCCGGACTGGCTCACATCCTTGGGTCGGATTGCCGATCCGAGCCTGGCGAGACCTCAAGCGGCGGCAGGTTGATCATGCTCTGCAGCACATCGCCGACCATGGCCAGATGCGTGCCGTGGCCGGCATATTGCCGCTTGAGATCGGCAAGATAGGTGTTGGCGACGTTGAGCCGTTGCGCCAGCGTGCGCGCGAGCAGCAGCGCCACCTCCGGCTCCTGTATGAGGAATGACGCCGCATCCTCGAACTCATAGATGACCGAATCCGAGGAAGCCCGCACCGTTGCGGTATGCGGCAGCCCGAGCAGCACGGACATCTCGCCAAACACCGCTCCGGGCTCGACGATGGTCGCAACCACCGTATCGCTCTTGAGCACCTCGAGCTTGCCCTCCACCAGCACGTAGAGGTGGCCGCTGCTGGTGCCGCCCTCGGTGACGACGAGCGTGCCGGCCGCAATCTGCCGCTCCGTTCCGCCGGTGCAATGATCCAGAACTGCGCGCATCTCGCGAAAGCTCCCATCGCTGGGGATACCCCACCTATACCCGCCGAATACTAGAGCACGATCCGTGCCAGGCGGCAAATCAACGAACGTGCGGCTGGCGCGACAGACGCTTTGCCAGATGCACCGACTGCCAATCGCCGAGGCCGGTATCCTCGAACCCGGCTTTCCTGGCAAGGCCGCGCATTTCGGCGTTCGTCCGCGCCGTCTCGGCCGCAATCGTCTCATGGCCGAGATCGCTTGCGCGCCTCTCCATCGCCGTCATCATCTGCAAGCCGAGACCTGTGCGCTGGAAGGCATCCGCCACGGAAATCGCAAATTCACCGCGCCTCGCGGCCGCATCGTAGGCGTATCGCGTCTCGCCGACGATTGTGCCCTGCCCCTCCTGCCTGAGCTCGGCGAGCAAGGTGAAATGACCGGGATCGCCTACCTTGGCGACGCATTCGGCTGCGACCACGGCAAAATTCGCCCGCGCGCCCATGAAGCGCTTGTTGCGCGTTATCGTGGAAAGGCCGGTGAAATAGATCGAGAGGCTCTCCAGGTCGCACGCATCGGCGGCCCTGATGCAGACCGGTCCTCTCGTCTCGTTCGGCTCGACAACAGAATCAGGAAATAGCCGTGACATGCGAAGCGCTCGGCAGGTTGCGTTAGACGCACACCTAGCGGAAGCCGCAATGAAACCGCTTGGACGTGGCCGCCAATCACGCGGCTGAAAACGAACAGCTCGTGTCCCTGTGCCGCAAGTCACACACGGGAAAGCGAAGGCACCTTCTCCGGCATGATCGCCTGAAGGCCGCCGAAGCGGCGCTCGCGACCGTGAAAGGAGGCCAGCGCCGCAGCGAGATCGTCCGCATCGAATTCGGGCCACATCCGCTCGGTGAAGTGCAGCTCGGCATAGGCGCCTTCCCAGAGCAGGAAGTCCGACAGCCGCTTCTCACCCGAGGTGCGGATGATGAGATCGACGTCGCGCAATCCGGCCTCGCCGGTGACGAGCTGCGAGAAAGCTTCGCGGGTGAGGCTGGTCAGCGCCGCCGCCTTCGCCGCCGCGTTGAGGATGGCATCGCGCGCGGAATAATCGACCGCGATGCGCATATGCAGTGTCCTGCCGTGGGCGGTCGCGTCTTCGGCACGCGCGATCGCGTTGGCGATACCGTCCGGCAGCCGGTCGCGGCGGCCGATCACGGAGAGACGCACGCCGTTCTTGACCAGGCTCTGCACCTCGTTGGCGAGATAGAATCGCAGCAGCGTCATCAGCGCGGCGACCTCCGCTTTGGGCCTCCGCCAATTGTCGGTGGAGAAGGCGTAGAGCGTCAGCGTGCCGATCCCCTGCTCCGGTGCGGCCTCGACGATGCGGCGAATGGCCTCGACGCCGGCCTCGTGGCCGCGCAGGCGCGACAGGCCGCGCCGCGTCGCCCATCTGCCGTTGCCGTCCATGATGATGCCGACGTGAAGCTTCTCGTTGCGAGAGGTCATTTCACTTTGCATTGCAAAGTCTCCGGTCAAAAAGGAAAGGATCAGGTCGAGATGATGCCGAGACGGCCGAGCGGTGGCGCTTCGCGGCCCGCGGCTTTCGCGGCGTCGCGCACCAGCCGCTCGAGCACGGCGAGATAATCGAGGAAACGGCGGCGGCCGGCTTTGGTCAGCCGGCAGGTCGTGTGCGGGCGATTGCCCTCATAGCCCTTGGTCACCTCGACGAGGCCGGCGTCCTGGAGCACGGCGAGATGCCGGCTCAGATTGCCGTCGGTGAGGCCGCAGAGCTGCTTGAGGTCGGCGAAGGCCAGGCCCTTCGGATGCGCCATCAGCGAGGTCAGAAGCCCGAGCCTCGCCTTCTCGTGGATCACGCGGTCGAGTCCTTCGTAGGAGAACGGCGCGCTGTCAGTCTTCGACATCATGATCTCCGGAGGCGAAATACAGAATGCCCGCCATCACCGACTGCCCGATCACGAAGGGCAGGCCCATGGTCCACGGCGACAGCGTGTGAGTTTGGCTCGCGAGCACCACCACGGCAAAGCCGGACATGAAATACCAGGCGCCGGCGAGCGCAACAGTGCGCGGCAGCGAGCGGATGGACGCGAAGATGCCGAGCGAGACCAGGATCTGCCACAGGCCGGGTAGCAGCCACAGCGTCTCGGCCGCGAACTTCCACATCACCACTGCAAGCAGCACGCCGGCAATGCCTGCCGGCAGGAACTGCTCGACCGCCTGGTGGATCATGGCATCGCCAAGGCCCGAATGATGGCGGCGCGAGCGCGCGCGCATCTCGATGCCGATGATCAGGCCGGAGAGCGCGGCGGCCATGAACCAGCCGAAAAAGAAGCCGAGCGGCTCGCCGGTGGGATCGCCAAGCAGCCAGAATTGCAAGATCGCGGTGAGAAGCGCAATGGCACCGGTCGCAGCCATCGTCGCCGGGCCGTAGCCGCGGAACGCCGTGCCGGCCGCAATCTGGCTGCGGATCGCCACGATGTCGGCCAGTGCCTTGTCGAGATCGCGCATCGGCAACGCCAAACCCTTGCTCCGTCCAATTGCCCGGGATTGTTCGCCCGTCACTTTGTATCGCAAAGTATATCGCATCGCAAAGTAAAGGCAAGCCGGAAAGTCGCAGCAAACGGGCCCCGCCCCGAATCGACAACTGCCGGTTGCGCCCCACCTCCTCCCATGGATAAGATGGATCCAAAAGCATTCCGGGGGGAAGGAAGTATGTGGCTCAAGTCATTTATCGTTGCGTGTTTGTTGCAGGTGAGCGTCGCCGGAATCGCGCATGCGAAAGGACCATTCGGCAGCGTCAATGTCGGCAACTGGATCGGCGGCGCTTTCAGCAATGACGAGACAGACGCCTTCTCGCATTGCGCGGCCACGACGCCCTACGCGAACGGTGTCATCCTCGTGGTAAGCCAAAATGCCGCCGGCACATGGTCGCTGGCCTTTGCGAGTCCCAGCTACCGATTCAACAAGGGCGAGAACGCCGCGATCGACGTGACCTTTGACGGGCGGGAGCAGGCCAGACTGTACGCTACGGCGTATCAATCCAACATGCTCACGGCCGTCATGCCGGTCAATGTCGTGCGTACGTTTCAAAAGGCGAGCCTGATGGTCGCAACGGCCGGCCGCTCGGTCCTGAATTTCGACCTAACCTCGACCGGCCCGGTGATCGCGGCCTTGGCCAATTGCGTGGCCAAGGTGAAAGCCGACGGGCTCAACAAGGCTGGCGACTTCACCAAGGTTGCCGCCAAGCCGCAGCCTGCACCGGACAAGCAAGCGCCCCCGGCAGGCGGCAAACCCGCCAGGGCCAAGAGCGGAACCGGCTTCGTGGTCAGCGCGAACGGCCACGTCGTCACCAACAACCATGTCATCGATGGCTGCGTCGGCGACATCAAGGGCAATCTCACCGGCGAGGCCGCGATGGTGCTGCGTGTCGTGTCGAGCGATGCCAACAACGATCTCGCCTTGTTGCAGGCGCCGTCGACGACGACGTTCAAGGACTTTGCCCGGATCCGCGACCGCTCGATCCGCTCTGGCGATTCCATCGTCGCGATCGGCTTTCCCTACCATGGCTTGCTCACGTCGGATTTCACCGTGACCACGGGCATCGTCAGCTCACTCAGCGGCATGCACAATGATTCGCGCTTCCTGCAAATCAGTGCGCCGGTGCAGCCCGGCAATAGCGGCGGACCGCTGTTCGACACCACCGGGCAGATCGTGGGCGTGGTTACTGCGAAAATTCCCGTACTGCGCATCGCCGCCGCGACCGGCAACATTCCCGAGAACATCAACTTCGCCATCAAGACCGGCGCGCTGCGCGACTTCCTCGACAATTCCGTGGTGCCCTACCAGACGGCCGAACCGAAGAGCGAGCTCAAGACCACCGACATCGCCGGCAATGCGCGACCCTATACGATGCTGATCTCGTGCAACGGCACGGAGCGGGCTGCCGACGCGAAGAGGTAGGGCATCGGTACAAGGGCACGCTGTCGCGCCACCACTGCTGTCATTCCCCGCGATCCGGCTACGCCAAGGCTTCGCCGCGGCTGAGGTCAAGGGCCGCCGAAGCTTTAGCGTAGGCGGCAGGCGCGGAATCCAGTACACCGCAGCTTCTCGATTCAAACACTGCCGCCTCGGAATAGTGGACCACCCGGTCAAGCCGGACGATGACACCTTTGATTTGGGCCGCGCGTGGCCGCCCCCTCACCCGTGACAGCACGCTTCCCTCGCCGCCTGCGGTTCGTACTGGTCGCGCAGGCGGACCCAGTCCATCGGATAGGGCAGGCCGTCCTCATGGCGGCCGAGCGGGGTCAGGTCGAGATATTGATAGGCGGCGTTCATCATGTCGAGGCCCCGGGCGAAGCAGGAATAGGTGTGAAAAACCTCGCCGGCCTCGTTGCGGAAGAACACGCTGATGCCGGGCAGCTCGGGGCCGTAAAACGGCGTGGTGCCAAAATTATACCTTGGCACGCCCTTGTCGATCTGCTCATGCGTGAACGAGACCTCGTAATCATAGTTGAAGTCGTTACCGCCTGAAGAGACCCAATCGAACGTCCAGCCCATCCGCTTCTTGAAGGCCTCGAGCTTTGCGCTGGGGGCCAGCGAGATCGCAACCGTCGTGGTGTCTCGCGCGGCGAGATGCGGCACCATGCGATCAAGTCCGTCGGCCCAGAACGAACAGCTCTTGCAGGCAGCCTCCCAGTCGGGCGCGAACATCACGTGCTGCACGACGAGCTGCGAGCGCCCCCTGAAGAGATCGCCGAGCGTGACCTTGCCGTTCGGGGCGTCGAAGACATACGCCTTGTCGACCTTCACCCAGGGCAAGGCGCGCCGCTCCTCGGCGAGGCGCTCGCGCGCCTGGCTCAGCTCCTTCTCATGCGCCAGATGGGTTTTACGGGCGGCGATCCATTGCTCGCGCGAGACGATCTGATGTTGTTGCATGATGTCCTCCCTGAGGTCAGGCGACGAAGGCGTCGAGCTTGTCGAAGAACGAGGTCCAGCCGCGCTTGTGATTGTCGCGTGCGGCCTCGTCGAAGAACTGGGCGTGGTGGAAGACCATCAGCGTGCCGACGCCGTCCGGCTTCAGCGTGATCGTCACGAGCGATTCGCGTTCCGGCGTCGAATGCCAGGCCCATGTGAAGACCAGCCGCGCGTTCGGCACGACCTCGCGATAGACGCCGCCGGCCTCGAAATACTCGCCGTCATCGCGGGTGAAGCTGATGCGAAAGCTGCCGCCGGTGCGGACGTCGAGCTCGGCTTCGAGCGTCGCCGGGGTCATGTTCGGCGGCCCGAACCATCGCACTAGCTGCTCGGCTTGCGTCCAGGCGGCATAGACTTTTTCCGGCCGCGCGCGGAGCCGGCGCGTGAGCGTGAGGCTCGGCGGTTCGGCCGTGCGGGGATCGGTGTTGACGGCTGCGTTGGCCATGTCTCTTCCTCCACGAAGGCAGCAAGGCGGTCGAACCTGTCGGACCAGAACTGCGCATAGCGATTGAGCCAGTTCATCGCCTGCTCCATCGGCTGCGCGGTGAGCCGGCAGGAGACCGTTCGCCCGGTCTTCTCCCGCACGATCAGGCCGGCATCCGTGAGCACGTCGAGATGCTTCATGATCGCCGGCAGCGAGACCGGAAACGGTGCGGCGAGCTCGCTTACTGACAGGCTCTGCTGCTCGCCGAGGCGCGCAAGCAGCGCCCGCCGCGTCGGATCCGACAGCGCCGCAAACGTCCGGTCGAGCGTCTCGGTCTCATACTTAACCATTAGGTTTAGTATAGACGCGAACGGAATGACGTCAAGCCGGAGCCCGCAGGCGCGGGTCCGCACGACTGCGTGATCAGGCTGCGATCGCACGAGGCGCGATCAGTACGGCGCGACCGGCCGCGTGCGCCGGTGCGGTTGCGGGACCTGTTGCTGGCCGTAGGCCAAGCGAGGGTTGCGATCGCAGAATAGCAATCGGCCGGAGACGCTCGCCTGGCATTGCTCGTAGGTGCTGTAGGCGCATTCGCCGGGATAATCATACTCGCCGCCCTGGGCGCACCAGGGATAGTCGCGAGCCGCCGCAGGCGTGATGGTGGCGACGCCGGCAAGGACCGTCGCGCCCAGCGCCAGCAGCACCAATTGCGTGTTGCGCATGTCCCAACTCCTCTCTTCACGACGCAGATACGCGCCATGTATCATCAGGTTTCGTCGCGCCGCTTTATTCCAGACCAACGAGGCAGACCACGCAAGAAAAAAGCCCCGCCTCGCGGCAGGGCTTCGATCGCAGGGATCACAACACCGCTACTCGACCTTCAGGCCGGCGAACTCGACGACCTTTTTCCACTTCTCGGTCTCGGCCTTGATCTCCTCGCCGAACGCCTCGGGCGTCTGCACCCGCGGCTCGCCGCCGAGCTCAACCAGGCGCTTGGCCATGTCGGGCTCCTTTATCAGCGTGTTGACCTCGCTGTTGAGCTTGGCAATGATCTCCTTCGGCGTATTCTTCGGTGCCCCCATGCCGAACAGCGCGCTGGCCTCGTAGCCCTTCACGGTCTCGGCGATCGGCTGCACGTCAGGCAGTTGCGGCGAGCGCTCTGTGGTGGTGACGCCGATGGCGCGAAGCGAGCCGGAGCGGATGTGCTGGATGATCGAGGGCATGTTGTCGAAGATCACCTGCACCTGGCCGCCGAGCATGTCGGTGATCGCGGGCGCAGCGCCGCGATAGGGCACGTGCTGCATCTTGCAACCGGTCATCGCCATGAACATCTCGCCGGACAGATGTACCGAGGTGCCGTTGCCGGACGAGGCCATGTTCACCTTGCCGGGATTGGCCTTCACATATTCGATGAACTCGGCGACGGTCTTGGCCGGCACGTCCTTGTTGACGGTCATCACGTTCGGCACGCGCTGGAACGAGGCGACCGGCGCGATGTCGCGGACGAAGTTGAACTTCAGATTGGTATAGAGCGAGGCGTTGATGTAGTTGGCCGGGTTGATCAGCTGCAGCGTGTAGCCGTCCGGCTCGGCGTTGACGACCGATTCGGTAGCGATATTGTTGCCGGCGCCCGGCTTGTTCTCGATCACGAATTGCTGGCCGAGCTTTTCCGACAGGCGCTGGCCGATCAGCCGCGCCAGGATGTCAGTGGCCCCGCCCGGCGGATAGCCGACCACCCATTTCACCGGGCGGGCCGGATAATCGGCGGCAAGGGCCTTCGACAGCGGGGTGGCTGCAAGCGGACTGGCGGCGAGCAGGCCCAGCGCGGTACGGCGAGTGATCATCTCAAGGGTTCTCCCACGTGTTGTTCTTGAAAGCCGGACATCTGGCCGGACATCTTGAAAGCGTCGTCGGCGCGGTTGTAACAAAGCTTGCCGCGGGCGGAAAGTGCGTGCGGCGCATCACGACGAAAGGATAAGGCATGCCGGTCAAGGTCGAAGCCCTGGATCATCTCGTGATCAACGTCACGGACGTCGCAGCCACCGCCGAGTGGTACCGCAAGGTTCTCGGGATGGAAGTCAAGGTGTTCGACCCCGGCGGCGGCAAAGCGCCGCGGACTTCGTTGCAATTCGGTAACCAGAAGATCAACGTCCGGCAGCGCGACGCCGACAAGGCCGAGTGGTTCACCGCGGACCATGCGACCGCCGGCAGCGAGGATCTGTGTTTCCTCACCTCCGCCGCCCCCGACGAGGTGGTGGCGCATTTGCAGGCACATGGCGTCGCGATCGAGGAAGGCCCGGGGCCCAGGCAGGGCGCCCGCGGCACGCTGCGCTCGGTCTATTGCCGGGATCCCGACGGGAGCCTGATCGAGATATCGTCGTACGAAAGCTAGAGTCCCCCCGATTGCCCTCCGCGTCATCCGGTGGCAGGAAGACGCAATAAAGAAAATGCAGCCGCCATCAGGATGCAGACTGCGCGGGGAGGATCCATGCCACTTCAACAGACCGCAGCCGGAATCGTCGGCCCGTTCGACGGGCTCGATGTGCCCTGGCTGCTGAAGATGCGGGCCGAGGTGCGCAGCTCACATCCGTTCCTGATCTGGGCGCCGTTCGACGCGCCGGCGCGGCGCTGGAGCTATGGCGAGTTTCACGAGCGGGTCGGCGCGCTCGCGGCGGGGCTTGCCAGGCGCGGCATCAGGCCCGGCGAATATTTGCTCATTCATCTCGACAATTGCATCGAGGCGCTGCTGGCCTGGTTCGCCTGCGTCGAGCTCGGGGCGATCGCGGTCACCACCAACACCCGCTCGGCGCCGGCGGAGATCGAATATTTTGCCGATCATTGCGGCGCGGTCGCTGCGATCACGCAGCCGGCCTATGCGGAACTTGTCGCCCAGAACTGCCGCAACATTCGCTGGCTGGCGGTGACCTCGCATGATGCGGGCGCAGCGCCCGCGCAACCCGTCTCGCGCGGCGACAGTTTTGAATCATTGTTCGCCGACAGCGCCGACCGTCCCCGCCGACCGACCGACCCGCTGGCGCCGTGCAGCGTGCAGTACACGTCGGGCACGACCTCGCGGCCGAAGGCGGTGCTGTGGACCCACGCCAATGCGCTGTGGGGCGCCAGGATCAACGCTGCGCATGAGGACCTGCATGCGGGAGACGTGCACCAGGCCTATCTGCCGCTGTTCCACACCAATGCGCTGGCCTATTCGATGCTGGCGGCGCTGTGGGTCGGCGCCACCTGCGTGATCCAGCCGCGCTTCTCGGCGAGCCGGTTCTGGCGCGCCGCGCGCGAGCATGGCTCGACCTGGACCTCGACCATACCGTTCTGCATGAAGGCGCTGCTCGAGCAGGAGATCCCGAAGGATCACACATTCCGCCTGTGGGGCACCGCCATCAACGAGCCGCCGGCGTTTGCCGCCTTCGGGGTCAAGATCATCGGCTGGTGGGGCATGACCGAGACCATCACCCACGGCATCGTCGGCGAGGTCGACCAGCCCAACATCCCGATGTCGATCGGCCGCGCCGCGCCGGAGTACCAGATCCGGATCACCGACGACGACGGACGGCCGACCGGGGTCGGCGACACCGGCAATCTCGCGATCAAGGGCATTCGCGGCCTGTCGCTGTTTGCCGAATATCTGCACAACGAGAAAGCCACCCGCGAGAGTTTCGACGAGCACGGCTTCTTTCTCACCGGCGACCGCGTCGAGCGGCTGGAAAACGGCTTCATCAAGTTCGGCGACCGCGCCAAGGACATGCTGAAGGTCGGCGGCGAGAACGTCGCGGCCTCCGAGATCGAGCAGGTGATCGCAATGGTGCCCGGCGTGCGCGAGGCCGCCGTGGTGGCGAAGAAGCATCCGATGCTGGACGAGGTGCCGGTGGTCTTCATCATCCCGCACGGCGGTGTCGAAGGCGCGGCGCCCGATCTGCATGACCGCGTGATGGCGGCCTGCCGCAAAGGCCTCGCCGACTTCAAGGTGCCGCGCGAGATCAGGCTGGTCGACGACATGCCGCGCTCGACGCTGGAGAAGGTGGCGAAGGCGGAGCTGCGGAAGATGGTGGGGTAAGTTTTTTCTGTCGTTCCAGGGCGGTGCGAAGCACCGAGCCCGGAACCTCGAGATTCCGGGTTCGCGCTTCGCGCCCCGGAATGACTCCCAAATCAGAACGATCCCAGCGCCACGGGCCTGAACGCCTGCAGCAGCTGCTGATCCAGCTTGCCGCCCATGCCTTCCATCATCGCGAACGCGCGCGAATGGGTGAAGGGCATGCGGTAGGCGCGCTTCTCCACCAGCGCGGCGTAGATGTCGACGATCGTCGTGACCCGGACGATGTCGCTGATCTGGTTCGACGACAGGCCGTTCGGATAGCCCGAGCCGTCGAGGAATTCGTGGTGATGCAGCACGACATCGAGCATCTCCGGCGGGAAGCCGCCTTGCGCCGCAAGCGCGTCATAGCCGCGGCGCGGATGCTGGCGGACCTCGGCCATCTCCTCGTCGGTGAGCTTGCCGGGCTTGTCGAGCAGCACGGAGGGCACGAAGGCCTTGCCGACGTCGTGCAGCAGCGCGGCGCGGGTGAGCCGGCGCTGGTCGTCCTCGCGCATGCCGAGATGCTGCGCGAACGCGACGGCGAAGCCGGTGACGAACAGACAGTGCCGGTAGCTGCCGACATGGTGGCAACCCACCGTGGTGAGCCACTCGCGCAGCGAGGAGTGCTTGATCGCCTTGAGGATCTTGGTCTCGGCGGCGATGACGTCATCGAAGGTCAGGGGCACGCCGAGCGGCAGCTTCTCGAACATCCTCTTCAGAATCGCATGCGCCGCCTCGACGCCGCGGTTGAGCGTCTTGCCGCGATCGGTGGCGTCATAGGTGGCCGTGTCGGGGAACGCGGCGCGAATGCGCTGGAGGATGTCCTCGGGCTGAAGCGGGCGCGAGATCGTGTCGGTGGCGCCGAGCGCCCAGGCCTGCATGGTGCCGTGATGCAGCGCGTCGGCAAGCACGAACAGCCGCGGCATCGCGCGATAGGCGTCGCCGCGCAGCTTGTTGCGCACCCGCTGCACGCTCTCGGGCGAGCGCAGATTGATGTCGACGACGAGGCCTGAGAGATCGCGCGAGGGCTGCTCGGGAATCTTCTCGGTCGTCACCGTCGAGACATCGCCGACCGCCTTCAAAATGCTGGCGAGCTCGGTGCTCGCGTCGCTCCGGTCGGAGGCGAGCAGAAGCCGGCGTTTGGCGGCGGATTTGGCTGGCGCGTTCATGGCTTCCCCAAGAGCACGGGAGTGCAGTTGGCGTCAGCCTAGATCGGATCAGGTTCTCCGGCCCTTAAGAGGCGTGCTCAACGGAACCTTCCGCAATTGGGGACAATTTTATCGGCTCCCTAGCCTCTCATCAAAAACGGCGAAAACAACCCCATGCACAGTAGAATAGTCATTGAAAATAAAGGGAAATTTTTGACACAGTCCGTCCCTCCCACCGCCGTCGTCGCCCGGCTTGACCGGGCGATCCAGTACTCCGAGACGGCGCCGCTAGAACCGAGAAGCCGCGGCGTACTGGATGCCCCGCTTTCGCGGAGCATGACAGTGAATATGCGGATGTGGTGCATCACGCACAAACAAATCCGTCGGAGGTTGCCCTCCGACGGATCATCTCGCCTCGCGATCGCAGCCAGCTTACGCCTTCATCGCGCCCTTCACCGCTTCCGCCGTGATCGGCAGGGCCCGGACGCGGGCACCTGAGGCGTTGAAGATGGCGTTGCCGATGGCAGGGGCGACCACCGTCACGGCGGGCTCGCCGACACCGGTGGCTTTCTCGCCGTTGGCGATCACGGCGACCGCGACCTCCGGCATCTGGCTCATGCGCAAGGGCGTATAGCTGTCGAAATTGGTCTGCTCGATGCCACCGTCCTTCAGCGTCGCCTTCTCGTACATCGCCAGCGACAGGCCCCACAGCGCCGCGCCCTCGACCTGGGCGCGGATGTTGTCGGGATGCACCTGGGTGCCGACGTCGGTGGCAACCGTGAGCTTCTTCACGGTCACCTCGCCCGAGGGCGCGACGGCAACGTGCGCGACGCAAGCGGTCCAGCTTGCGGTAGCACGTTCCTGCGACGACACGCAGGCAACGCCCATGCCCTCGCCTTTCGGCAGTTGCCTTGTGCCGTAGCCGGACAGGCCCATCGCCGCGAGCAGCGTGTTGCGCAGCCGCTGCGCGCCGCCGTCGTTCTTGCCCTTGCCGTCGAGCAGCGCGATGCGGAACTGGGCCGGGTCCTTGCCGGTCGCGGCCGCGATCTCGTCGATCATGCTTTCGACCGCCCAGAATGTCCAGCCGGGTGCCACCGAGCGGAGCTGGCCGGACGGCGTCGCGTTGTGCGCGAGCTCGTTCTTGATCGCGCGCACATGATGGTTGGGCACGGTGTAGAAGAAGTCGGCGCCGTTCACCGTGAAGGAATCGAGCGGCCCCTTCTTGTCGACCGAGGGCGTCAGAAAATCGGGGATTCCCCAGCGCTGAGTCGGCCAGGCCGAGACCACGTCGTGGCTGAGCGCGACAAGCTTGCCGTCGCCGTCCACGCCCGCCTTCACTTTCTGGTAGGTGAGCGGCCGCGAAAAATCCATCGTCATGTCGTTCTCGCGCGTGTAGATCACCTTCACCGGCTTGCCGATCGCCTTCGCCGCCTGCACCGCCGGAATCATCATGTCGGCATCCAGCCTGCGGCCAAAGCCGCCGCCGAGCCACATCTGGTGCATGACGACGAATTTTGGATCGATCCCGGCCGCACCTGCGGCGATCGCGCCGGAGCGCGTCGCGAACTGGTTGCCGGAATAGATGTGCAGGATGTCGCCCTTGAACTCCGCGGTGGCGTTCATCGGCTCCAGCGGCGCATGGATGTTGATGCTGGTGGTGTATTCCGCCTCCACCACCTTGGCCGCCGTGCCGAACGCCGCTGAGGGATCGCCGTCCTTGACGAAGAACTGGCCGGAATCCTCCAGCTTCTGAAGCCGCATGGCCTCGTCGAGCAGCGACTGGCTCGAGACTTTCGCGTTCGGACCGCCGTCATAGGCGATCTTCAGCGCCTGCGCCGCCTTCTTGGCGTTGGCGTAGGTGCTCGCGACCGCGACCACCCAGCCGGTTGTCGTCTCGGTCTTGTCGTCGAGGGTGACGGCCTTGATGAAGCCCGGCACCTTCTTCGCAGCGGAGTCGTCGACTGATTTCACGGTAGCGCCATAGCGCACCGGCGGCGTCACCACCGCGCCATAGGCCATGCCCGGCAGCATCACGTCGATGCCATATTTGGCCGTGCCGTTGGTCTTGGAGGGGATGTCGAGCTGCGGCACCGACACGCCGATCATGGTGTATTGATCCGGGGTCTTCAGCTTGATCGCCTTCAGCTCATCCGGCGTGAAGGTTTTCGTCGCCTTGCCGCTCTTGACGACATCGGCGAACGACATCTGCTTCTTCGACTTGGGATGCACGATCATGGAATCGCGCACCACGAGCTCGGAAGCCGGCACGCCCATCGCGGCGGCCGCGCCTTCGGTCAACGCCATCCGGCCGGCGGCACCGGCCCGGCTCATGGCATCGAAGTTCATCATGGTCGACCAGCTTCCGCCGGTGATCTGCGCGCCCAGCACGGGGTCGTTGAACTTCGGGTCGTTGGAGGCAAGTGCGACGCGCATGTCGCTCCACTTCGCGCCCAGCTCCTCAGCCACGATCTGCGCCATGGTGGAGGCGATGTGCTGGCCCATGTCGGCCTTGCCGCAGGTCACGGTGACGAGACCGTCCGGCGAGATCGCATACCAGACGCTCGGCTCGAAATTCGAGGGCGCGGCGAGCGCCTCACTGACGCCGGGTACGCCGGCATAGCCGAGCACGAGGCCGGTCGCGGCGGTGCCGACCAGGAACGAGCGGCGGCTGAGATCGGTCGTCTCAGCTGTGACGGACTTGATGTGCTTGTTCATGTGGGCCTCCGTTCGTTGCCGGAGGCGGACGCGGTGCGCATCTCGGATGCGGCGCGCATGATCGCCTTCTGGATCCGCGAATAGGTCATGCAACGGCAGAGATTGCCGTCCATATGCGCGACGACCTCTTCCTTGGTCGGGTTGGGATTCTTCGCGAGCAGCGAGGCCGCCTGCATGATCTGCCCGGACTGGCAGTAGCCGCATTGCGGCACCTGCTCGGCGATCCACGCCTTCTGCAAGGGATGATCGCCCTTGGACGCAAGGCCTTCGATCGTGGTGATCTTCTTGCCGGCGACGTCACCGACCATGGTCTGGCACGAGCGCACGGCTTCGCCGTTGACGTGAACGGTACAGGCCCCGCACAGCCCGGCACCGCAGCCGAACTTGGTGCCGGTCATCTGCAATTGCTCGCGGATTGCCCAGAGGAGCGGCGTATCGTTCGCCGCATCCACGGACATACTCCGCCCGTTGATGGTGAGAGTTGGCATAGGCGTCTTCCCCTGCCGGTGCATGAAGCCGCTTACGGCGGCAACTTGTATTGGCGGACGCCCACCGGACTAGCGTCAGCCTTGGTGACAAGAATGATCGCGTTCAGTCGCAGAGGCAAATGCAATTTGGAATCGATCGAAACAAACGCGGCACGCTCATCTTGTGCGTTGCGAGAACAGCGGCGATGCAGCGGCTGAACGCAACAGAGTGCACACTAAGCATGCAGGCCATCGCGGCACGGCGGTTTCTTCGAGGTAACTTGGCGGGCTAGGATGCGCGAGGAGACAAGACAAACAATAAGGGTGGGCGGAATGCCGAAGATCGATCGCGACGGCGTCGGAATCTATTACGAGGTTCACGGCGAGGGTCCGCCATTGCTGCTCACCCACGGCTACTCATCGACCTCGGCGATGTGGCATGGGCAGATCGCTGCGCTGGCGAAAGAGCACAGGCTGATCCTGTGGGACATGCGCGGCCATGGCGAGTCGGACTACCCCGATGACCCCAACGCCTACAGCGAAGCGCTCACGGTCGGTGACATCGCGGCGATCCTCGATGCCGCCGGCGCCGAACGCGCCATCATCGGCGGTCTCTCGCTCGGCGGCTATATGTCGCTCGCGTTTTATCGCGCACATCCGGAGCGCGCCCGCGCGCTGCTGATCATCGACACCGGGCCGGGCTTCAAGAAGGACGATGCACGCGAAGCCTGGAACATTCGGGCGCTCGGCACGGCCGACAAGCTCGATCGCGAAGGTCTCGACATGCTGAAATCGGCGACGCGCGAGCGCGCCACCGCCAGCCATCGCAATGCCAGGGGACTGGCGCTTGCCGCGCGCGGCATGCTGACCCAGCGCGACGCACGCGTGATCGAGCTGCTGCCCGACATCAAGGTGCCCTGCCTGATCGTGGTCGGCGCCGACGACACGCCGTTCCTAGCCGCGCCCGACTACATGGCCGCAAAAATCCCCGGCGCACAAAAAATCGTGATTCCCGCCGCCGGGCACGCCGTCAACATCGATCAGCCCAAGGCTTTTGTTGACGCGGTGGTGCCTTTCCTGAAGAACTTGCCGGAATAGGACGGACAGGAACTCAGACAATGAAACGGGCATTGTTGGCTGCGGGTGCGGTGTTGCTGTCGATATCTGCGTCTGCGCAGGCCGAACCGTTCGGCATGGCGACACCGCGCCGCCCCTTCGTCGAGACCTTGTCGAACAACATTCCGCTCGCCTTCGGCATGGATGCCCGACAGACCGCACAAGCGCTGGGACAGCCCTTGCAATATGTGCGCGGACGTCCCGGCAACGAGATCTACCTCGCTTTGCGAAACATCGGCGGCAGCGGCCTGATTCCCTATCGCCATCGCCTGTTCCTGCAATTCCGCCATGGGCGGCTGGCGGGATGGAAGGAGGACTATGGCGAGAACTGGATGTGGGAGTGAGAGCGGTCGCCCATGGCGCAGACCAATCGCATCTGCGCCATCATGCGTCGAAGTTGCCACATCGTCATGGCCGGGCTTGTCCCGGCCATCCACGATCCTTCGTGCCGCGCCAAGAACGTGGATGCCCGGGACAAGCCCGGGCATGACGAGTTTTTGGGGGCGAGCGGAATTCAATCAACGACCAACAACAAGGACAACCCGCGTGGGACAAGACATCAAGCTGACGGCCTCCGACAATTTCCAGCTCGGCGCCTATCGCGCCGATCCCGCCGGCAGCCCGAAAGGCGCCGTGGTGGTGGTCCAGGAGATCTTTGGGGTCAATCATCACATCCGCTCGGTCTGCGACCGCCTCGCCGGGGAAGGCTATGTCGCGATTGCGCCGTCGATCTTCGACCGGACCTCGCCGGGCTTCCAGTCGGGCTACACGCCCGACGAGGTCGCCGAGGCGCGCAAGTTCGTCGCCAGTCCGGACTGGGAGGCGATGCTGCGCGATACGCAGGCCGCGATCGATGCAGTGAGAAGTGTCGGCCCGGTCGGCGTCATCGGCTTTTGTCTCGGCGGCAGCATTGCCTTCGTCGCGGCGACGCGGCTGTCGGGCCTGAAGGCCGCGATCGGCTATTACGGCGGCGCCGTCGTGCGCTTTGCCGACGAGAAGCCCAAGGTGCCGACGCAGCTGCATTTCGGCGAGAAGGATGCCGGCATTCCCCTGACCGACGTCGAGGCCGTCAAGGCGAAGCGGCCGGAGGTGGAGGTCCTCATCTATCCCGGCGCCCAGCACGGCTTCCATTGCGACGAGCGCGCGAGCTACGACAAGGCCAGCGCCGACATCGCCTGGCCACGCAGCATGGCGTTTTTCGCGAAGCACTTGAGGTAGCCAAATCCGTCATGCGCGGGCTTGACCCGCGCATTCATCAAGCGACGCGTTTTCGCCAAGTTGATGGATTGCCGGGTCAAGCCCGGCAATGACACATCGAGCAGGAATCGGGTGGCTGCTGCCTGGCGCCCGGCGATAGAGCTGGCCGATCAAGCAACCCACGCCGGAAGATCCGCCATGCAGCAGACCGATACGAACATCGTCATCCGCAATCCGTTCGGCGCCATGGACGTGCCCGCGCCCGACGATCGCGAAGTCATGGACTATGCCGCAATCGCCACGCTTGCCGGCGATGCAGCCGACGTCAACGCAGCGGCATGGGCCCCCATCGCCACGCCTTCCGATCCGCTCGACGGCATCTGGGCGAGCCGCTGGAACGGCGGCGCCGATCCGACCATTGCCGGCGATACGCCGGAAAAATGGAAGCAGGGTCGCGCGGAAGTTCGCGTCGCGGGGAACCGGATCTATCTGCGTTTCGACTGGGACAATGGGCGTCGGCACGGACTGATCGATGCTGCGCGGCAGGGAGAGCGTCTGGTCGGCAAATACATCAACCTGACCAACCCCGCGATCGCGCGGCCATGGGTCGGACGCGTGGTCGACGCGGCGCGGATCGACGGATGCTTTCCGAACGGACGGCTTGATTTCAGAAGGTGAGCTGGAGCTTCGGTTCTGATTGCATCAGAACCGAAGCTCTACATTCTTTTTTTGACGCGGTTTCTTCACGCGAACCGGTATCCACTTCGCTCGAAAACGCTTTAGAACCAGCGCTCGCCGACGAACACGGTGTCGCCCGGAGCCAGGGGCGTGCCCAGCGGCACGATGGCGCGCATGGCGCCGCCGGCTTCGGTGTGCGTGACGGTGACCACGTCGCGCTTGGCGCGGGGCGAGAAGCCGCCGGCGATCGCAACGGCGCTCTCGACCGTCATGTTCGGTACGTAAGGATACTGGCCGGGCGCCGTGACTTCGCCGAGAATGAAGAACGGGCGATAGGACTCGACTTCGACGGCGACCGAGGGCTCGCGGATATAGCCGTTGCGCAACCGTGCGGCGATCTCGCCCGCGAGACCCGCCGGAGTGCGGCCGCGCGCCGGCACGCCACCGATCAGCGGCATGGTGATCGAACCGCCGGCATCGATGGCGTAGCTGTTGGTGAGACCTTCCTGTCCGTAGACCACGACGCGCAGCTTGTCGCCGGCGTCGAGATGGTAGGAGGAGTCGTAGCGGGCCCGCGCCGCCATGGGTGCGGCGTAGCCGACCGGCATGGGCGCGGGCGAGGAGGCAAAGGAATTGCGCAGCGCGCCGATGGCGCCGCCACTGTCGGCGACGACGACCGGCTGCGGTGCGCTGTAGGGCTGGCCATAGGCCATGGAGTCGAGATCGGGGCGCGGCTGCACATAGGCGACGGGGCCGGCGGTCTGCATGCAGCCGCCAAGGGTCAGCGCGGCGGACGCTGCCAGGGACGCTGCCAAGATCGACCATCGAAACGCGCGTGCAACCGGCACCGGACCTATCCCTCGGAACGAGACGGCTCCAGTCATGCACCGGTTATGGTTAATAAAGCGTTGAGGGGGCTGGGCGTGACAATGTGAGCCGAACACTCCGTCATGCCCGGGCTTGTCCCGGGCATCCACGTTCTTGGTGCCGCACGAAAGATCGTGGATGGCCGGGACAAGCCCGGCCATGACGAGGGACCTGCTTACGCGCTCACGCCGACGCCGATCGGACAGGACACGCCGGTGCCCCCTAAGCCGCAATAGCCGGCGGGGTTCTTCGCCAGATATTGCTGATGGTAATCCTCGGCGAAATAGAACTCACCGGCGGGCGCGATCTCGGTGGTGATGGTTCCGAGCCCCTTGGCGGCGAGCGCCTTCTGATAGAGCGCCTTCGAGCCGTCGGCCGCTTTCTTCTGCGCATCCGAATAGGTGTAGATGGCGCTTCGGTATTGCGTGCCGACGTCGTTGCCCTGGCGCATGCCCTGCGTCGGGTTGTGGCTCTCCCAGAAAATCTTCAGCAGCTTCTCGTAGGAGATCTTGCGCGGGTCGAACACGACCAGCACCGCTTCGGTGTGGCCGGTGCGCCCCGAACAGGTCTCTTCATAAGTCGGGTTCGGTGTGCGGCCGCCGGCATAACCGACAGCGGTGGCGTAGATGCCGTCGCCGAGCTCCCAGAATTTTCGTTCGGCGCCCCAGAAGCAGCCGAGTCCGAACACGGCCTGCGCGAGGCCGGCCGGATAAGGCGGCTGCAGCTTGCTGCCGTTGACGAAATGAGTGGTTGCGGTGGGAATGGCCTGCGCACGGCCGGGCAGCGCTTCCGCGGCGCTCGGCAATGCGGTGGTCTTGCGCATGAACAGCATGATCGGGTCTCCGCAACGAGCGATCCGTCGCCCGAGCCAACTCGAAAAGCCAAGGGCTCAGGCGGCGTGCTCGCGATCAGGTGGGAATATAGGCGTCTACGCAGGGAACGGCAGCCCTGTTACGCAGGCGCCAGCGCGAGGTTCAATCGCGGGAATAGCCGATCAGCGGCTTGCGTGGCCGGAACAGGATCATCAGCAGGATGCCCAGAATGCCCAGGACGGCAAAAACCGGCTGGTCCAGCACCAGGCGGATCACCGAGGTCCAGAGCCAGGGGACCTTGGCCTCGACCCAGGTCCGGAACGCCGTCTGGCTGGCCTGATTGATGTCGTTCCAAAACTGGCCGAACCGGGTGAATTTGAGGGTCTGGTCGGCGACCCAGCGGGCACCGTCATAGACCATGAAAATGAAACCACCGGCGAGCAGCAACAGCCCGATCAGTCGGAAAAAGCCACGGATCATGCCTCACCTTATATGGTCGTCCGATCGGACGACCCCCGGAACGCCGCCAGCCAATAGCCGGGAGGCGGCAGAAATTCAACCTCTTCAGGGCGTTACGGCACGATCTCGAGCGCCCGCGCCTTGTTTTCCAGCCCTCGAAAGCGTTGACGGTGCCGCAGACCCTCTCTATAAGGGCGCCAACTGGCGGCGGGCGCAATCCTGCCGCCGCTGTTCTTTGAGCAGTTGCAGGCTCCTTGGAGCCTTAGAGACAGCCGCAAGGCGGTCGCTCATGTTCCGGGAATAACCTAGCAACCGAACACCCTAAATCCGAGCGTCGATTCAGCGGTCAAGCAGCCGGCGCTACCCGACCAAGACGCGACCGGTACCGCAAAGGATATTGAGACCATGGCCAATACCACTTCCGCCAAGAAAGCGACGCGCAAGATCGCCCGCCGCACCGCCGTCAACAAGTCGCGCCGCACCCAGATGCGCGGCGCCGTCCGCACCGTCGAAGAAGCCATCGCGACCGGCGATCGCGCCGCTGCCGTGAAGGCGCTGGCGAATGCCGAGCCCGCCTTGATGCGCGCCGCGCAGCGCAGCATCGTTCACAAGAACAACGCCAGCCGCAAAGTCTCGCGTCTCACCGCGCAGATCGCCAAGCTCGCCAAGTAAATTTCGAGGCGTAAGTTTCGCGAAGTAAATCTCGCGAAGTGATCTCGCAGTGTCATCCGATCGGTTGATCCGATCGGAACGTCAAATCAGCCCGGCCTCGTGCCGGGCTTTTTGTTGCCTGTCGTCATATTCCCGCAAGCAGTCACGCGACGTCCGATCTTCGGCCGGAGGATTTGCATCGTCGGCACGATGATGCATTCCGTAGTTTTACTGCGAGCGATTTTGCAACAGCGGAAACTTCCACCGCGGTGCAAAAAGTCGCTGCGACGCGGGCTCAACTTGAATTCGGGGCGCCGCGAGTTTTGCACACCGTAGATTCACCGGATCGCATCTACCGGTGGAGTTACCCTGCGAAACGAGACTCAAAAAACGATGTCTCGCTAATCACTTATCAACATAGCGCCGCCAAGCATTTGGAAAATTCGCTCGCGCATCGCGCGCGTGACGCTTTTGTAAAAAATTTTTGGCGGTGGGGGAGTCGTTGTCACATGACGCGCCGCATTTTCGAATCTGTGCACGAATCCAGAAACTTGCTCCCAAGCCTGTGAACAACTCCCGCGCGGCGTTAACGCTGGTCAAGTTTTTTGATGCCTCAAGTGTGAATCAATTCCGTTGCGAGTCTTTCCGCTTAGTGTATTCCTTAAGTCGTTCGCGGCGCCCACGATCTTGAGACCAGCGCGGTTTTGGAAACGGGGCGAGCGTGCAAATCGGCGGCGGTGTGCACGTTGGCGACGCTTCAACAAGCGATTGTCGGTTCAAAACCCACAGCAATGTGGGAATGGTAGCTCTTTGTCTGAATGTCTCCAAGCGGATTTATCCCGCTCGCGCCAGGCGCAAATGAGAGATGTCATCAAACTACCCCGACACCCGTGATGGCGAAGCCGAGCGGACGAAAAGTGCAGACGGGCAGGGCATCGGTGACTTCGGTCGCAGGTGTCTTCAGGACACGCAGGACCTTGCCGTGAGCAATCACGGCAGGACGGGGAGGTATCATGTCTTACGGACTCAACGCGGTATTGAAACAAGTCTCCTATTCCAACGATGCCGTTCCAAATCCGTCGGACGTCCAGCCTCCCGCGTGTAACGGAGCGCCGAGTACGCGCTGACCTCGCGACCCCTCAATCTCTGACATCGCTGATCCGACCCGCGGCGTTCGCGCCGAACGGCGAAGCTGTGTCCGACGATGGAATCGCTTGAGGTCGCGCCATCCAGGGTCCTGGCAGGAACCCTGCATGGCGCTCACAACGCAACTATATCTCTGAAGAAAAGTTCTCAAATGATGACAACACCGGAACAGGATCGCTGGTCACGCGTGAAGAGTCGGCTGCGCTCGAACGTTGGCGAAGACGTCTATACGAGCTGGTTTGCGCGGATGGATCTGGAAGGCGTACAGGACGAGAGCGTGCGGCTCTCGGTGCCGACCCGCTTCCTGAAGAGCTGGATCCAGGCTCATTATGCCGAGCGCGTGCTGTCGTGCTGGCAGGCCGAGATGCCCGAAGTGCATCGCATCGATCTCACCGTTCGCACCGCGGTGCGCCCGGTGGTGCAGTCGAAGGAAGCGCCCGCCGCGGTCGAGGCACGCCGTACCCCTGCGCCGGAGCTGCGCTCGACCGCGACCGCGCCGGTCTCGGCCAATCACGACGCGCTCGGCGGCTCGCCGCTCGATCCGCGCCTGACCTTCGCAAGCTTCGTCGTCGGCCGCTCCAACACGTTGGCGCATGCCGCGGCACGCCAGGTTGCCGAGGGACGCCGCGGCGACCCCGTCATGTTCAACCCGCTCTACATTCATGCGGGCGTCGGCCTCGGCAAGACGCATCTGCTCCAGGCCGTGACCTGGTCCGGCAATTCCGGCAACGAGCGCAAGGTGCTGTACCTCACGGCCGAAAAATTCATGTACGGCTTCGTCGCCGCGCTGAAGACGCAGACCGCGCTCGCCTTCAAGGAAGCGCTGCGCGGCATCGACGTGCTTGTGATCGACGACCTCCAGTTCCTGCAGGGCAAGTCGACCCAGGCCGAGTTCTGTCACACGCTGAACGCGCTGATCGATGCCGGCCGCCAAGTCGTGATCGCGGCCGACCGTCCGCCGTCCGATCTCGAAAGCCTCGACGATCGCGTACGCTCGCGTCTGGCCGGCGGCCTCGTGGTCGAGATGGGCTCGCTCGGCGAGGAGCTGCGGCATGGCATTCTCAAGTCGCGCGTCGCGGCGGCCCGCGCCCATCATGCGACGTTCGACGTGCCGGAGGAGGTGCTGCATTATCTGGCGCGCACCATCACCCATAACGGCCGCGACCTCGAAGGCGCGATCAACCGGCTTCTCGCTCACTCGAAGCTGAACAACCAGCCGGTGACGCTGGAGATGGCCGAGCGCGAGGTGCGCGACCTGATCCGCCCGCAGGAGCCGAAGCGGATCAAGATCGAGGACATCCAGCGCGTGGTGGCGCGGCAGTATAATGTCAGCCGCTCCGACTTGCTGTCCTCGCGCCGCACCGCCAACGTGGTCCGTCCGCGCCAGGTGGCGATGTACCTCGCCAAGACGCTGACCCTGCGTTCGCTCCCCGAGATCGGCCGCCGCTTTGGCGGACGCGACCACACCACGGTGCTGCATGCCGTGCGCAAGATCGAGGCGCTGGTTTCCAAGGACACCGCCTTGTCCGAGGAAGTGGAGTCGCTGAAGCGTCAGCTTCAGGAATAAACGCCTATTGAGCGCAACGATGCTGCCACAGCGTCATGGCCGGGCCTGTCCCGGCCATCCACGTCTGTCCCCGCAGCCAAGAACGTGGATGCGCGGGCCTTCGCCGCGCCGAAGCGGCTTCGGCCGCGCAGGCGGGACAAGCCCGGGCATGACGACCCCTTGGGCGACTTGGCTTTGGGCGATCTGGGCCTTGGGGCAAGGGAGCGCAGCCCCGCCGCGGCGGCCCCGAAACGTCGGTAAATCGTGGGGAACTGCCTCCGATCCCTTGAATCCGGGGGCCATCCGCGCCACCTTGCGCGACCCTGACAGCTTTGGTCATATCGGCTGGATGATCCGGCTTTTCGGGGTCTTCGGTGCCGTGGCGCGCGTCCCGCCGCCCGGCCTTCTCATCTTGGGGATCGGGCGAGTAGTGCAATGAAGGTTACGGTCGAACGCGCGCAACTCCTGAAGTCGCTGGGCCATGTCCACCGCGTGGTCGAACGCCGCAACACGATTCCGATCCTCGGCAACGTGCTGGTCCGCGCCGAGAACGCGAAATTGTCGTTGAAGGCGACCGACCTCGACCTCGAGGTGACGGAGACGCTGCCGGCGGAAACCGCCACCGCGGGATCCACCACGGTGCCGGCGCACATGTTCTACGACATCGTGCGCAAGCTGCCGGACGGCTCGCAGATCGTGCTGGAAGCCGATGGCGATCGCGCCGTGCTGGCGATCCGCGCCGGCCGCTCGCGCTTCACGCTGCAGACCCTGCCGGAGAATGATTTCCCGGATCTCGCCGCCGGCGACATGTCGCATTCGTTCAACCTCGCCGCCAAGGACGTCAAGCGGCTGATCGACCGCACCCAGTTCGCGATCTCCACGGAAGAGACGCGCTACTATCTCAACGGCATCTATCTGCACGCCGCCGGCACCGCCAAGGCCGCCACCCTGCGCGGCGTCGCCACCGACGGTCACCGCCTCGCCCAGCTCGATTTGGTCCAGCCCAAGGGCGCCGACGGCATGCCCGGCGTGATCGTGCCGCGCAAGACGGTCGGCGAGGTGCAGCGCCTGATCGAGGACGCCGACGCCGAGATGACGATCGAGCTGTCGCAGGCCAAGATCCGCTTCACCATCGGCAATGTGGTGCTGACCTCGAAGCTGATCGACGGCACCTTCCCCGACTACAGCCGCGTCATCCCGCAAGGCAACGACAAGGAACTCGTGGTCGACAAGAAGGATTTCGAGAGTGCGGTCGACCGCGTCTCGACGATTTCGAGCGAGCGCGGCCGCGCCGTAAAGCTGTCGCTGTCGCCGGGCAAGCTGGTGCTGTCCGTCACCAACCCGGATTCCGGCAGCGCGACCGAAGAGCTCGAGGTCGAGTACGCCTCCGACGCCCTCGATATCGGCTTCAACTCCCGCTATTTGCTCGACATCGCCGCCCAGATCGAAGGCGACGTCGCAACCTTGAGGCTCGCCGACCCCGGCTCCCCGACGCTGGTGCAAGACCGCGACGACAAGAGCGCGCTGTACGTGCTGATGCCGATGCGGGTGTGAGGGTATTTCCCCTCTTGTCATGGCCGGGCTTGACCCGGCCATCCATCAAACAACATGACCTATTGGGTGTACATCCTCGCCAGTAAGCCCGGTGGAACGCTCTATATCGGCGTCACCAACAATCTGATCCGACGCGTCTACGAACATCGCGAAGGTCTGGCGGACGGTTTCACCAAGCGCTACGGGGTGAAGACCCTGGTCTATTTTGAGGCTCACGACACGATCGCCGCTGCCCTCCAGCGCGAAAAGAACATGAAGCACTGGTCGCGCGAGTGGAAGATCGATCTGATCGTGAAGAACAATCCCGAGTGGCGCGACCTATATGATGAAATTGTCCGCTGAGGCGGATGATGGATTGCCGGGTCAAGCCCGGCAATGACAAGGCACATGACCCCGTCCCGCATTCATCGCCTGACGCTGACGCATTTTCGCAACTACCGGGCGGCGGGGCTCGAGACGGCGGCTGACATGGTGGCGCTGGTTGGCCCGAACGGGGCGGGCAAGACCAATTGCATCGAGGCGATCTCGTTCCTGTCGCCGGGACGCGGGCTGCGCCGCGCGACGCTCGAAGACGTCGCCGACAATCAGGGCGACGGTTCCTGGGCGGTCTCCGCGCAGGTCGAGGGCGCGCTGGGCCTTGCCACGCTCGGCACCGGCATCGACGCGCCGCTGCCCGACAGCGCGGTCAGCCGGCGCTGCCGCATCGACCGCGAGCCGGTCAATTCGGCCAACGCCTTCGGCGACCACATCCGCATGGTCTGGCTGACGCCGGCGATGGACGGGCTGTTCATGGGCGCGGCGTCCGAGCGGCGGCGTTTCTTCGACCGCCTGGTGCTGGCCATCGACAGCGAGCACTCCAGCCGCATCTCGGCACTGGAACGCTCGCTCCGTTCGCGCAACCGCCTGCTCGAGACGCGCAATTACGACGACCATTGGTGTGATGCGATCGAGCGCGAGACCGCCGAGCTTGCGGTCGCGGTCGCCGCCACGCGGGGCCAGACCGCGGCAAGGCTGACCGGCATGCTGAACGGACGCGCGCAGGCTTCCGCCTTTCCGTCGGCGCAGATCGCGCTCGACGGCTGGATGGAGAACGCGCTGCTCCAGGAGACCGCGACCTCGGTCGAGGACCGCTACCGCCAGATCCTGCGCGACAATCGTCCGCGCGATGCCATCGCCGGCCGCACCACTGACGGCCCGCACCTCACCGATCTCCGGGTCGTCTATGCACCCAAGAGCATGCCGGCGCGCGATGCCTCGACCGGCGAGCAGAAGGCGCTCCTGATCGGCCTCGTGCTGGCCCATGCGAGCCTGGTCGCCGAGATGACCGGCATCGTGCCGCTGCTGCTGCTCGACGAGGTCGTCGCGCATCTCGATCCTAACAGGCGCGCGGCGCTGTTCGACGAGCTGCGCAAGCTCGGCGCGCAGGTGTGGCTGACCGGCGCGGACCCCGCCGCCTTCGCCGAGATCGGCGCCGGGAGCGAAGTCTTTGACGTCGAAAGCGGACACGTCTCCGCCCGGCGATAGACCTCGCGGTTGAACCCCGCCGTTTCCCGCCGCGACTAGCTTTTTGAGGCCGCGCAACGAAGGTGACGCGCGAATTCCCTGGAGAGTGAGATGCGGACGGTGAGGATCGGGGCGCGAGTCCCGACACGATGGCTGGCGTTTGCCTGCGGCTTCTTCCTGCTCGCGAGCTGCATGCTCGCGGCAAGCCCGAGCGCCTGGGTGCCGCATCTGTCGCCGCTGTTCTCCGCCGCGCTCACGCCCGACCCGGATACCAAGCTGCCCGCGCCGACGCGCTACAGCTATCGCGAGATCGGTCTCACCACGATGCTCGGCGTCGAGGCTCCGCTCCGCACCAAGCTCATCGCCCGCATCCCCGCGGAGCTCAGCGACGTGCTCGCGTTCTACCGCGCGGAGCTTGGAAAGCTCGGCTGGCAGGAGCAGCACGATGGCGCGGTGATCTCAGCCGATCACGTCCAGCTCGCCTTCGTCTCCCCGCTGGGACCGGCGGCGCTGGAGCTTAGCCGGAGGGACAGCAACACCTCGGTCCATCTGGTGCAGAAAAACCAGGAGGCTGCGACCAGGGCGCAGATTATGCCGAGGCCCGGCCGCGCCGCGTTGATGTTCACCAATCTCGCCGACAAGGAAGCCGTCTTCATCATCGACAACCGGACCGTCCCACTCCCTGCCCGCGCCGGCAGAGAGCGCCCCGAGGCGCCGCTGTTCAATATGCCTCCCGGCAAATACCGTTACACGTTGAAGATGGAAGGCCGTCCGGACCGCGACACGGCGATCGACCTTGTGGCCGGCGATGCCTGGGACGTCACGGTCGGGCCCGATGGCAATCCGTGGTCGCCGATCCAGCTCTACTGACCTCCGAACCGCTTTGAACCTGCCCGGTTCCCGCCGCGACTTCTCGTCTGAGGCCGCGCCGATGGTGTCGCAGCCATTGCGATCGTGCGCGGGGCCTGACGCGGCGCGCGGCATCCTGGAGACCTGACGATGGCGATGATCCCGCACGGGGCCCAAGTCCCGGCACGATGGCGACTGCTTGCATGCGGCCTTGTCCTGATGGCGAGCAGCTCGATCGCGGCCGCCGCCGACGGAGGCGTCGTCGACGTCCATTCCCTCCCGCAGCTGGAGGGCGCGGTGGAAGACACTTCGCGCCCCGATCCCTACCGCGTCGAATACCGCATGCCGACGCCGGAAGCGGTGACATCGCCGGCGGTGAAAAAACTCCTGAGCGCTGACGGCTGGGTGCCCTATGTGCGGCCGCTGGAGGAGAAGAGCGCCACGCTGAATTTCAGGAAGGGCCGGCAGGGGCTTTTCGTCTATCTCACCCAGGCGCCCGGCCGACCCGACCAGTCGGTGGTCCACTACTCGACCGACCGGATCTATTCGAACGTGCCGTTTCCGGACGGGGCGAGCGACATCGTGTTCGATGGCACGAGGCCCTATCTCGGCTGCATCGCGCCCGGCGCGCTCGATGCGACATCGGATTTCTTTGGCCGCGAAATGGCTGCGATCGGCTGGCAGAAGCTCACGCCGGAAACCGCCGCGCGCTGGACGACCAGCCTGGACGAGACCGTTCCCAACGGCCTGCGCGCCTTCTACGCGCACCCGGACAGCAAGGAAGGCGGCTTCTACCAGCAGAAGCCGGTCATGCTGACGCTGACGCGGCGCGACGATGGCCGCGCCAATGTGGAGATCCGGGTCGCGCCCTTCGCCCTGCCCGGCGAGCTCAAGGCCGATGACGACCTTGCCGGCCTGCCGCGGCCGAGCCCGACCAAGACGGCCAGGGGCCTCGGCAGCGCGAGCTCAAACAAGCGCGAGATGTCGGCGGCCGCGATGGCCGAACTGCCGGCGGTGCTCGCCTTCTATCATCGCGAGCTCGCCGCCCGCGGCTGGCAGGAGGATGGCAGCGCCCCGCTCGCACCCGGTGACGAAGTCACAATCAAAATCTCCAACGCAGAGGAAACCGGCGTGCTGCGGCTCGGCCGCAAATATGATTTCACGATGGTCAGCATCAACGTGCAGGTAAAGGAGGCGGCGCTTGCCGCTCGCGCCAAGGCGAAGAAGGAAGCCGATGAGAAGTTTCTTGGTGATGCGCTGGGTGCGGCCAAGCAACTCATCACCGCCGACGAAGCGCGGCGCAAGGTGCAGGCCGCAGCCCTGTCCGACGCGCCGCTCAATGCGCTCGCCGACAGCAAGACGCCGGTGCCGCTGCCCGAGACCGCCGAGGGCGTGACGTTCGAAGGCGGCGACGGCCGGCTCGAATTCTCCTCCACCTCGAGCGTCAAGGCCATCGGCGCCTTCTACCGCGCATCGCTGAAGAACGCGGGCTGGAAGGAGCAGCCCTCCGTCATCAACCAGCCCAACATGGCGGTGATGTCGTTCTCCAAGAGCGGCAAGTCGATCTCGATGACCGTGATGCAGATGGGCCCGAAGGTGAATGTCAGCGCCAACGGCTCCGGTCTGGTCGTCGCCGCAGCGAAGCCGGTCGAGACCAAATCGTCGGAAGCAAAAACTGTGCAGGCCAAGGCGTCCGAGCCGCTCAAGCCCGATCCCGATGCCACCCTGCCGGTGCCGACGCAACACAGTTCGAGCGGCGTCAGCTCGACCAAATTTCCCGGCAGCAACCAGTCGTTCCGCACCGAGCTCGAAGCCAGCATCCCCGCAGATCTCCCGGATGTTCTCGCGTTCTATCGCGCGGAGCTGACCAGGCGGGGCTGGCAGGAAAAGGCCGACGGCGCGATGGTGACGACCGAGCGTGCAGAGCTCACGTTCACCTCGCCGGACGGACCGGCCATGCTGAAGCTCGGCCGCGCCAGGGGGGAGACAACGGTCAGCTTGGTGCAACGGAATCCGCAGGCCGCAATCAAGGCCGACATCATGCCTAGGGCGGGCCAGGCAAGGCTCGTGCTCGGCAATATGGGGGCGAAGGAGGCGTCGCTGACGATCAACAATCAGACCGTGAAGATCGCCGTCGGTGCCGGCGGCCCGCAATCGCCGAAAGGCCCGATGCTCGACCTGCCGCCGGGCAAGTACCAATACGCGCTGCGCCTGCCCGGGCGTCCCGCTCGCACCGAAACCCTGACGGTTGCCGCCGGCGATGCCTGGGGCCTTCTGGTAGGGCCGAGCGGCGACGTGCTGCCGCTCCAGATGTATTGAGCCGCGAGACAACAGGTGCGCTCCCTCTCCCGTTTGATTGTGGGAGAGGGCACTTCGGAACCAGCCTTCCGACCCGCAAAAACCACGCCCTTGCGAGCCCCAGAACAGCCTTTCGAATCGCGCTTTTCGCACCCCCTGAAATCGGCCTTCAACAGCCTTGAAAACCGGCCCAAAAGTCCTATCTGATCAAAGGGTTGCCGGAGGATACTTTGCGCTAGGCGCAAGCGGTCTTTCATGGCACAAATAGCCTGCAAATCAGCGCCTTTTGCGCGGCTGATTCGGGCGACATCTCGAAGGCCTCTCATGACAGAACCTGCTCGGCAGACGCCTGCCGAAAACGAGCCCTCAAATCCAAGCGATTACGGGGCGGAATCGATCCGCGTGCTCAAGGGTCTCGACGCCGTCCGCAAGCGCCCGGGCATGTATATCGGCGACACCGACGACGGCTCGGGCCTGCACCACATGGTCTACGAGGTCGTCGACAACGCCATCGACGAGGCGCTGGCGGGCCACGCCACGCGCGTCGACGTGATCCTCAACGCCGACAATTCCGTTACCGTGCGCGACGACGGCCGCGGCATTCCGGTCGACATCCACAAGGGCGAAGGCATCTCGGCGGCCGAGGTCATCATGACCCAGCTGCACGCCGGCGGAAAGTTCGACCAGAATTCCTACAAGGTTTCCGGCGGCCTGCACGGCGTCGGCGTCTCCGTGGTGAACGCGCTGTCCAGCAAGCTCGGCTTGCGGATCTGGCGCGACAACAAGGAGCACTACATCGAATTCGCCCATGGCGATGCGGTGGCACCGCTCAAGGTGGTCGGCGACGCGCCCGGCAAGCGCGGCACCGAGGTGACGTTCCAGGCCTCGACCGAAACCTTCAAGAACATCGAGTATGATTTCGCCACGCTGGAGCACCGGCTGCGCGAGCTCGCCTTCCTCAATTCCGGCGTCAACATCGCGCTCTCCGACATGCGCCACGCGGTCGAGAAGCGCGAGGAGATGTACTATTCCGGCGGCGTCGAGGAGTTCGTCAAATATCTCGACCGCAACAAGAAGGCGATCGTGCCGGCGCCGATCATGGTGCGCGCGGAAGCTAACGGCATCGGCGTCGAGGCCGCATTGTGGTGGAACGACAGCTACC
Source organism: Bradyrhizobium cosmicum (assembly GCF_032290525.1). Classification (GTDB taxonomy): domain Bacteria; phylum Pseudomonadota; class Alphaproteobacteria; order Rhizobiales; family Xanthobacteraceae; genus Bradyrhizobium; species Bradyrhizobium cosmicum_A. Next base: position 253,374 of record NZ_JASXTA010000009.1, on the reverse strand, counting down.
ACGAGAACGTGCTGTGCTTCACCAACAACATCCCGCAGCGTGACGGCGGCACCCATCTTGCCGGCTTCCGCGGCGCGCTGACGCGCCAGGTCAACGGCTATGCCGAGGCCAATGCGAAGAAGGAAAAAATCGCGCTGACCGGCGACGACTGCCGCGAAGGCCTCACCGCCGTGCTGTCGGTGAAGGTGCCGGATCCAAAATTCTCGTCGCAGACCAAGGACAAGCTGGTGTCCTCGGAAGTGCGCCCCGTGGTCGAGAACGTCCTCAACGAGGCGCTTCAGGCCTGGTTCGAGGAGCATCCGAGCGAAGCCAAGATGATCGTCGGCAAGGTGATCCAGGCTGCCGCCGCGCGTGAAGCTGCGCGAAAGGCGCGCGAGCTGACCCGCAAGAGCCCGCTCTCGGTCTCCTCGCTGCCCGGCAAGCTCGCCGACTGCCAGGAAAAGGATCCGGCCAAGTCCGAACTCTTCATCGTCGAGGGTGACTCGGCCGGCGGCAGTGCCAAGCAGGGCCGCAACCGCGAATTCCAGGCGGTGCTGCCACTGCGCGGCAAGATCCTCAACGTCGAGCGCGTCCGCCCGGACAAGATGCTGCACAGCGAGCAGATCGGCACGCTGATCACTGCGCTGGGCACCGGCATCAGCGACGAGTTCTCGATCGAGAAGCTGCGCTATCACAAGATCATCGTGATGACGGACGCCGACGTCGACGGCGCCCATATCCGCACGCTGCTGCTCACCTTCTTCTACCGGCAGATGCCCGCCATCATCGACGGCGGCTATCTCTATATCGCCCAGCCGCCGCTCTATAAGGTCAATCGCGGCAAGTCCGAGCAGTACCTGAAGGACGAACGGGCGCTGGAAGATTATCTGATCGATACCGGGCTCGACGACTGCGTCTACATCCCCGGCAACGGCGGCGATCGCACCGGCCGCGACCTGCGCTCGCTGGTCGACGACGCCCGCGCCGTCCGCGGCATCCTGCGCAGCCTGCACACCCGCTACAATCGCAAGGTGATCGAGCAGGCCGCCATCACCGGCGTGCTCAACAAGGCGATCTACGGCGATCCGGAGAAGGCCGCAGCAGCCGCGCAATACATCGCTGCACGTCTCGACACTCTCGCCGACGAGGTCGAGCGCGGCTGGATCGGTCAATATTTGGAAGGGCAGGGATTCCAGTTCGAGCGTACGGTCCGCGGCGTCAAGGAAGCCGCGATCATCGACGACGCCTTCTTAGGCTCAGTCGAAGCCCGCAAGCTCGACGAATATACGGTGAAGCTCCAGGACGTCTACGCCCGCCCCGGCAAGCTGCGCCGCAAGGACATCGAGCACATGGTCTACGGGCCGGTCGATCTGTTCGAGGCCGTCACCGACGCCGGCCGCAAGGGCGTCACGCTGCAGCGCTACAAAGGGCTGGGCGAGATGAACCCGGAGCAGCTCTGGGAGACGACGCTGGACACCAATGCGCGGTCACTGCTTCAGGTGAAGGTCAAGGAGGTCGACGAGGCCGACGACATCTTCACCAAGCTGATGGGCGACGTGGTCGAGCCGCGCCGCGACTTCATCCAGGAGCATTCGCTCAGCGCGACGATCGATATCTGAGGCCGCTTGGCTCTGGGCGGTCGTCATGGCCGGGTTTGTCCCGCCTGCGCGACCGAAGCCGCTTCGGCGAGGCGAAGGCCCGGGCATCTACGTTCTTCTGTGCATGCGGCAAAGCCGTGGATGGCCGGGTCAAGCCCGGCCATGACGCGGAGACAGCTCGGCTGAACCTCCCCACCCGGCATCGCGACGAAGAGGCATGAACCATTGGCCAGTTCCGGCCGGGAAATGTCACGCCATGACCAGCTCAACAGCGACCAGTTCCGCCGTGCCGTCCCGCAGGCTTGGCATCATCGGCAGCATTGTCGGCGTGCTGGCGCTGATGGCGGCTGTGTTGCCGCACTGGGTCGTGCCGATGGTGTTTCCGCCGCCACCGGCGGACCAGGTCGTCGTCGACACCGGGCATCGCATCAAGGACCGCGTCATCGCCCGTGTGAAGGGCGTCGAGTATCAGGCTCCCAAGCTCGAGAAATCGCCTGGACGCAGCTGGAGCGAAACCGCGTCAGCCACAGCGATCTCGCTCGGCCTGCTCGCGATCCTGCTCTCGGTCCTCTCGCTGATTTTCCGCGAGGAACGGCTCCTCGCTGGCGTCGCCGCCATCCTCGGCACCGGCGCCATCGCGATCGAGATCTCCTTCGTCATGATTGGCGCCCTGATCCTGATCGCAATCCTCTATGTGGTGGGGAATATCATCGGGCTGTTTTGACCGCCCGCTACAAGCACCAGGCCTCATCCTGAGGAGCCCGCGAAGCGGGGGCGTCTCGAAGGATGGCCGCGGGCGAGAGCCGGGCCTGCACGGTTCGAGACGCGCGTTCCGCGCTCCTCACCATGAGGGATTAGCAGCCTTCTCGGGCCGGCAGCCGCAGCCAGCACAATTGCTACCGCGCTCAAATCTCTGTAGTTTCCGCCCGAAACAGCCGCCCACCCAACAGGACAGCGAGAACTCAAGTGGCGCCCATCCAGTACATCGTCGAGGGCGGTCACCGGCTCTCGGGCTCGATCGAGCCGTCCGGCAACAAGAATTCGGCGCTGCCGATCATCGCCGCCGCCCTGCTCACCGAACACCCCGTGACGCTGGAGAACGTGCCGCGCATCCGCGACACCGAGACGCTGGTCGAGCTGATCCGCTCGGTCGGCGCGTCCGCGGAATGGACCGCCCGCAACACGCTTCATATCCACGCCAAGAGCGTCCGCGCCGCCGATCTCGACCCTGAGCTCTGCGTGCGGATCCGCGCCTCGATCCTGCTCGCCGGTCCCCTGCTCGCCCGCTGCGGCGAAGTGATGCTGCCGCCGCCCGGCGGCGACGTCATCGGCCGGCGGCGGCTCGACACGCATGTGCTCGCCCTCGAGCAGCTGGGGGCCAAGGTCACCGCGACCGACCGGCTCGAATTCCGCGCCGCACGGCTTGCCGGCGCCGACGTGTTTCTGGATGAGCCCAGCGTCACCGCAACCGAGAACGCGCTGGTGGCGGCGGTCGCCGCCGACGGCGTCACCTATTTGCGCAACGCGGCGTCCGAGCCGCATGTGCAGGACCTCGCCAACTTCCTGGTCGCGCTCGGCGCCAGGATCGAAGGCATCGGCACCAACACCATGATCGTGCATGGGCCGGCGACGCTCGGCGGCACCACCTACCGGATCCAGCCCGACCATATCGAGGTCGGCTCCCTGATCGGCCTTGCCGCCGTGACGCGCTCGCAGCTTCGCATCACCCGCGCCGGCGTCGAGCATCTGCGGTCGATTCGCATGGGGTTCGAGCGCCTCGGCATCGTCTGCCGCGTCGAGGGCGACGATCTGATCGTGCCCTCGAACCAGACGCTGAAGATCCAGGACGATTTCGGCGGCCACGTGCCGAAGCTGGAGGACCAGCCCTGGCCGGCCTTCCCGGCCGATCTGATGTCGATCGCGATCGTCACCGCCACGCAATGCGAGGGCGTGATCCTGATGTTCGAGAAGATGTTCGAATCGCGGATGTTCTTCGTCGACAAGCTGATCGCGATGGGCGCGCGTATCGTGCTGTGCGATCCCCACCGCGCCATCATCGCCGGCCCCAGCCGTCTGCGCGGGGCATCGATGATCTCGCCCGACATCCGCGCCGGCATGGCGATGCTGCTCGCGGCGGTCTGCGCCGAGGGCACCTCGACGATCAACAACGCCGACCAGATCGAGCGCGGCTACGAGCGCATCGACGAACGACTGAACGCGCTGGGTGCCAAGATCAAGCGCGTGCCGGAGCGGAAGGGCTGAGGCGTTCCGCCTCCCCATCCCAAAATGGTCTCGTGCCCCGGACGCAGCGCAGCACGTCAGTGATGCGCTGCTGAGCCGGGGCCCATGCGGCCCGAAGCCGTGCTCTCAACTTCTGGGTCCCGGCTCGCGCTTCGCGCGTCCGGGACACGAGAGCCATGTTTTCGTCGCCCGGCCGTGTTAATGAGCCCACCATGCTCGACACCGTCCAACGTCATTCGCAGCCGCAAGCCGGCGTGGCGCAAAACCATCTCGCCGAAGAGTTCGTCGAGACGCTGCGGCTGGCCGTGCCGATGATGCTGACGCAACTCGGGCAGATCGCGATGATCACGACCGATCTGGCGATGATCGGCCGGCTGGGCGAGGATGCGGTCGCCGCGGCCGCGCTGGCTCACACCGTCTATTTTGTCAGCTTCACCCTCGGACTGGGATTGATGTCGGCGGTGTCGCCGCTGGCTGCACAGGCATTCGGCGCCGGCGACGTCAAGCTGATCCGGCGCTCCCTGCGCGTCGGCCTGTGGGCCGCGCTGCTGATCTCGCTGCCGATGATGGCCTCGCCGCTCTATGGCGAGCGCATCCTGCTCGCGCTCGGCCAGGCATCGCAATCGGCCGCGCTCGCGCAGCACTATCTGAATGGCCTTGCCTGGGGTATCGCACCGGCGCTCGGCTTCATCGCGCTGCGCAGCATGATGAGCGCGGTGAACCGGCCGCAGGCGCCGCTGTGGATCACGCTCGCAGCGATTCCCGTCAACGCCGCACTGGTCTATGTGCTGATCCACGGCCTGTTCGGCTTGCCGGAGCTGGGCCTGTTCGGCGCCGGGCTTGCGACCACGCTGGTCAATCTCGGCACGTTCCTCGCCACGCTCGCCATCGTCGCGTGGCGAAAGCCATTCGCGGACTATCGCCCGCTCGCCCGGCTCTGGCGGATCGACTGGCCCCTGATGCGCGAGCTGATCGCGATCGGCGCTCCGATCTCGTTCTCGCTGCTGCTGGAATATGGCCTGTTCTCTTCGGCGGCGCTGCTGATGGGGCTGATCTCGACCGCCGCGATCGCCGCGCATCAAATCGCGCTCCAGATCACCGCGGTGTTGTTCATGGTGCCGCTCGGCATCGGCATGGCCGCGACGGTGCGGGTCGGCCACGCCTTCGGCCGCGGCGATCCGCTCGCGGTGAGACGCGCAGGGCTCGTCGCGGCCCTGCTCGGCGTCGCGCTGGTCTCCGCGCTGACGGTCGCCATCATCCTCGGCCGCTATGAGCTCGGACGAGTGTTCTTCGGCAGCGGTGCAGAGAGCGTCGCCACGGTCGAACTGACCGCAACGCTGCTGGTGGTCGGCGCGACCTTCTTCATCGCCGACGGCCTCCAGACCATCGTGGGCGGCGCGCTGCGCGGCATCAATGACACAAGGATGACATTGCTGTTCGCGGCGATCGGCTATTGGGGCGTTGCCTTTCCCGTCGCTTGGGTGCTGGCGTTCAACGCCGGGCTCGGCGCGGTCGGCGTCTGGGTCGGATTCTCGGTCGGGACGTTTGTCTATGCCGGCCTCCTGATCTTGCGCTTCCGGATGCTGACGCGCAAACTGGCGGGATGATCGGGACCGTCCGCGAAGTCACCCCCAATGTCGATGCCGGCGCGCTGCTATCGGGCGCCCAGTTCATCGATGCGTTTCGCGTGGAGGTCGGCGCGGCAGCGGTGAATGCCCGCGAGGCCTGCACGAGGATGGTGCTGCACGGGCCGCGCTGGATCGACGTGCTGCTGCGGCTGCGCAACATGCTGGTGACGCCATTCGGATTGAAGACGTCGGGCGAAGGCGCGCCGGCGCCGTACGGCCTGATCGGCCTGTTTCCCGTGCTCAGCGAGACGCCGGAGCGGCTGATCGCGGGCTTCGACGATTCCCACCTCGATTTTCGTCTCGTGGTCGATGTGACAGACGAAGGGACGGGACGGCAGGTGACCTCGACCACGCTGGTGCGGACGCATAATTTGCTCGGTCGGACCTACCTGGCCGTCAGCATGCCCTTCCACAAGCTCGTGGTCCGCAACATGATGGGGCGCATTGTGGGGCCGGCGCTTAACTAATCCGCCAATCGCGCGGGCTTGTCGCTTGCGGCCTCCGACCATTCGCCGACGACGCGATCGAGATCGCTGAGATTCTGGTGCATCTGCTCCAGCGAGAAGCCAATCGCGAAGAAACGCTCGGCGGTGTCGCCGGAATGGCCGCGGATCAGACCATCCTGGCGGACGGCGGCAACGGCCTCCGCGTAGTGCTGAAGCGCGACATGCACGGGATGGATCGGCGGCGCGCCGGCGCCGGCCCGCAGCGCTTCGGCCGCGGACTTCAGAAAGCGTGCGATTGCCGCACTGACCTCCGCGAGCGGCGCGGCGAGCCTGATCTGCACCTCCGCGGGCAGCGGCACCACGGTGGCGCGGCCGATCATCACGACGTCATGACGCAACCGCAAGATCGTGCGCAGCAGCGGGCCGGTGTCGGGACCGCTCGACAGCCGCGCGGCACGCTCACGCTCGGCTTCTGCGCCGATCGCATTCATGCCTACCATCGCGGTACCGATGCCGTCCTGGATCCGGTGCAGTGCGTCGTTGTCGCGGCCGCGCGTGAGACCCGCGAGCAGTTCTGCGAAAGCATCCGCGATCAGTTCGAGCAGTTTTGCCGCGCTGGCGCGGATCTGCCGCACCGCGCGCGAGGGCAGCACCAGGAAGGAGACGAGGAGCCCGGTGACGGCACCGACCCCGACCTCGCTGACGCGGTCGATGGCCGACGTCATGGGATCGGAGTGATGCATGGTCGGAACCAGCAGCACGATCACGGCCGTCACCGTTGCCGCGCTGAGGCTCGGATTGATCGCGGCGATGAAGGCGAGCGGGGCGACCGACAGCACCAGCAAACCCAATAGCCCGGCCTCACTGGAATAGGGAATCAGGATCGCGATGGCGCCGCCATAGATGGCGCCGCCGATGGTGCCGAGCACGTAGTCGCGCGTCGCCTTCAGCGAGCGCCCGACGCTCAGCTGGGTCACGATCAGCGAGGTCAGCACCGCCCAGAGCGGCAGCAGCAGATGCAGCGCGGTGGCAATGGCGTAGGCCGCTGTCGCGGCGACCGTGACCCGGATCGCGAGCCCCAGCTGCGTCCGGCGCGACCGGACCCGGTCGAACAGCTGTCTTGCGAGTGCCATGGTCAAATGTCCCGATCCTCGTGGCCGACCATAAGCATAGCTGATGCCCGCGGCTGCAAGGCCGCTTGAAAGGCCAAATCAGCCCGCCTAACTTGCGCGCCAAAACGAGGAAACACGATGGCCTTTGAAACCGCAACGCTCGCCGCCTATGTCTTCAACCTGAAATACCAGGATATTCCGGCGGAGGTGCTGGATCGCGCCAAGGTGCTGACGCTGGACTTCCTCGGCAGCGCCATCCGGGCCCGCAGCGAGGCGGAATCGACCCCGTCGATCCTGAAGATGCTGGAGGCGCTGGCGCTCGACACCAGGGGCGGGTCCACCGTGTTCGGCGACAGCAAGACCTGGACCCCGGCGGTGGCGGCGCTGCTCAACGGCGCGCTCGGCCACTCCCTCGATTTCGACGACACCCATGCCGATTCCTCGCTGCATCCGAGCGCGCCGGTGGTGCCGGCCGCCTTCGCCGTCGGCGAGATGGTCGGCGCGTCGGGCCGCGACGTGCTGACCGCGATCGTGGCGGGTTATGAAGTCTGCTGCCGGCTCGGCAACGCGCTCGATCCGACCTCGCATTATGCGCGCGGCTTCCATCCGACCGCGACGGCCGGCACCTATGGCGCGGCGGCGGCGGCCGGCAAGCTGTTCGGTCTCAGCGAAAAGCAGATCATCGCCGCTTTCGGCGTCTCCGGCAGCCAGGCCGCGGGCTCGCTGCAATTCCTGGTCAACGGCGCCTGGAACAAGCGTTACCAGGTCGGCGCCGCCGCCATGAACGGCGTGATCGCCGCGACGCTGGCGCGCAACGATTTCGTCGGCGCGACGGAGTCGGTCGAGGGCAAGCACGGCCTGCTCGCCGGCTATACCGACGATGCGCATCCGGACAAGGCGGTCGCCGAGCTCGGCAAGACCTATGAGACCATGAAGATCGGCGTAAAACCGTATCCGAGCTGCCGCTACACCCATGCCGCGATCGACGCGCTGATCGCGATGCGGCGCGAGCACAATCTGACGCCGGACCAAGTCAAGCGCGTCGAGATCGGTTTGCATCGGAACGGCATCACGCTGACCGGCGACGCCGCGACCAAGCGTCATCCGACCTCGATCGTCGGCGGCCAGTTCTCGATGTTCTTCACCGGCGCGCTCGCGCTCGACCAGGGCTCGTTCGGCTGGGACGATTACAACCGCCTCGGCGATGCCGCCATCGACGCGCTCGCCGACAAGTTCGACGTGGTGCAGGACGACCGGCTTGAGATCGGCCGCACCCATCCCTTTGGCGCGCGCGTCAGCATCACCACCGACGACGGCGTGCACGAGCGGCTTTATGCGGATCCTTCGGGAGAGCCGAATTCGTTCCCTGATGCGCAAGCCATGCAGCAGAAGTTTCTGACGCTGGCCCGCCCGGTGCTGAATGCGCGGGCAGAGAAGTTCGCCGACGCAATCATGACCCTGGAGCGGTTTGATCGCGTGGCGAAGGCGACGGAGCTGGGGCGGTAGTAGCCGCCTAATTCGCTCCCGCCAGCTTCCCCTGCTCGCGCGTTGTCGCCACGACATCGCGCACCAGATCGAACACGCCGTCCGCCTCAGCCGGCCAGTTCGGCGAGCGGCCCATCCGCACGATCACCAGACGCTCCGAGGGGATCACGATCATGTACTGCCCGATGGTGCCCTTGGCGAAGAAGGCATCGCGCGGCCAGCCGTGCTCAACGCGATAGGTTGCGCCAAAGCTGTCGCCCCGGTTGGTCCAGAAGCCGGCGCCGATGCCGACCCAGGCATTCGGCGTTGGTGAGGCCGAGTAGTTCGCCCAGCCCTCCGGCAGGATGCGCTTGCCGCCGGCGATACCGTCATTGAGATAGAGCTGGCCGAAGCGCGCCCAGTCGCGTGCGGAGGCCAGCATCTCGCTCGAGCCCTCGATCGTGCCGGCGCCGTCGAGCTGGAGCGTGGCATGGCGCATGCCGAGCGGGGCGAACAGCTCGCGGCGCGCGAAGCGCAGCGCCTCTGCGGGACTGCCGCCCGCGGCGTTGCGAATGAGATGCGAGAGAATGAGCGTGTTGCCATCGTGATAATTCCAAGCGGTGCCCGGCACGGTCGCAAGCGGAACGCTCTCCGCAAAGGCGGCCATGTCCCGCTCGACGAACTTCATGCGATTGACCGGCTCGAACGCCGAGCCGAGCGAGGCCTGCAACGAGCTTCCAAGGGCAAGGCCGGCAGTGTGGCGTAACAAATGATCGATGGTAATGGCATGACGCGGATCATCCGGATCCTGCCAAGCGCCAACCGGCGCGGGTCCGGCGAGCTTGAGCTTGCCCTGGCGCACGAGAATGCCGGTCAGCGCTGATATCACCGACTTGGTCATGGAGAAGCCGAGCAGCGGCGTTTCCGGTCCGATGCCGTCGGCATAGCGCTCGGCAATGATGCGGCCGGCCTTCATGACGACGATGGCGCGGGTGCGGCGGTATGGCGGGTGCGCGGGCTCGGTGAAGGCGCGGTCGACGGCGGCAGCGAGCTCAGGACTTTGCGGCGGCACGATCGCTGGGCCGGCGATCTCGGCGAGCAATGCGGGCTGCTCGTCATCCGGCGGCGACGCGACGTCGGCGATCCCCGCGCCATGTTCGAGCGTGCAGCCGAGGCCCTCGCGATAGACGGCATGGCTGCGGCCAATGCCGAACAGCGTCACCGTGACGTCCTTGCGCACGCGGTCGACCTGAAAATCCATCGCCCAAGTCAGAAGACCCACGCCCGGCATCGCGTCGGTGGTCTCGGCGAGGTTGCGCACGGGATCGAGGCCGGAGACGAACGTCTCCGAGCAGAGCGTGTCGGCGATGAAGCCGGTGGCAACCTTCGGCACGTCGCGAGCCCGCGCCGCGCCGAGGGCGAGGCCGGCAAGGGCGATGGCGGTAGTAGCGAGGATGATCTTGCGGCGGCGGGTCACGGGCTTTCTCCAGCTTCGGGGCGAGTGGCGGAGAAGGAGCCGGATGCGGGCGAAGCGTGCTCGCCGGATTTGAAATACGACCTCGTCGAAACTGACCGGGCCTAGTCGAATTTGAAATTATGCTGTGATTTCAACGAGCTAATAATCTAGGCCGCATTCACCTTGAGCCGCCGATACTCCGTCGGCGTCACGCCCGTCACCGCCTTGAACGCGCGATTGAACGGACCGAGCGACTGGAAGCCCGCGTCCATGGCGATGGTGATGACGGGGACTTCCGCCTGGGCGGGATCGGCGAGCGCGGCCTTGGCTTCCTCGATCCGATGGTTGTTCAGGAACACATTGAAGTTGCGATAGCCGAGCCGCTGGTTGATCAGCCGGCGCAGGCGGTATTCGGGAATTTTGAGCCGGCCCGCCAGGACGCCGATGGTGATGTTCTCCTGCCGATAGATCCGCTCGTCGGCCATCAGGCGCAGCAGCGCATCGATCAGACGCTGGTCGGCGGCATCTTCGGCGGGTAGCGGCTCGCTTGGCGCGGCTTCCGCGGCACCCGGAAACAGGTCGGCGCCATCCACGCGCATCACCGCGTAAGCAATGACCGCGACGACTGCGGCGAGCACACCGGAATTGATCGTGTTGGCGATGTCGCCGACGTCACTGCCCGCAAGGACGATCTGGAGCAGCGCATTCAATCCGCCATAGAGCGCGGCCGCGCAGACGATGAAGACGCGAACGCGGCGGCGGCGCTCGACCAGGTCGGCCGGCCACGAGGCGATCGTCTGCCACACCGCGAGCGCGATGAAGCCGAGCACGATCAGGTTGACCACAGTGACGGAGAACCGCACGTTGCCTCCAGGCGCGATCCAGACGCACCCGACGAAGCTGAAGGCGGTCACCAGCGCCCAGATCAATCCATGCCACGGGCGCAAGCGAAGCTCGTCGTCGAACAGCGCGCGCGTGAACAGCCAGAACACCACGATGTTGCCGGTCGACAGCGCAATCAGCGGTGCGTGCCAGCCCATGACCAGCGAAGAAACCCCGACCGAATAGCTCGCCGCATGCGCTGCAGAGCCGAGCGCGAAGGCGGCGCCGAGCCGGGCCGCCGGCACGTTGCGGAAGTCCGAGAGCAAGGACGCCGCGAGCATCAGCAGCAGCGCCACGGACGCGGCGCGAAAGACGAGTTCGGTTGCGGCAAGCGTCATCGGGCAATGCGATCGGGCGCGGTTGACATCAGCCGAACATCCTTCGTCAGGCCGCGCTTTTCAAGATGGATGATGCCGGATGACGCGGTCTCGATCCCGGGATCGTCGACCTCGATCAGGTTTGCGCTGGCTTGATCAGAGAAACCATCGCCCGCCCCTGTTTCCACATTAGGTATCGCCGATATCGCACGATGACGGCAAATAGACCATCGCGGCAATGCCGGCGGGGCGCCGCGACGGGGTCATCAAATCCTGTTAGGGTCGCCGCAACAAAGAAGGAGTCCACCATGAGCTGGCAGCCCTCGAACGATCCTGTGCTCGGCGATCCCATGTCCTGCGATGCGCTCGATCTCGTCATCGTGCCGCGCACGCGCGATCTCGGCGACGGATTCGCGGTGCGGCGCGCACTGCCGCACCGCAAACGGCAGATGGTCGGGCCCTTCATCTTCTTCGATCATTTCGGCCCGGTGCAGTTCGTCTCCGGCAAGGGCATGGACGTGCGGCCGCATCCGCATATCGGGCTTGCCACCGTCACCTATCTGTTCGACGGTGCGATCATGCATCGCGACAGCGAGGGCAACATTCAGGAGATCCAGCCCGGCGCGATGAATCTGATGACGGCCGGGCGCGGCATCGCGCATTCCGAGCGCACGCCGGACGTGCAGCGCGCCTCCGGGCAGAAGATGCTGGGCCTGCAAAGCTGGATTGCGCTGCCGGCCGGATCGGAAGAAATCGCGCCGTCGTTCCAGCATTATGGCGCCGGCGATCTGCCGATGATTTCCGAGCGCGACTTCACCGCGAAGGTGATCGCGGGCTCGGCCTTCGGCATCACCTCACCTGTAACGATGGTGTCGCCATGGTTCTACACCGAGGTCACGGCGGTTGCGGGCGCGAGCGTGCCGCTCGACCCCGACCATGAGGAGCGTGCGATCTATGTCGTAGATGGCGAGGTCGAGATCGCGAACGAGCGCTACGAGGGACCGCGGCTGCTGATCTTCCGCCCCGGCGACCGCATCACCGTGAAGGCACTCAAGGCCACGCGGATGATGTTTCTCGGCGGCGATGCGCTGGAGGGCCCGCGCCACATCTGGTGGAATTTCGTCTCCTCCAGCAAGGAGCGGATCGAGCAGGCCAAGCAGGACTGGAAAACCGGCCGCTTCGCCGCGGTTCCGCAGGAACATGAGTTCATTCCGCTGCCGGAATAGGCTAATCCGGTGTCCGGCCGTGCCATCGGGCGCGGCCGGATTTCCTGCGCGAAGGCCTGCCTGCGAAAGTTTTGCCGATGACCACCATGCTCTCCAGCGACCTGCCCCTGCCCAAGATCGGCCGCGGCAAGGTGCGCGACATCTACGCCGTCGACGACGACCGCCTGCTGCTCGTCACCACCGACCGCATCAGCGCCTTCGACGTCGTGATGGGCGAGACCATCCCGATGAAGGGCGCGGTGCTGACGCAAGTGAGCGCGTTCTGGTTCAATGAGCTCGAAGGCGTGGTGCCGCATCACATGATCAGTGCCGACACCGACGAGATCATCGCGGCCGTGCCGGCCTTGACGCCGCATCGCGCCGAGATTCTCGGCCGCGCCATGCTGTGCAAGCGCACCACCGTTTTTCCGATCGAATGCGTGATCCGCGGCTATCTCTCGGGCTCGGCCTGGAAGGAATACGCCGCCAGCGGCACGCTCGCGGGCGAGAAGCTGAAGCCAGGTCTGGTCGAGAGCGAGAAGCTGGAGCCTTCGATCTTCAGCCCGGCCACCAAGGCCGAGACAGGACATGACGAGAACATCACCATCGCGAAGATGCGCGAGGTCGTCGGCGACGAGACAGCCTATACGCTCGAGAGCATGAGTCGCGCCGTCTATACGCTCGGCGAGGAGCTGGCGCGCGAGCAGGGCATCATCATCGCCGACACCAAATTCGAGTTCGGCCGCGACAAGGACGGCCGCATCATCCTGATCGACGAAGTCATGACGCCGGACTCCTCGCGCTTCTGGGCGGTCGATGCCTACAAGCCCGGCCAGCCGCAGGCGAGCTTCGACAAGCAGCCCTTGCGCGACTATCTCGACGTCGAGCGCCGCGCCGGCCGCTGGAACGGTGACGCTCCGCCGCCGCCACTGCCGGCCAGCGTGGTGGATGCGACCAGCAAGCGGTATCTGGAAGCGTACCGGCGCGTGACGGGGAAAGAGCTGAAGATCTAGCCACGGTTATCGCCGCCAACTCCGTCATTGCGAGCGCAGCAAAGCGATCCAGCGTGTCTGCGCGGCGGGATTCTGGATTGCTTCGCTGCGCTCGCAATGACGTGGAGGGACCCGGCCCTCTAAATCGCTGCCGTCATCACCCGAAACTGTCGGATAACTCATACTTGCAAGAATCCTGTTGCGCTAGGCTCGCAGTCGTCTACGTCTCGAACAGGAATTTTCATGAGCGAGTGTCACGGCGTGACCGATCCCGCAATTGGCTTCACTCCGTCGGCCGGGCTCAATCCGGCCCTCAAGCGTGCGCTGAATGACATATTGGGCGGAAGCGCCGCCAGCGTCCTGACCGTCACCTTCGGGCTATCCTACGCGCTGCTGATCTTCGCCGGCCCACTGTCGCCTTTTCTGTCCTACGGCATTGCCGCGACCTTCATCAGTTCCGCCGTGCTCGCGGCTGTCATCGCGCTGGGAAGCTCCCTGCCCTTCGCAGTCGCCGGCCCCGACAGCTCGACCGCCGCAGTCACGGGCATTCTGGCCGCCTCGCTCGTTGAACGCATCGAAGCGGCTCATTTGCCCCTGCTCCCGCCCGTCCTGCTCACGCTTGGCTTGTCGACCGTGCTGACCGGGATCGTGCTGGGCGGATTGGGGCTGACCCGAATGGGCCGCGCCATCCGCTACGTACCCTACCCGGTGGTCGGCGGCTTCCTGGGCGCCACCGGCCTCTTGATTGTGTTGGGTGCGATCCGGGTGATCACGGATCATCCCGTGCAGCTGGCCACCCTGCTGCACCTCACCAACGGCGTCACGCTTTCGGAATTGGCGGCCGCTTGCGTGATGGCGCTGGTGCTGTATCTCACTTGGCACCGCTCGCGCAGCCCGTTCGGATTGCCGGTCATCCTGATCGCCGGCATGCTCACGGCACATCTGGCGTTCTGGATCACAGGCACCTCGCCGGAGCAGGCGCGAGCCATGGGCTGGACCTTCCAGCCCCCGCCGCCGGCGGCGTTCATGCTGCCCTGGCACGCCGAGGATCTGGCCCGCTATCCCTGGTCCGCGGTACCGGACCTGCTCGGCAATCTTGTCGCCGTCATCTTCGTCACGGCCTCCAGCACGTTGTTCAACACGACGGGAATTGAGGTTGCCGTGCATCGCGAGGCCAATCTGGAGCGCGAGCTGAACGTCACCGGCGTCGCCAACGTCCTGAGCGGCGCACTGGCCGGCTATGCCGGCTGCGTCTCGGTCAGCCGCTCAATCCTCAATTTCTCCAGCGGCGGCCGCGGGCGCCTGTCCGGCCTCACGGTTGCCGCGATTTCGCTGCTGCTGCTCGCGGTCGCACCGGAACTGCTCGGCTTCATGCCGAAATTCGTGCTCGGCGGCCTCCTGCTTTATCTCGGCGCCGACCAGCTGCACAAATGGATCATCGAGTCGCGCAAGCGGCTGTCGAAGCTCGAATATCTCTCGCTCATTGCCATCATCGTCATCATCGTCGGCTGGGGTTTCGTTCCGGGTATCCTGATCGGCGTCGTCATCGGCTGCGCGACCTTCGCGTTCAGCGCGGCGCGGGTCGAATCGATCAAATACAGTTTTGACGGCTCCGAATATCGCTCCTCGCTCGACCGCTCCCGCGACGACCAGCAGGTGCTGCTGGCCCATGGCGGCAAGATCCAGGGCCTCAACCTGCAGAGCTATCTGTTCTTCGGCTCGGCCAACCGGCTCTACCAGCACGTCAAGCATCTGCTCCAGGAGCGGCCGGAGTGCCGCTATCTGCTGTTCGATTTCAAGCTCGTCACCGGCGTGGATTCGTCGGCCGCCTACAGTTTCGCCCAGATCAAACGCAGCGCGGCCGATCTCGGCGTCGAGCTGATCCTGGTGCATCTGTCGGCTGCGGCCGAGAAGGTGCTGCGGTCCAGCGACTTCGTCGGCGAGGGCGTCGCCATTATCCCCGAGCTCGATCGTGCGCTGGAATGGTGCGAGAACGAGCTCATCTCGCAGCATCAGGAGCTGGCGCAGGAAGAAGCCAGCCTGCGCGACTGGTTCACGGGGATGCTCGACAGCGAAGACGACGCCGACGCGCTGATCCGCCGCTGCCACCGCATCGAGGTCGATGCCGGCGAGATCATCGTGCAGGCCGGCGACCCCGCCGATTCCATGCACTTCATCCTCGACGGCCGCGTCGGCATCATGGTCCCCGCCGACGAAGATCGCACCACGCGTGTGCGCAGCCTCGGCCGCTACACCACGATCGGCGAGATGGGCCTGGTGTCGAACACCCCGCGCAGCGCGACGATCCAGGCCGAAGTCGACAGCGTGCTCTACGTGCTCAACACCCACCAGTTCGACGCGATCAAGGCGGAGGATCCAGCGCTCAGCCACAAGCTGCTGACCTATTTCGTATCGGTGATGGCCGAACGGCTGACGTTCGCGAACCGGACGATTGCGGTGCTGCGGCGGTAGCTGACGCGACTGCGGCCTACACCCCCGCCATCATCACATATTTGATCTCGACATATTCTTCCATGCCGTGATGCGAGCCTTCACGGCCGAGGCCGCTTTCCTTGACGCCACCGAAGGGCGCGACTTCGGTGGTGATGAGGCCAGTGTTGACGCCGACCATGCCTGATTCCAGCGCCTCGGCGACGCGCCAGACGCGGCCGAGGTCGCGGGAGTAGAAGTACGACGCCAGACCAAATGGCGAGGCGTTGCACATCGCGATGACATCGGCCTCGTCCTTGAAGCGGATCACCGGGGCGAGCGGGCCAAATGTTTCCTCCTGCGCCACCAGCGAGTCCGGCTTGACGTCGGCAAGCACGGTCGGCTGGAAGAACGAGCGTCCGAGCTCGCTGCGCTTGCCGCCGGTGACGACCTTGGCGCCGCGCTTGACGGCATCCGCGATGTGGCGCTCGACCTTGTCGACCGCTTTCAAATTGATCAGGGGCCCCTGCGTGACGCCGCTCTCGGTGCCGTCGCCGATCTTCATCGTCGCGACCTTCTTCGACAGTTTCTGCACGAACTCGTCGTAGATCCCGTCCTGGGCGTAGAGGCGGTTGGCGCAGACGCAGGTCTGGCCCATGTTGCGGTATTTCGAGACGACGGCGCCTTCGACCGCAGCGTCAATATCGGCGTCGTCGAATACCACGAACGGGGCGTTGCCGCCGAGCTCGAGGCCGAGCCGCTTCACGCCGACGGAGGCCTGCTGGTAGAGGATCTTGCCGACCGCGGTCGAGCCGGTGAAGCCGACGAAACGCACCGCCGGATGCTCGCACAGCACCTTGCCGATCGGCGGCGCATCGCCGGTGACGATGTTGAACACACCCTTGGGCACGCCGGCCTTCTCGGCGAGCGCTGCCAGCGCCAGCGCCGACAGCGGTGTTTCATTCGCAGGCTTCAGCACCACGGTGCAGCCGGCGGCGAGCGCCGGCGAAACCTTGCGCGTGATCATCGAGTTCGGGAAATTCCACGGCGTGATCGCGCCGCAGACCCCGATCGGCTGCTTGATCGCGAGCAGGCGCGCATCGGGCCGCTGGGTCGGGATGGTCTCGCCATAGACGCGGCGGGCTTCCTCGGCGAAGAACTCGACATAGGCGCCGCCGATGTCGACCTCGCCAAGCGCTTCGGAGAGCGGCTTGCCCTGCTCGGAGGTGAGGATCAGCGCGAGATCCTCGCGGTTGGCGATGATCAGCTCGAACCATTTGCGCAAGATGTTGGAGCGCTGCTTGGCGGTGTGCTTGGCCCAGGCCGGGAATGCGCGCTCGGCGGCTTCGACCGCCTTGACCGTATCGTCGGCACCAAGCTGCGGGACCTTTGCAAGCTCGACGCCGGTCGCCGGATTGTTGACGGCAAAGACCGGCGTGCCGACCCAGGCGCCGTCGATATAGCAGGCCTCCTTCAGCAGCGACGGATCCTTCAGTCGGTCGCGCAGATTGGACGTGGCTTGCGGGGCGCGGGCGGCAGCGGTCGGGGTCATGGCGTTTACTCCCTGGGGCGATCCATTGGGGCGATCGGATCGGCCCGGAATATAGGGACAAGCTGCGCGCAATGCACCGTCCCGCAACGCACATCTGCCTATGACGAAATTGGGAGCCGCAGCGTCAGGCCGCGCCGCTCATATAGGTCTCGCGCCGGCCGATCATGCGCTCGGCGGCCGCCTTGGCGTCGGCCTTCGAGGACGTCGCGCACGTCCGGTATTCGAGCTCGGGCGCGCCGGAGGCATCGCGGCGGCCGAACCAGGACCTTGAGCCGACCGGAAGCAGCGCCAGCGACTGCGCCAGATTGTCGACCGCGCCGAAGGAATACAGCGCGCCGGTACCGGCGATCCGAACCTCGTAGATGCCGGGCGAGATCGGCGCCTCGAGGTTCTCGCCCCGTCCGGGACGAGGATAGCGCTTCCATTCGCTCCAGGTCGAAATCATCTGAGGTCCCCTCTCGCGGCCGATCGAAGGCCGCCAAAATTTGCTTCAAGTCTTAACGACGGCCGTCGATTGGGCCGGGTGCTGAACGCCGCAACGCACAAAATGTTTCAGGTGCTCGGAAACTTTCGAAACATAATGCCCAGGTCCATCCAAAGGTCACGGCTCGTTGCGAGCCATCCACCGCAGATTGTGACGGTTTTGCGGTTCAGCCCGTTGTCGTCCTGCGTAGGTGACGGAGCGTCAAGTCACGACATCGCGACCGACGAAGGTACGTAGATGCGCTTGCCGCGCGGAGCGCGCAGGAGGACAATCGATCGCTTCCAACAATAATCAAACCGGAGGAAACGCGGATGCCAAGCCAAGCCCAGATCGACGAGATCCTGCGCCAGAAGAGCGACGCAAAAGAGATTCCCGGCGTCGTCGCCATTGCCGCCAGCGGCAGCGACGTGATCTATCACGGCGCGTTCGGCAAGCGCGACCTGTCCAAGCCTGACGCGATGACTGAGGACAGCGTATTCTGGATCGCCTCGATGACGAAGGCGGTGACGACAGCGGGCGCGATGCAGCTGGTCGAGCAGGGCAAGCTGTCACTGGACGCGCCGATCGGCGAGATATTGCCGGACCTCGCCACGCCGCAGGTGCTCGAAGGCTTTGACGCCAACGGCGAACCAAAACTGCGGCCTGCGAAGGGACCGATCACGCTGCGCCAGCTCATGACCCACACCGCCGGCTTTGCCTACAACGTATGGAACGGCGACTGCGCGCAATATCTGGAGAAGACTGGAACCCCGAACATCTTCTCCTGCCAGAACGTCGCGTTGAAGACGCCAATCATGTCTGATCCCGGCACCCGCTGGGAATATGGCATCAACATCGACTTCGTCGGCAAGGCGGTGGAAGCCGTAAGCGGCAAGCGCCTCGACGCGTACCTGCGTGATCATCTCTTCACGCCGCTGGGCATGAACGACACCGGCTTCAAGATCACCGACAACATGCGCCAGCGGCTGGTCGCCACGCATGCACGCGGCGAGGATGGATCGCTGGCGCCGATCCCGTTCGAGATCGAACAGAGTCCGGAATTCCATATGGGCGGCGGCGGCCTTTACGGCACTGCCGGCGACTACATCAAGTTCACCCAGATGATCCTGAACAAGGGCCGCGGCAACGGCAACCAGGTGCTGAAGCCCGAGACGGTCGCTCTGATGGGCCAGAACCACATTGGCGATCTCACCATTGGCAAGATGACGACGGTGGCGCCCATGTACACCAACGACGTCGATCTCTTTCCCGACATCGTGAAGAAGTGGGGGCTCTCCTTCCTGATCAACACCGCCAAGACGGCGGAAGGCCGCAGCGCCGGCAGTCTCGCCTGGGCTGGTCTCGCCAACACCTATTTCTGGATCGATCCGGCGCGCGATGTGTCCGGCGTGATCCTGATGCAGGTGTTGCCGTTCGTCGACGCCAAGTGTCTGGAGGCGTTCGCGGGCTTCGAGCGCGGCGTTTATGCCGGCCTCGATGCAGGCAGCGGACAGAAGGCGGCGTGAGGGGCGGCTCTCACCACACCAAGACTGTCAGTCCCCGCGAAAGCGGGGAATCCAGTGCACCGCGGCTTCTCGATAAACCACTAACGTCTCGGAGTACTTGATCGCCCGGTCAAGGCCGGGCGATCACAGCGGAGTTAGGCCGTCAGCCCGCGCTGCTGGGCGAGTTCCTTCAGCGACACTTGCGGACGCGCGCCGATGTGCTGGATCACTTCGGCGGCGGCGAGTGCACCGAGCTCGCCGCACTGCTTGTAGGCGAGGTTGCGCGCCAGGCCGAACAGGAAGCCGGCGGCGAAAAGGTCGCCGGCGCCGGTGGTGTCGACCAGCTGCTTGATCGGCGAGGCGGGCGCGGCGACGGCGTCTTCGGCCGAGACCACCACGCAGCCCTTCTCGCTGCGGGTGACCACGCCGAGATTGACGTCGTTGCGCAGCTGCTTCAGCGCCGTTTCGAAATCCGAGGTCATGTAGAGCGAATGCAACTCGGACTCGTTGGCGAAGACGATGTCGACGGTGCCGTTGCGCATCAACCCCAAGAACTCGTCGCGATAGCGATCGACGCAGAAGGAATCCGACAGCGTCAGCGCCACCTTGCGCTTGGCGTCATGCGCGATCTTCGCCGCCTTGACGAAGGCGTCCTTGGCGTTCTTGGGGTCCCAGAGATAGCCCTCGAGGTAGACGATGCCGGCAGACGCGACCTCGGCCGGGTCGATGTCGGCAGGCGACAGGTCCTGCGCCGCGCCCAGATAGGTGTTCATGGTGCGCTCGCCGTCATCCGTGACCAGGATGTAGGAGCAACCGGTGGCGGGGCCGTCCGTCGCGGCCGGGGTGTTAAAGGCAACGCCGGCGGCGCGGATGTCGTGAACGTAGAGCTTGCCGATCTGGTCGTCCTTGACCTTGCCGACATAGGCCGCGCGCGCCCCCAGGCTGCCGATGCCGACGATGGTGTTGGCGGCCGAGCCGCCCGAGACTTCCGTGGCCGGGCCCATGTCCTTGTAGATGGCGGCCGCCCGCGCCTCGTCGATCAGGGACATGCTGCCCTTGGTCATGCCGTGCTTGGCCAGAAAAGCCTCGTCGGTCCTGACCAGCACGTCGAACAGCGCGTTGCCGATGCCGAGAACGTCATATTTCACGTCAGCCATTCACCTTGATCCTGTTTGGCGGATTGCGATACCTGCGGAAATCCGCTTCCTGTCGGCCAGAAATCCGGCTCGCGGCCTATCACGACCGGCCCTCCGCGGGCAAGCAACGGTATTATTAAGAAGCAATGATCCGCTCCTTTCTGACGGTATCGACGGGAACACTGGCCTCGCGGCTGCTGGGCTTCGCCCGCGATTCCCTGATCGCGGCGCTGCTCGGCACCGGCGCGGTTGCGGACGCATTTTTGGCCGCATTCCAACTCGTCAACGTGGTGCGGCGGCTGCTCAGCGAAGGGGCGCTGAATGCGGCGCTGGTCCCGGCCTGGCTGCGTGCTCGCGACCGCGATGGCGAGGCGGCCGCGTCCGCCTTCGCGGGACGCGTGCTCGGCACGGTCAGCGCGGCCCTGATCGCGATCTCCGTCGTCATTGCGCTCGCGATGCCGCTGATCATCGCGATCATCGCGCCCGGCTTCCTCGGCAGCAACACGCTGGATCTCGCCGTCGCGAACGCGCGGCTGATGCTGCCCTATCTTGCCTTCGCCGGGCCTGTGACGGTGCTGATGGGATTGCTGAACGCGCAAGGGCGGTTTGCGCTCACGGCATTCTCGCCGCTGCTGTTCAACATCGCGCTGATCACCGCGGTCGCGATGCTGCTCGTCTGGCATGCCGATGCCAGCTTCGCCGCATGGATGCTGGCGGCGGCCGTTGGCGTCGCCGGGCTGCTGCAATTGCTGATGCTGCTGTCGCAGCGAAGCGCGCGTCTCGCCACGCCGCTGCGCGTGAGCTTCGACAAGGAGATGCGCGGCTTCTTCGCAAAAGCCATTCCCGGCATGATCGCAAGCTCGGGGCCGCAATGGCTCATGGTGGCCGGCGCGATCACTGCCTCCGCGACGCCGTCCGCCGTGTCGTGGCTCTATTTCGCCAACCGCCTGATCGAGCTGCCGCTCGGGATCGTCGGCGTCGCCATGGGCACCGTGCTGGTGCCGGAGCTCACGCGCGCCGTCACAGGTGGCGACCGCGAGGCCGTGGCGCATGCGGAATCGCGCGCGCTGGAGCTCGCGGCCGGGCTCGCGCTGCCGGCCACGCTCGGCCTGATCGTGCTGGCCGAGCCGATCGTGCGGCTGCTGTTCGAGCATGGCGCTTTCGGCGCCGATGACAGCACGGCGACGGTGCATGCGCTGATGTGGCTGGCGCTGGGCCTGCCGGCCCACGTGCTGATCAAGGCGCTGTCGCCGGCCTACTTTGCCCGCAGCGATACGATGACGCCGCTGCTGGCGACGGCCAAAGGATTCGTGGTCGCGGTCGTCCTCGCCGTCGTGCTTGGACACTTCTTCGGCGCGAGCGGAATTGCCGCAAGCATCGCAGCCGGCGCCTCGAGCAGTGCGCTCTCGCTGCTCCGGAAAGGCACCAGCGAATTCGGCTTCTCGGTCGATGCCGCCGCCCGCGAGCGGCTGCCGCGGATCGTGCTGGCCGCGCTCGCCATGGGCGGTTTGCTCTGGCTGTCGACGGGTCTCGTACCCGCCGAGGCGCATGGCCTCATCCGCTTGATTGTGCTGGGCCTGCAGATCGCGGCCGGGATCGCCGTCTATGGCCTGCTCCTCCAAATCCTCGGCGCGGCCTCCTGGCGCGAGGCGGTCAACGCCTTGAGGCGCCCTGCCTAGCCGGCCCGCCGCGCGGGACCATCGAATTGTCCTTGACGAGGCAGCGCCGCTGTTGGAAACGACGGCCGAATACCTTCCAGGAAAGCTGACCATGGCATTCGTCGAACGGGTTTTTTCGGGCGTCCAGCCGACGGGCAATCTGCACCTCGGCAACTACCTCGGCGCGATCGTCAACTTCGTGAAGATGCAGGAAACCCACAACTGCATCTATTGCGTCGTCGACATGCACGCGATCACGCAGGGCGTGGACGTCTGGGGCGGCCCGGTCGAGCTCGCGCGCAACACCCGCGAGGTGACCGCGGCGTTCATCGCGAGCGGCATCGATCCGAACAAGCATATCGTGTTCAACCAGAGCCAGGTCTCGGGCCATGCCGAGCTCGCCTGGATCTTCAACTGCGTCGCGCGCATGGGCTGGCTCGGCCGCATGACCCAGTTCAAGGAGAAGGCCGGCAAGGACCGCGAGAACGCCTCCGTCGGGCTGTTCGACTATCCGGTGCTGATGGCGGCCGACATTCTGCTGTACCGCGCCACCCACGTGCCGGTCGGCGAGGACCAGAAGCAGCATCTCGAGCTCTCGCGCGACATCGCGCAGAAGTTCAACAACGATTTCGGCGATTCCATTCGCGCGCAGGGCGCCAATGACGGCCTGTTCTTCCCGCTGCCGGAACCGCTGATCACGGGACCGGCGACGCGCGTGATGAGCTTGCGCGACGGCACCAAGAAGATGTCGAAGTCGGATGCCTCGGACAATTCGCGCATCAATCTCACCGACGACGCCGACACCATCGCGCAGAAGGTGCGCAAGGCCAAGACCGACCCGGAGCCGCTGCCGTCCGAAGAGAAGGGTCTGGAAGCGCGTCCCGAGGCCGACAATCTCGTCGGCATCTTCGCCGCGCTCTCCGGCCGCTCGAAGGCCGACGTGCTGCGCGAATTCGGCGGCGGCCAGTTCTCCAGCTTCAAGAATTCGCTGGTCGAGCTGTGCGTGACGAAGCTCGCGCCGATCGCCGGCGAGATGAAGCGCCTCGTCGCCGACCCCGGTCACATCGACGCCATCCTGAACGACGGCGCCGACCGGGCTCGCGCCATCGCCGAAGAGACCATGAATCTCTCGAAGGACATCGTCGGCTTCATCCGCCGGCGCTGATTTCCGCACTCGCGAAACACGGCCTGCGCCGCGCGCCGGCCGCTTCCCCTCTCCCCAACGTTGCGGGAGTATGGCAGCATGCCGGCCGTGCACATTCCGGGACATGCATGACCAGCAAGCGCCTTTGCTTCGAGCCGGGTCACAAGCCCAAATGCCTCGTCATCGTCGATGACACCGCCGAATGGGATCGCGCGGTCTATTACGCAAGCCGCTGGGCGATCCGCGCCGGCGGCGGCGTGGTGAT
Source organism: Bradyrhizobium cosmicum (assembly GCF_032290525.1). Classification (GTDB taxonomy): domain Bacteria; phylum Pseudomonadota; class Alphaproteobacteria; order Rhizobiales; family Xanthobacteraceae; genus Bradyrhizobium; species Bradyrhizobium cosmicum_A. Next base: position 229,901 of record NZ_JASXTA010000009.1, on the reverse strand, counting down.
GCTGCGCATCATCGAGTCCGAACAGCAGACCCAGGAATGGCTTGGTGTCGCCGATATCATGCGCGCCGAAGCACATGAAGCGGCGGAAGCCGCGCTCGACCGCGCCGCCGGCCGCGCCAATGGCATTGCCGCCATCACGCCCGAGCGGGTGATCCGCGAAGGCGCGGCGATGGAACAACTGCTCGCCGTCATCGACGAGGACCCCGATATCGCCATGCTGGTGCTCGCCGCCAATCCCGGCGCGGAGGGACCGGGGCCGCTGGTCAACCTGCTGGCGCATGCGCTGGGCACGTTCCCGATACCGGTGACGATCATTTCCGGCGCACTCAGCGACCAAAGCGTGGATTCGCTGTCGTAGCCCGCTCTCACCCTCCCCTCCATGGGCTGGTAAGAACCGCCCTAACCCCCTTGACCGTGCGCTCGCCGTCGCCATCTGCTACTGGATGGAGCACGCGCCGGCCTTGAACCGGCGACGTCTGGAGAAAACCATGTTCATTCAAACCGAAGCCACTCCCAATCCCGCCACGCTGAAGTTCATTCCCGGCCGCGTCGTGGTCGACGGCGGCCCGATGGAATTTGCGAGCCGCGAATCGGCGGCGCGCTCGCCGCTCGCCGAAAAGCTGTTCGATGTGCCCGGCGTCACCGGCGTGTTCTACGGATCGGATTTCATCACCGTGACCAAGGCGAACGGTGAATGGCAGCAGCTCAAGCCCGCGATCCTCGGCGCCATCATGGAGCACTACATGTCCGGCGCGCCGCTGCTCGCCGACGGTGCTGCCACCAGCGATGCCGATCTCGACGACGAGGACGAGTTCTTCGACGAGGCCGATGCCGAGACGGTCGACATGATCAAGGACCTGATCGAAACCCGGGTGCGGCCGGCGGTCGCCAATGACGGCGGCGACATCACCTTCCGCGGCTTCAAGGACGGGATCGTCTACCTCAACATGAAGGGCTCCTGCGCCGGCTGCCCGTCATCGACCGCGACGCTTCAGCACGGCATCCAGAACTTGCTGAAGCATTTCGTGCCCGACGTGGTCGAAGTCCGGCCGATGTGAGCGCACGTTCGACCCGTCAATTTGAACTCCGTCATGCCCGGGCTTGTCCCGCCTGCGCGGCCGAAGCCGCTTCGGCGCGGCGAAGGCCCGGGCATCCACGTTCTTGGGGCGCAAAGTCGTGGATGGCCGGGTCAAGCCCGGCCATGACGACCGGGATGATGCTATGATCGTTCCATGCTGATCCTTGCCATCGATACCGCGCTGGAGGCGTGCGCGGCGGCCGTGCTCGACACCGACGCCGGCCAGCTCCTTGCGCAGGAGCAGCTTCTCATGACGCGCGGCCACGCCGAAGCGCTGATGCCGATGATCGCGCGCGTGATGCAATCGGCCGATCTCGCCTTCACCTCGCTCGACCGCATTGCCGTGACCGTCGGCCCTGGAAGCTTCACGGGTCTCCGCGTCGGCATTTCGGCGGCGCGCGGCCTTGCACTCGCGGCCAAGCGGCCGGCCGTCGGGCTGACGACGTTGTCGGCCTATGCCGCCACAATCGTCGGACAGAGCGGAACGGCGCCGGTGATTTCGGCGATCGATGCGCGGCACGATCACGTCTATTTCCAGATCGTCGCCGGCGACGGCAGCCAGCTGGTGCGGCCGGGGGTCGCGTCCATCGACGAGGTGATCGCGGCTTCGCAATTCGGCGCGCCGCATCTGGTCGGCAATGCCGCAAAGATCCTGGCCGATCGCTGGCCGAAGGACGGGCCGCAACCCGTCGCCGTCGATGCGCAGCCCGCGCCCGACATCGGCTGGGTCGCCTGGCTCGGCGCCGCGGCCAATCCCGACACCACGCCGGCGCGGCCGTTCTATCTGAAGGCGCCCGACGCAAAGCCGGCCGCACGGCCGCCGCTCGCACGCGCCGCAAGCTCATGTTGAGATGGTTGTCGGAATGGTGGCGCGGCGGCACGGCCGCCGTCGAGCCTGCATCCGCGCGCGACGCCGCGCGGCTGGCGCAGCTTCACGGCGAGTCCTTCGCCCGCGGCTGGGGCGAAGGCGAGTTCGAGGGCATGGTCGGGGAGCGCAACACGCTCGTGCATCGGTTGCGGCTCGGCCGCAAGACCGTCGGATTCGCGGTCTCGCGGATCGGCGCGGACGAAGCGGAAATCCTCTCGATCGCGGTCGACCAGGCCTATCGCGGCCGCGGTCTTTCCCGCACGCTGCTGATGGCGCATCTCGGCCACCTCGCCGGGCGCGGCGTGCGCACAATATTTCTCGAAGTCGAGGAAAACAACCAGCCGGCGCGGCGGCTCTACGATCGAGCCGGATTCATGGTGGTCGGCCGCCGCGAACGCTACTATAAGCAGCCCGACGGGGAACAATTGAACGCACTTCTGATGCGACGTGACTTGTCGTAGTATTGATGGCAGAAAGCGCCCCGTCAGACGGACACGCTATGACCGGACTTAAACCTTCCTCCGCATCCAAGACGACCGGCATCGAGGCGCGCTGTGCCGCCACCGGCATGCGCATGACCGAGCAGCGCCGCGTCATCGCCCGCGTGCTGGCGGAATCGGTCGATCACCCCGACGTCGAGGAATTGTACCGGCGCTGCGTCGCCGTCGACGACAAGATCTCGATCTCGACCGTGTATCGCACCGTCAAACTGTTCGAGGATGCCGGCATCATCGAGCGTCATGATTTCCGCGAGGGTCGCGCGCGCTATGAGACGATGCGCGACAGCCATCACGACCACCTCATCAATCTGCGCGACGGCAAGGTGATCGAGTTCACCTCCGAGGAGATCGAGAAGCTGCAGGCGGAGATCGCCCGCAAGCTCGGCTACAAGCTGGTCGACCACCGGCTCGAGCTCTATTGCGTCCCGCTCGACGACGACAAGCCGACGTCCTGATCTGGTGTCAGTAGATCTCATCATCTTCGATTGCGATGGCGTGCTCGTGGACAGCGAGGTGATCTCCTGCCGCGCGCATGCGGATGTGCTGACCCGGCACGGCTATCCGATCACGTCGGAGCAGGTGTTGGTCCGCTTTCTCGGCGTCTCCGAGAAAGACGCGCGACAGATGGTCGAACAGGAAATCGGCCGCAGCCTTCCCGATGATCTGGAGAGCCAAGTAAATGCAGCCACGCTGCAGTTCTACGCCAGCGATCTGCAACCGATCATCCACGTGGCCGCGGCGATTGCCGCTATCGATCTGCCGAAATGCGTCGCATCGAGCGGCTCGCCGGAGAAGATCCATCACGGCCTGACATGTGCCGGGCTCTACGACCTGCTCGCTCCGAACATCTTTTCGGCGAGCCAGGTCGCACGCGGCAAGCCCGCGCCCGATCTGTTCCTGTTTGCCGCCGAACAGATGAAAGCCGCGCCGGAGCGGTGCGTCGTGATCGAAGACAGCGTCCCCGGCGTCACCGGCGCGCGCGCCGCCGGGATGACCGTGCTGGGCTTTTGCGGCGGCAGCCACTGCCCGCCGGGTCACGCCGAAAGGTTGCGGGCCGCCGGCGCCGGATTGACGTTCGACGATATGCGGCAACTGCTGGAGCTGGTCCGGCAGGTCGCGGCGGACGCCCTGACGGGCTGATTTCGTCCTCTCGGCGTCATTCCGGGGCGATGCGCCAGCATCGAACCCGGAATCTGGAGCCAAAACCTCTGGATTCCGGGTTCGCGACTGCATCGCGCCCCGGAATGACGGCCGAAAAGACCCCCATTTGCTGGCTTTTCGCCGCTCCAACCTATATCTGAGGGGCGTCCTCCACCACAGTTCTGAGTTCCATGACGCCGCCGCGCAAGCTGCACATCAAATCTTATGGCTGCCAGATGAACGTCTACGATGCCCAGCGCATGGTGGACACCCTGGCTCCGGAAGGATTCGTGGAGACGGCCAGCGCCGAGGATGCCGATCTCGTCATCCTCAACACCTGCCATATCCGCGAAAAGGCCTCCGAAAAGGTTTATTCCGAGCTCGGGCGGCTGCGCCTCGCCAAAGAGAAGGCCGCGCGCGAAGGCCGCGCCATGCAGATTGCGGTCGCCGGCTGCGTCGCACAGGCCGAGGGCGAGGAGATCGTGCGCCGGGCGCCGGCGGTCGATGTCGTCGTCGGACCCCAGAGCTATCATCATCTGCCTGATCTGCTGAAGCGCGCCGGCAACGAAGGCCGCGCGATCGAGACCGAATTTCCGGCCGCGGACAAGTTCGGCTTCCTCGCCCAGCCGAAACCCGATGCGATCCGCGCACGCGGCATTTCCGCGTTCGTCACGGTGCAGGAAGGCTGCGACAAGTTCTGCACCTTCTGTGTGGTGCCGTACACGCGGGGCTCGGAAGTCTCACGCCCGGTTGCGAAGATCGTCGACGACGTGAAGCGGCTGGCCGACAACGGCGTGCGCGAGCTCACGCTGATCGGGCAGAACGTCAACGCCTATCATGGCGAGGGACCGGACGGAAAAGCCTGGCCGCTCGGCAGGCTGCTCGAACATCTGGCCACAATTCCCGGCATCGCGCGGCTGCGCTATTCGACCAGCCATCCCCGCGATGTCGACGACCGTCTGATTGCGGCCCATCGCGATCTCGATGCCCTCATGCCGTTCGTGCACCTGCCGGTACAGTCGGGCTCGGACCGGATTCTGGCCGCCATGAACCGGAAACATACCGCCGATGATTACCGGCGGGTCGTCGACCGTTTCCGGTCCGCACGCCAAGACATTGCTTTCTCATCAGATTTTATCGTCGGCTTCCCCGGCGAGAGCGAGCAAGATTTTCTCGCCACCCTCGCGCTTGTCACGCAAATCGGCTACGCTGCGGCATATTCGTTCAAATACTCCGCCCGGCCGGGAACGCCGGCCGCGGACATGCAGGAGACGGTGTCCCCCGCCGAGATGGACCAGCGATTGGAGCGGCTCCAGGAACTGATCGACAGCCAGCAATCGGCCTTCAACAAGGCTGCGATTGGCTCAACGGTCGACGTGCTGTTCGAACGTCCCGCCCGGAAGGACGGCCAGATCGTCGGCCGCACCGCATTCCTCCAGCCGGCACATGTGATGGCTTCGCCCGACATCATCGGACAAATCCTTCCGGTGCGGATCGACAGCCTCGAACGCTATAGTTTCCTCGGCGAGCTCGTGTCGCCGCGCATCACGCGCGAGCCCGCTTTATCGCAAGCCAGTGGAGCCTGAACCCTTGCCAAAAAGCGCATCGGATTCGTCTTCTATCGCTCCCAGCCGCAAATTTGACCGCGACATGCAAGTTCCGCCCGAAACCCAGGTCGTCATCGACTTCGACGATAATCGCGCCGCCTCCGCGCTGGTCGGCCCCTACGGCCAGCATCTCGCGCAGATCGAGCGCCGGCTCGGCGTCGTCGTCGATTCCAAGGGCAACCACATCACCATCGGCGGCTCGCGCGACGGCTGCGATGCCGCACGCCGCGTGCTGGAGACGCTCTACGCCCAGGCCGCGAAGGGCCAGGATCTCGACCAGGGCGAGGTCGAAGGGGCGATCCGCGCCGTGATCGCGCAGGGCTCGCTGTTCGAGTTCGACGCCAAGTCGGCCAAATCGACCTTCGACAGCATCAATTTGCGCAAGCGCCCGGTGCGCGCGCGCACCGCCGCGCAGGATTCCTACATCCGCGCGCTGAAGCGCCACGAGCTGGTGTTCGGCATCGGCCCCGCCGGCACCGGCAAGACCTGGCTCGCGGTGGCGCATGCCGCGCAATTGTTCGAGCGCAAGGAAGTCGACAAGATCATCCTGTCGCGCCCGGCGGTGGAAGCCGGCGAGCGGCTCGGCTTTTTGCCCGGCGACCTCCGCGAAAAGGTCGATCCTTATCTGCGCCCAATCTACGATGCGCTTTATGATCTCATGGATGCGCGCATCGTCGAGCGGGCGCTCCAGACCGGCGAGATCGAGATCGCGCCGCTCGCCTTCATGCGCGGCCGTACGCTGACCAATGCCGCCATCATCCTGGACGAGGCACAGAATACCACGTCGATGCAGATGAAGATGTTCCTGACCCGTCTCGGCGAGAACAGCCGCATGATCGTGACAGGCGATCCCTCGCAGATCGACCTGCCGAACGGCCAGACCTCGGGCCTTGCCGAGGCGACGCGCCTGCTGACCGGCGTCGAAGGCATCGCGCAGGTTCATTTCAAGGCCGAGGACGTGATCCGCCACGAGCTCGTGGCGCGGATCGTCTCTGCCTATGAAGGACAGCCGCAGCGGCCGGCCGCCGGTAAATCCTGACGAGACAACAACCGGACCATATGGGCGCGGAACAGCGCCCCTTCGTTCCGAACAAAGAGAATGTCACACCCCAACCTTCCCATGACCGAGGTCCTCGTCGTCGCCGATTGCTGGCAGCGCGAGCCCGATTCCGAAGCCGTGATCCAGCGCGCGGTTGCGGCCGCCGCCGAGAGTGTCGACGAGGACGTTGCCGACGTCGAAGTGGCCGTGATGCTGACCGATGATGCCGGCATCCGCACCCTGAACAGCAACTGGCGCGGCATCGACAAGCCGACCAACGTGCTGTCGTTTCCAGCGCTCCAGCCCGAGGGCGAGTGGAAGCCGGGCGATGCACCGCGCATGCTGGGCGATATCGCGATCGCCTACGAGACCATGCGGCGCGAGGCGGACGAGGAGCAGAAGCCGTTCGACCACCATTTGAGCCATCTTGCCGTGCACGGCTTCCTGCACCTGATCGGCTACGACCATGAGAACGACGACGACGCCGAGGAGATGGAAGCGCTGGAGACGCAAATTCTGGCTCATCTCGGCATCCCCGATCCCTATGCCGACCGCGCAGGGACGCACTGAGATGCCGGATTCCGAGCCAACCCACGACAATCCGCGCAACCCGGCCAATCTGCCGGCCGTGGTAACGCAACGCGAGGTGGCTCGCCCGACCGCGGAAGGCTGGCTGCTGCGCGCCATCCGCACGCTGTTCGGCTGGAAGGCCGGATCGGTGCGCGACGATCTCAAGGTCGTGCTCGACGCCACGACGCCCGACGACACCGGCTTCTCGACCGTCGAGCGCACCATGCTGCGCAACATCCTCGGTCTGCACGAGCGCCGCATCGCCGACGTGATGGTGCATCGCGCCGACATCATTGCGGTGAAGCGTGACATCCCGCTCGGCGAGTTGATGGACCGTTTCGAAAGCGCCGGCCATTCGCGCCTCGTGGTCTACAACGAGACCCTCGACGATCCCGTCGGCATCGTCCACATCCGCGATCTGCTCGCCTTCATGACCGCGCGCGCGCGTGTATCCGAAACCACCAAGACCAAACGCAAGAAGCCGCTGCCGGCCGGGCTGGACTTGCGCGCGGTCGATCTCGCGCTGCCGCTCGAGGATGCCCGCATCATCCGCAAGCTGCTTTACGTGCCGCCGTCGATGCGGGCGATCGACCTGCTCGCGCAGATGCAGGCCACGCGCATCCATCTGGCGCTGGTGGTCGACGAATATGGCGGCAGCGACGGGCTGGTTTCGCTCGAGGACATCGTCGAGCAGATCGTCGGCGAGATCGACGACGAGCATGACAGCGACGAGCCGCCCTCGATCGTGCGCCTGCCCGACAACGCCTTCATCGCCGACGCCCGCGCCAGCCTCGAGGACGTCCGCACGGTGATCGGCGAGGATTTCGTCACCGGTGAAGCCGGCGAGGAAGTCGAGACGCTCGGCGGCTATCTCGTCAGCTTCGTCGGCCGCCTGCCGGTGCGCGGCGAGGTGATCTCGGGTCCCGGCAACTACGAGATCGAGGTGCTCGACGCCGACCCGCGCCGCGTCAAGCGGCTGCGCATCTCGACGCGGAAGGAACGCCCGGCGCCGCGCACCCAGCGCGAAAGCCGTCGCCGCGAGGCCGCGCCGGAGAGCGGTCAGCCGCCATCCGGCGATACGCCCACCCCGCCGCCGAGCGACGGGGCCGGCCCGCAGTGAGCGCCTTCCAGCGATTTCGACAGATTGCGCTTGCCATCATCCTCACCTGGGGATGGAAGCGCGCGCTGATCGCGATGGGCTGCGGCGCGCTGTCGGTGCTGGCGCTGGCGCCGTTCAACATCTTTCCGGTGCTGTTCGTCACCTTGCCGGTCATGGTCTGGCTGATCGACGGCGCGGGCGCCGGACGCCATGGCGGCGTCCCCGCCGCGGCGCTGACCGGCTACTGGTTCGGGCTCGGCTATTTCGTCCCCGGCCTCTACTGGATTGGCTACGCTTTCTTCGTCGATGCCGATGTGTTCGCCTGGCTGACACCTTTCGCGGTGCTGGGCCTGCCGGCCTATCTCTCGATCTTCACGGCAATCGGCTTTGCGCTGGCCCGCCTGCTCTGGTCCAAGGATGCCACGCGCATTCTCGCGCTCGCCGCAAGCCTCACCATCGCCGAATGGCTGCGCGGACACGCATTGACCGGCTTCCCCTGGAACGCGTTCGGCTATGCCCTGTCCGAGCCGCTGCCGCTGGCGCAGACGGCGTCGCTGATCGGCCTGTGGGGCATGACGTTCCTCAGCATCGCGATCTTCGCGAGTCCTGCGGCGCTGATCGACCGCACGCACGATCACCGACCCGCGTGGCGCGCGCCGGCCGCGGCAATTGCGCTTCTGATTGTCATGAGCAGCTTCGGCGCGATCCGCCTGTCCCTGCATCCGACCACGATGGTCGCGGGCGCCAAGCTGCGCCTGATGCAGCCGGACCTCCAGCAGGACGCGAAATTCAACTATGCCGCCAAGGCGCAGGTGATGAAGAAATATCTGGCGCTGTCGGATCGCGCCTCGGGGCCGCAATCGACCGGCGTGCGCGATGCCACCATCCTGATCTGGCCTGAATCAGCCTTTCCGTTCTTTCTCACCCGCGAAGCCGACGCGATGGCGCAAATCGCCGAGCTTGTGCCGAAGGGCACCGTGCTGATCACGGGCTCGGTCCGCGCCCCCGATCTGCCGCACGGCACGCCAATCACCCGCGCCTATAATTCGATCTACGTGATCGACCACGACGGCAGCGTGCTCTCGGTCTACGACAAGCTGCACCTCGTGCCGTTCGGCGAATTCCTGCCTTACCAGGGCCTGATGGAAAAGCTCGGCTTCGAGCAGCTCACGCGCGTGCGCGGCGGCTTCATTCCCGGCACTGTGCGGCATGCGCTGCCGGTGCCCGGCGCACCGCCCGCGCTGCCGCTGATCTGCTACGAGGCGATTTTTCCAGGCGAGATCGCCGGCCACAACGAGCGTCCCGGCTGGATCGTGAACCTGACCAATGACGGCTGGTTCGGCAGCTCGACCGGCCCCTATCAGCATCTGGAGCAGGCGCGGATGCGCGCGATCGAGCTCGGATTGCCGCTGGTCCGCTCCGCCAATACCGGCATCTCCGCTGTGATCGATCCGGTCGGACGCACAATTGCCAGCCTCGGCCTCGGCGTCGAAGGCATTTTGGATGCAAACCTGCCCGTCGCAATCCCGCCGACCGTCTACGCGCGGGTGGGCGACGTGCCCGCAGCCATGCTCGTTGCCCTGACCGTCATTCTGGCGATCCGCCGACGTGTTGCCAAACGGCACCCCTGATTACGCCCTCGCCGCCGCAACGACCGGAATCCTTTGACAACCGTAGTACCACGGTTGACAGACTGCACGCGCCCTCCTCATTCTGCACCGGCTGCAAAAGACAGTGGGCGTTGCTAAATTTCTCCGCAATGTTTTCCAATAACAGGGTTTGATTTTGACGATGCTGGCACCTGAGGCATCCTCGTCGATTGCGCCAAGGGTGATGTTTGGAGGCTGAGGAAATGTCGAAAGCGCCCAACCCTGTTGACAAATATGTCGGCAGCCGCGTGCGCATGCGCCGCATCATGTTGGGCATGAGCCAGGAAAAGCTCGGTGAAGCTTTGGGCCTGACTTTCCAGCAGGTCCAGAAATACGAGAAGGGCACGAATCGCGTCGGCGCGAGCCGTATCCAGCAGATTGCCGAGATTCTCCAGGTGCCGGTGTCGTTCCTGTTCGAGGGCGGCCCGAGCGGCGTGGCGGGGCCGGACGGCTTCGCAGAAGGCGCTTCGCCGTCTTATGTCTCGGACTTTCTGGCGACCTCGGAGGGTCTCGCTTTGACCAAGGCGTTCACACGAATCACCGATTCGAAGATGCGCCGCTCCATCGTCGATCTCGTCGAGCAGATCGCGGCCCGCGAAGGCCCCGACAAGCGCTGAGGCGCCATCTCGATCCGATTTGAGACCGCGTCAAATCTGGCTTATGTCCTCATTTGCGGTCGCGCCTTGATGCGTGTCCTCTCCAATGATGCGGTTCAAAGGCATAGATGCGTCCATGGCGAGCTCCAGTTGGTTCGATTCCCAAACTATTCTCGACGGTATCCGCCACTGGGTGGAGATCGAGACGCCGACGGAAGCGCCTGAACAAGTCAACAGACTGATCTCGGTGGTCGCGGAGCAATATCGCGATCTGCCCGTCACGCTCGAGCGTGTCGCCGGCGTCGATGGCTGCGGCGATCATCTCATCGCGCGCTCGTCCTGGGGCCAGGACGGACCGGGTATTCTGGTGCTGAGCCACCTCGATACCGTTCATCCCATGGGATTCATCGAGCGCCTGCCGTTCAAGGTCGAAGGCGACAGCGCGTTCGGCCCCGGCATCTACGACATGAAAGGCGGCGCCTACATCGCCCATCACGCCTTTCGCGCGCTCTGCGCCGCCGGCGATCGTTCGCCGCTCGGCATCACGCATCTATTTACCTCCGACGAGGAGATCGGCAGCCCCACCTCCCGCGCGCTGATCGAGACGGAGGGGCGCAAGGCCAAATACGTGCTGGTGACGGAGCCCGCGCGCGACGGCGGCAAAATCGTCACCGGCCGCAAGGGCGTCGGACGTTTCAAGGTATTCATCAGGGGCGTGCCCGCGCATGCCGGCACGCGGCCCGAAGACGGCCGCAGCGCCGTCCGCGAGCTCGCCAACGTCATTCTGGCGCTGGAAGGGATGAACGATCTGAAGCGCGGCGTCACCGTCAATGTCGGCGTGGTGCGCGGCGGCACGCGTCCCAACGTGACGCCGGAAGAGGCCCATGCCGAAGTCGATCTGCGCGTGTTGAGCTTAAGGGACGCGGACGAATTCGTCGGCAGGATCCTCGGACTGACATCGAAGACCGAGGGCGTCACCGTCAAGGTCACGGGCGAGCTCAACCGTCCGCCTTACGAGAAGAGCAATGCCGGCGCCTCGCTGTACGAGCATGCGAAGACGCTCGCCACGGAGATCGGTTTCGAGCTGGTCGACACCCACACCGGCGGCGGTTCGGACGGCAATTTCACCGCTGCGCACACCGCGACGCTCGACGGGCTCGGCGTCGACGGCAAGGGCGCACACACCCACTATGAGCAGCTCTACGTCTCGTCGCTCGAGCCGCGCGCGCGGCTGCTCCATCGCCTGTACCAGACGCTGCGATGAGCGAGCGCAAATCAGATCCCGACCGCGATGACAGCGAGCGCGCCTTCTTCGGGCGCCGCAAGGGCCACAAGCTCAGGCAGCACCAGGCCGAGCTGATCGATCATCTGCTGCCGCATCTTGCGCTCGACATCGACGGCGAGGCGCCGGCGAATGCCGGCGAGATCTTCGATCCCGCGGCCGACGATGTGCGGCTCGAGATCGGCTTCGGCGGCGGTGAGCATCTTGCGGCGGAAGCGCAAAACTTCGCCACGACCGGCTTCATCGGCTGCGAGCCCTATGTCAACGGCATGGCGAAAATTCTCGCGCAGATCGAGGCCGCCAACATCGTCAACATCCGCCTGTTCGCGGGCGACGCCGCCGAGCTCCTGGCCTGGCTGCCGCCGGCATCGCTGTCGCGGATCGACCTGATCCATCCCGATCCCTGGCCGAAGCGGCGGCATTGGAAGCGACGCTTCGTCCAGGACCGGACCATCGCTGCGATGGCGCGCGTGCTCAAGCTCGGCGGCGAATTCCGCTTCGTCTGCGATATCGACGATTACTGCGCCTGGACGCTGTCGCATCTTGCGCGCTCGCAGGACTTCGTCTGGCTTGCGGAACGCGCCGACGATTTCCGCCAGCCATGGGCCGGCTACACCATGACGCGTTACGGCCGGAAGGCCACGCGCGAGGGGCGCAAGACGGCGTATCTGCGGTTTCGAAGGCTCTAGATCGTCTGCCGGTTGCGCCAGAACTTCACGACGCGTTCGGCGGTCGCCGGCATCAGGCGCGTGAAGTTCACGCGAGCCTGCTCAAGATCGGCATCGGCCGGCGTGCGATGCGGGCCGTACCAGAGCAGGATGAGTGCGCGCACCGTGGGCCAGCCGAGATTGAGCAGGCGCCCCACAATCAAGATCGGATCGTAGCGGTCGCCCGCGATCAGGCGGACGAGGATCGAGAGGCGGATGCCGGCCATCGCCGAGAGCGAGGCGATCGATTCCTCGTATTTGTGTGCCTTGGCAAAACCGAGCAGCGCGCTCTCGCCGAGATGACCCTCGCGATGCAGGGCGAGCACCGTGCGCTGTGCCGCCGAGAAATCGCGACGCGGCCCCGGTGGCAGCGCGGCCTCCTCGATTGCCTCCATGGCGCGTTTGATCTCGACCTGGCGCGCGGGGTTGACCACGATGGAAAGGCGCCGGCGGATGACATCGAGCGTGCCGTCGAGAAGCCTTTTCAGGTGCTCGCCCGAGAGATCATTGCGCTGGCCGATTTTCAGCGTCAGCACGCCGTCCTGCGCCGCGCGCTTGATCAGCTCGGAATAGCTGTCCGGCGAGAACACCGCACCGGCATTGCCCGCGACGCGGCGCACCACATCGCGATCGCCGCGCTCGACCAGCACATCGGTGATGACAGACGACAAGGCCGGACGCTCGGTCAGCGCCAGCAGATGCCCCTGGCCCTTCAGCCGCGCAATCTCGACCAGGGCGGCGTCGTCGAGCACCGGCGAACGGCGCAGCACGGGGCCGGCCACCATGATCTCGTTTTCGCGCGCGAGCTGATTCACCAGATGCGGCGGCGCGTTGTTCAGGTGCGAGAAGCGCTCGGCAAGATCGGCGCGCGAGGCAAGCTCGGCATGCGGGACGAGATCGATCAGCAGATTGTCGAAAAGATCGACGAGATCGGGACGGAGCTTCTCGGCGTCCTGGAAGAACAATTGGGCGATCGCGCGCGCGAGCTCGCCACGACGCCTCGGGTCGCCGCGTTTGACGATATCATCCAGTCCGGGAATGAGCGACGTGGCAACGGTCATGGAAACGCAAACTCGTATGGGGCACGCCGCGGGTGCGCCCTTGGTCCAAGCCGCCCCACAATCAGAGAATCTAGGCCTGGGAGGTGAAGGAAGCGTTGCGCCGAGGGACCGCGGACCAGGCGCAAAAAGCCTTCTCCGCCCCGCGATGGGCCTTGTCGGGGAGGGCGGAAAGGGCTATATCAGCGCCAATTCATCTTCTCATACGATCCGCGTAATGAGAGTGGGCCCGAAAGGACCCGCTCTTTTTTATTACCTGAACGCGGCTTGGCGGAAGATGTGGCCCGGCGAGATGTCGGGAGAGTTCCGAAGCGGGTTGACGTCTTAACCAAGCCTTAACCCAAGCCTTATCCAACGAGCGCCTTGACCCCTGCTATGACCGAACCGACCGCTGGTTCCACCGATGCCGAATTGCTGGCCGAGCCGAGGCTCGTGGTCGAGCCCGGCGTGGCGGCACGGGTGTCGGCGGTCGCAGGCCCGGTGCTCGAGGGCATGGGCTATCGCCTGGTGCGGATCCGCATTTCCGGGGAAGCCGGCTGTACCGTGCAGATCATGGCCGAGCGGCCGGACGGCTCGATGCAGCTCGAGGATTGCGAGGCGATCTCGCGGGCGCTGTCGCCCGTGCTCGATGTCGCAGACCCCATCGACCGCGCCTATCGGCTGGAAATCTCCTCGCCGGGGATCGACCGTCCGCTGGTGCGGCGCTCCGATTTCGAACGATACACGGGTCATCTCGTCAAGATCGACATGGCGGTCGCCCATGAGGGACGGAAACGGTTCCGCGGCAAGATCACGGGCGTCGAAGGTGACAGCGTCCGGCTGACCCGCGACGACGTCAACGCCGGCGGCGGCGATGCCGAGGTTCTCCTGGTCATGGAGGATATCGGCGAGGCACGGCTGGTGCTGACCGACGAGTTGATTGCGGACTCGATGCGCCGCGGCAAGGCCCAGGCGCGCGAAATGCGCCGCAATCTCGGCCTGGAGCCGCCGGCTGCACCGCACGCCGAGATCAGTGCGAAGATCACCAAGAATACCAAGCCGACAAAGAAGCCGGCCCCGACCAATACAAAGAAACATCGCTTGGCCGCCGAACGCGCGCGGCGCGGCGAGATCGAGCCTGACGAAGGAGACTAGCCATGGCAGTCAGCGCCAATCGACTTGAATTGCTCCAGATCGCCGACGCCGTTGCGCGCGAGAAATCGATCGACCGCGGCATCGTCATCGCGGCGATGGAGGACGCCATCGCCAAGGCAGCGCGGGCGCGTTACGGCAGCGAGACTGACGTTCATGCCGAGATCGACCCGAAAAAGGGCGAGCTGCGGCTGTCGCGCCACATGCTGGTGGTCGAGAAGGTCGAAAACCACTCCAACCAGATCTCGCTGGTGGACGCACAGCGCGCCAATCCCGGTGCCCAGGTCGGCGACACCATCGCCGACACGCTGCCGCCGCTGGAATACGGCCGCATCGCCGCGCAGTCGGCCAAGCAGGTGATCGTGCAGAAGGTGCGCGAGGCCGAGCGCGACCGGCAATATCAGGAATTCAAGGACCGCATCGGCGACATCGTCAACGGCGTCGTCAAGCGCGTCGAATATGGCAGCGTGATCGTCGATCTCGGCCGCGGTGAAGCCATCATCCGCCGCGACGAGATGCTGCCGCGCGAAGTGTTCCGCAACGGCGACCGCGTCCGCGCCTATATCTTCGACGTGCGCCGCGAGACCCGCGGCCCGCAGATCTTCCTCTCCCGCACCCATCCGCAGTTCATGGCAAAACTGTTCGCGCAGGAAGTGCCTGAGATCTATGACGGCATCGTCGAGATCAAGGCGGTGGCCCGCGATCCCGGCTCGCGCGCGAAAATCGGCGTGATTTCCCGGGATTCCTCGGTCGATCCGGTCGGCGCCTGCGTCGGTATGCGCGGCTCGCGCGTGCAGGCGGTGGTGAACGAATTGCAGGGCGAGAAGATCGACATCATTCCCTGGTCGCCCGACATCGCGACCTTCGTGGTCAACGCGCTGGCGCCGGCCGAAGTCTCCAAGGTCGTCATCGACGAAGACCGCGAACGCATCGAGGTCGTCGTCCCCGATACCAACAACCAGCTCTCGCTGGCGATCGGCCGCCGCGGCCAGAACGTGCGCCTGGCCTCGCAGCTCACCGGCTGGGACATCGACATCCTGACCGAGCAGGAGGAATCGGAGCGGCGCCAGGCCGACTTCGAGAACTCCACCCGCGTCTTCATGGAATCGCTCAACGTCGACGAGGTGGTCGGTCAGCTGCTGGCATCCGAAGGCTTCACCTCGGTCGAGGAACTCGCGATGGTGGACCTCAAGGAACTCGCCGGCATCGAGGGCTTCGACGAGGAAACCGCGCAGGAGCTCCAGAACCGCGCCCGCGAATATCTCGAGCAGCAGGAAGCCGAGATCGAGGCGAAGCGCGTGGAACTCGGCGTCGAGGACGCCGTCAAGGACGTCCCCGGCGTCACCTCGAAGATGCTGGTGAAGTTCGGCGAGAACGACATCAAGACCGTCGACGACCTTGCCGGCTGCGCCACTGACGATCTGGTCGGCTGGACCGAGCGCAAGGAAGGCGGCGAGCAGACCAAGTTCGCCGGCGCACTCGATGGCCTCGACGTCTCCCGCGACGATGCGGAAGCCATGATCATGCAGGCCCGCGTCAAGGCCGGCTGGATCACCGAGGCTGATTTGGCCAAGCCGGCCGAAGAGGCTGAGGCGGCTGAAGATCAGCCGGCTTAAGGGCAAAGGAGAATGTCGCCCGGATGCTCGCAGATACCGACCACGATCTCGACAATGGCCCGCGGACCGAAAGGTCCGCGACCATGCGGATGTGCGCGGTCAGTCGCGAGGTCCGGCCGATCGACGAACTGATCCGCTTCGTCGTATCGCCGCAAGGGCAGATAGTTCCCGATCTCAAGCGCAAGCTGCCCGGGCGCGGCATGTGGATTACCACCTCGCGCGAGGTGGTTGCGGAAGCCGCGCGGCGTAACCATTTTAGTAAGGCCTTCAAGCGCGAGCTGCGCATCCCCCAGACGTTTCCTGCCGATATCGAGGCGCTTCTGGTTCGGAGCGTGACTGAAGCCCTTGGGATTGCTGCCAAGGCGGCCCAGGTCGTGGCAGGCTTCGGCAAGGTCGAGAGCGCCCTTCGGGAAGGCACGGTCGAGGTCCTGATCCACGCCAGCGACGGGGCCGCGGACGGAATCCGCAAATTGGACATGCTGGCACGCCAAAATGGCGGAAATCGCGGCACCAAGCCGCAGATTGCCGTCGTTACCGCACTGAAATCGATAGAATTGGATTTGGCACTGACCCGGTCAAATGTGATACATGCTGCCCTGCTCGCGGGCCCGGCGAGCAAGTCATTCCTGTCACGTAGCCAGATGCTGGTCCGATACCGGATGGCGGACGATGACAAGACTGCCGAAAAGCCCGGCCAGGATTTCTGAGAGACAACGACGACCCAATAGGACTGTGCGGCGACGCACAACGCTAACAGATCAGGATTAGGACTGCTGAATGGTTGATACCAAGACCCCTGACGACAAGAAGCTGAGCGTTCCGAGCAAGACGCTAACGCTCAAGCCGCGTGTCGAAACGGGCACCGTGCGCCAGAGCTTTAGCCATGGCCGCAGCAAGCAGGTCGTGGTCGAGAAGCGCGGCAAGCGCCGCATCGACGGCAGCCCCGAGCCCCAGGCTCCCGCGGTTGCTGCGAAGCCGGCACCGGCTGCGCCCGCCCCGTCGCGCCCGTCGCCGCCCGCCCAGCCGCGCAACGCCGGCTCCGGCGTGGTGCTGCGCACGCTGACCGAGGACGAACGTTCCGCCCGCGCCAGCGCGCTGGCCGATGCCAAGGTGCGCGAAGTCGAAGAGCGCCGCCAGGCCGAGGAAGAGGCCCAGCGCCGCGCTGTCCGCGAAGCCGCCGAGCGCGCCGACCGCGAAGCCGCCGAATCCCGCCGCAAGGCCGAGGAAGAGCGCCACCGTCACGAGGACGAGGCCAAGCGCAAGGCCGAGACCGAGGCCAAGAAGCGTTTCGGCGAAGGCGAGCAGCCCTCCGCCGCGCGCCCCGCAGCTACAGCTTCGGCCGCTCCCGCGCCGCGTCCTGGCGCGCCCGCAGCACGCCCCGGCACCACTACGACCACAGCACGCCCGGGAACAACGACCGCGCGCCCTGGAACGACCACCGCGAGGCCGGGAGGCGGCCCGTTGGGTCGCGCTCCCGCGGTCGCAGCCGGACCGGACGAGGACGAGGGTCCACGCCAGATCCGTCGCGGTCCCGGCGGCGCCGCGCGTCCCGTGGTAGCCCCAAAGCCCACCCACAAGCCCGGCCCGCAGAAAGAGCGCGGCCGCCTGACGGTCGTCACCGCATTCAACGCCGACGACGTGCGCGAGCGCTCGATCGCCTCGTTCCGCCGCCGCACCCAGCGCCTGAAGGGCCATGCCGCGAACGAGCCGAAGGAAAAGCTCATCCGTGAGGTGGTCATTCCGGAAGCGATCACGATCCAGGAGCTCGCCAACCGCATGGCCGAGCGCGCGGTGGAAATCATCCGCATGCTGATGAAGCAGGGCGCGATTCACAAGATCACCGACGTGATCGACGCCGACACTGCGCAGCTCATCGCCGAAGAGCTTGGCCACACCGTCAAGCGCGTTGCCGCGTCCGACGTCGAAGAAGGCCTGTTCGACGCCACTGACGATTCCACCGACACCGAGACGCGTTCGCCTGTGGTGACCGTGATGGGTCACGTCGACCACGGCAAGACCTCGCTGCTCGATGCGCTCCGTCATGCCAACGTCGTCTCCGGCGAAGCCGGCGGCATCACCCAGCACATCGGTGCCTATCAGGTGCTGTCGCCCGAAAGCGGCAAGAAGATCACCTTCATCGACACTCCCGGCCACGCCGCGTTCACCGCGATGCGCGCCCGCGGCGCCAAGGTGACCGACATCGTGGTGCTGGTGGTCGCGGCCGACGACGGCGTGATGCCGCAGACGATCGAGGCCATCAACCATGCCAAGGCGGCGCGGGTGCCGATCATCGTTGCCATCAACAAGATCGACAAGCCCGATGCCAAGCCCGAGCGCGTGCGCACCGAGCTGCTCCAGCACGAGGTGCAGGTGGAATCCTTCGGCGGCGAAGTCGTCGACGTCGAAGTGTCCGCCAAGAACAAGACCAATCTCGACAAGCTGCTCGAGATGATCGCGCTCCAGGCCGACATCCTCGACCTGAAGACCAATTCGGAGCGTCCGGCCGAAGGCACCGTGATCGAAGCCAAGCTCGATCGCGGCCGCGGCCCGGTCGCGACCGTGCTGGTCCAGCGCGGCACGCTCCGTGTCGGTGACATCATCGTCGCCGGCGCCGAGATGGGCCGCGTCCGCGCGCTGATCTCGGATCAGGGCGAGACGGTGCAGGAAGCCGGCCCCTCGGTGCCGGTCGAGGTGCTCGGCTTCAACGGTCCGCCGGAAGCCGGCGATCGTCTCGCCGTGGTCGAGAACGAAGCCCGCGCCCGTCAGGTCACCAGCTACCGCGCGCACCAGAAGCGCGAGAACGCGGCTGCCTCGATCTCCGGCATGCGCGGCTCGCTCGAGCAGATGATGTCGCAATTGAAGACGGCGGGCCGCAAGGAATTCCCGCTGATCATCAAGGCCGACGTGCAGGGCTCGCTGGAAGCGATCCTCGGCTCGCTGGAGAAGCTCGGCACCGATGAGGTCGCCGCGCGCATCCTGCATGCCGGCGTCGGCGGCATCTCGGAATCCGACGTGACGCTCGCGGAAGGCTTCAACGCCGCGATCATCGGCTTCTCGGTTCGTGCCAACAAGGAGGCCGCTGCGGCCGCCAAGCGCAACGGCATCGAGATCCGCTACTACAACATCATCTACGACCTCGTGGACGACGTGAAGAAGGCGATGAGCGGCCTGCTCGCGCCGACCCTGCGCGAAACCATGCTGGGCAATGCCGCCATCCTGGAGATCTTCAACATCTCCAAGGTCGGCAAGGTCGCCGGCTGCCGCGTTACCGACGGCACCGTGGAACGCGGCGCCAATGTGCGCCTGATCCGCGACAACGTCGTCGTGCACGAAGGCAAGCTGTCGACGCTGAAGCGCTTCAAGGACGAAGTGAAGGAAGTCCAGTCCGGTCAGGAATGCGGCATGGCCTTCGAGAACTACCACGACATGCGTGCCGGTGACGTGATCGAGTGTTATCGCGTGGAGACGATCCAGCGCTCCCTGTAAGTCCAAATCTTACCGAAGCGCCCGGATCTTTTTTGAGCTGAAATTGCGGGAGTGCGATGGCCGGATTTTTTCCGGCCATCCGCGCCGCATTCGTTTCAACGAGACAAATGACAATGTTCGTGTCCCAAACGCGGGCATGACGAGGTGATTTTCAGAGATGCCCCGCCACCATCAGAAGAAAAGTTCCGCGCCAGGCGGAGGCTCGCAACGTCAGTTGCGCGTCGGCGAGCAGGTTCGCCACGCGATGGCCGAGATTCTGGCGCAAGGCAATGTGCATGATGCGGACCTCGAAGGCCACATCATCACCGTGCCGGAGGTACGGATGTCGCCCGACCTGAAACTCGCGACAGTGTATGTGATGCCGCTCGGTGGCCGCGACACCGAGATCATCATCGCTGCGCTCGAGCGCAACAAGAAATTCCTGCGTGGCGAAGTCGCGCGGCGCGTTAACCTGAAATTTGCACCTGACCTTCGCTTCCGCGTCGACGAACGATTCGACGAAGCGGAACGGATCGAGAAGCTTTTGCGAACACCTGCGGTGCAGAAGGACCTGGAACAGGATCCGGATTCGGATCGGGAAGAAGAACGATGACGATGGACCCGGCTCACGGCACGATCGGCGGCGAAGAGGCCGATCAGCGCGACGTGCAGAAAAATAATTTTGCGGATCTGGGCGGCGACTCCCAGCCGCATCAGGAGCCGCGCCGCGTCAACAACGATCCGCGCACGGGCAAGCAGAAGGGCAACCAGCCGCGCCGCGACCGCCGCGACGTCCATGGCTGGGTCGTGCTCGACAAGCCGATCGGCATGACCTCGACGCAGGCGGTTGCCGTGCTCAAGCGCCTGTTCAACGCCAAGCGCGCGGGACATGCCGGCACGCTCGATCCGCTCGCCTCGGGCGGCCTGCCCATTGCACTTGGAGAGGCCACCAAGACGGTTCCCTTCGTGATGGACGGCCGCAAGCGCTACCAGTTTACCGTGTGCTGGGGCGAGGAACGCGACACCGACGATATCGAGGGCCGGGTCACCGCGACCTCCGACCAGCGCCCGACCCGGGAGGCCATCCTGGCCCTGCTGCCCCGCTTCACCGGGGTGATCGAGCAGATCCCGCCGCGCTACTCCGCGATCAAGGTCCAGGGCGAGCGCGCCTACGACCTCGCCCGCGACGGCGAAATCGTGGAGCTGGCCCCGCGCCCGGTCGAAATTCATCAGTTAACCCTTGTAGATCAATCAGATAGCGACCGGTCCGTGTTCGAGGCCGAGTGCGGCAAGGGCACCTATGTCCGGGCGCTGGCCCGCGATATGGGCCGGATTCTCGGCACTTACGGCCATATCTGCGCGCTGCGGCGGACCTTGGTCGGCCCATTTGACGAGAACGACATGATTCCACTGGATCAGTTGGAGGCTTTGTGCGATAGAGCCGCGTCCGGCGAGGGCAGCCTCGCCGACGCGCTTATGCCCGTTGAGACCGCGCTGGACGACATCCCGGCACTGGCCGTCACTCGGGCTGATGCGGCAAGGCTCCATCGGGGCCAAGCCGTTTTGTTGCGCGGACGGGATGCGCCCACTTGTAGCGGCACAGTCTATGTCACGGTGGCAGGCCGCCTTTTGGCGCTTGCTGAAGTCGGCAATGGCGAAATCATCCCCAAGCGTGTGTTCAACCTGACCGGCCTGACTGCCAGCTCCGGTCGCAACGAGAGAAATTGACGATGTCGATTGCCGCAGAACGCAAAGCGGAAGTCATCAAGACGAATGCCAACAAGGCCGGCGACACCGGCTCGCCGGAGGTTCAGGTCGCGATCCTGTCGGAACGCATCAACAATCTCACCAGCCATTTCAAGACCCACGTGAAGGACAACCATTCGCGTCGCGGCCTTTTGAAGCTGGTTTCGACCCGCCGCTCGCTGCTCGATTACCTCAAGAAGAGGGACGAGGCGCGTTACAAGGCGCTGCTCGAGAAGCACAACATTCGTCGCTAAGAGTTCTTGCGCGCGCCAAACGGCGCGCGTTTTCGCGCGTGGTTTCGAACGAAAGCGTTTGCTTAAAGGTTTTTGATCGAGGCTGCGTGCGCGTCCGGTGCGGGCCAAGGATGGTCCGTATCCGGGGCATGATGGGCGAAGACCGCAGTTCGGTGTTCGCATTCGTGCCGACTGACAGTCCAGCAGCAATCCGGCGGCTGGGCGCAACGGGCAAGGCGCCCGTATGACCCGAAAGGATGGACGCCATCCGAAATCCGAAAACCATGGCAGGATCGCAGGACGCTGATCGCCCGCTCCGATCAGCGTCCTGCAATCTTGACATGGTTTTTGTTTTTCGGGCCGTCCCTTCTTTCGAGAACCCATGAAAGAAGACCTCTATGTTCAATAAGCATTCAGTCGAGATCGACTGGGGTGGACGTCCCCTCAAGCTGGAAACCGGCAAGATCGCGCGCCAGGCCGACGGCGCCGTCGTCGCCACCTATGGCGAGACCGTGGTGCTCGCCACCGTCGTCGCAGCGAAGTCGCCGCGTGAAGGCGTCGACTTCCTGCCGCTGACCGTCGACTACCAGGAGAAGACCTACGCTGCTGGCCGCATTCCCGGCGGCTATTTCAAGCGCGAGGGCCGTCCGACCGAGAAGGAGACGCTGGTCTCCCGCCTGATCGACCGTCCGATCCGTCCGCTGTTCGTCGACGGCTGGCGCAATGAGACCCAGGTGATCGTCACCGTGCTCTCGCACGACATGGAGAACGACCCGGACATCGTCGCGCTGGTGGCCTCATCGGCTGCACTGACCCTGTCGGGCGCCCCCTTCAAGGGTCCGATCGGTGCGGCGCGCGTCGGCTTCGCCAATGACGAGTTCATCCTCAACCCGACGCTCGACGAGATGGTCGACACCCAGCTCGACCTCGTCGTCGCCGGCACCGCCGACGCCGTGCTGATGGTGGAATCGGAAGCCAAGGAGCTGAACGAAGACATCATGCTCGGCGCCGTGATGTTCGGTCACCGCCATTTCCAGCCGGTCATCAACGCGATCATCGAGCTCGCCGAGAAGGCCGCCAAGGAGCCGCGCGAAGTCACCGTCATCGACAATTCGGCGCTCGAGAAGGAAATGCTCGGACTCGTCGAGCAGGAGTTGCGCGCCGCCTACGCCATTCCGATCAAGCAGGATCGCTACGCCGCGGTCGGCAAGGTCAAGGAAAAAGTGATCGCTCACTACTTCCCTGAAGGGCAGGAGCCGAAATACGACAAGCTGCGCATCGGCGGCGTGTTCAAGGAGCTCGAAGCCAAGATCGTCCGCTGGAACATCCTCGACACCGGCAAGCGCATCGACGGCCGCGATTCCAAGACTGTGCGCAACATCATCGCCGAAGTCGGCGTGCTGCCCCGCGCCCACGGCTCGGCGCTGTTCACCCGCGGCGAGACACAGGCGCTGGTCGTGACCACGCTCGGCACCGGCGAGGACGAGCAGTACATCGACGCGCTGTCGGGAACGTATAAAGAGACGTTCCTGCTGCACTACAACTTCCCTCCCTACTCGGTCGGTGAGACCGGTCGTCTCGGCGGCACCAAGCGCCGCGAGATCGGCCACGGCAAGCTGGCCTGGCGCGCGATCCACCCGGTTCTGCCGCCGCACCATGAATTCCCCTACACCACGCGCGTGGTGTCGGAGATCACCGAGTCGAACGGTTCGTCCTCGATGGCTTCGGTCTGCGGCGCTTCGCTCGCGCTGATGGATGCCGGCGTGCCGTTGAAGCGGCCGACCGCGGGCATCGCGATGGGTCTGATCCTCGAAGACAAGCGCTTCGCGGTTCTCTCGGACATTCTCGGTGACGAGGATCATCTCGGCGACATGGACTTCAAGGTCGCCGGCACGGAGCAGGGCATCACCTCGCTCCAGATGGACATCAAGATCGAGGGCATCACCGAGGAGATCATGAAGGTCGCGCTCGGCCAGGCCAAGGATGGGCGTATCCACATCCTGGGCGAGATGTCCAAGGCGCTCACCAACGCCCGCGCCGAGCTCGGTGAATACGCACCGCGCATCGAGACCTTCAAGATCGCCACCGACAAGATCCGTGAAGTGATCGGTACCGGCGGCAAGGTGATCCGCGAGATCGTCGAGAAGACCGGCGCCAAGGTCAACATCGAGGACGACGGAACCGTGAAGGTCGCCTCCAGCGACGGCGAGGCGATGAAGGCCGCGATCAAGTGGATCAAGTCGATCGCGTCCGATCCGGAAGTCGGCCAGATCTATGACGGCACCGTCGTCAAGGTGATGGAGTTCGGCGCCTTCGTGAACTTCTTCGGCTCCAAGGACGGTCTCGTCCACATCAGCCAGCTTGCGTCGGCGCGCGTGCAGAAGACCTCGGACGTCGTCAAGGAAGGCGACAAGGTCAAGGTCAAGCTGCTCGGCTTCGACGACCGCGGCAAGACCCGCCTCTCGATGAAGGTGGTCGACCAGACCACCGGCGAAGACCTCGAAGGCAAGGGCGGCGACGGCGAGAAGGCCCCGCGCGAAGCCGCGGGCGAGTAAGCCTCGCTCTCATCAGAAACACGAAGGGCGGCCGAAAGGCCGCCCTTTTTGTTTGTGTTCGCTTTGGCCGGCGCCCTCTCCCGCTTGCGGGAGAGGTGCAAGCCATCACGCCGCGATGTCGTACCGGTCGAGGTTCATCACCTTGGTCCAGGCCTTGGCGAAGTCCTTCACGAACTTCTGCTTCGAGTCCGCGGTGGCATAGACCTCGGCAAAGGCGCGGAGCTGCGAATGCGCGCCGAAGATCAGGTCGACGCGCGTGCCGGTCCACTTCACCGCATTGGTCTTGCGGTCGCGCGCCTCGTAGCTGCCGTCAGCCGCCGACGTCCACTGCGCGCTCATGTCGAGCAGGTTGACGAAGAAGTCGTTGCTCAGCGTGCCCACCTTCGCGGTGAATACGCCGTGCTTCGAACCGTTGGCATTGGCGCCGAGCACGCGCAGGCCGCCGACAAGCACCGTCATCTCAGGACCGGTGAGCCGGAGCAGCTGTGCACGATCGACCAGCGCCTCCTCGGGCATCATGAACTGATGCCGCTTGCCGATGAAGTTGCGGAAGCCATCGGCCCGCGGCTCCAGCGGCGCGAAGGACTCGGCGTCGGTCTGCTCCTGCGAGGCGTCCATGCGGCCCGGCGTGAAGCCGACCTTCACCTCGACGCCGGCATCCTTCGCGGCCTTCTCGACCGCGGCAGAACCGCCGAGGACGATGAGGTCCGCGAGCGAAACCTTCTTCGCGCCGGACGACGCGTTGAAGTCCTTCTGGATCGTTTCGAGCTTGCCGAGGACCTTCGCGAGCTGAGCCGGCTCGTTCACCTCCCAATCCTTCTGCGGAGCAAGCCGGATGCGCGCGCCGTTGGCGCCGCCCCGCTTGTCCGAGCCGCGGAACGTCGAGGCCGACGCCCAGGCGGCCGACACCAGCTCGGAGACCGAGAGACCCGAAGCCAGGATCTTGGTCTTCAGCGCGGCGATGTCCTGCTCACTGACCAGCTCATGGTTCACGGCCGGAATCGGATCCTGCCAGATCAGCGTCTCCTTCGGCACCAGCGGGCCGAGATAGCGCTGGATCGGGCCCATGTCGCGATGGGTGAGCTTGAACCAGGCGCGGGCGAAGGCGTCCGCGAACTGATCCGGATGTTCGAGGAAGCGACGCGATATCTTCTCGTAGGCCGGATCGAGGCGCAGCGAGAGGTCGGTCGTCAGCATCGTCGGCCGATGCTTCTTCGACTTGTCGAAGGCATCCGGAATGATCGCTTCGGCGCCCTTGGCCGTCCATTGGTTCGCGCCGCCCGGGCTCTTCGTCAGCTCCCATTCGTACTTGAACAGGTTCTCGAAGAAGTTGTTGCTCCACTTCGTCGGCGTCGTCGTCCACGTCACTTCGAGACCACTGGTGATGGCGTCACCCGCCAGGCCCGTGGCGTGCTTGCTCTTCCAGCCGAGGCCCTGATCTTCCAGCGCGCCCGCTTCCGGCTCCGGTCCGACCAGCGAGGGATCACCCGCGCCATGCGTCTTGCCGAAGGTGTGGCCGCCGGCGATCAGCGCGACGGTCTCTTCGTCGTTCATCGCCATGCGGGCGAAGGTCTCGCGGATGTCCTTTGCCGCGGCGACCGGATCGGGCTTGCCGTTCGGACCTTCCGGATTGACGTAGATGAGGCCCATCTGCACCGCGCCGAGCGGCTCGGCGAGCTGGCGTTCGCCGCTGTAGCGCTCGTCGCCCAGCCAGGTGCCTTCCGGTCCCCAATACAGCTCCTCCGGCTCCCAGACGTCGGCGCGGCCGCCGGCGAAACCGAAGGTCTTGAAGCCCATCGATTCCAGCGCGACGTTGCCGGCGAGCACCATCAGGTCCGCCCAGGAAATCTTGCGGCCGTATTTCTGCTTGATCGGCCAGAGCAGACGGCGCGCCTTGTCGAGGTTGGCGTTGTCGGGCCAGCTGTTGAGCGGCGCGAAACGCTGCTGACCGGCGCCGGCGCCACCGCGGCCGTCCGTGATGCGATAGGTGCCCGCGCTATGCCAGGCCATGCGGATCATGAGGCCGCCATAGTGGCCGAAGTCGGCGGGCCACCACTCCTGCGACTCCGTCATCAGGGCGGTCAGGTCCTTGATGACCGCATTCAGGTCGAGCGACTTGAATTCCTTCGCATAGTCGAAGTCCTTGTCCATCGGGTCGGACAGCGCGGAATTCTTGTGCAGCATCTCGATGCTGAGCTGGGTCGGCCACCAGTCGCGGTTCACGCGCGTGGGTTTTCCGCCCGAAAACGGGCACTTCGAAGTGTCGTCCATGAATACCTCCTCTGGTGGCGTCGAACTCGCGCCTTTGACCAGGTAGAACTACTCTAAGCTTCGTGTTCGATCAGGGGAAGTTGACTTTAATGATCGCTGCGATAGGATTTTCTGATGGTCAACGTGACAATGCGCCAGCTCAGGTATTTTGACGCGCTGGCGCGCCACGGCCATTTCGGCCGTGCGGCGGAGGCAAGCTCGATCTCGCAGCCGGCGCTGTCGATGCAGATCAAGGAACTGGAGGAAGCGCTCGGCGGTCTGCTGCTGGAGCGCAGCGCCCGGCAGGTTGCGCTGACCCGGTTCGGGGAAGAGTTGGCGCCGCGCGTCCGCGACATCTTGCGCTCCGTGGACGAACTCGGCGATTTCGCACGCGCCTCGCAGGACCGCTTTGCCGGGCGGCTTCGCATCGGCATGATCCCGACCATCGCGCCGTATCTTCTGCCCAAGATCACCAAGAATCTGACGCGCATGCATCCGGAGCTCGACATCCGCGTGCGCGAGACGATGACGCCGCGGCTGATCCAGGAGCTGGTCGAAGGCCGGCTCGACACCGCCATCGTGGCGCTGCCGGTGTCAGAGCCCTCGCTCACCGAGGTCGCGCTGTTCGACGAGAAATTTTTACTGGTGCGGCCGGGCTCGGACGAAGGCACGCCGGTGCCATCGCGCGAGATGATGCGCGAGATGCGGCTGTTGCTGCTCGAGGAAGGGCACTGCTTCCGCGATCAGGCGCTCTCCTTCTGCAACATGCAATCGGCGCCGCCGCGCGAGATGCTGGACGCGAATTCGCTGTCGACCCTGGTCCAGATGGTCAGCGCCGGCATCGGCGTTACGCTCATTCCGGAGATGGCCGTGCCGGTGGAGACGCGATCCGCCTCGGTCTCGCTGGCGCGCTTCCGCGACCCCGAGCCCTCGCGCACCATCGGCATGGTTTGGCGCAAGACCAGCCCGCTGGCGCGCCAGCTCCTGCAGATCTCCGAAGTGGTGTGCCTGTCGGCCGGCAAGGTACGCGCACGGCCATCCGCGCGCAGCCGCCAGGCCTGAGCCTTGATGCCCGCCCCCATCATTCGCCCGGCCCGCGCCGACGAATATGACGAGGTCGGCCTCGTCTGGATGGAGAGCTGGGTCTCGACCGGACTCGGCGAAGCGAGCGCCTTTCTGCTGGCAAACCTGCGTGCACGCATCCGGCGCGAGATCGAGGACGGCTGGAGCCTGTTCGTCGCCGACGACAACGGCACGATGGCCGCGATGCTGGCGCTGCATGTGCCAAAACTCTATCTCGACATGCTCTTCGTCGCGCCTGCCTATCAGGGTCAATCGCTCGGACGGCAATTGCTCGCCTTTACGCGCACGCAAATGCCCGATGAAATGTTCCTGCGCTGCGTCCGCGAGAACGAAAAGGCCTGGCGCTGGTACGAGCGCGAGGGTTTTGTGTTCGAGAAGGAGGAGATCGAGCCGTCGAACGGGTTCGTGATGAAGTATTATCGGTGGAAGCGGCCCATCGGGTAGGCACCGAACTCCGGACGCAGCTTGCGGTTGTCACAATCCCAACCTAGTGTGGCATGTCCGCCGTCCTCCTGCCTTTGATCTCCCGAAAGCCATGTTTCGAATTGCTGTCGCTGCCGTTGCCCTGCTGTCCCTTTTGACTCCGGCAGCTGCGCAAACTCCCCCCGCAACCACTGCGTCTCCCGCTCAGGCCGCAACGCCGGCAAAACCAGCAGCCAAGAAGGCGGCGAAGGCCAAACCTGTTGCGAAGCAGCCAGTCGTGGTGGAGAGCGGCCCCTGCCGGGTCGGCGTGATCTCGGTGATCGGAGACCGTTACTCCGTCCAGAAATTTGGCCTCACGATCTTCGAGAACGAGGCAAGCGAGGTCCCAATCGACTGGGCCCTCGATGATCTCGTCTTTGCACGGGGGCGTGCGGCAACGAGCAACGATCCCACGGTGCGCAGGATCGCCTCTCCCAAGGGCGTCTTCGAGCCCTTCTATAATCCGAAAACGATCCTCATCCGGGATCCCGGCGAGCGACTGCCGGTGATTGTGCGGAGCTTCACCGCGAATGCGAATTGCGATCGCTATCTAGTCGCAACCACGTTCAAGGCGGAGTTGCCAAACACGCACATGATGCTGAACGGCATCGGCACCTACAATCAGGGTCTCGGCAGCCTCCTCCGGCACTCGCACCTTTTCGCCAATATTGCGATCACGCTGATCGACGGCCGAAGCTACGAGGAAATCAAGCGCCCCTTTGTGAATTTCGGTGCTAACTTCGCCGCAAATATGCGACTGACCGAAGATCCGCTCACCAAGCTCGACAACTCGCTGTTCCCTGACCCACCCGCGGCAGCTTCGGCCAGCGCGGCGTTGCGCGAGAGGACGCGCGCACTCGTCGCCGACAGGCTCGACAGGGGCCTGCCCGGTTATCTCAAGGAAGACTGAGCCGGAGCATTGATCCCGGGCGAAGTCGTCGAAGCCCGGGCGATCTATACCTCGGCGTAGAGCGTTGCGGATTCGTTGCAGACGCGTCATGAATCCGCCTCGGCTCGCCTCGTGCCGACAAAAGGTCCCTCGCCATGATCAAGCTCTATTGGTCGCCCCGTTCGCGCTCGTTCACGACGCTCTGGCTGATGGAAGAGAGCGGCCTGCCCTATGAGCGCGTGCTGACCGACATCTCGACCGGCGCGCAGAAGGCGCCGGACTATTTGAAGGTCAATCCGATGGGCAAGGTGCCGGCACTCAGCGACGGCGATGCCGCGCTCGGCGAGGCCGCGGCGATCTGCGCCTACATCGCGGACCGCTATCCCGAGACCAGGCTGGCGCCCGCCGTCACCGATCCGCGCCGTGCGCGCTATCTGCAATGGCTGTTCTTTTCGCCGGGCTGCATCGAGCCCGCCATCATCCAGATCTTCACCAAGATCGAGGTGCCGACCTCGACCGCGGCCTGGGGCAGCGCGACGCAGGTGTTCGACGTGCTGGAGGCCGCGCTCGAGAAAGGACCGTGGATTCTCGGCGAGGAATTTTCAGCCGCCGACATCACGATTGGCTCGGGCCTGAATTTTGCGGTGCGCCGGTTCAAGATGGTGCCGTCGCGCTCCGCCTTCGATGCCTATCTCGCGCGCTGCATGGCGCGGCCGGCCTTCCAGCGCGCAGAGAAGATCGCGGCGGGGTAGTGGCCCGCCCTACTCCGTCGACTTCAGATCGTCCGGCCTCGGCATCAGCACGATGTTGTAGCCGGAATCGACATAGTGGATCTCGCCGGTCACGCCGCCGGAGAGATCCGACAACAGATACAGCGCCGAGCCGCCGAGCTCGTCGAGCGTGACGCCGCGGCGGAGCGGCGCATGCTTCTGCTGGAACGCGAACATCGCGCGCGCCTCGCCGATGCCGGAGCCGGCGAGCGTGCGGATGGGGCCGGCGGAGATCGCGTTGACGCGGATGCCGCGCGGTCCGAAATCGGAGGCTAGATAGCGCACCGAGGCTTCCAGCGCCGCCTTGGCCACACCCATCACATTGTAGTTCGGCATCGCGCGCATTGAGGCGCCGAAGGTCAGCGTGATCATGCTGCCGCCTTCCGTCATCAGCTCGGCGGCGCGCTTGGCGACCTCCGTGAACGAGAAGCAGGAGATCACCATGGTGCGCGAAAAATTCTCGCGGCTGGTGTCGGCGTAGCGGCCCTTCAGCTCGTTCTTGTCGGCAAATCCGATCGCGTGGATCACGAAATCGAGCCGGCCCCATTTTTCGCGGAGCACGTCGAAGGTGGCATCGACGCTGGCGATGTCCTCGACGTCGCAAGGCAGCACCATTTTCACACCGAGCGATTCAGCCAGCGGCTTGACGCGTTTGCCGAGGGCCTCGCCCTGGAAGGTGAAGGCAAGCTCGGCACCGTGGGCATGCAGCGCCTTCGCCATGCCCCAGGCGATCGAATGATCATTGGCGATGCCCATGATCAGACCGCGCTTGCCTTTCATCAGTCCTTCCATCTCGCAATCACCTTCAGTTTTCATCATGTCCGGGGATAGCCGTCCAAAGGACGGCGTCGCTTCGTTCGCCTATGTCCCGGGCATCCACGCCCTTCCAAGCCTGAGGCGAAGACGTGGATGGCCGGGCCTTCGCCTCGCCGAAGCGGCTTCGGCCGCGCAGGCGGGACAAGCCCGGCCATGACGAAATAATCAGCAGTCGCCGACAGCAGCGTCACGCATCCAGCCGGCTGAACACCAGCGTGGCGTTGGTGCCGCCGAAGCCGAAGGAGTTCGACAGCACGGTGCCGATCTTGGCGTTGTCGATGCGCTTGCGCACGATCGGCATGTCGGCGAACACGGGATCGAGCTCCTGGATGTGCGCGCTCTCGCAGATGAAGCCGTTGTTCATCATCAGCAGCGAGTAGATCGCCTCCTGCACGCCTGTCGCGCCGAGCGAATGGCCGGTCAGCGCCTTGGTCGCCGAGATCGGCGGGCACTTCTCGCCACTTCCGAACACCCGGCGCAGCGCGTCGATCTCCGGCGGGTCGCCGGCCGGCGTCGAGGTCGCGTGCGGATTGATGTAGTCGACCTTGGTCTTCACGGTCGACATCGCCATGCGCATGCAGCGCTCGGCGCCTTCGCCGGAGGGTGCAACCATGTCATAGCCGTCGGACGTTGCGCCGTAACCGACGATCTCGCCGTAGATGCGCGCGCCGCGCGCCTTGGCATGCTCGAGCTCTTCCAGCACCAGCACGCCGGCCCCGCCGGCGATCACGAAGCCGTCGCGGTTGACGTCATAGGGACGCGAGGCGGTGGCGGGTGTGTCGTTGTACTTCGAGGACATCGCGCCCATGGCATCGAACAGCACGGAGAGTGACCAGTCCAATTCCTCGCAGCCGCCGGCGAAGATGACGTCCTGCTTGCCGATCTGGATCGTCTCATAGGCGTTGCCGACGCAGTGGTTCGACGTCGCGCAGGCCGAGGAGATCGAATAGTTCACGCCCTTGATCTTGAACCAGGTCGCGAGCGTCGCGGAGGCCGTGGACGACATCGCCTTCGGCACCGCAAACGGACCGACGCGCTTCGGTCCCTTGGTGCGGGTGATGTCGGCGGCTTCGACGATGGTGCGGGCGGACGGCCCGCCGGAGCCCATGATGATGCCGGTGCGTATGTTGGAGACGTCTTCGGGCGACAGGCCGGAGTCCTGGATCGCCTGCTCCATCGCGATATGATTCCACGCGGCGCCCTGGCCGAGAAAGCGCATCGCGCGCCGGTCGACCACCGTCGCAGGATCGATCGTCGGCGCACCCTGCACCTGCGAGCGGAAGCCGAGCTCGGCATATTTCTCAGCCCGCGAAATGCCCGACTTCGCCTCGTGGAGGCTCGCAAGCACTTCCTGGGTGTTGTTTCCGATAGACGAGACAATTCCCATCCCGGTGACCACAACCCGCCTCATGACAGCCTCGCCTTAATCGTTGTCTTTCTTGGTGTGATGCGCTCAGCCCAGGCTCACGCCCTGCTTGAACAGGCCGACCTTCAGATCCTTCGCGCGATAGATAATCTGGTCATCGACCGAAAGCCACCCGTCGGCGATACCGAGCACGAGCTTTGCACGCATCACGCGCTTGATGTCGACGTTGTACACAACCTTGCGGGCCTCAGGCAGCACCTGACCGCTGAACTTCAGCTCGTTAAGGCCGAGCGCGCGGCCGCGACCTTCACCGCCGCTCCAGCCGAGATAAAAGCCGACCATTTGCCACAGCGCATCGAGGCCGAGGCAGCCGGGCATCACCGGATCGTTCTTGAAGTGGCAGCCGAAGAACCAGAGGTCCGGCTTCACGTCGAGCTCGGCGCGCACCACGCCCTTGCCGAACTCGCCGCCCTTGTCGTTGATGTCCGTGATGCGGTCGAACATCAGCATCGGCGGCAGCGGCAGCTGGGCATTGCCCGGGCCGAACATCTCGCCGCGGGCGCATGCCAGCAGATCTTCATATTCGTAACCGTTACGCCTGTTCAGCATGCGGAAGCCTCTGTTCAAATCCCGATTGAGCGGCGTTCTTGGCGAAAATGGGCTCCGCTTCGTTCGAAAGCTGCGCCAGCAGCCGTCCCAGGCGCGACTGCCAGGAGCCCGGATGGACTGCGTGCCGGGCCTCAATGCCAGGCTGCGCCATCATCGGCTAAGCGGAACCGCGCGCTCTCTAACACAGGCATTTCGGGTGGCAAAGCAATCTCATGAAGGTAAAATGACCCGGCGCTCGCCCGGTTCCATAACTGATTAGAACCTCTCTAGTTGCGAGAAACTTGCACCTGCATCTATCTGTCCATATATTACATAGTGATAGTGTTCACGCGTGCCCGAAATCTGGAAATGAACGAGAATACCGCGCCCCATCACGACGACGACGTCCATGCCGCGGCCCTGTTGTCGGGCCGCCAGCCGGCCCTGACCGGTTGCCCCTGGCACGACGTCAACGAAATGCTCCAGTCCGCCGGGCTCCGTCCGACGCGCCAGCGCATGGCGCTGGGCTGGCTGCTGTTCGGCAAGGGCGCACGCCACCTCACGGCTGAAATGCTGTACGAGGAGGCGACGCTGGCCAAGGTCCCAGTCTCGCTGGCCACCGTCTACAACACGCTGAACCAGCTCACTGATGCCGGCCTGCTGCGTCAGGTCAGCGTCGACGGCACCAAGACCTATTTCGACACCAACGTCACCACCCACCACCACTATTACCTCGAGAACAGCCATGAGCTGGTCGATATCGAGGATCCGCATCTGGCGCTGTCCAAGATGCCGGAGGTGCCGGAGGGTTACGAAATCGCGCGCATCGACATGGTCGTGCGCCTGCGCAAGAAGCGCTGAGCATTGGTCGTAAATTTCTGATTTCGTCGTCGTGGTCGGGCTTGTCCCGGCCATTGCCATTTACACTGTCATTCTGGGATGGTCCGAAGGACCAGACCCGGAATCTCGAGATCCCGGGTTCGATGCTGCGCATCGCCCGGGGATGACGCCTGCGGCGTCAGTTGACCTGCTCGTCCGAGTAGACGCCCCAGAGGCGCTCCTGCTGGATCCAGCCATCAAACCCGTTGCCGGTGACGCGGCACCAGTTTGCAGTGCACTTCTTGACCTGGGTGACAACGCCGGCCTGGAGCTTTGCTGCAACCGCGCTGTCGAGATCGGGACGGTCGTAGATCGGCGCAAGGTCGTCCTTGTGCTTCATGGTGACGACCGCGGTGCGGCGGCCTGACAGCAGCGAGTGATAGACCCAGCCCTCGGCGCCTTCGGAATCGCGCACCCGGCGCCAGTTCTCGAACTCGGCGGTGATTTCGACCGGCAGGCCCGAGCGGGTGTAGACCCAGGCGACGTCATTGTCCTTGGTCGGGCCGGCGCGGACGTTCACGTGATCCGATTTGAGACTGACATAGCGCGGCACCGGGAGGCCGCTGGCGGTCTGGGGGGTGCTGTCCTTGGCCGAATGCGAGGGGCCGACCGAGGCGCTCAACCAGGTGCAAACGAGCGCCATAACCGAACAAAACCGCCCCAACGCCATCAACCCGTCTCCTGTCGAGGATCCCGCCGAGCCGGATCCTCACCCCAAAATTCCAAAAACCCGGCCGCGCACGTCCCTGACCCGCCCCCACGCGGATGGTTCCGCCAAGTCTGACCCGTGGTTCTTGTCTTGGCCCGGCCTTCTGCTAGGAAGGACGGACATCTGAACAACCAGTTTGCCCCGATTTTCCGGCCGGAAATGTCGGGAGAGCTTGAAGGAAACGCCGGGGACGACACGGCAAAGGCAGTGTCGAACAACCGGGTTAATGGGGCCTCAACGGCCGGCCTTTGGCGACAGAGGCGGCCTGCAACGCCTCATGAGGGCAGGACATGTCGGTGAAGAAAAAGCCGCTCGTCGTAGTGACGCGCAAGCTGCCGGACTCGATCGAGACCAGGATGCGCGAGCTGTTCGACGCGCGGATCAATCTCGACGACACACCGATGTCGGCCGAGCAGATCGCAGAAGCCGCGCGCACCGCCGACGTGCTGGTTCCGACCGTCACCGACCACATCACCGCCGACATCGTCAACCAGCCCGACTGCAAGCTGAAGCTGATCGCGAATTTCGGCAACGGCGTCGACAATATCGACGTCGAGGCCGCGCATGCCCGCGGCATCACGGTCACCAACACGCCGAAAGTTCTGACCGAAGATACCGCCGACATGACCATGGCGTTGATCCTGGCCGTGCCGCGCCGAATGATCGAAGGCGCCTCGATCCTGACGGAAGGAAAACCCTGGCCGGGCTGGTCGCCGACCTGGATGCTGGGCCACCGCATCGGCGGCAAGCGGCTCGGCATCATCGGCATGGGCCGCATCGGCCAGGCGGTCGCCCGCCGCGCCCGCGCCTTCGGCCTGCAGATCCACTATCACAATCGCCGTCCCGTGGCGCCGAAGATTGCCGAAGAGCTTGGCGCGACCTATTGGGAAAGCCTCGACCAGATGCTGGCGCGGATGGACATCATCTCGGTGAACTGTCCGCACACGCCGGCGACCTATCACCTGCTGTCGGCAAGGCGGCTGAAGCTGATCCGCAAGGACGCCTACATCGTCAACACCGCGCGCGGCGAGGTCACCGACGAGGACACGCTGATCAAGCTGATCGAAGGCGGCGAGATCGGCGGCGCCGGGCTCGACGTCTACGAGCACGAGCCGGCGGTGAACCCCAAGCTGGTGCGGCTCGCCAAGGCCGGCAAGGTGACGCTGCTGCCGCATATGGGCTCGGCCACGATCGAAGGCCGCGTCGAGATGGGCGAGAAGGTGATCATCAACATCCGCACCTTCCTCGACGCCCACAAGCCGCCGGATCGCGTGCTGCCGAGCATGCTCTGACTGGCGCCCTCATCCCGAGGAGCCGCGTAGCGGCGTCTCGAACGATCGCCACAGGTGAGATCCGGGCCTGCATGGTTCGAGACGCGCGTTCCGCGCCCTCACCATGAGGGTTTAGGGTCGCGCCGTGCCTCGCCTGCGCCACCCCGCAACGAAGTCAATGAACGCGCGCAGCGCCGGCGGCATCTGGCGCCGGCTCGGATAGTACAGGAACGGTCCCGGAAACGGCTCGCACCAGTCCTGGAGCAAGCTGACCAGCGCGCCGGACTTCAGGGCGTCGCCGACATAGCCATCGAGGGTTGCCCATACGCCTGCGCCGTCGAGCGCAGCCCGCATGGCAAGGTTCATGTTGGTCGAGATCAGCTTTGCCGGCGGATCGACCTTCATGATCTGGCCGGCCTTCTCGAATTCCCAGTCGTGCATGACACCGCTCGAGTAGCGGGCGCGGATGCAATCATGGTCGAGCAGATCCTTCGGATGTTTCGGCGTGCCGCGGCGCGCGATGTAGTCCGGAGATGCGACCACGACATAGCTCTGCGGGCCGCTCAGCGGGATCGCCACCATGTCCTGCGCGAGATGCTCGCCATAGCGCACGCCGGCGTCGTAGCCCGCGCTGACAATGTCGACGAAGCCGCTCTCGGAGACGATGTCGAGATCGACCTGCGGGTGCACCTGAAGGAACGGCCCGACCATCGGCGCCAGCACGAGGTCGACCGCCGGCGGCGGGGCGTTGATGCGCAGGCGGCCCGAGGCCACCTCGCGCAGGCCGCGGACCTGATCCAGGGCGTCTCCGACGTCCCGCAGGGCTGGGGCGACACGCGACAGCAGCAGCTCACCCGCCTCGGTCAGCGCGACGCTGCGGGTGGTGCGGTTCATCAAGCGGACGCCGGGGCGCTCCTCCAGATCCCGCAACCGCTGGCTAAGGCTCGATACCGACACGCGAATTTCAATCGCCGCGCGCCTGAAATTGCGGGTGCGGGCGACCGCTGCGAAGGCATCGAGATCGCGCAGGTCAGGGCTGGCCATTGTTCGCCAGCATGAACAAGCCGTTCTGGATTGTCCAGCTTATCGGCGCAATGGAATGACCGCATATCAGCCCGTCACGCGGCGCAGACAGCTTGCCGCCTTTCGAGGAGAGCTACCATGGAACAGCGCAAACTCGGTTCAACCGGCCCGACCGTCTCAAGCCTCGGTCTCGGCTGCATGGCCATGTCGGACGCCTACGGTCCATCCGACCGCGGCGAGAGCATCGCCACCGTCCATGCGGCGCTCGACGCCGGCATCACGCTGCTCGACACCGGCGATTTCTACAGCATGGGCCATAATGAAATGCTGCTCCGCGAGGCGCTCAAGGACGTGTCACGCGAGAAGGTGCAGATCAGCGTCAAGTTCGGTGCGCTACGCGGTCCTGCCGGCGACTTCACCGGCATGGACTGCCGGCCCGCCGCAACGAAGAATTTTCTCGCCTATTCGCTGCAGCGCCTGGGCACGGACTACATCGATATTTATCGGCCGGCGCGGCTTGATCCCAACGTTCCCATTGAAGAGACCATCGGCGGCCTCGCCGATCTCGTGAAAGCCGGCTACATCAGGCATATCGGCCTGTCGGAGGTCGGCTCCGACACCATCCGCCGCGCGCATGCGGTACATCCGATCGCCGATCTCCAGATCGAATATTCGCTGATCGAGCGTGGCATCGAACGCGACATCCTCAAGACCTGTCGCGAGCTCGGCATCGGCATCACCGCCTATGGCGTGCTGGCGCGCGGCCTGATCAGCGGCCATTGGTCCAAAGATTCCGGCAAGACCGGCAAGGACTATCGGCTGATGACGCCGCGCTTCCAGGGATCGAATCTCGATGCCAATCTGTCGCTCGTGGAGCAGCTCCGCGCCATCGCCGCCGGGATCGGCGCAACGCCGGCGCAGGTCGCAATCGCCTGGGTGGCCGCACAGGGCCAAGAGCACGGTCAAGCGATCGTGCCACTGGTCGGCGCCCGCACCCGCAATCGTCTTGCCGAGGCGCTCGGTGCAACGAAGGTCACGCTGACGCAAGCCCATTTCGCGGCGCTGGCGAAGGCGTTTCCGCCCGATGTCGCCGCCGGCACGCGCTACGCGGCCGAGCAGATGGCGCATCTCGACAGCGAGAAGCCAGCCACCAGGTAACGGCGGCAGTCAGGTGCGATGGGCGCTGAGGTCGGTGACGACAGGCCCATCGCCGTTGAGCGGATTGGCGGGATCGCGCCCGTAGCGCAAGGTCTCGAAGCGCATCGCACGCGCATCTATCATCAGGAGGCGGCCGACGAGGCCGTCGCCGAACCCGACGATCTCGCGGATCGCCTCCAGCGCCATCATCGAGCCCATCACGCCCGCGAGCGCGCCCATGACGCCGGCCTCCGCACAGGCCGGGACGGTGCCGGGCGGCGGCGCCTCCGGAAACAGACAGCGATAGGTCGGATTGAAGTCGCCCTGCTCGTTCGTCTCATGCGCGCGGATAGTGGTGAGCGAGCCGTCGAAGGTGCCGAGCGCCGCGGTGATCAGCGGTCGCTTCGCGAAGAAGCAGGCGTCGGAAACCAGATAGCGCGTCGAGAAGTTGTCGGAGCCGTCGAGCACGAGATCGTAGTCGCCGATCAGGCTGAGCGCGTTGTCGACATTGAGCCAGGTGGCATGGCCGACGAAGCGGACATGCGGATTGAGCGCAGCGATCCGTTCGGCCGCGCTCTCGACCTTGTGCCGGCCGATGTCGGGCGTCGTGTGAATGACCTGGCGCTGGAGATTGGACAGCGACACCACGTCGTCGTCGACCACGCCGAGCGTGCCGACACCGGCAGCGGCCAGATACATCAGGGCCGGCGCGCCGAGCCCGCCGGCACCGATCACCAGCACGGAGGCCCGCTTCAGCGCGGCCTGGCCGGGACCACCGACATCGCGCAGCACGATATGGCGGGCATAGCGTTCGAGTTCGTCCGGGCTCAGCATCGTCGTCCTTCGTTCTCTCAACCCTCATGGTGAGGAGCGCGGAACGCGCGTCTCGAACCATGAAGGCCCCGATATCGTCCGCGGCCATCCTTCGAGACGCGGCCGATTGGCCGCTCCTCAGGATGAGGGCATGGGTGGTTCAGCTGTTAGCCTGAACCACCGCGACATTGTTCGCGACCAACGAGATGTGCTTCAATGGCGGCACGTTCAATGGTCAATTTGCAATGGGCTGGCTGGATTTGTCATGAGATCGATGCTTGCGGCAACACTGATGTTCGCGACCGCCGCAGGCGCGAACGCCCAGATGACGACGCCACCCGTCCCCGGCACCAAGCCGAAGCCGGTCCAGACCGTGCCGATCAAGCCGCCCGCCCTGCAGACGCCGTCGGAAACGGCGGACGCCATGGCGCAGGCGCAGCGCCTGTCGCTCCAGTCCGACCTCGCCTGGGTCGGCCAATATAACGGCGCCATCACCGGCGACATCAGCGCGCGCATGGTCGAGGCCATCAAGGAATACCAGAAGCTCAAGGGAGGCAAGCCGACCGGCGTGCTCAATCCGCAGGAACGCGCCGCGCTCGCCGAGACCGCGCGGCGCAAGCAAGACAGCGTCGGCTGGAAAATCGTGACGGAGATGACCAGCGGCGCCCGGCTCGGCATTCCCTCAAAACTGGTGCCGCAGCAGGCGACCGACGCCAACGGCTCGAAATGGACTTCGCCGACCGGCACGGTGCAGGTGCTGCTCAGCCGGCGCAAGGAAGCGAACCCGACCACGGCGAAACTCGCCGATCTGGAGAAGGAGCCGTCTGGGCGCAAGATCGACTACACCGTGGTGAAGCCCGACTTCTTCGTGCTGTCGGGTTTGCAGGGCCTCAAGAAATTCTACGTGCGCGGTACCTTCAAGGGCGATGAAGTCCGCACCATGACGATCCTCTACGACCAGGCGACCGAGAACACGGTCGAGCCGGTCGTGATCGCAATGTCGAGCGCGTTCAACGCGTTTCCGTCAGGGCCGCAGGCCGGCCCGCCGCCGCGCAGGACCGTCGAATACGGCACCGGCATCGTCGTCAGCGACGACGGCGCGATTCTGGCCGACCGCCTCGTCACTGATGGCTGTCTCGCGATCACCATTGCCGGCTATGGCAGGGCCGACCGCCTCGCCGAGGACAAGCAGCACGATCTCGCGCTGCTGCACATCTACGGCGCGCGCGGACTGCAGCCGCTCGGCCTCATCGGCGTTACGGCGAAAACGAGCGTCGATGTGATCGGGATTGCCGATCCGCAAAGCCAGGGCGGCGCGGCCGGCGTGTCGAGCGTCAAAGGCGCGCTGGCGCCGGTGACATCAAGCGATTCCGCGCTGTCGCCGCCACCGGCCGTCGGCTTCTCCGGCGGCCCGGCCATCGACAGCGACGGAAAATTCGCCGGTGTCGCGCTGTTGAAACCGGCAATGGTGGCGGGGCCCGCGACGTCGGTGCCGGCGTCACAGGCGGTGATGGTTTCGGCGGATACGGTCCGCGATTTCCTGAAGGCGAATGGCGTCGCGGCGAACGGCACCTCGACAGATGCGAAGGCAGCCATCGTGCGCGTGATCTGCGTGCGGAAGTAGGACGAGCGCCAAACATAACTCTCGTGTCCCGGACGCGGTGCGGCATGAAATGCCGCGTCGCTGAGCCGGGACCCATGCATCTACATTCCGTGCAAGCAATGCTGGGCCCCGGCTCAGCAGCGCACCGCTTTGCCCTGCACCGCGTCCGGGGCACGAGACTACGCGAGTCTGAATCTCACCCCGCTCTTGGCGAGCCCACCCGAAATCCCGACCGGCGTGCCGTCCGCGCGCCAGCAGGCGGCGCCGATCATGGTGCCGTCGCCATGGAAGGCGATTGCATTCATGCCGCCGGCAACCGTCGCGACGGGCTGGACCTTGTGGCCGAGGCTGGCGAGTTTCGCGCGCACGGCTTCCGGCACTTTCTGCTCGACTTCGAGCGCGTTGCCCTCGGTCCAGACCCGTGGCGCCTCGACGGCTTCCTGCAGGCTCATGCCGTGGTCGATCAGATTGACCAGCGCCTGCATCGCGCTCGGGAAGATGCGTTTTCCCCCGGGCAGGCCAAGCGCATAGCGCAGCTTGCCGCCGTTGAGCGCCATCACCGGCGACATCGAGGTCGTCACGCGCTTGCCCGGCGCCAGCGACAACGCATGGCCCGGACGCGGATCGAACAGGTTCATGTAGTTGTTGGCGATGGCGCCGAGACCCGGGATCATGATCTTGGCGCCGAACAGATTGTTGATAGTCTGCGTGCTCGCGACCACATTGCCGAAGCTATCTGCCGCTGTCATGTGCGTGGTGTGCGCGCCTTCGAGCGGCGACACGCCGGCGCCCCAGGCCTGCGCGCGCGACGGGTCAATCGCACGGCGGCGCTCCTCGGCATAGGTTTTCGAGGTCAACTTCTCCACGGGCACGCCGACATAGTCAGGATCGCCGCTGGCCGCGGCGCGATCGGCGAAAGCGATCTTCAGGACTTCGGCGAGATAGTGGATGGTCTCCGGCGTGCCGAAGCCAAGGCCGCCGACGTCGTAGCCTTCCAAAATGTTCAGCATCTGCGCGATATGCACGCCGGAAGCCGCGGGCGGCGGTGGTCCGAAGATAGTCCAACCGCGATAGTCGGCGCGGATCGGCTGCCGCTCGACGGTCTTGTAGCTGGTGAGATCGTTGCGGCGGACAAAGCCGCCGGTCTTCTCCATGTAGTCCGCGAGGATGTCGCCGAGCGGCCCCTCATAGAGCGCGGTCTCGCCATGATCGGCGATATACCGCAGCGTCTCGGCATATTCGGCCTGCACCACGCGCTCGCCGATCTTCAGTGGCTCGCCATCAGGCAAATAAATCGCCGCGATCGGCCTGTCCTTGCGCATCTCGGCCGCGCTCTCGCTGATGCATTCGTGCAAATAGGGCGTCGCCGCATAGCCGCGTGCGGCGTGCTTGATCGCGGGCTGCATGACGTCGGCGAGGCTCATGGTGCCGAACCGGCGCAGCGTCTCGCACCAGGCCTTCAGCGAGCCCGGCGTGGCGACTGCCTTCGGACCGTTGAGATTTTCGTTGCCGACGGTGTCGAACACGTCGTGCGCGGAGCCCGGCTTCGATGTGTAAGTGGTGTCGCGCACCGCCGCCGGCACGGTGCTCTGCCCGTCGATGAAGCGGTGGCTGCCGTCAGCCAGACGTATGTGCGCCATGCCGCCGCCGATGATTCCGACCATCATCGGTTCGACCACGGTCAGCGTGAACAGGGTCGCGATCGCGGCGTCGATGGCGTTGCCGCCGCCGCCAGCATCTCGGCGCCGGCGCTGGAAGCCAAGGGATGGTTGCTGACCACCATGCCGCGGCTCGCGACCGCCGGCATTTTCTGGCAGTCGAAGGTCGTTGCCGTCCGCTCACGCCAGTTTCCGCTCATGCCGCTTGCCCCTTTTTATTGATGGTGGCGAGCACATCACACGCACGATTACGGGTCCAGTAATGGTACGGATTAGCTGGCATTCCCGATTCTGCCATCATCATTAATGTTGATTCGGACCTCCGCGATCCCCTTTGGATCGGGCCGGCACGTCCTGAGCGAGAAGAGCTCAGCATCGAGAAGCGATGCACGTTCGCGTGGCGTTATCCCGAGACCCAAGCACTCCAAAGGATTGATCTTCAAATGCACACGATCGTACTGGCCACCCAAAAGGGCGGCAGTGGCAAGAGCACGCTTGCCATCGGCCTCGCGCTGGCGGCCAAGCAGGCCGGCTTCACCGTCCGCCTGATCGAGACCGACCCGCAGGGCACCCTGTCCAACTGGCAGCGCCGCCGCAACAATGACGATCTCGTCGTCGAGCCGATCTATCACGCCGCCGACATCGCGCCGCGCCTGAAGATGCTGGCCGACAGCGGCCTTCAGCTCGCGATCGTCGACACCGCGGCCGGCCTCAGCGCCGCCACCACCGCCGCGATCCGTCATTCCAATCTCTGCCTGATCCCGGCCCGCCCGAGCGTCGCCGACATCGAGGCGACCGTCTCCACCCTCAGCGTCGCGCGCGCCTGGAAGCGGCCCTACAGCTTCGTGCTGAACCAGACGCCGATCCGCGGCCAGCGCATCGACAATGCCGCCAACACGCTCGCCGAGGAAGCCGCCCTCGATCTCGCCGAGGTGCTCGCGCGCCCGCTGGTCGTGATGCGCAACGACCACCAGGACTCGCTCGCCAGGGGCCTGGCAGTGAGTGAATTCGCGCCGAACGGCAAGTCGGCGGACGAGATCCGCGGCCTCTGGCGCTGGATCGAGACCCGGCTCGAGCTCGAGGCCACGACCAATGCGCTGATCGACCAGGTCGTCTCGGCCGCCGACGGCATGGTGCACGTCGCCGCCGAGCTTGCGGTCGACGAAACACTGGCGTCCTGAGCGG
Source organism: Bradyrhizobium cosmicum (assembly GCF_032290525.1). Lineage (GTDB taxonomy): Bacteria > Pseudomonadota > Alphaproteobacteria > Rhizobiales > Xanthobacteraceae > Bradyrhizobium > Bradyrhizobium cosmicum_A. The sequence continues at coordinate 187,460 of NZ_JASXTA010000009.1, read as the reverse complement.
GGCGATCGCTCAGACGACAGCCGGGCTCTTCGCCATCCGGTAAGGGCCCAAGCGACGAAGCAATCCGGCCACCAGCCCGGCCGGATGCTTCGCTGCGCTCGCAATGACGCGCGTGGTGGGTTCGTCGCTTCGCAGAGACTCACAGCGCCGCGGCCGCGAGCCTTCTCACTTCTGACATTTCTGGCACCAGAAGGTCGACCGTCCGTTCTGGATAAAACGCTTCACCGTGCCGCCGCAGCCGGGCGTCGTGCATTTCTCGCCTTCGCGGTCATAAACCCTGAACGAGTGCTGAAAATAGCCGAGCTCGCCGGAGGTCTGGCGATGATCGCGCAGTGACGATCCGCCGGCCTTGATGGCGTCATTCAGCACGGTGTGGATCGCACTCACCAATCGTTTCGCATGATCGGTCGGCTCGCCCCCGCCGACGCCCTTGCGTCCCTTGGTAGCGAGCGTCGCGGCAATGCGGCGCGGCGACAGATGCGAGCGGTGCAGGGCTTCGCAGACGTAGATATTGCCGAGGCCTGCGACCACGCGCTGATCAAGCAGCGCGGCCTTCAGGCTTGTGGTCTTGCCTTCGCAGGAGCGCGCCAGCATCGCAGCATCAAATTCGTTGCCGAGCGGCTCGGGGCCGAGATCGCGCAGCAGAGGCTCGTCCTCGAGCGCGTTGCGCGCGATCACTTTCATGTAACCGAAGCGACGCGGATCGTTGAAGACGATGTCGGCGCCCGAGGACATCCGAAACAGCACGTGGTCGTGCGTGGAATCCTTACCCTTCGGATAGTGAAACTCGCCGGGTGCCGCCTCGTTGTCCGGCTTGATGACACGGAACGAGCCCGACATGCCCAGATGCATCAGCAGCACGTCGCCGGAGGCGAGATCTGCCATGAGATATTTTGCACGGCGGCCGAGCCCCGTGACGACCTGCCCCTGGAGCCGGGCCACGAAATCCGGCTGGAACGGAAAGCGCAGGTCCGGCCGGCGGGCCTCCGCGACCAGGATTTTCGCACCCTCCATGACCGGCTGAAGGCCGCGGCGGACGGTCTCGACTTCGGGCAATTCAGGCATGGTCAGGCATTCACCTTATGAGGGCGGTGTGATAGCGCCATTGCGGCGGGCGCGCTATGGTCCGCCCCGTGGAGTAGAGTAATGGATCGGCCGGGCGAAACCACGCATTTTGGCTTCAAGGACGTTCCCCTGGGGGACAAGCAGACGCTGGTGAACGATGTGTTTCACAGCGTGGCGTCGCGCTATGATTTGATGAACGATTTGATGTCCGGCGGCCTGCACCGGGTCTGGAAGGACATCATGATCAACGCGCTGAACCCGCCCAGGGGCGACCGGCCGTTCGCGCTGCTCGATGTTGCCGGCGGCACCGGCGACATCTCGTTCCGCGCCGCCAAGGCCGCCGGCCCCGGCTTCCGTGCCACCGTCTGCGACATCAATTCCGGGATGCTCGACGTCGGCCGCGAGCGTGCCGCCAAGCGCCATCTCGACACCCAGGTCGATTTCGTCGAAGGCAATGCCGAGGCGCTCGCCTTCGCCGACCGCAGCTTCGATGCATATACGATCGCTTTCGGCATTCGCAACGTGCCGCGGATCGACCTCGCGCTGCGCGAGGCCTATCGCGTGCTCAAGCCCGGCAGCCGCTTCCTGTGCCTGGAGTTCTCCACCGTCGAGATGCCCGGGCTCGACCGGCTCTATGACCTGTTCTCGTTCAAGGTGATCCCGCCGCTCGGCCGGATGATCACGGGTGATGCCGAGTCCTACCAATATCTCGTCGAATCGATCCGCAAGTTTCCAAGGCCCAACGCCTTCGCCGACATGATCAGCGACGCCGGCTTTTCCCGCGTGAGCTGGCAGACATTGTCCGGCGGCATCGTCGCACTGCATTCGGGCTGGCGTTTGTGATCTCTGCCATTACCCACATTGCGCGCCTGATCCGCGCCGCGTTCGTGTTTGCGCGCGAGGGCGTGTTCGGCTCGGTCGATCCGAGCCTGGTGCCGCCGCCCGGACAGCTCGCGCTGAAGCTTGCCCGCATCATCGAACGGCGCGGTCCCAAGGATGGGCCACGGATGTCGCGTGCGCTGACCCGGATGGGCCCGGCCTATCTCAAGCTCGGACAATTTCTGGCCACGCGTCCCGACGTGGTCGGCGTCATCATGGCGCGCGACCTGGAAAGCCTCCAGGATCGCCTGCCGCCGTTTTCGCAGGCCGAGGCGGAAGCCGTGATCGCGGCCTCGCTGGAGCGGCCGCTGACGGACGTGTTCACCAAGCTCGGCCCGCCGGTCGCGGCCGCCTCGATCGCACAGGTCCATCGCGGCGAAGTCCTGCGCGACGGCATTCGCAAGGCGGTCGCCGTAAAGGTGCTGCGGCCCAACGTGGCGGCGCGCTTCCGCCGCGATCTCTCCGACTTCTTCTTCGTCGCGCACAAGGCCGAGGCGTACTCGTCCGAGGCGCGCCGGCTGCGCCTGATCGAGGTCATCAACACCATGTCGCGCTCGGTCGCGATGGAGATGGATCTGCGGCTGGAAGCGGCCGCGCTGTCGGAGATGGCGGAGAACACGCGCGACGATCCTGACTTCCGCGTGCCGACCGTCGATTGGGACCGCACCACGCACAACGTGCTGACGATGGAGTGGATCGACGGCATCGCGCTGAACGATCACAAGCGTCTGGCAGAGTCGCAGGTCGACCTGCCCGATCTCGGCCGCAAGGTGATCCAGAGCTTTCTGCGCCACGCGCTGCGCGACGGCTTCTTCCACGCCGACATGCATCCGGGCAATCTGTTCCTGGACGACGCCGGCCGCCTCGTCGCGGTCGATTTCGGCATCATGGGCCGGCTCGGCATGAAGGAGCGGCGCTTTCTCGCCGAAATCCTGCTCGGCTTCATCACCCGCGATTATCGGCGCGTCGCCGAAGTACATTTCGAGGCGGGCTACGTGCCCGCGCATCATTCGGTCGAGAATTTTGCGCAAGCCATCCGCGCCATCGGCGAGCCGATCCACAACCGCACTGCCGAGGAGATCTCGATGGCGCGGCTGCTGACGCTGCTGCTCGAGGTCACCGGCCTGTTCGACATGACGACGCGCCCGGAGCTGATCCTGCTTCAAAAGACGATGGTGGTCGTCGAGGGCGTGGCGCGTGGGTTCAATCCCAGGCTCGACATCTGGAAGGTCGCCGACCCCGTGGTGCGCGAATGGATCGAGCGCAATCTCGGCCCGATCGGCCGGGTGCAGGGGGCGCTCGCCGGTGGCGGCGACCTCGCCCGCGTGCTGATGCGCCTGCCCGATATCGCGCAGCGCTCAGTCTCGGTGCTCGAGCAGCTCGAGACCATGACGCGGGACGGCATCAGGCTGTCGCCGGAGAGCATCGCCGCGATGGGCCGCAGCGAGGGCCGCAAGAACCGCTGGCGCACCGTGGCGCTCTGGATCATCGCCGCGACTTTCATCGGAATCCTGATCGCCGTCCGGAATCTATGATTGCACTGCAATCACGCAACTGATAGCATCGCTATCATTCCGTGCTGGAGGGGCTCATGGCAAGCCTGACCATCCGCAAGCTCGACGAGGGCATCAAGACCTATCTGCGGCTGCGCTCGGCCAGAAACCGCAGGTCGGTCGAGGAAGAGGTCCGGGTCATCCTCGGCGAGCTGATCGAAGGCCGCGAGGAGCCGCTGACGCCGTTTGCGGTGCCGCCTGCCCCATCCGTCACCCCAACGCCCCAGCGCACCGGTGCCCTCCCCGAGGCCAGCGTCACCCTGATCATCGGCGGCGGGATCGCAGCCTACAAATCCCTCGACCTAATCCGAAGACTGAAGGAGCGCCGCATCGAGGTCCGCTGCGTGCTGACCAAGGCGGCGCAGCAATTCGTCACGCCGCTGGCCGTCAGCGCACTCTCGCACGAGCGCGTCTACACCGACCTGTTCGATCCCCAGAGCGAGTTCGACGCCGGCCATATCCGCCTGGCGCGCGAGTGCGATCTGATCGTGGTCGCGCCAGCGACCGCCGACCTGATGGCCAAGTTGGCCAATGGCCATGCCGACGATCTCGCCAGCGCCATCCTGCTCGCGACCAACCGCAAGGTGCTGCTGGCACCGGCGATGAATCCGCTGATGTGGAACAATGCGGCGACGCGGCGCAACGTCGCGCAGCTCCAGCGTGACGGCCTCGTGTTGATCGGACCGAATTCCGGCGAGATGGCCGAAGCCGGCGAAGCCGGTGTCGGCCGCATGTGCGAGGCGATCGAGATCGCCACTGCCGCCGAGCGCCTGCTGCGGCCGCCGGTGCCGCGCCCGCTCGCGGGCAGGCGCGTGCTGATCACCGCAGGACCGACGCACGAGCCGATCGATCCGGTGCGCTACATCGCCAACCGCTCGTCCGGCAAGCAGGGCTTTGCCATCGCCGCCGCCGCGCAGGCCGCAGGCGCCGAGGTGATTTTGGTCAGCGGCCCGGTCGATCTCAGCGATCCCCCGGGCGTGACGGTGAAGCATGTCGAATCGGCCCGGCAGATGCTGGAGCAGGTTCAGGCCGCGCTTCCCGCCGACATCGCGATCTTCGCCGCCGCAGTCGCCGACTGGCGTGTCGCCAATGAAGGCGAGCAGAAGCTGAAGAAGACATCGGCCGGCATGCCGCCGCTGCAATTGGTCGAAAACCCCGACATCCTCGCCACGATCTCGAAGCTGACCGACAAGCGCCCGCCGCTGGTGATCGGCTTCGCCGCCGAGACCGAGCATCTCATCGACAACGCCAAGTCGAAGCTGGCCCGCAAGGGCTGCGACTGGATCGTCGCCAACGACGTCTCACCGGCCACCGGCGTGATGGGCGGCGACCGCAACACTGTCCACCTCATCAGCCGCAAGAACGGTGAGGAGAACGGTGAGATCGCGGTTGATTCCTGGCCGGTGATGACCAAGGAACAGGTCGCCATCGAGCTGGTCGCGCATGTCGCCAGAAGCGTGACCGACAAATCCCGGGAGCCGGCATCTTGAGCACGAAAGTCACGGTCGAACTGCAGCAGCTGGCCCATGCCGAAGGCCTGCCGCTGCCGACCTACCAGACCGCGGAGGCCGCCGGCCTCGACCTGATGGCCGCAGTGCCGGACGGCGAGCCGATGACGCTTGCCCCGAGCCAATATGCGCTGGTGCCGACGGGCCTTGCGATCGCCCTGCCGCCCGGCCACGAGGCCCAGGTGCGGCCGCGCTCGGGGCTTGCCGCCAAGCACGGCGTCACCGTGCTGAATTCGCCGGGGACGATCGACGCGGACTATCGCGGCGAGATCAAGGTGATCCTGATCAATCACGGCGCGGCGCCCTTCGTGATCAAGCGCGGCGAGCGCATCGCGCAGATGGTGATCGCGCCGGTGCTGCAGGCCGCATTGGTTCCCGTGACGACATTGTCCGCGACCGATCGCGGCGCCGGCGGCTTCGGCTCGACCGGCCGCTAACACACCGCAAATCCAACCGAATCATCCGCGGAACTACGTGGACCTGGAACCCCGTGCCCGGCATTTTTGTGGGGCCGCCTTTGCGTTCACGATCTGGACTCTTACCGGTGGAGTCGCGGTGAGGGTATTGTCTTTTGATTCGCGCGCGACGGGGGTCGCCGCGCGCAAATTCGTGCGATCTTGGGGCAACTATGTCAGGCGTGATCGTGTCGATGCGTCGGACGCTGCTGTCGTGCACATCATTGGCGCGCGCCGGCCTGATGGGAAGCGTTCTGGCGGCGCTGCTGCCGGCTGCGCCGGCCGAGGCTGCCGACCTCGTCGACACACTCTCGATAATGCTGGACTTCAACCGGCAGGAACTCGCAGTGCTCGCCACCGCGCTGGCGCTGCTGGGTTTCTCGGTCATGGCCGCGATCCTGTTGATGCGCACGCGCGTGCGCACGGCGAACAACGAGGCGCGGCTGCGCGCGCGAATCGGGGAACTGCAGCTCCAGTCCGATCGCTTCGGCGCGCTGCTGTTCGCCGAGCCGCAGATCCTGATCTCCTGGCCGGCCGGCGACAACCGTGCGCAGATTTCCGGCGATACCTCCATGGTGCTGCCGCGCGACTCCTCTCCGCAGCGCGTGCTCGCCTTCGGAACCTGGCTGCCGCCGGAACCCGCGCTCCAGATGGACCACGCCGTTGACGCGCTGCGTGACCGCGGCGACGGCTTCCAGCTCACGCTGACCACCGCGCATGGCCACACGCTCGAGGCCATCGGACGCGCCATCGGCGGCCAAGCCATTGTCAGGATTCGCGAACTCTCAGGCCTGCGGCGCGATCTGGCCGAAACCAATCTGCGCTACAAGGCGCTGTCCGACGAAACCGAGATGCTGCGCGGCTTTGCCGCTGCCGCACCTTGGCCGATCTGGGGCAAGGCCGAGAACGGCGCCCTGATTTATGCCAATCCGGCCTATGTGCGCGCGACCGAGGCGAACAGCGTCACCGATGCCCAGGAACGCAAGCTCGAGCTGCTCGACAGCGCCGATCGGACCGCGATGGACCGGGGGCTGAAGGACGCTGCCAAGTTCACCTCGCGGCTGCCGATCGTGATCGGCGGCGAGCGGCGCATCTACGACGTGCGCGCCGTCAATGTCGGCAGCGGCAGCGTCGGTGTCGCGATCGATGCCAGCGAGGCGGATGGGCTGAGCTCGGCGCTGGTGCGGATGGCGGAGGCGCATCGCCGGACGCTCGACCAGCTCTCGTCGGGCGTTGCCGTGTTCGACAGCCAGCGCCGGCTCGCCTTCTACAACGATTCCTACCGGCGGCTGTGGGACCTCGACCGTACCTTCCTCGACGCCAACCCCGACGATTCCAGCGTGCTCGACCAACTCCGCGCCGCGCGCAAATTGCCGGAGCAGCCGGACTTCCGTGCCTGGAAGGCCAAGCTGCACGAAGCCTATCGCGCGGTCGAGGCTGCCAAGGACACCTGGTACCTGCCCGACGGCCGCGCGCTCTCGGTCGTCACCACGCCGAATCCGGAAGGCGGGGTCACCTATCTGTTCGACGACGTCACCGAGAGCCTCGAGCTCGCCCGCCGCTTCGACGGCATGATCCGGGTCCAGCGCGAGACGCTGGACAGCCTCGCCGAGGGCGTCGCCGTGTTCGGCAGCAATGGCAAGGCGCAGCTGTTCAACCCGGCCTTCGTGCGGATGTGGAAGCTGTCCGCCGATGCCATGCGCGACGAGCCCCACATCCAGACCGTCGAAGGCTGGTGCCATCAGTTGTTCGACGACCCCGTGGTCTGGCGGCAGATCCGCGAGGCCGTCACCTCGATCGAGAGCCGCGCCGACATTCCGCTGAAGCTGGAGCGCAAGGACGGCAGCGTGCTCGACGGCATGATCCGGCCGCTGCATGATGGCGCGACCATGCTGACGTTCCAGGACATCACCGACACCGAGAATGTCGAGCGGGCGCTGCGTGAGCGCAACGAGGCACTGGAGGCGGCCGACCAGATGAAGGTGGATTTCGTCCACCACGTCTCCTACGAGCTGCGCTCGCCGCTGACCACTATCATCGGCTTCGCGCATTTCCTCAGCGATCCCTCGACCGGACCGCTGACGCCGAAACAGGCCGAATATCTCGACTACGTCACCAAATCGACCAACGCGCTGCTGGCGCTCACCAACAACATCCTGGATCTCGCCACGATCGATGCCGGCGCCATGAAGCTGGAACTCGGCCCGGTCGACGTCAGCAAGACCATCGAGCTCGCCGCCGAGGGCATCCAGGACCGGCTCGCCACCGACCGTATCCGCCTCAAGGTCGAGATCGCGCCCGATATCGGCAGCTTCATCGGCGACGAGAAGCGCGTGGTGCAGGTGCTCTATAACCTTCTTGCCAACGCCGTCGGGTTTTCTCCACAGGATTCCACCGTCGGCATCAGCGCGCGCCGCACCGAGCACAGTGTGGTCTTCACCGTGACAGATTCCGGGCCTGGAATACCTGCCGACATGAAGGACAAGGTGTTCAACTGGTTCGAAAGCCGCTCGCAGGGGTCCCGCCACCGTGGCGCCGGGCTCGGGCTGTCGCTGGTGCGCTCCTTCGTCGAGCTGCATGGCGGCAAGGTGCGGGTGGATTCGATCGTCGGCCGGGGCACGGTCGTGATCTGCGATTTCCCGACCGAGCAGGCGGCGCGTCGCGACGCCGCCGAATGACCGCGCCCGCCACATTTTCCGTCGCGCTTCCCAACGAGACGGCCACCGCGCGATTGATGGCCGATCTCGCGCTGCTGGTCGGCCCCGGCGACATCATCACGCTCACCGGCGATCTCGGCGCCGGCAAGACCGCCGCCGCCCGCGCCATGATCCGTTACCTCGCCGGCGACGAGGAGCTGGAAGTGCCGAGCCCGACCTTCACGCTGGTGCAGGCTTACGAGCTGCCGCCCTTCCCCGTGACGCATGCCGACCTCTACCGCGTGGAGGACGACAGCGAGCTCGAGGAGATCGGGCTGTCGCCGCTGCCGGATGCCACCCTCGTGCTGATCGAATGGCCGGAGCGTGCGCCATCGGCAATGCCAGCGGACCGCATCGACATCGCGCTAACGCACCGGCCTGCGCTGGGCTCGAATGCGCGTGCCGCCGATATCACCGGTTACGGCAAGAGTGCCGCCACCGTTGCCCGGCTGCAGATGCTGCGCGAATTCCTCGACGCATCCGGCTACATCGATGCGACGCGCAAGCGCATGGCCGGTGACGCTTCGACCCGTTCCTATGCGCGGCTGCTGCGCGACGACGAGATCGTCATCCTCATGAACTTTCCGCAGCGGCCTGACGGTGGGGCCCTCTACAACGGAAAGTCCTACAGCGCCGCGGTGCATCTCGCCGAAAACGTCAGACCCTTCGTCGCCATCGACGAAGGCCTGCGCGCGCAAGGCATCTCGGCACCCGCGATCCACCATTCCGATCTCGACCATGGCTTCCTGATCACCGAGGACTTCGGCAGCGAGGGCGTGATCGAAGGCAATCCGCCACGTCCGATTCCCGAGCGATACGAAGCTGCGACCGACGTGCTGGCCGTGCTGCACGGCAAGACGCTGCCGGAGACGCTGCCGCTGGACGGGCAGACCTATACCATTCCGGTCTTCGACGCCGAGGCGCTGCTGATCGAGATCGGGCTGATGCCGGAATGGTATCTGCCCGATCGCAACGCGCCGCTGAGCGACGACAAGCGCGCCGAATTTTTCGCGATGTGGCGCGGGCTGCTCGAGAAGCCGCTGGCTGCGCCGAAGACGTGGATCATCCGTGACTATCACTCGCCCAATTTGATCTGGCTTGGGACGCGCGCCGGCATCGAACGCGTCGGCGTAATCGATTTCCAGGACACCGTGCTCGGACCGAAATCCTACGATGTGGTGTCGCTGCTTCAGGATGCGCGCATCGATATGCCCGAGAGCATCGAGCTGACGCTGCTGTCGCGCTACATCAAGGCGCGCCGCACCGATGATGCGAGCTTCGATGCGGCCGGCTTCGCTGAGCTCTACGCCATCATGTCGGCGCAGCGGAACACCCGCCTGCTCGGCACCTTCGCCCGGCTCAACCGCCGCGACGGCAAGCCGCATTACCTTCGCCATCAGCCGCGGATCTGGACCTATCTGCAGCGCTCGCTGGCGCATCCGGCGCTCAAGCATTTGCGCGACTGGTATCTTGCCAACGTCCCGCCGCCCCAAAGACCATCTCAAGAGCCGTCCCAACAGCCTCGCCAAAGCTGATTCGCCGGCCGGTTTACCGGCTGTTAGCCATCGCATCGCTATCATCGCCCGCAGGCAGCCGGACAAATGCGGGCTGGAGCAAGGGCAGATGGCGGTCAAGACGGACCAGCGCGGCAACAGCCGGGTTGTTTTCGAGCGCGGGATCCCGGCCCAGATGATGGGCATCGACGGCACCTGGCGGCGCGAATGCACTATGGAGGACGTCTCCGACAGCGGCGCCAAGCTGACCATCGACGGTTCGGTCGAAGGCCTGCATCTGAAGGAATTCTTTCTCCTGCTGTCGTCCACCGGACTGGCGTACCGGCGCTGCGAACTGGCCTGGGTCAATGGCGACCAGATCGGCGTCAATTTCCTCAAGCTTGGCGACAGGAAGAAAAAGCCGCGTTCCACATCCGCCGGGGCCTGAGGGCAACACCCGTCGTACAACCGTCACGGCGGGTGGTTAAGGCGGTTGAGATGCGGTGCCACCGAACGAGGCCCGTGCTAGGATTGCTGCGAACGCGAAATCCGATGGATTTGAGAAAGCGAAGGATGTCCGTCAAGCCGACCAAAGCCATGGTGCTCGCCGCAGGGTTCGGCCTGCGCATGCGTCCGTTGACGGACAAGATGCCGAAGCCGATGGTGCCGGTAGCCGGCCAGCCGCTGCTCGACCACGTGCTCGACAAGCTCGGCCATGCCGGGGTGACCGAGGCTGTGGTCAACGTGCATTACCTGCCGGACCAGATCATCGATCACGTCGCATCGCGCCAGTCGCCGCGCGTGACCATCTCGGACGAGCGCGACCAGGTGCTCGGCACCGGCGGCGGCGTGGTCAAGGCGCTGCCGCTGCTCGGCGATGCGCCATTCTTCCACGTCAATTCCGACACGTTGTGGATCGACGGCGTGCGCTCGAACCTGGCGCGGCTTGCCGAAAACTTCGATCCTGAGCGCATGGACATCCTGCTGCTGATGGCGCCGACCGCGACCAGCATCGGCTATGGCGGCCGCGGCGATTACGGCATGCTGCCCGACGGCGCCCTGCGCAAGCGCAAGGAAAAAGAGGTCGTCCCGTTCGTCTATGCCGGCGCGGCGATCCTGTCGCCCGCGATCTTCGAAGGCGCGCCGCAGGGCGAGTTCTCGCTGACGAAATGTTTCGACCGCGCCAATGAGCAGGAGCGGCTGTTCGGCCTGCGTCTCGACGGCGTCTGGATGCATGTCGGCACGCCCGATGCCGTGCACGCCGCGGAAGAGGCGTTTCTGGAGAGCGTGGCTTAAGCCACTCTCGTGTCCCGGACGCGGTGCGGCGCCGAAAGCGCGTTCACGCGCGTCTTTGACGCGCTATGGTGCCGCTCCGCAGAGCCGGGACCCACACAGCCGCAGCCGTGATGACGCGGCCCGGGCCCCGGCTCAGCGGCGCATCACTGCGTGCTGCGCCGCGTCCGGGGCACGAGCGGCGCTGTCCGGCGAACAACGGGGACTATCCCACCTCCGCCCATGACCATTTGAGTCCCACTCCCTATATTGGCGCCTGATCCGAATCAGGCAGCCCATGCGCGTTTTCAGCGTTCCCATCTCAGTTCCGTTCCTGCGCACGGTCGTCACGGCCCTGCTCGACGGCCGGCTGGTCGACGGATTCGAGGCGCGCAAGGAGCCGGCGCGGCTGGCGGATGCCACGCTGTATCTGCCGACAAGGCGCGCCATGCGCGTCGTCCGCGAGATCTTTCTCGACGAGATGGCGGCCGATGCCGTGGTGCTGCCGCGCATCGTCGCGCTCGGTGACATCGACGAGGACGAGCTCGCCTTCGCAGATGAGGGCGAACAGTTTTCCGGCGCCACGCCGCTCGACATTCCGCCGCGGCTCGGCGAGCTGGAACGGCGGTTGACGCTGGCGCAGCTCGTCGCCGCCTGGGCCAAGGGCCCGGTGCTGTCGCCATTGGTGGTCGGCGGCCCCGCTTCGACGCTGGCGCTGGCTTCCGATCTCGCGCGCCTGATCGACGACATGGTCACGCGCGGCGTCGACTGGAGCGCGCTCGATGGTCTCGTGCCAGATATGCTCGACCGCTACTGGCAGCACTCGCTCGAATTTTTGCGCATCGCGCGCATCGCCTGGCCCGGTCATCTCGCCGAGATCAACCGGATCGAGCCCGCCGCGCGTCGCGATCTTCTGATCGCGGCGGAGGCGAAACGGCTGACCACGCATCCCAACGGTCCCGTGATCGCGGCCGGTTCGACCGGCTCGATGCCGGCCACCGCAAAATTCCTGCATGCGGTCGCCTCGCTGCCGCATGGCGCTGTCGTGTTGCCGGGCCTCGACACCGATCTCGACGACGACGCCTGGCGGACCATCGGCGGCGTGCGCGACTCGCTCGGCAAATTCGTGGAACACCCGGCCTCGAACCATCCGCAATACGCCATGCATGCGCTGCTGGATCGTTTCGGCATCAAGCGCGGCGACCTCGACATTCTCCGGCCGCCTGCGGCAGGCGGCCGTGATCTGCTCGCATCCGAATCGATGCGGCCGTCGGCCAGGACGGAAGTTTGGCACGATCGGCTGAAGCAGCCGGATGTCGCGGCAAAGATCGCCGGCGGCATGAAGAAGCTTGCGGTGGTCGAAGCCCCCAACCCTGAAATGGAAGCGCTGGCGATTGCGATCGCGATGCGCGAGGCGCGGCATCTCGACAAATCGGCAGCGCTGGTGACACCGGATCGCGCGCTGGCGCGGCGGGTCATGGCCGCGCTCACGCGATGGGATCTCGCGTTCGACGATTCCGGCGGCGACGTGCTGATGGAGACCTCCGCCGGCGTCTTTGCGCGCCTCGCGGCAGAGGCTGCGACCAAGGGCCTGGAGCCGCCGACGCTGCTGGCAATGCTGAAACATCCGCTGTGCCGGCTCGGCCGGTTGCCCGGTGCATGGAAGGCAGCGATCGAGGGGCTCGAGCTCGCGCTCTTGCGCGGCACGCGCCCTCCCGCCGGCACTGCGGGCCTGTCGCGCGAATTCAATCGCTTTCGCGAGGAGCTGGCCAAGCTGTGGCGCAGCGAGGTCTCCGCGCTCCACAAATCCGAGCGGCGCGCGCGTCTCAAGGCCGAAGATCTCGATCGCATCCGGGCGCTGATCGACGCCTTGCAGAAGGCGTTGGCGCCGATCGAGAGCCTCGCATCGTCAAAGCCATTCGACTTCGCCGAGCTCGCGCACCGGCATCGCGAGATCCTGATCGAGCTCTCGCGCGACGAACAGGGCATTCCGCTCGCCTTCGAGGACCGCGAAGGCCTTGCGCTCGCCGCGGCCTTCGACGATCTGCTGCGCGGCGGCACCACCAGCGGATTGATGGTGCCGCTGCCGGACTATCCGGACGTTTTTCAAACCGCATTCGGCGACCGCGCGGTGCGGCGGCGCGACAGGCCCGGCGCACGCTTGCAGATCTACGGCCCGCTCGAATCGCGCCTGATGCAGGCGGACCGGATCATCGTCGGCGGCCTGATCGAGGGTGTCTGGCCGCCGGCGCCGCGCATCGACCCCTGGCTCAGCCGGCCGATGCGGCACGAGCTGGGCCTCGATCTGCCGGAGCGCCGTATCGGCCTCTCCGCCCACGACTTTGCACAGCTGCTCGGCGGCGATGAGGTGATCCTCACCCATTCCGCCAAGGCCGGCGGCGCGCCGGCCGTGGCCTCGCGCTTCCTGCATCGTCTCGAAGCGGTCGCGGGCGACGAACTCTGGAAAGCAGCCGTTGGCGCCGGCGAAAAATACGTGCGGTTCGCCGAAACGCTCGACCAGCCCAAACAGGTCACGCCGGTGAAGCAGCCCGAGCCGCGGCCGCCGCGCGCGACGCGGCCGCTCAGAATGTCGGTGACCGAAATCGAAGACTGGTTGCGCGACCCCTATACGATCTACGCCAAACGCATCCTGCGGCTTGATGCGCTCGATCCCGTCGACATGCCGCTCGCGGCCGCCGACCGCGGCTCGGCGATCCACGAGGCGCTCGGCGAGTTCACGGAGACCTATGCGACGAACCTGCCCGACGATCCCGCGCGCGAGCTGCGCGCGATCGGCGCGAAGTATTTTGCGCCGTTGATGGAACGCCCGGAGGCGCGCGCGCTGTGGTGGCCGCGCTTCCAGCGCATCGCGCGCTGGTTCGGCGAATGGGAGACGGCGCGCCGCGATGCGATCGAAGCGATCGCGGCGGAAACGCGCGGCGAGATTTCGATCGCGCTCGACCACGAGCGCAGCTTTAAGCTTTCCGCGCGTGCCGACCGCATCGAACGGCGCCAGGGCGGCGGCTACGCCATCCTCGACTACAAGACCGGCCAGCCGCCGACCGGCAAGCAGGTCCGCATGGGCCTGTCGCCGCAGCTCACGCTGGAAGCGGCGATCCTGCGTGAGGGCGGCTTTCCCGATATCGATGCCGGCTCCTCCGTGAGCCAGCTCGTCTATGTCCGCCTGAGCGGCAACAATCCGCCGGGCGAGGAGCGCATCCTCGAGCTCAAGTTCAAGCAGGGCGACGCGCCGCAGCCGCCGGACACGGCGGCCGCCGAGGCGAGAGCCAAGCTGGAAGCCCTGATCCGCGCCTTCGAGGACGAGAACCAGGCCTACACCTCGCTGAACCTGCCGATGTGGACCAACCGCTACGGCACCTATGACGACCTCGCCCGGATCAAGGAATGGTCCGCGGCCGGCGGATTGGGGATCGAGGAATGGTGAGGGCGCCGCGTCCCATCCCGGATGAGGTGCGCGCGCGGCAGGCGCGCGCGTCCGACCCGACGGCGTCGGCCTTCGTGTCGGCCAATGCCGGCTCGGGCAAGACCCATGTGCTGGTGCAGCGGGTGATCCGCCTGCTGCTGTCGGGCGTGCCGCCGGAAAAGATCCTCTGCATCACCTTCACCAAGGCGGCTGCGGCCAACATGGCCGAGCGCGTGTTCACCACGCTTGGTCATTGGGTGACGCTGGACGGCACCGCGCTCGACGCGGCGATCCGCGCGGTCGGCATCCCGCATCCCAACGCAAAGCTGCGGCGCGAGGCGCGAAAGCTGTTCGCCTGCGCGCTGGAGACGCCGGGCGGCTTGAAGGTGCAGACCATCCACGCGCTCTGCACCCGCCTGCTCCAGCAGTTTCCGTTCGAGGCCAATGTGCCGGCGCGCTTTTCCGTCATCGACGAGCGCGACCAGACCGACATGATGGAGCGCGCCAATCTGAAGGTGCTGCTGGAGGCCGCGCGCGACCCCGAAAGCGTCACCGGCCGCGCGCTGCTGACCGCGATGGCGAGCGCCGCAGACGTCACCTTCAAGGAAGTCGTGCGCGAGGCCTGTCTCAGCCGCGACCATTTCATGGCCTGGACCGATGAAGCCGGCAGTGCCGGGGCGGCAGCGGAACAGATGTCCGCGGCGCTCGGCGTCGATACGAGCGACCGCATTGAAGACATCGAGACGGAGATTCTCGACGGTCCGTTCCTGCCGCGATCGCGCTGGGACGACATCGCCTTTGCGCTGGAAGACGGCAGCAAGTCGGACAACGACCAGGCGGGCCGGCTGCGCGAGGCCAAGGTTTTTTCCGGCGCGGCGCAGGTCGATGCCTATCTCTGCGTCTTTCTGACCGACGAAAAGCTGCCGCGCAAGGCAGTGCTGACCAAGAAGTTTTGCGACCACAACCCCTCCGTCGCCCGCCTGTTCGAGAACGAGGTGCAGCGCCTCGGAGGATTGATGGAGAAGCGCCGCGCTGTCACCATGCGCGACCGAACGGCGGCCCTGCTGCATATCGCGACTGCCGCCGCCGCGAACTACCGCCGCGAGAAGCAGGAACGCGGGCTGCTCGACTATGACGACCTCATCGACAAGACCCTGGCGATGCTCGACCGCGTCTCCTCGGGCTGGGTGCATTACAAGCTGGACCGCGGCGTCGATCACGTGCTGATCGACGAGGCCCAGGACACCAGCCCGCGGCAATGGGACATCGTCGCGCACATCATCTCGGAGTTCACCGCCGGCGAGGGCGCGCGCGAAGGGCTGAGCCGCACCATCTTCGCCGTCGGCGACGAGAAGCAGTCGATCTTCTCGTTCCAGGGCGCGGCCCCGCACGAGTTCGACGCGCGCCGGCGCGAGCTGCACCGCAAGTTCACCGCCGCCGGGCTGAAATTCGATCCGGTCGCCTTCACCTATTCGTTCCGCTCGGGCGCTGCGATCCTGCACTCGGTCGACCACGTCTTCCGCGATCCCCAGATCTACAAGAGCATCCATTCGGTCGAGATCGGCCATCCCCTGCACAATGCGCTCGCCGATGCCGCGCCGAGCGTGATCGAGCTGTGGGATCTGGCAGAAGCCGATGACAGGCAGGAGATCGAAGGCTGGCGCGCGCCGTTCGACGGCGTCGCCGCCACCAGCCCCGAGGTCAAGCTCGCCCGTCGCATCCAGGCCGAGATCAAGCGGCTGGTCGAAAGCGGCACGCTGACGGGCCACGAAGGCGAGCGCCGTCCCCTGCGCTATGGCGACATGTTGATCCTGGTGCGGCGGCGCGGCAATGCGTTCGACGCCGTGATCCAGGCCCTGAAGCACGCGGGCGTTCCGGTCGCGGGCGCCGACCGGCTCAAGCTCACCGAACACATCGGCATCATCGACCTGATGAACCTTGCCGATGCGCTGCTGCTGCCGCAGGACGATCTCCCGCTCGCGGTTGCGCTGAAAAGCCCGCTGTTCGGCCTCGATGACGAAGACCTGTTCACGCTGGCCTGGGACCGCAAGGGATCACTGCGGCGCTCACTCGGTGAGCACGCGGCTGGAAGCGAGAAGTTCGCGACGGCGCTGCTGCGCCTTGAAGCCTGCGAGAGCCGTGCGCGCGAGGAGACCCCGTTCGCCTTCTACGCATGGCTGCTCGGCGGCGACGGCGGACGCGCGCGCATCCTGCGCCGGCTCGGCTTTGAGGCCAACGATGCGCTCGACGAATTCCTGGAGCTGGCACTGAACTACGAGCGCAAAGCCCCGGCCTCGCTGCAGGGTTTCATGGCGTGGCTGCGCTCGGCCGACACCGAAGTGAAGCGTGACATGGAGATCTCGCGTGACGAGGTGCGGGTGATGACCGTGCACGGCGCCAAGGGGCTTGAAGCCTCGGTCGTGTTTATGGTCGACACCACCTCGTCGCCAGCGGACTCGCAGCGGCTGCGGCTGATCCACGTGCCGCGCGGCAATGGCGGCGAGGTCGTGGTCTGGGCCGGGCGCAAGGCCGACGATCCCAAGCCCGTCGCCGAAGCGCGCAAGGCCATGATCGAGGAGACCGAGGACGAATATCGCCGCCTGCTCTACGTCGCGATGACGCGCGCGGCCGACCGGCTGATCGTCGGCGGCTGCATGCCCGGTAATATGAAGACGGTCCGCAAGCTGAGCTGGTACGACCTCATCGACACCGGGCTCGCCGGCTCGAGCCTAGAGAAGCAGACGATCGAGACACCGCTCGGCAAGGTGACCCGGTTCGCCCGGCCGGAGGATGTCGCCGCTCAGGGCACGCCGGCAAGCCCGGAGGATCAATCAATCACCCTGCCGGACTGGCTGCGCACACCGGCGCCGCGCGAGACCAGCGACGATGACGCCGTGCGTCCATCCGGCCAAGCCGCCGAGCAAGGCCGCAGCGTGCTGTCAGGCGAATCAGTTCAATCGCGCGCGCGGGCGCTGCAACGCGGCACGCTGGTGCACCGATTGCTGCAATCGCTGCCCGACATCGCCGCCGAGCGCCGGCGCGAGGCGGCGCTCGGCTTCGTGGCGCGCAACGCCGCGGAGTGGGCCGAGCCCGACCGTACCGCGCTGGCGGACAAGGTGCTCGCCCTGATCGCCGAGCCGCGCTTTGCAGCCGTCTTCGCCGCCGGCAGCCGGGCGGAGGTCGCCATCGTCGGTAAGCTGGACCGGCCGGGGCGGCCGCCGGCGCTGGTGTCGGGTCAGATCGACCGGCTGGTCGTTCGTCCCGATGAGGTTTTGATCGTCGATTTCAAGACCAACCAGACGGCGCCCAAAAGCGCGGCTGAGGCGCCTTCCGCCTATGTCCGGCAGCTTGCGCTGTACCGGGCGGTGCTGGCGCGGCTTTATCCCCAAAAGCCTGTTCGAGCCGCCCTGCTCTGGACCGAGACCCTTGAATATATGGAGATTTCAGCCCCCGCGCTGGACGCGGCACTGGCATCCCTTCATCTCGGTGTGAGCGTCCTTGACCCGGCAAGGGGCCGTTCATAGGTTGACGGCATGATCTTGGCGCGATTCCCGTCGCGCCCTTCTCTCAGGTACGAGGTAGTCCCATGGCCGTTGGTAAGGTTTCTGACACCGATTTCGAAGCCGAAGTGCTCAAGGCAAACGGCCCCGTCGTCGTTGATTTCTGGGCCGAGTGGTGCGGCCCCTGCCGCATGATCGCGCCCGCCCTCGACGAGATCGCCGGCGCGATGGGCGACAAGGTCAAGATCGTGAAGCTCAACGTCGACGAGAGCCCGAAAACCGCGTCGAAGTACGGCGTGATGTCGATCCCGACCCTGATGATCTTCAAGGGCGGCGAGATGGCCTCCCGCCAGGTTGGCGCGGCGCCGAAGGCGAAGCTGCAGCAGTGGATCACCTCCGCGGTCTGATCCTCGCCCCGACCGAAGAATCGTGCAGCGGCCGGCGTCACGCCGGCCGTTTTGTTTTTCAGGATTTGATCCATCCCGTCGCAAGCGCGTTCGCCAGCTCCGGCTGATTGTTGTGACGCGCGAGCGCGGCCATCGTCTTATGATCGTACACGACGTTGCGGAACGTCACCTGCCACGCGCCATCGACCAATTCGAGGATCGCATAGCGCGCATGCGGCGTGCCGGCTTCGACCACGTGCGGAAACGGATGCACGTCGCGATAGCCGGGGCTGCCGACACTGCCGGGATTGACGATCAGCCGGCCGTCGCGAAGCCGCACCGCGCGGGCAAGATGCGTGTGGGCGCAAAGGATCAGGCTCTGCGAGATGCCTTGTGCAAACTGCTCGATGCGATCGAGCGGCGATAGCGAGACGGTGCCGTCAGGATGCACGGTATCGAGCCAATAGACTTCGTCGTTCTCGGGTGTCGCGTGGCACAGGAATACCTTGTCGCGAAACACGCGCGTCGCCGGCTGCGCGCGCAGCCAGTCGAGCTGTGCGGAGCTAAGCGCTGCATGGGCCGGACGATCCCACGAGCCCATCTTCTCCGGGGGACGATCGAGCAGATAGCGGTCGTGATTGCCGAGCACATGGAGGGCGTCGAGCTGCGTCAGGATCTCGATGGTCCTGCGCGCATCGAGCGGGCCGCTCAGCATGTCACCGAGATTGACGATGTCGGAGATGCCCTGGGCGCGGATGTCGGCGAGCACCGCCTCCAGCGCGAATTGATTTCCGTGGATGTCGGCAATCGCGGCAAAACGCATGGTCGCTCTCATCACTCTCGTGCCCCGGACGCGGCGCAGCACGTAGTGGTGCGCTGCAGAGCCGGGGCCCATGTTGCGGCATTCTGGGTCCCGGATCAGCGCTTCGCTTCGCTGCGCTTGTCCGGGACAAGAAAGCCTATGCAGGAGGCGTGCCGTTGATCGCCAGCACGTGGCCCGCAAGATACAGCGAGCCGGTGATCAGGATGCGCGGCGGCACTTCGTAGGCGAGCTTCGACAATGCCCGCAGCGCGGCCTCGATGCCGGGCGCCGTCTCGACGCGCATGCCGAGGCTGCGTGCGGCGTCCGTGAGGCGATCGACCGGCATCGCGGCCTCGGTGTCGGGAATCGGCACGGCAATGATGTGACGGGTGAGTCCGGCGAAATTGGCGAGAAAACCCTGCGCGTCCTTGTTGGCCATCATGCCCGCGATCACGACCAGCGGCCGCGACACCCGCTCCTCAAGATCGCCGAGCGCGGCGGCCGCGACGCGTCCGCCCTCGGCATTGTGCCCTCCATCGAGCCAGATCTCAGAGCCCTGCGGGCCGAGAGCAAGCAGCTCGCCCGAGGCAATGCGCTGCATCCGTGCCGGCCATTCGGCGCCGACGATGCCCGCTTCGAACGCCGCCTGATTGACCTTGAAGGTCGACGTCGCGCGTAGCGTCGCGATCGCAAGGCCCGCATTGTCGAACTGGTGACGGCCGAACAGGCGCGGTGCCGCCAGATCCATCAGGCCGCGATCGTCGGAATAGACCAGGCGCCCGTGCTCGACATTGACATGCCAGCTCTCGCCCGCGGCAAACAGCGGCGCACGCATGCGCTTGGCCTGCGCCTCGATCACGGCGATCGCCTCGCCCGTCTGCTCGGCGCAAACCACGGGCACACCGCGTTTGATGATCGCGGCCTTCTCACCGGCGATCGACGCCAGCGTATCGCCGAGGAACTCCATATGGTCCATGCTGACAGGCGTGATCACACTGGCCGCCGGCATATCAATCACATTCGTCGAATCGAGCCGTCCGCCGAGACCGACTTCGAGCAGCACCGCATCGGCAGGAATTTGCGCGAACAGATGGAAGGCCGCGGCGGTCTTCAGTTCGAACAAGGTCGCGGCCTCACCGGCATTGACCCGTTCGACCTCCTCCAGCGCCGCGCGCAATTCGTCGTCGCCGACCAGCACGCCGCCGCCGACGCGGCCGATCCGGAAACATTCGTTGATGCGGACCAGATAGGGCGACGTATAGGCATGCACGCGCAGGCCGCTGGCCTCCAGCGTCGCGCGCAGATAGGCGAGCGTCGAGCCCTTGCCGTTGGTGCCGGCGATGTGGATCACCGGCGGCACCTTGCGTTCGGGATGGCCGAGCCGCTCGAGCAGGCGATGCATCCGCTCGAGCCCGAGATCGATGCGCTTCTGATGCAGGGCCGACAGCCGCCCGATCAATTCACCGAGCGGCGGCTTTGCGCTGTCAGGGTGCGCGTTCACGCGTGCGGCGAGGCCGGCGCCGTCTCAGCGGCCGATATGATCTGCGCCGGGCTGATGACGGCCTGCGCCGGCTTCGATGCGCTCTCCTGCGCCGGCGCCCTGGTCAGCAGGCGACAGAGCCGCGCCAGGGTCGGACGCAGCTCGTGGCGATGCACGACCATGTCGACCATGCCGTGCTCTTTCAGATACTCGGCGCGCTGGAAACCCTCCGGGAGCTTTTCACGAATCGTCTGCTCGATCACGCGCGCGCCGGCAAATCCGATCAGCGCGCCGGGCTCGGCGATCTGCACGTCGCCGAGCATCGCGTAGGAGGCGGTGACGCCGCCGGTTGTCGGGTTGGTCAGCACCACGATGTAGGGCTGCTTTGCTTCCCGCAGCATCTGCACCGCGACCGTGGTGCGCGGCATCTGCATCAGCGACAAAATGCCTTCCTGCATGCGCGCGCCGCCCGATGCGGCGAAGACGATGAACGGCGACTTCTTCTCGACCGCGAGCTCCAGCCCGCGCACGATGGCCTCGCCCGCAGCCATGCCGAGCGAGCCGCCCATGAAATCGAAATCCTGCACGGCGACGACGACGGCGGCGCCCTCGAGCCTGCCGTAGCCGACCTTGATCGCGTCGTTGAGGTTAGTTCGCGCGCGAGCATCCTTGATGCGGTCGACGTATTTCTTCTCGTCGCGGAACTTAAGCGGGTCGGGCGTGACGTCGGGCAGCGCGACGTCGAACCAGGTCTCGTTGTCGAAGATCGACTTCAGACGCGCCACCGCGCCCATGCGCATGTGGTAGTTCGAGCCGGGGATGACGAACTGGTTGGCCTCGACGTCCTTGTAGAACACGAGCTGTCCGGAATCCGGGCACTTGATCCACAAATTCTCCGGCGTCTCCCGCCGCAGCATGTTGCGGATCTTCGGCCGGACCACATTGGTAAGCCAGTTCATGGTTTGCTCCGATGTGCGAACCCGCCCGGGGATCGCCTGAGGGGATATATGGCGGCCGGGCCCCTGCCCGGCAAGCCGCCGTGTCGCCCGCCTGGAAGCGGAATTATGGCCTATTCGGCCGCCTGTTGCGCGCCCTTGACGCCTTGGGCAAGAGAGGCCGTCAGTTCGGCGACGGCGTTGACGGTTTTGGCGGTCGCCCGCCCTTCCGCATCGAGGCTGCTCTTGAGCGCGTCGACCAGCGCGGTGCCGACCACGGCGCCGCTGGCATGCGAGGCGATGGCGCGGGCATTCTCCGGCGTGCGGATGCCGAAGCCGACGCAGACCGGCAGTTTTGTGTGTCGCTTGATGCGGGCCACCGCCTCGCTCACGGCCGTGGCGTCCGCAGCCGCCGCACCCGTGATGCCTGTGATGGCGACGTAGTAGACGAAGCCCGAGGAGTTGGCGAGCACGGCCGGCAGGCGTTTGTCGTCGGTCGTCGGCGTTGCCAGACGGATGAAGTTGAGGCCGGCCTTCATCGCGGGCACGCAGAGCTCGTCGTCCTCTTCCGGCGGCAGGTCGACGATGATCAGGCCGTCGACGCCGGCGCTCTTCGCATCACCCAGGAATTTGTCGACGCCGTAGATGTAGATCGGATTGTAGTAGCCCATCAGCACGATCGGCGTCGCGTCGTCGTCCTTGCGGAAGCCGCGCACCAGCTCCAGCGTCTTCTTCAGCGTCATGCCGGCCTTGAGCGCGCGAAGCCCTGCAGCCTGGATCGACGGACCGTCGGCCATCGGATCGGTGAAGGGCATGCCAAGCTCGATCACGTCAGCGCCCGCCTTGGGCAGCGCCTTGATGATCTCCAGCGAGGCCGCCGGATCGGGATCGCCGGCCATCAGGAAGGTGACGAAGGCCGAGCGGCCGGCTTTCTTCAGCTCGGCGAAACGGGTGTCGATGCGCGTGGTCACTTGCTCTTGCCCTTCAGGATGTCGCCGACCTGCGGGACGTCCTTGTCGCCGCGGCCGGAGAGATTGACGACCATCAGGTGCTCCCTGGGCCGCTTCGGCGCGAGCTCCATCACCTTGGCGATGGCATGGGCGGGCTCGAGCGCGGGGATGATGCCTTCCAGCCGCGACAGCAATTGGAATGCTGCGAGCGCCTCGTCGTCGGTCGCGGAGAGATAGTTCACGCGGCCGATCTCGTGCAGCCAGGAATGCTCGGGGCCGATGCCGGGATAGTCGAGGCCGGCCGAGATCGAATGCGCGTCCTGGATCTGGCCGTCGGCATCCATCAGCAGATAGGTGCGGTTGCCATGGAGCACGCCGGGACGGCCGCCCGCGATCGACGCCGCATGCAGCTGCGTCAGCCCGTGGCCCGCGGCTTCGACGCCGAAGATTTCGACGCTGGGATCATCGAGGAACGGATGGAACAGGCCCATCGCATTCGAGCCGCCGCCGATGCAGGCGACCAGCGAGTCCGGCAGACGTCCCTCGATCTCCTGCATCTGCGTCCTGGTCTCGTTGCCGATGATCGACTGGAAGTCGCGCACCAGCGTCGGATAGGGATGCGGGCCCGCCACCGTGCCGATGCAGTAGAAGGTATTGTGCACGTTGGTGACCCAGTCGCGCAGCGCCTCGTTCATGGCGTCCTTCAGCGTGCGCGTGCCCGACTGCACCGGGACCACCGTTGCGCCCAGCATCTCCATGCGGATCACGTTGGGCTGCTGCCGCTCGACGTCGACCGCGCCCATATAGACCACGCATTCGAGGCCGAAGCGCGCGCACAGCGTCGCGGTGGCGACGCCGTGCTGGCCGGCACCGGTCTCGGCGATGATGCGCTTCTTGCCCATGCGCCGCGCCAGCATGATCTGGCCGAGCACGTTGTTCACCTTGTGCGAGCCGGTATGGTTGAGCTCTTCGCGCTTCAGATAAATCTTGGCACCGCCGAGATGCTCGGTGAGACGCTCGGCGAAATAGAGCGGCGAGGGCCGGCCGACGTAATTCTTGAGGTAGCCGTTCATCTCGGCCTGAAAGGCCGGATCGGCGTTGGCGTCGGTGTAGGCCTTCTCCAGATCGAGGATCAGCGGCATCAGCGTTTCGGCGACGAAGCGCCCGCCGAAAGTGCCGAAATGGCCGCGATCGTCGGGACCGCTGCGATAGGAGTTTGGTTTGGCGATGTTCATCGGACGCTCAACTCTTGACTTGCATCTTGGATGGCGCGCGCAGCGCGGATGAAGGCCCTGATCATCTCGGGATCCTTGACGCCGGAGGCACTCTCGACACCGGAGGAGACGTCGATACCACCGGCACGGGTGACGCGGAGGGCTTCGGCGAGGTTGTCGGCATGAAGCCCGCCCGAGACCATGTAAGGCAATTTCAGATCGAGATTTTCCAGCAGGTGCCAGTCGAACGGCTCACCCAGACCGCCGGGACGGGTCGCGTCTTTCGGTGCGCGTGCATCGAACAGGATGCGATCGGCGACCGCGGCATAGCCGGGTAGCACCGCGAGATCGGCCGCGGTTGCGACCGGCACCGCTTTCATCACCGGGCGGCCGAACCTCTGCTTGATGTCGCGCAGCCGCGCGACGCTTTCATGGCCATGGAGCTGAAAAATGTCCGGCGACAGCGTGTCCATGATGTTGTCGAGGGCCGCATCGTCGGCATCGACCGTGAGCGCGACCTTGAGCGCGCGCCGGTTCACCTGCCGGCCGAGGTCGCGGCCCGTCTCCAGCGAGACATGCCGGGGTGACGGCGGGAAGAACACGAACCCCACCATGTCGGCGCCCGCGTCGAGCGCGACGTCGAGCGTCTCGCGCGTGGACAGGCCGCAGATTTTGACGAGCAGGGACATGGTCTCAAAGCAGCTGGAGGCCGCAAGCGGCGGCCGGGAAACGGGTTTTCGGTCGGGGCCGCTTCTACAACGTCGCGCGCTGCTTGTCTCGCCCGACGGGCCCGTAAAGGCCGGTCCCGGAGGGGGCGGGCAGGCGCTGCGGGTCGGGCCTTGCCGGGGCCGGCTGGGCCCGCAGATCGGCCAGTTCGCCCTTGGCAGCCCGGGCATCTGCCTCATGCCGACGCGCGGCGCGCCGCCAGTGCCGCTGGCCGAACCAGACGGCACAGCCGCCCGCGAGGACGCCGAGGGCGGTCACCAGGATCAGCAGCAGGAACAGCGGCAGCGTGATCGACAATGACGGGTCGCTCGACACGAAGGGATCGAAGGAGACCGTGACGAAATGCCGGTTGGCGACGGCGAAGACAACCAGGATCAGGCCCAGCGGAATCACGATCAGCGCGGTCAGGAACTTTCGCATCTCGCTTCGCTCGCCTTGAATCAAGGTTCGGGCCGCATCTCGCGACCGCGGGGCGCCGGCCTCAGTCCGGCGCGCCTGGATCCGGATGATCGCGGTTCAGCCGTTCGCGCATTTCCTTGCCGGTCTTGAAGAACGGAACGCTCTTCTGGTCGACGGGCACATGGGCACCGGTGCGCGGATTGCGCCCTGCACGCGCAGGGCGATGCTTGACCGAGAAGGCACCGAAGCCGCGCAGCTCGACGCGGTCACCGCGCGCGAGGGCTGCTACGATCTCTTCGAGAATCGCATTCACAATGTTCTCGACATCCCGCTGGTACAGATGCGGGTTGTGCTCGGCGATACGCTGAACAAGTTCGGATTTGATCATCGAGAGATAGGACCCGGAAGCGTGCGGATGACCATTTCCGTGAAAATACTGTGATCTGTCAAGACGCTAAATCAAGATTGAGCGTCGTGAAAATGCGTGACAAATGCCGAAAAAGCGGGCTGCCCCTCCACTCGTCAGACGGGAAAATTCTTTGTCGCTCGCCTGGTTCCCTCAATTTGACGCGGCGGGCTGCCACAAGGCCAGCATTCCATCCATTCCGAGCCGATCGACGGCCTGCACGACGCCGGTTTGCCCGAGTTGATGCGCAATCGAGCCCAAACCAAGCGCTTCCAGCGTGACGACAGCAGCTGTCTTGAGGAATGTCAGATCGCCAAAGCGCGGATCGAGCTTGTAATCGCGCACGGTGAGCCCCTTCTTGACGCCCTTCTGCTCGACCAGCCAGGTCACCGCGGTCTTCTCGTCGCCGAGCTGATCGATCAGCTTGAGGTCGATCGCCTGGCGTCCGGTGAACACGCGGCCATCGGCAACTTTTTCGAGCTGAGTGTCATCCATGCCACGCCGTTCCTTCACCAATCCCTTGAACCAGGCGTAGGAGTCTTTCACCAGCGCATCGAGCGCGGCGCGTGCCTCGGGGCTGGTCGGCTCAAAACCGTTCGGCGAGGCCTTCAGTGGCGACGACTTCACCTCTTCGACCTTGACGCCGACGGTCTTCAGCAGCTCCGAGACGTTGGGAAACTGGAACAGCACTCCGATCGAACCGACCAGCGAGCTCTGCTGGGCGATGATGTGGTCGCTGGCGATCGCGGTGATATAGCCGCCGGAGGCGGCAAGGCCCTCGACCACGACGACGAGCGGCTTCTTCGCCTTCAGCCTCACAAGCGAATCGTAGAGCTGCTCGGAGCCGGCGGTGGTGCCGCCCGGCGAGTTGATGTGAACGATGACGGCGGCGGCCTGTGAATTTTCCAGCCGCTCCAGCGCCTGCGTGCGATCGGAATCGCTGCGGATCAGGCCTTCGATCTGGACCCGCGCGATCGAACCGGCGGATGCGAACGTGCCGCGCGCACCGGGTGTCGCGACCAGCGCAAAGCTCGCGATTGCGGCGATCGCGATCAGCGCGGCGGCCACGCGCCAGAACGTCAGCTTGCGGCGGATCCTGCGGCGATCGACGATGATGTCCGAATCGAGCGACATCGGAATATCTCCAAATCAAAGACTGGGCGGCGTTGTGCCGTCACAACGTGACCACCGGCTTATCTGGATACATCAATTGCGGCGCAATTTGAAGAAAACAAGGCCCCGTGAGGGCGGAGGAAGTCGCCACAAACTCATTCGTCATCCCCGCGAACGCGGGGATCCATACCCCCAGGGAGAAGTTGTTGGCGCGAAGCTGGTAACTCCGAGTCTTCGCCAAACTTCTCCCTGTGGCTATGGGTCCCGGGCTCGCGCTTCGCGCGCCCCGGGACGACAGTTGAATATGCGGGCGCAACAAAAAAGCCCCGGCTCGCGCCGGGGCTCTGATTTCAGCGAGAGGAAGCGTTCGCTTACTTGTCGCGGTTCTTGAGCGCGGTGCCGAGGATGTCGCCGAGCGTCGCTCCCGAATCGGAGGAGCCGTACTGCGCGATGGCTTCCTTTTCTTCGGCAACTTCGAGCGCCTTGATCGACACCTGGACCTTGCGGGCCTTCTTGTCGAACTGGATCACGCGGGCATCGACCTTCTCGCCGACGGCGAAGCGTTCGGCGCGCTGGTCGTTGCGGTCACGGGCGAGCTCCGAGCGCTTGATGAAGGTCGAGAAGTCGGTCCCGGTGATCTTCACCTCGATGCCGCTCTCCTTCACTTCGAGCACTTCGCAGGTCACGACAGCGCCCTTCTTGACATCGCCCGGCTCGGCGAAGGGATCGCCTTCGAGCTGCTTGATGCCGAGCGAGATGCGCTCCTTCTCGACGTCCACATCGAGCACCACGGCCTTCACCATGTCGCCCTTCTTGTAGTTGTCGATCACCTGCTCGCCCGGAAGCTTCCAGTCGAGATCGGAGAGATGGACCATGCCGTCGACGTCGCCCTCGAGACCCAGGAACAGACCGAACTCGGTCTTGTTCTTGACTTCGCCCTCGACCACCGAACCGGTCGGATGGCCTTCGACGAAGACCTCCCACGGGTTGCGCATGGTCTGCTTGAGGCCGAGCGAGATGCGGCGCTTGACGGAATCGACTTCCAGCACCTGCACTTCGACTTCCTGCGAGGTCGAAACGATCTTGCCGGGGTGCATGTTCTTCTTGGTCCACGACATCTCGGAGACGTGGATCAGGCCTTCGATGCCCGGCTCGAGCTCGACGAACGCACCGTAGTCGGTGATGTTGGTGACGCGGCCGGTGAAGCGGGCACCCAGCGGGTACTTCGCTTCGATGCCCTGCCACGGATCGTCCAGCAGCTGCTTCATGCCCAGCGAGATGCGGTGCGTCTCGTGGTTGATCTTGATGATCTTGACCTTGACGGTCTGGCCGATCGAGAGCACCTCGGTCGGGTGGTTGACGCGGCGCCACGCGATGTCGGTGACGTGCAGCAGGCCGTCGATGCCGCCGAGATCAACGAACGCACCGTAATCGGTGATGTTCTTGACCACGCCGTCGATGACCTGACCCTCTTCGAGGTTCTGCACCAGCTCCTGGCGCTGCTCGGCGCGGGTCTCTTCCAGCACCGTGCGACGGGAGACGACGATGTTGCCGCGGCGGCGGTCCATCTTGAGGATCTGGAACGGCTGCGCGTTGTTCATCAGCGGCGCAACGTCGCGGATCGGACGGATGTCGACCTGCGAGCGCGGCAGGAAGGCCACGGCACCGTCGAGGTCGACGGTGAAGCCGCCCTTGACCTGGTTGAAGATGACGCCGGTGACCTTTTCGTTGTTCTGGAAGGCCTTCTCGAGCTTGCCCCAGCTTTCTTCGCGGCGCGCCTTGTCGCGCGACAGCACGGCTTCGCCGAGGGCATTCTCGATGCGATCGAGAAACACTTCCACCTCGTCGCCGACCTTGAGCTCGCTGTCACGGCCGGGGCCCGAAAATTCGCGCAGCGCGACGCGGCCCTCGGTCTTCAGGCCGACGTCGATGACGGCCATGTCCTTTTCAATTGCAACTACCTTGCCCTTGATGACGGAGCTTTCTTGCAGGTTGCCACCGGCGAAGGACTCGTCGAGCATCGCCGCGAAATCGTCGCGCGAGGGGCTATAGGTATCAGCAGAAGTCGAAGCCATTTGTTCTCCAGTTGCGGATGTCTTGCCGGCCGTTGGGTTCATGGGCGTATCGGGCGCGCAGTGTCGGAAGGTCCGCAAGACCTTCGAGCGACCGCTCGCTGCTCCGGCCCGGAGGCGGAACAGCGGAAGCGGGCCGGCTGAGGCCCGCGCGTTCGATACGTGGAATCAGTGTCCGGAGCCTGGATCGCGCCGGCCCCAAACAAAGGACCGGGGGTATCGACCTCAAAGAGCGGGAGCGGGCGCTTCCTCCAATGACGGCAGCGGCTTAACCCCGCGACCGGCCCGCTCGGACGGCCTCGATAATGTCGATGGCGGCCCGGGCGCCGCCTTCTATATCCAGTTGGGAGTTATCTAGCAAGTAAGCATCCGGGGCCGGTTTCAGGGGCGCAATCGGCCGGTTCTTGTCGCGCTCGTCGCGCTGGATGATGTCGGCAAGCACGGCCGCCTCGTCGACCTCCTCGCCCCTGGCCTTGGCCTCCATGGTCCGACGGCGCGCGCGGACCCTGGGGTCGGCGACGACGAAGATCTTCACGTCGGCGTGCGGGCAGATCACGGTTCCAATGTCCCGGCCGTCCAGCACAGCCCCCGGCGGATCGGCGGCGAACTGCCGCTGGAAATTGACCAGGGCCTCGCGGACCCTGGGGATCGCCGAGACGATGGAGGCGCCCTCGCCGGCCTTCTGGGTCTTCAGGGCGGGATTGCCGAACTTTTCGGGATCAAGCTCCAGCGCAGCCTGCACCGCAGCCGCCTCGTCCCGGAGATCATGGCCGGACTGCATCAGGGCATAGGCCACGGCGCGGTAGATCACGCCGGTATCGAGATGACGGTAGCCGTAATGGTGGGCAAGGCGCTTGCCGAGCGTCCCCTTGCCCGAGGCCGCGGGCCCGTCGATGGCGATGATCATGAAAACTCGGCCCCTAACGAACGCATCATAGGGATAAAATCCGGAAAGCTGGTGGCGATGAAGGCGGTATCATCGACCGTCACCGGCTGGTCGGAGGCGCAGCCCATCACCAGCGCGGACATCGCGATGCGATGATCCATGTGCGTGGCGACAGTGCCGCCGCCCGGAACGTGGCCGCGGCCCTCGACGAGCAGATCGTCGCCGGAAATCTCGACCTTGACGCCGTTGACGCGAAGCATCGCGGCTGTGGCTTCGAGACGATCGGATTCCTTGACGCGCAGCTCGTGCAGGCCGCGCATGATGGTGGTGCCTTCGGCGAAGGAGGCCGCCACCGCCAGCACCAGATATTCGTCGATCATCGAGGGCGCGCGCTCCGGCGGCACCTCGACGCCGCGGAGCTTCGAGGCGCGCACCCGCAATTGCGCCATCGGCTCGCCGGCGTCGCCACGCACTTCGTTTTCCTCGATCGAGGCGCCCATTTCGCGCAGCGTCGTGAAAAGACCGGTACGTAGCGGATTGGTCATGACGTCAGACAGAACGACATCGGAGCCTTCGACGATCAGCGCGGCGACCACGGGGAACGCCGCGGAAGAAGGATCGGCGGGCACCACGACAGTGGCGCCATGCAGCTCGGGCTGGCCGACGAGGGTGATGCGCCGGCCGTGCTGACCTTCCGGCGCCGAAATGATGTCGGCGCCAAAATGCTTCAGCATCAGCTCGGTGTGGTCGCGGCTGGCCTCGCTCTCGATCACGATCGTGGTGCCCGGCGCAGCCAGGCCCGCCAGCAGCACGGCGGATTTGATCTGCGCTGAGGCGACCGGGGTCTTGTAGATGATCGGCAGCGGATCGCGGGCGCCTTGGACGGTCAGCGGCAGACGACCGCCCTCGCCGCCTGACATGACCTTCGCGCCCATCTTTTCGAGCGGGTCGAGAATCCGGCGCATCGGGCGGCTGCGCAGCGAGGCGTCGCCGTCGAACACCGCCGAGATCGGGCAGCCGGCGACGGCGCCCATGACCAGCCGGCAGCCGGTGCCGGAATTACCGAAATCCAGGGCCGCCTTCGGCTCGGCAAAGCCCGCGACGCCGACGCCGTTCACTTTCCAGGCGAAATCGCCGGTGCGCTCGACCATAGCGCCCAGCGCTTGCATGGATTTGGCGGTATTGAGGACGTCCTCGCCCTCGAGAAGGCCCGAAATGCGGGTCTCGCCGACCGCGAGCGCCCCCAGGATGAGGGCGCGGTGGGAAATCGACTTGTCCCCCGGCACCCGTACTTTCCCGGTCAGGGGGCCGCTTGCGCGCGATTTGAGCGGCGTCGGCTTGTCGGAATGGGTCAAGATTGTGTCCTTGGATGCGCCTTTGGAGCTCGCGGGCAGGTACCACATGGTCTCCCCGCCGTCACGGGCATGTCGTTCTCTCGTAATGCGCTATTGACAGCGGGCCGCCAACTAGCCAAGTGAAACACCGCTTTTCAGACATTCCCAGGATTCCTCTGCCGTGGCCAAGTCCGAACTCGGAACCAAACGTATTTGCCCAACTACGGGCAAGAAGTTCTATGACCTCAACAAGAATCCGGTGATCTCGCCCTATACCGGCGAAGTGGTGCCGATTGCGCCCGTGGCGCCGGCTCGCGCGCCCCGCGGCGCCGAAGCCCGCCACGCCGCGGCCGCCGAGGCCACGCCGGAGCCGGCCGAGGTCGAGGAGGTCTCGCTCGAGGAGGCCGATGCCGAGGAGAATACCGGCAAGGTCAAGGCCGTGGTGCCCGAATCCGAGGACGACATCGAGGTCGACGAGACCCTCGACGACGACGATGACGACGATTCGACCTTCATTCCCGACGAGGAAGAAGGCGACGAGGACGTGACCGACATCATTGGTGACGTCGGCGGTGATGAAGAGACTTGAGATCAGCCCTGATCTGTGAAAAAGGGTGCACCGCGCGAGTCGCCTAGGACTCGCCGGCCGGGACGATCCCCCAGGATCGCCCAACTGGAAGACTAAGGGGCCATAGCTCAGCTGGGAGAGCGCTTGCATGGCATGCAAGAGGTCGGCGGTTCGATCCCGCCTGGCTCCACCAGCCTTCGCAGGCTGCGCCTGCTTCGGCTCGGCAAGCCCCCTCGTAGCGAAGGCTGCCCCGCCATAGCCCGCAAGGGCGGAGGCGGGCCTGGGCAGATTCCCAATCGCGTCCATAGACTGGTTTTGTATCCTGTCCTCGCGGGGGGATGGGCCATGAAATACGTCTACACGCTCGAAAGTCTCGACCACGAGCACTTCTATGTCGGCATCACCGACGACCTGCGGGCTCGCTTGGCGAAACCTAACGCCGGCGAGGTGCCACACATCTCAAAATATGGACCTTGGCGAATTCGGACCTATTTCGCGTTCGATGACGCGGCTCGCGCTACTGCGTTTGAACGATATCTGAAATCTGGCTCGGGGCGCGCGTTCGCGAAGAAGCACTTCTGACCGCTCCTGCTTGTCTCCCCCTACTCCCCGATCACCGCATTCAACCGGTCGCGCAGCGCGACGATCTCGTCCTTCATCGCGACCAGTTCCGAGACCGAGCAGTCCGCCGCCGCCAGGATCGATTGCGGCACGGCGCGCGCCTTGTCCTTCAATGCTTGGCCCTGTGGGGTCAACGCGATCAGAACCTGACGCTCGTCCTCGCTCGAGCGAGTGCGCTTGACGAGGTGGGCGGCTTCGAGCCGCTTGAGCAGCGGCGTCAGCGTGCCCGAATCCAGGTGCAGCCTTTCGCCGATGTCCTTGACCGGCACGTCGTCGCGCTCCCACAGCACCAGCATCACCAGATATTGCGGATAGGTCAGGCCGAGCCGGTCCAGCAGCGGCTTGTAGACGCGGTTGAAAGCGTGCGCGGCGGAATAGACCGCAAAGCAGATCTGGTTGTCGAGGCGCAGCGGCTGGTCCGCTGCCGAGTGTTTCCGGGGCATGGAGAATCTCACGAGACTTCCTCATTCTGGGGCCGGGCGCCGCCACATTCAATTGCGAACAATTAAATGTGAGGCATGCAAATTTCAATTGCGCACAATATAATTGTTTGCGATATAGGACGCACCCCAACCGAAGACCCGAGGAGACGAAGATGTCCGTGAACGTGCTCTACAAGACCAGCGCAAAAGCCACCGGCGGCCGTGACGGCCATGCCGCGACCCTCGACGGCGCGCTCGACGTCAAGCTCACCACGCCGAAGGAGCTCGGCGGCGGCGGCGGGGCCGGCAACAATCCCGAGCAGCTGTTTGCGGCGGGCTACGCCGCTTGCTTCATCGGCGCGATGAAGTTCGTCTCCTCGCAGGGCGGACCGAAGGTGCCGGCCGACGCCTCCGTCACCTCCACCGTCGGCATCGGCCCGCGCTCCGAAGGCGGCTTCGGCCTCGACATCGACCTCGCCGTCTCGCTGCCGGGCCTTGCCCGCGCGGAAGCCGAGGCGCTGGTCGAAAAGGCCCACCAGGTGTGCCCCTATTCCAACGCCACGCGCGGCAATGTCGACGTTCGCCTGACGGTCGTCTGATCCAGCGGCGGAGCGGCCGGCCCGAGATCCCCTTCGGGCCGGCCGCTTCGAGCTAATCTGCCACGCTGCGGGATTGCGCAGCGGCGGCGCATGCAGCCCTACGCGGCAGCCCATTGCTGGCGCGAAAAAACCTCGCTAGGCCTGTGATCAAATGATCGACATAGGGGAAGCGAAAGGTATGATAGAAGCTGCCAGTTCTGGAGCAGCATTGGGCGCAATGAGCGGGCTGCGCGTCATCGATCTCACGCGCGTGCTCGGCGGTCCCTACTGCACCCAGATCCTCGCCGACCACGGTGCCGACGTGATCAAGGTCGAGCCGCCCGCCGGCGACGAGGTGCGCGACTGGGGCCCGCCCTTCCACGACGAAGACGCCGCCTATTTCATCGGCATCAACCGCAACAAGCGCTCGATCGGCCTCGACCTCGCCTCCGAGGGCGGCCGTGTGGTGCTGCTGAAGATGCTGGAGAGCGCCGACGTCCTGATCGAGAATTTCAAGCCGGGCACGCTGGAGGAGTGGGGCATCGGCAGCGAGATGCTGCGCGAGAAATTTCCGCGCCTCGTGCACTGCCGGATCTGCGGCTTCGGCGCCGACGGCCCGCGCGGCGGCAATCCCGGCTATGACGCCATCATCCAGGCCATGACCGGCATGATCGCGGCGACCGGCTCGCCCGAGAGCGGACCGATGCGGATCGGCGTGCCGCTGGTCGACATCACCACCGGACTCTATGCGGCGATCGGCATCCTGATGGCACTGTCGGAGCGGGAGCGCTCGGGCCAGGGCCAGTTCCTGGAGACGACGCTGTACGAGACCGGCCTTGCCATCATGCATCCGCACACCGCGAATTATTTCATGCATGGCAAGCCGCCGTCGCTCACCGGCAACGAGCATCCCAACCTCGTGCCCTACGCGATCTTCCCGACCAAGACCGACGACATCTTCATCGGCGTCGGCAATGACGGCACCTTCCGCAAGCTCGCCAAGGAGATCGGCAAGCCCGAGCTCGGGAGCGATCCGCGCTTTGCCCGCAACAAGGACCGCATCGCCAATCGCGAGGCTCTGCGCGCCGAGCTTGCCGCCGTGTTCAGCCAGCACGAGGCCGAGCCGCTGTGCAACCGCCTGCTCGCGGCGGGCCTGCCCGCGGGCCCGGTGCAGAAGATCGACCAGGCCCTGACCAATCCGCATACCATCGCCCGCGGCGATATTATCGAGAAGGACTGGTACAAGGGCGTGGCCTCGCCGATCCGGCTCGACCGCAGCAAGCCGAGCCTGCGCCGCCTGCCGCCGAAATTCAGCCAGCACTCGGCGGAGGTGCTCGGCGAGTTCGGGTATTCCAAAGCCGAGATCGACGCGATGGTTGCGCAGGGCACGGTCTGCGGCCCCGAGCGCAAACGCTAGGGGCCATCACCTCCCACACCAGCGATGCCGCACTGCGGCGCGGGCGTGCATGTGCAATGCGGACGGAGGAGGCTCCGCGCTCGGCATTCGCCTATTTGACGACTTCCCTTCTGCCGCGCTTGCCGCTTTCGTTTCTCCCGCTTACACAGTCATGTGAACGTCATATGGCACTGCTAGCGCAAGCGATCTTTTTGACGGCCAAGGGAGGTTTACTTGATGGCTCTTCGACATTTTGGAGCGGCTGCCGCTGTTGCAATCGCAATTGGCATAACGGCTTCGCCGGCGCTGGCCGTGACCGAGATCCAGTGGTGGCATGCGATGACGGGCGCGAACAACGACGTCATCGTCAAGCTCGCCACCGACTTCAACGCGTCGCAGACCGACTACAAGGTGATCCCGACCTACAAGGGCAACTATCCCGACACGATGAACGCCGGCATCGCCGCGTTCCGCGCCGGCAACGCCCCGCACATCATGCAGGTGTTCGAAGTCGGCACTGCGACCATGATGGCCGCGACCGGCGCCGTGAAGCCCGTGTACAAGCTGATGGCCGAGGCCGGCGAGAAGTTCGACCCCAAGATCTACCTGCCCGCCATCACCGGCTACTATTCGACCTCGAAGGGCGAGATGCTGTCCTTCCCCTTCAACTCGTCGTCGACCGTGATGTGGGTCAACCTCGACGAGCTCAAGAAGGCGAATGTCGAGATCCCCAAGACCTGGCCAGAAACATTCGAGGCCGCCAAGAAGCTGAAGGCTGCGGGTCACGACACCTGCGGCTTCTCCGGCTCCTGGGTGACCTGGGTCAATCTCGAGCAGCTCTCCGCCTGGCACAACGTGCCGCTCGCCAGCAAGGCCAACGGCCTCGACGGCTTCGACACCGTGCTGGAGTTCAACGGACCGCTCCAGGTCAAGCACCTCGAGACCCTGGTCGAACTGCAGAAGACCAAGACTTATGACTACGCCGGCCGCACCAACACCGGCGAAGGCCGCTTCACCTCCGGCGAATGTCCGATCTACCTGACCTCGTCGGCATTCTTCGGCAACGTCAAGGCGCAGGCCAAGTTCGCCTTCACCGCCGTGCCGATGCCGTATTATCCGGACGTCAAAGGTGCGCCGCAGAACTCGATCATCGGCGGCGCCTCGCTCTGGATCATGGGCGGCAAGTCGGCCGAGGAATACAAGGGCGTCGCGAAATTCCTGACCTTCCTCTCCGACACCGATCGCCAGGTGTATATCCACAAGGCCTCTGGCTATCTGCCGATCACCAAGGCGGCCTACGCCAAGGCGAAGGAAGAGGGCTTCTACAAGGACCAGCCCTATCTCGAGACCCCGCTGCTCGAGCTGACCAACAAGGAGCCGACCGAGAATTCGCGCGGCCTGCGCCTCGGCAACATGGTTCAGCTGCGTGACGTCTGGTCGGAAGAGATCGAGCAGGCGCTTGCCGGCAAGAAGACCGCCAAGCAGGCGCTCGACGCCGCGGTCGAGCGCGGCAACACCATGCTGCGCCAGTTCGAAAAGACCGCCGTAAAATAAGGCGAGGGCGCCGGCAGACCGCAGGGCCTGCCGGCGCCGCCCATCATGCAAAAGCAAGCCATTTTCCAATCGAAACTATTGCCCTACGCGCTGGTTGCGCCGCAGCTCGCGATCGTCCTGATTTTCTTCTACTGGCCGGCCCTGCAGGCGGTGATCCAGTCCTTCCTGCTGCAGGACGCCTTCGGCCTGTCGACCACCTTCGTCTGGTTCGACAATTACCTCGAGCTGTTCAGGGACCGCGCCTATTTCGAGTCGATCGTCCGGACCTTCTTCTTTTCGTTCGCGATCGCCGTGTCGTCGTTGTCGTTCGCGCTGCTGCTCGCGGTGATGGCCGACAAGCCGCTGCGCGGCTCGATGCTCTACCGCACGCTCCTGATCTGGCCCTATGCGGTGGCGCCGCCCGTCGTCGGCGTGCTCTGGATCTTCATGCTGCATCCCTCGCTCGGCGTGCTCTCGCGCTATCTGCGCAGCCTGGGCGTTGACTGGAATCCGCTGCTCGACGGCGACCAGGCCGCGGCACTGATCATTCTCGCCGCCGCGTGGAAGCAAATCTCCTATAATTTCCTGTTCTTCCTCGCCGGCCTGCAAGCCATCCCGAAAAGCGTGTTCGAGGCCGCCGCGATCGACGGCGCCCGTCCGATGCGCCGGTTCTGGACCGTGACCTTCCCGTTGCTGTCGCCGACCATCTTCTTCCTGCTGGTGGTCAACATCGTCTACGCCTTCTTCGACACTTTCGGCATCATCGACACCATGACCCGCGGCGGTCCCGGCACGTCGACGGTCACGCTGGTCTACAAGGTCTATTCCGACGGCCTGCTCGGCGGCAATCTCGGCAGCTCCGCGGCGCAATCGGTGATCCTGATGGTCATGGTGATCGTGCTGACGGGAATCCAGTTCCGCTTCGTCGAACGCAAGGTGACCTACTGATGGTCGAGGAAGAGGGTATCAGGCGCTACGTCGCCCACTTCATCCTGTGGATCGGGATCGCGATTGTCGCCTTCCCCGTCTACATCGCGATCGTCGCCTCGACCCAGGACAACGCGCTGATCGCCAACGGGCAGATGTCGCTGCTGCCGGGCGGGCATTTCTTCGAGGTCTACTACCAGACCATCTTCGTCGGCACGAGCGGCTCGACCCGCGAGCCGGTCGGCAACATGATGCTGAACTCGCTGGTGATGGCGCTGGCGATCGCGATCGGCAAGATCGCGATCTCGATCATCTCGGCCTATGCGATCGTGTATTTCCGCTTTCCGTTCCGGATGCCGATCTTCTGGATCATCTTCATCACCCTGATGCTGCCGGTCGAGGTCCGCATCTATCCGACCTACAAGATCGTCGCCGACCTGCACATGCTCGACAGCTATGCCGGCCTCGCCCTGCCGCTGATCGCATCGGCGACCGCGACGCTGCTGTTCCGCCAGTTCTTCATGACCGTGCCGGACGAGCTGCTGGAAGCCTCACGCATCGACGGCGCCGGTCCCCTGCGCTTCTTCTGGGATACGCTGCTGCCGCTGTCGCGCACCAACATGGCGGCGCTGTTCGTGATCCTGTTCATCCTCGGCTGGAATCAATATCTCTGGCCGCTGCTCATCACCACCCGCGACGACATGCAGACCATCCAGGTCGGCATCCGCAAGATGATCACCACCACCGACGCGCTGACCGAATGGCCGATCGTGATGGCCACCGCCGTGCTGGCCATGCTGCCGCCGGTGTTCGTCGTCGTCGTCATGCAGAAATTATTCGTGCGCGGACTCGTGGAGACGGAAAAGTAGATCTCATGGCTAACGTCACCCTGCGCAACGTCCGCAAGACCTATCCCGGCGGCTTCGAGGCCATCAAGGGCGTCAACGTCGATGTCGCCGATGGCCAGTTCTGCGTTCTGGTGGGCCCCTCCGGCTGCGGCAAGTCCACATTGCTGCGCATGGTCGCGGGCCTCGAGACCGTTACCGGCGGCGAGATCGACATCGGCGGCCGCATCGTCAACCAGATCGAGCCCGCCGATCGCGACATCGCGATGGTGTTCCAGAACTACGCGCTCTATCCGCATATGAGCGTCTTCAACAACATGGCCTACGGCCTGCGCAACCGCGGCATGAAGGAGGCCGAGGTCAAGACCCGCGTCGACGAAGCCGCGCGCGTGCTCGAGCTCACATCGATGCTGGAGCGCAAGCCGCGCCAGCTCTCCGGCGGCCAGCGCCAGCGCGTCGCGATGGGGCGCGCCATTGTGCGCCAGCCGAAGGTGTTTCTGTTCGACGAGCCGCTGTCGAACCTCGACGCAAAACTGCGCATCGCGATGCGCGTCGAGATCCGCAAATTGCAGCGCCGGCTGAGCACGACGTCGATCTACGTCACCCACGACCAGTTGGAAGCAATGACGCTCGCCGACATTCTCGTGGTGATGAATGGCGGCCAAGTCGAGCAGGTCGGCAATCCGCTGGCGATCTACGAGAAACCGGCGACGACCTTCGTCGCTTCCTTCATCGGCGCGCCACCAATGAACCTGATGTCGACGCGCGCCGACGAGATCAAATCGCAGCTCGGCGGCACCGACGCCGGCATCCTCGGCATCCGCCCGGAAGATTTTGTCATCACCGACCAGACGCCCGCCGGCGGCGTCGCACTTCCGCTCACGGTGGAAGCGATCGAGCGCGTCGGCGCCGAGACCTTCGTCTATGGCACCCGCGCGCAGGACGAGCAGCGCATCGCCGCCAATCCCGGCGAGTTGCCGCCCGGCGAAGTCATCGTCCGCATTCCCGGAACCGGGGCCCCGGCCATTGGTGAGAGGATCCGCGTCGCCGCGGTGCGCCCAAAACTGCATCTGTTCAGCGAGGACGGGCGGACGCGGCTGGAGACCTGACGAGTTCCGAGGGGCCCTCGATCAAAAACAGCAAAAACAACCCCATGCACAGTAGCCGGGGGTTTGTTTTCATTGGGATAAATCGTCCGGCAAATTCGCCAAGCCCGGACCGGTTCGGCCGTGATGATCCCTAAGCATCTCTGCGATGTTCCGCCTGGCGCCGGCGGAAGCACTGAATCCACAGCCCCCGGCTACGTCCTTGAACCGACACGGGGATATGACCATATTGCTGACCAAGGGGCGCCTCTACGGGCCCTGATGCACCAAAGTCGCTTCGAGAGGACTTTGTAAACTATGTCTCGTGTTCCCACGCTTTCCAGTCCGTTCCTTCTGGGCTTCGATGAGATCGAGCGCGTGCTCGACCGCGTCGTCAAAGGCGCCGACGGTTACCCTCCCTACAATATCGAGAGGTGCGACCGGTCGGACGGCCAGCCCGAGCGCTTGCGGATCACGCTGGCGGTCGCCGGATTCACCCGCGACCAACTCGATGTATCCATTGAGGAAAACCAGCTCGTGATTCGCGGGCGGCAGCAGGACGACAAGACCCGGCAATACATCCATCGCGGCATCGCCGCGCGCCACTTCCAGCGCACCTTCGTGCTGGCGGAGGGGATGCTGGTGCTGGGTGCGGATCTGAAGAACGGGCTGTTGTCGATCGATCTTGCCCGGCCTGAACCGGAGAGGATCGTTAAGACAATCGCTATCAATGAGCACGAATAATGGAACGAGTAGCGGACTCGACCGCTTAGTTTCTGTGAAGGAGTCGAGACCATGAGTGAAGGTCACGTTGCGTTCGAATACGAAGCCAAGAACGTCTCTCCGGAGACGCTGGCAACCCTCGGCGAAGGCCATATCGCCTATGTGAAGCAGATCCGCTCCGAGGATGTTCCGGGCCTGTTTCCCGAAGCGCCGAAGATCGCGCCGGGCCTCAAGCTCTTCGCGCTTCACGCCGCCGACGGCACGCCGATCATGCTGACCGACAGCCGCGAAGCCGCGGTCGCCAACGCCTGGAGCAACGAGCTGCAAGCGGTGAGCGTGCACTGAGCGCACGCGCGTCAAACGAATAGGGTTTCAAGCGGGCACGCCTTCGCACGAAGGCGTGCCCGTTTTGCTTTGCGGTGACGGCCTGCCTTTGCACGCCTCAGCTTTGCTTCGCGCTTCAATGCGGCGCCGGGATCAGGGCGCGTATGATGTCTGGCTTCCAGGTCTGGCGCGCGCTATCGAACGCGGCGAAGTCATGGTCGAACTGCCAATAGGCCCAGGCCCAGCCAAGGCGGTCCGCATTTCGCGCCACGAACGACAGGTATCTCGTCCGACTCTCGGCTGGAGCGCGCTCGTACACTCCGAATTCGCCGATATAAACCGGGCGCTTTTTGCTTTCGGACCAAGCACGCACCTTCTCGAAATCGGCGAGAGCGTTCCGTTCGTCATCCGGAGTGCCCCATTCAAGCGGCCCTAGTCGCGAAAATGTTTGCGACCATGGCGCGCCCTGATGCGTGAATCGTATGGGCGCGTAATAGTGAAACGTAACGATGATATTTCTGTCCTCCGGTGGCAGCACCAGCTCCTCGACCGGCATGTCATCAATATTGAGAACAGCAGCAATCACCGTCCGCTCGGCGTTTGTGCGGCGGATGATGCCGAGACACTCATTCAGAAGGGCGTTCCAGCTGGTGGACGTCATCTGCCCGCCCGGCTCATTGAGGACCTCGAAGACCAGCGCCGGATATTTTCCGGCATAACGCTCGGCGATTTGCGTCCAGAACGCCTTCAGCTTCTCGGCGCATCCAAGCACGTCGCGCTGGCAAACATCGGTGTCGTGCTCGTCAAGGACGGGGATGAGGTTCCGGGCCAGTACCTCTTCGATAACGGCATCAAGCCGCCTCAACACGATCTCATCCACCAGATTCCCCTCGCCCATGAACTTGAAGGCAAAGAAGTTGATCCGCACGTGCGAGAACCCTGCGGTTCTGATCGCAGTGAGGTTGTCCAGACGGAATGGCGCGTCCCGGCCTCCCTCCCAGATGCCGTCGTAGCCAAGAATGTTGATGCCGCGCCCCAGTTTTGCCGGAGCGCGTGCGGTGCCCTGCCCGGCAGCATCGGCGCGGCAGCAGATCGCGAGGACGGATACCGCCAAGGCCAGAGCGAAAGTTGCCGGCCAGCGGCCGCAGGTGGCGCTCATCCGATTGCCTTCATCATTGCTGCAAGTCCTGCTGCGGCACCGGCCTGCATACGGCGAAGAAGAATGCGACGAGAAGCACGGAGGTGAACATCGTCGACCGAAGAAACATGGTCTCTGTGAAATTGGTTTGAAAGCTAAGGACGGCGAATCCGATGATGAGAGCGCAGTGGCTACGATCGATCGATCGAGTGGCGATCAGATACAGAACCTTGTCCGAAAACAGAAAAACGCTGGTGACGAACAGCACATAGCCTAGAAATCCCGTTTCGATCGCGATCGCAATGTAACCGTTATGATAGTTGTCGAGCACCCAGCCGTGGTTCTGGTTGAAATAGTCGTAAATCGAGGGAAGCGTCCAGAACCCGTTGATGCCAAAGCCCAGCAGCGGCGCGTCGTCGAAATGTTTGATGGCGTACTGCCAGATCAACGTCCGTTCGGTCAGATCGATGGTTGATTCGCCGATATGGATGGAATCATAGCCCGTGACATAGAAGTACAGGAACAGCAGGGCGGCCAGGATGCACATGATGAATGGCAGCACCGCATAGACTTTCATGCAGCGAATCGACCACATCGAGGTCACGAGCAGTCCACCCGCTGCAACGGCAACGGCCCCGGCACCTCGGGATTCCGAGGCGATGACGCAGGTCGATGCAAGCAGAAACGTCGTGAGAAAGACCGTCCATGCCTGCCCCGTCATCTTCTGATAGCAGGCAAAGAACATGAGATACGCACTGATGAAGCCGAGCGTCTGCTTCGATTCATATATTCCTTGCCACTGACCATTGTGCATCCAGCTCTGGTCCACCCCGATCTCGGGCACGAAGACCGCACAAACAGCCGAGGCCGCGACCAGTATGAAGAGACCCAGCGCCGTCGACCTGACGATGTCGTCGATGTCGATACGCGTGACGAGGCAATATGCACCGAAGGTCGTCACCCCAAGTGCCGCGCTCTTCATGATTGCCGCGGTGGTGAGGCTGGTCCAGAAAACGGAAATGGCGGCGAGAGCGTAGAATGCAGCCAGCGCAATCAGATCGGGATTGAACTGCACTCGCACGCGTGGACGCACGAAGGCACTGGCATAGATCAAGATGGTCCACATCAAGAGCGCAACGGCTTGCTGGACATAGCTCAACTCTGCGGGGAGCAGCGCGGCGTTGAAGACACCCATCGACGCGACCACATTGATGGTGATCGAGCTACGGATCACGTTTTTGGCAAGCTTTTCCACGGGAAGGCCGCGCGGCTTCCGGATCGCGCTCTCGTATGCCTCGGAATTCGCCGCGCTGTGCAAGATGGCCATGAGCTGACCTTCCTCAAGCACGGTTAATACTTTCTTAGCTCAGGGCGCGACCGCTTCCACGCCTCTTGCAGGCCCGTGCGAAACTTCGGCGTCTTACCGTCAAAATTGATCGTTTAGCTCGGAGCTGCTTAGATGCAGCATGTCACTCAAAAACGAACGCCTGCCCAAGCAACAACTCTGGTTTCC
The DNA here is from genome assembly GCF_032290525.1 of Bradyrhizobium cosmicum. Classification (GTDB taxonomy): domain Bacteria; phylum Pseudomonadota; class Alphaproteobacteria; order Rhizobiales; family Xanthobacteraceae; genus Bradyrhizobium; species Bradyrhizobium cosmicum_A. Next base: position 145,239 of record NZ_JASXTA010000009.1, on the reverse strand, counting down.
GGCCGGGCGCTATTTCCTCCGTACCGTCAAGCGCGAAGATGCGTCGCAGCGCTGGGCGGACTGGTTATCCGATCCCTGGACGGTACACGTTCTCAACACGCCGCCGCGCGCGATGACCAAGGCGGAGATCGCCGACTACATCAAGACCTTCGATCAGCGCGAGCGGCTGCTGCTCGGAATCTTCGAGAAAGGCAGCCGCGCCCATGTCGGCTTCATCCGCCTCGATATCAACGCAGCAGTGAGCGAGGGCCTCGTCAGCGCGGTGATCGGCGAGAAGGAGCACCGCCATGCAGGCGCGACGGTGAACACCTTCATTCCGTTGCTCAAGTTCGTATTCGACGATCTCAAGCTGAGCCACGTGCGCGCATTTGTGCTGGAGCGAAACCAGACGACGATTCAATATCTGTCGAAGCTCGGATGGACGCTCGAATCCGAGCCCCAGAGCCCGGTTCGATCGCATACGGACGGGTCGCTCCTGGTGCTGCGCCGGATGAGTTGGGACCGGGCGGGCTTCCAGACCTGGCTGAAAAGCCCCATCGGACAGCGGATCGTAAATCGCATGGAAGCGGCGCAAGGCTGAGCCCGGCCGCGTCCTGCGTCAGACTGCAATCGGCGCTTGTCGGTACTTGGCTCAGTACCTTGCTCAATACTTGGCGACGACCGCCGATCCGCCGAAGCGATAGTTGATGCCGACTTTCACGATATCGATGTCCTGACGGATGTCGATCAAGGCGGTGGACCCCGCGGGATTGACGAAGCCTACGCGCTTGCTGTCGAAACCGTAGTGGTTGTACTCGACCAAAGCCGACCAGTTCGGAGCGAAGGCCCACTCGACGCCCGCACCTGCGGTCCAGCCGACCCGATCGGTGCTGGTGGTTGCGTTACATGCGATGAAGGGAGGTCCGCAGAAAAATCCGCCGACGGTGATAAAATTGTCCAGGCTGTAACGGTCATGCGCGAAGCCGACGCCGCCCTTGCCGTAAACAAGGAAACGATCCCAGGTGTAGCCGACGCGGCCGGTGACGCTGGCAACCCAGTCTGTTCGGCTGGAGAGTGTCGCCGGGTTGCCGCTCTTGCCGCCGAAGAACGGATCGTTCGCGACCCCATGGATGTCGGTTCCGGCAAAATCGCCCGCGATGCCGATCACCCAGTTATTGGAGAACTGATAGTCGCAACCGGCCTGAACGCCGCCGACCACCCCGTCGCCGTTGACGCCGATGCGGTCGCCCGGCAACGCCCCCGTCGTGGTGACCGGAAAACCGGGAACACCCGTCGCTATCGCCGGATCCGTGAAACCGGTCCTGCTCCAGCCCCCGCCGACATGGCCGCCGACATAACAGCCGGTCCAGCTGAAGGGCACGGCCGCTACGACCGGAGCCTTCGTGTAGGGACGCGCCCCCAAATCAGCAGCCTGAGCCGAACCTGCGACAATCAGAGCCGACGTGGCCAGAAACAGCCTTTTCATTGTCATTCCCCCAACAATCAGCAATTGCAAAATTTCCGACAGGGTACACCGGTCGAACGGCGGATGCTGTATTGACTCAGCAACACTCCGACACTTTCAGAAATGCGGTTCTGCTCAATCTTGAACGCAAAGCACCGCTGCGCGACGCCTCAAGCGTGAGAGCGACGCCTTGGGCTTAGCTCATCGAGAGAGGCTGACAAAGGTCGCGCGCGGCGGCGAAACGCGAAAATGACGCGGCACGCGCTCTCGCCAGTGACGATGACGAAGATCAGGCCGCCGTCGCGGGCGGCAGCGCCAGCACCGAATAGATCGCCTGGGCATCGCGCGAGGCGCGGAGCTTCTTGGCGATGTCCTGGTCGCGCAGGAGACGGGCGATGCGGGCGAGGGCCTTGAGGTGATCGGCGCCGGCGCCTTCGGGGGCGAGCAGCAGGAACACCAGATCGACCGGCTGGCCGTCCATCGATTCGAAATCGATCGGGCGATCGAGCCGCGCGAACAGGCCGAAGATCTTTTCCAGCTTGGGCAGCTTGCCGTGGGGAATGGCGACGCCATAGCCGACCGCGGTGGTGCCGAGCTTCTCGCGCTGGAGCAGCACCTCGAACACCGCGCGCTCGTTCTGTCCGGTGAGCTCGGCGGCCCTGGCCGCGAGCTCCTGCAAGGCCTGCTTCTTGCTGTTGACCTTCAATGCCGGGAGAATCGCCTCGGGTGCGACCAGATCGGTAATCGGCATGAAAGGTTTCCGAGGTGAATTAAACCGTCAGGTTCCGAATTGGCCAGCTTGGTCAACCAAGCCGGGCCGGCATCAAGAAGGTGAAGCAGGAGGAGGACTTAGCCCGGTCCTGATGTGGGGCGCTTCTACTCCAACGCAATCCCGGTGCCAACTCCTGCGTGCGGCTTTGTCCCGGTCATTGTTAAGGGCTGCGGTTGGTACGGGGACCCGATCCCAGCCAGGATGGCCCAACCTAACCCCCCGGCTTGGCGTCCACCCTGGTTCCCGGGGGGTCAATCCAGCCCACATTGCCGTCGGCCCGACGGTAAATGATGTTCACCCGGCCGCTGGAGCCGTGATGGAAGACCAGGCAGGGCGCCCCGCTCAGGTCCAGCTCCATGACGGCCTCGCTGACCGACATCTGCTTCAGCGAGGTGGTGGCCTCGGCGATGATGACGGGGCTGTAGCCGGTGACCTCGTCCTCGTCCTCACCCTCGCCCGGCGCTTCCAGCACATAGCTGGTGGCATCCATGGCGGCCAGCGCTGCGGAGGCGACATGGGCCTTGCGGGCCGAGCGGTCCTTGAGCCGGCTCTTGTAGCGCTTGAGCCGCTTCTCGATCATCACGAGCGCCTGGTCGGCGCTGGCATAGGCGTCCGGCGCGTTCGAATCGGCCTCCAGCGTAATTCCGGAATCGAGATGCAGCGCGCAATCGGTGCGGAAGCCGAAGCCGTCCTTGCTCAGCGTGATGTGCCCGGAATAATTGCCGTCGAAATATTTGCGCAGGACCTCCTCGGTCCGGTCGGAAACGCGGCCGCGCAGGGCCTCGCCGACGCTGACGCTCTTGCCCGAAATCCGAAGAGTCATGTGATGCCTCGCTTGGTTTTACGTGCCCAGCTTGGATCGGTCTCGATGGGAGAGTGAGAGTAGCGCGATTTCGCGCCAGCGCAATCAGGCCGGCTCGGTGTTGCGGGAGCGATCGGACATTGCGGTGGAAATGACGTTACCAAGAGCGCTCTGCTTGTCGCGGCGGCGTTGCACCGAGGACGGAATGCGCATGGCTTCGCGGTACTTCGCGACCGTGCGGCGGGCAATATCAATGCCCGAGGCGCGCAAGCGTTCCACGATGGTGTCGTCCGATAGAATCGCCAACGGCGCTTCCGAATCGATCAGCTGCTTGATGTGGTGGCGGACGGCTTCGGCGGAATGCGCCTCGCCGCCGTCGGCCGACGCGATCGAGGCCGTGAAGAAGTATTTCAACTCGAATGTGCCGCGATTTGTCGCCATGTATTTGTTGGCGGTGACGCGCGAGACGGTGGATTCATGCATCTGGATGGCGTCGGCGACGGCCTTCAGATTCAGCGGCCGCAGATGCGCGACGCCATGGGTGAAGAAGCCGTCCTGCTGGCGCACGATTTCGGTCGCAACTTTCAGGATGGTGCGGGCGCGCTGATCGAGCGCGCGCACCAGCCAGGTCGCGTTCTGAAGCGCGTCGGTGAAATAGGACTTGTCGCCGTCCTTGCCGATCTTCTTCGACAGCTCGGAATAATAGGTCTGGTTGACGAGCACGCGCGGCAGGGTGTCGCTGTTGAGCTCGACGTGCCAGCCGCCGTCCGGGCCCGGGCGGACGTAGACGTCGGGCACCATGGTCTGGAGTCGCGCCGAGCCGAACTTCATGCCGGGCTTGGGATTGAGGCGGCGGATCTCGCCGATCATGTCGGCGATGTCCTCGTCGTCGACGCCGCAGACTTTCCGCAGGCCCGCAATGTCGCGCTTGGCGAGGAGATTGAGATGCTCGACCAGCGCCTGCATCGCCGGATCGTAGCGGTCGAGCTCGCGGAGCTGGATCGCCAGGCATTCGCTCAAATTGCGCGCGCAGACGCCGGGCGGATCGAATTTTTGCAGCACGGCGAGAACGGCCTCGACGTCCGCTTGCGATGCGCCAAGGCGCTCGGCGGCCTGGCCGAGATCGGCCGGCACATAGCCGGCCTCGTCGACGAGGTCGATCAGGTACTGGCCGATCATCCGCTGCGCCGCCCCGGTGAAGGCGACCGACAGCTGCTCGGCCAGATGGTCGCCGAGCGTGGTCTCGGCGGCGACGAAAGCTTCGAGATTGTAGTCCTCGTCGCCGGAGGCGCCGCCGCCCCATTCGGTATAGGTGGTCGGTGCGATGTCCTGGGCGTTACGGGCCGCAGCCTCGGCGGGTTCCTCGGAGAAAACGTTGTCGAGGCCCGTATCGAGGGTCTGCTCGATCTCGGCGCGGGTGCCAAGGTCCTTGTTCATCCAGTCTTCCTGGCCCGGTTCGAAGGCCTCGCCGGCACCGCCAAAACCGTCGTCGCCCTGGCCGTCGCCCTGGCCACCGGACTCCTCGCCATCATTGAAACGACCGGCGTCGGCGGGAGCCTCTCCTGCGGCGGGCTCGTCGTTGGCGCGCTCCAAGAGCGGGTTCCGCTCGAGTTCCTCCTCCACGAAGGTCGTGAGATCGAGATTGGACAATTGCAGCAGCTTGATCGCCTGCATCAGCTGCGGCGTCATGACCAGCGACTGCGATTGCCGGAACTCTAATCTCTGCGTAAGCGCCATGAAGCAAGAACCGATCCCAAAAAGTTGGTCCGATTTTTGCTTATCCTAGTCTCAGCCCGATGTACACGGCTTGACGAATTGGAAAAAAGGGCTAGAGGCGGAATTCCTCGCCAAGGTAAAGGCGGCGAACGTCCGGATCTGCGACGATTTCGTCCGGGCTGCCCTCGGTCAAGATTTCACCGGCATAAACGATGTAGGCGCGGTCGGTGAGGCCGAGCGTCTCGCGGACATTGTGGTCGGTGATCAGCACGCCGATGCCGCGGTTGGTGAGATGGCGGACGAGGTCCTGAATGTCGCCGACTGCGATCGGATCGATGCCGGCGAAGGGCTCGTCGAGCAGCATGTAGTTCGGACGCGTCGCCAGCGCGCGCGCGATCTCGACGCGGCGGCGCTCACCGCCCGACAGCGCGATCGACGGCGATTTCCGCAGGCGCGTGATGTTGAATTCGTCGAGCAGCGAATCGAGCTGCTGCTCGCGCTTCTTGCGCGACGGCTCGACCACTTCGAGCACGGCGCGGATGTTCTGCTCGACGGTGAGGCCGCGGAAGATCGAGGCTTCCTGCGGCAGATAGCCGATGCCGAGCCGCGCGCGCTGATACATCGGCAGCTTGGTGACGTCGTGGCCGTCGAGCTCGATGGCGCCGCGATCGGCCTTGATCAGGCCGGTGATCATGTAGAACACGGTGGTCTTGCCGGCGCCGTTCGGGCCGAGCAGGCCGACCGCTTCACCGCGGCGCACATAGATGCTGACGCCCCGCACCACGTGGCGGCTGCCAAAACTCTTTTCCACGCTATGCACAGCCAGAAAGCCCGGCCGCTTCAGGAGCTGCGGCCCGCCGGCACCGTTGGGCCTGCCGCCGGTCCTGACCGGGTGGACCGCCTGCGCACGCGGCGGCTCGGGCTGATAGTCGTCTCGATAGTCGCCCTGGAATTGATCGGGCGCGCGCATCGGCTGATCACGGGCGATCGGCGGCGCGTCCCGCACCGGGCTCGGCACAAGGCCGCCAACGCCGTCACCGAGCGCCGTGATGTCCTGACGCGCAAATCCTGGCCGGCCGCGTTTGGCGGGGCGCCGACGGAACATGCTGAAGAGATCGACCATCCCCGCCTTCTAGCCTTTCGCGACGATCCTGCGCGAATTCGCGCGATCTGCCGCACCGGCCTTTCGATTCGCCGACGCAGCATGAGTGAAGGGATGTCTCATGCCCAGTGAAACACGCCCGAAAAGCGGCGGACCCCGCTTCGAAAGCCCTGTGCGGTAGATACAGTCTCGCCGGGCAAGCTTCAACCTCGGATCGGGAGCATCCGAACCAAGCCGTTGAAATCGCGCCAGGAACTTACTTTTGCTTGCTTGCGCCGGGCAATTGCAGAGGCGGGGCCGCGGGCTTGCCGCCTTGGGCGCCTGGGCCGCCCGATCCGCAATCATTGCCGCCCTGCGGCAGCAGCGCCTGCACCCGGCCGCTGTCGGATTCCACCCGAGAGACGCCCGTGGTCATGTCCACCGCCAGACGATCGCCGCGCAGCACGTTCTTGCACTGTGTCAGAACCACGCCGCCGAGCATGGTGATGAGATTGGTCCTGGTATCGAACACGGCGGTCTCGCCCGTCACCACCTGGTCCTTCTGGGTGACGACGACATTGCCGCGCGCCTCCAGCCTTTTGATCGAGGAGCTGCCGCCCGGGCCCGGCGTCGCCGACTGCATCGGCGCCGACTTCGCGCCCTTCGCCGCGGGTTGCGGCGCGGCGGGCTTGTCGCCGCCCGAGTCGTAGAACACCACCAGCGTCTTCGAGGTCATGGTGGTGTCGCCCTGCACGACCTTCACATTGCCGGAGAAGGTCGCCTCCTTCTTCTTGTCGCGCATCTCGAGCGAGGCGGCTTCGATCTGGATCGGCTGATCGCGGTTCTGCGAAAAGCCCTGCATCGCGTTGGGCACGCCTTGCATCGTGCTCTGTGCGACGGCGGCCCCTGCTGCAACAAGCGTGACGCTGACGGCGAGCGCGGCCGCATTGAGGATGGCTCTGCGCTTGTCGTCGTCGCGCGGAAAAAAACCGATCATGAAAATCACTTTGAATTGGCAGACTTGTTCTGGGGCGTACGCGTCTTCGCCGGCGTCGCGGGCTCGGGTGGCGCAGGCTGAGCAGCGGGTTCGTCCAGCTTGTCCAGGTGCATCACCACATTGCCCTCGAAGCGGATGACATCACCGCCTTCCGTGATCCGCAGCCGGTCGGCGGTCAGCGTGCCGTTGGTCAGCTTGACGTCGACACGCTCGTCCGACGAGACCGTGCCCTTGTTCATGTCGACGAACGCCGTGTTCAGCCGCGCCTCGTAGCCGGTCGAGGTGCGCAGCACGATGTCCTTGGCAAGGCTGAGCTGCTGCTGCTTGTTGTCGAAGCGGCCGTAGCGCGAATCGAGGAACAGGGTGGATTGATCTTCCATCAGCACTTTGGCGCGCAGATCATTGAGATCGACATGGTCGGCATCGGTGATGTCCTGCGTCGCGGTCTTGGCCCAGAGCTCGTAGGGCCGCTGGTCCGGCGTGAAGCCGGACATGTGCGGCGATTCCATCGTGATCTTGGTGCCCGTCACCACGAGGTTGCCGGAGTCCAGCTTCACGGGGATCTGGAACGGATTGAGGAAGGTCGAGATGGCGACGATCGCGGCCATCGACGCGGCCACCGTCGCCGGCACCGCAACGCGCAGAATCCTGACCAGGCGGCTGTGGCGCGCCGCGCTGGCAAACTTCGCCGCAAGCGCGGCGTCGTAAGTGGGATTCTGGGCCGAATTCACCGCTGCTCCAGAGTGTCGCTCGCGCTGTCCGTTCGAAAGCGGACCATTGTAGCCGACACCGCCAAGATATGCAGCCCGCGACAGGCCGCACGAAAGTGTCCGAAACGGGGCGGCTGCTCGGGCTAACGGCCGCGGGGCGCTTCAGGAATGCGCGAAAATGTCCTCTTCCGCCCAGCCCTGGAGGTCGAGCAAGGCGCGGGTCGGCAGGAAGTCGAAACAGGCCTTTGCCAGCGCGGTGCGGCCTTCCCGGACCAGCATGGCATCGAGCCGCTCGCGCAAGGCATGCAGGTGGAGCACGTCGGAAGCGGCGTAAGCGAGCTGCGGCTCGGTCAGGCTGTCAGAACCCCAGTCGCTGGACTGCTGCTGCTTGGAGAGGTCGACATTGAGCACCTCGCGCACGAGGTCCTTGAGGCCATGGCGGTCGGTGTAGGTGCGGACCAGGCGGGAGGCAATCTTGGTGCAATAAATCGGCCCGGTCATGACGCCGAAGGTCTGGTACAGCACCGCGACGTCGAACCGCGCGAAGTGGAAAATCTTGGTGATGGTGGGATTGGCCAGCAGCGCCTTCAGGTTCGGCGCGTCGGTGTGGTCCTTGGGGATCTGCACCACGTCGGCGCTGCCGTCGCCGGGCGAGAGCTGCACCACGCAGAGCCGGTCGCGGTGCGGATTCAGCCCCATGGTCTCGGTGTCGATCGCCACCGCTGTGGTGTAGCGCGTGAGGTCAGGCAGGTCACCGCGGTGCAGGCGTACGGTCATGGCGTGTCAAAACCTCGGGTCGAATCGGTCTGTCGGCATCATAGGCTAATCGGATTGCCCGCGATGTAGCCACTGGCGGCGGGCCGCGCAAGCGCCGGCTGTTCCCTGCAAAGGGTCAGATCGCCGCCAGCATGATGCAGATCATGGCCGCGACCGTCATGCGGCTGGCGCCGTCGCGGAAGGTGTACAGAATCGGATCGTCCGGCATCTCGCGGCGATGCGCCATCATCAGGGCACGGCCGAACCAGTAGAGCAGCAGCGGGTTGAGCAGCCACAGCATCCAGGGCCGGCTGTAGAGCGGCGCCACCGCGGAGGAGGAAACGTAGAGCGAGAACACGGTCACCGCGTTCATGGCGCTCGCCGCCGCCATCGCGCCGATGATGTGCAGGTCGGTGACCTTGTAGTCGCGGTTGGAAGGATCGGCGAGGCCCGCGCTCTCGCGCATGCTGAGCTCGCTGAAGCGCTTGATCAGCGCCAGCGAGGTGAACACGAACAGCGAGAAAATCAGCAGCCATTCCGACAGCACCACGCCGACGCCGACCGCGCCGGCGATGATGCGCAAGCTGTAGAGACCGGCGAGCGTGACGACGTCGACCAGCATCTTGCGCTTGAGCACGAGCGAATAGGCGATGGTGGTGGCGAGATAGCCGCCGAGCACGGCGAGGAACAAAGGCGAGATGCAGAGGGAGGCTGCGACCGCGACCAACCACAATGCGGGGATCGCTGACAGCGCCGAGGAGATCGGCAGATCGCCAGCGGCGAGCGCGCGATGGCGCTTGGTCGGATGCTGCCGGTCGGCGGCAAGATCCAGCAGATCGTTCATCAGATAGGCGCCCGACGCACAGGCCGAGAACGCCAGGAACGCCAGCAGCGCGTAGCCGAGCGTCGGCAGATTCATCTGATGCGCGGTGATGACAGGCACGAACACCAACGTGTTCTTGGCGTATTGATAGACCCGCAGCGCCTTCGCCCAGGTCTTGAGGCTCGCGCGAGTGCGGCTTCGGCTGTCGATGCGATCGATCGCGCCGCGATCGAACGGCAGACTGCCGCCCGCGGAAAGATCAGCCGGCGTCACGACGCCGTCAAAGCCGAGATGCGCGGCGATGCCGGCGGCATGATCGGCAAAACGTCCCGCGACGAGATAGATTTTTACGCCCCGCGCCCGCGCCGCCAGCGCCCGGTTCAGCACATCGGCCTCGTAGGGGAGGTGGGCATAGTCGATCTCGGCCCGCGCCAGGATGTCCGTGAGCGCCGCCATGCCAGGGCGTCCGCCCGCGCCGAAGCGGGCCAGCATGAGGGCCGGCCTGGAGAACAGCGCCTCCATCAGCAGCTCGGACCGCAACAGGGCGCCTTCGAGATCGATGACGAGCGTCCGCGCAGCCGCCGCCGGCTCGGGCGTGCCAGAATCATACTGCCAGGCAGGCTGCTCCATCCGAAAACGCTCTGAGTTGCCGCAAACTGACCGGCCCAAAGGCTGGGAGGGCCGGGGAGCAGGGAAATGGACGTCAGGACACTAGGGGAGCATTCGCTAAAAGCGGCTTAATCCGGGATTGGGAAACCGCCGGAGGGCGGATGGGGCAGGTCCGCGGATCCAGCAACAAATACAGCTTTATCAGCGAGATAGTAGAGAAATGACACCCGCTCTCACGGCGTCTTCTTCGGCGCAGGCATGGCAGGCTTCACGGCGGCCGCCGGGGATTGCGGCTGGGCGGACGCGGCTTCCGGCGTAGCGATGGCGATGGCGAACAGACGCCATTGGCCCGCGACGATTTGAAACGTGAGATCGAATCGGATCTGCTGCGGCTGGGTCGGAATGTAGCCCGCAAGATGCAGCATTCCACGCTGGTCGAGTGCGGGCGCATCCGAGAATTGCGGCGCCAGCAATGCCGCGCCGTAGAGATCGAAGTTGCGGCGCCGCAGATCGAGAAAATTCAACGCGAGATCGGCGGCGGTGTTGCGCGCCTGGAAGTCGGGCGCAGCGAGATCGCGCAGCACGGTGTAATTGCCCGTGCGGTTGGCATCGTTGAGCGTGAGCAGCGTCGAGCGGATCAGATAGAGCGCCTGTTCCAGCGTGACAGGTAGCGACGGCGTGGGAGCTGCGGCCGGCGCTGGTGCCTTTTGAGCCGCCGCCCTGTCGTCGACACAGGACAACAGCAACACCGACGCGATCAGGACGCGCGCAATCAGTTGCATGGATTGACCGCGCCCGCCCTCACCAGCCGACGCGCATTCCGACGCGGCCGCCCAATCCGCCGCCATTCGTTCCATAAGTCAGGCCGCCGCTGGCCTGCACGTGTTCGCTGACGCGGAGCGCTGCACTCATCGAGAGCGCATTGGTGTTTTGAAACGTGCCCCAGTTCATGGTCATCGCGATCCTTTCGGACGGCATCAGCCAGGGCGAGCCGGACATCGCAAAGGCCATCGCGACACCGTTGATCGCCTTGCCGGCCCTGCCGTCGAGCTCGCTGAGGCGGGCATTGATGCCGGCGAGCTGGCTATTGATGCTTGCGATATCTCCGGAACTCGCTAGCCCGAGCGCACCGAGCGACGTGGAGGCGAGGTTGCCGGCAGCGTCGGTGGTGACGAATTGCACTGGTCCGGACTGCGCGGCCGCGCTCGCGGCCGAGGTGACGCCTGACATCGTGTAGGTATTGCTCGCGGTACCGTAAACCTGCTGGTTCGCGCGCGTCGCGGTGGCGCCATTGCCGATCGCGGTGGCGTTCGCGAAGGTCGCCGACGCGCCATTGCCGAAGGCCGACGAATTTGCGCCGGTGGCGTGGGCGCCGTTGCCGACCGCAGTATTGGCGACGCCGTTTCCGTTCGCCGTCGCGTTGTTTCCGACCGCAATGTTGAAGCTGCCGGTGCCGCTGGCATTAGATTGCGCGCCGTTCGCAATATTCCTCGAATTGGCGCCACTGGCATTCGCCAAATAGCCGGTCGCCGCGTTGGAGCTGTTCGCGCCAAATGCGATGGCGGCGTTGCCGGTCGCGACGTTATAGCTTCCGGATCCGCTCGCGTTGGTGTTCAGGCCGGTCGCGATATTGATGCTGTTGTCGCCGGTCGCGTTCGAGCTGCCGCCGGACGCAATGTTGGCGCTGCCGTTGCCGTAGGCGTTGGCGTTGTTCCCCGTCGCGGTGTTGGCGCTGGCGTCGCCGTAGGCCTTGGCGCCAAACCCGTTGGCAAGATTTCTGCTGTTGTTCCCAGAGGCATTGGAACTGCGCCCTGTCGCAACGTTCCTGCTGCCGTCCCCGTTAGCCAGGGCGTTCAACCCGGACGCAAGATTGCCGCTGTTGTTGCCACTGGCGTTGGCCCCGGCGCCGGCCGCGATATTGGTGCTGTTGTCACCGCTGGCCCGCGCGTTGTTTCCGGACGCCATGTTTTTGCTGCCTTCACCGGTGGCGATGGCTCCCGCTCCGGTCGCGCTGTTGAAGCTGTTGTTGCCGCTGGCGTTGGCATTGTTTCCCGTCGCAATATTGGAGCTGCTATCGCCGCTGGCATTTGCGAGGCCGACGGCGATATTGCTGCTGGAATTTCCAATGGCGTTGGAGCCGGCCCCCATCGCGGTGTTGTTGCTGCCGTTGCCGAAGGCAGATGCGGTGGGCCCGCAGGCAACATTGCTCGCCGATCCGCCCGCCGTGGCGCCCTGCTCAGACAGGGCACCATCCACGCACACGAACTGAGCCCGGGCTTGCGGTGCGCTGGCGCAGGCCGTGATCACGGCAATCAGCAGCATGGCGAAACAAGCGGTGATTCGCGCTCGCGATGAATTCATCATGTTGGTCCCCCCACCCCGTCTTCCAACCTTGCGGCCGGCAAGTGGCGTACGAGGAACGAAGACCGCCGTCACTTCCAGCCGCAGGCCGCCACCACATCAACGCGGTTGGCGCTTCCGCGACATACGACACTCAAAGCATGCAGGCTATGTCTTTGGGAAGACACCGATGTGCCACGGGACCGCGCGGCATTCCGTCCTCCCATATTCATGGGGTGCAGACAGTGTCCCGGCTTCTCAATCCGCGCACTCCCTCGCGAAGAAGCCGGCCGCTTCGCCGACGTCAGGCTGTTGCCCGGATCCCACACCCGGCGCGAGCTTCAAGTTCCGGCAGGAACGAGGGCCGTGCACCCCGTGAAAATCGTGCGACCCACCCCATCTACCAGTTTCTCCCCCGCTCCCGACGAAATCGAGACCCATGACCGAACCGTCGCTCGCAGCGCCGCTTGACGATCAGCAGGAACGCCCGCGCGGCTTCTCCCGCTACCAGGCGCTCCTCATCGCGCTGCTCGCGTTCACGCAGTTCACGATCATCCTCGACTTCATCATCATGTCGCCGCTCGGCGCCATCCTGATGCCCGCGCTCGACATCACGGCCACCCAATTCGGCGTCGCGGTGTCGGCCTACGCGTTCAGCGCGGGACTCTCGGGCATCCTGGCCGCCGGCTTTGCCGATCGCTTCGATCGCAAGCGCCTGCTGCTGTTCTTCTATGTCGGATTCACGCTCGGCACCATGCTCTGCGCCGCCGCGCAGACTTACCATGTGCTGCTGCTCGGCAGGATCGTGACCGGATTGTTCGGCGGCGTGATCGGCTCGGTCGTGCTGGCCATCACCACCGATTTGTTTCCGCTGCATTTGCGCGGCCGCGTGATGGGCTTCATCCAGACAGCGTTCGCCGCGAGCCAAGTGCTCGGCATTCCCGCCGGGCTGTTTCTCGCCAATCACTGGGACTGGCATGTCTGCTTCGTTGCGATCGTCGGCCTGTCGATCGCGGCGATCGCGATCATCGCCTTCGCCATGGAGCCGGTCGAGGCGCATCTGAAGCTGAAGCAGGACCGAAACCCGTTCCGCCATCTGATCGCGACGATCGGTCAGCCGCGCTACACGCTGGCGTTCGGCGTCACGACGCTGCTGGCGACCGGCGGCTACATGCTGATGCCGTTCTCCAGCGCCTTCACTGTGCACAATCTCGGCATCGACATCACGCATCTGCCTACGATCTATCTCGTCTCCGGCCTGTTCAGCATCGTCACGGGGCCGCTGGTCGGCAGGGCCAGCGACACATTCGGCAAATACCCGACCTTCGTGTTCGGCAGCGTGGTGTCGGTCATCATGGTGCTGATCTACACCCATCTCGGCCATGTTTCGCTCGTGACCGCGATCCTCGTCAACGTGCTGATGTTCGTCGGCATCTTCTCGCGCATGATCCCATCGCAGGCGCTGATGTCGGCGATCCCCGACCAGAGCCAGCGCGGCTCGTTCAGCGCGATCAGCGCCTCGCTCCAGCAGCTCTCCGGCGGGCTCGGCTCGGTGCTCGCCGGCGCGATCATCGCGCAGGCTCCGGACGGCGCGCTGATCCATTTCGACCGGATCGGCTACGTCGTCGTCGCCTCGGCCATCGTCGCGCTGGTCGCGATGTATTTTGTGCAGAAGGCGGTGGCGGAGCGGACGGGAAAGAGGGTGGTGTGAGGGGAAGCGGGAGGAGAAGCAGCACGGCGCTGCTGGTCGCATTGGATGCCGCGATCGCGCGCGGGCTCAACGACGCTGAAGCGGGCCGGGTCAAGCCGGGTTCGGAGGTGTTCGATCTGCTGGAAGCGAAATTGGCGGGCAAGGCCGACCGGACATTATCATCGCCGCGGCGCCCGAAGGACTAGGCTTTCTTTGCGAAGGCGACCGCCGAATAACGGTTCACCAGCTTAAAATGGTGCCCAGGAAAGGACTCGAACCTTCACGGCCGTTAAGCCACTGGCACCTGAAGCCAGCGCGTCTACCAATTCCACCACCTGGGCATGCCGTTTGGGGCACGGAGGCGGTTACTACGGTTCGGTGACGCGGTTGTCAATTCATGCTTGAGCCATGTTTCGGCGGGCGGATTGCGCATCGCAAACCGGCCCGATACAAGCCTGATAGCACGCACGCTTCCCGCAGGAATGGACCCAGGATAGCTCCCATGGCATCGAATCTGGACACGCTCGTCACGGTTTTCGGCGGATCGGGGTTTTTGGGCCGGAATGTCGTCCGGGCGCTGTGCAAGCGCGACTACCGGGTCCGGGTTGCGGTGCGGCGGCCGGAACTGGCCGGATACCTCCAGCCCTCCGGCAAGGTCGGGCAGGTCCACCTCGTGCAGGCGAATTTGCGCTATCCCGCCTCGGTCGAGGCGGCGCTGCGTGATTCGCATGTCGTGATCAATCTGGTCGGCATTCTCGCCGAGGGCGGTGCGCAGACGTTCGACGCCGTCCAGGCCAGGGGCGCCGAGACCGTCGCCAAGGCGGCCGCGGCCGCAGGTAGCCGGCTGGTGCATGTCTCGGCGATCGGCGCCGGCGCCGATTCGCCCTCGCACTACGCCAGGGCCAAGGCGGCCGGCGAAGCGGCGGTGCTGGCGGCAGTTCCCTCCGCCACGATCTTCCGCCCGTCCGTGATGTTCGGCCCCGAGGACCAGTTCACCAACCGCTTCGCGGCGCTGGCCCGGATCTCGCCGGTGCTGCCGCTGATCGGCGGCGATACCAAGATGCAGCCGGTCTATGTTGGCGACGTCGCCACCGCGATCGCCGATGCCGTCGACGGCAAGGCCAAGGCGGGCGCGACCTACGAGCTCGGCGGGCCGGAAGTGCTGACCATGCGCGAGATCATCGAGGCCATCGTCGCGATCGCCGACCGCAAGCCGATGCTGGTGCCGCTGCCGTTCGGCCTTGCCCGCTTCAAGGCCAATTTCCTGCAATTCGCACCGGGCGCGTTCAAGCTGACGCCGGACCAGGTCACGCAGCTCGGGCGCGACAATGTCGTCTCGGATGCGGCGAAGGCCGCTGGCCTGACGCTGGAAGGGCTCGGCATCGCCGCCGATTCGCTGGAAGCGATCGCCCCGCAATATCTCTGGCGCTTTCGCCCGCAGGGCCAGTTCCAGCGCAAGAGCGCGTGAGGTTTCTCTCTTCACCTCGCCCCGCTTGCGGGGAGAGGTCGGATCGCTCTTGCGATCCGGGTGAGGGGGTACAGGTCTCTCGACGATCGCGCGCGGGGAGAGAGGCCCCTCACCCCTACCCTCTCCCCGTAAGAACGGGGCGAGGGAGCGCACCGCCGCTGCCGCAACAACCTCAAAACTTCAGCTTCTTGAACACGGCCTCCGGCAGCGTCTTGATGATCAGCATCACGAGACGCCATTTGCCGCTGACATAGACCACGTCGGTCTTGTTCTCGACCGCGCTGAGGATCGCATCGCCCACCACCGGCGCTTCGACCGTAAGCGGGCCGATCAACTTCATGCCTTCCGTCATTTTCGTGCGGACGAAGCCGGGCTTTACCGTGACGACGTGGACGCCGCCGCGGCTCGCACGCGCGCGCAGGCCGGACAGGAACGCGGAGAAGCCCGCTTTCGCCGAGCCGTAGACATAGTTGGAGGCGCGGCCACGGTCGCCGGCGACCGATGACACACCGACGATCGTGCCGGTGCCGCGTGCCAAGAACTTTTCGGCGAACAGGCCGAGGATCAGCGACGGGCCTTCGTAGTTGGAGCGTATGATCGTAGTGGCGTGCGCGAGATCGCTCTCGGCGTTTTGCTGCACACCGAGCAGGCCGACGATCGAGATGACGACATCGGGCAGTTCCGGCAGGCTGCCGACAAAGCCCTCGAACGAGGCGGTGTCGAGCACGTCGAACTTGTAAAGGCCGGCCTCGATGTTGTAACGCGCGCGCAGATCGGCGGCGTCAGGCTCGAGCGCGGCGACGTCGCGGCCCGCGAGGCCGACATCGTACCCCGCCTTGGCAAAGGCGCGCGCGGCGGCGCGGCCGATGTCGGAGGAGCCTCCCAGCACCAATACGGTCTTGCGTGACGTCAAGGCTGCACCTCATCAAACAAACGCTGTGAAAGCTTCGAGCGGATGATCCCGGCGGGATCGAGCGCTTTGCGGATCGCGTTGAAGCGTTGCAGGGCGGGATAGCCGGCTTCGAACGTCGCGCGCGACTGGCGCGCGTCCTTGGCGAGATAAAGCCGTCCGCCGGCAGCAACGACCAGGCGGTCGATCTCGTCGAGGAAATTCAGGATGTCGCCCTTCACCGGGAAATCCAGTGCCAACGTGTAGCCCGGCAGCGGGAACGACAAAATGCCCTCGCCCTGGCCGAGCTTCTTGAGCACCGCAAGGAAGGAGGCATCGCCGCGCCGTGCGACGCGGTCGAGGATGTCGGCGAGTACCGCGCGCGCACCAGCTTCCGGGATCACGCATTGGTGCTGGAGGAAGCCGCGCCTGCCATAGATGCGATTCCAGTCACTGATGCTGTCGAGCGGAAAGAAATAGGGATAGAGCGAGACCACATGGCTGCCGCCGGCGCGCCGCGCGCCCATGCGGTAGTAGAGCTCGTTGAAGGCGCGGATGCTATAGCGGTTCAGCGTCATCGACGGCAGGTCGATGGGGACGCCGAGGCCGGGATTCTGGCCGACGGGGAATGCAGCGGCGCCACCGGCAAGCTCGTCTTTGGCGGCGTGCTCGCCGAGATAGATCAGCGAGCGGCCGAGATCGCGCCCTCGCGCCGCGCAATCGATCCACGCCACCGAATAGGTCGCGGCATCGCCGGCATCGAGCGCACGCATCGCCGCATCGAGATCGGACGCCGAGATCACCCGCTCGCGGATCCAGCCGGTTTCAACGGTGCGCAGTCGCATCGTCGCTTCAAGGATCATTCCGGTGAGGCCCATGCCGCCGACGGTCGCGAAGAAGGCGTCCGAATTCTGCTCGCGCGAGACTTCGATGGTTTCGCCCTGCCCGGTCCGCAGCAAAATGCTGTCGACATAGCGGCCGAAGCCACCCTCGCAATGATGGTTCTTGCCGTGAACATCAGCGGCGATGGCGCCGCCGACCGAGACGAAGCGCGTGCCGGGCACCACGAAGGGCAGGAAGCCGCGCGGGCCAAAGGTGTCGATCAAATCCGACAGCAGCACGCCGGCTTCGAGGCGGATGCGGCCGGTCGCCGGATCGAACGACCTGACCCGGTCGAACCCGGTCATAGCAATCGTTCTGACGGTGCCGATCGCAGCATCGCCATAGGCGCGGCCGTTGCCCCGCGCCACCGATCCGACCACCACGGCTTCGCCAACGGCCTCGAACGACCGCGGACGCAGCACATCGCTATCGACGACCGGGAAACGCCCCCAGCCGCTGACGAGGGTCATGGCTCAGCTCCTCTGCAGGGCGCGCCGCCCCGCTCTGGAAACTGCCTACCGATCAAAAGCTTATTTTGCGTTGAGGCGTGGTGGAGCCGTAGCCCGGATGGAGCGCAGCGAAATCCGGGATCGTGCCGCAAGCGATGTCGGCCCCGGATTGCGCTGCGCTCCATCCGGGCTACGGACCTCAATGCGTTTGCGAAAAGTTAACGTCCCAACGCCAACGCGATCAGGCCGAGGGTGCCGACGATCACGCGCCACCAGGCGAACACCACGAAGCCGTGGCGGGTGACGTAGCTCAGGAACGTCTTCACCACGATGACAGCGGTGATGAACGACACGATGAAGCCGATCGCGATGATGCCCATGTGGTCCATCGTCATCTCGGAGCGGTTCTTGTAGAAATCGTAGGCGAACGCACCGATCATGGTGGGAATGGCGAGGAAGAACGAGAACTCCGCCGCCGCGCGCTTGTCGGCGCCCAGAAACATCGCCGCGACGATGCTGGCGCCGGAGCGCGACACGCCGGGGATCATGGCCACGCACTGCGCGATGCCGATGTAGAGGTACATCAGCAGCGGAAACCTCGTCGCGTCATGCTCGCGCGCCTTGAGATCGAGCCGATCGACCCACAGCAGAATGGCGCCGCCGACGATCAGCGAGAAGCACACCACCCACGGATTGAACAGCATGCTCTTGATGTATTTGCCGGCGACGAGGCCGACGATCACGGCGGGCAGGAACGCCACCAGCACGCCGATCACGAAGCGGCGCGCATAGGCATCGCCCGTGAACATGCCGATCGCGACGTCCCACAATTTCTTGAAGTACAGCACGACGATCGCGAGGATCGCACCTAACTGGATCAGAACCGTAAACGAATCCCAGAACGCGCCCTCGCCGAGATGGAAGAAGCGCTCGGCGAGCAGCAAATGGCCGGTCGAGGACACGGGAAGGAACTCGGTCACACCCTCGATGATGCCGAGGATCACTGCCCGTATTTCATCTGACATATTTACGGTCCATTTGCGCTGGAAAAGCGGGGCTCTTCTCGCCTATTCCCCCCCATGCCGCAATCGCAAAATGCGACATCACGCCCTTGCTTCGCGGTTTTGAAGGACTAGTGTGGCGCCGCACAAACATTGATGGATTCTTAAGCACCATCACATAGTCAAAGGCTTCATGTTTACGCTGTTTCATCATCCGTTCTGTCCGCATTCGCGTTTCATCCGCCTGGTCGCGGGCGAATACGGGCTCGACCTGAAGCTGGTCGAAGAGCGCAGCTGGGAGCGGCGCGAGCAGTTTCTCCTGCTCAATGCGGCCGGCACGACGCCGGTTCTGGTCGATGACGAGCAGCCGCCGATCCCGGGTGCAGCCATCATCGCCGAATATGTCGACGAAGCCTACGGCGCCGAGATGGGACCCAAGCGCCTGATGCCGGAGACGATCGGCGAGCGCGTCGAGGTGCGCCGGCTGATGGCCTGGTTCAACGAGAAGTTTTTCGAGGAAGTCTCGCATCCTCTCGTCACCGAGCGCATCTACAAGCGCTTCATGAGCGAGGAGAACGGCGGCGGGGCACCCTCGGCCGACGTGATGCGCGCGGCCAAGGCCAATGTGCGCTATCATCTGGCCTATATCGGCTGGCTGGCGCAGACGCGTAACTTCCTCGCCGGCGACCGGCTCACCTACGCGGATCTCGCCGCCGCGGCGCATCTTTCGGCGATCGACTATCTGGGCGATGTGCCATGGAGCGAGGACGACGCAGCAAAGGCGTGGTACGCGCGGGTGAAATCCCGCCCGTCGTTCCGTCCGCTGCTGAGCGAATGGCTGGCCGGCGTGCCGGCGTCGCGGACCTATGTGGACCTGGATTTCTGAACTCCGATCCGACTGAACTGAAGGCGGCGCTTGCGCGCGAAGCGCGCGCGCTCGGCTTCGACTGCATCGGCATCACAGAGCCCGGCACGATCGGGAGCGCCGGAAAGCACTTCCTCGAATTCATCGCATCGGGCGGCCACGGCGACATGGACTGGCTCGCCGCGCAGCCGGAGCGCCGCGTTGATCCGCGCGGGCTGTGGGCCGACGTGCGCAGCGTGATCATGCTCGGCGTCAACTACGGTCCCGACTCTGATCCGCTCGCGATCCTGAAACAGCGCACGCGCGCGGCGATCTCGGTCTATGCGCAGGGCGACGACTATCACGACATCATCAAGAAGCGCCTGAAGGCGCTGGCGCGCTGGCTGGTCGCGACCGCGCCGTCGGACGTGAAGGTGTTCGTCGACACCGCGGCCGTGATGGAAAAGCCGCTCGCCCAGGCCGCGCATCTGGGCTGGCAGGGCAAGCACACCAATCTGGTCTCGCGAGAGTTCGGCTCATGGCTGTTTCTCGGCGCTATCTACACCACGCTGGAGCTGCCGCGCGACGATGCCGAGGTCGATCATTGCGGCTCGTGCCGGGCCTGCCTCGACATCTGCCCGACGTCGGCGTTTCCCGCGCCCTACAGACTCGATGCGCGGCGCTGCATCTCCTATCTCACCATCGAGAACAAGGGACCGATCCCGCGCGAGTTTCGCAAGGCCATCGGCAACCGCATCTATGGCTGCGACGACTGCCTTGCTGCCTGTCCCTGGAACAAGTTCGCGCAGGAGGGGCGTGAGGCAAAGCTTGCGGCACGTGACGAACTGCGCGCGCCTGGACTTGCGGAGCTCGCGCGTCTGGATGATGCAGCGTTTCGCGCGCTGTTCACGAAGTCGCCGGTCAAGCGGATCGGCCGCGACCGGTTCTTGCGCAACGTGCTGATTGCGATCGGCAACTCCGGCGAGGTGGCACTGGCGGAGGAGGCCCGGCGATTGCTGGAGGATGCGAGTCCGCTGGTGCGTGGCGCTGCGGTGTGGGCGCTGGCGCAGTTGGTGCCGGATGAAGAATTCGCGGCGATCAAAGCGAGGGCGATTGCGAACGAGCGTGACGAAAGCGTGCGTGAGGAGTGGCAGCCCGCTTCCTAATCCTGCGCTGTCATGCTCCGCGAAGCGGGGCATCCAGTACGCCGTGGCCTCTCGGTTCAATCACAACCGCCTCGGAGTACTGGATCGCCCGGTCAAGGCCGGGCGACGACACCTGTTGTTGTGACGAGCAGGCACGCTCCCGCCGCCCTTGATTTCCCCTCCCGTTCCTTCAATCTCGCGCGTCATGACAAACATGCCTTTCTTCACCCGCGATGGCGATACATTCCATCCGACGGAAGTCGCCAACGGCCCGTGGGATCCGAAATCGCTGCACGGACGCGTCATCATCGGCCTGCTCGGCTTCGCCATCGAGGAGCGCCATTCCGGCCCCGAATTCGTGCCGGCGCGACTGACCGTCGACATGTTCCGGCTGCCGACCATCGACAAGCCGATCGAGGTGACGACGCGGCTCGTGCGCGACGGACTACGTATCCGCGTGGTCGAGGCCGAGTTTGTCTCGGGCGGCGTCGGCATGGCGCGCGCCTCGTGCCAGCTGCTGCGGCGGACGCAGAATCCCGACGGCAATGTCTGGTCACCGCCGAACTGGGACGTGCCGAAGCCATCAGACATTCCAAAACCCATCGATCCCAGGCTCGGCATGAACGGCAAATGGGCGACGCGGCCGATCGTCGGTCACATGGGCTCGCTCGGGCCGCGAAAACTCTGGATGAGCGAGGTGCGCGAACTCGTTGCGGGCGTGCCGATGACGCCGTTCGTGCATGTCGCCACCGGCGCCGATTTCGCCAGCCCGTTTGCCAACGCCGGCGACAAGGGGCTCGGCTACATCAACAGCGACGTCACGATCTATCTGCATCGTCTGCCGGTGACGAACTGGATCGGCTTCGAGGTGGTGAACCACCAGGCCACCGACGGCGTCGCGATCGGCGAATGCTGGCTCTATGACGAAGAAGGCCCGATCGGTACTGCCACGGTCGCGGCGCTGGCGCAGCGCAAGCCGTCGGCGAAGCCGCCGGCACCGCCGTAGCCGTCATTCCCGCGACGTGCGTAGCACGAGCCCGGAATCCATAACCACGATCGGGAATATGGATTCCGGGCTCGCGCCGAGTGGCGCGCCCCGGAATGACAACGTGGAGAGAGTCAGGCCAGATGCCGCTGCATCTCCGGCCGCGCCTTCAGCTCCGCTCCCTGCTTGCCGACGATCTTCGCAATTCGCTCCGGTGCAAATTTCAGATCGACAAACGCCGGCGCGGTGTTGGCGACCTCGTGATAGCTCACGATCTTGCCGTCGCGCAGCGTCATGATCGCCACGCCCTCGAACATCGCCCGCGCGCCGTTTGCTTCCGGCATGGTCGATTTGTAGCTGAACGTGTAGCGCGCATAGAGCGTGGCGCCGTCGGTAACAGGGTCATGCATGTCCCAGCGGAAATCGGTCGCGGTGCGATAGAACCAGTCGTCGATCATCGCGGCGATCTTCTCGCGGCCTGCGAAGCCGCCGTAGAACACGTCGTGATAGACGCCGTCTTCGGTGAAGAGATCGGCAAAGGCACGGCCGTTGCGTTGCTCGACGGCGTCGCAGAAGGTGCGCAGCATGGCGGTGATGGTCATCGGCATTTCTCCTCCCCGTTTTCCGTCATGCCCCGGCTTGACCGGGGCATCCAGTACGCCGCGGCTTCGCGGTTCTATCGCTGCCGTCTCTGGAATACTGGATTGCCCGCTTTCGCGGGCAATGACAGCGAGTACGACAATTTCACCCGATCTCGGCCACCGCGGCAAGAATGCGGGCGATGTCCCGCGGACGGGACAGGCGGTGGTCGCCGTCCTGGATCATGGTCAGCACGACGTCGTCGGCCGGCAGACGATGCGTGAGCGCAAAGGCATGCTGCCAGGGCACGTCGGGATCCTGCGCACCTTGCAGGATCCGGACGGGGCAGCCGAGATCGATCGCGCTGCCGAGCACGAGATGGTTGCGGCCCTCCTCGATCAGGTTCCGCGTGATCGGATAGGGCGAGCCGTCGCCATAATCGGACGGCCGCAGCCAGAAGCCTTTTGTCTCGATCTCCTTCCTCACCTCGGCCGAAAAATTTTTCCACATCAGCTCTTCGGTGAAATCGGGCGCCGGCGCGATCAGCACCAGGCCTGCCAACGCCGCTTGACCGGTGCGCTTCCTGATTTCGCGGGCGAGCAGCAGCGCCATCCAGCCGCCCATGGACGAGCCGATCAGGATCTGCGGGCCATCGCAGAACCGCTCGAACACCGCGACGCTGTCCTCGAGCCAGCGTCCGATGGTTCCATCGGCGAAATCGCCGCCGGATTCGCCGTGGCCGGAATAGTCGAACCGGACCATGGCGCGGCCATGGTCCCTGGCCCAGCCATCCAGCGCCACGGCCTTGCTGCCCTGCATGTCCGACTTGAACCCGCCGAGCCAAACCAAGCCGGGGCCCTCTCCGGCGCGGTGGCGTACCGCGATCCGGCGAGCGGACGGGCCTTCGCCCACCTCGATGAAGTCGAGCACGGCATCGGGAATTGCATCGGTCATGGAACGTTTACTCTGGCTGTGCGGTTTGAGCTGTCTGGACCTCTTCTGCAGCGCAGCCCGGCATCGGTACCGACCCTACATTGGCCCTTGTAGTGGTATTTGGAGACGCTTGCGGAACAGAAGCAAGGTGTCTATGTCGTGCAGCGTGCTGACAGGCGTGGCCAAAATGCCGCGCATTTGAGGGTTTTTTGCCTCCTGCACGAGCGACTTGCTTGCCCGCAAACGCAACTTCCTTCAAGATAGCCGCTTCTTTCACAACTTTGGAGAACCACCCATTCGCCGTCCTAATAAAGCTCCGCCCGCTGCCAGCAAAGACGGGCCGCGCATCAACGACGATATTCGCAATGCGCAGATCCAGCTGATCGATCAGACCGGTGACAACCAGGGCACGGTCGAGACCGTCTTGGCCATCAAGATGGCCCAGGACGCTGGCATGGATCTGGTCGAGATTTCGCCGAACGTCAGCCCTCCCGTCTGCAAGATCATGGACTACGGGAAGTACAAATATTCGGCCCAGAAAAAGGCCGCCGAAGCCCGCAAGCGGCAGAAGACCGTCGAGATCAAGGAGATCAAGCTCCGCCCGATGATCGACGATCATGATTACGACGTGAAGATGCGCGCGATGCAGCGGTTCTTCGAAGAGGGCGACAAGGTCAAGATCACGCTGCGCTATCGCGGGCGCGAAATGGCGCACCAGGAGATCGGCACCAAGCTTCTGGACAAGATCAAGACCGACGTCGCCGAGCTCGCCAAGGTCGAGCAGGACGCGCGATTCGAGGGTCGCCAGGTCGTCATGGTGCTGGCGCCGCGCTGAGAACAGCTCGCTGGGAACTTGAGAGTTCAACGGCCCGTCCGGATCTCCGGCGGGCCGTTTTGTTGAGGGGATCATGCGAGCCGCAGGAGAGATCGGCGTAGCGCGCCGGGTGAGGGCTTTCTCCTCTTTGGGGGCTCTCGCCTGCGGAGACACCCTCTCCCCGAGAGGGGGAAACGGGCCATTTTGGTCCTGCTTTCTTGCGACACGGCTTGGATATGAGGGCAGCAACTCCGAATAGTCGCGGGGCCCGGTTTCCGGCGGTTCATCGTTGCCAATCGGCTTGTCCTCTGGCATAAGCCCAGCCTTCATCGCCCGGCTGATTAAGGGCTGCCGTGGCGGTGTTTCGTGCGGGTTTCGCGCTTGTTCGTAAAACCTGAGCACAATCAACGCTCTAATAGAGCATTTTGACGGCCAGCCGCCTTCGCGGGCGGATTTCTGTGGCCATTAGGAGAGCCAAATGCCCAAGCTGAAGACCAAATCGGGCGCTAAAAAGCGCTTCAAGGTGACTGCCACCGGCAAGGTGATGTTCGCTCATCGCGGCAAGCGTCACGGCATGATCAAGCGGACGAAGAAGCAGATCCGTCAGCTGCGCGGCACCGCCGTGCTGTTCAAGACCGACGGCGACAACGTCAAGAAGTACTTCTTGCCGAACGCCTGATCGCGTCCACGATCTTGCCACCTCCGCCGCACCTCGCGCGGCGATCCTAAACCTAAGTCATCTCTGAAGGACTTTGTCATGTCTCGCGTCAAACGCGGTGTGACCGCCCACGCCAAGCACAAGAAAGTCTACAAGGCCGCCAAGGGCTTCTACGGCCGCCGCAAGAACACCATCCGCGCCGCCAAGCCGGCCGTGGAAAAGGCCCAGCAGTACGCTTTCCGTGATCGCAAGCGCAAGAAGCGGACGTTCCGCGCGCTCTGGATCCAGCGCATCAATGCTGCCGTCCGTCCGTTCGGCCTGACCTACAGCCGATTTATCGACGGCATGGCCAAGTCCGGAATCACCGTGGACCGCAAGGTGCTGTCGGATCTCGCGATCAGCGAGCCCGCGGCGTTCCAGGCGATCGCCGAGAAGGCCAAGGCTGCACTCGCGGCCTGATGAGGCCAGCGCTAGCGGGCCTTCGGGCCCGCAGCCTTCAGTGCGCGTTGCGAATAACGTTGCGCGACCTGCGCCCGGCAAAACGCTGCGAACGAAAGATACATGGTGCCGGACTTGTTCCGGTACTTGCCGTCACAGACGCGTATCTCGCGTGTGTAAGCCTGCTTTTGCGCCGTGTTGAGGCCGGGCATGAAGTCCGCCTCGCATTTCTTCTCGACAGCGGCACCGAGATCGACATCGCCGCTCGCAGTCAATTGGCAATCCTGAAACACCTTCATCGCGCTTTCGCAGCTCTTCTGGGTGCTGATGGTCTCGACGACCTCGTCCAGCGTCATCGACTTGTCCATGCAGACCATGGCGCGCGCAGGGGTACCGGCGACGAACAGAACGACGGCGAGAGCGGCAAAAGAAGCAGCAAGGCAGGATCTCGAAAGCATCGCGAAAGTCTCCTCGTACCCCGTTGGTGCCGGGCCCCCGCGTGAGGTTCAACCCAGCCGCTCCAGGCCCGGAATGACGGGCTTTTCGCTTGACGTTACGGCCTTCGGGCGGCGACAACCCAGCCGAATTTAGCAGCAAGGATTTGACTGTGTCCGACCTCGCAACGCTTGAAACGTCCATCCTCGACCAGATCACCGCCGCAGGCGATGAAGCCGCCCTCGAAGCGGTGCGCGTCGCAGCGCTCGGCAAGAAGGGCTCGATCTCGGCGCTGCTTGCCACGCTCGGCAAGATGTCGCCCGACGAGCGCAAGACGCAAGGTGCGGCGATCAACCAGGCCAAGGACAAGGTCACCGAGGCGCTCGCAGCAAAGCGCGACGTCCTGAAGTCGGCGGCGCTCGATGCGCGGCTAGCTTCGGAAACCGTCGACGTCACCTTGCCGCTGCGAGATGCACCGGCTGAAGCCGGCCGCATCCATCCCTTGAGCCAGGTCTGGGACGAGCTGACGACGATCTTCGCCGACATGGGGTTCTCGGTCGCCGAAGGCCCCGATATCGAGACCGACGACTACAATTTCACCAAGCTGAATTTCCCGGAAGGCCATCCCGCGCGCGAGATGCACGACACGTTCTTCTTCCATCCGAAGGAGGACGGCTCGCGCATGCTGCTGCGGACCCACACCTCGCCGGTGCAGGTGCGCACCATGCTGAGCCAGAAGCCGCCGATCCGCGTGATCTGCCCGGGCCGCACCTACCGCATCGATTCGGACGCGACCCACACGCCGCAATTCCACCAGGTCGAAGGCCTCGTCATCGACAAGCATTCGCATCTCGGCCACCTCAAATGGATCCTGCACGAGTTCTGCAAGGCATTCTTCGAGGTCGACCACATCAACATGCGCTTCCGTCCCTCGTTCTTCCCGTTCACCGAGCCGTCGCTGGAAGTCGACATCCAGTGCCGCCGCGACAAGGGCGAGATCCGCTTCGGCGAGGGCGAGGACTGGCTCGAGATTCTCGGCTGCGGCATGGTGCACCCGAACGTGCTGCGCGCCTGCGGCATCGATCCGGACGAGTACCAGGGTTTTGCCTGGGGCATGGGCATCGACCGCATCGCCATGCTGAAATACGGCATCGCCGATCTGCGCCAGCTGTTCGACAGCGACGTCCGCTGGCTGTCCCATTACGGCTTCAAGCCGCTCGAGGTGCCGACGCTGGCGGGAGGGCTGAGCTCGTGAAATTCACCCTCTCCTGGCTGAAGGATCATCTCGAGACCGACGAGCCGCTGGACAAGCTCGCCGACAAGCTCACCATGATCGGGCTCGAGGTCGAGAACATCGAGGACAAGGCGAAGGCGCTCAAGCCCTTCACCATCGCCAGGGTGATCTCGGCCGAGCAGCATCCGAATGCGGACCGGCTGCGCGTCTGCATGGTCGATACCGGGAGCGGTGCTGCGCCGGTGCAGGTCGTGTGCGGCGCGCCGAATGCGCGTGCGGGGCTCGTCAGCGTGTTCTCAGCCCCCGGCACCTACATCCCCGGCAAGGACATCACGCTCAATGTCGGCACCATTCGCGGCGTCGAGAGCCGCGGCATGCTGTGCTCGGCGGCCGAATTGCAGATCTCCAACGACCATGACGGCATCATGGAATTGCCGGCGGATGCGCCTGTTGGCGCTGCTTACGCCGAATGGGCCGGCCTCGGCGATCCCGTGGTCGAGATCAATCTGACGCCGAACCGGCAGGACTGCACTGGCATTCACGGCATCGCGCGCGATCTCGCCGCCGCCGACATGGGCAAGTTCAAGGACCCGACGATCAAGCCGATCAAGGGCGAATTCCCCTGTCCCGTGAAGGTCACGGTCGAGGACGCCACGCTGTGTCCGGGCTTCGCGCTACGCCTCGTGCGCGGCGTGAAGAACGGCCCGTCGCCGGAATGGCTGCAGAAGCGGCTGACCGCGATCGGCCTGCGTCCGATCAACGCGCTGGTCGACATCACCAACTTCATGACCTACGACCGCGCGCGTCCGCTGCACGTGTTCGACGCCAAGAAGGTCAAGGGCAATCTCGTCGTGCGCCGCGCGCGCGACGGCGAGACGCTGCTCGCGCTCGACGGCCGCACCTACAATCTCGACCCCAACACCTGCGTGATCGCGGACGAGCACGGCGTCGAATCGCTTGCCGGCATCATGGGCGGCGAAGCCTCGGGCTGCGACGAGACCACCACCGACGTGCTGATCGAATCGGCGCTGTGGAACGAGATCAACATCGCCCAGACCGGCCGCAAGCTCGGCATCAATTCGGATGCGCGT
Source organism: Bradyrhizobium cosmicum (assembly GCF_032290525.1). Classification (GTDB taxonomy): domain Bacteria; phylum Pseudomonadota; class Alphaproteobacteria; order Rhizobiales; family Xanthobacteraceae; genus Bradyrhizobium; species Bradyrhizobium cosmicum_A. The sequence goes on along the minus strand of NZ_JASXTA010000009.1, from coordinate 117,654 downwards.
TATCGTTTTGAGCGCGGTGTCGATCCGGCCTTCATGGTGCTGGGGCTGGAGCTCGCGACGAAACTCGTGATGGAGATGTGCGGCGGCACGCCATCCGAAAACGTCGTGGTCGGTAAGGCCTTTGGCGACGATCGCATCATCGATTTCCCCCTCACCGAGGTCAAGCGCCTGTCCGGCATCGAGGTGCCGCAGCCCGAGATGAAGCGCATCCTGACCCATCTCGGCTTCATGATGGCGGGTCCGGGCCCGGTGGTGAAGATCGCGGTGCCGTCCTGGCGCTCCGACGTGCACGGCAAGGCCGACATCGTCGAGGAAATCGTCCGCATCTACGGCGTCGACAAGGTGCCGATGACGCCGTTCGAGCGCGGCGACGACGCGCGCAAACCGGTGCTGACGCCGCTCCAGCTCCGCACCCGCCGCGCGCGGCGCGCGCTCGCGAGCCGCGGTATCATCGAAGCGGTGACGTGGTCGTTCATCGCCAAAACCGCGGCCGAACTGTTCGGCGGCGGCCAGCGCGAGCTCGAAGTGGCCAACCCGATCGCGTCGGATCTCTCCGATATGCGCCCGACCCTGCTGGCGGGACTGATCGCGGCGGCACAGGCCAATGCGGATCGCGGCTTCGGCGATGTCGCGCTGTTCGAGGTCGGCCAAGTGTTCAGGGGCGACCGCCCGCAGGACCAGTTCATGGCGGCCAGCGGCGTGCGCCGCGGCTTTGCTTCGTCCGAAGGACTCGGCCGTCATTGGACGGGCTCGGCGCACGCCGATGTGTTCGACGCCAAGGCCGACGCGCTCGCGGTGCTCGCTGCGACCGGCGCGCCGATCCAGGCGCTGCAGATCGTCGCCGGCGGACCGGCATGGCTGCATCCGGGCCGCTCCGGCACGATCCAGATCGGGCCGCAGAACGTGCTCGGCACTTTCGGTGAGGTGCACCCCCGTGCGCTCGAGGCGCTCGGCGCCGACGGTCCGCTGGTGGTGTTCGAGGTGATTCTGGACCGCATCCCCGAGGCGAAGAAGAAGCCGACGCGCGCCAAGCCCGTGATCGAGCTGTCGGCGTTCCAGCCGGTGTCGCGCGATTTTGCTTTCATCGTCGATCGTGCCGTGAAGGCCGGCGACATTGTCCGTGCCGCGCAGGGCGTCGACAAGAAGCTGATCACCGGCGTCAACGTCTTCGACGTCTATGAAGGCAAGGGCATCGATGACGGCAAGAAGTCGGTCGCGATCGCAGTGACGCTCCAGCCGCGCGAGAAGACCCTGACCGACCAGGAGATCGAGGCCGTCGCGGCGAAGGTCGTGGCCGAGGTGACGAAGAAGACCGGCGGTACGTTGAGAGCATGATGGCGAAAAGTGCGAAACGGTTTTCGGACAACATCATGCTCCAGAAATAAAGCATGACCCTTGCGGACTTCCTCCCGAAGGACGTCAGCCTCACCGTTGCGACGGCGCTCTGCGCCGTCGCTTTCGTTTCGGGTACCGCGCGCGGCTTCTCCGGCTTCGGCTCGGCACTGATTTTCATGCCGCTGGCGAGCAGCATCGCTGCGCCCCGGCTGGTTGCCGCGCTGCTCCTCGTCATCGATTTCGTCGCGGCCGCGCCGCTGCTGCCCGACGCATGGCGCAAGGCGGATCGCAGGGCCACCGCGGTGATCGTGTTCGGCGCGCTGGTCGGCGTGCCCGTCGGCACTTATTTCCTCAGCGTGCTCGAGCCCGTCACCACGCGCTGGATCATCTCCTGCTTCGTCGCGGCACTCCTGCTGCTGCTGCTGTCGGGCTGGCGCTATCGCGGCAAGGACCACGCCTGGCTCTCGGTCGGCATCGGCGGCCTCTCCGGCTTCTGCAGCGGCCTCGCACAGACCGGCGGCCCGCCGATTGTCGGCTACTGGCTCGGCCGTCCCGTCGCGCCGATCGTCGCGCGCGCCAACATCGTGCTGTTCTTCGGCGCCTCGGATTTCTTCTCGATGGTCAGCTACGCGACGACAGGCCTGATTTCACGGGAATCGCTGGTGCTCTCGCTGATCGTCGGCCCGGTCTATGCGATCGGCGTTGCGTTCGGCGCCTCGCTGTTCGGACGCGCCAGCGAGAAGGTGTTTCGCGGCATCTGTTACGCGCTGATCGCGATGGCTGTCATCGCCGGACTGCCGGCGCTGGACCGAATTTTGCGCTGAACCATCCTCGTCGTCCCGGGCAAGCGCGCCTCAAGCGCGCGCAGATCCGGGACGACAGCGAAGATTGTTGCGGGCTGAATTGCGCTACGGCCGCGGCGCGCGGCGCTTCTTGGTCGATTGCGTCGGCACGTCGGCTGGCTCGTCCTTGAGCGCGCCGATCTTGCGCAGCGCTGCGTCCGCGGCGCGTTCGCCGCTTTCCCAGGCGCCATCGACGGTGCCCCATAGCGTCTCGTGCGTGGCTTCGCCGGCCAGGAACAGGTTGCCGATCGGCTCCGCCAAAATCCTTCGCGAGAGTTGACCGCCGGGCGAGGCCGCCGACATCGCGCCCATCACGAAGGGCGAGGCATTCCAGCGCGTCGCGCTGGCCTTCTGCACGGCGGCCGCAGCCTCGCTGCCGAACAGTTTCGTGATCCACTCCCTGGCGAAGGCGATCATCGCCTTCTCGCCCTGCCCTGAGAGATCGCGGCCGAACGAGCCGCCGACGTCGATCGAGCACAGCGAGGAGCCGCCGATATTGGCGAGCATCAGCGCCGTGCGGGTCGAATTGCTCTGCTCGATGAGAATGTCGTCGCGCGAGAGCCCGAGCGGATTGCCCGGCAGTTGCAGCACGATGTGATCGTAGCTGCCGAGCGTGAGCTTTGCGGCGGCATCGAGCGCGCGCTTGGGAATATCGGGCCCGAACTTGATCGCGCCCGATGTCAGCACATTGGTCGAGACCGTGACGATGACCGCACGGGCGGCGATCTTGCCGGATGCGGTCTCCACGCTGACGTCGCGATTGCTCCAGACGATGCGGCTCGCCGGTGTCGACAACGCGACCGGCACCGGCTCACCGAGCCGGTTGATCAGCGTGCCCAAGCCTTGGCGGCAGGCGATAGCGGCGTTGCGGTCCTGCGCGCGCGCCTTGTCGATCGCCGACAGCTCTTTCAGGTCCTTGCCGGCAAAGCTCGCGCCGAGCACGAACTCGGCCGCACCGGCCCAGTCGCCGAGATCCTTCGGCAGCACCGAGCCGCAGGCTGTATCGAGCTTGCCGCGCCCGGCCTCGTCGATGGCGCGGTTGGCGCGTACCAGCGCGGCGAGAAACTCTTCGGTCTCGCCGGCGCGCGCATTGCGGCGGCCGACGCGCATCTTCTGGCCTGACGGCGCCGGCAGCACGTCGAGCCCGGCGCTGCGCGCCAGCCGGATCATCGGATTGGTCTCCGGATTGTGCATCCAGCGCGCGCCTCGATCGAACGGCACTTCGAAGGTCGTCGTGTCCGTAATACAGCGGCCGCCGACCTGCGCGGCGGCCTCCACCACCGCGACCGTGCGATTGGCCGCCATGATGCGCCGCGCTGCAGCGATGCCGGCTGCGCCGGCGCCGATCACGACGATGTCCGCCTCGCGCGGCGGGGCCGCGGCGGTGGCGCGCAGGACCGGCATCGCGGCTACGGCCGCCGACGCCGACAGGAAACCGCGGCGCGTGATTGTCATGTCATGGTTTCCGGGGACTTGCGGCGAACAGGAACAGCTAGCGAACCTTGCCGCATCCGATGTTGCGCAGCAACCATCATGGTAAATCAATCGTGCTTGATCTCACAGAGTGATGAACCGAATTGCAAGACGTTTCGACCATGATAGAAAAGGGAAAAAGACGGCCGGAAAAGGCCGTGGGGGGAGTTTGAAATGGGGACGGTCCTGGACTCAGTCGGCAAGTTGATCGCCGCGTACCTCTCGAAGGAGGTGCCGGGCTACGAGCCGTTCACGCCGAGCGACCCCGAGCATCTGCGCGGCGTGATCGAGCCGGGCGACGTGCTGCTGGTCGAGGGCAACAACCGCATCTCCGGCATCATCAAATATCTGACGCAGTCGACCTGGTCCCACGGCGCGCTTTATGTCGGCCCAATCGAGGGTGCGCAGGAGCCCGACGGCGAGCCGCATGTGCTGATCGAGGCCAATATCGGCGAAGGCGTCACCTCCGCGCCGCTGTCGAAATATTTCCCCTATCACACCCGCCTCTGCCGCCCGGTCGGGCTGTCCTACGAGGACCGCACCACGGTCTGCCGCTATGCCATCAACCGCATCGGCTTCGGTTACGACACCAAGAACATCGTCGACCTGATGCGCTTCCTGTTTCCGCTGCCGATCCCCCAGCGCTGGCGGCGCCGCATGATCGCGATCGGCTCGGGTGATCCCACTAAGATCATCTGCTCGGCGCTGATCGCGCAGGCGTTCGACGCCGTGCGCTACCCGATCCTGCCGAAGATCACCAAGGCCGGCAGCCGGGCGGCGCGCCGCGAAATCCTGCACATCCGCGATTCCTCGCTCTACATGCCCCGCGACTTCGACATCTCGCCCTATTTCGAAGTCGTCAAACCCACCATCGTGCACGGCTTCGACTACACAGCCCTGCACTGGGCCGACAAGCAAAAGCCGCTCGAGGAGGTAGCGGGCTCATTCGGGGTGTTTCCAGAAACGCTCGGTGCGCCGCCGCTCGTTCCTGAGACGGCTGACGAAAAGGCGCCGGATGAAATTTCGGCTGAGAAAGTGATGCGTGAGGCGGCTGCGGAGATGAGCGTCGCCTTCTCCGAGCATTTCGTGCTGCTGAACGAGCTCGCGATGAACCGCGCGCGGGCGCGGGAGATGGCAGCTTAAGGCATCACTCTCGCCACCGTCATTGCGAGGAGCGGAGCGACGAAGCAAATCCAGAGATCCACCGCGATGGGATTCTGGATTGCTTCGCTTGCAATGACGAAGAGACCTACCGCTCCGCGCGCCCGATGACCGCCATCAGCTCCGCGATCTTGTCGCGCTGATCCGCCTTGTCGCCGCTGGCAATGGCGTGCTCGACGCAATGGGCGACGTGATCCTTCAGAATCTCTTCCTCGACCCGGCGTAGCGCGGCGCGCACCGCCGAGATCTGCGTCACGACGTCGATGCAATAGCGGTCCTCCTCGACCATTTTCGAGAGGCCGCGAACCTGTCCCTCGATCCGGCCGAGGCGTTTTCCGACGGATGCCTTGATGACCTTGCGCATGCGCCCTATATACCCCCCCAGGGTATGCGTTGCAAGACCGGAGCATGGCAATGAACGAGGCCGAACACGGGCACCATCACAACCCGGAAACACATTCCGGCTGCGGCTGTTCCACCAAGGCCGCTCCGCCCGCCGACAAGCCCGCGGCTTCCCGCTGCGGCGGGCACCGCGATCACGCGCATGACCATGGCGAGGCCGCGACAAAAGTCGTCGATCCGGTCTGCGGCATGATGGTGGATCCTGCGACCTCGAAGCATCGCTTCGAGCATCGCGGCCAGACCTTCCATTTCTGCTCGGCCGGCTGCCGCACCAAATTCGCCGCCGATCCCGAGAAATATCTCGCCACGGATAAGGCGAGCGAGCCCGAGATGCCCGCGGGGACGATCTACACCTGCCCGATGCATCCGCAGATCCGCCAGGTCGGACCCGGCAGCTGCCCGATCTGCGGCATGGCGCTGGAGCCGGAAGTCGCGAGCCTGGAGACCGGGCCCAATCCCGAGCTTGCCGACATGACGCTGCGGTTCTGGATCGGTGGCGCGCTGGCCGTGCCGCCGGTGGTGCTGGAGATGGGCGGTCATCTCGTCGGCCCGCACAGCTGGATCGATCCGACGCTGTCGAACTGGATCCAACTCGTTTTCGCCACCCCCGTCGTGCTGTGGGCCGGCTGGCCGTTCTTCGTCCGCGGCTGGCAGTCGCTGCTGACGCGCAACCTCAACATGTTCACGCTGATCGCGATGGGCACCGGCGTTGCCTATGTCTACAGCCTGATCGGCACCATCGCGCCGCAGATCTTCCCCGCTACGTTCCGCGGCCATGAGGGCGCGGTTGCCGTCTATTTCGAAGCCGCCGCCGTCATCACCGTACTGGTGCTGCTCGGTCAGGTGCTGGAGCTGCGCGCCCGCGATGCCACGTCGGGCGCGATCAAGGCGCTGCTGCAGCTCGCCCCGAAAACCGCGCGCCGCGTCGAGCCTGATGGCAGCGAGCATGAGGTCGAGATCGACACGCTCCATGCCGGCGATCGCCTGCGCGTGCGCCCCGGCGAGAAAGTGCCGGTCGACGGCAACATCCTGGAGGGTCGCTCCTCGCTCGACGAATCCCTCGTAACCGGCGAATCCATGCCCGTTACCAAAGAGGTCGACGCCAAAGTGATCGCCGGCACGCTCAACCAGTCCGGCAGCTTCATCATGCGCGCCGAGAAGGTCGGACGTGAGACGCTGTTGTCGCAGATCGTGCAGATGGTCGCCGACGCCCAGCGCTCGCGCGCGCCGATCCAGCGGCTTGCCGACCAGGTCGCGGGCTGGTTCGTGCCGGCCGTGATCATCGTTGCCGTCGCTGCATTTGCGGCGTGGGCCTGGTTCGGCCCGGAGCCGCGGGTCGCGTTCGGTCTCGTCGCCGCTGTCAGCGTGCTGATCATCGCCTGCCCCTGCGCGCTCGGGCTTGCCACTCCGATGTCGATCATGGTCGGCGTCGGCCGTGGCGCGCAGGCGGGCGTGCTGATCAAGAACGCCGAGGCGCTGGAGCGGATGGAGAAGATCGACACGCTCGTGGTCGACAAGACCGGTACGCTGACCGAGGGCAAGCCGAAGGTGGTCGCGATCGTCCCGGCCTCCGGCTTTACGGAAGACGGCATCCTTCGCCTCGCCGCCAGCGTCGAGCGCGCCAGCGAGCATCCGCTCGCCGATGCCATCGTGCGCGCGGCCAAGGAGAAGCAGCTCACACCCGGCCAGGTCGAGCAGTTCGATTCGCCGACGGGCAAGGGCGCGACCGGCAGGGTCGACGGCAAGACCATCGTGCTCGGCAACGCAAGGTATCTGTCGTCGATCGGGATCGACACCGGGGCACTCGACACCGAAGCCGAACGGCTGCGTGGCGACGGCGCAACGGTCATCAACATGGCCGTCGACGGCGCGATCGCCGGCCTGTTCGCGATCGCCGACCCGGTCAAGGCCTCGACCCCGGAGGCGCTGAAGGCGCTCGCGGCTGAAGGTATCAAGGTGATCATGCTGACCGGCGACAACCGCACCACGGCGGAGGCAGTGGCGCGCCGGCTCGGGATCGCCGAGGTCGAGGCCGAGGTGCTGCCGGACCAGAAGAGCGCGGTGGTGACGAAGCTGCAAAAGGCCGGGCGCAGCGTCGCGATGGCCGGCGACGGCGTCAACGACGCGCCGGCGCTGGCTGCGGCCGAAGTCGGCATCGCCATGGGTACCGGCACGGATGTCGCGATGGAGAGCGCCGGCGTCACCCTGCTCAAAGGCGATCTCACCGGCATCGTGCGCGCCCGAAAACTGTCGCAGGCGACGATGAGCAACATCCGGCAAAACCTGTTCTTCGCCTTCATCTATAACGCCGCGGGCATTCCGATCGCGGCCGGCATCCTCTATCCGGCGTTCGGCGTGCTGCTCTCGCCGATCATCGCGGCAGCGGCAATGGCGCTGTCCTCGGTCAGCGTGGTCGGAAATGCGCTGCGGCTTCGCGCGACGCGGCTGTGAGACGATGGTGCGCTCTCCCTCGCCCGTTCTTACGGGGCCGAGACGAGCTTCGCTCGCTCTGAGAGGGTCGGGGTGAGGGGTTTCTCCGCGACGACGGTAAGCGTTGCGTTCGCGGAGAGTCCCCCTCACCCGGAATCCGAGCTACGCTTGAATTCCGGCCTCTCCCCGCAAGCGGGGCGAGGCAAGAAAGAGCGGTACGCGCGGAGGGGACCTGATGCAGCGAATTACGATCACGATCGAGGACGACCTGCTGGCCGAGATTGATGCTGCGGCCGAAGCGCGCGGCTATCAGAACCGCTCCGAGATCATCCGCGACCTCGCCCGCGCTGGCCTGCAACAAAGTACCGAGGGCACCGCGCAGACCGGTCGATGTGTCGCCGGCCTCGTCTATGTCTACGACCACGCCGCGCGCGATCTGTCAAAGCGGCTGGTGCAGGAATTCCACGGCCATCACGACCTCGCGCTGGCGACGCTGCATGTCCATCTCGACGACAACCATTGCATGGAGATGACCGCACTGCGCGGCGACGCCGGCGAGGTCAGGCATTTCGCCGACCACATCATCGCCGAACGCGGCGTGCGTTATGGGCGTGTGGTGATGATTCCGACAGGTGAGGGGAAACATGTAAAGGCGCGGAAGCACGGGCATAGACATGAATAGCCTCGGACTTGTCGCGACCCTTGCCGAAACCACCTGGCATGTCTAACTCTCGCCGAGAGTTTCCTGAGAGGTGCTGCCATGCTGGATGCCGCCATCAAGGCGCTGTCGCAAATGATGTCGCCGGCGATGCGCTCGATCCTGTGGCGCTCGATCGGCGTTGCGCTGGTGCTGATCACCGTGCTGGCGGTCGGCCTGCAGCGGCTGCTCAGCTGGTTTGCGACCTCTGGCGAGGTCTGGCTGGAGGGCCTGCTCGGTCCGGGCTGGCACTCCTCGCTCGAGGTCTTGTCCTGGATCGTCTCGATCGCGGCGGGCCTCGGCGTCGTGTTCGGCGGCGTGTTCCTGATGCCTGCGATCACCTCGCTGGTGGCGAGCCTGTTCGTCGACGACGTCGCCGACATCGTCGAGCGCGAGCACTATCCGGCCGAGCGTCCCGGCGTTGCGCTGCCGCTCGGCCAGGCGATCTACGAGGGCGTCAAGACCGCGTTGCTGACGATCGTAGTCTATCTGATCGCGCTGCCGCTGGTCCTTTTCGCCGGCGCCGGTTTCCTGATCTTTTTCCTCGCCACGGCGTGGCTGCTGGGGCGCGAATATTTCGAGCTCGCCGCGATGCGCTTCCGCTCGCCGGAGGAAGCCAAGGCGATGCGGCGCGACAATGCCGCGACCATCTTCACCGCCGGTCTCTTCATCGCCGCCTTCGTCTCGATCCCGATCGTGAATCTGGCGACGCCGATCTTCGCCATGGCCTTCATGGTCCATATGCACAAGCGGCTATCAGGACCCCGGCCCGAGCTGATCGAGCCGGCGCGGCAGATGCGGTGACGACGACCGGCGCGGCACCGCTCAGACCGTCCTCTCCGGCCACCGGCAGAGATCGTTGATCAGACAGACGTCGCAGCGCGGCTTGCGCGCGAGGCAAGTATAGCGGCCGTGCAGGATCAGCCAGTGATGGGCATGCAGCATGAACTCCGCGGGGATCACCTTTTCGAGACCGAGCTCGACCTCCAGCGGCGTCTTGCCGGGCGCGATGCCGGTGCGGTTGCCGACGCGGAAGACATGCGTATCCACCGCCATGGTGTGCTCGCCGAAGGCCATGTTGAGCACGACATTGGCGGTCTTGCGCCCGGCGCCCGGCAGCGACTCGATCTCGGCGCGGGTGCGCGGCACCTCGCCGCCGAATTCGCTGAGCACTTTTGCCGACAGCGCAATGACGTTCCTGGCCTTGGTGCGATAGAGGCCGATGGTCTTGATGTACTCGCGCAAGCGCTCTTCGCCCAGGTCGAGCATCTTCTGCGGGGTGTCGGCGACCTCGAACAACGCGCGCGTCGCCTTGTTGACGCCGGCGTCGGTGGCCTGCGCCGACAGCACCACGGCGACCAGCAGCGTGAACGGATTGATGTGCTCGAGCTCGCCTTTCGGCTCCGGATTGGCCTTGCGGAAGCGGCTGAAGACCTCGTGGACCTCGGCTGGCGTCCAGGGTTTTGTAACTTTGAGCGATTTCTTGGCAGGCGCTTTCGGCTTCGCGACAGCCGCCTTTGCCTTTTTCTTCGGCACGGCGGCTTTGCGCGGGGCCGGCTTGCGGGTGATTTTCGCCATGATCGGGATATACTGAGGGACGATGAGCCCAGGCAACGAAATTGCGCGCGAGAACGAACCGCAAATCTTCTCTGCGCTGCTGACGCCGCACCGCTCGCTGAACCGCACCGGATTCCTCGCCGTGATGCTGTTCCTGAGCGTCGTCAGCTTTGCCACGGGCCTCGTCTTTCTGATGATGGGGGCGTGGCCGGTGCTCGGCTTTTTCGGCCTCGACGTGCTGGTGATCTGGTGGGCCTTCAAGGCCAATTTCCGCACCGCGCGGGCGCGCGAGGAGATTACGGTCACGACGTCTGAATTGCGCGTGCGGCGGATCAGCCCCCGCGGAGAGGTCGCCGAATGGACGTTCAATCCGCTCTGGGTCCGCCTCGACATGGAAGTCGACGAGGACTTTGGCATCGAGCATCTCTATCTGATCTCGCGGGGCCACCAGATCCAGCTCGCCGGTTTCCTGGGGCCTGACGGAAAAGCAAGTTTTTACAAAGGCTTGGTTGAGGCGCTGAACGCGGCGAAGCGCGGCCCGACCTACAATCCGATCACCTGATCGTCGAGGTCGGAAATCGGGTGGTTTGGGGCCGGTACCGCGCCTACATTTCCGCTCATGATGACACTCGCCATACATGACCAGCGCCTGGCCAAGCCGGGCCCCCAGAACGCCGCACTGCGCGACTATGATTCAGTGCGCCGGGCGATCGCGTTCATTTCGGAGAACTGGCGCACGCAGCCGGCCATCGAAGCGATGGCCGATGCGGCCGGCGTCACGCCGGATGAGCTGCACCATCTGTTCCGCCGCTGGGCCTCGATCACGCCGAAGGCTTTCATGCAGGCGCTCACCCTCGACCATGCGAAGGGCCTGCTGCGGGACTCCGCGAGCATCCTCGACGCGGCGCTCGACTCAGGGCTCTCGGGTCCGGGCCGGCTGCACGATCTCTTCGTCACCCATGAAGCGATGTCGCCGGGCGAATGGAAGAACGGTGGCGCGGGACTGACGCTGCGCTATGGCTTCCATCCCTCGCCGTTCGGCACGGCGATCGTGATCGCCACCGGCCGCGGCCTGTCGGGCCTCGCCTTTGCCGATCCTGGCGAGGAACAGGTGGCGCTTGCCGACATGACGCGACGATGGCGGAACGCAACATACGTCGAGGATCACGAAGGTACCGCACCATTGGCGCAGCGCATCTTCGACACAAAACTGTGGCGGCCGGACCAGCCGCTGCGCGTGGTGATGATCGGCACCGATTTCGAGGTCCGGGTATGGGAGACGCTGCTGAAGATCCCGATGGGCCGCGCGGTGTCTTATTCGGACATCGCCTGCAAGATCAACAGCCCGAAGGCCTCGCGTGCCGTCGGTGCCGCCGTCGGCAAGAATCCGGTCTCGTTCGTCGTGCCCTGCCACCGCGCGCTCGGCAAGAGCGGCACGCTGACCGGCTATCACTGGGGCGTCACCCGCAAGCAGGCGATGCTCGGCTGGGAGGCCGGGCAATTGGGGATGCAGTAGGCGAGCTACCGTAGGGTGGGCAAAGCGAAGCGTGCCCACCATGCATCGGCGATCGCGGAAGAATGGTGGGCACGGCGCTACGCGCCTTTGCCCACCCTACGGGATCGTATTATCCCGCCAGATCCAGCTTCGAGGCCACCGTCGAATCCGCATTGAGCCGGTAGATGATCGGCACGCCGGTCGCGAGTTCGCGCTTCAGAATGCCTTCGGGCGAGAGCTTTTCCAGCACCATGATCAGCGCGCGCAGCGAATTGCCGTGGGCGGCGACCAGCGTGCGCTTGCCGTTGAGCACGGCGGGCAAAATCTCCTGCACGTAATAAGGCAGCGCACGCGCGAGCGTGTCCTTCAGGCTTTCGCCGCCGGGCGGCGGCACGTCGTAGGAGCGGCGCCAGATCAGCACCTGGTCCTCGCCCCATTTCTTGCGGGCGTCGTCCTTGTTGAGGCCGGAGAGATCGCCGTAGTCGCGCTCGTTCAGGGCGAGGTCCTTCGAGGTCGGCAGGCCCTTCTGATCGAGCTCGCCAAGGATGAGATCGAGCGTGTGCTGCGCGCGCGTCAGCACGGAGGTGTAAGCGACGTCGAACACGAGGCCCTGCGCCTTCAGCTTGCGGCCGGCTTCGCTGGCTTCCTTCACGCCGAGCTCGGTGAGATCAGGATCCTTCCACCCCGTGAACAGGTTCTTCAGATTCCATTCGCTCTGGCCGTGGCGCACGAGCACGAGAAGACGTTCGCTCATCAACTGCTTTCCGTTTTTTCAGATGTCGGACAGGCCGAGCACGTCGGCCATGGAGTAGTGCCCCGGCTTCTTGCCCTGCGCCCACAGTGCTGCCTTCAGCGCGCCGTGTGCGAACAGCATGCGGTCCTCGGCCTGATGCGACAGCGTCAGGCGCTCGAACGGACCGAGGAAGGTGACGCTGTGATCGCCGGCCACGGTGCCGCCGCGCAGCGAGGCAAAGCCGATGGCACCGGGCTTGCGCGCACCGGTGATGCCGTCGCGACCGCGTTCCGAATGCTCGTCGAGCGCGATGCCGCGGCCGCTTGCTGCCGCCTGGCCCAGCATCAGCGCGGTGCCGGAGGGCGCGTCGATCTTCATGCGGTGATGCGTTTCCACGACTTCGATGTCGAAGCTTTCGTCGAGCGCCTTGGCGACACGCTTGACCACCGCGGCCAGCAGATTGACGCCGAGGCTCATATTGCCGGACTGCACCACGACCGCGCGATTGGTGACGCTCTTGATCACCGCGTTGTCGGAACCCGACAAGCCCGTCGTGCCGATGACGTGGACGAGGCCGCGCTCGGCCGCGATCGCGACATTGGCCAGGGTCGCCGCCGGCACAGTGAAATCGAGGATGCCATCGGCATCCTTCGCCATTGCCCAGAGGTCGCCGGAGAGCTTGATGCCATTGGCCGGCAGGCCCGCGAGCACGCCGGCATCCTTGCCGAGCAGCTCCGAGCCCGGCGCCTCCAGCGCGCCCGCCAGCACCGCGCCTTTGCTCTCGGCAATCGCCCGCGTCAGCGTGCGGCCCATCCGGCCGCCGGCTCCTGCAACAATCAAGCGCATGTCGGACATGGTTCACCCTCTCCACGCCCTATAGCGGGAGCGGGCCGTTCCGGCAACCGATCAGGCCTTCAAAAGGCCCGTGGGGCGGGTCTTCCGAGCACGGGCGCAACGCTAAAGCACGAGCTCCAGGTCTTTCTTGAGCACGATCTGGCCATCGCGCTCGACAACATAAGTGGCCTTGTAGGAGCCGCGTTCCCACCCGCCGGGAGGCCGCTTCTTCCCCGCAAAGAGCATGAATTGCGCCTTGTTGGCCTGAAGTGATGCAGACCGATTTTCCGCAATGACGTTCTCGAGGGGATCCTTGATAACCAGCCATTGCGCATCACCCGCCTTCAACCCGATAGCCCGCACGAACGCGACGATCGCCATCGAACTGGTGGTCGGCGTTTGCCTCTCGGCACTGCCGTCCTCGATGAGTTCCATCGTGACCGGCCCTGTCGTAAAGCCCGCATTGAGGATGGCTCGTTCCTGGTACTCGAGCTTCGGGCGGAGGGCAGCAAGCCACAGCGATTGACCGCCCTCGCAAGACTCGGGGCGAACCCCATACGCAAAGGGATCGACGACGACGCCATTGTGCCTCACGGTGAAGTGGAGGTGAGGATACTCCGTGAGGCCGGAGAGTCCGACACGGCCGATCGGCTGTCCGAGGTCGACCTTGTCTCCAGGCTTGACCGACACACTGCCGGCGGCCAGGTGGCAGTACTGGGTTTCCCACCGCTCCGGATGTTCGATGACGACGCCATTGCCACATTCGGCCTCGCGCACCGCTTCGCGTCCCGATTTTGTGTAAGCGCCGTCCGGAGTATCGTTGCGTGTACGAAGAATGCGGCCGCCTGCCCCTGCGCGCACGTCCACGCCGGCCCTTTGCACTGCCAGCGAGGGCAAGCGAAAATCGGTGCCGTTGTGGTCGTGATAAGTCAGCGTTCCGCATTTGTAGTCTCGCGCCGACCGCGACGGATCGAGATCCGTGTAATTCTGGATGTAGCAGGTACGGCCAGGGTCGCAGGCAATCGGAAGCGCCAATTGAATGCTCTGGCCATGGGCAGGGAAGCCGGCCCCGGCCGATGCCAGGGCAGCGAACATCCGGGAGAGGAAACCTGCGCAGCTCATGCGCCTCGTCATCGCCGAGAGCCCGTACTCAGTCAGACGAAGGCTTGCCAGCCGTCCGCAATCTCATCGGGCCCTCTTCGTCCAATCGACCGCCGAAGACCGGCCGGCTCACCCGGTTCTCGCGCCTGCCAGCGCCAAAAGGCGACTGGGTGAGATGATACAGAAGAAAGAACTCCGACTGTCGATTGATCCCCAATTTGAGCATGATCCTCTTGGTGTAGGTTCGCACCGTTGCCTCCGTCAGCCCAAGCTCGGCTCCAATATCGCGAGGGCACTGGAATTGAAGAATCCGGGCGACGATTCTTTCCTCGGCCCAGTTCAACCCGAAGGCAGATGCAATGCAGTGCGCGCCCTGCACGTCATCGAATTGCGGCACGACGATGAGGGCCTGGCCCAGCTTGTCATGCGTTGGAACAGCGCCGATCTTGGCGAAGGCGAACTGCTGACGATCCATCGAGAGCGGTACCGTAGTGCTGAAGCATCCATGAGTCCCGCTCTCGATGAGCACTTTCCCGATGGCTCTCCGCAAGCTCTCGGTCACGGAAGCGCATGAGCCGGCGAGCCTGCCTCCATCCATCCTGAGCAGCTCGCGTTCGGTAAGCAGCGCGCGCCCACCATGATTGACTGCGTAAATGTGCAGGCCCGGGTCCACGATGATGGCGGGAAAGGTCAGCTCTTCGAGCCAGAGTTGCGCATCGAGCTGCCCCGGCGTTTGCCGGGCAAGTGAATGAGCAGCCTTCCACAGGGGGCGGACGGTATGCGCTAAGCCGGGAATCTCGGCGGCGGCAAGCGCGGCCGGTCGCCATCCCGCCACGAATACGACCGTGGTTCGCGCATCGGAAGCAAACCTACCAATGACCGAATGACTCCTTCCCGGAGGTTCCGCGCCGATCAACTTGCGGACGAAGGAGGTCCGGGAATTGATCGGCTCGAGCGAGGCGACATCTTCGGCGGTGCCCTTGCGCGCAATTCGCTCGACTATCGTCGTGCATGACGGATCGGTAGGAGCGTCACCGATTCTGACTTCTTCCAGCCCGGAGGCGGATATCATGGCTACGTAGCAGCTCCGGCAACCGAGCAATTCCGCCGTGGCCTTCGCGAAATATTCCATTGCTGCCTGTTGCGCGCGCGGCTCCGGACAAGACCCTGACGGGCCGCATCTGTCATTGCCTTGCTTCGGGGTGCGATCGACGCAATCGGAACGAAAATCATCCTGTACGGAAGGTAGTGCCTTACTGCACTCATGCACGGTCGCCTCCCTCATAAGCCCGCCCACCCCTTACCAGCGCTCAATTCTCCCTGAACGCACGGTTGATCCGTAACGTCATCGGCTGCAGAAGATATTCCGCAAAGGTTCGTTCCCCCGTCTCGACAAATATCTCGACAGGCATTCCAGGCATCAATGTGGAGATGTAGGAGGCCGTCGGTGCGTTGGGGTCCAGCTCAACCTCGGCCAGATAGGAGCTGTCGCCGGAACGGGTGTCGGTCAGTGCGTCTGCCGCAACGCCGACGACTCTTCCCTCGAGCATCGGCCGGCGGCGAATGTTCAGCGCATGAACCCGCACACGGGCCATCTGTCCGACATAGACCTCTTCCCGATCGGCAGGCTTCAATGTCGCCTCGATGACAAGTCGATCTTGCGTCGGAACGATCTCCATAAGGGTTTCCCGAGGTCCAAGCACGGCATTGAGGTCCCTGCTATTGAGGTCGACGATCCTTCCGCTTTCCGGGGCACGCAATTCAGACCGGACAAGCTGGGCACGTAACGCGGCAATTCGATGTCTGAGGTCGCCGATCTCTTCGCTCGTCGCATGCCGCTGCTTGGCGATATCCTGAGTTTGGTTGAACCCCAATTGCCGGCGTCTGTCCTGCAACTCCGAGATCTTGCCCTGCATCTCCGAAATTGATGCGGCATTGCGATCGACCTGTCCGGCAGCCTCGGCCTCGGCGCGTTGCAACGCCAGCAGACGCGGTTTCCGGGCGAGGCCCTTTGCGAGGAGATAGCTCGTGTCGGCGATCTCTTCCCGCAACAGTTTGAGTTGCTGTTCAAGTCCTTGAGTGTTGCTCTGCAGGCCGCGGATGGCGTCCGCGTTTTGCAGCATCTGCTGATCGATCACCTTGCGCTCGTTCTCAATCGCGGCTAGTCGCGCGGCAAATTCGGCCTCCTGGGTTTGAATGGCGATACGTGCGGAGAGACGGGTCGCATTTTCGCGCAATTCGTCGGGAAACCGGATTGACTTCGCGGCGTCTTGCTCTGCCGCCAGCCGGGCCTCCATCGCCAGATCAGCAAAGAACTTCGTTTCGAGGGAACCAAGGGTCGCTTCGATCTGCGCGGTGTCGAGCCGTGCGATGAGTTGACCGGCTTCGACGTGGTCGTTCTCCCGGACATAGATCGATTTGATGATTCCGCCTTCCAGATGTTGCACCGCCTTGCGCTTTGAATGGACCTTGATGAAGCCCGGTGCCACGACGGCGCCGCGGAGCGGAACCGTGGTTGCCCACAGGCCGAAGCCGCAAAATTGCAGGACGAGCAATACGCAACCCCAGGCGATGATCCGTCGCATGTCGGATCGCGGTTGCTCCGTCGGCCACGTCTTCAACCGGCCGGCGACAGGCGCGGACATCGCGGAGGCATGACTGGTCTGCGTCATGGAATGACCCTTCTGCCTGGCAGCCTCTGAGGTTCAACATTGCGCGGGAGCCCTGGCGAACCCGGTACCGGTGCCGGCCGCTGGGCGCGAAGAACCTCATACGGCGGTCCGAAGGCGATCTGGTTGCCGTCCCTCAACAGCAGCACGGCATCGGCGATGGTCAACAGCCGCGGCCGGTGGGTGACGATCACCGACGCTGCGCCGCGCGCTTTGGCCGATTGAATGGCGGAGCACAACGCTTCTTCGCCGTCCGGGTCGAGATTGGCATTGGGCTCATCCAGCAGAATCAATTTGCGATCGCCGAAGAAGGCGCGTGCAAGACCAATGCGCTGACGCTGGCCACCGGATAGCCTGCAGCCGTCGCGGCCGATTTCGGTCTGGTAGCCGGCCGGAAGGGACAGGATCATCTCATGCGCCTGCGCGAGCATGGCCGCGGCGACGATGGCCTCATCCCGTGCACATTCGTCAAACCCGGCAATGGCTTCGGACACTGTTCCATCCAGGAGCTGCACGTCCTGGGGGAGATAGCCTACAAACTGCCCAAGCTGGTCGGAATCCCAGGTATGGAGGGCTGCGCGGTCCAACCGGATCGCACCGGTGGTCGGCCGCTCGAGGCCGGCCATCAAGCGCAGCAATGTGGATTTTCCAGCGCCGGTCGGTCCGATCACGACGACAAGTTCGGAAGGCCGGCATTGAAATGATAGGCCCGCGAGAATGGGACGCTGCGTCCCGCCGATCCGGAATGTCACCCGTTCGACCTGGAGGATGCCGGATGGCGGCGGAAGCAAGGTCTTCCGCGGACGCGCAAGAACCGGTATCGCAGCGTTGCAGACTTGCGTCCAGGCGTCCTGCGCAGATGCCAACGCGCGCCAGGCCGAGACCAACCCTTCCATGGGCTGCAACGTGCGCGCTATCAGGATTGAGCTCGCGATCAGACTGCCGGACAGCACCTCGTTCTGGAGCACGAGCCAGGCACCGCAGCCGATCGCGGCAATCTGCAGGATCGTCCTGACCATTCGCGCGGCGGCCGTAATCGTGTAGATGCGTTCGCTGGCCCGCACGACAGGAGACAGGGCTTCGTCACTGAGGCTCATGAAGGCGCGGATGGCGCCCTGGGTCCAGCCCATCGCCCGCACCACGCTGGAGTGCCGGACGATTCCATCAAGCATTGCCTGTGTCTTCAATGCGGCCTGCGAAGCCTGCGCAATTTCCCCGCGCGCGATCCAGTGGCTTGCAACACCCATCGCCAATAGGACACCCACCCCGATCAGGGCTATGACGCCATACCAAGGGTGCAGGAAGAACAGGACGAGAATGAACACCGGGAGGAATGGAGCATCTATCAACGATGTGACCGTTCCGCTCGACAGGAAACTTCTCAACTCGCGAAGCTTGACCAGATCGTGCTGCCGGCCGTCGCCCGGCGCCGCGCCGATGATGCTGCCTTCAAGGATGATCGGAGCGAGGCAGTGCTCGAACCCAACCGCGAACCGGCTCAACAGGCGGTTACGAAATGTGTCGAAGGCGGCGCTGAAGGCGAGAGCGCCAACGGCGATAACGGTGAGGCCGACAAGCGTCTCAACGCTTCCGCTGCTGAGCACACGGTCGAACACTTCGATGGAATAGAAAGGTACGACCAGCAGCAGCAGGTTTACGGACACGCTGAAGCAGACGATCCACACCAATGCGAATCGTCCCGGAATCAAGGCCACCAGCAATCTCTGACTAGATGCTGGGATCGCACCACGGTTACGCGAATACATAACTGCCGGCACTATCACTGACTGAAATGAGGGCGGGGCGACCTGACAGCCGCCCCGCTACTAGTCGGCGCTATACAACTTCGATCGCCGTATATCCGGCGGCATTGTTGATGTCATCGATCGACTCGAACGGTGTTGCACCGCCCGAGACGCCGTCGAGCTGGATTGTGCCGAAGCCGAAATCCAGCACGGTGTTGGTACCATCGTCGTCCACGACGACCGTGGCCGGGTCAAAGCCTGCCGGAGCATCGACATGGACGACATCGCCATCAACAGCACTGAGGTCGGTGACCTCATCATTGCCGAAGTTGGTCGCCGTGCCGTCACCGAAATTGTGCGTATCGGTACCCCCGCCACCCGTCAGCACATCGTCGCCGAGCCCGCCGCTGAGGACATCGGCGCCGTTGCCGCCGCTCAACTCGTCGTCGCCGGCATCACCATTCAGGGTATCGTTGCCGGCCCCTCCCGACAGGGAGTCGGCCCCATCTCCACCATTCAGGACATCGGTACCGTCGCCGCCGGCTAGCGTGTCGTCTCCGGCGTCGCCGTTGAGCGTATCGTTGCCGGCTCCGCCGCTGAGTTCGTCATCGCCAGCACCGCCGCTCATGGTGTCGTTACCCGCACCTCCGGCCATGAGGTCGTCTCCGGCATCGCCGAACATCGTATCGTTGCCGGCGCCGCCATCCATGAGATCATCGCCGGCATCGCCATGCATGGTGTCGATACCGTCGCCACCATTCAGCGTATCGGCGCCGGCACCACCGTTCAGGATGTCGTCGCCCGTACCGCCATTCAGCTGGTCATTGCCAAGTCCGCCGTTCAGCGTGTCGTTGCCGGCGTCGCCATTCAGAGTGTCATCCCCGAGGCCGCCGTTGAGTACGTCGTTGCCGTCGCCGCCGTTCAATACGTCATTGCCGGCGCCGCCGCTCAAAGTATCGTCGCTGGCGTCACCCCATAAGGTGTCTGCGCCTGCGCCGCCATGGACGTCATCGTTGCCGTCCCCGCCATGGATGCTGTCGTCGCCGGCGTCACCAAAGAGGTGATCGTCGCCGGTTCCACCATCGATGGTATCGATGCCCGCGTTTCCATGGATGGTGTCGACGCCGGCATTTCCGCTCAGCGTATCGTCGCTCGCGCCGCCATTGATCGTGTCATCGCCATCGCCACCGCTGATGGTATCGATACCGGCATTTCCATCCAGGGTATCGTTGCCGGCACCGCCATCGATGGTATCGTTGCCCGGGCCGCCGCTTACGGTATCGTCGCCGTCCAGACCCGTGATGGTGTCGTTGCCTTGCAGGCCATTGATCTGATCGTCCGCAGCTGTACCGGGCAATGCATCGTCGCCAGCTGTTCCGTTGATAAGGGCCATGGTCTCCGCTCCCGTTGCATGGAAATGCGCGACGCGGGTCGGATTGCGGCCCGGACGTCGCAGATTTCGGGTTTGGCTTGATGCCCATCACCTATCGATGTGGGCTCCGATCAAGCAACCTTGGTTGAAAGGAGAGCGATCCAGCAATCCCCATTTGGGGACAAAAGAATACGACAAGCTGGTGGACCCAATGACGGCCACAGCCTCCGTCTCAGGCGCGTACGGCGCTCACGCGTTCAATCGAATGAGTCCGTCAAGCCAATGCAAGGTGATGTCGGCGCGCGTGCGAGCGGAGATGTCTCCGACGCTCATCCGATCGCGTACGATGATCGCACCCGGGTGCTGTCCGCGAATGCTCGCGTCAACCCGGGATAGGCGCTCGTGGAATTCGTCTTCAGGGCTGCGGGCCGTCATAGCCCTCGATGATGATGAGGTCGGCGATCGAGTGCGGCTGGCGCACCTTGATGTTGGCCTGGTATTCCGGCGAATTGTAGCAGGCGATCGCGGTCTCGTAGTCCGGGAATTCGATCACCACGTTGCGGGTGCGGCTGGCGCCTTCGACCGTGGTGAACTTGCCGGCACGGACGACGAAGCGACCGCCCCATTTCTTGAAGATCGGACCGTTGGCGACGGCGTAGGGCTTGTAGCCCTCGTCGTTGCTGACGTCGACACGCCCGATCCAGTAGCCTTTTGCCATTGTTTTTCTCCCTGGTTGTTGATCAGCCGAGCGCTTGCGCGATCTCGGCCTGGATGGCTTCCGCGATCGCCCTCGGATCCGAGGCTTCCACCACCGGTCGTCCGACGACGAGATAATCCGCGCCGGCGCTGATGGCGCGGCCGGGCGTCATGATGCGCTTCTGATCACCGCTCGCGGCACCCGCCGGGCGGATGCCGGGGGTGACGAGGCTCATCTGGTGGCCGACGATCTTGCGCAGGGCGCCGACCTCCTCTGGCGAGGACACCAGACCATCGACGCCGAGCACCTGCGCCTGCTGCGCGCGCGCCTCGACCAGTTCGGAGACGCCGAGCCGAAAACCTGCCGCATGCAGATCGTCCTCGTTGTAGGAGGTCAGCACCGTGACGGCGAGGATCTTGAGGTTCGAGCTGCCGCGGCCTTCGACGGCGCCCTTCATGGTCTGCGGATAGGCGTGCACGGTGAGGAAGGTCGCACCGAGCTTCGTAATGCTCTCGACGCCTTGCGACACGGTGTTGCCGATGTCGTGCAGCTTGAGATCGAGAAAGACTTTCTTGCCCTTGTCGGCGAGCTTGGCAACCAGCGGCAAGCCGCCGGCATAGGCGAGGCGATAGCCGATCTTGTAGAAGGTGACGCTGTCGCCGAGCTTCGCGATCATCGCCTCCGCGGCATCGACGCTCGGCAGATCGAGCGCAACGATCAGGCGGTCTTTCGGGGCGATCTCGGCTGGAATCATGTCACCTCACATCATGCGTTGGGAAATGTCGATCAACTGCGCTACCAGCTCCTTCAACGCGGCGATATCGGCCTCGTTCTTCAGCCTGTCCATATCGTCATAGGCCTCTCCGGCAAAAGCGAGCGTGAGCTGGCTGGCAATCACATTGGCGTGGCATGAGGTCAGGATCAGCCTGAGCGCCTGGAGCGCGCGGGCGGCACCAAGCCGGCTCTGCGAGGCGCCGGCGAGCGCGAAGGGGCGATTGCGGAACACTTCGCCGCGCGGCTCGTGCAGCTCATGCACGCGGCTGACCCAGTCGATCGCGTTCTTCAGCAGCGGCGGCACCGAGGCGTTGTATTCGGGCGAGACGATCAGCACGCCATGATGCGCGCCGATCATGCGCTTGAGATTGATCGCGTGCTTGGGCACACCAGACTTGGCCTGCAGATCGCCGTCGTAGATCGGCAGCGGAAAATCGGCGAGAGAGATACGGGTGACGTCGACGCCGGCCTGGGCAAATTCATAGGCGGCCACCGCCGCCAGCTTCGCATTGTGCGAGCCGGTGCGCAGCGAGCCGGGAATGACCAGGATTTTGGGTGCGGGCATCCAATCCAATGCGTTCGGCGAAACGAGCCCGCCGTGCAAAGGAAGATGCCGGCGGAATTAGTCCTTGCGATACACCCAGACGCGGGCCGGCGGAAGGTTCATCCAGATCCGTTCCGAGGCCTCTGTGGACACGCCGGGCAGCGATTTCGGGATCGGCGGAACCACCGCATAGGTGAACTGCACGAAGGGCGCGCCGGGCGCCAGCGCCGTGAAGGCGTCGCGGATGAGCCGCAGCCGCGTCAGCATCGGTTTCGTGACCAGTGGCAGGCCCGAGACGACCGCGGAGGCCGGCGCGCTCAGGACATTCCAGAGCGTGTCGCGCAGGCGATAGGCATCGCCCTGCACCACCTTGGCTTGCGGATAGCGGTCGCGCAGCAGCGCACAGAAGCCGGGATTGTATTCGACGAGGACGAGGCGCTTCTGGTCGACGCCGCGCTCGACCAGGGCCGAGGTGATGGCGCCGGTGCCGGGCCCGAGCTCGACCACCGGTGCGTCCGAATTGATATCGACGTAATGCGCCATGGTCCGGGCCAGCAGCTTGCCCGACGGCATCACTGCGCCCATGTGGAGGGGCTTTTCGATCCACGATCTGAGAAAGCGCACCTCGTCGTCGAGACGAGGCTTCTTCAACGCACGCGCGGACGATGGCAATGGCATGTCTGGACCGGACGGGACCGCAGGACCGCGGCGTGTCAGAAAATAGTCATAAACTCGTATAGGCCGAAGGCGATATGGTCAAGACGAGTCAGCTGGCCCGATTACTGAACAGATCCTTGACCTTGGCGAAGAAGCCAACGGATTCCGGCTGGGTGTTGCCGGACGAAAGCTTTTCGAACTCGGCCAGCAATTCCTGCTGCCTCTTGGTGAGGTTCTGCGGGGTCTCGACCGCGACCTGGACGTACATGTCGCCCATCTGGCGCGAGCGCAGCACCGGCATGCCTTTTGATGCGATGCGGAATCGGCGGCCCGACTGGGTTCCGGACGGCACCTTTACCTTGGTTTGTCCGCCCTCAATGGTCGGCACCTCGAACTCGCCGCCAAGGGCGGCCGTCACCATCGAGATCGGCACTCGACAATGCAGATCGGCACCGTCGCGCTGGAACAACTGGTGCGAGGCCAGCGACAGGAAGATGTAGAGGTCGCCGGGCGGGCCGCCGCGAACCCCGGCCTCGCCCTCACCGGCGAGCCTGATCCGCGTGCCATCCTCGACCCCGGGGGGAATGTTGACCGACAGATTCCGCTCGCGGGTGACCCGGCCCTGGCCCGAGCAGGACGGGCAGGCATCCTCGATCATCTGGCCGCGGCCCTGGCAGCCCGGGCAGGTGCGCTCCAGCGTGAAGAAGCCCTGCGACTGCCGCACGCGGCCGGCGCCGCCGCAGGTCGAGCAGGTCTTCGGCTTGGTGCCGGCCTTGGCGCCGATGCCCGAGCAGGCCTCGCAGGTGACCGAGACTGGAATCTCGATCTGCGCGGTCTTGCCGCCGAAGGCTTCCTCGAGCGTGATTTCCATGTTGTAGCGCAGATCGGCGCCGCGCTCGCGGCCGCCGCGGCCGCGCTGCCCGGCCATGCCGAACAGGTCTTCGAAGATGTCGGAGAACGAGGAGGCGAAGCCCGCGCCGAAACCTGCGCCGCCACCGCCGCCCTGCTCGAAGGCCGCATGGCCGAAGCGGTCATAGGCCGCGCGCTTGTCCTTGTCCTTGAGGACCTCGTAGGCCTCGTTGATTTCCTTGAACTTGACTTCGCTGGTGTCGTCCCCGGGATTACGGTCCGGGTGGAATTTCATCGCAAGCTTGCGGAAGGACGATTTCAGGACGGAATCGTCGGCACTGCGATCGACTTCCAGGGTTTCGTAATAGCAGCGCTTGGTGGACGTGGACATGTCGGACTCGGTCTATCCAATCGCAGGTCAAGTCGGCGAGAACAGGCGTTCCCACGCGACGATATAGGCAGCCTTCCGCCTCACGGCAGAGGGCAGCTCGGCGGCGTTCAGAATAACGGCTGGGAATTGATCGGTCGTAACGGGGCCGATTTTAACAGAGTCTTGGCCCGCCCGTCCCGACACGGCGGCCTCCCCCGCGAGGGAGGAGGCCGGTAGCGCGTGTGGGGTCCAAGCCGTCCGCATCATCACCCTCTTGGGGATCAGGCGGACTTCTTGTTGTTCTTGTCGTCGTCGACTTCGGTGAATTCCGCGTCGACGACGTCGTCCTTGGCCGCGTCCTTCTTAGCGTCGGCCTCGGCCTGCTGCTTGTACATGGCCTCGCCGAGCTTCATCGAAGCCTGCGCCAGCGTCTGGGTCTTGGCCTTGATCGCCTCGGCATCGTCGCCCTTCAGCGCTTCCTTGAGGTCGCTGACAGCATCCTCGATGGCACGGCGCTCGGTCTCGGCGACCTTCGAACCGTGCTCGGCCAGAGCCTTCTCGGTCGAATGCACCAGGCCATCTGCCTCGTTCTTGGCGATCACCGCCTCGCGACGCTTCTTGTCCGCCTCGGCATTGGCCTCGGCGTCCTTGACCATTTTCTCGATGTCGGCTTCCGACAGGCCGCCGGAGGCCTGGATGCGGATCTGCTGCTCCTTGGCCGTGGCCTTGTCCTTGGCCGACACGTTGACGATGCCGTTGGCGTCGATGTCGAAGGTCACCTCGATCTGCGGCATGCCGCGCGGGGCCGGCGGAATGCCCATCAGGTCGAACTGGCCGAGCATCTTGTTGTCGGCCGCCATTTCACGCTCGCCCTGGAAGACGCGGATGGTGACCGCGTTCTGGTTGTCCTCGGCGGTCGAGAACACCTGGCTCTTCTTGGTCGGGATCGTGGTGTTGCGGTCGATGATGCGGGTGAACACGCCGCCCAGCGTCTCGATGCCCAGCGACAGCGGGGTCACGTCGAGCAGCAGCACGTCCTTGACGTCGCCCTGGAGCACGCCGGCCTGGATCGCGGCACCGATCGCCACGACTTCGTCCGGGTTGACGCCCTTGTGCGGCTCCTTGCCGAACAGCTGCTTCACGACCTCCTGCACCTTCGGCATGCGCGACATGCCGCCGACCAGAACGACTTCGCCGATCTCACCGGCGGTGACGCCGGCGTCCTTCAGCGCCTTGCGGCAGGGCTCGACGGTCTTCTGGACGAGGTCGTCGACCAGCGCCTCGAACTTGGCGCGGGTGAGCTTCATCGTCAGATGCTTCGGGCCGGTCTGGTCCGCGGTGATGAAGGGCAGGTTGATCTCGGTCTGCGTCGTCGACGACAGCTCGATCTTGGCCTTTTCAGCGGCTTCCTTCAGGCGCTGCAACGCGAGCTTGTCGTTGCGCAGGTTGATGCCCTGCTCCTTCTGGAACTCGTCGGCGAGATAGCCAACGAGGCGCATGTCGAAGTCTTCGCCGCCGAGGAAGGTGTCGCCGTTGGTCGACTTCACCTCGAACACGCCGTCGCCGATTTCGAGAATGGAGATATCGAACGTGCCGCCGCCGAGGTCGTACACGGCGATCGTGCCGGTCTTGGTCTTGTCCAGACCATAGGCCAGCGCGGCCGCGGTCGGCTCGTTGATGATGCGCAGCACTTCAAGGCCCGCGATCTTGCCGGCGTCCTTGGTCGCCTGGCGCTGGGCGTCGTTGAAGTAGGCGGGAACGGTGATGACGGCCTGGTCGACCTTTTGGCCGAGATGGGCTTCCGCGGTCTCCTTCATCTTCTGCAAGATGAACGCAGACACCTGCGAGGGCGAGTAGGTCTGGCCGTCGGCCTCGACCCAGGCGTCGCCGTTGGAAGCCTTCACGATCTTGTACGGAACGAGCTTCTTGTCCTTCTCGACCATCGGGTCGTCGTAGCGGCGGCCGATCAGGCGCTTCACTGCGAAGAACGTACGCTCGGGATTGGTAACGGCCTGGCGCTTGGCCGGCTGGCCGACGAGGCGCTCACCGTCGTCCGTCACGGCGACGATCGAAGGCGTCGTGCGCATGCCTTCGGAGTTCTCGATGACTTTGGCGTTCTTGCCATCCATCACGGCAACGCACGAATTCGTGGTGCCGAGGTCGATCCCAATGACCTTTCCCATGGTCCTGATATCCTTGTTTTTGCGGCAGGTCGGTTGGGCCCAGAAGGCACCCGATCCAAACCCCCTAAGATCAAACATCCGCGATATTGCGATGGTTGGGGGTCATATAGGAGGGGGGGAGGGGCCTGCAAGGACCGAACGCAAGTTTCGGCCGTGAAAACATTGGGTTTTGGAAGATCATATCCGGGCATCGCCGCCCTTGCGGGTGATGAATTATTAACAGGTTCAGGCGTCGGCCGGCCCCGCCACCGTGATCCGCCCTGCCCTGTTACCGGCGAGCCAAACCCGCTAAAAGGCGGACCGGCCGGAAAGCGCCATCAAGGCTGCTTCGCGCGACAGAGCGGCCCGGCGGCCGACCATCGAACGGCCTCAATGTGAACCAATCAGAGTGCCCATGAAGCTAATCCGCCCCCTCGCCGCGCTCGCCCTCCTCGCCGCAACAGCGCTTCCGGCCTTCGCCGCCGACGTGGTTTTCCCGCCCGGCTTGCGCCTTGGCATGGTGCCGCTGGTCGGGCTGAGCACGGCAAAGACCTTTCCGGGCTTCGAGAGCGAGGACGGCAACGTCAAGGTGCTGATCACCGAGCTGCCCCCCGCCGCCTATGGCGAGGTCGTGAGCGCCTTCAATTCCAATCCCGCCGGCACCGCCGGCGTCAAGCAGGACAAGATCGAGACCCCCGCGGGTCTTGCCTATTTCACCACCGAAAGCGGCAAGGCCGGCGATACGCCGGTGAAGCGCTATTCGATGATCGTGCCGGGCGCCGGCTTCTCCGGCTACGTCGCGGTCCAGATCCCGGAGAACGCGGCAAGGATTTACACCGACGAGGCGGTACGGCAGATGTTTGCGAGCACTGTGACCCGCAAGCAGGTCTCGGCCGAAGAGCAGATCGCGCTGATGCCGTTCAGGATCACCGATCTCGCCGACTTCAAGGACATCCGCACGCTGGCGCCCGGCTCCAGCATCATCCTGGCCGACGGCGACGAGAGCACGGGCTATGAGTCGAAGCCGTTCATGATCCTCGGCCTGATCGGCGCCACTCCGCAAGCCGCCGACGACCGCGCCCGCTTCGCCCAGGAGGCCGCGCTTCAGATCCCCGGTGTGCGCGAGTCGCGCGTTACGATGTCGGAGCCGATCCGCATCAATGGCCAGCAGGGGTTCGAGACCCGGATCGACGGCGCCAGCGGCAAGGACAAGACGGCGGTGACCGTGGTGCAATGGATCCGCTTCTCGAGCGGCGGTGCCTCGCTACGCATCATCGCCAGCGCCCCGCGCGACCAATGGCCAGCCGCCTTCACCCGCTTCCGCGCCGTGCGCGACGGCATCCAGCCGAAGGGCTAGCCAAGGCCGGCTGCATTTTCGGGCTTCTGTTCGTATACGAACGGAACTAGGCTTCCTTCCGTTGGATCATCCTGGAGGGAGGCGAACGATGCTAGATCGGCGACAAATTTTGGCAGCGCTCGGGACCACGGCGCTGGCGGCCCTCGCACCAACCGCTCTCTCGGCAGCCGCATCGATCAAGCCGGACGATGCCTCCGCGCTGCTCGTGATCGACGTGCAAAACTGCTTCCTGCCGGGCGGCAGCCTCGCCGTTAAGGAAGGCGAGCAGGTCGTGCCCGTCATCAACAAGATCTCGAAAGCGTTTTCGAACGTGGTGATGACGCAGGACTGGCACACGCCCGGTCACATCTCATTCGCATCGGTGCATTCGGGCAAGAAGCCGTTCGAGACCGTGGACTTGCCCTACGGCAAGCAGGTGCTGTGGCCCGACCATTGCGTGCAGGGCACCGACGGCGCCGCGCTGTCGAAGGACCTTGCGATCCCGCATGCCGAGCTCATCATCCGCAAGGGTTTTCACAAGGACGTCGACAGCTATTCGGCCTTTCTCGAAGCCGACGGCAAGACCTCGACGGGACTTGCCGGCTACCTCAGGGGACGCAAGATCAAGCGCGTCTTCGTTGCGGGCCTGGCGACCGACTTCTGCGTCGCCTGGACCGCACTCGACGCGCGCAAGGCGGGCTTCGAAGTCTATGTGGTCGAAGACGCCTGCCGCGGCATCGACAATCAGGGCTCGCTGGCAAAAGCCTGGGCCGACATGGCCAAGGCCGGCGTGAAGCGGATCCAGTCCGCGGATATAGCGGTGGGTGCGTAAGCGTTTGGCGCAGTCATTCCGGGACGATGCGAAGCATCGAACCCAGAATGACGCCAAGACTTTGAGGATCAGTTCGCGGCGCCGTTCGGCTCGTTGGCGTTCGCCGCGGGCGCGGCCTTTGCGCCGCCCTTGGCGACACCGACCAGGGCCGGGCGCAGCACGCGCTCGCCGATGGTGTAGCCGGCCTGCATGACCTGCACGACAGTGCCAGCGGGCACCGACGCATCAGGCACCTCGAACATCGCCTGCTGGAAGTTCGGATCGAACTTCTGGCCCGAAGGGTCGAACTTCTTCACGCCGTGCTTTTCCAGCGCGTTGAGCAGCGAGCGCTCGGTGAGTTCGACACCCTCGATCAGCGAGGTCAGGCCGGGATCAGCCGTGGCCCGCGCCTCGGCCGGGACGGCATCGAGCGCACGCTGGAGATTGTCGGCGATGTCGAGCACGTCGCGGGCAAAGCCGGTGATGCCGTAGAGACGGGCATCGGCGACTTCCTTGGTGGTGCGCTTGCGCAGGTTTTCCATCTCGGCCAGCGTCCGCAGCATGCGGTCGCGCGCCTCGGCGGCTTCCTTCTGCAAGCTTTCGACCGAGCCGGGCTCGGGATCGTCGGGCATGATGTAGGGTTTTGACACCACGGGCTCGCCGGTCGGCGCGGTCGTGTCTTCGGGTTGCCGGTCTTGATCGGTCATCGGCTCAGGTCTCGAATTCGTTTGCAGAGATTGTTGGCCCGGATATCGTGCCTAAGCTCATGAAAATCAAGCGCCCGTGATCGACTCAGCCGCCGGTCAGCCCCCCAAAAGGCGGCTGACGATGCGGGCGGCATAGTCCACGGTCGGGATCACGCGGGCATAATTCAGCCGCGTCGGCCCGATCACGCCCAAAACGCCGACGATATGGCCGGCGGCATCCCGATACGGCGAGATGATCGTGGAGGAGCCCGACAGCGAGAACAGCTTGTTCTCCGAGCCGATGAAAATGCGCACGCCTTCCGCGGTTTCCGCCCGGCCAAGCAGATCGATCACGCCGCGCTTGGTCTCGAGATCGTCGAACAGCAGGCGAACCCGCTCCAGATCCTCCAGCGCATGAAGGTCTTCGAGCAGATTGGCATGGCCGCGAACGATGAGCTGGCGATCCTCGTTCTCGCCGCCGGACCAGCTCGCGATACCGGCCGAGATCACCTTCTGCGTGAGCTGATCCAGCTCAGCGCGGGCTTCGCCCAGTGCAGTTTCGAGCTCGAGCCGCGCCTCGGCCAGCGTTCGGCCGCGAATCCGCGCATTGAGGAAATTGCCGGCCTCCGTCAGCGCCGAGGACGGAACTCCGGGCGGCAGGGTCAACACACGGTTTTCGACCTGACCGTCCTCGCCGACCAGGATCACCAGCGCCTTCTCGGGTTCCAGCCGGACGA
Organism: Bradyrhizobium cosmicum; assembly: GCF_032290525.1. Lineage (GTDB taxonomy): Bacteria > Pseudomonadota > Alphaproteobacteria > Rhizobiales > Xanthobacteraceae > Bradyrhizobium > Bradyrhizobium cosmicum_A. The sequence goes on along the minus strand of NZ_JASXTA010000009.1, from coordinate 88,185 downwards.
ATTCGATGTGCTTCAGCCGCGCATTGGATTTTGGCGTCAGCACCACCGCGGCGGCGCGGGTGAGGCCGGACAGGCGCGTCAGCGCTTCCGACAGCGCCGCCTCGACCGATTGGGCGTGGCCCACCGACGTCAACTGGCTCTGGATCGACTGCCGCTCCGCGTCATTGAGATCGCCGACCTGCATCAAGGCGTCGACGAAGAAACGCAGGCCGAGTTCCGTCGGCAGCCGGCCGGCGGAGGTGTGCGGGGCATAGATCAGGCCGAGGTGTTCCAGATCGGCCATGACGTTACGGACCGAGGCCGGCGACAGCGGCATGGCGATCAGGCGCGAGATATTGCGCGAGCCGACCGGCTCGCCGGTCGCCAGATAACTTTCGACGATTTGACGAAAGATGTCGCGGGAACGCTCGTTGAGCTGGGCGAGGCCTGCGCGCGGCGCGATCAGATGGATCGGATCGTGATGGGCCACAGACGGTAACTCCTCTCAGACGCTCATAATTTGTCTATCCCCGAGGGTTATGACAAGCGTGGCGTTTGCGGGCGTGGAAATCGGAGGTGAAAAAGCCTTGTCCTTTCCCCTTGCCGCATACCCTCACCCCCCCTACAAGCACCGCGAACAGCCCTTTTCCGAGAGTTTTGGAGGATTTCCCATGCGGCCAAGCCGCCGTGCGCCCGACGAATTGCGCCCCGTGACGCTCGAGCGCGGCGTGGTCAAATATGCGGAAGGCTCGTGCCTGGTGAAATTCGGCGACACCCATGTGCTGGTCACGGCTACGCTGGAGGACCGCCTGCCGCCGTGGCTGAAGGGCCAGGGCCGCGGCTGGGTCACCGCCGAATACGGCATGCTGCCGCGCGCGACCTCCGAACGCACCCGCCGCGAAGCCTCGGCCGGCAAGCAGAGCGGCCGCACTGTCGAGATCCAGCGCCTGATCGGCCGCTCGCTTCGCACCATCGTCGACCTCGAAGCGCTCGGCGAGCGCCAGATCACGGTCGATTGCGACGTGCTCCAGGCCGACGGCGGCACCCGCACGGCCTCGATCACCGGCGCCTGGGTCGCGCTCGCCGATTGCATCGCCTGGATGAAGGCGCGCAACATGATCAAGGCCAATGTGCTGCGCGACAACGTCGCCGCGATCTCCTGCGGCATCTATCAGGGCAAGCCGGTGCTGGATCTCGACTATGCCGAGGATTCGGAAGCCCAGACCGATGCCAATTTCGTCATGACCGGCGACGGCCGCATCATCGAGGTGCAGGGCACCGCGGAACGCGAGCCCTTTACGCAGGACGAGTTCCTGGCGCTGATGGCGCTGGCCCAGAAGGGCATCGCGCGGCTGGTGGACTTGCAGAAACTGGCTGTGGCGTAGTCAATAGGCCATGCACCGCCGAATCACCGGAAAGCTCGTCATCGCGACCCATAATCCCGGCAAGCTCGCCGAGATGCGGGAGCTGCTCGCGCCTTACGGCATCGAGGCGGTGTCGGCCGGTGAGCTCGGCCTGCCCGAGCCCGAGGAGACCGGCAACGATTTCCGCAGCAATGCCGCGATCAAGGCGATCACGGCGGCGCAGGCGACCAAGCTTCCATCCTTCGCCGACGATTCCGGCATCGTGGTCGACGCACTCGCCGGCGCGCCCGGCATTTTCTCGGCGCGCTGGGCTGGCCCGTCCAAAGACTTCACCGCGGCGATGACGCGGATCGAGCGCCTGTTGCAGGAGCGCGGCGCCACCACGCCCGACAAGCGCAAGGCGCATTTCATCTCCGCGCTCTGCGTCGCCTGGCCCGACGATCACCTTGAAGAGGTCGAAGCGCGCGTCGACGGCACGCTGGTCTGGCCGCCGCGCGGCACCGCCGGCTTCGGTTATGACCCGATGTTCCTTCCCAATGGTCACGACCGCACCTTCGGCGAGATGGAGAGCATCGAGAAGCATGGCCTGCCGCCGCTCGGCCTTGGCCTGTCGCATCGCGCCCGCGCCTTCGTGAAACTGGCGGAGATCTGCCTTGAGCCGCGCTAAGGAAGCCTTCGGCGTCTACGTGCATTGGCCGTTCTGCCTGTCGAAGTGCCCGTATTGCGACTTCAACAGCCATGTCCGCCACGCCGCCATCGACGAGGCGCGGTTTGCGTCGGCCTTCGCGCGTGAGATCGCAACCACCGCCGAGCGCGCGCCCGGCCGCAAAGTCACCTCGATCTTCCTCGGCGGCGGCACGCCGTCCCTGATGCAGCCCGCAACCGTCGGCGCGGTGCTCGATGCGATCGGCAAGCATTGGGCTGTGGCCGGCGATGTCGAAGTGACGCTGGAAGCAAATCCAACCAGCGTCGAAGCCACGCGCTTTGCAGGTTACCGCGCCGCCGGCGTCAATCGCGTCTCGCTCGGGGTGCAGGCGCTCGACGATGTCTCGCTGAAGGCGCTTGGCCGGATGCACAGCGCGCGCGAGGCGCTCGATGCGGTCGCCATCGCGCGCCGCTCGTTCGACCGTTACTCGTTCGACCTGATCTACGCCCGCCCCGACCAGACGCCAGCGATGTGGGCCGACGAGCTGCGCCTCGCGATCGATGAGGCAGCCGAACATCTGTCGCTCTATCAATTGACCATCGAAGAGGGCACGCCGTTCTTCGGCCTGCATCAGGCCGGCAAGCTGAAGACGCCGGACGAAGCGGTCGCGCGCGCGCTCTACGACGTCACGCAGGAGACCTGCGACAAGCTCGGCCTGCCCGCCTACGAGATTTCAAACCACGCACGGCGCGGCGCCGAGTGCCGGCACAATCTGGTCTATTGGCGCGGCGAGGAATATGCCGGCATCGGGCCCGGCGCTCACGGCCGGCTCGACATCGACGGCATCAGGCACGCGACCGCCACCGAGAAGCGCCCCGAAGCCTGGCTGATGCGGGTTGAGACCAACGGCCACGGCAACGTCACCGACGATCTCCTCAACAGCGAAGAGCGCGCCGACGAATTCCTGCTGATGGGATTGCGTTTGGCCGAGGGTATCGACCCCGAGCGCTACCGCGCGCTGTCAGGCCGCTCGCTCGATCCCAAGCGGATCGCGCTATTGCGCGAGGAAGGCGCGATCACAGTGGATGGGACGGGCCGGCTCCGCGTGACCAGCAGCGGATTCCCGGTGCTGGACGCGGTGGTGGCGGATCTGGCGGCGTAGTCAGTGCCGTAGGGTGGGCAAAGGCGCACTTGCGCCGTGCCCGCCAATTCCATGCGAATTTGTTGAGAAATGGTGGGCACGGCGCGCAAGCGCGCGCCTTTGCCCACCCTACGGCAGCTCGCTAAGCCCCAAAACTCTTCGGCGAACCGGCGACCGCAACACCGCCGCCGGTCGTCACTTTCATCACCGCGAGACCGCGTTCATTCGTGCCGTCCGCGCGGAAGCGGAACAGGCCGTCGATGCCGGCAAAGCCCGAGGGGTTGGTGAGCACATCGGACGAGAAGCGCGTGGGCCCCTGCGTGCGCGCGAGCGCGGCGACGAGCGCCACCGCGTCATAGGCGAGCGTTGCGGTACGGATCGGCTCGGCGCCATATTTGGTACGGTAGCGGCCGGAGAACGCGCGAAAACCGGCTGGATCGGGCGCGGCGTAGAGACCGCCTTGCAAGCTCGAGCTGGCATAGACGCGGGGACTGTCCCACAGGCCGGTGCCGAGCAGCTGGATGTTGCGTAAGTTCGCGCCCGCGGCCGTCATCGCATCCGCCACCGCAACCACGGCATCGCCGTCATCGGCGATGAACAGCGCATCGGCGCCGCCGAGCTGCTGCGCCACGGTGCGCGCCGGCGTGGCGCGATCGGCGCCGTATTTCTCGAACGCGACGATGCGCCCGCCGCGCCGCGGCACCGCCGCCTTCACCGCGGCCTCGACGACGTTGCCGTAGGCATTGTCGGGCACGAGCACCGCGACCGAACGCTTTCCGATGCTGGCGGAATATTCGACGATGCGGTTGACGTCGGACTCCGGTAGGAACGAGAGCAGATAGACGCCGCGCCCGGCGATGCTGGAATCGGTCGAGAACGCGATCACGGAAATGCCGCGCGTGCGCGCGACCTGCGCCACCGCTGGCACGGACTGCGCGAACAGCGGCCCCAGGATGATCTCGGCGCCTTCGTCGACCGCCTGCTGTGCGCCTGCCTGGGCGCCTTGCGGGCTGCCGTTGTCGTCCTTGATCAGGAGCTGGATGTTGGGATTCTGGAACTCGGCCAGCGCCATCTCGGCGGCATTGCGCATGGATTGCGCGGCAAGGCCCGCATTGCCGGCGGCCGAGAGCGGCAGGATCACGGCGACCTTGACCCCGCCGGTGCCGGCGGTCGCGGCCTGCTGCGGCGGGCCGGCCGGCTGGGCCGGCGGCGCGGAGGAGCTGCTGAACGGGTTGGAGAACTGGCTGAGGCTCTGCTGTACGCCGGCACAGGCCGACAGCAGGGGCGTGCCAAGCAACAGGCCGAGCGCGCTCCGACGGGTCGCCCCTGATATCAAGGGCCCCTGAACGGGGGATTCCTCCGGAAAGGAAGATCTGGGATCACGCGGGCCCATGGCAGCTTCTCTTTTGACCGGCGATCGCCAGCCGGTCATAACAAACTCGCCGCGACACAAGCCGCGGATTCAGGCATATTGTCGGCAAATAGTTAACCAAAACAAAAGGATAATGACCGCTTAACGCGACCGCACCTCAAATCTGGCTAGCTGTCCGCCCTCCGTCACACAGCATCAAGGCGGCGTTTCCGCCGCGAATATGGCGCTGCTGCTTCATTCCCTCGGGAATGTGATGCCGGATGGATCACAATCCAGTCCCTCGCCCCTCGCCTCGACACGATCTTTTTCGAAGGACCGGTTCCCAGCCCAGGTGATCATGCCTAAGTTCGATCCATTATGCGCGCAAAGCCGGCCCCGATAAATACGCCTGAAGGCCCAGATGCCGCCCCGCGCGGTTTCTCCATCGACGCCCATCGGCTCACCGCCCCGAAGGCGGCGCCGGGCCTGCATCTGGTCGCGACTCCCATCGGCAATCTCGGTGACATCACGCTGCGAGCGCTTCAGACGCTGGCCGGCGTCGACGTCATTGCCTGCGAGGACACCCGCATCACGCGGCGCCTGACCGAGCGCTACGATATCTCGGCGCAGCTCAGGCAATATCACGAGCACAATGCCGAGGCCGCGCGTCCAAAAATCCTGGAGGCACTCGCGGCAGGCGGTTCGGTCGCGCTGGTGTCGGACGCCGGCACGCCGCTGATCTCCGATCCCGGCTTCAAGCTGGTGCGCGAAGTCTGCGCCGCCGGCCACGCGGTCTATGCGCTGCCCGGCCCGTCCTCGGTGCTGGCGGCGCTGTCGGTCGCGGCGCTGCCGACCGACCGGTTCTTCTTCGAGGGTTTTTTGCCGGCGAAATCGGCTGCGCGAAAGTCGCGCCTTGCCGAGCTCGCCCGCATCGACGCGACGCTGGTGATGTTCGACTCCGGCAACCGGGTGCAGGACACGCTGGTTGAGCTCGCCGAGATCATGGGGACGCGCGAGGCCGCGATCTGCCGCGAACTGACCAAGCTGCACGAGGAGGTTTCGCGCGCGACGCTGCACGAGCTGGCGCGCGACGCGGAGGCGCTGGAGACGCGCGGCGAATTCGTGCTGGTGATCGCCCCGCCTGCGGCCGATGCCGAGATGCTGACATCGGATGCGCTGGACAATCTCTTGCGCGATCAGCTTGCAGCGCACAGCGTTAAGGATGCCGTGGCGCATGCGGTGGCACTCTCGGGCCGACCGCGCCGCGAGGTCTATGCCCGCGCGCTCGAGCTTGCGAAAGACTTAAGGGACGGCGATGGCGAAGACTGAGGTCCCGGCGGAACCCAAGATCGCCTCGCCCGAACGCGTCGCCGCGTTCCGCACCGGCATCTCCGCCGAGAGCCGTGCCGCAGCCTTCCTGATGGCCAAGGGCTACCGCATCCTCGCCAAACGCTTCCGCACCCCGCATGGCGAGATCGACATCGTGGCCCGCCGCCGCAATTTGATCGCCTTCGTCGAGGTCAAGGCGCGCGCGACGCTGGACGACGCCGCCTTCGCCGTAACCGCACGCCAGCAGCAGCGCATCATCGATGCCGCGCAAGGCTGGCTCGTGGCGCATCCCGAGCATGCCGAATTCGAATTGCGATTCGACGCCATGCTGATTGCGCCGCGCTCACTTCCGCGCCATGTGTTGGCGGCATTCGACGCCTCGACCTGAAAGGCAGACCATGAAACTCAACGTCGCCGTCCAGATGGACCCCATCGCCCGCATCAACATCAAGGGCGATTCCACCTTCGCGCTGCTCCTGGAGGCGCAGAAGCGCGGCCACGGCCTGTCCTATTACACGCCCGACAAGCTCTCGATGGTCGGCGAGGAGATCGTCGCGCCCGTCCAGCTTCTGACCGTGCGCGACGAGCCCGGCAACCATTTCACCCTCGGCGAGCCGAAGCGTGAAGCCCTCAACGCCTTTGACGTGGTGCTGCTGCGCCAGGATCCGCCGTTCGATCTTGCCTACATCACCTCGACGCATCTGCTCGAGCGCATCCATCCGAAGACGCTGGTGGTCAACGATCCGGCCTCGGTGCGCAACGCGCCGGAAAAGCTGTTCGTGATGAATTTTCCGCAGCTGATGCCGCCGACCCTGATCTCGCGCGACCTCGACGAGATCAACGCGTTCCGGGACAGGCACGGCGCCGTGGTGATGAAGCCGCTGCACGGCCATGGCGGCGCCGCGGTGTTCCGCGTGATGCCGCAGGACATGAATTTCGGCTCGCTGTTCGACATGTTCTCGGTGACGTTCAAGGAAGCCTGGGTGATCCAGCAATTCATCCCCGAGGTGAAGCACGGCGACAAGCGCATCATCCTCGTCAACGGCGAGTTTGCCGGTGCGGTGAACCGCGTGCCGGCCGCCGACGACCTCCGCTCCAACATGGTGCGCGGCGGAGCTGCTCAGGAGACCGAGCTCACCCCGCGCGAGCGCGAGATCTGCGCCACCGTTGGACCTGCGCTGCGCGAGCGCGGCCTGCTGTTCGTCGGCATCGACGTCATCAATGGCAACCTCACCGAGATCAACGTGACCTCGCCCACCGGCATCCGCGCGATTGCAAAGCTCGGCGGCCCCGATGTCGCGGCGAAGGTCTGGGACGCGATCGAGCAGAAGCGGGCGAAGTAGCGCCGCTCTTTTCGTACCCGGATGGAGCGCAGCGAGTCCGGGATGCCTCGGCATATTCAGCGGACCCGGATTGCGCTTCGCTCCATCCGGGCTACGCACTGCATGCGCGGCTTCACGCGCACGCACCCGTAACCACCCATTCACCATGACACCCCGCGTCTCATCCGAACGCAGCAGCGCGCCTGCGTGAATCTACGGGGCCGCTGGCCGACCGGCTAACGCGACGTTCACCATCCGCCCAGAACGCGCGTCGTCACGGCCCATCACACTCGGCCTCGCAACACCCCTTATACTTTTACTCCCTACTCATCGATGCAGGGGAACCCGCCAGGTGCGGTTCGAGTGCCCCGCGTAAGAGTAGAAACGTATGAATACCGCACGCATTGTCGTTCTCGTCATCGCGCTGGGCGCCGGCGGCGTCGCCGCCTATCTGGCGAGCGGCTATGACAACAAGCCCGCGCCCGCTCTTCCCGTCGCCGAAAAGCTGCCGACGGTCGAGGTGCTGGTCGCGAAGAACGACATCCAGCTCGGCCAGGCCGTCAAGCCCGAGGACCTGCAGTGGCAGACCTGGCCGGCGGCGACCGCGAGCAACGCCTTCATCCGCCGCGACAACAGGCCCGAGGCGCAGATCCAGATCGCCGGCTCGATCGCGCGCGTGCCGTTGATGCAGGGCGAGCCGATCCGCGAGCAGAAGCTGGTGAAGGCCGATGGCTCCGGCTTCATGGCGGCGATCCTGCCCTCCGGCATGCGGGCCGTTTCCACCGAGATCTCCGCCGAGACCGGCGCGGGCGGCTTCATCCTGCCGAACGACCGCGTCGATATCATCCTGACCCGCCGCCTGAAGAATCCCGATGGCGCCAATGGCCCGACCGGCGGCAATGACCTCATCCTGTCCGAGGTCATCCTGGCCAATATCCGCGTGCTCGCGATCGACCAGGCGCCGAGGGAAAAGGACGGCCAGACCGCGGTGCTCGGCAAGACCGTCACGCTCGAGCTCAGGCCCGACCAGGTCGCCGCACTTTCGGCCGCGCGCCAGGGCGGCACGCTCACACTCGCGCTGCGGAGCATCGTCGATGCCAACGCAGTCGACCTCAAGCTCGAGGACGAGACAGCCAAGCGTTCCGGCGGCGTGAGCGTGATCCGCTACGGCGTGCAGGCACAGCAACTGACGTCACAGAAGTGATGATGGGGACAGCATGAACTACGGGGATGATCGTACGGGCATGCGCCTTCGGGGGAAGCGCGCATACCCGTTCTGGGCAGGGGCAATGCTGATGCTGGGGCTGGTCGCCCCTGACTTCGCCAGCGCCGCGGACGCGCCGGTCGGCGACCAGGCGCCGCTGCAGGCACCGGATCTCGGCGTCTCGCCGGTCGGGTCCATCGCATCGGCCCGCACGCGTTCGCTGTCGCTCGGCGTCGGCAAGTCGGTCGTCATCGACCTGCCGCGCGAGGTCAAGGACGTGCTGGTGGCCGATCCCAAGATCGCCAATGCGGTGATCCGCTCGGCGCAGCGCGCCTATATCATCGGCGGCCAGGTCGGCCAGACCAACATCGTGTTTTTTGCCGCCGACGGCCAGCAGGTCGCCTCCTACGACATCGCGGTGAAGCGCGACCTCAACGGCATGCGCGCGGCGCTGCGCCAGTCGCTGCCGGGCGTGCAGATCGAAGGCGTCGGCGACAGCGTGATGCTGACCGGCTCGGTGTCCAGCCCGGTCGAGGCCCAGCAGGCCGGCGATGTTGCCGCAAAACTCGTCGGCGGCTCGGACAAGGTCGTCAACAACATCGTCGTCCGCGGCCGCGACCAGGTGATGCTCAAGGTCGTGGTCGGCGAGGTCAGGCGTGACATCGTCAAGCAGCTGGGCGTCGACCTCAGCGCCAGCCTGAACGCCGGCACCGCAGTGGTGAATTTCAACAACTCCAATCCGTTCTCGGTCAGCGGCGGGCCGATCGTCGGCAGCAACGGGCTCGGCGTGGCCGGCCTCGCCAAGGGCGTCGCCACCGTCAGCGCGACGATGCGCGCGATGGAAAGCGCCGGCGTGATGCGCACCCTGGCCGAACCGAGCCTGACCGCGATCTCGGGCGAATCCGCCACCTTCATCGCCGGCGGCGAATTCCCGATTCCCGCAGGCTATTCCTGCGATCCGGTCACCCACGTCTGTACCACCCAGGTCACCTACAAGAAGTTCGGCATCTCGCTGAACTTCACCCCGGTCGTGCTCAGCGAAGGCCGTATCAGCCTGCGGGTGATGACGGAGGTGTCGGAGCTGTCGAACCAGAACTCGATCACGTTGACGCAGGCGGTGTCCTTGAACTCATCGAATTCCATCACCATCCCGTCGGTCCAGACCCGCCGCGCCGAGACCACGCTGGAAATTCCCTCGGGCGGATCGATGGCGATGGCCGGCCTGATCCAGCAGCACACCAAGCAGGCGATCAACGGCCTGCCCGGCGTCGACCAGGTGCCGATCATCGGCGCGCTGTTCCGCAGCCAGGACTTCGTCAACAACGAGAGCGAGCTGATGGTGATCGTGACGCCCTATGTGGTGCGCGCAGTCGCCCAGAAGGAATTGTCGCGGCCCGACGACGGCTTTGCGCCGGCCTCAGACGCGCAGACGGCGCTGCTCGGCCGCATGAACCGCCTTTATGGCATCGCGCGCCGCGCCGATCCGATCGACGCGAGCCACGGCGATTTCGGCTTCATCATCGACTGAGACGAACGGTTTGGGGACCGGGCAAGAAACGGGGCAAGAGGGGACAAGGCGATGACGAAGACGATCGCGGATCGACGTCGCAACCTGCGGGTCGCGCTGGCATTGACGGGGCTCTCCGTCCTGCTCGGCGCCTGCAACACCACCGGTGACATCGTCACCCAGACGGTGCCGACCGACTATCGCCAGCGTCACCCGATCGCGGTGCAGGAAGCCAAAAAGTCGATCGTCATCTTCGTCGGCAAGGCCAGAGGCGGCCTCTCGGCCGCACAGCACGCGGACGTCGCGGGCATCGCCCGGGACTGGGTCCGCGAAGGCACCGGCTCCGTCGTGGTCGACGTGCCCGTCGACGCCGCGAATTCGCGCGCCGCGGCGGCGACCTACCGCGAAATCCGCGCCCTGCTCGCATCCGGCGGCGTGCCGTCGCGCGCCGTCGTCCAGCATCCCTATCGACCAGAGGATCCGGGACTGCTGCCGACGATCCGCCTGAGCTATTCGAAGATCGCCGCGGTCGCGGGCCCGTGCGGGCTGTGGCCGGAAGACCTTGGCCCGAATATCCTCGACCCCGGCTACAACGAGAACCGGCCGTACTTCAACCTGGGCTGCGCCAGCCAGCGCAACCTTGCGGCCATGATCGACAATCCCGCCGACCTGGAGCAGCCGCGCGCCGAGACGCCCGCCTACACGGCGCGGCGCGACATGGCCTTCGACCGCTACCGCAAGGGCTCGACGACGGCGACCTCCTATCCCGAGGCCGACAAGGCCAAACTCAGCGACACCGGCAAATGACAGGAATCCACGACGAAGAAGCGGACGAACCGCGGCACCCCGAGGAACACATTGCGCCGGTTCCCCGGATCTCCGTGCAGGCCTTTTGCGAGACCGCGCAGACGCTCAAAGCGGTGACCGCGGCCGGCGAGGATCGCCGTCTCGCCAAGGCGCATCTCACCGCCAGGGACGGCGGGCTTGCCGCGGCCATCGAAGTCTATGAGACGATGCCGACGCCGAACGTGATCGTGATCGAATCCGACGGCACGCGCGACATCCTCGAGGGTCTCGACGACCTCGCCGGCGTCTGCGATCCCGGCACCCGCGTGGTCGTGATCGGCAATCCGAACGACACCGCGCCCTATCGCGAACTGGTGCGCCGCGGTGTCAACGACTACGTGATCGGACCGGTCGAAACGCTCGACGTCGTCCGCTCGATCTGCAGCCTGTTCTCGGCGTCCGAAGCCATCATCACCGGCCGCGTCATCGCCGTGGTCGGCGCCAAGGGCGGCGTCGGTGCGTCTACCGTCGCACACAATGTCGCCTGGACCATCGCCCGCGACCTCGCGCTCGATTCCGTCGTGATCGATCTCGACCTCGCCTTCGGCACCGCAGGCCTCGACTACAACCAGGACCCGGTGCAGGGCATCGCCAACGCGGTGCTCTCGCAGGACAGGCCGGACACGGCGCTGATGGAGCGTCTGCTCTCCAAATGCACCGAGCGCCTCAGCCTTCTCGCGGCGCCTGCCACCCTCGACCGCGTCTACGATTTCGGCGCCGAGGCCTTTGATGCGATCTTCGACACGCTGCGCATGACCACGCCCTGCATCGTGCTCGACATTCCCCACCAATGGTCGGGCTGGACCCGCCGCGCGCTGGTCAACGCCGACGACATCGTCATCGTGGCCGAGCCAGATCTTGCTAATTTGCGCAACACCAAGAATATGCTGAGTGTGCTGAAGGCGGCGCGGCCGAACGACCGGCCTCCGCTCTACTGCATCAACCAGGTCGGCATGCACAAGCGGGCGGAGATCGACGTCAAATCGTTCGCCAAGACAATGGAAAGCCAGCCGATCGCGGTGATCCCGTTCGACTCGAAACTGTTCTCGACCGCGGCCAACAACGGCCAGATGATCGCGGAGGTCTCCAAAAGCCACCGCACCACGCTTCTGTTCCAGAACATGGCGAACCGCCTCGCCGGGCGTGGCGACGTGAAGAAGCCGAAGCGCTCGCTGCTCGGACCGCTGCTGAAGAAGCTCAAGGGCAGGTCAAGCCGCGGCTCGGCCCCGCATCGCAAGGCATCGTAGGAACAAGCGGCCGGCGGGCTATTTGTCCGCCCGCTGCTGCTTCTTGGCCAGCAGTTGCCGCAGCGCCGTGACCTTTGCCGCGGCCTGGTCCGGCGGCAGGTCGCCCTTCACGATGGTCTCGGCCTCGGCCTGCTTGCCTTGCAGGCCCACCACCAGCGCGAGGTTGGCGCGCACGCGGGAATCGGCGGGATTGCGCGCATTGGCGCGGCGCAGCGTTTCCTCGGCCCGCGGCAGATTGTTCTGGAGCATGTAGGACAGGCCGAGATTGGACAGAACCTGCGGCTCTTCGGGCACGATCTTCAGCGCAGCCGCATAATATTGCTGCGCCTCTTCGCCGCGGCCGAGCTGGTCGAGCGCCGCGCCCTGCGCCGACAGGATGCGCCAGTCGGGATCTTCCGGCGCATGCGCCCGGCCGAGCACATCGAAAGCCTGCTGGAAGTTGCCGCTGTCGGCGAGCGCGCGGCCGTAGCCGGCGAGCAGCGCCTTGTTGCTGGGATGGGCGAGCACGGCCTGCTCCAGCACCGCGACCGCCTGCGCGCGCTGGCCGGTCTCGCGCAACGCCTTGCCGTATTCGAGCGCGACGTTGGGATCACCAGGCTTGGCGCGATAGCGCTCGCGAAGGGCATCCATGTCCCGCCTGGGGTCGGCCTTCGGGTCGGTCTTGCCGGCCGTTTCCGGCTTGCTGCCGAGCGCGCCGGTGACGTCCTCCAGGCTCATGGTCTGACAGCCGCCGAGGGCAAGCACCAGAAGCACTGAGAACAGAAATCTCGCCGGGGGAAAAGCAACGGACGAACGCGTGGGCATACTCTGATCACTCGGCGACTGATCAGAGATGCTTACCGATTAACGCTAAAGTCCCGTTAAGGACGCCGGGCCCGGTGGCCTAATCGGTGAATTCAGCACCGAACTCGCAGCCGATACGCCAGCGCAGACGGCATTGGCGGGAATAGTCCGGCGCGAAGATGATGGTGAATTGCGGCGGCACTTCCAGGAATTCCGCCACCACTTTCACGCCCCCGTCCGAGATATCCGTGATCGTGCAGTCCCGCGGCAGCGAGCCCGCGCCAAAATGAATCTTGGCGAGCCGCGTGCACACCCGTCGTTCGCTTCTCCGGCGATTTGCAAGCATCTGAATTGTTCACCCGTTAGACCACGGCCCATCCCGCACCCCTAGGAGTAGCGAACATTCGTTGGAATGTGCTGAGGACAGAAGCTGGCATTCGAGGCGTAGTGTCTTCGTGATATTTACGGCCGATTAGGGTTTTCCGGGCCTGCGGGATCGTTCCCGTATTGTTCTTGCGGAAGGGACCGAGCTCTGCTACCCTCGATTGTGCAAGAGGGCAGGTTGCTTGGGCATGGTTCAGCGGGTTTCTACCGTCGCCTTTGAGGGGATCGAGGCCCGCGCGGTCGACGTGCAGGTGCAGGTCGCGCCCGGCCTGCCGGCCTTTGCCATCGTCGGCCTGCCCGACAAGGCGGTGTCGGAGGCGCGGGAACGGGTCCGCTCGGCGCTGATCGCCTCGGGGCTGGCGCTGCCGGCGCGGCGGATCATCGTCAATCTGGCGCCGGCCGACGTCCCGAAGGAGGGCAGCCATTACGACCTGCCGATCGCGCTCGGGCTGATGGCCGCAATCGGCGCGATCCCGCCGGATGCGCTGACCGGCTTCACCGTTCTCGGCGAGCTCGGCCTCGACGGCTCGATTGCGCCGGTGGCCGGGGTTTTGCCCGCCGCGATCGGCGCCAACGCGCGCGAGGAGGGTTTGATCTGCCCGGCGGCCTGCGGCTCCGAAGCGGCATGGGCAAGCCCGGACATCCAGATCATCGCCGCGACGTCGCTGATCCAGATCGCCAACCACTTCAAGGGCACGCAGGTGCTGTCGCGGCCATCTCCGCGCGTGCACGAGGCCGCGGCCTCCCTGCTCGACCTGCGCGACATCAAGGGCCAGGAGAGCGCCAAGCGCGCGCTGGAGATTGCGGCTGCCGGCGGACATCATCTGTTGATGATCGGTGCGCCCGGCGCCGGCAAGTCGATGCTGGCCGCACGCCTGCCCTCGATCCTGCCGCCGCTGTCGCCGGGCGAATTGTTAGAGGTCTCCATGATCGCCTCGGTTGCCGGCGAGATCGAGGGCGGCGCGCTGACGGCGCGGCGGCCGTTCCGCTCGCCGCATCATTCCGCCAGCATGGCCGCGCTTACCGGCGGCGGCATCCGCGCCAAGCCCGGCGAGATCTCGCTCGCGCATCAGGGCGTGCTGTTCCTCGACGAGTTGCCGGAGTTCGATCCGCGCGTCCTGGATTCGCTGCGCCAGCCGCTGGAGAACGGCGAGGTCTCGGTCTCCCGTGCCAATCATCGCGTGACTTATCCCGCGCGCTTCATGCTGGTCGCGGCGATGAATCCGTGCCGCTGCGGCAACGCGTTCGAGCCCGGCTATGCCTGCAAGCGCGGCCGCATCGACCGCTGCACCGGCGATTACCAGGCCCGCATCTCCGGACCGCTGATGGACCGCATCGACCTGCGCATCGAGGTGCCGGCCGTCACCGCAGCCGATCTGATCCTGCCGCCGCCGGCCGAGGGCTCGGCCGAGGTCGCCGCGCGCGTGGCAGCGGCGCGCGACATCCAGCTCGCGCGTTACGCGGACGCCGGCCTGCCGAAGATCCGCACCAACGCCGAGGCGCCGGCCTCCGTGCTGGAGGAGATCGCCAAGCCCGACGCGCAAGGCCAAAAACTGCTGCGCGACGCCGCCGAGACCATGCGGCTGTCGGCGCGCGGCTATCATCGCGTGCTGCGGGTGGCGCGCACGCTCGCCGACCTCGACAATTCCGACAAGATCGGCCGGCTGCACCTCGCCGAAGCGCTGTCCTACCGCGCCCCTCGCGGAGGATGTGCGCCAGATGGCATGATCATTCCGCGCATCAACCCGGCGGTAACGAGTTTCCTTTACGCTCTGCAAACCATAAGGCCCAAGAGTTCCCCGTCGTAGTTCCGGTCGGGCCTGGCGAGTAGAGTGTCATGTTGCGTTTCAAGATCCTGGCCTCGGTTGTTCCCCTGCTGGCCGCCGCGGTGTTTGCCCGCAGCGAGATCGGATCGGTCTCGCATCCCTGCATCGCCCTGGGCGACACCTCGGTCGAGCTGACATCCCTGTTCTGGACCGCCGGCGTGCATGTCGCCTTCACCGACGATCTGTCGCGGGCCACGGTGCGGGTTCAGATCACCGACGATGCGGACGCGGCCGACTTCGCCGTCGTCGACGACGGGCTCGGTTCGGAAGCGGAGTCCTGCCAGGCCAATCCCTCGACCCGTCTGATCTCGATTGCCGCGGAGCCCGTCGACGGCGGTCCGGTGATCTAACTCTCCACCGAGGGACCGGCGGATTACCGCATCTATGTGCGCTCGAAGACGTTCTCGCAGCGCGAGGCGGCGGCGCTGATCGTCGGCGCCCATGGCGGACACCGCCCGCTCCCGCTCCAGGCCGCCTCGCTCTGAGCCGTTAACACCTCGTCAACCCTGTTTGGAGGCAGCGCCGAAGCCTCAAACTGTTCGCAAGGTCGAGGCGACATCGTCGCAGGCGGCGGTGGCGGAATTTCGCACAAGAGTCGGGGTCGGTGGCGATGGATCGGACGTTCCGGATCAAGGTGCGCATGCGCCGCTTCAGGCGGCAGCATCCCAGAATCGCCTTCGCGATCCGCTCCTTCATGATCTTCTCGGCGACGTTCGGCGGCGCCTATGGCTTCGTCTCCGGCAGCCGGTCCGAGAACTCCGGCTATGACCCCAACGCGTTTGCGATCGGCGCGAGCTTCCTGTTCGCGCTCGCCTGCCTGGGCCTCGCCACGCTCAGCATGCGCCTCCGTTTCGTCAACAAGCGTCTGCGCACCCTCGCCGCCCACAACGAAGCGCTGATCGATCGCAATTGGGAGCTGAAGGAAGCGGAGGAACGCGCCCGCAGCCTGTTCGAGCAGCAGGGCGATCTGATCGTGCTGCGCGACACAAGCGGCCGCATCACCTTCGCCAACGACGCCTATTGCGCGCTCGCGGGCCGGGCGCGCGGCGCGCTGGTCGGCACCCGCTTCGATTTCGACGTGCTGGAGCAGGGCGACGGCGCCCGCGAAAGCAACGGCACCCGCATTCACGACCAGAGGATCGCCACCCCGCTCGGCGCGCGCTGGATCGCCTGGCGCGAGGGCTATGTCCGCCTCGATGCCGGCCAGCCCGCCGAGTTGCAGAGCGTCGGTCGCGACGTCACCGACCGGACCGAGACCGAACGGGCGCTGTCGGAGGCGCGCGACCAGGCCGATGCTGCCAACCGCGCCAAATCGCGTTTTCTGGCGATGGCCTCGCACGAGATCCGCACGCCGCTGAACGGCATCATCGGCATGGGCGGCCTGTTGCTCGACACCAATCTGACTCCGGAGCAGACCACCTACGCCCGCGCGGTGAAAACCTCCGGCGAAGCCCTGATGGCGCTGATCGAGGAGCTGCTCGATTATTCCAAGATCGAGGCCGGCAAGCTCGATCTCGAGCAGCGTCCGTTCGCGCTCTCCACCCTGATCGAGGAGATCACCGAGCTGCTGGCGCCGCGCGCGCAGGCCAGGAATCTCGAGATCGCCGCCTATGTCGACGAGCGCCTGCCGCTCGAGGTGGTCGGCGATGCCGCGCGGCTGCGCCAGGTGCTGCTCAATCTTGCCGGCAATGCCATCAAGTTCACCGCGACCGGCGGCGTCGCGCTGATCGTCGAGCCCGGCATCTGGCCGAACGAGATCAGCTTCCTGGTGCGCGATACCGGCATCGGTATCGCACCCGAAGCGCAGCAACGCATCTTCCGCGAATTCGAGCAGGCCGACGAGGGCGTCGCGCGCACCTATGGCGGCACCGGCCTCGGCCTTGCCATCAGCGAGCGCATCGCCAAGCGCATGGGCGGCCGAATCACGCTCACGAGCGAACCGGGCAAAGGCTCGACATTCGAGGTCGCGATCCCGCTCGCGCCATCGCAAGGAGGCAGCGGACAGACGGCGTTTCCAAGCCCCGACCTCACCGGCAAATCGATCCTGCTGATCGCTGACGGCATCGAGGCCTCGCTGATCGCGCGGCGGCTGGAGCGCTGGAGCGGCCAGATCTGCCTGGTTTCGGATCGAGCGGTCGCTGAGGCGCTGTTGCCCGAACGATCGTGGCACGCGGTGCTGATCGACCGTGCGCTCGGTCCTGACGTCGCCGACCGCCTGGGCGAAGCGGCTCGCACACACGCCTCGCAGCGGCTGGTGCTGCTGACGTCGGGCTCGCGCCATGAGAAGATTTCGCCGGCCTTCACCGGCTTTCTGGTCAAGCCGCTGCGCGCCGCCTCGCTCGCCGCGCGCCTGACGCGACCGCCCGAAATTGTCGCACCGGATCTCGCCCCAGAGCCCCCGATTGAGAACACCGCCAATGCAATGGCGGCGAAGGGCCTGTCGATCCTCGTCGCCGAGGACAACGAGATCAACGCACTGCTGATGCGGTCGTTGCTGACCAAGCTCGGCCACCGTGTCGTCATTGCCGTCGATGGCGAGGCCGCGCTGGAATCCGGGCTCGCCGCGGCATCGGCCGGCACGCCCTACGATCTCGTGCTGATGGACATCCAGATGCCGCAGCTCGACGGCATCGAGGCGACCAAGCGGATCCGCGCGCATGAGGCCGCCACAGGCAGCCGCCACACGCCGATCCTGGCGCTGACCGCCAATACGCTGGTGGAGGACCGCTATGCCTGCTTCGAGGCGGGCATGAACGGGTTTTTGATCAAGCCGCTGGATCGCGAGAAGCTGGAAGAGGCGCTGACGGGGCTGGCGGCGGCCCGGCATCTGGCGGTCTGATCCACGACCGCCCCAGCGTTTCCGCGCATGGGAACGTCATCTCCGTCGACATTCGATGATTGAAATCGACCCCGCTGCACGTCACCATCCTTCCGGGGACCGTTTTCAAGACACGAGGTCACGGAGATGAACGCGCTTTACCGCCTCGCTGCGATTGTTCTTCTTGCCGGATTCAGCTCGGCCGCCGCGGCCGATGGCCCGGAACTGTTCGCTTCGCTCAAGCAAGGCGGTTATGTGCTGGTGTTTCGCCACACCGCCACCGACGAGAGCCAGAAGGACGTCTACCCGTTCAAGTTCGACGACATGAGCGCCCAGCGCCAGTTGAGTGAAAAGGGCAGGGACATGGCGCGGCAGATCGGCGCGGCAATCAGGGAGTTCGCAATTCCCGTCGGCGATGTCTACACCAGCAGGCTGAACCGTGGCATCGAGGCCGGCAAGCTGCTCTCCGGCCGCGAGGTCAAGCCAGTCGAGGCGTTGACGGACAGCAGCAACGCCAGCGCGTCCGGAATGGCGAACCCGACCGGTGCAAACGCAAAGGCCGGGCTGGCCGTGCGTCAGCTCGTCGATGCATCGCCGCGGGCCGGCACCAACACCTTCCTGGTCACGCACAAGACCAATATCGCCGACGCCTTCAGCAAGGACGCCGGCGATGTCGGGGAAGGCGAAGCCTTCGTCTACCGGGCAAGCACCACTGGTGCTGCGACTTTCGCGGGGCGTATCAAGCCCGCGGATTGGATTGCGAAAGCCGGCAAGTGACGGCTGGAGCAAGCGCGACATGACGAGACGCCGCTCGCGACGTTTCGCGGCCACTCAAACCCGTCGTTGGAGGCCAGCACCTTGGCTGCTCAGCCATCGTCCCGATCGCCAGACGGGGACCGCAAGAACAGCTCCCCAAAGCATGCTGTTTCCAACAACAGCTGCCCATTGTAGCGCGGAGGATACTCCCTTGGCCTGGACCTGAGAGGCGGGCCAAAAAAGCGTGTCCGACAGTGCCCTGACCAGACTTTCGGCCTGGCTGATACTTTCAGCCGAGTCGAAGCGTGCCATCGCCAGGGAATGACCGACGAGAAGAGAGCTCAACGCCAACAAGAGATGAGCCGTTGCCAGACATACGGCGATCGAGAGGTATCTCGGGCGCTTCATGCCGGCTTCCAACGCGATGATTGACCGGCGGCAAAGCCGAGCTTCGGGAACATCGCGAGGCTACCCGGCACGAGCCCAACTACAACCTTCGCAGCGCCACGCTCGACACGGTGTGGTCGGCGCCCTTCTTCAGGATCAGCGTCGCGCGGGGGCGGGTCGGCAGAATGTTGTCCTCGAGGTTGGCAAGGTTCGTGCGCTCCCAGATCGCGATCGCGGTGGCAGTGGCTTCCTCGTCAGACAGCAGCGCGTAGCGGTTGAAGTAGGACTTTGGATTGACGAAGGCAGTGTCGCGCAGCGACAGGAAACGCCTGATGTACCACTGCCGCAGCGCCGCCTCGTCGGCATCGATATAGACCGAGAAATCGAAGAAGTCGGAGACCACAGGCACCGCCTTGCCGTCGCGCGGCAGCTTGCCGGTCTGCAGCACGTTGACGCCCTCGACGATCAGGATGTCGGGCTGATCGATCTCAGCCCATTCGTTCGGCACGATGTCGTAGGTCAGATGCGAGTAGACCGGCGCGCGCACATGGCGGCGGCCGGCCTTGATGTCGGAGAGGAAGCTGAGCAGCAGCGGCAGGTCGTAGCTCTCCGGAAAGCCCTTCTTCTGCATCAGGCCCTGCCGCTCGAGCACGGCGTTGGGATAGAGAAAACCGTCGGTCGTGATCAGCTCGACCTTGGGGCGCGGCGACCAGCGCGCCAGCAGCGCCTGGAGCACGCGAGCCGTGGTGGATTTTCCGACCGCGACCGAGCCGGCGACGCCGATGATGTAGGGCATCTTGCGGTCGCGGATGTTAAGGAACTGGCGCTCCGCGTAATACAGCCGCTGCATCGCATCGACATAGATCGACAGCAATCGCGACAGTGGAAGATAAATGTCCTCGACCTCCTGCAAGTCCAATCGATCATGCAGCGAGCGCAGCCGGTCGAATTCGCCAGGCTCCAGCGTCATCGGCGTGTCGTCGCGCAACCGCGCCCATTGCTCGCGCGTGTAGAGGCGGTACGGATTATACTGCTGCTCGGGTGCGCGGATATCCATGACGCGACTCTCCACCTCAGCTGCCGCCCTTGCGCGACGCCTTTTCTTCCAACCCTGACATATTGGTCCGCTTGTCCAGTGCGGCCTCGACCTCCTCCAGCTTTACGCCGCGGGCCTTGAGCAACACAAGGAAATGGTAGAGCAGGTCGGCGCCTTCGGCGATCAGGTGATCGCGATCGTTTTCGACTGCTGCGATTACGGTTTCGACTGCTTCCTCACCGAACTTCTTGGCGCAATGTTCTGCGCCCTTGTCCAGGAGCTTGCGGGTATACGAGGCCTCGCCGCCGGCCGCCGCCCGGGCGTCGATGGTCTGGGCCAGATCGTGGATCGTGAAACGCGGCATACAGAATACTCGGAAAACGCGACCTGGCCGATGACCTCAGCGGATTAGCCGGTCCTCACCCGTTGATGTAGCATTTTTATGAACGGGAGTCGTCAGGCATCGAGGCGCATGGGCAGCCCGCGCCGAGACATATGCTCCTTGGCTTCGCGGATGGTAAATTCCCCGAAATGGAAGATCGAAGCGGCCAGCACGGCGGTGGCGTGGCCGTCGCGGATACCGTCGACGAGGTGGTCGAGATTGCCGACGCCGCCCGAGGCGATCACGGGAACGGAAACGCTGTCGGCGATCGCCCGGGTCAGCGGGATGTCAAAACCCTGCCTGGTGCCGTCGCGGTCCATCGAGGTGAGCAGGATTTCGCCGGCACCGAGCGAGACCACTTCCTGGGCATATTCGATGGCGTCGATGCCGGTCGAGTTGCGGCCGCCATGGGTGAAGATCTCCCAGCGCTCTCCGCCACCGGCGCGCTTGACGCGCTTGGCGTCGATCGCGACCACCACGCACTGCTCGCCGAATTTTTCGGCGGCTTCCTTGACGAACTCGCGCCGCGACACCGCGGCACTGTTGATCGAGACCTTGTCGGCGCCGGCGCGCAGCAGCGTCTTGATGTCGTCCACCTTGCGCACGCCGCCGCCGACGGTGACGGGCATGAAGCAGGCTTCCGCCGTGCGCCGGACCACGTCCAGCATGATGCCGCGGTTCTCGTGGGTCGCGGTGATGTCGAGGAAGGTAAGCTCGTCGGCACCGGCGGCGTCATAGGCGATCGCGGCCTCGACGGGATCGCCGGCATCGCGCAGATCGACGAAGTTGACGCCCTTGACGACCCGTCCGTCCTTGACGTCGAGGCAGGGGATCACGCGCACCTTGAACATGTGACGTCTCCTAGGCGCGCGCGTTGCGGATCAGGGTGAGGGCGGCAGTGGGATCAAGCCGACCGTCATAGAGCGCCCGGCCCGCGATCGCGCCGGCGAGCTTTTTCGCGCGCGGCGTCAGCATCGCCTTGACGTCCTCGATCGAGGCGAGGCCGCCGGAGGCGATCACGGGGATCGAGATCGCGTCGGCCAACGCGATGGTCGCATCGAGGTTGAGGCCCTTGAGCAGACCGTCGCGCGCGATGTCGGTGAAGATGATGGCGGCAACGCCGGCATCCTCGAAGCGTTGCGCGATCTCCAGCGCCGTCACCTGCGAGGTCTCGGCCCAGCCTTCGACCGCGACCTTGCCGTCACGGGCATCGAGGCCGACCGCAACGCGGCCGGGAAACTTTTTCGCGGCTGCCTTCACCAGTTCAGGATCGCGCACCGCGGCGGTGCCGATGATGACGCGGGTGATGCCCTTGTCGAACCAGGCTTCGACGGTCGCGAGATCGCGAATGCCGCCGCCGAGCTGCACCGGAATCCGGATCGTCTTCAGCATCGCCTCGACAGCCTGCGCATTCACCGGCTTGCCTGCGAAGGCCCCGTCGAGATCGACGACGTGGAGATACGCAAAACCCTGCGCGACAAAGCTCTGCGCCTGCGCCGCGGGATCGAGGTTGAACACGGTCGCGCGCGCCATGTCGCCTTGCTCGAGGCGCACGCATTGGCCGTTCTTGAGATCGATCGCGGGAAAGAGGATCACGGTTTCCATCGCAAAAAGTTCGAGATCAGGGCTAGCCCAAAGCGCTGGCTCTTCTCGGGGTGAAACTGCGTGCCGATGGCGGTGTCCTTGCCGACGATTGCGGTGACCGGCCCGCCATAATCGGCGCGCGCGAGCACGTCCGCCTCGTTGGCGGCGTTGAGGTGGTAGGAGTGCACGAAATAGGCGTGCTGGCCCTTCGGCCCGAGCGGCAGCTTGTCCAGTACCGGATGCTCCCGCAGCACATCGAGCGTATTCCAGCCCATGTGCGGGATCTTGAGGCTCTCGTCGCGCGGCGCGATCTTTTCGACGTCGCCGCCGATCCAGTTCAGGCCCTGCGTGATGACGTGCTCCTTGCCGCGGGTGGCGAACAGCTGCATGCCGACGCAGATACCGAACATCGGCCGCGCCTTGACGCGCACGGCTTCGGTGATCGCCTCGACCATGCCGTTGACGGCATCGAGCCCGCGCCGGCAATCGGCGAAGGCGCCGACGCCCGGCAGAACCAGGCGGTCCGCACTGTAGGCCTGGTCCGGATCGCTGGTGACGAAGACCTTTTGCGGATTCTCCATGCTGCGCGCGGCGCGCTCGAAGGCCTTGGCGGCGGAATGCAGATTCCCGGAACCGTAATCGATGATGGCGACGCTCATCTTGACCCTCCCGGTTCTGGAAATAATCCAATGATGCCGCCCGCCGGAATCGGCGGCGGGTTCGAGAATTGCTGACCCGGCGTGGTGCGGGTCGGCGGCGGGCCGCCGCGATCGACGGCCCATTGATCGTTGACGATGCCGCGCTGCTTCTGGCTCCAGCGCTCGAAGAAGCGGCGTTCTGCTGTGTCTTCATCATCCGCAACGACCACATCGAGCTGACGCCAACTGCCGCGTGAAAGAGTCCAGCGGCGCAGGCTCGAGGCCTCAAATCCCGTCAGCAGCGCGACGATGAGATCGGCGAAGAAGATCGAGCCACGCCCGATGCCGAGGCTGGACAGCCCCGCATTGAAAGCGGCGAAGAAGATCACCCAGCCGATCAACGCCAGCCACAGCCGATGCCACAACAGCCAGAGCGGGCCGAAGACCATCGCCCAGAAATGGAAGCCGTCGCGCACGAACACGAACTTGTCGGTCGCGCGCAGATCGGCTCCGGCAGGGGAGGGAGCATGAACCGTATAGACAGGCATGGTGATGCCTCGTTCTCAAGAATTCAGTGATACCGCAAGCGGCGCGTGCCGCTGGCCCGAGACGTCAGCCGCCGAGCGAGCCCTTGGTGGACGGGATTTCGCCCGCAGCCTTCGGATCGATCGCGATCGCGGTGCGCAGCGCCCGCGCCAGACCCTTGAAGCAGGATTCGGCGATATGGTGGCTGTTATCGCCATATAGGGTCTCGACGTGGAGAGTCACGCCGGCGTTGATGGCGAAGGCCTGGAACCACTCGCGCACCAGCTCGGTGTCGAACTCACCGATCTTGTCGCGGGGGAAGTCGGCCTTGAACACCAGAAACGGACGGCCCGAGATGTCGATCACCACGCGCGACAGCGTCTCGTCCATGGGCATGTGCACGCCGGCATAGCGGGTGATGCCCGCCATGTTGCCGAGCGCCTGCCTGACGGCCTGGCCGAGCGCGATGCCGGTGTCTTCGGTGGTATGGTGATGATCAATGTGCAGATCGCCCACCGCCTTGACCGTGAGGTCGATGCGGGAATGGCGGGCGAGGAGATCGAGCATATGGTCGAAAAAGCCGATGCCGGTCGCGATATTGGACACGCCGGTGCCATCGAGGTTCACGGTGACCTCGATGTCGGTTTCCTTGGTCTTGCGCTTGATCGACGCGGTGCGCATTGAAAGCTTTCGCATTTGGTTGGGCATGATCGTCTCGGAAAACCGGTGCCCACTTTTCCGGATCATGCCCGTTTGGCCCGAAAACGCCGGTCTTTTAACAGCCAAATGACGCCTTCGCTACTGCGGGAACGCCCTGCAGGGCAGCACTTGGGCCTATGGTGAGCAAAATTTGGGGCCGGAGCGGCCCGTTGTGCCCAGAGCCCCGACCGCCTAGATCAGTCAGGACAACGAGGTATTCCATGCAGGACTCCCCAAACAGCTCGCCGGTCTGGCACGGCACTACGATTTTGACGGTCCGCAAGGCCGGCAAGGTGGTGGTCGGCGGCGACGGCCAGGTCTCGATCGGCCAGACCGTAATCAAGTCCAACGCCAGGAAGGTTCGAAAGCTCGGCAAGGGCGACGTCATCGGCGGCTTTGCCGGCGCCACAGCCGACGCCTTCACCCTATTCGAGCGCCTGGAGGCCAAGCTCGAGCAATATCCGGGGCAGTTGACCCGGGCCGCGGTCGAGCTGGCCAAGGACTGGCGCACCGACCGTTATTTGCGGCGGCTGGAGGCCATGATGATCGTGGCCGACAAGGACGTCTCCCTGGTGCTGACCGGCACCGGCGACGTGCTGGAGCCCGAGGCCGGGGTCATGGCGATCGGCTCCGGCGGCAATTACGCGCTGGCGGCCGCCCGCGCCCTGCTCGACACCGACAAGGACGCCGAAACCATCGTCCGCCGCTCGCTCGACATCGCCGCCGACATCTGCGTCTACACCAACCGCAACGTCACCATCGAAGCCCTGTCGGCCGGCTAGGCCATGGCTCTCGCCTACACCTTCCGCCCGATGACCGCGGCCGATTTGCCGTTGATCCGGCGCTGGCTGGGCGAGGCGCATGTGCGGGAATGGTGGGGCGATCCGGACGAGCAATTTTCGCTGGTGAGCGGCGATCTCGATGAGCCGGCAATGGACCAGTTCATCGTGTTGGCGGGGATGCGCCCGTTCGGCTATCTTCAGTGCTACAGCCTGACAGCCTGGAATGCAGGTTTCGGCCCGCAACCGGAGGGCACGCGTGGGATCGACCAGTTCATCGGCGAAAACGACATGATCGGGCATGGCCACGGTTCGTCGTTGATTCGCCAGTTCGCCGGCGAGCAACTGCGGCAGGGTCTGCCGCGCATTGTCACCGATCCTGATCCGCGCAATGCACGCGCCATCCGCGCCTATGAGAAGGCTGGATTTGTCCGCGACCGCATCGTCGAGACGCCGGACGGGCCGGCGCTGTTGATGGTGCACGAACCATGACTCTAACAAGCACGCTCGAAAGCAAGGTCACGGTACCGCCGCTCGCATGGGCCGGCATCGCGCTGTTGTTGCTGGCCCTGCAGGCCTCGATCCTGTTCGCCATGGGGCGGGTGCCGATCTGCACCTGCGGCTACGTCAAGCTCTGGCATGGCGTGGTGAACAGCTCGGAGAACTCGCAGCACATCGCCGACTGGTACAGTTTCTCGCACGTGCTGCACGGCTTCCTGTTCTATGGATTGACCTGGCTGCTGTTTGCGCGGCTGCCGTTCGTGCCTTTGTCGTGGCCGGCGCGCTTGATCACCGCCATGCTGATCGAAGGCGCCTGGGAGATCGTCGAGAACTCACCGTTCATCATCGAGCGCTACCGCGCCGGCACGATCTCGCTGGACTATTTCGGCGACAGCATCGTCAATTCGATCTCCGACACGCTGTTCATGGTGCTCGGGTTCCTCGCCGCACGCACGCTGCCTGTAACGGTGACGGTCCTGCTCGGGCTCGCCTTCGAAATCATGCTGGCGCTCCATATTCGCGACAATCTGACGCTCAATATCCTGATGCTGATCCATCCGCTCGACGCCGTGAAACAATGGCAATCCGGACCGCCCATCATCTGACCCAAAATGCGGCTTGTCCTCGGCCCCCTCCCGCCCTAGCTAAACAGACATGACAGACTTCTCCCCCCGCGAAATCGTTTCCGAACTCGACCGGTTCATCGTCGGCCAGGCCGACGCCAAGCGCGCCGTGTCGATCGCGCTGCGCAACCGCTGGCGCCGGCAGCAGCTCGAAGGCTCGTTGCGCGAAGAGGTGCTGCCGAAGAACATCCTGATGATCGGGCCGACCGGCGTCGGCAAAACTGAAATCGCGCGACGACTGGCCAAACTCGCCAATGCGCCGTTCCTGAAGGTTGAGGCCACGAAATTCACCGAGGTCGGCTATGTCGGCCGCGACGTCGAGCAGATCGTGCGCGATCTCGTCGAGGTCGCGATCGCCCAGGTGCGCGAGCGCAAGCGCAAGGACGTGCAGGCGCGCGCGCAGCTCGCGGCCGAGGAGCGCGTGCTCGATGCGCTGGTCGGCGCCAATGCCAGCTCCGCGACGCGGGAATCCTTCCGCAAGAAGCTGCGCGCCGGCGAATTGAACGACAAGGAGATCGAGATCGAGACGCAGGGCGGCGGCAGCGGCATGCCGATGTTCGAGATCCCGGGCATGCCGGGCGCGCAGATGGGCGCGATCTCGATCGGCGACATTTTTGGCAAGCTGGGCGGCCGCAGCAAGACGCGACGGCTGACGGTGGGGAGCTCGCACGAGATCCTCGTCAACGAGGAGTCCGACAAGCTGCTGGATACCGAGCAGTTGACGCTGGAGGCGATCAGCGCGGTCGAGAACAACGGCATCGTATTCCTCGACGAGATCGACAAGATCTGCGCGCGCGACGGCCGAGTCGGCGGCGACGTCTCGCGCGAGGGCGTGCAGCGCGATCTGCTGCCGCTGATCGAGGGCACCACGGTCTCGACCAAGCACGGCGCGGTGAAGACCGACCACGTCCTGTTCATTGCCTCCGGCGCCTTCCATGTCGCAAAGCCGTCGGACCTGTTGCCGGAATTGCAGGGCCGCCTGCCGATCCGCGTCGAATTGCAGGCGCTGACCCGCGACGACATGCGCCGCATCCTGACCGAGCCCGAAGCCTCGCTGATCAAGCAATATGTCGCCCTGATGCAGACCGAGGGGGTCACGCTCGACATCACCGACAGCGCCATCGATGCGTTGGCCGACGTCGCGGTTGCCGTCAATTCCACCGTCGAGAACATCGGCGCGCGGCGGCTGCAGACCGTGATGGAGCGGGTGCTGGACGAGATCTCCTTCACCGCCCCCGACCGCAGCGGCGAGACCGTCAGGGTCGATGCCGACTTCGTGCAGAAGCACGTCGGCGACCTCGCCAAGAACGCGGATCTGAGCCGGTTTATTTTGTAATTGGGCCGTGGTCGGCTATCTTTCCCGCTGTCGTCCCCGCGAAACGGGGACCCATAACCACCAGCGGTCCTTGTTGAAACAGATGGCGGCTCCGACCCCGGCTCACACGACCTCCTGCGGTTATGGGTCCCGGATCTGCACTCGCTTTGCTCGCTTGTCCGGGACGACAGCGGAATCTTGTGCGCGGCAGGTGCTCGGTGCCCGCTAGCATCCTGCAAAACCCCTGGCGTCTCCTGCTCGCGATCAACGCGGCGGTCATCCTCGGCGTCTTCGTCCACAAGATCCAGCTGCCGCCTTTCGTTCCCTATATCCACCTCCTGGTCGACTACCATTTCGGCTTCATCAAGCGCGCGCTGATCGGGGCGGTCGTCGCGCTGGTCACGGACAAGGTGCCGGTATGGCTGGTGTTCGCGCTCGGCGGCGCGACCTGGCTGGTGACGCTCGGCCTCTATGCAAGACTGTTCCAAAAGACGTTTGGCTTCACCGCGAAGACGCTGCCGCTGTTCGTCTTCATCGCGGGCTCGCCGTTCTTCCTCAAGAATTTCATGCACACGCTCGGCCATTTCGACATCTATGGCTGCGCGCTGGCGATCATCCTGCTGCTGATGCCGACGGCCTCGCTGCTGTTCGTGGCCTTGGCCGCGCTATTCGCGATCATTCTCGTGCTGATCCACCATATTCATCTGCTGATGTACGTGCCGACGATCATCACCATCGTCGTGATCCGGCACTATCTCGCGGATGGCATCAGTCGGGCGAAGGTCGCGTTCGGCCTCATAGCACTGCTCTGCGTGAGCGCGCTGTTCTTCGCCGCTCAGTTCTTGGGAGCGATGCCGATCCCCGAAGCGGATTTCGTTGCCTACCTGAAGACCCGGATGGCCGATCCGTCGCGGACCGACCTGCTTCAATTCGCCTACATCTGGTACCAGCCGCTGGCGAAGGAGATTTCGGACACCTGGGGGCGCCTGCCGCACAACATCCTCGGCGTGCCTGTATTTGCGCTGCTGATCTGGCTGCACACGCCGCTCTGGCGCTATTTTGCGAGCCTGATCGGCGCGCTCGCGAGCGATCTGCACCGCCGCCTCGTCGTCGCGGCGCTGATCGGTATCAGCCTCGCCTATCTCGTGATGTTCGCAATGGTGTTCGACTATTCACGCTGGATCTCGAACTGGGCGGTGTGCATGTTCCTGATCCTGCATGCGGTGAAGATGCTGCCCGCCAAGAATGAATCGCCGCTGATCCCGGCGGAGGATCGAAGCACCAACGTCTTCGGCTTGGTCCTCACGCTGATCCCGCGCGTCGGAATCGTGCGGCCCTTCTAATATCTCGCCCGGCGAATGCGCACATAAAGCGCGCCCTCGCCGCCATGGCCGATGCCTGCCTCCTCAAACCCGACGACGAAGGCGCGGAATTCCGGCAGGCTCAGCCATTCCGGCACCTGGCGGCGGAGCACGCCGCTTTCGCTGCCGCTGCGGCCCTTGCCGGTGATGACGAGCACGAAGGTCAGGCCGTCATGATGGGCGCGGTTCAGGAAGCCGGTCAGCGCGCGATGGGCGCGCATCTGCGTCATGCCGTGCAGATCGAGCCGCGCCTCGATCTCGCTGCGGCCGCGCGACAGTTTTGTTCGTTCGCGCTTGCCGAGCGGCGCGAGCGGCGGCATGGCCGGCTTCGCGGCACGTGGTGCCGGCGCAGCGGCAATCGGACGTGGCGGTGGCGCAGGTCTCGTGGCCGGCATTGCGGGTGAAGGCTCGGCACCAGCCGCGGCCAGCGCCTTCGCGACGCGATGCTTCCGCAGCGGCTTGACCTGCTTTGCGACCGTGTCCCACAGCTCGCGCTCCTCCGCGCTCAGCGCGCGGCGGCGCGGCGAGGGACGAGGCTCCAGCACGGGCGGACGGGACGATCGCTTCATTGCTGTCGATGGGGACGATTTTTCACCGGCCGTCGCGGCTCGGAAACGGGGTCGATCACGGGACGCGGCACCGGCAGCGGGACCGGATTGGCGACAGCGACCGTCTCACCTTTACCTTGCGCCACCGCTGCGGCCGGAGCCGCCGGCTTGGACTGATCGGTCTGCGGAAACAGTTTTGCGATCTTCTCCGAGGGCCGCGGGTCAGGCACCGGGAGCTTCGCGGCGAGCACACTGGGATCGAGGCCCTTCGGCACCAGCATGACGAAATGCATGGGATGCCGCAGCCGCCCCGAGACGCGGCCGGCATCTGCGCCGGCACCGAAATAGAGGTCGGCGCGCGCGGGGCCAATGATGGCCGAGCCGGTGTCCTGCGCGATCATCAGGCGATGGAACGGCGTCTTGGCGCGCTCGGACTCGATCGGCAGCTCGCCCTCGATGAAGAACGGCGTGCCGTAGACATGCAGCGCCTTGTCGACCGCGATCGAGCGGCCGGCGGTCAGCGGAATGCCTTGCGCGCCGACCGCTTCTTCCTTGTCGGACAAATTGACCTCGCGGAAGAAGATGTAGGAGCGGTTCTGGCGGCGCAGCTCCCTGGCGCCATCAGGGGTCTGCGCCATCCATTCTCTGATCTTCTGCATCGACATCTCTTCCTTCGGGATGATGCCGCGCTCGATCAGGATGCGTCCCACGGCCGTGTAGGGATAGCCGTTATAGGCGTCGTAGTTCAGCCGGACCGTGCCGCCGTCATCGAACTTGATCCGCGCCGAGCCCTGGATCTGCGCGAACAACAGATCGGTCGGGTCCTTCAGCCAGGCGATCTCCAGCCCGCGGCCGGCGATTTTGCCGTCCTCGATCTCGCCGCGATCGTAATAGGGCACGAGCTTGCGGCGGCCGATCTTGCGGTAGACCGGGCCCTTGTTGGGCAGGCTGACCGAATCCTGCCTGTAGCCGCGCACGAACAGGTTGGAGGGCCGGCGATAAACCGGCACGTTAAAGACGTCGGTCTGCGTCCGCGATCCCTCCAGCACCGGCTCGTAATAGCCGGTGACGAAACCGTCGGGCTCGCCGAGGCGCGAGATCCGCAGCGGTGCGAAATTCTCCTCGAAGAAGATCTTGGCCTTGGCGTCGTCGGCGAGATCGAGCGACTTGGCGGCACGGCAGGGTTCGCTCAGCGAGGCGCCAAGTGCCTTTGATTCTGCTTTTGATTCCGCCTTCGGTTCGGCCGCGCCGGTCTGCGCACTGATGGTCCGGCAGCTCGCGCGAAAAGTCTTGTAGGCCGCGAGATGATTGTCATCGCTCCAGCCCTTCACCTCGGCCCACGCCAGAGGCAGATATTGCGCGCCGGGGATCTCGAACGGCAGCCGAAGCTGCGGATAGGGCAAGGCCCGCGGCGGAGCGGCAGGCAGTACCGGAGCGTGGTGGTGATGGCTGCGATAGTGGCGCCGCGCCGCCTCGGCGCCGAGCGAAAACGACGACAGCACGACGGCACCTGCGCAAAGCGCCGTCGCGCTGTTCTTCAAGAAGACCTTAATTCGCGCTTCCGGTGCCAACCAGCTTCCAGTTTGGATCGCGAGAGGTGATGTCGCGGGCGAAAGTCCAGATGTCGGTGATGTCGGCGACCGTGTCGGCGCTGCCGTCGACGATGTTGCCGGTCTTATCACGGGTGACCGAGATCATCTGCGAGACGAAACGCACGGTGAGCTGGGCAGTGCGGTCGCGCTGCTCGGCGCCGACGAGTTCCGCCTTGTCGATCGAGACGAAGCGCGTCTCGGTCTTCTGCTCGTTCTTCTCGCGCTCCTTGATGGCCGCATCGAAGCTGTCATAGACCTCCGACGACAACAGGTCACGCAACGCGCGGCGATCGCCATTGGCGAAGGCCAGCACGATCATTTCATAGGCGCCACGGGCACCCGAGATGAAATGCCGCGGGTCGAAGGTGGAATCCTTTTCGACGATGGCGTCGAGGCCCTGCGCCAGCGCGGTGCCCGGCTCGGTCAGGCCCTTCCAGCGGTCGGAGGGCGGGGTCGGTTCGGCGGTCGGCGCCAGCGGAGCCTGGTCGATTACCTTGCCCGGCATGGTCACGACGTTCTTGTCCTGGGCACCCCCCAGCGCATTGCGGGCGGCGGTGCGGTCGAACGGCGGCCGCTCGTTACCCGTCCGCTGCCCCAGCACGCTGCGCAGCCTCAGGAAGATAAAGACCGCCAGCGCCAGGAAGATGATGGTGTAGATGTCCACGTCGTATTCGCTTTCTGGTCTTCTCGATAAGGGGTCGTCTCGAAGGGGTCGCCGCCGGGAAAATCAATCCGGCCAGTAGACCGTTCCACACGGAAACGGCAAGTCTACATCACCATTTTAGGTCCGTGCGTCAGGTCCGTGGGATGTAGGCACGAATTCTTGCCCGGCCAATGGCGCCTTTTGGCACAGCGCCGAGTGTAGCGCGTTTTATGCTTAAGGGGAAACCCGATCCTGGCCGGAAATCGCGCATCTTCAATCGTTTAACGTACGATTGGGTCGGGAGGCCGGGTGAACGTCACAATTGTGGGGCGCGGCCTGGATCCCCCGTCAGGGACCGTTCGTCCTTGTGGAACGAGGCGGCCCTATGTTAGCCAACCGCCGCGAAATTCAGCCCCAATCGGGTAAGGAGAGACTTTTATGACCAACGGCAACGGCACCCCTCCCGAGGCGGCCCAGGCTCCCCAGCTCAACGTGCTGGCGCAATATACCAAGGACCTCTCGTTCGAAAATCCGAACGCGCCCAGCTCGCTCCAGCAGCAGGGCCAGCCGCCCCAGATCAACATCCAGATCAATGTCAGCGCCAACAATCTCAGCGACACCGAGTTCGAGGTGACGTTGTCGGTCGAGGGCAAGGCCGAGACCGCGGGCAAGATCATGTTCTCGTTCGAGCTCGCCTATGCCGGCGTGTTCCGCATCGCCAATGTGCCGAAGGAGAACCTGCATCCGCTGGTCATGATCGAATGCCCGCGCCTGCTGTTCCCGTTCGCTCGCGAGATCATTGCGACCGCGGTGCGCGACGGCGGGTTCCCGCCCCTGATGCTGGATCCGGTCGACTTCGTCGGTCTCTACCGTCAGAACGTGGAGCGACAAATGGCCGCCGGTGGTCAGGCAGGCCAGGCTTAACCAGCAGGCCTAACCAGCCGGAAGGGCGGCTGGAGCGGGCAGGAACTCGTTCCAGATCGCCTTGTCGCCAAGCGTTGCGACGAAGGCCCGATGGGCATCGCGCTCGGCATCGGTAATCCGCGGCGCAAGCGGCACCAGGCGCTGCCGCCGCTGCGCATCGCCAGCCGCATTGACCCGAATTTCCTCGGCTTCCGAAGCCAGCAGCAGCTGCGACTGCCGCGCTCCGACCAGATCGACATAGACCTCCGCAAGCAGCTCGGCATCGAGCAGCGCGCCGTGCTTGGTGCGGTGCGAATTGTCGATCGAATAGCGCGAGCAGAGATCGTCGAGCCGGTTCGACACGCCGGGATGCTTGCGCCGCGCCAGCAGCAGCGTATCGACCAGCCGCTCGCGCGGGATCGCCGCACGCTTGATCCTGTCGAGCTCGGCGTTGATGAAGCTGATGTCGAAGGAGGCGTTGTGGATTACGAGCGGCGCATCGCCGATGAATTCCAGGAACCCATCGGCAACCTCGTGGAACAGCGGCTTGGTTGACAAAAACTCGGCCGACAATCCGTGCACCGCAAAGGCTTCCGCCGGCATGTCCCGTTCGGGATTGATGTAGACGTGATACGTCTGCCCGGTCGGCATGCGGTTGAACATCTCGACGCAGCCGATTTCAACCAGGCGATCGCCGCGAAGCGGATCGAGGCCGGTGGTTTCAGTGTCGAGGACGATTTCGCGCATGGTCTGAGAAGCCGTGTGAGGCGGCGAATCAGGCTCGCCGCTGCGGCATCTTAACGACCTCGGCCAGGATGTGCGCGATCTGCGCGCGCACCGGTTCAAGTCCGTGTGAGGTATCCACCACGAAATCGGCCCGCTTGCGCTTCTCGGCGTCGGGCGTTTGCTTGGCGATGATCGCGTCGAGTTTTGCCTCGTCCATTGTGCCCCGCGCCAGCACCCGCTCGCGCTGGAGTTCCGGCGAAGTCGAAACCACGACCACCGCATCGACCCGCTTCTCGCCGCCGGTTTCGAACAGGAGTGGGATGTCCAGCACGACGACCGGCGCTTTTGCTGCCTCTGCGTCGGCAAAGAATTTCTGCCGGGAGGCGCCGAGCATGGGATGAACGATCTGCTCAAGCTGCTTGATCGCCGCGGGATCGTGCACGACGCGCCCCGACAGCTTTGGCCGATCGACCTTGCCGTTCACGGTGGTGCCGGGGAAGGCGGCTTCGATCGCCGGCGCGGCCTCGCCCTCATAGAGCTGATGGACGGCGGCATCGGCGTCGTAGACGGGAACGCCGGCCTCCGCGAACAATTTTGCGGTGGTGGATTTGCCCATCCCGATCGAGCCGGTCAGTCCCAGGATCCGCATCAGCGCCCAGCCATGTCTATCATCTACACCGCAATTAGTTGTTCGCGCCGCAGGAACGCAAGCAGCGGCAGCAGCGGCAGGCCGAGAATGGTGAAATGATCGCCCTCGATCCGCGCGAACAGGTGAATGCCGAGGCCTTCGAGCTGATAGGCGCCGACACTGGTGGTTACGGCATCGCCGGCCGCGTCGAGATAGGCTGAAAGCTCGGGCTCGGTCATCGGCCGCATCGTCATGCGGGCAATCGAAACATCCTCGAAGACAATCTTGCCGTCATGCGCAACGGCCACGGCGGAATTCAGCTCGTGACTGTTGCCGGCGAGATCGCGCAATTGCGCCAGCGCCTGGGCGCGGCCGGCCGGCTTGTTGAAGAGGCGGCTGCCAAGAGCCAGCGTCTGGTCCGCCCCGATGACGTAGCTTCCACCGTGATCTGCCGAAACTGCCTTGGCCTTTTCTCGCGCCAGCAGCAGGGCAATCTCGCGCGGATCCGAAAGCCCGCAGGCGGCCTGGATACCGCGCTCATCGATATCGGCGGTAACAGCCTTGAACTTGAGCCCTGCATTGGCCAGCAGCATCTTTCGCGCGCCGCTTTGCGAAGCCAGGATCAACGAAGATTTGCCGAGCCACAGACTCATCGCGAAAACTATTCCCAAGACTATTGAGAAGGCCGATTACGCTGACGGTCACTGTAGAGCTTCATGATCGCCGCCGCGGTTTCCTCGATCGAG
Organism: Bradyrhizobium cosmicum; assembly: GCF_032290525.1. GTDB lineage: Bacteria > Pseudomonadota > Alphaproteobacteria > Rhizobiales > Xanthobacteraceae > Bradyrhizobium > Bradyrhizobium cosmicum_A. Next base: position 54,066 of record NZ_JASXTA010000009.1, on the reverse strand, counting down.
CGACGCGTGACGTCGAGCAGCGGCCAGTCGTGCTTGGCACTGAGCTTGCGCGCAAACGCGACCTCCTCGGCGACGGACTGCTTGTCAGTATAGGTGTCGCCGCTGGAATCGGCGCCCATCGAGAGCAGCCGGTTCTGGCGTACCTGGATCAGCCGCTCCGGCGTCGCATGCAGGCTCACCACCAGCGGGCGCGTCAGCGTCTCCAATTGTGCCGGCACCGGAATGCCCGGGACCAGCGGCACGTTGGCGGTGCGGATACCGCGATTGGCGAGATAAATCGACGTCGGCGTCTTCGAAGTCCGGGATACGCCGACGAGAACGACGTCGGCATCCTCGAGACCTTCGACGTGCTGACCGTCGTCATGAATCATCGTGTAGTTCAGCGCGTCGATGCGCTTGAAATACTCCGCATTGAGAACGTGCTGGGCGCCGACGCGGCCCGTCGTCGCAGCACCCAGATACGCCTCGAACAGCTGCATCACCGGGCCGATGATCGACAGGCTCGGAACGTTGATCTCCTTGCATTTGTCCTCGAGCCTGGAGACCAGATCCTTCTCCAGCAGCGTGAACAGCACGATCCCCGGTGCCTCCTCGATCTCGTCGAGCACGCGATCGAGCTGCTTCTGGCTGCGCACCAGCGGATAGACATGCTCGACCGGGGTCACGTTGGCGTATTGGGCCGCAACCGCGCGCGCGACGGTAATCAGCGTCTCGCCGGTGGAGTCGGAGACCAGGTGCAGATGGAAATAATTGTTCGAGGTCGGCACAAAAACCCTTTGTATGGAGACGGTGTGGTTTGTGGATTTCTGTGGACCTTAACCCCTCGGAAAGGGTTGCGCGACACCGGGGGCGGGACAAGTGCCAATTTTGTTCACACCGCTGCCCGTTGGGACAAGTCTGGCGCCCTGCCGACGCGGAAATGGAATTGTGCGGACAACCCTCTTGATAAGCGACCGATCGAGGGGCGCAAGTCATTGACGCTGGCCGCCTTATCGCAAGTCGCCACAGCCGTCCGGGAAATGTTGATAGATGTGAACAAGCGCGCGTGAGCGTGCGGATGGAATTGTGTGAGTCCAATCCACGGTCACATAGACTCAAACCTTAAGAATCTAAGATTCTTAGAGGTAGGAGGAGCGCTGCGGATGGACATGTGTGCAGGTAAGACCTTAACGAGGTGTTACTATCCCCAGCCTCCTCCGAGCTGGGCACCGGAACGCTGAAAATGTCTGAAGACGTCTATCTCTGGATCAAGGCGCTGCATGTGATCGCGGTCATCTCCTGGATGGCCGGCATGCTCTATCTGCCGCGGCTGTTCGTTTATCATTCCGAGACCGAGATCGGCTCGAAGCAGTCCGAAACGTTCAAGGTGATGGAACGCCGGCTTCTCAAGGCGATCATCAACCCCGCCATGATCGTCACGTGGCTGGCCGGGCTTTATCTCGCCTGGGCCGGCCACTGGTTTTCGTTCGGCTGGTTGCACGTAAAACTGGCACTGGTCCTGGCAATGTCGGCGGTCCACGGCTTTTTTTCGCGCTGGTGCAAGGACTTCGCCGCCGACCGACGCCTGCGGAGCCAGAGATTCTATCGGATTATCAACGAAGTACCGACCGTCCTGATGATCCTCATCGTCGTCATGGTGATCGTGAAGCCGTTCTAGGCAAGGATCGTGAACGATCGCTCAGCGCTTCGGCTTGCGGAGTGGGAAGCGATTTTCTATATTGGCGATATCCCACCCAACGCAGGCGGATGTGGTTCTGTCCGAGCTTTCCAGAGCCGGACACCGCATCAGGTTTGAAGCCTCACCGGCACTCTCCTTGCCAGACCTGCGGACCTTACCTTCTCGCGTCCGCAGTTCAGAGCCTCCTCGCACCCCCTCCCTAGGTTACCCCACAGGACCACCCCAATGCGGGAAATCAAACTTCAGGACCTCAAGTCGAAAACGCCGGCCGAGCTCGTCTCGTTCGCGGAAGAGAATGGGGTCGAGAATGCCAGCACCATGCGCAAGCAGGAGCTGCTGTTCGCCATCCTCAAGCAGCTTGCGCTCGCCGAAACCGACATCGTCGGCGAAGGCGTCGTCGAGGTGCTCTCCGATGGTTTCGGCTTCCTCCGCTCGCCCGATGCGAATTATCTGCCGGGTCCGGACGACATCTACGTCTCGCCTTCGCAGATCCGCCGTTTCGGCCTGCGCACCGGCGACACCCTCGAAGGCCACATTCGCAGCCCGAAAGAGGGCGAGCGTTATTTCGCGCTGCTGAAGGTCAACACGCTCAATTTCGAGGACCCGGAAAAGGCCAAGCACAAGGTCAATTTCGACAATCTCACGCCGCTGTTTCCGAATCAGCGTTTCCGCATGGAAATCGACGATCCGACGCGAAAGGACTTGTCTGCAAGGGTGATCGACATCGTCGCACCGATCGGCAAGGGCCAGCGTGCGTTGATCGTTGCGCCGCCGCGCACCGGTAAAACGGTGCTGATGCAGAACATCGCGCACTCGATCGCGCACAATCATCCCGAATGCTATCTGATCGTGCTGCTGATCGACGAACGTCCGGAAGAAGTCACGGACATGCAGCGCTCCGTGAAGGGCGAGGTGGTGTCGTCGACGTTCGACGAGCCGGCAGTGCGCCACGTCCAGGTCGCCGAGATGGTGATCGAAAAGGCCAAGCGCCTGGTCGAGCATGGCCGCGATGTTGTGATCCTGCTCGATTCGATCACACGCCTCGGCCGCGCCTACAACACCGTGGTGCCGTCATCCGGCAAGGTGCTGACTGGCGGTGTCGACGCCAACGCGCTGCAGCGCCCGAAGCGGTTCTTCGGTGCCGCCCGAAACATCGAGGAGGGCGGCTCGCTGACCATCATCGCGACCGCACTGGTCGATACCGGCAGCCGCATGGACGAGGTCATCTTCGAAGAATTCAAGGGCACCGGTAACTCGGAACTGATCCTGGATCGCAAGGTCTCGGACAAGCGGACCTTCCCGGCGATCGACATCTCGCGCTCCGGCACCCGCAAGGAGGAGTTGATCACTGATCCGGTGGTCCTGAAGAAGATGTACGTGCTTCGCCGCATTCTGAACCCGATGGGTACGATGGACGGCATCGACTTCCTGCTCGACAAGCTGCGCTCGACCAAGAGCAATTCGGAGTTCTTCGACTCGATGAACACCTGAGTGCGGTGCAGCATGGAATTGGAGGGCGCCTTCGGGCGCCCTTTTTGTTTGATGCGGCTTTGCTGCAGCAATTGCAGCATAGGAGGCGGCCTCGGCCGGTTCAATTTGGTGTAATAAGTATTTGTTTTTGCTAAGATATATTTTTAGCCGGGATTTTCGATCTGATCCGGCAAAGCCGCCGCAAAAATGCCGTGCGTCTTGTTGCGTTGCAGCACAAATATTTGCTGCGGGAATATTCCGCAGCAAACGAGGTACTCCGGGGTCACCAAACGATATTTGCCTTTTAGCCGGCGGCCGGACAAATAGGCCATGCATCCGCGGGATCAAACCATCTTTGCGCTGTCGTCGGGCAGGCCTCCGAGCGCGATCGCCGTCGTGCGGGTCTCCGGCCCACAGGCCGGCGCCGCGCTGATGGCGCTGGCGGGGAAGCTGCCCGAACCCAGGCTGGCGAGCCGCCGGCAACTCAGCGACGCGGAGGGCGGACCGATCGACGACGCGGTCGTGCTGTGGTTTCCGGGACCGGCCAGCGCGACCGGCGAGGACGTCGCCGAATTCCATGTTCACGGCGGCCGCGCGGTGCTGGCGGCGCTCGTCGGCGCTATTTCTAATATTCCGAATATGCGGGCGGCCGAGCCCGGCGAGTTCACCCGTCGCGCCTTCGAGAACGGCAAGCTCGATCTCACCGAGGCGGAGGGCCTCGACGATCTCATTCACGCCGATACCGACCGCCAGCGTCGCCAGGCACTGCGTCAGTTGCAGGGCTTGCTCGGCAATCGCGCGCGCGGCTGGCGTGAGCGCATCATCGAGGCGTCGGCGCTGATCGAGGCGGGCATCGATTTCTCCGACGAGGGCGACGTGCCCGCCGAGTTGATGGCGCCGGCGGTGAAGGCGATCAAAGCCCTGCATGACGAAATCACAGAAGTCCTTGCGGCACAGGGACATTCTGAACGCCTGCGTGATGGCTTGGTGGTTGCGATCGCAGGTAAACCGAACGTCGGCAAGTCGACCTTGATCAATCAGCTCGCGCGCCGAGAGGTCGCGATCGTCTCGCCGTATGCCGGCACCACGCGCGACGTGATCGAGGTGCAGCTCGATCTCGACGGCTATCCCGTCACGGTGATCGACACCGCCGGCATTCGCGAGACCGACGATCCCGTCGAACAGGAAGGCGTGCGCCGCGCCCGGGCGCGGGCCGAAGACGCCGACCTCGTGCTTTGGCTGGTCGAGGGAAGCCGCACGGTCGATCCGGACGCCATGCGGTCGCTTCGGAAATCCGCGGATGGCAGCGACCGGTCCGGCGGCTCGGTCTGGATCGTGCGCAACAAGATCGATCTCGACGGGGCCGGGGGTGGGGAGGTCACGCGACACGGCGAGTTCGGCATCTCGGCGAGCCGGGGCGACGGCATTCCCGAGCTGGTCGAGGCCCTCGTAAAATTCGCGGCCGATTTCTTTGGAACGAGCGAGGGCGCGTTGGTGACTCGGGCGCGTCAGCGGGATCTGCTGCGCCGGGCATCGGAGAGTTTGGGCCGGAGCCTGGAGCTTGTGGAGGACGGCGAAGAGCTTGCCGCCGAAGAGCTGCGCGCTGCGGCCTACGCACTGGGCCGGCTGCTGGGCCGGGTGGATGTCGAAGACGTCCTAGGCGCGATCTTCCAGAAATTCTGTATTGGAAAGTGACGTTGATTCTCGATTGTGGAACTGGCGCTTTGCTCCACCCTTTGTGTTTCACGTGAAACAACTGCGGGGGCCTGTCTAGACCTGGCGCTCTGGCGCAAGGCCTCTCGCAGTGGTTGCTTGATTTTGTTTCACGTGAAACAGCAGACCGAACAGCGCCTTCTCTACTGTGCATGGGGTTGTTTTCGCCAAATGCAGCTAACCCGGGGCTGTCCTGTTTCACGTGAAACAACCGCCTCACCCCAGTTTTGACTTCCGGGTTCTCTGCCGCTGAGCTAGAAGTCCGCCCATGCGAACAGAGCGAGAGAGTTTCGACGTCATCGTGATTGGCGGCGGCCACGCCGGCTGTGAAGCCGCCGCTGCCGCCGCCCGGGTGGGCGCAACGACCGCTCTGGTGACGCATCGTTTCTCCACCGTCGGCGCGATGTCCTGCAACCCCGCTATTGGCGGTCTCGGCAAGGGCCATCTGGTACGCGAGGTCGATGCGCTCGATGGCCTGATGGGCCGTGTTGGCGACGCCGGCGGCATCCAGTTTCGCGTCCTCAATCGCCGCAAAGGTCCGGCTGTCCGCGGTCCCCGCGCCCAGGCCGATCGGAAGCTCTATGCCGCGGCGATGCAGGCGGCGATCCGGCAGACCGAGGGTCTTTCCGTCATCGAGGGCGAGGCTGACGCGTTGATCGTGGTCGAGGGCCGCGTGACCGGACTGCGCATGGCGGACGGCCGCGAGCTCCGGGCGGGGGCCGTTGTCGTGACCACCGGTACCTTTCTCCGCGGCCTGATCCATCTTGGTGAGAAGAACTGGCCTGCCGGACGGGTCGGCGAGGCGCCCGCGATCGGCCTTTCGGGCTCCTTTGAGCGCGCTGGCTTTACCCTGGGGCGACTCAAAACGGGGACTCCGCCGCGTCTGGACGGCGCCACGATCGACTGGTCCGCGGTCGAAATGCAGCCCGGAGACGAGCCGCCGGAGCCGTTCTCGGTCATGACCGAGCGGATCACGACACCGCAGATCCAGTGCGGGATCACGCGGACCACGTCCGCGACCCATGAGGTCATCCGGGCCAACGTGCACCGCTCCCCGATGTACTCCGGCCAGATCAAGAGCTCGGGACCGCGCTATTGTCCCTCGATCGAGGACAAGATCGTCCGCTTCGGCGACCGCGACGGCCACCAGATCTTCCTGGAGCCGGAAGGTCTCGACGATAGTACGGTCTATCCCAACGGCATTTCGACCTCACTTCCGGAGGAGGTCCAGCTCGCGATCCTCGCCACCATCCCGGGCCTTGAGCGGGTCAGGATGGTCCGTCCGGGCTATGCCATCGAGTACGACCATGTCGATCCCCGCGAGCTCGATCCGACCCTGCAGACCAAGCGTCTGCGCGGCCTGTTCCTGGCCGGACAGATCAACGGCACCACCGGGTACGAGGAAGCTGCCGGCCAGGGTATCGTGGCCGGCCTGAATGCGGCGCTAGCCGCCAGCGGCGCCGCGCTGATGGTGTTCGACCGTGCCGATGGCTATCTCGGCGTGATGATCGACGACCTCGTCACCGGCGGGATCAGCGAGCCCTATCGGATGTTCACCTCCAGGGCCGAGTACCGGCTGACCCTGCGCGCCGACAATGCCGACCAGCGCCTGACGGAAAAGGGGATTGCGCTCGGATGTGTGGGCGCCGCCCGGACGCACCATCACCGCACCAAGATGGACGCTCTCAACGCGGCCCGGACGCTGGCGAAGTCGCTGACCATCACTCCGAACGGAGCGATCAAGCACGGAGTGTCCCTCAACCGGGACGGTCAGCGCCGGTCGGCCTTCGAGCTGATGGCTTATCCGGATATCGGATGGAGCCAGGTCCGTGCAATCTGGCCGGAGCTGTCCGCCATCGATCCTGTTATCGCCACCCACCTCGAGATCGACGCCAAGTACGATGTCTATCTCGAGCGCCAGAGTGCCGATGTCGAAGCCTTCCGGCGGGATGAGGGAATGGTGCTGTCGGAGGTCGATTTCCAGCAGGTCCCCGGCCTCTCCAACGAGGTTCGGGCCAAGCTGGAGAAGGCGAGGCCGTTCACGGTCGGCCAAGCCGGCCGGATCGACGGCATGACGCCGGCGGCGCTGGGCATCTTGGCGGCCTATCTCCGCCGCGAGGCACGGAAGACCTCCAAAGCAATCGCATAGGCGTTTCACGTGAAACAGCGCGGACCGGGCGGGGACAGGCCGCTAGTGCGACGACCCGGAGCGGGTGAGGGCGCCGCTCGTCAATCCGAGCCGGCGCCGCCCAAGCCGAAGATCGACAAGGCCAGCGCCAATGATCGGGCCTTGGACGGCATCATTGCCGCCGACAAGACCGCGGCGCTCAAGCTCGCCTCCGTTTCACGTGAAACCGAGGACCGGCTTGACCGCTACATCGCGCTGCTCCGGGAGTGGCAGGCCAAGACCAATTTGGTCGCGCCCTCGACCTTGCCGCATCTCTGGACCCGGCACATCGCCGACTCGCTTCAGCTTGTCGATCTCGCCCCGTCGGCCAAACGTTGGGCCGACCTCGGCAGTGGCGGCGGTTTTCCCGGCGTCGTGCTCGCCTGCGCCATGGCCGGGACGGCCGGCGCCAGCGTCCACCTCGTCGAGCGAATCGCGAAGAAGGCGGCGTTCCTGCGCGAGGCGATTCGCGTCACCACATCTCCGGGAGTCGTACATCTCGCTGAGATCGGGGATAATGTGGATAGAATCACCGGCCCCGTCGATTGCATCACCGCGCGTGCGCTGGCTCCGCTACATCAACTCATCGGCTTTGCGGAGCCGCTGATGCGCCAGGGCGCCAAGGCGCTATTTCCTAAGGGTCAAGATGTAGAAGCTGAATTGACCGAAGCCGCTAAATATTGGAATATTCAGCCTGTGCTCTACCAAAGCCGCACCGGCGACGGCTGGATCGTGGAGCTGACGTCCGTCGAACGGCGCAAGTGAGACGTTCAGGGGTGGATTGGGGAATTGGCGATGAGCGTGATTGACGAACCGCAGGAGCAAAAGACCGCTGAGGTCCCGCACGGCCACCCGCGCATCCTGGCGCTGGCAAATCAGAAGGGTGGCGTGGGAAAGACAACCACGGCGATCAATCTCGGCACAGCGCTCGCAGCGATTGGCGAGCGTGTCCTGATCGTCGATCTCGATCCGCAGGGCAACGCCTCGACCGGTCTCGGCATCGATCGCCGCAACCGCTCCTGCTCGACTTACGACGTGCTGATCGGCGAAGCGGCCTTGCGCGAGGCGGTGGTGTCGACCGCGGTGCCGCGGCTGCACATCGCCCCCTCGACCATGGATCTCTCCGGCCTCGAGCTCGAACTCGGCACCACGCCCGGCCGCGCCTTCAAGCTGCGCGACGCGATCGGCGCGCTCAACAACAACGTCTCGCCGGATGCCGACTATACCTATGTGCTGATCGACTGTCCGCCTTCGCTCAACCTGCTGACAGTGAACGCGATGGCCGCGTCCGATGCGATCCTGGTGCCGCTGCAGTGCGAGTTCTTCGCGCTCGAAGGTCTGTCGCAATTGCTGCAGACGGTGGAGCAGGTGCGCTCGACGCTCAACCCGAACCTGTCGATCCACGGCATCGTGCTGACCATGTTCGACTCGCGCAACAATCTCTCGAACCAGGTCGTCGCCGACGTCCGTCAGTTCATGGGCGAGAAGGTCTACAAGACCATGATCCCGCGCAACGTGCGCATCTCGGAAGCGCCGTCCTATGGCAAGCCGGTGCTGGTCTACGATCTCAAATGCGTCGGCAGCGAAGCCTATTTGCGGCTTGCCACCGAAGTGATCCAGCGCGAGCGCGAGTTGCGCACGACGCATTGAAGCGACGTTGCTCGTAGGATGGGTAGAGCGCAGCGAAACCCATCACCCTACGCACAAACAGCGATGGGTTTCGCTTCGCTCTACCCATCCTACAAGTTTTGAAATTCAGTTCTGGAGTGCTGCACCGTGAATCCAAGGGAGCTGGCGATGGCCGACGAAGCGCGTTCGCGACTGGGCCGGGGTCTTGCAAGTCTGATCGGTGACGTCGGCGGCGAGGCGCAGCACGTCGACCGTCCGCGCGCGCAGCGCAAGGTGCCGATCGAATTCATCAAGCCCAATCCGCGCAATCCGCGCCGCACGTTTTCGGACGCCGAGCTGAAGGAGCTCAGCGATTCGATTAGGCAGCATGGCGTGATCCAGCCGATCGTGGTGCGTCCGGTGAAGGGCGCGCAGGACCGCTTTGAGATCATCGCCGGCGAGCGGCGCTGGCGCGCCTCGCAGATGGCCGGCCTGCACGAAGTGCCGATCGTGCCAGTCGATATCAGCGACAGCGATGCGCTCGAATTCGCGATCGTCGAAAACGTGCAGCGCGAGGACCTCAACCCGATGGAGGAGGCGCAGGGCTATCACGCGCTCGCCAACGAGTTCAAACGCAGCCAGGACGACATTGCCAAGGTCGTCGGCAAGAGCCGCAGCCACATCGCCAACATGATGCGGCTGACGAAACTGCCGGCCGAGGTGCAGGCCTTGATCGCCACCGGCGAGCTGACGGCCGGCCATGCCCGCGCGCTGATCGGCGTGCCCGACCCGCTTGCTGCGGCCAAGCGCATCGTCGCGGAAGGCCTCAACGTCCGCCAGGCCGAGGCGCTTGCGCATGAAGAGGGCGTGCCTGAGCGCAAGCCGCAGAAGGCGCGCAGCACGGGGGGCAAGGAAAAGGATCCCGACACGGTCGATCTGGAAAAGCGCGTCAGCGATGCGCTCGGTCTCAAGGTCACCGTCAATCACCGCGACCCCGGCGGCTCGGTCCAGATCAGCTACCGCAACCTCGATCAGCTCGACGAGGTGATGAAGCGGCTGGCGAAGGGCGCGCTGTAGGCGCGCCGACCCTCCATCACCGTCACCCCCGCGCAACGGCGTAGCCGTTGTCGCTGGAGGTGGCCGCTTCTTCAGCGGCCCTCGAAGGGCGACGGCCCAGCCGTATCGAGGCCGTTCATCCTTCGAGGCTCTCCGCGTGCCCCGTTGCGCCGCGCGGCTCGCACCTCAGGATGACGGATTTGGCTATCCTGGATTGCTTCGTCGCAAGAGCTCCGCAATGACGTGGAGAGCGGTGGCCTAGCCCCGCCGCTTCGCGTTGGCGGCGATGGCCATCAGCGTGCGCTGGGCGATGGCGGCGGCGAGGGTGGATTGCTTGCGGGTGTCGAGCGCGGCGGTCGCGAGTTGCTCGATCACGGCGGCAAGCCGCGCCACGCTGAAATTGCGCAGCGCCGTTTCGACCGCGGGCTTTCGCGAAAAGTGCAGCCGCGGATAGCCGCTGTCGAGAACCGCGGAGGCCGGCGTGCCGTCGGCGATCGCGAGCGCCGATTTGTGCAGCCACGCGGCCTGGCGCTGCGCGGCGGAGATGATCACGCCTGGATAGGTGCCGGCGATCATTGCTTTGGCGAACTCGGTCTCGACGATGTCGGGCCGGCCGGCGAACGCGCCGTCGACGATGGGATCGAGCTTCAGCTCCGATGCATCGGCGACCACCGCCATCACGTCGTCGAGTGTGATCTCCCCCTTGCCATGCGCATAGAGCGTCAGCTTGCGCAGCTCGTTGCGCGAGGCCTGGCGGTCGCCGCCGAGGAACGACATCAGCGCTGCACGGGCATCCTGCGTGATGCGCAAATTGGCGATGCGCAGCTCGTCCTCCATCAGCTTGGTAAGGTCGCGCTCGGTGTCGGGATAGCAGCCGATCGCCACCGCTGTCTTGGCACGCTCGCAGGCTTTGCGCAGAGGCGATTCCGGGCGCAGCTCGCCGGCCTCGATCACGATGCGGCAATCCTTCACGCTCATCTCAGCCAGCGTGTCGACGCCACTGGCAAAGCTGCGCGAGCCGGCGCGGATGCGGATGGCGCGGCGGCCGCCGAACAGCGGGACCGTCATGGCCTCATCGACGAGCCGCGACGGTTCGGCGGAGAGCTCGTCACCGTCGAGCTTGACGAGCGAGAAGGGATCGTTGGGGTCGTCGACGGCCGAGGCGATCAGTGCATCGGCACGTTCGCGCACGAGGCCGGCGTCGGGACCATAGAGCAGGACGATCGGACGTCCCGCATCGGGCCGGGCGAGGAAGGCGTCGATCTCTTTTCCGCGCAGCGCGACCATGTTGCCCAAGCCTCGTCATTCCGGGGCGCGCGGAGCGCGAGCCCGGAATCTCGATTTACAATCTCTGGATTCCGGGTTCTCGCTTCGCGAACCCCGGAATGACGGGAAATGAATTACGTGCCCGCGGTGAAGAACGAGGCGAGCCGGGTCGTGATGTTCTCGGCGATCTCGTTGGCGGCACGGTCCTCCGCATCGCGATAGGCTCGATTGCGGGCGAAGCGCTGATAGGAGCCGGGCATGTCATAGGATACGCGCGAGAACGTGGTGCCGGTCATCACCGACTTGCCGCTCACGACTTCGATCAGATTGTACTGGCAGTCGATGCCGTAGTTCTCGCTGCTCGGCAGCCCGGTATTGGGATCGACGATCAGGGACGAACGGCTGGATGCGAAGCGGATCTCCAGACGGTGCGTCGGCGGCATGCCCGTGGCGGTGCCGTAGAGCTTGAAAGCCAGGGCGTTGCGGACCTCGACGCCGACGCGGGCCTCGCGGGAGGCGTTCGCCTTGGCGATCGGCGGAAGGTCGACCCCCATCAGCTTCTCGCGCAGGCCGGGGGTTCCGTCGGTACGCTCGGCGTACATCGGCTGGAAGCAGCCGGCCGTCAGCGCCGCCAGTGCGGCGACCGCCAGCAAGCGGGCTGCGATACGGATCCTAGCCGACAACATTCACGATCCTCTTGGGGACGATGATCACCTTGCGGACGGGCTTGCCGTCCAGGGCCAGTTTTACCGCATCGAGGGCCAAAACGGCAGCCTCGATTTCCGGATTCTGGGCCGCTGTTGCAACCGTGACATCACCCCGCTTTTTGCCGTTGACCTGAACCACCAGGGTCACGCTGTCTTCGACCAGCAAATCGCGTTCGATTTGGGGCCAATTGGCCTCCGAAACCAGCCCGCTCTGGCCCAGGACCTGCCAACACTCCTCGGCCAGATGCGGCATCATCGGCGAGAACAGCTGGACCAGGATCTGGCTGGCCTCCCGGATTGCCCAGGCAAGGTCCTCTGGCGGCTCGCCGCGGCGCTGCAGCACCTCCGAAAAGGCATTGGCGAATTCGCGGATATGGGCGAGGCAGACGTTGAAGTGCAATCGCTCGACGCCGGTGGTGACCTTGTCCAGCGCGCCATGGGCGGCCTTGCGTAAGGATGTTGCATCCGGTCCGAATGACGCCGGCCGTGCCGCCGGAGCGGCCTTGCCGAGTTCCACGGAGTCGTTCACCAGCCGCCACAGCCGCTGCACGAAGCGCGAGGCGCCCTGAACGCGCTCGTCGCTCCAGATCACGTCGCGGTCGGGCGGGGAGTCCGACAGCATGAACCAGCGGGCGACGTCGGCGCCGTAGGTCGCGATGATGTCGTCGGGGTCGACCGTGTTTTTCTTCGACTTCGACATCTTCTCGATCGGGCCGATCTGGATGTCTTCGCCTGACGTGAGCAGCGTGGCTCGGCGTCCATTGCCGCCGACCTCGACCTTCACCTCGGCCGGCTGCACATAGGTGCCGTCTGCCTTCTGGTAGGTCTCGTGCACCACCATGCCTTGCGTGAACATGCCGGCGAACGGCTCGTCCAGTGCGATGTGCCCGGTCGCCTTCATCGCGCGGGTGAAGAAGCGGCTGTAGAGCAGATGCAGGATCGCGTGCTCGACGCCGCCGATATACTGGTCGACCGGCAGCATCCGGTTGGCGACCCCGGGCGTCGTCGGCGCGTTCTCGTTCCAGGGATCGGTGAAGCGCGCAAAATACCAGGACGAATCCACGAAGGTGTCCATGGTGTCGGTTTCGCGGGTCGCCTTGCCGCCGCATTGCGGGCAGGCGACGTGCTTCCAGGTCGGATGATGATCGAGCGCGTTACCCGGCTTGTCGAAGGTCGCATCGTCCGGCAGCGTCACCGGCAGGTCGGCATCCGGCACCGGCACCACATCGCATTTCGGGCAGTGGATCACCGGAATCGGGCAACCCCAATAGCGCTGGCGCGAAATGCCCCAGTCGCGCAGGCGGAAATTGACTTGACGCTCGCCGACCGGCGCGTTGCCGCGCAGCTCGCTCTCGAGACGCTTTGCGACTTCCTCCTTGGCCTGATCGATGGTCATGCCGTCGAGGAAGCGCGAATTGATCATGCGGCCGTCACCGTCATAGGCGGTGTCGGTGATGATAAACGATTTCGGATCCTGGCCCTCGGGGCACACCACCGGCGTATTGCCGAGGGCGTACTTGTTGACGAAGTCGAGGTCGCGCTGGTCATGCGCGGGACAGCCGAAGATCGCGCCGGTGCCGTATTCCATCAGCACGAAATTGGCGACATAGACCGGCAGCTTCCAGCTCGGATCGAACGGATGCACCGCGCGGATGCCGGTGTCGAAACCCTGCTTCTCCGCGGTGTCGATGATCTCCTGCGCGGTACCGATCTTCTTGATGTCGGCGATGAACTTCGCAAGCTCAGGGTTCTTCGCAGCCGCGGCTTGAGCCAGCGGATGGTCCGCCGAGATCGCCATGAACTTCGCGCCGAACAGCGTGTCCGGGCGCGTCGTGAAAATCTTCAGCTCGCTTTCGCCGGCCGGCGTGGTCGCCTGGTCCAGCGCGAAGTGGATCAACAGGCCCTCGGACCGGCCGATCCAGTTGCGCTGCATCAGCCGCACCTTGTCGGGCCAGCGGTCGAGCCCATCCAGTGCCGACAGCAGCTCCTGCGCGTACTTCGTGATCTTGAAGACCCACTGGCTCATTTCCCGCTGTTCGACCACGGCGCCCGAGCGCCAGCCGCGGCCGTCGATCACCTGCTCGTTGGCGAGCACGGTCATGTCGACCGGATCCCAGTTGAGCTTGCGCTTCTCGCGCTCGGCGAGGCCCGCGGCGAGCATGTCCAAAAACATCTTCTGCTGATGCTTGTAGTAGCTGGGGTCACAGGTCGCGAATTCGCGCGACCAGTCCAGCGACAGCCCGATCGAGCGGAGCTGCTTCTTCATCGCGGCGATGTTGTCGTAGGTCCAGGCCTTCGGCGCGACCTTGCGCTCGATGGCGGCGTTCTCGGCCGGCAGGCCGAAGGCGTCCCAGCCCATCGGGTGCAGCACGTTGAATCCCTTGGCGCGCATGAAGCGGGCCAGCACGTCGCCGAGCGTATAATTGCGGACATGGCCGATATGGATGCGCCCGGACGGGTAGGGGAACATCTCAAGCACATAATATTTCGGCCGCGGATCGTCGTTCTTCGAGACGAAGATCGCCTGCTGGTCCCAGGCAGCCTGCCAGCGCGGCTCAGCGTCGCGGGCGTTATAGCGTTCGGAGGTCATGGAATCGTTGTGTTTTTCGTGGATTCGGCCGTCTAAAGACGGCGGACTAGGCCATAGAAGTCCTCAAGGGGTCAATGGGTTGCCGCAGGCGGCGGCGCCTCGCAAGGCTGCCCCGCAAAAGTACGGAGCGGCCTGTTCGGATCGGATTAAGGGGTCAGTGCGAGGTTGTCCGCCAACAGCACCCGCCAAGCGATGGATTCAAGCTTCGACAATCCTGATCACGACTACGCCGCGTCCATCGCCGGACGGGCGATGCGGAGCATGGCCGAACAGCGGATTCCGCCGACGCCGACCAATTTCGCGGTCTGGTTCCAGTATTTCGCGGGCAACCATGACGATTTGCGCAACGCAATCGATCTCCTGATCGATCACAACCGTCCCTTCGACGCCAGAACCAACCAGAATCTGTTCGAGACCTATGTCGCGCCCCAGGTGAGTGCCGTCGTCATCGACACATCCGAGCGGCTGCATGGCCTGATGGGCGCCGCGAAGGAGTTTCTGGCGACCGCGATTGCCGACAATCACTCCCAGATGCAGGCGATCAGCGAGGTTGCCGACCAGGGCAAGGCCGGCGTCGATCCGAAGGCGCTGGTCGGTCAGCTCATGAACGAGCTGGCGCGCGCCGCCACAAGAGCGACCCGGCTCGAAGCGGGCTTTGCGGAGAAGACCCGCGAGCTCGACGTGATCCGCGATTCGCTGTCCAAATCTGAGCAGCGCGCCCGCACCGACACGCTGACGGGCCTCGCGAACCGGCGGGCGCTCGACGAATTCCTGCGCAAGGCGCAGTCGACGGCCGACTGGGGCGAGCCGCTCAGCGTGCTCTTGCTCGACATAGACTACTTCAAGTCCTTCAACGACAATTTCGGCCACGGTGTCGGCGACCAGGTGTTGCGCCTGTTGGCCAAGGTGCTGCGCGAAAAAGTGCGCGAGCGGGATCTGCCGGCCCGCTATGGCGGCGAGGAGCTGATTGCGGTGCTACCGGACACCGATCTGGCCACGTGCGCCGACATCGCCGAACGCATCAGGCGCGCGATCGCCGAATGCACGATCACGCGGCGTTCGAGCGGCGAGGTCTTGCCAAGTATCAGTGTCTCGATCGGGGTGGCGCAGTACCGGACCGGCGAGACGCCAACCGACCTCATCGAGCGATGCGACCGTGCGCTCTATCTCGCCAAGGGCGGCGGCCGCAATCGCGTGGTGACGGAGATCGAGCTCGATCGGGCCGGAGCTGCGGGGTAGGCGCTAGCCGGCCAGCATCATGTCCGCCGCGCCGGGGTCGATCGCCTGCACGCCGTGCTCGACGACCTTGTTGCGGCCGCGATGTTTTGCGGCATAGAGCGCGGCGTCGGCGGCTTCGATGAGATCGCCGGGACGCAGGGCATCGTTGGGCTTCGTCGCAGCAACGCCGATCGAAACGGTGACGATCATGTGGGCGGAGGTGATGTGCGGCAGGCACAGCTTGAGCACGGCCGCGCGCACCTGCTCGCCGATCTCGACGGCGCGATTGACGTCGGTGTTCGGCAGCAGCAGGCAAAATTCCTCGCCGCCATAGCGCGCCGCAAAGCCCATCGTGTCGGCGGCGATGCCGGAGAGCGATTCGCCGAGCCTGGTGAGGCAGGAATCGCCTTCGAGATGGCCGTAGGTGTCGTTGAACAGCTTGAAGTGATCGACGTCGATCATCAGCAGCGCGAGCTCGCTGCCATATTGCTGCGCGCGCATCCATTCGAAATCGAGTCGGCTCTGGAAGCCGCGGCGATTGGCGAGGCCCGACAGCATGTCGATCGAGGCCATCACGGTCAGGCGGTCGTTACTCGCGATCAGCTCGCGCTCGCGCTGGCTGAGCTGCGCGGCCATTGCGTTGAACGCGCGGGCCAGCGGCACGAACTCGGCCGGCAGCCGGTTGCGCGCGGCGCGCGCCGACAGGTCGCCTTCGCCGAGGCGCTTGGCCATGTCGGCGAGCATCTCGATCGGCTTGATCACCAGCTTTTCGGCGGCGATCAACGCGCCGAGCAGAACGAATACGACGACGAAAGCGAGCTGGAGATAGGCGGTGCGGATGTCGCGGCTGACCGCCGCGGACACCTTGTCTTCGTCAATGCTGGCAATCAGGCGGGCATTGGTGCCGGCGATGCGGATGTAGCTGACCGCCCGGCGGGAGCCGTCGGCGGCAAGGAAAGAGAGCGAGCCCTCGTCCTGGTTCGACCGCAGCGCCTTGTCGGCGATCGCCGACATCAGCGGCATGTTGTCGAGCGGGCGGCCGATCGCGCTGTGCTGGTCGGCCGGTGCGGCGAGCACGGTGCCGGCGCTGTCGACCAGCACGGCTGTGATGCCGGCGCGGTCGCCGAGATTGCTCATGACCTTCGACATCCAGTCGAGGTTCACGGTCGCAAGCACGACGGCATCCGCGACGCCGCTGAAGGCAGACACCGGATAAACCGCCATCACGGTCGGTGACGGCACCGGCCGCGACAGGATGAAATCGCTCAGCACGAAGCGGCCGGTTTCCTGCGCCTGCTGGAAGTAAGGCCGGTCACTGAGATCGAGGCCGACATACATGTTGTTGGTGGCGCACTGGATACGTCCGTCCTGGCCGGCGATCAACAGTGTGCGGATCCAGGGAAGGTTCGACGGCACGCTCGCGCGCAGTACGTCGCAGCTCTTGCTGATGCCGCCGACGGAGGCGCGGATGAAGGCTTCCGATTTCAGGATGGTCTCGACCGACGAGATCACTTCGCGCTGGGCATCGGCGCTGTGTCTTGCGATGGTGGTGAATTCGGTCGCGGCCTGCGCGATCTGCCGCGCGCGCGTGTCCTCGAGCGAACGGATGCGCTCGAGCATCAAGGGCGCCACCAGAATCACCGCGAGCAACGCAAGCCGCGCCCGGATTCCGAGAACCTGCTTGAGTTTCGCTCGTTTGCGGTTGAAACTGACGTTTGCCATCTTCGCTGCCCACCCATGGGCCAAGGTAAAGCGAAGGGTTCAAAAACTCTTTCTTGAACTCGGTAAAATTGGACTTACCTCCGCCACGATCGCAGCCAATCGACGTCATGACAGAAGCCAATTCCGCGCCGGTAACCGGTCATTCACCAAACGCGCTTGCCGCGGTCGAAGCCGAAATTGCACGCGCCTGCAAGGAAGCGCGGCGCGACCGTGCCTCGGTGACGTTGATCGCGGTGTCCAAGACATTCGCGGCGGATGCAATTAGACCGATAATCGAGGCCGGACAGCACGTATTTGGCGAGAATCGGGTGCAGGAGGCCAAAGGCAAGTGGCCCGCGTTAACGTCCGCTTACTCCGGTCTCGCCTTGCATCTGATTGGGCCACTGCAATCCAACAAGGCGAAAGAGGCGGTCGCGCTGTTCGATGCCATCCATTCGGTTGACCGCCCGAGTATTTGCCAAGCGTTAGCCAAGGAAATCGAATCCCAGAACAAGCATCCGGAACTGTTCGTCCAGATCAATATCGGCGAGGAGCCGCAGAAGGCCGGTGTCACCCCCGCAGAGGCCGATGCGTTCATCGCGAGCTGCCGCGACACCTATGGGCTGACGATCTCCGGGTTGATGTGCATCCCGCCGGTGGACGAACCGCCGGCGGCGCATTTTGCACTCACCGCCAAGATCGCGGCGCGCAACGGATTGACAGGACTCTCGATGGGCATGAGCGCGGATTACGCGACTGCCATCATGTTAGGTGCCACCCATGTGCGCGTGGGGAGCGCGATCTTCGGGCATCGGTGATCGCCGTTAGCGAGACGTGCGTCCGGCAACGGCTCTTGAGTTCGTCATTGCGAGCGTAGCGAAGCAATCCAGACTGTCTCCGCAGAAAGATTCTGGATTGCTTCGCTACGCTCGCAATGACGGCGGAGTGTGAGGCGAGCTATTCGTGCCTCAGCGGCGGCGATCTGATCCCCGTCGGCCAGATAGATTCACCCGATGATGATCTTTGTGCGCGGGCCCAGCCGCCGCAGCAATTGCAGCATTGCCGCCCTGGTCATGGAGACGCAGCCCGCGGTCGGGCCGAAATTGTCGCGGGCGAGATGCAGGAACACCGCGCTGCCGCGGCCGGCGATGCGCGGTCTGGTGTTGTGGTCGATTTCGATGATGAAGTCATAGAGGTGGTCGGCCCGCTTCAGCCGGTCCCCGCCCTGCTCCCGATCGAGCCGGACCGGCTGATTGTAGTGGCGATCTCGGGGGTCCTCGCACCAGGCATCGGTGTCGCCGATTGCCCGCGCCGGCAAGAAGGTCTGCGGCCGGCGGTGCCGGTCGCCGCGCCACCATAATTGTCTGGGACGGAAGCATCCCCTGGGCGTGCCGCCGTCGCCCTCGCGCTTGTTGGCGAGAATGCCGCCCCGCCCCAACGCCACCGGGATCGTCAGCGCGCCGGCCGTCAGCCAGCCCCGGCGCGGATTACCGGCAGCAGGCTTAACGCGGATCGCAGACAGCGGTCCGGCAGCCCGATTCATGATGTAACTAGCTGATGCAGCTTTATTTTTCATGTGAACGTGCGATGTCGAATTCATTACAGGACATTCATCAAAACGCCCTGCTATTCTGGGTTAGAGTGGTTCTGGCTTGTGAATCGGTAACAGCCCACTACTTCAACACGAACAAGAATAATGACGGCGACCCCCTAAACTTCCCTCTCGGCTGGGCGCAGCATGCATGCGCGCTGAGCCGGACTCCAAAAGGATGACCCCCCATGGCCAATGCCCGCAAGATCCTCATCGTGGATGACGATACCGATCTGCGCGACACGTTGGTGGAGCAATTATCGCTGCACGAAGAATTTGAAGCCTCCGCCGTCGATACCGGCGCCAAGGGCGCGAGCGCCGCGAAGGCCAATTCCCCCGATCTCGTTCTGATGGATGTCGGTCTGCCCGACACCGACGGCCGCGAAGTGGTCCGCTCCTTGCGCAAGGGCGGGTTCAAGGCTCCTATCATCATGCTCACCGGCCACGACACCGATTCCGACACGATCCTGGGCCTGGAATCCGGCGCCAACGATTATGTCGCAAAGCCGTTCCGTTTCGCCGTGCTGCTGGCCCGCATCCGCGCCCAGCTCCGCCAGCACGAAGCCAGCGAGGACGCGGTGTTCTCGGTCGGCCCCTACTCCTTCCGTCCCGGCTCGAAGATGCTGACCGCGGCCAATGCGCGCAAGGTCCGGCTCACCGAGAAGGAAACCGCGATCCTCCGCTTCCTCTACCGGGCCGGCCAGATGCCGGTCTCGCGCGAGACCCTTCTCCAGGAGGTCTGGGGCTACAATTCCGGCGTCACCACCCACACGCTGGAAACCCACATCTACCGCCTCCGCCAGAAGATCGAGAAGGACGCCGCCAGCCCGGAGATCCTGGTCACGGAAGCCGGTGGCTACAAGCTGGTGCCGTGATACGCTTCAGGGGCGTGCGAATCGTTTTAGATCGCGCCCCTTGAGCCTCGGGTCTGAATGTCAATCGACGACGACGTAGCGCTTCTCGAGCGTGTCCCGACACTGCGCCTGTTGGGAGACTCGTCGTTGCGCATGCTGGCGATCGGATCCGAGCAGCGTAACTTCGTCCGCGGCGACATCCTGTTCAATCTCGGCGACGATGCCGATGCCGGCTTCGTGGTCCAGCGTGGTGCCTTCCGGGTCGATGACGGCGCCGGCGCCGAGATGATCGCGGGTCCCGGGGCACTGATCGGCGAGCTCGCGCTGGTGGTGCCGATGAAGCGGCCTTCGAGCGCGACCGCACTGGAGCATGCCTCCGTCATCCGCATCGCGCGCAGTCTGTTTCAACGCGTGCTCGAGAGCGATCCCGCCGCGGCCGTTCGCCTCCGCGACGAATTTGCGGTGCGATCCAGCCAGATTGCCAGCGATATATTGATGGCGGGCGCGAAGCTGACGTCCTGAGGGGCCGTAGCTCCATCCGGGCTACGCGCCGGACCGTTACACCTCCAGCGTCACCGTGACAGGCACGTGGTCCGACGGCCGCTCCCAGCTCCGCGCGTCGCGGAGAATCCTGAAATCGCTGACAGCATCCTTCAGCGCGCGCGAGACCCAGATGTGGTCGAGGCGGCGGCCGCGATCGCCGACGGTCCAGTCGGCGGAGCGGTAGCTCCACCACGTATAGACCTTCTCCGACATCGGGATGCGCTCGCGCGCGACGTCGATCCACTCTCCGGCTTCGAGCGCCGCCTTGAGTTTCTCGGTCTCTACAGGCGTATGCGAGACGACTTTCAGAAGCTGCTTGTGCGACCAGACGTCGTTCTCGTGCGGCGCGACATTGAGATCGCCGACCAGGATGTGGCGATCGTCGCCGCGCGGATGCAGCGGCTCGCATGCCTTCATCTCGTCGAGGAAGCGAAGCTTGTGGTCGAACTTCTCGTTCAGCGCGGGATCGGGAATGTCGCCGCCGGCGGGCACGTAGAAATTATGCAGCACCAGCGGCTTTGCGATGTTGGCTTTGTCGCCGAACGACACGGAGATGTGGCGCGAATCCACCTTGTCGCAAAAGGTGCGGATGTCGGTCGACTCGAACGGGATCTTCGAGACGATGGCGACGCCGTGATAGCCCTTCTGCCCGTTCAGCGCGACATGCTCGTAGCCGAGCCGCCTGAAACGCTTCAGCGGAAAGGCGTCGTCGATGCACTTGGTCTCCTGGAGGCACAGCACGTCGGGCCGCGCGCTCTTGAGGAATTTCGCGACCAGCTCGATGCGCAGCCGCACCGAATTGATGTTCCAGGTTGTCAGGGAAAGACGCATGGGATTGATCTAACAAACTCCATCCGTCATGGCCGGGCTTGACCCGGCCATCCACGCCTTTTTGTAGGTCCAGAACGTGGATGCCCGGGACAAGCCCGGGCATGACGATCGATGGAGCAGCGAGCAGGTCTCAACCCGGCGACGGGCCGTAATTGGTGAAATCGATCTTGAACATGTTGGGATCGAGCTTCTTGCTCGAATCCAGATTGTAGACCGCGATCGTGGTGTCGTAGCCCTGCGGGTCGGTGACGGTCCACTGCTTCAGCTGGCCGTCCTTGGCGCCGAACATCAGCAGCAGGCGGCTGGTGCCGACCAATGCCTGCTTCTCCTCGATGGTGACGCTGACGAAGACGTCATCGGCCGAGACGTTGACGACGTTGGTGTCCTTCATCAGGTCGATGCGGTCGGACAAGAGGAAGCGCAGCGGCGTCTGCGACAGCGGATAGACGTCCTGCGTCGCCAGCTTGCGATCGCGCACCACCAGGGACGATCCGTCGGCGACAATGTCGATCGGGCTCGGCGCGTCATATTCGAAGCGCACCTTGCCGGGCTTCTGGATGTAGAAGTCGCCTTGCGTCTTGCTGCCGTCGGGGCCGACCTGGACGAAATTCCCGACCAGCGTCGACAGCGACGAGAGATAAGCGCTGACCTTGGCGGCCTGCGCCTTTTGATTGGCATCGAAGGTCTGGAAGATGCTGCTCGGCACGTTGCGGCGCGGATCCGGGATGACCGGATTCGGCGGCGCCTGCGTTGCGCCGGTGACAGCGGGCCCGCCGCCGGCCGAACCGCCATCGCGGCCCTTCGGCGCGGGTTTTGGCACGGGCACGGTCTGCGCGAATGACGTCACGGTCACCATCGCGGCGGTGACGAGAAGCACGCCGACCACGCGCGCGCTACGCGCGGCGATGGTGGCAGCGAATCGAATGTCCGGATGTCTGATCAACGCGTCGTCCTAACGTGGCTGGGCGCCTTTTAGCGTGATTTCGGGCAAAAGCAGATATCGATTCTGCGTGAAATGATAGGTCGGGGCCCCCTCGCCTCACATATGGCTGTCTTCTTCCTCGACCAGGATCTCGCGCTTGCCGGCGTGATTGGCGGGGCCGACGATGCCTTCCAGTTCCATGCGCTCCATCAGCGATGCGGCGCGGTTGTAACCGATTTGCAGGCGGCGCTGGATATAGCTGGTCGAGGCCTTGCGGTCGCGTTTGACGATGGCAACGGCCTGTTGGAATAGATCGCCGCCGCCATCTGCACCCATGCCGCTGGCGTCGAACACGGCGCCGCCGTCCTCGTCCTCGGTGGGCTCCTCGGCAGTGACTGCTTCGAGATATTCCGGCTGACCCTGCGTCTTGAGGTGACGCACCACCTTCTCGACTTCCTCGTCCGATGCAAAAGGACCGTGCACGCGGCTGATGCGGCCGCCGCCCGCCATGTAGAGCATGTCGCCCTGGCCGAGCAGCTGCTCGGCGCCCATCTCACCCAGAATGGTGCGGCTGTCGATCTTGGACGTGACCTGGAAGGCGATGCGGGTCGGGAAGTTCGCCTTGATGGTGCCGGTGATGACGTCGACCGACGGACGCTGGGTCGCGAGGATCACGTGCAGGCCGGCGGCGCGCGCCATCTGTGCGAGGCGCTGCACCGCGCCTTCGATGTCCTTGCCGGCGACCATCATCAGGTCGGCCATTTCGTCGACGATGATGACAATGTAGGGCAGCGGGTCGAGCGAGAGCTTCTCTTCCTCGTAGATCGCCTTGCCGGTCTCCTTGTCGAAACCCGTGTGCACCGTGCGCGTCGGCTCCTCGCCCTTGGCTTTCAACTCGAGTAGGCGCGTGTTGTAGCCGTCGATGTTGCGCACGCCGAGCTTGGCCATGTTCTTGTAGCGCTCTTCCATCTCGCGCACCGCCCATTTCAGCGCGACCACCGCCTTCTTCGGATCGGTCACGACGGGCGTGAGCAGATGGGGAATGCCGTCATAGACGGAGAGCTCGAGCATCTTCGGATCGACCATGATCAGCCGGCACTGGTCCGGGCGCAGCCTGTAGACCAGGCTGAGGATCATGGTGTTGATCGCGACCGACTTGCCCGAGCCGGTGGTGCCGGCGATCAGCATGTGCGGCGTGCGCGCGAGGTCGATGATGACGGGATCGCCGCCGATGGTCTTGCCGAGGCAGAGCGGCAGCTTTGCAACCGTGTCGGTCGCTTCCTTTGCAATCAGCAGCTCGCGCAAATAGACCTTCTCGCGATGCGCGTTCGGCAGCTCGATGCCGATGGCGTTGCGGCCGGGCACGACGGCGACGCGTGCCGACAGCGCGCTCATCGAGCGGGCGATGTCGTCGGCCAGCCCGATCACGCGCGACGACTTGATGCCCGGCGCCGGCTCCAGCTCGTACAGCGTGACGACGGGGCCGGGATTGGATTTCACGATCTCGCCGCGCACGCCGAAGTCCTGCAGCACGCCTTCAAGCGCGCGCGAATTGGCTTCCAGCTCGTCCTTGCTGAGCGGCTGGCGATCGCCGGCCTTGGGTGCGGCCAGCACGGAGACGGACGGAAGCTCGAACTTGTCGGAGGATTTTTTGGAAGCGGCCCTCGGTGCGGCCTTCTTGCGCGGCGCGCGCGCGGCCGGCTCCTCCTCTTCCTCCTCCTCATCTTCCTGGGGCTCGTCCTCGTCGTCCTCGTCCTGGGACTGCGGCGAGATCGACGGCGCGGCGCGGCCGCCGCCGAGATTCGGTTCCTGGCGGCTGAATGAAACGGCCTTGGTCTTCGGTCCGCTCGAGACCAACGAGCGGTAGGCGGCACCACACAGCCAGATCAGCCGTGCCTTGGTGCTCATCAGCGCATGGAACAGCCAGCCCAGCGACACCGAGCCGCGATCGTTCTCCTCATCCTGGTCGAGCGGCTTGTCGTCGTCGATCTCGGAGAGCTCGTCGTCATGCTCGCGTGCGCCAAGACCGCAGGCGATCAGGAAGGTCGCCGCCATCGCGGCAAACAGGATCGTGCCCAGCACAATGCGATAGATCGTGCCGGCCGGTCCGAAAATCACGGCGGGCGCACGCACCAGGGCATCGCCGACCACGCCGCCGAGGCCGGTCGGCAGCGGCCAGGCGCCGCCATGCGGCCAGCAGCTGACAAAACCCGCGGCGATCACCGTGCAGAGAATCCAGGAGCCGAGCCGCAGCGCTTCGCGGTCGAACGGGCGATGGGTCATCATGCGCCAGCCCCAGACCGCGACGGTCAGCACCAGCATGATCGCGCCGAGCCCGAGGATCTGCATCGCAAGGTCGGCGCCGATCGCGCCGGCATAGCCGAGAATGTTGCGGATCGGCCGCGAGGTCGCGTG
The DNA here is from genome assembly GCF_032290525.1 of Bradyrhizobium cosmicum. Taxonomy (GTDB): domain Bacteria; phylum Pseudomonadota; class Alphaproteobacteria; order Rhizobiales; family Xanthobacteraceae; genus Bradyrhizobium; species Bradyrhizobium cosmicum_A. Next base: position 29,736 of record NZ_JASXTA010000009.1, on the reverse strand, counting down.
GCTGAGACTGGGATCCTGCACCGACCACGTCATCAGAGCAGCCGAGGCGACACCCGACAGCGCGACCAGGCCGAGACCTGCGAGCTCGCGCACGCGCCGCGTCGCAGCCTCGCGAATCGATGGCGGCAGATGACCGACCAGGGGAATGACACGTTCGATTGCCGACATGCTCATGGGCCCCGCCTAACCCAGAGTTTCGACCAGGCGGTGCAGCGCCTGCGCCGTGGCTTCGCCATCCTGCACCAGCGCGAGGCGAATATAGCCTGCGCCGGGATTGAAGCCGTCGGGCTGGAGCCGCGCCAAAAAGCTGCCGGGCACCACGCGCACGCCTGCTTCGGTGAAGAGTTTCAGACACACAGACACGTCGTCGCCGAGCGCGGAGGTGTCGAGCCAGACGCAGAAGCCGGCGTCGGGCCGGCGATAGCCGTAGCGGTTGCCGATGATCTGGTCGGCGAGATCGAACTTGGTCCGGTAGAGCTTGCGGTTCTCCTCGACATGCGTCTCGTCGCCATAGGCGACGGTCGCGACATGCTGGAGCGGCACCGGCACCTGCGGCGCCGCGATGTTGCGCAGCTCAAGGAACATGCCGATGAACTTCTTGTCGCCGGCGGCGAAGCCGACGCGCAGGCCCGGCAGGTTGGAGCGTTTCGACAGCGATTGGAACGCAACCACGCGGGTGAAGTCGGGGCCGGCGCATTCCAGCGCGCTGCCCGGGGCCTCGCGGGTGTAGATCTCGGAATAGCATTCGTCGCTGAGGATCACGAAGCCGTAGCGATCGGCGAGCTGTTTCAGGCGCTTGAAATAGTCGGGTGAAGCGACCGAGCCCTGCGGATTGGCGGGCGAGGCCAGATAGAACGCCACCGTGCGCGCCAGCGTCGCCTCGTCGATGGCATCGAGATCGGGCAGAAAACCGTTCTTGACGGTGGTCGGCAGATAGACCGGCTCGCAGGCGGCCGCGCGGGCGCCGGCGCCATAGACCGGATAGAACGGGTTCGGCATCAGGATCGCAGGCTTGCCGGGCCGCGGGCCGACATAGCGCGCCGCCGCGATCGCGGCGAGGAACAGCCCCTCGCGGCTGCCGTTGAGCACGAGAATCTCGTTCTCGGGATCGAGGGCGCGCGGCAGCTTGAAGCGCGATGACAGCCAGGCGCCCGCAGCTTTCCGGAACGGGTCGGTGCCCTTGTTGGCGGGGTAACGGCCGAAATCGGCGATGTGCTTGGCCAGCACAGGGCCGACGAAATCAGGCACGGGATGCTGGGGCTCACCGACGGCAAGCGTAATCAAGGGCTTACCCGGCTGATGGGGGGCCAGCAGTTCGTTCAGCCGGACGAAGGGCGAGCGTTCGCTATCGGGGCTTCCACCTTCCTGCGGTGCACGGGATGAAGCGGTCATGGCCATTCTGGGCGCCAGCACTCTTGGAACAGCCGGTCGCACGAAAGCGCCGGCGGGAAGCGGTTCAGTTCACCATAGATAGGGCGAGGTTAAGACGCGATTAACCATCGGCCGGCCGGCCCGTCCAGAGTGGGAATTATGAGGTCGGATAACAACGGGTGCGTGGCGCACCCGAGGCTCGTCATGGCCGGGCTTGTCCCGCCTGCCCGGGCCTTCGCCTCGCCGAAGCGGCTTCGGCCGCGCAGGCGGGACAAGCCTGGGCATGACGCGCTTCGTGACTAGGCGTGCCTAGCGTCCCGGCAGCTTGTCGAACGTCGCGATGCCCGCGGGGATCGCGTGAAATTCCTGCTTGTCGCAGGTGTAGATCGCCATTTGCGGATGGAACTGTTTTGGCTCGTCCAGCGTGCCGACCTTCAGGACCGCAGCGGGCAGGCCCGGAACTTTCGTGACTAGATGGGTGCCGCACTCGGCGCAGAATTCGCGCGTGACGGCGCGTTCGAGGTCCTTGCGCTTGAACTGCTTGGGTTGCCCGGTGATGTAGCTGAAGCCGGCCGCGGGCATCGCGATGAACGTGTTGGGCGCGCCGCCCGAGATGTACTGGCACTCGCGGCAATGACACTGGGCCTGCATCATCGGGTCGCCCTCGGCGACATAGCGCACTTGACCGCAATAGCATCCGCCTTCCAAACGCATGACGACCTCCCGATTGTTGTTCTTGTGGTCGATATTTCTGCGCGGACGGTGCGGAATGGCAATCCTTTTCTTTGGTAACGGCGGTCAAAAGAAAGGGGCTCCAACTTGCGCTGGAGCCCCTCAACGGTCAGGGCATTGCCGGGTATGTGCCCGAACCGTAGTTGTGGACGCGGTCCCCGAGGAGATCGCGCCCGGGAGGAGACCTACATGTTGTAGGCGCGCTCGGTGTGCTCGGTGATGTCGAGACCTTCACGCTCGGTTTCGACATTGGCGCGGAGGCCAACGATCACATCGACGACCTTGTAGAGGATCGCCGAACCGACGCCCGACCACACCAGCGTGGTACCGACAGCCTTGAGCTGGGCGAGCACCTGCACCGCGAAGTCGTAATCGGCGACCTTCGGCGGGATCGCGGTGTAGTCGACGATGCCAGCGCCGCCGAGAGCGGGGTTGACGAGAATGCCGGTGCCGATGGCGCCGACAATGCCGCCGACGCAGTGCACGCCGAACACGTCGAGGCTGTCATCGTAGCCGAGCGCGTTCTTCACGACGGTGCAGAAGAACAGGCAGACTACGCCGACGATCAGGCCGAGGACGATCGCGCCCATCACGCCGGCGAAGCCGGCGGCAGGCGTCACGGCCACGAGGCCCGCGACAGCGCCGGAGATGACGCCGAGCACCGACGGGTGACCCTTGATGATCCACTCCGCGAACATCCACGACAGCGCGGCGGCTGCGGTGGCGACGAAGGAGTTGGTCATGGCGAGGGCTGCACCGCCGTTGGCTTCGAGGTTGGAGCCGGCGTTGAAGCCGAACCAGCCGACCCAGAGCAGCGAGGCGCCGATCATCGACATGGTCAGCGAGTGCGGAGCCATCAGCTCCTTGCCGTAGCCGACGCGCTTGCCGATCAGGAGAGCGCCGACGAGACCTGCGATGCCGGCGTTGATGTGCACCACGGTGCCGCCCGCAAAGTCGATCGCGCCCATCTTGAAGATCCAGCCGGCGTCGGCGTTGATCTCGTCGAGCTTGGCTTGAGCCGCAGTCTTCGCTGCTCCGTCAGCCGCCGCAGCCAGAGCCTTGGCCGCATCCTGGATCATGTCCGGGCCGGGCCAGTACCAGACCATGTGCGCGATCGGGAAGTAGATCAGCGTGACCCAGAGCGGAACGAACAATGCGACCGCCGCGAACTTCATGCGTTCGGCAAAGGCGCCGACGATGAGGGCGGGCGTGATCGCCGCGAAGGTCATCTGGAAGCACATGTAGATGAGCTCCGAGATGTTGGCGTCGACCGAGAAGGTCGCGGCCTTCGAGTCGGTGGTGACGCCCATCATGAACGCCTTGGAGAAGCCGCCGATGAAGTCGGAACCGCCGGTGAAGGCAAGGCTGTAGCCGTACACGGCCCAGATCACGGTGACGACGCAGACGGTGTAGAACACCTGCATCAGAACCGAGAGCATGTTCTTGGAACGGACGAGGCCGCCGTAGAACAGCGCGAGGCCGGGGATCGTCATCAACAGCACGAGCACTGTCGATGTCAGCATCCAGGCGTTGTCTCCCTTGTTGACCGTTGGCTCGGCATAGGCCGCGGTCGCAGCGAACATGCCGACTGCGAGAGCCGCCAATCCCGCGCCATAGGGACGCTTAAACGTCATTTTATTCACTCCTGATTGGTAAATGTTGAGCGCGAAATCAAAGGGCCGCGGCATCGGCCTCGCCGGTGCGGATGCGAACCGCATGGTCGAGGTTGATGACGAAGATCTTGCCGTCGCCGATCTGCCCGGTTTTCGCGGCGGACGTGATGGCTTCGATGGTCTTGTCGACCTGGTCGGAGGCGACAGCGACCTCGATCTTGATCTTGGGCAGGAAGCTCACGGCATATTCCGCACCGCGATAGATTTCCGTATGGCCTTTCTGGCGGCCATATCCCTTGACTTCCGTCACCGTAAGACCGTGAACGCCGATGGCGGTCAGGGCGTCACGGACTTCTTCCAGCTTGAATGGCTTGATAATCGCCATAACAATTTTCATGGGTCCTATCCCCGCTTGGCCCGGTCCGGACGTGGCCGGGCGTTTCTCGACTGGTTCGCCACGAGGGAGAGTTCACTACGCGGGCACAGCCAGGACCCTTAGAATCAAATGCCGTGCCAGATCGGGCGGCTTGCCTAACGGACTATGAAAACGGGTGTTTTCGCGTTTGACGCGTATTGCGCCGCAGTGCGCCATTACGTCGCGCTCAAAACGTGGTCACATATGCTCAAAGCGCAGGCACACCAGACTGCCGACACAATGCTGCTCACGTGTCGGGCAGCAAAACGGTATCCAATTACGGAGCGGGCCACTTCGTGCGACGAAATATCGGGGTCCTTCGCGTCTCTGCCCACGAGATACGCGCCGCCGATCATTCAGCCTGAGCAGAACGAGGCTCGGCCGGTATCCGGCTGAAGGTCGCTGTTGCAGGCATCACGCGGCGTCGCGCTCTGCAAAAACCCTGTCGATCAGCCCCCATTCGACCCCCTGCTGCGCGGTCATGAAGTGGTCGCGATCCAGGGTCCGTTCCACCTCTGCTTCAGAGCGCCGGCAATGCTGCGCATAGAGCCGGATGATGCGCCGCTTGGTTTCCTGCATTTCGGTGGCATGGATCAGGATGTCGGAGGCCTGGCCTTGAAAGCCGCCGAGCGGCTGATGCACGTGAAGGCTTGCATTGGGCAGCGCGGCGCGGTGACCGGGCTCGCCGGCCATCAGCAGGAAGGATCCCATCGAGCGCGCGGTGCCCATGCACAGCGTGTGGACCGGCGCCTTGATGAATTGCATCGTGTCGTACATCGCAAGGCCGCTGGTGACCACGCCGCCATAGGAATTGATGTAGAGATTGATCGGCTTTTGCGGATTCTCAGCCTCCAGGAACAGGAGCTGCGCGCAGACCAGTCCGGACATCGCATCATTGACCTCGCCATTGAGGAAGATGATGCGCTCGCGCAGCAGCCGCGAGTAGATGTCGAAGGACCGTTCGCCGCGCGCGGATTGTTCGACGACCATAGGGACGAGCTGAAGCATGTCGCGCATCGGCGACCTCCATGTCTGCCTGTGATGAAGTCTGTTTGCTGTTAAGCCGCTAGCATCAGGCAGCGATTGGTATTGGCAGCTTGCGGTAGCGCTACGTCGCAGGCCCGCTGGATGATGCGAACGCGGGTGCCGCCGTCCTCGTTCGGTTCGATCCGGAAGATAACGTGGCTTTCGCGATACGGCGGTTCGGAATCGCGAAGGCGGTAGCGCACCTCTTCGCCCGCAATCGACGATTCAGGTTCGGCGCCCGCAAGATCGCAATCCGGCAACCAACGTTCGCGCAGGGCCGGAATGGTCACGGCGCGCCAGACCTTTGCTGGCGGCGCATCGAGTTCATATTCGAGCACCAAGGCCGGGTCGGGATGATCAGGCTTCCCTGCGTCGCTCATTGATCCATATCCTTCAACAAACCGGCAAGCGCTTCCATGCGCTTCGGCCAGTAGGCGCGGTAGCGCGCAAGCCATGTCCCGATGGTGGCGATCCCGTCCGGGTCGACCTCGTAATTCACAAAACGGCCCTGCCGCTGCTCGCGCACCAGCCCTGCCGCGCGCAGCACCGCAAGATGCTGCGACATCGCCGGTTGGCTGATCTCGAGTCCGTCGCGCAAGGCGCTGGCATTCAAGCTTCCGCCAGCGAGCTTTTCAAAGACCTTTCGGCGCGTCGGGTCGGCCAGCGCCTTGAAGATGTCGGCCTCGATCATGGCAATACATAAGCACGTGCTTATGTGCTGCGCAAGCCCCTACTGCAACGCCTCGCCGTGCTGCGAAATATCAAGCCCTTCGAGTTCGTGCTCGCGGGATACGCGCAAGGGCACGAACAGCGCGACCAGCTTGAGCAGGATGAAGCTCACACCGGCCGACCAGACGAAGGTGACGGCAACCCCGTAGAGCTGGATCAGGAGTTGCTGCGGATGGCCCTCGATCAGCCCGGCGGTGCCGCCGATCGCGCTGGTGGCGAACACGCCGGCCAGCAGCGTACCGGTCAGGCCGCCGATGCCGTGGACGCCGAACACGTCGAGCGAATCGTCATAGTCGAAGCGATGCTTCAGCCAGGTGCAGGCCCAGTAGCAGACCGCCCCGGCGATGATGCCGATCACGATGCCATGCCACGGCGCGACGAAGCCGGAGGCCGGCGTGATGGTGCCGAGGCCGGCGACCGCGCCGGAGATCATGCCGAGCACCGAAGGCTTGCGCCGGGTCGACCATTCGATTGCGCCCCAGGTCAGCGCGCCGGAGCAGGCCGCAAGATGCGTTGCGATGATGGCCAGCACCGCGCGCGAATTGGCAGCGCCCGCCGAGCCGCCGTTAAAGCCGAACCAGCCGACCCACAACAGCCCGGTGCCCATCACCGCAAGCGACAGGTCGAACGGCGAGAGATTCTCGGTGCCGTAGCCATGCCGGCGTCCCATCACCTTGGCTGCGACGAGGCCGGCGGTGCCGGCCGACAGATGCACGACGAGGCCACCGGCAAAATCCAGCACGCCCATGCCGGCGAGGAAGCCGCCGCCCCACACCCAATGCGCCAGCGGAATGTAGACGAACATGAACCAGGCGACCGAGAACACGAGATAGGCGGAGAACCGCATCCGGTCGGCGACCGAGCCCGCGACCAGCGCCACCGTGATGATCGCGAACGTCATCTGGTACAGCATGAACAGCGCTTCCGGGATCGTCTTCGCCGCCGGGTTGACGCTGTCCATGGTCATGCCGGCGAGGAACCAGCGATCGAGCGTGCCGATCCACGGACCATCGCCGACGAAGCACAGCGAATAGCCGAACGCGACCCAGAGAATCGAGATCATCGTCACCGCGGCAAGGCTCTGCGCCATGGTGGCGAGCACGTTCTTCTTGCGCACCATGCCGGAATAGAACAGCGCAAGGCCCGGGATCGTCATCATCAGCACCAGCGCGGTGGCGACGATCATCCAGGCGGTGTCGGCGGTGCTGATCTCGGAGCTGGCGGCATGCGCCGGCGAAGCCATGATCAACGCAAATCCGAGCGGCGCAGCCATACAGGCCGCGCGGCGCAACAATCCCGCCATGTCGTTTCCCCCAGCAGTGATGACGTCGCACGCTGTGGCGTCGTTGCCCGGTGCGATCGAACAAATCGAAGAAGTCTTAGAGCGCGTCGCTGTCGGTTTCGCCGGTGCGGATACGCAGCGCGTGGTCGATCGGCGTGACGAAGATCTTGCCGTCGCCGATCTGCCCGGTGCGCGCGGTTGCGGTGATCACAGCGACCGCCTTGTCGGCGACGTCGGAGGCGACCGCGATCTCGATCCTCAGCTTCGGCAGGAAGTTCACGACATATTCGGCGCCGCGATAGATCTCGGTGTGGCCCTTCTGGCGGCCATAGCCCTTCACCTCGGTCACGGTCATGCCGTGGACGCCGATCGCCGTCAGCGCCTGGCGGACTTCATCGAGCTTGAAGGGTTTGATGATCGCGACGACGAGTTTCATGGTCAGGCCTATTCCCCGGCTGCGCCGCACCGGTATGTCCCCGGCGCAGCGTCAATCTGGCATCTTTCCGGGCAAATGGCATAAAAATGTTGCAGGTTGAAGCGGAAAAACGTTTGGCCGTGTGAACGGCCGCCTCTGTACAGGGCAGCCGTTCATCCTCCACAATGCATTTTTGGCATGGATGCGCTGAACCGAAGCGTCCCGGCCGGGACAAAAGTATGTTTGAGGGGGGACGGTCCATGGCGAGTTGGTTCTACGCATCCGAGGGCAAGCAGCAGGGGCCCTATCCGGAAGGGCAATTTCGCGACCTGGTCGCGCAAGGAATTGTGCGCCCGGATACGCTGGTGTGGACCGAGGGCATGGCCGGCTGGCAGAAGGCCGCCGAAATCCCTGGCCTGATCGGCGGCGGCGCACCCCCGATGATGCCGGGCGGCGGGCCGCCGATGATGAGTGGCGGTGGTTATGCCGGCGGCTACGCCGGTGGTGCCGGAGGCAGCGGAGGATCGCTGGCCGTCGATTTCGGCATCCTCGAGTTCACCTGGCGCACGCTCGTGCTGGTGATCGGCTCGTGCTTCGTCATTCCGGTGCCGTGGCTGTTCGTCTGGTACACGAAATGGATCGTGCCCTGCGTGAAGGTGCCCGGCCGGCCCAATCTCAGCTTCACCGGCAATGCGATGACGCTGGTGCCCTGGTTCTTCGGCTTCATCGTACTGGCGATCGTCCTCGGCTTCATCGGCAGCCAGTTGCTGAGCAATTTGCTGTTCATCGTCCAGATCGTGCTCTACTGGCTGCTGATCAAATGGATGGTCGCGAACCTTGCCTCCAACGGGCAGCCGCTGGGTCTCAACTTCTCCGGCTCGGTCTGGGCCTATATCGGCTGGAACCTGCTGTTTGCGATCTCGATCATCACGATCATCGGCTGGGCCTGGGTCGCCGCGGCCCAGATGCGCTGGTTCTGCCGCAGCATCGAAGGCACGCGGCGTGAAATCGTGTTCAACGGCAGCGGTCTCGGCATTCTCTGGCGCGGCATCGTCGCCGGTCTCCTGTTCAGCCTGATTATCCCGATTCCCTGGGTGTATCGCTGGATCATGAACTGGTTCGCCTCGCAGACCGAACTCGCTCCGCGCGGCTCCGTCGGAGCGTGATCGATCCAGAGACCTCGAGCGCGATGAACTCGCGCTTGAGGATCTAGGACTTGCGCTCGCGTACGGAGCCTTCCTGCGCGACGGAGGCCACCAGCGTGCCGTCGGGCTTGAAGATGGAGCCGCGGGTCAGGCCGCGGCCGCTTTGTGCGCTCGGCGAATCCTGCGCGTAGAGCAGCCATTCGTCGGCGCGGAACGGGCGGTGAAACCACATCGCGTGGTCGAGGCTCGCCGGCATCATGCGCTTGTCGAACAGCGTGCGGCCGTAGCGCGCCATGATGGCGTCGAGCAGCGAGAAGTCCGATGCGTAGGCGAGCGCGCACATATGCAGCGCGGGATCATCAGGCAGTTTCGCTGCGGTCCTGATCCAGACGTGAATGCGGCCATCCTCGATCTTCTGGCCGAAATAGCGGCCGAGCTCGACCGGGCGCAGCTCGATGGGGCGGTCGGATTCATAGTAGCGGCGGATGAATTCCGGCATCTCGCGGAACATCGGCTGCTTCGCCACCTCTTCCGCCGTGAGTTTTTCCGGCGGCGGCACATCGGGCATCTTGTCCTGATGGTCGAACGCGGTCTCCTCGTCGGCGTGGAACGACACCATGATCGAGAAGATCGCGTTGCCGTGCTGGATCGCGGTGACGCGCCGGGTCGAATAGCTCTTGCCGTCGCGCAGGCGCTCGACCTGGTAGATGATCGGGATCTGCGGATCGCCCGGCAGGATGAAATAGCAATGCAGCGAATGCGGCAGCCGGCCCTCGACGGTACGACAGGCCGCAACCATGGCCTGCCCGATCACCTGGCCGCCGAACACCCGCTGCCAGCTCGTCTTCGGGCTGTTGCCGCGGAATAGATTCACCTCGAGCTGTTCGAGGTCGAGGATCGAGATCAGGTCGATCAGGCTTTTGGACATGCTGGTGCTTTCAAAATGCCTTGTCATTCCGAGGCGCACGGAGTGCGAACCCGGAATCTCGAGCTGACGACCTCTGGATTCCGGGTTCGCGCTCGCGCGCGCCCCGGAATGACGGAATGAGGCCGTTCCGCCCTTGTTTCACCACCCTGTTTCGCCCACCTCAAGTCTGCTAGCAAGACCAAGAAAAGGCGAAGTATTAGCCGGGAATTTGGATATGTCGGGACAGGGTAGCATTGTCATTGGCGGCGGCGCGTTTGCGGGCCTGGCGCTGGCCCTGGCGCTGCGCCAGGGTCTCGGGCCCGAGATCCCCGTCGTCGTCGCCGATCCCGCGCTCGGCACACGGCCGAGCCGCGACCCGCGCGCGACCGCGATCGTGGCGGCCTGCCGCCGCCTGTTCGAGGCGATCGGCGCCTGGGACGACGTCAGGGCCGAGTCGCAGCCGATCCTCGATATGGTCGTGACCGACTCGAAGCTGGAGGACGCCACCCGTCCGGTGTTCCTGAACTTTGCCGGCGACGTCGCGCCTGGCGAGCCCTTTGCCCACATGGTCGAGAACCGCCGCCTGATCGATGCGCTGGTGGTGCTTGCCGAGGCCGAGGGCATCGATCTACGCGCCACCACGGTCGCCTCCTACGACGCGCGTTCCGACGGCATCGGCGTGACGCTCGGCGACGGCAGCGTGGTCGCCGCGAGTCTTCTGGTCGCTGCCGATGGCGCGAAGTCGAAGCTGCGCGAGCGCGCCGGCATAGCCACCCATGGCTGGGAATACGACCAGTCCGGCATCGTCGTCACCGTCGGCCATGAGCGCGATCACCAAGGCCGCGCCGAAGAGCACTTTTTGCCCGCAGGTCCCTTCGCCATCCTGCCGCTCTCGGGCAAGCGCTCCTCGCTGGTCTGGACCGAGCGCCGCAGCGAGGCCGCGCGCATCGTTGCGCTGAGCGAGGACGAATTTCACGGCGAGCTCGAGCGGCGCTTCGGCCTGCATCTCGGCGAGGTGAAGGCGCTCGACAAGCCGCGCGCGTTCCCGCTGTCCTATTTCGTCGCGCGCTCCTTCATCGCCGAGCGTCTCGCGCTGGTCGGCGATTCCGCGCATGTCATTCACCCCATTGCGGGCCAGGGCCTCAACATGGGCCTGAAGGATGTCGCAGCATTGGCCGAGGTCGTCGTGGATGCCGCGCGGCTCGGCATGGATCTCGGCGGCGCCGACGTGCTCGAGCGCTACCAGCGCTGGCGCCGCTTCGACACCATGGCGATGGGTGTTGCCACCAACTCGCTGAACTTCCTGTTCTCAAACCAGTCGACGTTGCTCCGCACCGTCCGCGACATCGGCCTCGGCCTCGTCGACCGCGCCCCGCCGCTGAAGAACCTCTTCATCCGCCAGGCTGCGGGGCTGACCGGCGAGATACCGCGCTTGTTGAAGGGCGAGGCGTTGTAGCGGGAGATTGCGCGCTGGTGCTTCGTAGCCCGGATGGAGCGGAAGCGTAATCCGGGGCCGCTGCCTCATCAGTTCCAGAAGTCCCGGATTGTGCTGCGCTCCATCCGGGCTACAAGATCCTCAATCGATCTTGCGCGCCTCTTCCGGCAGCATGATCGGGATGCCGTCGCGGATCGGATAAGCGAGCTTGGCGCTGCGCGAGATCAGTTCCTGCCGTGCGGAATCGAACTCCAGCGGGCCCTTGGTCAGCGGGCAGACCAAGATCTCCAGCAGCTTGGGATCAACGCTGTTTTCGGGGCGTTCGGTGGGCGCGTTCATGGTGGTCTCCGACAGTCCGATCGCTCTAGCACAGAAAATGATGCCCGCCCATCGTCGCCGTTCAGGCGGAAACCATCCGCAAGATCTCGTCGAGCAGGTCCCGGAGCCGGGCCGCCGGCACCGGCGTGCCCGACAGGGCAAAGCCGAGAAACGTCCAGTACAGGATCTGCGCACGCGTCTGCGCCGTCGCCGGCTCGAGCCCCCGCTGTGCCAGCAGCGTCTCGATATAGTCGATCCTGCGGCGGTCGATCGCGCGGACCGCGCCTTGCGCGGCCGCATCGAACGCCGCCCAGTTGCGCACCGCGCGCTCGAGGTCGAGCCGCGCGCCAAACGAGCGCCGCAGCAGCGCCTGCAGCGGTTCGTCATCGGCGGCCTCGACGTCAGCGATGATCTGCTCGGCGGCGATCTCGCGCCAGCGTTTCAGCACGGCCGCGTGGAAGGCGCCGAGATCGGCGAAATGCCAGTAGAAGCTGCCGCGCGAGACGCCCATCGCCCTTGCGAGGGGATCGGCCTTCAGGGCCGTGAAGCCGCTCTTGGCGAGCGCCTTCAGGCCTGCCCTGATCCAGTGGTCGGCGGAGAGCTGTTCGGTCATTGAGGCTTCCAAAATCAGACCATACAGTAGTGTATTGACAGGCGGCGGGCCAGTCCCTATCTCACCATACATAAATGTATGAAGGTGACGATGCGGGATATTCTGCTCCAGTGCGCCGGCGTCCTGACCATCGTCGTGGCTCTCATCCATGGCATTCTCGGCGAGACCAAGGTCTTTGTCCGCGCCCGCATCGAGCCGGAACGGCTGCGCACCCTGATCCGGCTGGTCTGGCAGGCCTCGACCGTTGCCTGGATCGGCGGCGGTGTGCTCCTGATCGCGGCGCCCTGGATGGAATCGGAGCCGGCGCGCCACTGGATCGTCGTCACCACGGCCGGTGTGTTCGGCTTCTCCGCGTGCGCCAACGCATGGGCCACGCGCGGCCGGCATTTCGGCTGGATGGCGCTCAGTGCGGTCGTCGCGATGGCGGTTGCGGGCTACTAGCAACGCCTCCAGCCGTGAGGCGTAAGGCCGCAGTGGCTATCCAAACACGTTCTGCACACCGAGCGGGCTGATGTTTTTCGCATCGTTAGAACGACTCTAAGGCCTGTTGGCCCCGAACCGGATTGACTTCGTCATCGCCTTTGCTTCCTTCGGTCTCACTTCGCGCCACGTGCGCACACGACAGAGGAGGAGACGTTCGTGAAGGTCATTCGTGTTGTTGCAATTGCACTGACGGTCGGCATTGGTATGAGCTCGGCGGCCATGGCCGACGGGTTCAAGGACTGCACCAAGCTCGACAAGGCGTCGTGGAAGCCGGCCGCCGAAGCCGAAGCCAAGGCCAAGGCGCTGGGTTACGAAGTGCGGCGCTCCAAGATCGAAGGCTCGTGCTATGAGGTCTACGGCGTCAAGGAAGGCAAGCTCTACGAGCTGTTCTACAGCCCGGAAGATCTCAGCCTGAAGAAGACGGTTGCCAAGTAAGGCTTGTTGCCAAGTAAGACTTGAGGATAGTCACGGCTTGATCAACGAAGCGGTGCCAGAAGCGCGCGGGGCGTCCGACAGGGCCCCCGCGGATCGAACGGCTTCGCGGACGGTCGCGGTCTGGGACCTCCCGCTACGCCTCTGGCACTGGGCTTTCGCGGCCAGCATTCTTGCCGCCTGGTTCACCCCCACCGTCTACGACAGCCTGCATCGCATCCTTGGCTATACGGTGCTCGCGCTCCTGGCGTTCCGCCTGGTCTGGGGCTTTTGGGGAAGCCGCTATTCGCGCTTCCGCATGGTCGGCGTCAGGCTGCGTGCCGCGCCAAGTTATCTCTGGAATCTGCGCCGCGGCATGACGGGGCGCTATATCGGACTCAATCCGGCCGGCACCTTGATGCTGGTGGCGCTGTTGCTGGCGATCGCCGTCTCGACGATCACGGGCGCGATGTCGGTGACCGTGACCTTCTTCGGCGTTTGGTGGGTCGAGGACACCCACCACTATTCATCGGACGCGGTCATCATCCTGGTCGTGCTGCACGTACTGGGCGTGCTGCTGATGGGGATTCTCCAGCGCGAGAACCTGATCCGCGCCATGATCACCGGACGCAAGCGCATCCGCAGGCACCTCTAAGCAGCAGCGGGCTACTCGAACTGACAGAGCCTCGGGCTCGCCGAACCGTCGTGCCACGGGAAATAAGCCCTGCCCGCACAGGCTACCTCTATACGGCGCCAACTTTCGAGATCGGGTTTACTTCCCGGTAAGTACGCAACCGAACATTGCACAAAATTAACGCAGCGAAAGGCCCATCCGGTCAATCGTCGAGAATATTGACGAGGGAGCGATTTCGATGTTCCGCGTTTTTACCTGTCTCACGGCAGAGCACGATTGGCGGCTTGTCTTGCTCGCCGGTCTGGTTTGCTTCGCTGCGAGTATTACGGCGATCAGCATCTTTCATCGCGCGATCGCATCGCGAGCATGGGCGCGGCTGATCTGGATCGCGATTGCCGGCGCCGCCATCGGATATGGAATCTGGGCAACGCATTTTGTTGCAATGCTCGCCTACGAGCCCGGCGTCCCAACTGGTTACGGCATCGCTCTTACGGCTCTGTCGCTCGTTGCGGCGATGATCCTGACCTCCAGCGGTTTTGGCGTTGCAGTCAGCAATTTCGGCCGGTGGCGTGCGGCTGCCGGCGGCGGCATCATTGGCGCCGGTATTGCGAGCATGCACTATCTGGGCATGTGGGCCCTCGAAGTGCCGGGTCGCGTGACCTGGTCGCCAGGGCTGGTGTTCATCTCGGTCGTCCTCGGCATGGTTCTGGGTTACGCTGCCCTCGCGGTCGCCCTGGGTCGCAAGGACAAGCGGGCGGCCTTGGTCGCGGCGCTCCTGCTGACTCTCGCAATCGTGTCGCATCATTTTACAGCCATGGGGGCCGTGCAGATCGTCCCAGACCCGACGCTGAACAGCGATGCCTCATTGCTTTCTCCTGCCTTCCTCGCCGTGGCAATTGCGGGGGTAGCTCTGTCGGTGCTCGGGATGAGCCTTGTCGGCGTGTTGGCGGATCGCCGGCTTGCGACCAGAACCAGCAGATTCGAGGAGATCATCAGCGAGCTTTCGCTGGCCAGGCAACAGGTCGAGGATTCGCAAAGGGAAATACGGGACCAGAAAATCAGGCTGGACACGGCCATTAACAACATGGTCGAGGCGCTTTGCATGTTCGATGCAGAGAAGCGACTTGTCGTCTGCAACGAGCGCTACGCCCTGCTCTATCGGCTGCCGGCGGAGCTGCTGCGCACCGGGACGCCGCACACCGATATCATCAGGCATCGTGTTGTGAACGGCATCCTCAAGGGCGACGCCAGCGAGGGCGCTGCCGATCGATTCATCTCGAAACTGGGCGCGTTGCCGTTTGACGCCGTCTCGAGCAGAATCGACGAGTTTGCGGATGGCCGCCTGATCTGCGTCACGCGGCAGCCAATGGCCGACGGCGGGTGGGTGGCCACGCATCTTGATGTTACGGAGCAACGCCGGTCCGAGGCCAAAATCATCCATATGGCGCAACACGATGCGCTGACCGACTTGCCAAATCGGGTGCTGCTCAGAGAGCGGATGGAGCATGCCATTGCAGTGACGCGCAATGGCGGTCTTGATCTTGCCGTGCTCATGCTTGACCTCGATCGCTTCAAGGAAGTCAACGACACGCTTGGACATCCGGCGGGCGATGCCCTGCTGCGCGCCGTCGCGGTGCGTTTGCGCGAATGCACCACGGAAACCGCGTTGATCGCTCGACTGGGCGGCGACGAGTTCGCGGTGATCGACTACGTGACCAGCCCGGCCGTGGAGGCCGCGACCCTCGCCGAGAACATCAGAAAGGCGCTTTGCGAACCCTTCGATCTCGGCGATCACCGGGTCACCGTAGGCACCAGCATCGGCATTGCCATCGCGCCGCGCGACGGCAATGATCCCGACGCGATCATGAAGTGCGCCGATCTCGCCCTCTACTCGGCCAAGAATGGTGGACGTGGCGCATTCCGCTTCTTCGAGCCGGAACTCGACGAGATCATGCATGCGCGACGTAATCTGGAGCGCGACTTGCGCGATGCGCTTGCCGGCGGTCAATTCGAGCTCTACTACCAGCCGTTCGTCGATGCCGCGACCGGCAAGACCAGGGGCTTCGAGGCCCTGCTGCGCTGGCATCACCCGCAGCGAGGTCTGGTCATGCCGGGCGAATTCATCCCGCTTGCGGAGGAGACCGGCTTGATCGTGCCTCTGGGGGAATGGGTCTTGAGGACCGCCTGTGCGGAAGCCGCAAAATGGCCTGTCGATCTCAGCATCGCGATCAACCTGTCTCCCGCTCAATTCAGGAGCAAGGAGCTTGTGCCGGTCATTGTCGGCGCGCTGGCGAGTTCGGGCGTTGCGCCGCACAGGCTCGAGCTCGAAGTTACGGAGACGGTGATCATGCACGACAGCGAGGCTGTATTCGCGGCCCTCGCTCAACTGCGCCAGCTCGGTGTGCGAATCGCCCTGGACGATTTCGGCACCGGCTATTCTTCACTGAGTTTTCTGCAAAGATTCCCGTTCGACAAGATCAAGATCGACCGCAGCTTCGTCAGCGAACTGACCAGCGCGAAGGCAGAGGCGCACCATCTCGCGCGAGCAGTGGTTCGTTTCGCAGTCAGCTTGAGCAAGACCACGACCGCCGAAGGCGTCGAAACGAAAGAGCAGCTGGACATCCTGCGTGAAGAGGGGTGCGCCGAAACGCAAGGCTATTATTTCAGCCGGCCGGTGCCTGCATCCGGCATCCCGAAAATGCTGCCGCGAGATGCTAAAGCAGCCGTCTGTGCTGCGTGAGCGTTCAGGCCCTCACTGCAGCGGCGGATCGCCTGAGGTGCGCTTCTTGGCGAGGTCCATCTCGGTCACCGCGATCAGGATCTCGGCGCGGGTTTTCAAGTCGGGTGCTTCCAGCATGGCCTGCTTTTCCGCCGGGCCATAGGGCGACATCATCGCCAGCGCGTTGACCAGCGCTTCGTTCGGCGCGCTCTCGACGCCTTCCCAGTCGACCTTGAGATTGTTCGCCTTCAAAAAGTCGGCCAGCACGGAAAGCAGCGCCTCGCGATCGACTTCGTCCTCACCCATGCGCGCGGTGAAGTCGTCGACGAAGGCGAAGAAGTCCACCTTGCACTGCCGGTAGGCGGTGAGCACGTCCAACTCCTCGACCACCTTGAAGCGCGAGACGCCGGTGAGCTCGAGGATGTAGCGGCCGTCGCCGGATTCGGCGAGCTGGGTGATGCGGCCGACGCAGCCGACGCGGAACAGTGCCGGCTTGTCGGAATTTTTCGGCGAATGCGCGATATCAGGCTGGATCATGCCGATCAGGCGATGGCCGTCGCGCAAGGAATCGTCGACCATCGAAAGATAGCGCGGCTCGAAGATGTTGAGCGGCATCTGGCCGCGCGGCAGCAGCAGCGCGCCCGGCAGCGGAAACACCGGAATGATCTCCGGAAGGTCGGCGGGGCCGCGATATTCGATGTTGATCGGCATCTGGTCCCCGCTAACCGCGTGAGTTCATAGCGCTTACGAAAACAGGATCGTCGACAAGCGCTTGCGTCCCTCGATGGTTGCATCGTCCGTGCTGCCCCAGGCCTCGAAGAACTGCACGAGCTGCTTGCGGGCGCCGTCGTCGTTCCATTTGCGGTCGCGCTTGATGATCGCGAGCAGCTGCTCGGTCGCGGCTGCGCGGTTGCCTTGCGCGTTGAGAGCGGTGGCGAGGTCGAATCGCGCCTGATGATCGAGCGGGTTTGCGGCGACTTTCTGTTCGAGCTCGGCGACGGGCCCGAGCTGCTCCGCCTGCTCGGCGAGATCGATCGCGGTCTGCACGGCCTTCACCGCGGGGTCGTTGCGCTTGGATTCCGGCACCATGGCCAGCGTCTGCTTGGCCTGCTCCATCGCGCCGGAGACGGCGTAACACTTCGCAAGGCCGGCGAGCGCCGCGATGTTGGTCGATTCATGCTGCAGCACTTCGGCATAGATTTGAGCGGCCGCGGCCGCATCGCCCTCGGCGAGCACGGCCTCGGCCTCCTGCAGGATCTCGGCGACATTCGGCTCGCCGGGTGCGGTGACGCCCTTGGTCAGCTTGTCGATGAAGGCGTTGAGCTGGCTCTCGGGCACAGCGCCCATGAAGCCGTCGGCCGGCTGGCCGTTGACGAAGGCGATCACGGCCGGGATCGACTGGATGCCCATCTGGCCCGGAATCGCCGGATGCTGGTCGATGTTCATCTTGACCAGCTTGACCTTGCCCTTGGCCGCCCTGACCGCCTTTTCCAGCAGGGGGGTGAGCTGCTTGCAGGGGCCGCACCACTCCGCCCAGAAGTCGATCAGCACCGGCTGGCGCTTCGATTCCTCGATGACGTCCTTCACGAAGGACTGTGTGGTCGTGTCCTTGATCAGATCGGCCGCAGCGGGACCCGCCGCTCCGTTACCCTGGTCGATGATCGTCACGGGATCCCCTCGTCTGATGTCTGGAATGGCGGGTCTTTAGCACGCCGCCAATTCATATGCTTGTGGTCGGCTCCTAAATTGGGCCGGGACGGCCGAATTTCAATCCATGGGGACTGATTCGGCGGTTCCGGGGTATTTTCGGGCGGTTCGGCCGGAATCGGGGTCCTGGATGGGCTCCCGAAACCGAATCTATGCCGCCGGTAGCTGTTGCATTCGCGCTCCGCTTTTGGCATACGACAGCCGTTGCCGGCGCAGTCATGCGACCGACACAGGATGCGGGTGTAGCTCAGTGGTAGAGCACGACCTTGCCAAGGTCGGGGTCGAGGGTTCGAGCCCCTTCGCCCGCTCCAATTTTCTCCCAAGCATCCAGTCTATCCGGACGGAATCGTGGTTTTCCACGCCGCTGGCGGCTGAATTGGGTCTCACATGACAACTCTGGTCACCGGCAGCGCAGGCCACCTCGGGGAGGCCATCATCAGGACGTTGCGGGCGCGGGGTTCCGCTCTGCGCGGGGTCGATCTCAAGCCATCGCCCTTCACCGATGCTGTCGGCTCGATCGTCGATCCCGACTTCGTGCGGCGCCAGATGGACGGCGTCACCGCCGTGATCCACACCGCGACGCTGCACAAGCCGCATGTGGCAACCCACAGCAGCCTGGATTTTGTCGATACCAACGTCACCGGCACGCTCAATCTGCTCGAGTCGGCCACCGCCACAGGCGTGCGCAGCTTCGTCTTTACCAGCACCACCAGTGCGTTCGGCTCGCAGCTCCGGCCGGAAGCCGGACAGGCCGCGGTGTGGGTCACCGAGGACCTGCCGCCGGTGCCGAAGAACATCTACGGCACCACCAAGCTGATGGCGGAACATCTGTGCGAGCTGTTCTTTCGCGAGCGCGGCCTGCCGGTCGTGGTCCTGCGGACCTCGCGCTTCTTTCCCGAGGACGACGACGATCCGGCGATGCGGTCGGCCTACGCGCTGGACAACGCGCAGGCCAATGAGCTGCTCTATCGCCGGCTGGATATAGCGGACGCGGTGAGCGCCCATCTGCTCGCCGCCGAACGCGCGCCTGACATCGGCTTCGCCCGCTACATCGTCTCGGCCACGAGCCCGTTCGAGCCGCGCCACCTCGCCGCGCTCGCGCGCGACGCGGCGGGTGTCGTGCGCGAGCTCTATCCGGATTGCGCGGAACTCTACGCCGCGCGCGGCTGGCGGCTCCTTCCCGAAATCGACCGCGTCTATGTCAACGAACGCGCGCGGCGTGAGCTGGGCTGGCGGCCCGAATTCGACTTTGCCCATGTTTTGAACAGCCTGCGCGATGGCCGCGATTTTCGCAGCGCGTTAGCTCGGAAGGTCGGGTCGAAAGGCTATCACGATGCGCCATTCGACGATGGACCTTACCCCGTCGCCCCGTAATCGCCGCGTTTGCTGTTTTGCTCGACAACCGGGATGAGCCGTTCTACTGTGCATGGGGTTGTTTTCGCACTTTGTGTGGCGGCCCCTCTCGCCGTCCGCGAATGAGCCGCGCGCCATCTTGATTCCGCGTTGCAGCGAGAGCGTCGTCGCCGCCGCGGAGGCCGCTCAGAGAAAATCCGCCTTATCTTTATTGAGCGCAACTGCAGCAGGCGCAGCGCGCTTCTCAGCGCTCGCAGATGTGCTAACCTTTTGCCTCTGCCGTTTCGACGGACAGCAAACCTCGCCTCTCGACGAGCCATAACAAAATAAACGTGCAGCTTTTGACGGCTGCCTTAGGGGAGTGACGCGATGACATCAATGTTCCATCGGTCCGTGTTGGCGCTTGCAGCCGTGGCCCTTCTTGCGGGAACCAGCGCCGGCAATGCGCAACAACAGGACAAGAACCGGGCGCTGAAGAAATACGAATCCGGCACCAAGGAATTCTGGACCCATCCACCGGATGACTGGTTCCTCGGCGATGAGACCGAGGCACAGAAGGGCCTGGCGCCGCCATCGGGCCCGCCGACCGGCGCTTCCGACGCCGAGCTCGCCAACATCGTCAAGAAGATCAAGCTGCCGCCGGGCTTCAAGATCGAGGTCTATGCCTCGGGCGTGCTGGCCGCGCGGCAGATGGCCTGGGGTGACAAGGGCACGCTGTTCGTCGGCTCGTTCGGCCTCGGCAACGTCTATGCCATCAAGGACAACAACGGAAAGAAGGAGGTCAAGACCATCCTGAAAGGGCTGAACATGCCCACCGGTCTCGCCGTCAAGGACGGCGCGCTCTATGTCATCGCGGTCGACAAGCTGATCCGCTACGACGACGTCGAGAACAAGCTCGACAATCCCGGCGAGGGTAAGGTCGTCTACGACGACATGCCGTCCTATGCCGCGCATGGCTGGAAGTACATCGCGGTCGACAAGGAAGGCTGGTTCTTCTTGCCGTTCGGACCACCGTTCAACGTCGGCATCCCGCCGACCAGCGTGTCGCAGATCCGGCGCGTCGATCCCAAGACCGGCAACGCCGAAATCTGGGCGCTCGGCGTTCGCAACTCGGTCGGGGGCGACGTCGATCCGCGCACCGGCAAGCTCTGGTTCACCGAGAATGCGCGCGACTGGATCAGCGACGATAAGCCGAGCGACAAGCTGAACATGATCAACAAGATAGGCGAGCATTTCGGCTATCCCTATTGTCACCAGGGCAATTTGCCGGACGACAAGTTCGCGATGGGCCACAAATGCTCCGAGTTCACGCCGCCGGTGCTGAACCTCGGCGCACATGTCGCCCCGCTCGGCATGAAGTTCTATACCGGCGACCAATTTCCGCCCGAGTACAAGAACAACATCCTGATCGCCGAGCACGGCTCCTGGAACAGGCACAAATATCAGGGCGCGCGCATCGTGCGCGTGATCGTCGGGCCTGACGGCAAGAACCCGAAGGAAGAGGTGTTCGCGTCCGGCTGGCTCGAGGGCGACCAGAACTATCTCGGCCGTCCCGACGACATCATCCTCGCCAAGGACGGATCGATCCTCGTCGCCGACGACTGGGCCGGCGCGATCTATCGCATCAGCTACAGCAAGAAGTAGCGCGACGAAGAAACGGAGGCTGCGGTGGCCGAGAGGTGCCGCAGCCTCTTTCATTTCAAGGTCCAATGCTGCCGTTCCGGATCGCGCGCCACTTGCATCCAAGTCCGGAACCCATATCCCCGAACCGGGGTTATGGATTCTCGCTCGTGCTTCGCACGCGCCTGAATGACGAACTCGACAGATCGGAATCTCTATCATGCGCCGGCAGCTTATCTCGCACGCAATCAGCGCGGTTGCGTTCCTCGCGCTCGGCGCTCTCCCCGCAGGTGCCGCCGACAATGCCGCGATCAAGGAGAAGGCCGCGGTCTGCTCCGGCTGTCACGGTGAGAACGGCATTTCGCAGACCGAGAACATCCCCTCGCTGGCCGGCCAGCCCGATCAGTTCATCCAGTGGCAGCTCGTATTCTTCCGTGCCGGATCGCGCAAGAATGACCAGATGCAGCCGATCGTCGAGGAGATCACCA
Source organism: Bradyrhizobium cosmicum (assembly GCF_032290525.1). Taxonomy (GTDB): domain Bacteria; phylum Pseudomonadota; class Alphaproteobacteria; order Rhizobiales; family Xanthobacteraceae; genus Bradyrhizobium; species Bradyrhizobium cosmicum_A. Next base: position 8,320 of record NZ_JASXTA010000009.1, on the reverse strand, counting down.
ATGAGGACATCCGCAATTTCGGCGCCTATTTCGCGGCGATGACGCCGCCGACGGCGGCGGAGGACGGGGATCCGGACCTGTCGAAAAAGGGCGCGCAAGTTGCCGTCGGCCGTCGCTGCGCCTCATGCCATACCGATAGCTTTGCCGGCACCAAGGCCGTCGCGCGGCTCGCGGGCCAGCGCGAGGAATACCTCATCAAGGCGCTGCACGACTACAAGAGCAGCCAGCGCGTCGGCGGGGGTGGCGCTGCAATGGCCGATGTCGCCTATCACATGAGCGATGAGGAGATCACCGCCGTCTCGCACTATCTCGCGTACTTCAAATAGCCGCGCACCCCACCGTCGTCCCGGATCTGCGCTTACGCTTGTCCGGGACGACACCGAGTGTGTGGCTGGTTACCTACCCCGCCCGCTGCTTCTCATACGCCTTCAAATGCGTATAGGCGATGCGCAGCTTCGGCACCGGGACCTTGGCGGCATCGGCGCGCGCGATGAGGTCGCCGATCACGTGATCGGCCTCGACCGGCAGGCCGGCTTTGACGTCGCGGAACATCGAGGCGGTCATCGGCGAGCCCTCGGTGGTGAGATTGCCCTTCACGCGCTCGAAGAACGGTCCGCCCGGCGTGTAGCCCGACGCGGTGGCGATTGCGCTGGTCTCGTCCAGCATGCCGAGCAGAAAATCCCGCCCGCCGGGGGCGGCGAGGATGTTGCCGACGGAGGTTCGCATCAGGCTGGTGCTTGCGGCGAGCGAGGACAGGAACACCCACTTCTCCCACATGTCCTGCATGATGTTCTGGCTGGCGGCGGCGCCATTGATGCCTCTCTTGAAGGCCTCGTCGATCGCCCTGACCCGGTCCGACAGCTTGCCGTCGCGCTCGCCGTAATTGATCGACTGCATCGGCTGCAGCTGCACCACCTCGCGCTTCTCGTTGAGCGTTGCGGCGATGGCGCAGAGGCCGCCGAGGACGCGCTCGGCGCCGAATTTCTGGTCGAGGATGTCGAGATGCTTCATGCCGTTGAGCATCGGAATGATCGCCGTATTCGGCCCGACCGCCGCCGCGAAGGATTTCATGGCGTCGTCGAGGTCGAACGCCTTGCAGCTGAGCAGCACGACGTCGAACTTGTCCTTGAGCTTGTCGGCCTCGACCCGCGGCGGGTCCTTCAGCGTCACGTCACCATTCGGGCTCTTGATGACGAGGCCGGCGCTGGCAAGCTCACTGGCGCGCCGCGCCCGGACCAGGAAGGTGACGTCGCGGCCGGCCTGCAACAGCCTGCCGCCAAAATAGCCGCCGATGGCGCCGGCGCCGACCACGAGGATACGCATTGTAGAGCTCCGCTGAACGAGGCGAATGGCGAGTAGGGAATAGCGAATAGGGCGAGAGGCCGCAAATGACGAGTCACAATTTCACGACTCGCTATTCGCCCACTCGCTATTCGCCCCCTTTCAGCATCATCTCCTCGACCTCGCGCAGCTGCTCCTTGCCGAAGAACATCTCGTTGCCGACGAAAAAGGTCGGTGATCCGAACGCGCCGCGGGCGACCGCCTCCTCGGTGTTCTTGATCAGTCTGCCCTTCACTTCCGGCTCCTGGGCGCGGGCGAACAGCTTTTGAGCATCGAGACCGGAGGACGCCAGCGCCTTTGCCGCAACGTCCAGATCATCCATCTTCTTCGGCTCGCGCCACATATGGTGGAAGGCGGCCTCGACGTATTTCTCGAACACGCCTTCGAGCTGCGCCGCAATCGCCGTCCGCATCAGGTTCAGCGTGTTGACCGGAAAGTGCGGATTGGACACGTAAGGCTGGACCTTGAAGCGCTTGACGAAGCGCTCGGTCTCGATCGCCTGAAATTCGGGCTTGTTCTTGACGCCTGCGAGCGTCTCGGCCGGCGATTTGTTGTTGGTCGATTTGAAGATGCCGCCGAGCAGAATCGGCACGTACTCGAATTTGACGCCGATGCGTTGCTCGATCGCCGGGATCGCCAGATGGCTGAGATAGGCGTTCGGGCTGCCGAAATCGAACAGGAACTGCGGGGCTGTGCGGGCCAAAATCGTTCTCCCTGAAGGCGCTTTTCGCCCATTGTGGCGCAGGGCGCGCCACAGGTCCACCGTTTAATGATGATCATAATACCTTGAGGATTCCGTCAGATCAGACGCCGGATCGCGCGCTTGCGCCACACCAGGAGGTAATAGCCCATCTGCAAAATGAACATGGCGCAGAACACGATCGGATAGGCAGCCCACACGCCCCCAAGGCCGATGGCGCGGCTCAGGATCACAGCGGCAGGAAGTTCGATCGCGACAATCGCGAAGATCGAGAGCAGCATCGGCGTGAAGGCGACACCCGCCGCGCGCATTGCGCCCGAAAATACCGTGGCGAGGCCGAACGGCACGGAGCTCCACAAGGCGATATGGAGTAGCCCTTTCGCGAGTTCGAGCACGGTGCCGTCAGTGATGAAGACGCCGAGCACGGCGCGCGGCGCCAGGTAGATCAGCCCCACCAGGCCGCCGGTCAGCACGATGTTGAACACGAGGCCGGTGCGCACGATTGCGTCGAGCCGCGCCCTGTCACCGCCGCCGATCGCCTGCGCGCCGAGGATCGAGACCGCGATCGAAATCGACATCGCCGTGAACTGCGCCCATCACCTGGTTGACCGCACCATAAGCGGCGGCGGCCTCGGATCCATAGCCGTTGACGAGGCCGAGCAGCACCAGCTCGGCGATCGCCATCACCACCATGCCGATTGCACTCGGCAACCCGATGCCGAGGACTTTTCCGAGCACGGCGCGATTGAGGCGCAGATGACGCAGCAGTGCGGCGTCCGGAGCCAGCGCGTGTTGCTTCCGCCTCAGATAGACGGCCAGCACGAGCAGCGTCACTATGTTGGCAATCGCAGCAGCCCATGCCGGACTGGTGACGCCGGCCGCAGGCAATCCGAACACGCCGCGGATCAGCATTGGCGTCAGGATCAGGCCGATCGTGGTCGACAAGGCCAGCGCCAACAGCGGCGTCAGTGCGTCGCCGACGCCGCGGATCATCGCTGTCATCAGCAGGAAAACGAAGCCGAGCGGCATCGTCAATAACGTGATCCGCGCATAGGCTCCGGCCTGGTCGAGGATGTCCGCCGGCGTCGCGAGCGCCATCATCAATTGCCGGCTGAAGAGGCCGCCGGCCGTTGCAACAGAAAGCGAGAGCAGCAGGCCGATCCCGAGCGTCGTGCCCGCGACGCTCTTGATCCTGCCGAGTTCGCCCGCGCCATACGCCTGCCCGATCAGCACGGTGGCGCCGGTGCTCAGGCCCATGACGAAGGCGAACAGGAAGAACATCACCGGGAAGAACGCAGATACCGCGGCGAGCGCGTCGACGCCGATCATCTGGCCGAGATAGACGTTGCTGATCGTCCCGAACAGCGATTGCAGCGCGTTGCTCAGCACCAGCGGGGCAAGGAAGCGGAGAAACGTCGTCCAGAGCGGCTTTGGAGCGGACATGGCTTGGCCTTTCATTGGAGCGTGCGAAGCCGTCGCCGCGCGAGGAGCGTGCGGCTTGGCCGTCGATGGGGGTATGAGAGATCGCGCCTTAAGCGCGGTCGCTGTAGGCGAGCTTGACGATGTGGTCGCGGATGTCGGTCGGCCAGTCCGCGATCAGTCCGGTGAAGCGTCGCCGGTCATCTGCAAACAGCGCACGGGAGGCCTCCTCGAACTGCGGCAGGTTGCCGGCCATGGTCGACATGAAGTGATAGGCCGCATCGCGCGCCTGCCGCTCGCGATCCCTGTCGCCGCTTGCGCGCCTGGCTTCTTCAACGAGCTTTCGCAGCGCGACCGAGGCGCCGCCCGGTTGCGCGTTGAGCCACTCCCAATGTCGCGGCAGCAGTGTCACCTCCCGTGCGACCACGCCCAACTTCGGCCGGCCGCGGCCGCGCGGCTCGGCCGGCGATTCAGCCGTCTCGGCCGGCAGCGGTGGCATCAGCGTCGCCAGCCGCGCCAGCACCTCGCGATCCCCGCCGCGCAGATCGAAGTCGATCGACCGGCCCGTGCTGTCCTCGAAGATGATGATGGGTTCGTCCGGCCGCGATGGCATCCGCTTGACCACCAGTGCGACCTCTCCTGCCGGTCCCGACGCCAGGCGGCGCTGGCCCTGGAAGGCGGTGAAAGTCTTCTGCATCGGAATCATTGCCATATTGATGAGGTCGGCAATTTAATACCCGGGTAAATTGTCAACGTCAATATGCCCGGGTAAAAATAATCGACCGGAGCGCTCGACATTGCGTTCCCGGGCTGGCACGAAACACGCGGCCGACCGACCCGCAGCCCTAAGGACCACGCGATGCTGACCGTTCACCACCTCAACAATTCCCGCTCGCAGCGCGTGCTGTGGCTGCTCGAGGAGTTGGGCGTGCCCTACGAGATCGTGCGCTACCAGCGCCAGCCGGACATGCGCGCGCCCAAGGAGCTGTACGCCATCCATCCGCTCGGCAAGTCGCCCGTCATCACCGACAACGGCAACACCATCGCCGAATCCGGCGCGATCATCGAATATCTCATCGCGACCTACGGCAACGGCCGGCTGATCCCCCCGCCGAACACGCCGGAGCGGCTGCGTTTCACTTACTGGCTGCACTATGCGGAAGGGTCCGCGATGTCGCCGCTGCTGCTGAAGCTGCTGTTCACGTTGATGCCGAAGCGCGCGCCGGCGCTGCTGCGCCCGTTGGTGCGCAAGGTCTCGAATCAGGCGCTGACCGCGCTGGTCAATCCGCAGCTCAAGCAGCACATGGATTATTGGGAAGGCGAGCTTGCGAAGAGCGAGTGGTTTGCCGGCAACGAGTTCACTGCGGCCGACATCCAGATGAGCTTCCCGCTCGAAGCCGCGCAAGCGCGTGGCGGGCTCGAGCTGGGCCACCCCAAGGCGATGGCGTTCCTGGAGCGCATCCACGCGCGGCCGGCCTACGCGCGCGCGTTGGAAAAGGGCGGGCCGTATCAGGTGGGGCGGTAAGTTTCCTCACCGCCTCGGCGAGGCTACTGTCCCGCGGCTTCCGCGCCCCGCGTGCGTGGATCGGGCGCGCCGAGCGGTCCGGTCGCCGTCACGAGAATCGAATTGGCTGACGTCTGTCCCATCGGCTCTACGATCACGTGATCCATCGCCTTCAGTTGGGACAGCACATCGTCGGGAAAGCCGCGCTCGACGCGGACCTCGTCCGGCAGCCATTGATGATGCAGCCGTGGCGCTGCGACGGCGGCGGCCACATCCATCTTGTAATCGAGCACGTTGACGATCACCTGGAGCACCGTCGAGATGATGCGGCTGCCGCCGGGCGAGCCCGTCACCAGCACCGGCTTGCCGTCCTTCAGCACGATGGTCGGCGACATCGACGAAAGCGGCCGCTTGCCGGGTCCAGGCAGATTGGGCTCGAAGCCGACCAGGCCGTAGGCATTGGAAGCGCCGACGGCCGCGGTGAAATCGTCGAGTTCGTTGTTGAGCAGCACGCCGGTGCCATCGGCAACGAGGCCGACGCCATAGCTGAAGTTCAGCGTGGTGGTGTTGCTGACCGCGTTGCCGCTGCTATCGACGACGGAGAAATGCGTGGTGTTGGTGCCCTCGCGCGGCGCGGCAGGAGCGGACGCGAGCTGCTTCGACGGCGTGGCGCGATCGGTGGAGATACCGGCGCGCAGCTTGGCGGCGTAGTCCTTCGCGGTGAGCGTCTCTGTTGGTGCGTTGACGAAGGCGGGATCGCCGAGATAGCGCGCACGGTCCGCATAGGCTCGCTTCATGGCTTCGATCAGCAGATGCAGCGATGCCGGCGAACCCTGCTTCAGGTCGGCGAGCTGAAACCCTTCGAGGATATTGAGCGTCTCCACCAGCACCACGCCGCCGGAGGAAGGCAGCGGCATCGAGACGATGTCGTAGCCGCGATAGGCGCCGCGTACCGGTGCGCGGATCACCGGCTGATAGGATTTCAGATCGGCTGGCGTCATGATGCCGCCGGCATCGGAGATGGCCTTGGCGAGCTTGTCCGCAACCGGTCCCTCGTAGAAGCCGCGCCGACCTTGCGCCGCGACATTCGACAGCGTCTCGGCGAGATCGCTCTGCACCAGCCTGTCGCCTTCGCCAAGCGGCGTGCCATCGGGCCGGGAGAATATCTTGGCCGAGGAGGGCCAGCGCGCGAGCCGTCGATGCCAGCCCGGCAAGGTGTCGGCGATGTCGTCGGTGACGATAAAGCCGTCGCGGGCAAGCGCGATGGCCGGCTCGATCAGTTGCGCCAGCGTGAACCTGCCCGAGCCGTGCTTCTCCAGCGCAAGTGCGAGACCCGCGACGGTGCCGGGCACGCCGACACCGAGTGCGGAATCCCGCGACTTCGCCGGATCAGGCTTACCGTCGGGTCCGAGAAAGATTTGCGCCGTGGTCGCAGCCGGCGCGGTCTCGCGATAGTCGATCGTGATGTCTTCGTTGCGTTGGGCCGAGTGGATCACCATGAAGCCGCCGCCGCCGATATTGCCGGCGCGCGGATAGGTCACGGCCATCGCAAAGCCGGTCGCGACCGCGGCATCGACGGCATTGCCGCCGCGGCGCAGGATGTCGGCGCCGACTTGCGCAGAAATCTTCTCCTGCGCGACCACCATGCCGTGCTCGGCGGAGACGGCATGCACCGTGTCGAGCGCGGGTGGGGCATAGGCCCGTCGCGCATCCTGTGCGGTGGCAGGCGCAAGACCAAGCGCCAGAACGGCAATGAAGGCGAAAAATGCCCGCCGTGTCGAATATGACGACATCATCAAGCTTCCGTCGTGGCCTCTGGCCCGTTCACACGCGTCGCTTCAATGCTATACGGTTTGCCCCAAGACAGGCAAAACTGTTCGTGAAGAGGACTGCGGAATGACGACGATCGCCCCGGATGCGCTCATGGCCGTCGCGCAGCGGACCTATCCGCCGCGCGCAGCCGTCGTCAGCTGGATCTTCTTCGACTGGGCCGCGCAGCCCTATTTCACGTTGATCACGACCTTCGTCTTTGCGCCCTATTTCGCCACCAGCATCGCGCCAAATCCCGCCACCGGCCAGTCGCTGTGGGGGTTTGCGATGGCCGCGGCCGGTCTTGCGATCGCGCTGATGTCGCCGCTGTTAGGGGCCATCGCCGATGCGTCAGGTCGCAGGAAGCCATGGATTGCAGGGTTTGGGACGCTGCTGGTGCTGGCGGCCTGTACGCTGTGGATCGGCAGGCCCGGTGATCCCTCCATCATTCCCCCTCTGTTGCTGGCGGTTGCGCTCGCCAGCGTCGGAGCGGAATTTGCCACCGTCTTCAACAACGCGATGATGCCGACCCTGGTCCCGCCGGAGCGCATCGGCCGGCTCTCCGGCACCGGCTGGGCCACTGGTTATATCGGCGGCATCGTCAGCCTGATCATCGTGCTCGGCTTCCTCGCCGCCAATCCCGAGACCGGCCGAACCCTGCTCGGCTTCAAGCCGCTGTTCGGGCTCGATCCCGTCAGCCATCAGGGCGATCGCATCGTGGGACCGCTGACGGGGCTGTGGTTCATCATCTTCGTGACGCCGCTATTTCTGTTCACGCCGGACTATCCCGCGAAGCGCCCGGTGCGCGCGGCGCTGCACGAAGGCCTGTCGGAGCTGAAGCAATCGATCAGGAGCTTGCCGCAGCAGAAATCGCTCGCGGCGTTTCTGCTCGCCAACATGATCTACACGGACGGCCTTGTGTCGCTGTTCGCCTTCGGCGGCATCTATGCCGCCGGCACTTTCGGCTGGCACACGCTCCAGATCGGCACCTTCGGCATCATGCTCGCGATCGCCGGCACGTTCGGCGCATGGTTCGGCGGCAAGCTCGACGACTCCCTGGGGCCGAGGCGCGTCATCGCCGGCAGCCTACTGCTCCTCCTGCTCGCAGTGGCGGCGATCCTTCTCGTCGACAAGGACAGCGTGCTGTTCGTCAAGGTCGCAGCTCCGCTGCCGGGCGCTCCGCTGTTCTCGAGCGCCGGCGAGCGCGCCTATCTGGTGCTGGGTTGTCTCATCGGCGCGGCCGGCGGCCCGCTGCAAGCCGCCTCGCGCACGCTGCTGATCCGTCTCGCGCCGAAGGATCGCATTGCGCAGTATTTCGGCCTGTTCGCACTGACCGGGAAGGTGACGTCCTTCATCGGCCCGCTGCTGATCGGCACGATCACCGCCGTGACGGCGAGCCAGAAGGCCGGCATGGCCGTGCTGGTGGTGTTCTTCGTCGCGGGACTGGGGCTGTTGATGCGGGTAAGGGATTAAAGCGGGATGAGTTTAGTCTGAATCGATTTGGGATTCCCAAATCAGTGTATTTCTGATTCACCATGCTGGCTGGG